>CAWAZU010000001.1:0-197546 GCA_963786445.1 uncultured Pseudomonadota bacterium
CGCACACCATGTAGCATGGGATGGATTGTCGAACACCCCGCGCACCACTGGGCAGCCCTTCCTCGACATCCGGACGGCAGTGCTGACGACACGCTCCCGGACATGTTCCGCAGCCGATATCCCGATTTCCGCGCGACGAATGATGATGGCATTGCAACCTCTCTGGGTCACTTTGAACTCGGTCGACGCCGCTTCGTCACGGCGGCGTCCACCGCTGCGAGCTGCTCGGTGGCCACAAGCTCAAAGGGTTCGAAAGACCGTTCCGCGCGCGACAGAACCACGGCCCCCTCGAAGGCAGATATCAACGTTGTGGCCAAAGCAAGCGCTCTGTCTTGGGGAACGCCCCCTTCAGCCAGAAGCTTGGCAAGCCGTGACCGATTTCCGCGAAAAACCTCCCCTGCTCGTTCGAGCAAGGTCGCGGAGTTTGCCGCGACCGTCACGGCGACGATAGCGCAACCGGCAGCGAAGTCGGACCTGGCGAGAATCATCCGCCACAGCGCGGCGAAACCTCGGGCGACCTCGCCAGCCGGCTTTCCCGCCAACTGGTCGAGTGCGCTCATCATTTGATCTCCCGTAGCACGAACCGCGGCGAGAACCAGTTCATCCTTCCCGCCTGGGAAGTGATGATAAAGCGAACCACGCGGCGCGCCCGACGCCTCGAGGACCTCGCTGAACGACGTGCCCTGAAGACCCTTCTTCGCGAGCAGGATTGCGGTCCGCTCAATCATCCGCTGTCGGATGCCCCCGGCCAACAATTTCCCCTATTGACTATTGACTATGACGTGCCTCATAGTCGCCTATGATTCACGTCATAATCGACATGGATCATGGCGGAGCCTGCATCATACGGAGTTGGGAGACCACACACCATGCTGATAAGCCAAATCAGGAAGCTGCCTCAAGTTGCACTCGCTTTTCTCTTGATTGTCGGCGTTTCAGGTGCCGCCCTGGCGCAACCTCTTACCGAAGCCCAAGCACGGGCTATCATAGCACCTTGGTACAGTCTATTTAACGTTGCAAGTCGCGGTGATGTCAAAGCGGTGCAAGAACAGATACTGACGGCTGATTATAAGTCGTGTGCCGGCTATCTCCCGGGTGAGTGCTGGGGGCGTGACACTTCGATCAAGGTGGTGGGCGGCTTTGCGAAATCCATTCCCGACATGACCTTCGATATCAAGGAAGTGTTGGTCTCGGGCGACCGCATAATTGTTCGCGGCGAGGTATCGGGCACACCGGCCGGCGACCTTTTCGGCGTGCCTCACTCCGGAAAGAGCTTCAAGATCATGACCATCGATATTCAAACCGTCAACAACGGGAAGATCGCCAGGACCTATCACATGGAGAACTGGCTGAGCGCGTTGGGGCAACTCCGCGCGAAATAGCCGACGGCGCGGCATAGGTTCCGTTAGCTGCCGGTTTCAATTCGCGTTCGGGCACCCGCCCCGCGGGGGGGGAAGCGGAGATCGCTGCATTTCCATTACGGTCATATCTTCCGGGAAATCCGGAAGTCTTGATTTTCCCACCAACCGAATGGCCGCTCTGGAGACTCGCCAAGCTCTGGCCGAGCGGCAGAGGCGGGCGCAAAGCGGACTTCCCAGCGGCCAGCCGTCTGCCGCTCCTCCCCACACGCAGCCGAAATTCAACCTCACCCACGACCCGCTTGCCCAGCCCCCGACCCCTCGTGTTAGAAAAACTGTCGTGACCCACGCCACCGCCGCCACCTCCACCGAGCGTTTCGCCCGCCTCATCGACTTCCTGTGCCGGGCGGTCGCGCGGCGCGGCGGCGCGGGCGGGCTGGCCGGGCCGTGGGTGCGTGCTGATCTGGTCGCGCCTGCGCGGACTGGCCGCCCAGGTCGCCGCGCTGGCCGCCCGCATCGAGGCCGGCCGGCATCGGCGCTACCCCTCCCGCCGCCCGCCCCGCGCGGCGCCGCGGCGCCACCTCCCGCGTGCCCTGCCGCAATCCCGCGCCTGGCTGCTGCCCCTGGTGCCGGAGGCGGCGTCCGGCGCGTCGCAACTGCGCCACCTGCTCGCCGAGGCGGACATGGCCGCCCTGCTCGACGCCGCGCCGCAGATGCGCCGCCTGCTCCGCCCGCTCTGCCGGATGCTGGGGGTCCGCCTGCCGCCCGGCCTCGCCGCCCCGCCGGCGCCGCCGCCCGCCCGCGCCGCCGCGCCCCGCCGCGCGCTGCCGGCCGCGCCCTTGGCCGCCCCGATGCCCTCGCCGCCTCGCCCGCCGCCGGTCGCCCGCCCCGGCGGCTGCGGCCCGCCGGTTCCGGCCTGAGCGTGCCGGGGGCGTGCGCGGCCGCACTATTCCATATAAGGAACAAATCTCCCGCCCGTCGCGCCCGGCCCGCCCGACCGGCTATAGCGGGGTCATGGCGACCCGTCGTTCCACCCAGCGAATCGCGCTGAACGCGGCCCTGGACGGGCTGCTGGCGGCCGCGTCGGTGGTGCTGGCGCGCTGGCTGGTCGCCCCCGCCGCCGACCCGGTCGCGCCGGCCTGGACGCTGCTCTGGGGTGCCGCTTCGCTGCTGCTGGCGGGCCTGCCGTTCCGGCTGTCGGTGCAGTACTGGCGCTTCTCCGGCCCCTCCGACCTGCTCGGCGTCGGCGCGGCCAGCCTGACCGGGGCGGCGCTGTTCGCGCTCGGGCTGCATCTGGCGCATGTCGCCCTGCCGGTGCCGACGCTGCCGATCGTGCAGGCGCTGGCGCTGATGGCGCTGCTGGCCATCCCGCGCATCTTCTACCGCCTGCTCCAGGAAGGCACCGGCGGCGGGGCGGGCGCGCAGCCGGTGCTGCTGGTCGGCGCCGGCGAAGGGGCCGACCTGTTCCTGCGCGCGCTCGCCGGCGACCGGGACGCGCCGTATCGCGCCACCGGCCTGCTCTCGCTCGGCCGCGCGCAGACCGGGCGGCGCATCCACAACTGCCCGATCCTGGGCAGCGTCGCCGAGGCCGCGCCGGTGCTCGCCCGCCTGCGCGCCGAACAGGCGCTGCCCGCCGCGCTGGTGGTGACCGAGCCGGACCTGCCGGGCGAGGTGCTGGCGGGGCTGATGGCGGCGGCGGAGCGCGAGGGGCTGCGCGTCGCCCGCGCCCCGCGCGTCACCGCGCTCGACCCCGCCGCGCACCGCGCCGAGCGGCTGGAACTGCGGCCCGTGGCGATCGAGGACCTGCTCAACCGCCCGCAGGTGCCGCTCGACCGCGAGGGCATGGCGCGGCTGGTGCAGGGGCGGCGGGTGCTGGTCACCGGCGCCGGCGGCACCATCGGCAGCGAACTGGCCCGCCAGGTGGCGGCGCTGGGGCCGGAGCTGCTCGGCCTGCTCGACAACGGCGAGTTCGCGCTGTGGCAGATCGACCTCGAACTGTCCGAAAGCCACCCCGCCGTGCCGCGCCGCGCCGTGATCGCCGACATCCGCGACGAGCCGCGGCTGCGCGCGGTGGTGGAGGAGTTGCGCCCGGACCTGGTGTTCCACGCCGCGGCGCTGAAGCACGTGCCGATGGTGGAGGCGAACCGGGCAGAGGGTTTGCTCACCAACGCCGCCGGCACCCGCATCGTCGCCGACGTGGCGCGGGCGGCCGGGGCGCGGGCGATGGTGCTGATCTCCACCGACAAGGCGGTGAACCCGAGCAGCGTCATGGGCGCCTCGAAGCGGCTGGCCGAGATGTACTGCCAGGGCCTCGACCGGGCGGCGCGGCGGTCGGGCAGCGGGATGCGCTGCATCACCGTGCGCTTCGGCAACGTGCTCGGCAGCACCGGCTCGGTGGTGCCGCTGTTCCAGCGCCAGCTGGCGCGCGGCGGGCCGCTGACGGTCACGCATCCCGACATGCAGCGCTACTTCATGACGGTGCGCGAGGCGGTCGGGCTGGTGTTGCAGGCGAGCGTGGTCGGCAGCGGCGAGACGATGCCGGAGGGCGGCATTTTCGTGCTCGACATGGGACCGCCGGTGAAGATCGTCGATCTGGCGCGGCAGATGATCCGGCTGGCCGGGCTGCGGCCGGACGCGGACGTGGAAATCCGCTTCACCGGCCTGCGTCCGGGCGAAAAGCTGTTCGAGGAACTGTTCCACGGCCGCGAGCCGGCGATGCCGACCGGCACGGCGGGGCTGCTGATGGCCACACCGCGCACCGCCGACCCGGCGATCGTCGGGCGCGCCATCGACGAGATCGCGGGGGCCTGCCACGGCGGGCAGGTGAAGCTGGCACTGGCGATGCTCGGCCGCCTGGTGCCGGAGTTCGCGCAGGAGAGCGGCGCCGACGCCGCACATGGCTGACCGCCGGCCGAAAGGAGAGGGCCAGCCCCGGCGAGGGACTGGCCCCGCTCCTACCGCCGACGTATGATGACCTTGACCTTGATGGTCAGGGTCACCATGATCCACGGCAGGAGCCTGCGATGGTGCTTCATCGCTTCCTCCTTTCGTTAGGCGCCGGCCAGGCCAGTCCTGGCCGGTGTTTTCGTTCTAGGGCCGTGGGTTCGCTCCCGCCAAGCCGGAGACCGCGATGCGCTTCCTTGATCTTCCTGCCCAGCAGGCCCGCATCGCCGACGACCTGCGCGCGCGCATCGCCGCCGTGCTGGAGCACTGCCAGTTCATCCTCGGCCCGGAAGTCGCCGAGCTTGAGCAGCGCCTCGCGTCGTTCTGCGGTGCGGCGCATTGCGTCGCGGTGTCGTCCGGCACGGACGCGTTGCAGATCGCGCTGATGGCCGAAGGCGTCGGGCCGGGCGACGCCGTGTTCCTGCCCGCCTTCACCTACACCGCCACCGCCGAGGTGCCGCTGCTGCTCGGCGCCACGCCGGTGTTCTGCGACGTGGACCCGCGCACGTTCCAGATTTCGCCGGCCTCGCTCGCGGATCGCATCGCGACGGTGCGCGCGGGAAAAACCCTGCGTCCGCGCGCGCTGATCGGCGTCGATCTGTTCGGCCAGCCCGCCGACTGGCCCCGCTTGCGCGAACTCGCGGCGCGCGAGGGCCTGTTCGCGCTCGACGACTGCGCGCAGAGTTTCGGCGCCAGCCTGCACGGCGCGCGCCTCGGCCGCGCCGCCGATGCGACGGCGATCAGCTTCTTTCCGTCGAAACCGCTCGGCGCCTACGGCGATGGCGGCGCGCTGCTGACCGAGGACGCGGCACGCGCCGAGCTCTACCGCAGCCTGCGCACGCACGGCGAGGGTGCCACGCGCTACGAAGTGCTGCACACCGGCATGAACGGAAGGCTCGACACGCTGCAAGCCGCCGTGCTGCTGAGCAAGCTCACCGTGTTCGAGGAGGAACTCGCCGCCCGCGAGCGCATCGCTCGCGCCTATGACATGGGACTGGGCAATGCCGTGCAGACACCGGCAAGAGTGCCCGAACTCGACCAGCGCCTGGGCCATTTATGCAATCTTGTTGGATAGTTCGGAACAGCGCACGCGGCTGCAGGAAGGTTTGCGGGCGGAGGGGGTGCCGACGGCGATCTACTATCCGCGTCCGCTGCACTTTCAGCCGGCCTATCGCCACGCCCATGACGGCGCCGCGCTGCCGGTCGCGGAGGACCTTGCCGCGCGCATCCTGGCACTGCCGATCCATCCCGATCTGTCGGACCAAGACGTGGCGCTTGTCTGCGCCGCGGTGCGTGCCAAGCTATAGGCCATGCTCGACGCAATCGACGAATCGACGATCCCGCAACTGGTTGATGCCTTCTACGCCCGCGCGCGCGCCCATCCGCGGCTCGGCCCGGTGTTCGCGGCCGCGGTCGCCGAGGACGGCTGGCCGGCGCATTTGCAGAAGATGTATGCCTTCTGGTCGTCGGTGATGCTGACCTCCGGCCGTTACAAGGGCAATCCGGTGGCGGTCCACGCCGCGGTCGCGGGCATGGCGCCGGAATTGTTTCCATTATGGCTCGACCTGTTCGAGGCCACGGCACACGACCTGTTCGCGCCCGAGCTTGCCGCGCGCTTCAACGCCAAGGCGCGGACCATTGCCGAGAGCCTGAAGCTCGCGCTGTTCTTCCGCCCCGATCGGCCCTGGCCCGAGGATTTGCGCCGGCGCGCCGGCTGACCCCGTGGCCTCGGCGCGCGTTCCGGCCGTCATGTCCGCCGACGCGCTGCCCCCTCTCGCCCGTGCCGAACTCGCCGACGCGCTCGCCGTGCTGGAGGACGACGGCGGGGTGCTGGTGCGGACGGCGCGCAGCGTCGCCCGCCTCGCCGCGGCGGCGCCGGTGCTGCGCGGCATCGCCAACCGCACCGGCGCCGCCGCGGCGCTGGAAAGCCTTGCGCGGGTGGCGCTGGAGCGGGCGTTCGGCATGGCCGTGCTCGGCCTGCCCGACAGCGGCGCCCCCACCGGCCCGCTCGCCTCGCCGCGCACCGCGCATGTGGCGACTGCGCTCTCCGGGGCGGTCAGCGGCGCCGCTGGTCTGCTCGGCGCGGTGCCGGACGCGGCGCTGACCACGCTGCTGATCATGCGCCAGATCGCCGCCGCCGCGCTGGCCGAGGGCGAGGACCTCCGCGCCGAAGCGACGCGCCGCGCCTGCCTGGAAGTGTTCGCGCTCGCCGGCGGCAGCGAGGAGGGCGGCTACTGGGGCGCGCGGCTGCTGCTGCGTGGCGCGCCGGTCGCGGCCGTGCTCGCCCAGGCCGCGCGGACCTGGAGCGTCGGGCTGGCCGACAAGCTGGCCGCATCCGCCGCACCGCTCGCGGGCGCCGCGGGCGGGGCGCTGGTGAACACCGCCTTCCTCCGCCATTACCGAAGGCTCGCCCGCGCGCATTTCACCGTCCGCCGGCTGGAACGGCAATACGGCGCCGAGGCGGTGCGGGCGGCGTCAGGCGGCCAGTAGGCGCGCCGCCAGCCGCAGATCGGCCAGGAAGGCCGCATACTCGCGCCGCTTTGCCGCCTCGTCGCGCAGGCGCAGCAGGTAGGACGGATGCACGGTGATTACAGCCTGGCCGGGATCAAGCGGCAATGCGCGCCCGCGCTCGCGCCCGATCGTGACCGCGCGGCCCAGCGCCGCCTGCGCCGCGGTCGCGCCCAGCAGCACGGTGACGCGCGGGCGCAGTTCGCCGCGCTCAATGTCCAGCCACCATTTGCAGGCGACGATTTCGGCGCGGTCGGGTTTCTGGTGCAGCCGGCGCTTGCCGCGCGGCAGGAATTTGAAGTGCTTCACCGCGTTGGTGACATAGACGCCGTGACGTTCGATCCCCGCATCCGCCAGCGCGCGGTCAAGCAGGCGGCCGGCCGGGCCGACGAAGGGGCGGCCGGCGAGGTCCTCCTGGTCGCCCGGCTGCTCGCCGACCAGCATCATGGCCGCTGCCGGCGGACCCTCGCCGAACACGGTCTGGGTGGCGTGCTGCCACAGGCCGCAGCGGCGGCAGCCGGCAGCCTCGACGGCGGCGCGGCCGAGCGGGGAATTGGGCGGCACCGGGCCTCGCGCCACTGCTTGCTCCGCACCGTGATCCGCGCGACCCTGCGCCGCGCCGATACCCTCGGCAAGCGCGGCCCGGCCGCGATCGGTTCCTGCGGCGCGACAAGGAAGCGGACAGTGGGCGAACGGCGACTCGCGGCGGCTCTGGTGCTCGCGCTGTCGGCGGCGCCGGCAGCGGCGCAGACCCAGGCCCCGGCGGCAGCGCCGACCGGCGAGGCGATCGAGCAGGTGCCGTCGAACCAGGTGGTGGCGGTGCTCGGGCTCGCCGTGAAGGGCGATGCCGGCAAGGAGATCGGGCGCATCGTCGATGTGCTGGTCGATCGCACCGGCGCGCCGCGCGCCGCGGTGATCGACGTGGGCGGCTTCCTCGGCATGGGCAGCCGAAAAGTCGCGGTGGAATGGCCGGCGCTGCGGTTCGTCATGGGCAAGGCGGCGGCGGCGACGCTCGCCATCCCGTCGGCCATGATCAAGTCCGCGCCCGCCTACGATCCCGCCAAGCCGGTCGAGGCGCTGGGCCTGCCGGAGGTGCCGCCGGCCGCGCCGCACGCCGCGCCGGCCGCCCCGCCGCAAGCCAACTGAGCGCCCGAAGATGCCGCCGCCGGCACCGCCGGGCGCGCCGCCGGACCGCGCCGGGTTGCGGGCGCTCGATTGGCTGAACTTCTTCGTCGCCAACCTGCAGACCGGGTTCGGCCCGTTCATCGCGGTCTATCTGACCACGCAGAAATGGACGCAGGGCGAGATCGGCGTGGCGCTGTCGGTCGGCTCGGCGGCGACCTTGCTCGGCCAGGTGCCGGCCGGGGCGCTGGTCGATGCCATGCCGCGCAAGCGCCTCGCCGCCGCTCTCGCCCTGGCGCTGGTCGGGCTGAGTGCGGCGCTGCTGGCGGTGTGGCCGGAGCGGCTGCCGGTGATGCTGGAGGAGGCGCTGCACGGCTTCGCCAGCTGCGTGCTGGTGCCGGCGATCGCCGCCATCACGCTCCACCGCGTCGGCCGCCGCGCCTTCGCCGAGCGGCTGGGCCGCAACGCCCGCTTCGCTGCGCTCGGCAACGCTGCCGGCGCCGCGCTGATGGGGGCGATCGGCAGCGCGGTCTCCAGCCGCGCGGTGTTCTGGTTCGCCGCCGCGCTGACGGTGCCGGCGCTGCTGGCGGTGCGGGCGATGCCGCCGCGCGATCCGTCCGCCGACCCGGCGCTGGCCGCCGCGATCGACCCGCCGGACCATCACCGCGCAGCCGGCTGGCGGGTCATGCTCGACCGGCGGCTGCTGACCTTCGCGCTCTGCATCGTGATGTTCCAGCTCGCCAACGCCGCGATGCTGCCGGTCGCCGCCGCCGAGGTGACGCGGCAGGCCGGCGACGGCGCCAACCTCGTCATCGCCGCCTGCCTCGTGCTGCCGCAGGCGGTGGTGGCGCTGATCTCGCCCTGGGTCGGGCGGCTGGCCGAGCGGCGCGGGCGGCGGCTCGTGCTGCTGCTCGGCTTCGTCGAGCTGCCGATACGCGGCGTGCTGCTGGCCACCCTCGCCAGCCCGGCGCTGATCGTCGCCAGCCAGACGCTGGATGGCCTCGGCGGCGCGTCGCTGGGCGTGCTGGTGCCGCTGGTGGCGGCGGACCTGACGCGCGGCACCGGGCGGTTCAACCTGTGCATCGGCACGATCGGCCTGGGCATCGGCGTCGGCGCGACGCTCAGCACGGCGATGGCGGGCGACCTCGCCGGGCGGTTCGGCAGCCGCATCGCCTTCCTCGCCCTCGCCCTGTTCGGCGCCATCGGCCTGCTGCTGGTCGCCGTCGCGATGCCGGAGACGCGGCCCGAGATCAGGCCGCACGCGTCCCCATCGCCCGGCGGATGAACAGGCGTTTCAGCGGCGGCAGCCGGTCCACGGCGCCGATGCCGACGTCGCGGGCCAGCCGGAGCAGCGGGTTGTCGTTGCTGAACAGCCGTTCCAGCCCGTCGGTCGCGGCCAGCATCAGCAGATTGTCGGGCCGCCGCCGCGCCTGGTAGCGGGCCAGCAGCGCCGGCGCGCCGGGGTCCTGCCCGGCCGCGAGCGCGGCGATCACCAGTTCGGCCAGCGCGCCGGCGTCGCGGAAGCCGAGATTGAGGCCCTGGCCGGCGATCGGATGCACCCCGTGCGCGGCATCGCCGACCAGCGCCAGCCGTGTCGCGACATAGCGGTGCGCGTGCATGGCGGCGAGCGGATAGCTCCAGCGCCGGCCGATCGGCCGCAGCGTGCCGAGATGCGGCCCGAGCCGCCGCGCCACCTCGCGGCCGAAGGCGTCGTCGGGCAGCGCCAGCATCCGCCGCGCGACGGCATCGCGCTCGGTCCAGACGATCGCCGAGACATGCTTTTCCGTCTCGGTCGGCGCCATCGGCAGTTGCGCGAACGGGCCGGCGGGCAGGAAATGCTCCAGCGCGGTTTCGTCATGCGGGCGCTCGTGGGCGATCGCGCCGACGAGGCCGGTCTGGCGGTACGGGATGCGGGTCACCGCGATGCCGGCCTGCGCGCGCAGCGGACTGTTCCGGCCCTCGGCGGCGACCACCAGGCGCGCCGCGATCTCCGGCCCGCCGGCGATGCGCACGACCGCGCCCGCGGCGCGGCAATCGACCGCGGCCTCGGCCGGCGCGAACAGGCGCAGCGTGGGCAGCGCGTGCAGCCGCGCGTTCAACGCCATGCGCAGGCTGCGCGCCTCCACCATCCAGCCGAACGCCGCCTCGCCCACGTCGCGCGCGCCGAAATGCAGCGCGAGCGGCGAGGCCGGGCGGCCGATGCGCCCGTCGGTGACGCGGATGTCGCGGATCGGGCCGGCCGGGAACGGCAGGTGTGTCCACAGCCCCGCCGCCTCCAGCAGAACGCGGGAGCCGGCGGCGACGGCATAGGCGCGGCCGTCGAAATCCGGATGCTCCATCGGCGGCAAGGCAGCGCGGTCGAGGATCGCGACCGCGACCCCCGCCTCCGCCAGCAGGCAGGCGAGCGTGCCGCCGACCGGCCCGGCGCCGACGACGCAGACATCCGCCGCGATCCGCCCGGCCATCGCCTGCCTCCGTTGCGTGCAGCGCCAAAGGAGGCCCCGCTGGGCGGAATTGCAACCCGCTGCCTCAGTCTTGGGCAGCGCGCGGCGGGGCCGCGGCGGCGCGCGCATCGGGACGGGTGGCACGCTTCTTGAAACGCGAAGCCGCGGAAACCGCATGCGATGGCCCGTCTGCGGGCCGCGAGCGGCGGCGGCGAGACAAGGATCGGGATCGGGACAGGGCAGCGACATGAAATTCATCATTGCCATCATCAAGCCCTTCAAGCTCGACGACGTGCGCGAGGCGCTGACGCCGCTCGGCGTGCAGGGCCTGACCGTCAGCGAGGTGAAGGGGTTCGGCCGCCAGAAGGGGCAGACCGAGATCTACCGCGGGGCGGAATACCACGTGAACTTCCTGCCGAAAGTGAAGATCGAGGTCGCGGTGCCGGCCGACCTCGCCGAGCAGGTGGTCGAGGCGATCATGAAGTCCGCGCACACCGGAAAGATCGGCGACGGCAAGATTTTCGTCCTGGACCTCGACCGCGCGGTGCGCATCCGCACCGGCGAGACCGACGCCCAGGCGCTCTGAGCCGGCCCCATTGCACGCAGACGACGAGGGAAGATCGAGAATGAAAAGGCTGACACATCAACTGGCGGGATGCATCGTGCCGGCGGCGCTGCCGCTGCTGCTGGCGGCGCCCGCATGGGCGGACACTGCCCCGGCCGCCGCGCCGAAGATCGACAGCGGCGACACCGCCTGGATGCTCGCCAGCACCGCGCTCGTGCTGATGATGACCATTCCCGGGCTGGCTCTGTTCTATGCCGGCATGGTGCGCAAGAAGAACGTGCTCGCCACCATCATGCAGTCCTTCGCCATCTGCTGCCTGGTCACCATCACCTGGATGGTCGCCGGCTACAGCCTCGCCTTCACCAACGGCAATCCGTATATCGGCGACCTCTCCCGCTTCTTCCTCTCGGGCTTCGGCGCCAACTGGGACAAGCCGTTCACGCTCGGCGCCGGCGTCGATGCCGCGACCCAGACGACGGTGCCCGAGAGCGTCTACATGATGTTCCAGATGACGTTCGCGATCATCACGCCGGCGCTGATCGCGGGCGCGTTCGCCGACCGCATGAAGTTCTCGGCGATGTGCCTGTTCATGGTGCTGTGGTCGCTGTGCGTCTATTCGCCGATCGCGCACTGGGTGTGGAGCGCCACCGGCTGGCTCGGCGCCGGCGTGTTCGGCCTGCCGGGCGCGGCCGACTTCGCCGGCGGCACGGTCGTGCATATCAACGCCGGCATCGCCGGCCTGGTCGCCTGCCTCGTGCTCGGGCGGCGCGTCGGCTATGGCCACGACAACATGGCGCCGTACAACGTCGCCTATGCGGTGATCGGCGCCTCGCTGCTGTGGGTCGGCTGGTTCGGCTTCAACGCCGGCTCCGCGGTCGCCGCCAACGGCCGCGCCGGCATGGCGATGGCGGCGACCCAGATCGCCACCGCCGCCGCCGCGCTGGCCTGGATGTTCGCCGAGTGGGGCAGCAAGGGCAAGCCGAGCGTGCTCGGCATCGCCTCCGGCGCGGTCGCCGGGCTGGTGGCGATCACGCCGGCCTCCGGCTTCGTGCTGCCCGGCCCGGCGCTGATCATCGGCATCGCCGCCGGCGTGATCTGCTTCTGGGCGTCCACCAGCCTCAAGCACGTGTTCGGCTACGACGACAGCCTCGATACGTTCGGCGTGCATGGCGTGGGCGGCATCATCGGCGCGCTGCTGACCGGCGTGTTCGCCTTCGGCCCGTTCACCGCCACCAAGGACGCGCCGCTGGGCGTCAACGTCGGCGGCATCGCGCAGCTGGAAGCGCAGGCGATCGCGGTACTGGCGACGCTGATCTGGAGCGGCGTGGTCAGCTTCGTCCTCTTCAAGGTGGTGGACGTGCTCGTCGGCCTGCGCGTCGGCCAGGAAGAGGAGATGGAGGGGTTGGACATGGTGCTGCACGGCGAACGCCTCGGCTGACGCGCGCCCGGGCCCGCCCTCTCCCGCGTGCGGGAGAGGGTGGCGCGCCGTGCCGGGCGGCGGCTGGCGTCAGGGCGCGGTCAGCGCCCCGCCGGCGGCGCCGACGCCGCCACCGATCAGGGCGCCGGTGCCCGCGCCGACACCCGTCACCGCGCCGATCCCGGCGCCCGCGCCCGCCCCGATGGCGCCGCCGGTGAGGCCGCGGGTCAGCGGGCTTTCGCCGCAGGCCGCCAGGCAGCAGGCCAGGGCGACGAGTGCGCCGGCGGTTGCAAGGCTGCGTCGCATGTCTCTCCCTCCCGATCGCTGATGACCGGGCCACAACGCGCGAGGCGGGCGAAGGTCGCAGCCGCAACGAGGCACAGTCGCCAGCTTCCGCATCCGCTGGCGGTCGCGCCCCTTGAGATCGGCGGGGCGAGCGGTTAAGCCCTCCCGCGCTTCCGCTTCGCTGTCAAAAGGGTTTCACGGCATGTTTGCAAGGTTGCTCGGCTTCATGTCCGCGGACATGGCGATCGACCTCGGCACGGCCAATACGCTCGTCTATGTGAAAGGCCGCGGCATCGTGCTCGACGAGCCGAGCGTGGTGGCGATCGCCGACGTGCGCGGCAAGAAGCAGGTGCTGGCGGTGGGGGAGGAAGCGAAACTGATGCTCGGCCGCACGCCGGGCAACATCTCCGCGATCCGCCCGCTGCGCGACGGCGTGATCGCCGATTTCGAGGTGGCGGAGGAGATGATCAAGCATTTCATCCGCAAAGTTCACAACCGCCGCGGCTTTGCCAGCCCGATGATCATCGTCTGCGTCCCCTCCGGCTCGACCGCGGTGGAGCGGCGCGCGATCCAGGAGAGCGCGGAAAGCGCGGGGGCGCGCAAAGTGCGGCTGATCGAGGAGCCGATGGCCGCCGCGATCGGCGCCGGCCTGCCGGTGACCGAGCCGTCGGGCAGCATGGTGGTCGATGTCGGCGGCGGCACCACCGAGGTCGCGGTGATCTCGCTCGGCGGCATCGTCTATTCGCGCAGCGTGCGCGTCGGCGGCGACAAGATGGACGAGGCGATCATCAGCTACATCCGCCGCAACCACAACCTGCTGATCGGCGAAAGCTCGTCCGAGCGGATCAAGATGGAGATCGGCGCCGCCTCGCAGCCCTATGACGGCGACGACGGGCCGACGCGCGAGGTGAAGGGGCGCGACCTGATGAACGGCGTGCCGCGCGAGGTGGTGGTGAGCCAGCGCCAGATCGCCGACAGCCTCGCCGACCCGGTGAGCGCGATCGTCGAGGCGGTGAAGGTGGCGCTGGAGAACACGCCGCCGGAGCTTGCCGCCGACATCGTCGACAAGGGCATCGTGCTGACCGGCGGCGGCGCGCTGCTGCAGCGGCTCGACCAGGTGCTGCGCGACGCCACCGGGCTGCCGGTCGCGGTCGCCGAGGACCCGCTGCAATGCGTGGCGCTCGGCACCGGGCGGGCGCTGGAGGAGATGAAGCGCCTGGGGAACGTGCTGACGACGATGTATTAGCCCTCGCGGGATTAGACCTCGCGCCGGCTGTCAGGCTGGGGCAAGCTCGGATGCGCGCAACGAAGGGTCCGTGCCGGTGATCCGGCTGTCCATCCCGGTCCGCCAGGCCTTGGCGAAGCTGACGCTGCCGGTGCTGATCGTGGCGGCGTTCGTGCTGATGCTGCTCGGCAAGGCCGATGCGGTGGTGGCCTCGCGCGCGCGCATGGCGCTGGCCGACGCGCTGGCGCCGATCTACGGCGTGCTGGCCGAGCCGCTGGGCACGCTGCGCGCGACGGCGGACGGCATCGGCGAGCTGTTCGCGCTGCAGGCGGAGAACGTGCGTCTGCGCGCCGAGAACGAGCGGCTGCGGCAATGGCAGTCGGTGGCGCTGGCGTTGCAGGCTGAGAACGCGACGCTGAAGGCGAACCTGCACTGGATCCCCGACCCGGCCGCCAGCTACGCGACCGCGCGCGTGGTGGCCGATGCCGGCGGGGTGTACGCGCGCGCGGTGCTGCTCTCGACCGGGCCGGGCGCGCACATCGCCAAGGGACAGGTGGCGCTCGACGATCGCGGGCTGGTCGGGCGGGTGACCGAGCTCGGCGCGCGCAGCGCGCGGGTGATGCTGCTCACCGACATCAACAGCCGCATCCCGGTGATCCTGGAGCGCAGCCGCGCACACGCGATCGTCGCCGGCACCAACGGGGCGCGGCCGCGGCTGATGTACTGGCCGGAGGGCCAGGCGCCGACGGAGGGCGAGCGGGTGGTGACCAGCGCCGTGGCCAACGCGTTTCCGGCCGGGCTGCCGGTCGGCACGGTCCACATCACCGGCCGCAACGTGGTGGAGATCGAGCCGGCGGCGCGGCTCGACCGGCTGGAGGTGGTGCGCATCTTCGACTACGGGCTGCGCGGCATCGCCGACCCGGAGATCCCGCCGCCGCGGCTGCAGGCGGCGGACCGGCGGCGGTGATGGACCGCCTCCCCGGCATCCGGCCGCGCCAGTCGATCGGGCGGCAGCTCGACATGGCGGCGCGCTGGGCCTTCCCGGCCACCACCACCGCCCTGCTGCTGCTGGCCGCCGCGGCGCCGTTCGGCGTGCCCGGCCAGGCCGAGCTGCAAGCCGCGCTGGCGCTCGGCTGCGTGTTCTTCTGGTCGCTGTTCCGCCCGGCGGCGATGCTGCCGGCGGTGGTGTTCCTGCTCGGGCTGCTCGCCGACCTGCTCGGCTATGCGCCGCCGGGAGTGGGCGTGCTGTCGCTGCTGCTGGTCCACGGCCTGGCGCTGCGCTGGCGGCGGGTGCTGGCGCGGCAGGGATTCGTTCTCGTGTGGCTGGCGTTCGCCGGCGTCGGCGCCGGCGCGGCGGCGCTGCAATGGGCGCTGACCTCGGCGCTCACCTGGCGGCTGCTGCCGCCCGGCCCCGGCCTGTTCCAGGCGCTGGTCGCCGCCGCCCTCTACCCCGCGCTGGCCGTGCCGCTGACCCGCGCGCACCAGTCGCTCGCGGCACCGGAGCGGGCATGAGGCGCGAGAGCAAGCGCACCGGCGTGTTCACCCGCCGCGCGCTGCTGGTCGGCGCGGCGCAGCTGGCGGCGTTCGGCTCGCTGGCGGCGCGGCTCTATCAGGTGCAGGTGGTCGAGGGGGCGAAATACGCCACGCTGGCCGACACCAACCGCATCAGCGCCCGCCTGATCGCGCCGGCGCGCGGGCGGATGTTCGACCGCACCGGCGTTGCGGTCGCCAACAACCGGCAGAACTGGCGCGCCCTGCTGGTCGCCGAGCAGACCCAGGACATCGGTGCCACGCTCGACGCGTTCTCGCGCATCGTGAAGCTGGCCGACCACGAACGCCAGCGCATCGAGCGCGACGTGCACCGCCATCGCCGCTTCATCCCGGTGACCGTGCGCGAGTTCCTCGACTGGGAGGACATGGCGCGCATCGAGGTGAACGCGCCCGACCTGCCGGGCATCGTGATCGACCTCGGCACCACGCGGCAATATCCGTTCGGCCCGACGCTCGCGCATGTCGTGGGCTACGTCGCCCCGCCCAGCGAGGCCGACATGGGCGAGGACCCGATGCTGGCGCTGCCGGGCATCCGCATCGGCCGCGCCGGGCTGGAGAAGCACCACGACCTGGCGCTGCGCGGCCGGGCGGGGGCGGTGCAGATCGAGGTGAACGCGGTCGGCCGCGCCATCCGCGAACTGGAGCACCAGGAGGGCGTGCCGGGTGCGGACATCACGCTCACCATCGACGCAAAGCTGCAGCAGCAGGTGCTCGACCATCTCGGCGACGAGAGCGCGAGTGCGGTGGTGCTGGACGCGCGCAACGGCGAAGTGCTGGCGATGGCGACCAACCCGTCGTTCGACCCGAGCCTGTTCGATTCCGGCGTGTCGCAGGCGCAGTGGATCGAATGGACCTCCAACCGCCGCGCGCCGCTGATCGACAAGGCGGCGGCGGGCCTGTATGCGCCCGGCTCGACGTTCAAGCCGGTGGTGGCGCTGGCCGCCCTGGACTCGGGGGCGCTCTCGACCACCGACCGCATCAACTGCCCCGGCTTCATCGATGTGGGCGACACGCGGTTCCATTGCTGGCGCAAGGGTGGCCACGGCCTGCTCAACCTGCGCGGCGGGATCAAGAACTCCTGCGACGTGTTCTTCTACGAGACGGCGCGGCGCACCGGCATCGACCGCATCGCCGCGATGGCCAACCGCTTCGGCCTCGGCGTGAAGCTCGACATCGAGCTGCCGGATGCGCGCAAAGGGTTGGTGCCGACGCGCGAATGGCGCATCGCCCAGGGCAAGCCGTGGAACCTTGGCGACACCATCGTGCATGGCATCGGCCAGGGTTTTACGCAGGTCACGCCGCTGGCGCTGGCGACCATGGCGGCCCGCCTCGCCACCGCGCGCCTGGTGCAGCCGCATCTGACGCGCGCGGTCAGCGGCGTCGTGCGGCCGGGCGGCGAGGCCGCCGAGTGGCCGGCGCTGGTGCTGCCCGAGCGCGAGCTGCATGCGGTGCGCGACGGCATGTGGGCGGTGGTGAACGAGCCCGACGGCACCGCGCCGATCGCGAAACTGCCGCTGGCGGGCGTGCAGATGGCCGGCAAGACCGGATCGTCGCAGGTGCGCCGCGTGTCGCGCGAACAGCGCGAGCACGGCTTCAAGTCCGAGAACCTGCCGTGGGAGTTCCGGCCGCACGCGCTGTTCATCGCGTTCGCGCCGTATGATGCGCCGCGCTATGCGCTCGCCGTCGTGGTCGAGCACGGCAACGCCGGCGCGGCGATGGCGGCGCCGATCGCGCGCGACATCATGGTCGATGTGCTGACCCGCGATCCGGCCGCCCCGCCCGAGGTGGCGCCGCAGCGGCTGGCCGGAGGCAGTGCCGCGTGAGCGTGCTGGAACGCCGCCTGATCCGCGAGACGTCGTTCGGGCTGACGGCCAAAGTCTGGCAGATCAACTGGTTTTTTGTCGCTGCTGCTGTGCGCGCTGGCCGCGGTCGGCTATGTCGCGCTCTATTCGGCCGGCGGCGGGGCGGAGCCGTATGCGGCGCGGCACGTGCTGCGCTTCGCCTTCGGCCTGACGCTGATGCTCAGCATCGCGCTGGTCGATATCCGCTTCATCGCGCGGCTCGCGTGGCCCGCCTATGCGCTCGGGCTGGCGCTGCTGCTGCTGGTGGCGACGATGGGGCATGTCGGCAAGGGCGCGCAGCGCTGGATCGAGATCGGCGGCATGCAGTGGCAGCCGAGCGAGTTCATGAAGCTGGCGCTGGTGCTGGCGCTGGCGTCCTGGTTCCATCGCGCGTCGTGGGAGCGGGTCGGCAATTTTTTCTTCCTCATCCCGCCGGCGGTCGCGGTGCTGGTGCCGGTGGCGCTGATCCTCAAGGAGCCGAATCTCGGCACCGCCGTCATCATCGCCGTGGTCGGCGCCAGCGTTTTTCTCGGCGCCGGCCTGCGCTGGTGGAAGGTCGCGCTGCTGGTCGCGTCGGTCGGCGCGGCGGCGCCGATCGCCTACGGCCATCTGCACGACTACCAGCGCGCCCGCATCACCACCTTCCTCAACCCCGAGAGCGACCCGCTCGGCGCCGGCTACAACATCATCCAGTCGAAGATCGCGCTCGGTTCCGGCGGCATGTGGGGCAAGGGGTTCATGCAAGGCACGCAAAACCACCTGGATTTCCTGCCCGAGAAGCAGACCGACTTCGTGTTCACCATCATCGCCGAGGAGTTCGGGCTGGTCGGCAGCCTCGCGGTGCTGGGCCTGCTGGCGCTGATCGTGTTCACCGCCATGGCGATGGCGCTGCGCTGCCGCAACCAGTACGGACGGCTGGTCTCGCTCGGCATCGCGGTGAATTTCTTCATGTATGTCTTCGTCAACGTCGCCATGGTGATGGGCGCGATCCCGGTCGGCGGCGTGCCGCTGCCGCTGGTCTCGCATGGCGGCTCGGCGATGATCATGGTGATGATCGGGTTCGGCGTGCTGATGTCGGCGCACGTCCATCGCGACGTGGAGTTCGCCACCGAGGGCGGCTGACCGGCGTGGTCAGCTCCGCAGCTCCATCGGCCGCGGCGGCGCGGCCTGCGGCTGCGGCGCGGCGCGGGCGGCGCGCGGCAGCGTCAGGCGGAAACTGGTGCCGGAAGGGCCGGTCGCCAGCAGGCTCGCCTCGCCGCCATGCGCATGCACGAGGTCGCGCACGATCGCCAGGCCGAGGCCGGTGCTGCCGGGCCGCCCGCCGGTGACGAACGGGCGGAACAGCGCCGCCTGCACCGCCTCCGGCAGGCCGGGGCCGTCGTCGCTGACCACCAACGCGACCATGTTGCCCGCCTCCTCGGCCGTCACGCGCACGTGGCGGGCCTGCGCCTCGCCGGCATTGCGCAGCAGGTTGGCGAGCACGCGCACGACGCTGCCGCGCTCGGCGTCGATCTCCAGCCTCTCGGGCACCGCATTCTCGATCGTCAGGTCGGGGCAGGCGACACGCGCCTGCTCGCCGGCCTCGGCGAGCGCCGGACGCAGCGCCATCGGATCGCGCTGCGGTGCCACGGGGATTTCGCGCGCGAACTCGACGGTGCGGCGCACCAGCTCGGTCGCGCGCTCGACCGCGCGCACCAGCGTGTCACCGGCGCGCTTGATCGGCGGCTCCTGGCTCATCTGCAGCCGCTCGGCGGTCAGCAGCGCCGGCGAGAGGATGCCGCGCAGATCGTGGCTGATCTTGGCCACCGCCGTGCCGAGGGCGGCGAGCCGGGCGTTGCGCCAGAGCGCCGCGCGCAGCTCGCGCTGCATGGCGGCGAGTTCGCGTCCCGCGACGGCGATCTCGTCGGTCCCGTCCGCCGGGGCATCGAACGCCGCCGCCCGCTCCGGGTCGGCGCGGAACGCGGCGATGCTGTCGGTCAGCCGGCGCAGCGGGCGGACCAGCAGCAGGTTCAGCGCGCCGTACAGCAGCAGCCCGGCCGCGGCGGCGACGGCGAGCGAGATGAAGCCGACGCGCAGCGCGAAGGCGGCCAGGGCACGGTCGAGCGCGCGGCGCTGCACCACCACGGTCACGGTTCCGCCATCCGCCAGCAGGCTCGGCCCGCGCACGCCGAGCAGCACGTCGCCGCCGCGGAACAGGCCGCCGACGGCGCCGGCCAGGGCTACGGGCACGGTGTCGTCGGCGAGGTCGATCCGGGTGGCGGCCCCGGTGGCCGCGCCCGGCTGCGCCAGCCGGACCGTGCGCCCCGCCTCCTGCACCGTCACCGCTACGACGTCGGCCAGGTCGAGCAGGTCGGTGCGCACGCCGGTCTGCACCGTGCCGACGCTCGCCGACAGCGCCGCCAACTGGCCGGCGCGCAGGTGCCGTTCCAGCCACTCGCGGCGGGCACGCGCGAGCGAGGGCAGGAAGAACAGCGCCTCGGCGATCAGCACCGTGGCGACGGTGAGCCACACCAGGCGCCGCGAGAGCTGCCGCGGACGGCGCCGGCGCGGCGCAGTCGGCGTGACGTGGCGCGGGTTGGTAGCGTCGCTGTCGACGGTAAACATTGTCGGCGCTTTTAGCAGTCGCGGGGCGGTGAGCGCATCTTAATCATTTGATCGGAAAAGCCCGGTCCGGACGGCGTTGACGGCGCCGGGATGCCGCCCCTATAAGCCGCCGCCTGCAGCGAGGCGGCGGCGGCGGACCCGCGTGCGCCGGGTCGCCGAGCGCAATTCCATCCGAGCGGAGAGATGACGTGAAGCGCACCTACCAACCGTCGAAGCTTGTCCGCAAGCGCCGGCACGGGTTTCGTGCCCGCATGGCGACCGTCGGCGGCCGCAAGGTGCTGGCGAACCGTCGTGCCAAGGGCCGCAAGCGCCTGTCCGCCTGAGCGGTCGCAGGGCCAGGGCGGGCGATGCCGCCGGTGCCACAGCGCCTGAAGCGCCGCGCGGAGTTTTTGCGCGTGGCGGCTGCCGGACGGCGGGCGGCGCAGCCTGGCCTGGTGTTGCAGGCGCGCGTGCGCGGCGATGACGGTCCGGCGCGGCTGGGGTTCACGGTGACCAAGAAGGTCGGTAACGCGATCGTGCGCAACCGCACGCGGCGACGGCTCAAGGAAGCGGCAAGGCTGCTGCTGCGCGAGCAGGCGCCGCGCGGGGTCGATCTGGTGCTGATCGGACGCGAGGCGACGCGCCGCCGCCGGTTCACCGCGCTGATCGACGATTTGCGGCAGGCGCTGGCGCGCCTCGGGGTGGCGCCGTGACCCCGGCCGCCGCCGTGCTTGCCGGCGCCGTGCGGGCATACCAGTTCACGATCAGCCCGCTGCTCGGGCCGGCCTGCCGGTTCGAGCCGAGCTGCAGCTGCTACGCCATCGACGCGCTCAGGACGCATGGCGCGGCACGTGGCAGCCTGCTCGCGGCACGGCGCGTGCTCCGCTGCAACCCCTGGACCCAGGGTGGCTACGACCCGGTCCCCCCACAGGCACAGGGCCGGCACCGCCGGACGGCACGCTAGATGGACCAGAAACGGCTGTTTATCGCGATCGCGCTTTCGGTGCTGATCCTGGTGGGATTCCAGGCGCTGCTGCCGCGCCCGCACCACGTCCTGCCGCCGATGCCGGCGCCGCAGACCGAGGCCGGCAGCGCGCCGGCAACCGCGCCGTCGCCGCCGTCCGAGACGATCGGCAAGACGGCGCAGGACAACGGCAACACCCCGGCGGCATCGCCCGCCGCGGCGCCGCACATTGCGATCGACGCGCCCCGCCTCTCCGGCGGCATCAGCCTGATCGGCGCCCGCCTCGACGACGTGGTGCTCAACAATTACCACGAGACGATCGAAAAGACCTCGCCGCTGGTGCAGCTGCTGGAGGCGCAGGGCGGCCCCGAGCCGACCTACATGCAGTTCGGCTGGACGGCGGAGAAGGGTGTGCGCGTGCCCGACACCGCAACGCGCTGGACCGCCTCGGCCGACAAGCTGACGCCGCGGCAGCCGGTGACGCTGAGCTGGGACAACGGCGCCGGCCTGACCTTCCAGCTCGCCTTCTCGGTCGATGACGAATACATGTTCCACGTCGCGCAGCGTGTGCAGAACAGCACCGCCGCGGCGGTGGCCGTGCATCCCTGGCAGCGGGTGAACCGCGACTACACGCCCACGACCGGCGGCTATTCGGTGCTGCACGAGGGGCTGGTCGGCTGGGTGGACGGCAGGCTGCGCGAGAACACCTATTCCGGGGCGAAAAGCGCCGGCGAGAAGCACGACGGCATCGCCTACCAGGGCACCGGCACCGGCGGCTGGGCCGGCTTCACCGACAAATACTGGCTGGAGGCGGTGATCCCGAGCCAGAGCGAGGCGGCGACCACCACCTACCGCTATCTCGACGCGGGCAAGGGCGGCTATCAGGCCGACACGATCAGCAGCCAGCCCGTGATCGTGCCGCCGCACGGCGAGGCGACGGCGATGGCGCGCGCCTTCGTGGGCGCGAAGGAAGTGCGGCTGCTGAACCGCTACCAGGACCAGGAGGGCGTCAGCCATTTCTCCTACGCGATCGACTGGGGCTGGTTCTGGTTCCTGACCAAGCCGATCTACTACGCGCTCGACTGGCTGTATGCGGCGCTGGGCAATTTCGGGCTGGCGATCATGGTGTTCACCATCATCGTCAAGGCGCTGTTCTTCCCGCTCGCCAACCGCTCCTACCGGTCGATGAGCAAGATGAAGCTGCTAGGGCCGAAGATGCAGGCCCTCAAGGAGCAGTACAAGGGCGACCAATCCAAAGTGCAGCAGCAGATGATGGCGCTGTACAAGGCGGAGGGCGTCAACCCTGCGAGCGGCTGCCTGCCGATGGTGGTGCAGATCCCGGTTTTTTTCTCCCTCTACAAAGTCATCTTCATCAACATCGACATGCGGCATGCGCCGTTCTTCGGCTGGATCCATGACCTGTCGGCGATCGACCCGACCAACGTGTTCAACCTGTTCGGGCTGATCCCGTTCGATCCGACCACGATCTCGCCGTTCCTGCATCTGGGCGTCTGGCCGCTCGTCATGGGGCTGACGATGTGGGGCCAGCAGAAGCTGAACCCGCCGCCGCCGGACCCGACGCAGGCCAAGCTGTTCCAGCTCATGCCGATCATCTTCACCTTCATGCTGGCCCGCTTCCCGGCCGGGCTGGTGATCTACTGGACCTGGAACAACCTGCTCACCATCGGACAGCAATGGCTGATCATGCGCCAGACGCGGCTGGAGCGTCCGGGCTTCTCGCGCACCTCGCGCTCGGCGCGCACCTGACGCCGGACGAGCGGGCGGCGTGGCTCGATGCCGGCCGCCGCCTGTTCGCCGGCGAATGCCGGTTCGTGTTCGCCGCCCAGCGGATCGACCAGCTGCCGGCGCTGGCGGGGGCGGAGGTGGCGTTCGCCGGACGGTCGAATGTCGGCAAGTCCTCGCTGGTCAATGCGCTGACCGGGCGAGGCAACTTGGCGCGCACCTCCGGCCAGCCGGGGCGGACGCGGCAGCTCAATTTCTTCGATCTCGGCGGGCGCCTGACGCTGGTCGATATGCCGGGCTACGGCTACGCGCAGGCGGCGAAGGCGGTGAAGGCGGACTGGCAGGGGCTGATGTTCGACTATCTGCGCGGCCGGCCGAGCCTGCGCCGCGTGCTGCTGCTGCTGGACGCGCGCATCGAGGTGAAGGACGCCGACCGCGCGGTGATGGACCTGCTCGACCGCGCCGCGGTGACGTATCAGCTGGTGCTGACCAAGGCGGATGCGGTGAAGCCGGCAGCGCTCGCCGCCAGGCAGGCGGAGCTGGCGGCGCTGGCGCGCCAGCATCCCGCGGCGCACCCGCAGGTCGCGGCCACCAGCGCGGACAGCGGCGCCGGGATCGCGGAATTGCGGGCGGCGGTGGCGGACCTCGCCGATCCTTGACCGGCCCGGCGAGGCGCCGCACAAGGCGCGCGCCGCGCGAGGAGGAGCCGCATGACCGACGCCCACGCCGAGACTGCCGAGCAGCAGGCGCGCACCCTCGCCCAGGCGCTGCCGTTCCTGCGCCGCTATGCCGGGGCGACGGTGGTGGTGAAATACGGCGGCCACGCGATGGGCGATGAGCGTCTGGCCGAGATGTTCGGCGCCGACATCGCGCTGCTCAAGCAGGTCGGCGTGAACCCGGTGGTGGTGCATGGCGGCGGGCCGCAGATCAACGACATGCTGAAGCGGCTGGCGATCCAGTCCACCTTCGTCGACGGCCTGCGGGTGACCGACGCGGCGATGGTGGAAGTGGTGGAGATGGTGCTGGCCGGCACCGTCAACAAACAGGTGGCCGGGCTGATCAACCGGGCGGGGGCGCTGGCGGTCGGCATCTGCGGCAAGGACGGCGGGCTGATCCGCGCCCGCAAGCTGCGGCGCACGCTGCGCGACCCGGGCAGCAACATCGAGCGGGCGCTCGACCTCGGCTTCGTCGGCGAGCCGGAGCATGTCGATGTGCGGGTGATCCATGCGCTGACCGGGGCGGGACTGATCCCGGTGATCGCGCCGGTGGGCGTGGGGGCGGACGGCCAGACCTACAACATCAATGCCGACACGGTGGCGGGTGCGGTGGCCGGCGCGCTGGGGGCGACGCGGCTGCTGATGCTGACCGACGTGCCGGGGGTGCTGGGACGCGACGGGCGGCTGATCCCGGAGATGACGGTCGCCGGCGCGCAGGCCGCGATCGCCGAAGGCGCCATCACCGGCGGGATGATTCCCAAAGTGGAAAACTGCGTCGAGGCGGTGCGGCGCGGCGTGAAGGGCGCGGTGATCCTCGACGGGCGGCAGGCGCATGCCTGCCTGCTGGAACTGTTCATCGAGGGCGGGCTGGGGACGCTCATTGCGGCGTAGCGCGCTCGACGCACCGCGCGGCGCGGGTTCCGCGGCGCGCCCAGCCCAGAAGTCGCCGCCGGCGCCTCAGGCCACCGCCGGCAGCTCCTCCACGGTCTGCATCTGCTGGCGCAGCAGCTCGCGGTATGGCCCGGTCCGGTGCGCCAGTTCCAGCGGCGCGCCGTCGTCGATCACGCGGCCGGCGTCCATCACCACGATGCGGTCGAAGTTGCGCAGCGTCGAGAGGCGGTGCGCGATCGCGATCACCGTCCGCCCGCGCATCAGATTGTCCAGCGCCACCTGGATCGCCGCCTCGCTCTCGCTGTCGAGCGCGCTGGTCGCCTCGTCGAGCAGCAGGATCGGCGCGTCCTTGAGCAGCGCCCGCGCGATCGCCAGCCGCTGCCGCTGCCCGCCCGACAGCTTTATCCCGCGGTCGCCCACCAGCGTGTCGAAACCCTCCGGCAGCGCCTCGATGAAGTCGCGGCAGCGCGCCACGGTCGCCGCCGCCAGCACCTCCGCCGTGCTCGCCTCGGGACGGCCGTAGCGGATGTTCTCCAGCACCGTGCGGTGGAACATCGAGATGTCCTGCGGCACCACGGCGACGGTCTCGCGCAGGCTCTGCTGCGTGACCTGCGCGATGTCCTGCCCGTCGATCAGGATGCGCCCGCCCTGCACGTCATAGAAGCGCTGCAGCAGCGCCAGCACGGTGGATTTGCCGGCGCCCGACGCGCCGACCAGCCCGACGCGCTGGCCGGGTTCGATGGCCAGCGAGAGATCGCGCAGCACCGCGCCGCGGCCCGGATAGGCGAAGCGCACATGGTCGAACACGACGCGCCCGGCCAGCGGCACGAGCGGCCTCGCGTCCGCCCGGTCCGGCAGGTCGTGCGGCACCAGCAGGGCGGCGATCGCCTCCTCCAGCCGCGCCACCTGCTGCGTCAGCTCCACCAGCGCCACCGCCAGGTCGCGCGTGCCGTGCAGGATGGTGAAGCCGAGCGAGCAGATCAGCACCAGGTCGCCCGCCGAGGCCTGCCCGTGCTGCCACAGCGCCACCCCCCAGCCGAGCAGCAGCGCCGTCAGCACCGCGGTCAGCACCGCGTGGATCAGCCGCAGCCGCTCCAGATAGAACAGGCTGCGCCGCCGCGCCGCCATCTCCACGCCGACCGCTGCGGTGACGCGCCGGTGCTCGCGGAAGGTGGCGCCGAACGCGCGCACCACCGGCATGTTGCTGATGATATCGACCAGCTCGCCGTCCACGTCGGCGGCGCGGCCGGCATAGGCGCGGTGCAGCGGCGTGCCGCGCCGCGCGAGGCGGAAGATCAGCGCCGCGAGGCCGGCCGCCACCAGCACCAGGGCCGCCGCCATCACCGGATTGACCGTCGCGATCAGCACGATCGCGAGGCATACCGCGAACGACGGCGGGATGACGTTCCAGGTCATCGCGCTCTCGGTCTGGTAGATCGCGTTCGCGGTGGCGGTGACCCGGCCGGCCAGCGCGCCGGGCAGGCGTTCGGCGAAATAGCTCGGCGAATGGCCGGCGAGATGGAGGAACAGGTCGCTGCGGACGTCGCCGGTGACCGCGACGAAGGCGCGCGCCGCCATCCAGCCGCCGATGCGCCAGGTCAGGTTGTCGGCCGCGATCAGCACGCACAGCACGGCGAATGCGACCCACACCGCGTCGCCGGCGGCGGCCGGGCCGTGCGAGACCACGTCGATCACCCGTTTCAGCCCGTATTGCGTGGTGACGGCGAAGGCCACCGCCGCCAGCACCGCGCCAAGCACGACGGCGTGCCCCGCGGCGTGGCGCCGCACGTAATGCAGCAAAAAGCCGAGCGGGCGATGGCGGTAGCGGAGCAGGGTCGTGGTCGCTTCGGCGTTCACGGGCGGACTCGCTTCCGGGGCGGCGCGACGCCACCCGACGGGCGCAGGATTGCGCTGCATTAAGGCCCAATTTTGTCCGCCACCCGCCCCGCCGCCGCGCTTTCGCCACAACCGGCCCCTATTCCGCCGGCCATGCGCATCGCCCAGATCGCCCCGCTGTTCGAAGCCGTCCCGCCGCGCCGCTACGGCGGCACCGAGCGGGTCGTGCATTGGCTGACCGAGGAACTGGTGGCGATGGGCCATGACGTGACGCTGTTCGCCACCGGCGACAGCGTCACCTCCGCGCGCCTGGTGCCGGCGCGCCCGCGCGCCGCAAGGTTCGTGCCGAATTTCGAGGAGAACGGCGCGCCCTATACGCGCCTGCTCGAGCTCGTCCGCCGCCGGGCGCATGAATTTGATGTGCTGCACTTCCACATCGATTTCTGGCCGCTGTCGCTGTTCTCGCGCCAGTCCACGCCGTTCCTGACCACGCTGCACGGGCGGATGGACCGCGACTGGGTGCGCGACATCTACGACCTGTTCCCCGAGGCGAAGCTGGTCTCGGTCTCCGACGCGCAGCGCGCCCCCGCGCCCGATCTGGGCTGGGCCGGCACGGTGCATCACGGCATGCCCGAGGATCTGCTGACGCCGCGCCCGGCGCCGCAGGACTATCTGGCATTCCTCGGCCGCATCTCGCCCGAGAAGGGCATCGAGAGCGCCATCCGCATCGCCGCCGCCGCGGGGATGCGGCTGCGCATCGCGGCGAAGGTGGGCGCCGAGGACGAGGCCTACCATGCGCGGGTGGTGGCGCCGCTGCTGCACGGCGACGCGGTGGATTATGTCGGCGAGATCGACGATGCCGAAAAGCCGGCTTTCCTGTCCGGCGCAAAAGCCCTGCTGTTCCCGATCGACTGGCCGGAGCCGTTCGGCCTGGTGATGATCGAGGCGATGGCCTGCGGCTGCCCGGTGATCGCGTTCCGCCGCGGCTCGGTGCCGGAAGTGGTGGAGCACGGCCGCACCGGCTTCATCGTCGATGACGTGGCCGGCGCCGTCGCCGCCATTGCGGAGCTGGATCGGATCGACCGGGCCTCGGTGCGCCGCCGGTTCGAGGAACGCTGGACGGCGCGGCGCATGGCCGACGATTACCTCGCCCTCTACCGCCGCCTCGCGCGGGCGCGTCCGGCGTTGCGCGCGGTCGGCGACTGAGTCGCGGGAACGCGATGTCACACGCCGCGTTTTCGCCATCATCCACCGCCTAGTCTGTCGCCGGAGCGCGCCGTTCGCGGGAACGGCGCCCCGTCAGCTCAACCGGAAGGTCCTGTCGTATGCGTATCGCCCAGATCGCGCCGCTGTTCGAGGCGGTGCCGCCGAAGCTTTATGGCGGCACCGAGCGCGTCGTCTCCTCGCTCACCGAGGAGCTGGTGGCGATGGGCCATGACGTGACGCTGTTCGCCAGCGGCGATTCCGTCACCTCGGCGAAGCTGGACGCGCCCTGGCCGCGCGCGCTGCGGCTCGATCCCGACATCCGCGACTGGGTGGCGACCTACGCCATCATGGTCGAGCACGTCCGCCGCCGCGCCCACGAGTTCGACGTGCTGCATTTTCATCTCGACTACTGGCCGAACGCCATCTTCTCGCGGCAGAACACGCCGTTTCTGACGACGCTGCACGGGCGGCTCGACCTGCCGGAGTTCGCCGCGGTGTATCGCTTCTTCCCCGCCGTGCCGCTGGTCTCGATCAGCGATGCTCAGCGCCGGCCGATCCCCGACCTCAACTGGACCGCGACCGTGCATCACGGCATCCCGGCGCAACTGCTGCGCCCGGTGCCGGCGGAGCCGTCGTATTTCGCCTTCCTCGGCCGCATCTCGCCGGAGAAGGGCATCGAGCGCGCCATCCGCATCGCCGGCGGCGCCGGCGTGAAGCTGAAGGTGGCGGCGAAGGTCGATGTCGCCGACCGCGCCTATTACGAAAGCGAGGTGGCGCCGCTGCTGACCGATGCCAACGTGGAGTTCATCGGCGAGATCAATGATGCCCAGAAGCCGGAATTCCTGTCCGGGGCGAAGGCGCTGCTGTTCCCGATCGACTGGCCGGAGCCGTTCGGTCTCGTGATGATCGAGGCGATGGCGTGCGGCTGCCCGGTGATCGCGTTCCGCCGCGGCTCGGTGCCGGAGGTGATGGACGACGGCGTGACCGGCTTCATCGTCGATGACGTGGACGCGGCGATCGCCGCCACGCGCCGCCTGGGCGAACTCGACCGCGCCAACGTCCGCCGCGTGTTCGAGCGGAGATGGACCGCGCGGCGCATGGCCGAGGACTACCTCGCGGTCTATGCCGAGCTGATCGAGGCCGGCAAGCCGCAGCTTCGCGCCGTCGGCGATTGAGCGTATCACCCCCCGCGACCTGGGATGAAACAGGCACGGGAGGGAACGGGCGGTGACGTTTCTCGGGCTGGATATCGGCACGTCGTCGGTCAAGGCGCTGCTGGTCGATGCAGCGCAGCGCACCCTCGCGGTCGGCACCGCGCCGCTCGACGTGTCGCGCCCGCATAAGCTGTGGTCGGAGCAGGACCCCGAGCATTGGTGGCAGGCCGCATTGGCCGCCGTCGCCGAGGTGCGGGCGGCGGCGCCGGACGGCTGGCGGGCGCTGACCGGGATCGGCCTTTCCGGCCAGATGCACGGCGCCACGCTGCTGGACGCGGCGGGGCGGGTGCTGCGCCCGGCGATTCTGTGGAACGACGGCCGCAGCGGCGCGGAGTGCGCCGAGTTGCACCGTCTGGTCCCCGACCTCACCCTGCGCGCCGGCAACATCGCCATGCCGGGCTTCACCGCGCCGAAACTGCTGTGGGTGCGGCACCACGAGCCGGACGTGTTCGCGGCGACGCGGACGGTGCTGCTGCCGAAAGACTATGTGCGGTTCCGGCTGACCGGCGCGAGGGTTTCGGACATGTCGGACGCGGCGGGGACGCTGTGGCTGAACGTCGCCGCCCGCGCCTGGGACGACACGCTGCTCGCCGCCACCGGCCTCACGCGCCGCCACATGCCCGACCTGGTCGAAGGCTCGGAGGTGTCCGCCACGCTGTCGGCGGCGCTGGCGACCGAGTGGGGGGTGGCGCGCGTCGAGGTCGCCGGGGGCGGCGGCGACAACGCGGCCTCCGCGGTCGGCATCGGCGCAGTGCGGCCGGGCGAGGGATTTCTGTCGCTTGGCACCTCCGGGGTGGTGTTCGCGGTCACCGACCGCTTCGTCGCGGCACCCGAGCGCACGCTGCACGCGTTCTGCCATGCCGTGCCGGGGCGCTGGCATGGCATGTCGGTCATTCTCTCCGCTGCCGCGTCGCTGTCCTGGGTCGCGGACCTGGTCGGGGCGAGCGACCTCGGCGCGCTGCTCGCCCGCGTCGCCGCCTGGGCGGCCGAGCCGGGACGGGTGCGCACGGCACCGATATTCCTGCCCTACCTCTCCGGCGAGCGCACGCCGCACAACGACCCCGAGGCGAGCGGGCTGTTCGCCGGGCTGCGCGCCGAGCATGGCGCGGAGGCGGTGGTGTATGCGGTGCTGGAGGGCGTGGGCTTCGCGCTCGCCGACGGCTACGACGTGCTGCGCGCGGCCGGCGCCCCGCTCGACCGCTGCATGCTGGTGGGTGGCGGCGCCCGCAGCGCGCTGTGGGGACAGATGCTGGCCGACCTGCTGGGCGTGCCGCTGGCCTTGCCGGAGGGTGCGGAGATCGGCGCGGCGCTCGGCGCGGCGCGGCTGGCGATGCTGGCGTCCGGCGCCGGGAGCGAGGCGACGGTGTGCGTCGCTCCGCCGGTGCGCGAGATTTTTGTCCCCGACCGCGCGATGGCCTCGGTCTATGCGCCGCGGTTGGCGCGGTTCCGCGCGCTCTATCCGGCGGAGCGCGCCGCCCGCGCTTGACGCCGGCCTGACCCCGTCCATAGGCTGCCGGAAAATACTGGAGGAAGCGACGATGGCCGACGTCCATATTCGCAACACCATGATTTTCGACGGCACCGGCGCGGCGCTGCGCCCCGGCGAGGTGATCGTGCGCGGCAACCGCATCCGCACCGTCGCCGACGCCGGGGCCGCGTTGCAGGCACCGGGCTGCGAGGTGATCGACGCGCACGGCATGACGCTGATGCCCGGCATGGTCGAGGGCCACGCGCACCCGAGTTTTTGCGGCGCGCGCGTCAACACCGATCTCGGCGACATCCCGCCGGAGGAGCACCTGCTGGCGACGATGCGCAATGCCGAGCTGCTGCTCGACCACGGCTTCACCAGCCTGTACAGCGCCGCGAGTGCAAAGATGCGGCTGGACATCGTGACGCGCAACGAGATCGAGGCGGGGCGCGCGAAAGGCCCGCGGCTGCGCGCCTCCTCGCCGGAGATCACGGTGACCGGCGGCCTCGGCGACGAGACGCGGCTGCACCAGACGCGCAGCAGTTTTGGCCTGATTGCCGACGGGCCGGACGAGGTGCGCAAGGCGGCGCGGCTGTGCATCCGCGAGGGCACCGACAACATAAAAGTCAACATCTCCGGCGACGACTTCGTCAATCCGGCGAAGGGCGCCATGACGGTGATGAGCGAGGCGGAGGTGCGCGCGGCGGTGGAGACCGCGCACGACTTCGCAAAGAAGGTGAACTGCCACGCCCGCGCCGGGCTGTCGGTGAAGCGCGCGCTGACATGCGGCGTCGATGTCATCTACCATTGCGAGCAGGCCGACGAGGAAGGCCTCGACATGCTGGAGGCGGCGAAGGGGCGCGTGTTCGTCGGCCCGGCGATCGGCCTGATCTGGAACACCGTGCACGAGGCGGCGGAGTTCGGCATCACGCCGGAAGTGGTGGCGCGGCTGGGCATGCAGCGCGTGCTCGACATGAGCTGCAGCACCTATCACGCGCTGCGCAAGCGCGGCGTGCGCGTGGTGATCGGCGGCGACTACGGCTTCGCCTGGACGCCGCAGGGCACCAACGCGCGCGACCTGGAACACTTCGTCACGCTGTTCGGCTACTCGCCGGCGGAGGCGCTGGTGTGCGCGACCAAGTTCGGCGGGCAGATGATGGGCGAGGAGCTGGGCGAGGTGCGCGAAGGCTATCTCGCCGATCTGCTGCTGGTCGATGGCGACCCGACGCGCGACGTGCGGATCATGCAGGACCGCAGCCGGCTGGCGATGATCATGAAGGACGGCGCGTTCCACAAGCATCCGGGGGCGGCGCAGCGCGCGCACGCAGCGACGGCGGCGGAGTAGCGGTCAGTCGAAGCGCGCGACGGCGCGCTTCGGAGCGTCGTCCGCGAACAGGCGCGCGGCGGTTCCATCCTCGGCGGCGCGCGCGGTCAGCGCGGCGATTTCGCGGTCGATGTCGGCGAGCAGCGCGACGCCGTTTTCGCGCAGCCGCAGCGCCGCCTCGATCTGCGCGCTGAGGGCGCCGGTCAGCGACGCGGCGGCGGCATCGAGGCGCAGGCTCGCACGCTGTCGTGCCGCGGCGGCGACGCGCGACGACAGCGCGGGAAACAGCAGCCGCAATCCCGCCTGCCCGAACAGCGCCACCAGCACCGCGATCGCCGCCGCGCTGCCAAGCAGCGAAAACGGCTCGTAGCGGCCGGCGACAAAATCGCTCGCCAGCCGCCACAGCGTCAGCGCGAGAACGGCGGCGATCGCGACTTCGACGGCGCCGACCCAGAGCCGCGCCAGGAAGCGGCGGACGCGCGCGCGCAAATTGGCGGCGACGACAGCGGCCTCCGCCCGCGCCGGCATTTCGCCAAAGTCCTTTGCCAGCCGGGCAAGTTCCTCCGTCCAGCCGGCCATCACGCTGCCGGCGCGCAGTCGCCGCGTGCGGGAAAACAGTTCCAGTTCGCTCGCGGCAAGCTGCATCACCGCGAGCGAGGCGGTCCCGAACGGGCCGGCGTTGGCCGATGCGTCCGGCGCCGGCGCGCGCCGGCGCGACAGCAGCGACAGCGCCAGCCCGAACACGCCCGGCGATTGCGGGCGATAGGCCGCAGGCGTCCGCGTGACCGCGAGCCGGGCGGCGTCGGCCTGGACCGCTTCCTTTGCCGCCGCGGCGGCATCGCGCCACGCGCGTTCGGCCGCGGCGATGTCCTCGCGCGTGCCGGCCAGTTCCTCCACGGCCCGGTCGAGGGAAGCAGCCACTTCGCCCCAGCCGCCACGTCGCGCGCGGGCGCCGACCGCGACGGCGGTGGCGGCGTCGAGCTGTTCCTCAAGCCACGCCTGCAACGCTGCGAACCCCCGTCCGCCGTCGGACTCCGCGGCGTCGCGCACGGAGACGAAGAACAGGTACGGGTCGGCGAACCCGAGCGCCTCGACCAGCGCGCGAAAATCGTCCGCGACGCGCTGGCGCTGCGCGAATTGCAGCCCCATGCCGGCGGCGTCCCACTTGTTCAGCACGAAGGCGACGCCGTGCCGGCGCCGGTGCGCGGCGAGCCAGCGCAGCGGCTCCTCGACCTTGTATTTTTCCGGCGAGGTGACGAACAGCACGATGTCGGCGTTGGCGACCGCGGCTTCCGTCGCGGCGCGGTGCGTGCGCACGGCGCTGTCGATGTCCGGCGTATCCACCACGATTTTTCCGCGCAGTGCGTCGCTGGCGTGGCGCACCACGTTGACCTCGGCACGCGCCATCTCGCCGAGTGTCTGGCCGTAGGCGAACAGGCGCGCGGCGTCTTCGGCTTCGTGCAGATAGACCAGCGGTTCATCGGTGGTGGCGCCCAGGCCGACCGGCGCAATCTCGCTGCCGGCAAGCGCATTCAGCAGACTCGACTTTCCCACCGCGGTCGGGCCGCACAGCATGACGACGAGCAGCCGGTCGATCGGACGGTCGATGCCGCGCGTGCGCGCTGCATGCAAGGCGGCGTCGAGCGGCTGCAAGGTTTCGTCGGGCAGCAGGTCGCGTGCGCGCGCATCGCGGGCGAACGCCTCGATGCGGCGCAGCAGCGCGGTCGCGCCGTCGCTCATGCGGCGCTCTCCGCCAGCGCCGCTTGCAGCTCGCGCAGGCGGCGCGGCAGGCGGTCGATGACGTCGCTGTCGAGGTCGATCATGGTCGCGCCGGCCAATGCCTGCAACGGCGCGCGATAGAGCGATTCGGCCAGCGCCGCCGCGTCCTGCTTCAGCCGCGCCACCAGTTCCCGCCGCCGCGCCTCGACGAACGCGCCGACCAGCCAATCGGCGGATTTTTCGGTGGCGCCGAGCAGCAGCGGCGTCACGACCAGTTCCTCCAGCGCGTCATGCACCAGGCCGCCGCCGTGCGGCAGCAGAAACCCGGCCACGACCGCGCCCGCCTGGGTGGCGAGGCGCACGCCCTTCAGCGCGTTCAGCAGCGCCGGCCGCTTGCGCAGTTCAGCGACGATGCTTTCGGCCGCCGCATGGATTTCCGAATGTGTGCTGCGTAATTGCTCGGCGATGTGGTCGGCGAAGGCGGCGTGCAGGGCGGGCAGCGCTTCCTGCCACGCGGCGTCGAGCTGGTCCCAGAACGCATGATGGCCGGGCGGCTTGCGCGCGGTGTCGATCACCCGGCCGAGCGCGTTCAGCAGGTCGGCGTGCGCGTTGGTGAACGCCTGCGCCTGCGGCGACAATTCCGCATCGGCCGCGGCGCCGTCGCGGTTGGCGAGGGCGCTGTAGATCTGCCGTCCGACATGCACGACGATGCGCGTCGGCAGCGTGGTCCAGCGCCGCACGAATTGCAGCGCCGCGTTCAGCTCCTTGTTGTCGTAGTCGAGCAGCGCCATGATCTCGACATTGAGCCGCAGGAACGGCTCGATCACCTCGCCGGACGCGAGATATTTTTCTGCATAACGGCGCACGAAGCCGGCGAGCGCGTCCTGCGTCGCCTGCTGCCACGCCGCGCTTGCCTCGTGCAGATCGCGCGCCACCGCCAGCACGCGCCAGATCCGCTGCGCCGCATCCGCCGCCGCCGCCCGCTGCGCCACCGCAACATCGGACCTGGCGACAAGGTGCAGCACGGCCTCACGCAGCGCATCCGCTTCCGGGTGCAGCGCAGAATTCCAAAGGTCGGCCTCCTCGCCCTCGCTCAAAAAACCGAGCGCCACGACTGGCAGCTCTGGCGCCGTGGTGCCGCGCTCGCGCGCCATTCTCGGAAAAATGTCGTCGTGCTGCCGGCGCAGCACCTGCGCGCGGTCGCGCCGCTTCGTCTTGTTGAGACATTCCAGAATGTTCAGCCCCGCCGCATGCAGCTCGAACAGCCAATCGACCAGCGACGCCACCGCGTATTTTTCGATGCTTGTGACATAGACAAGCAGATCGGCCAGCGAGACGGCCTCGACCAGTCCCGCGAGGTAGCGTTCGGCGCCGACCGAGTCGCAGTCGGGCGTGTCCCACAGCACCACGTCGCGCGGGATCGCCGCGGTGTCGCGCGGCACGACGCGGTACGGCTCGGGCGGGAAATCGCGGAATGCGAACGAACATCCGGCGAGCGGATCGGCGACGGCGGCGAACGCCCAGGGAAGGCGGGTATAGCCGCCCTCCGGGCTGACCGCGGCGAGCGGCGCTTGTGCGAGGATGTTCACCACCGAACTTTTTCCGACTTTTGTGCCGCCGAACACCACGACATGGCGCAGCCCGCCCGCCTCGCGCGCCACCCGGTTGCGCAGAAAAGCGTCGGCGAGCAGCAGGTCGCGCCGTAACCGTTCGGCCCGGTCGGCGCCGCCCACCAATGCCGCGGCGGCAGCGGTCGGCGGCGCATCGAGCAGCCCGGAAGCGGCGAAGGCGCGGCGCACGTCCAGCATGTCGGCGATCACCGCGGCGATCGCATCGGCGCGGGTCATGCGGTCGCGCCGGCTCACATCGGCGGCGTCAGCCCGTCCTTGCCCACGCCGATCATAGATCGCGTGCAGCGTGCCGTCCGCCGCCGGGCGGACGGCGACGATGACGTGCGCGCCTTGCACCAGCGCCGCACGGCTGCCCGGCTCGTAGGTGATCACCGGCGCTTCCGCCGGCACCGTCACGGTCTGCTCGCCGCCCTTGTAGGTCATCGTCAGCCGCCGTCCCGAGGTGCCCGTCACCGTGCCGACGGTGCCGTTGGTCATCGTGCTGCCCGGCCGCAGGTCCCACGGCCGGTGGCCCTCGCCGACGCCGCGCATGCTCTCGGGGAACACCTGGATCTCCATCGCCATCAGCGTGCCGTCCTTCTGCGGCAGCGCCGCCGTGCCGATGAAGCTGCCGGGCTTGATGTCCTCGATCCGCGCCGGCGCGATCAGGGTGATGCGGGTGGCCGCGTCCAGCGTCACCGCCGTGTCCTTGCCGCCGGTCCCGCCGACCGTCAGCGTGTCGCCTGCGACCGCAGCGATGGTGCCGCGAAGCCGTTGCGGGGGTGCGCCCTGCGCCATCGCGCGCGGCACGACGGACAGCGTTGCGGGCAGGGCAGCGAGCAGCACACGACGAGCGATCAGCATGGCGGATTCCTTCCTGTTCCAAGGGCTACATCGGCGGCACCATGCCGTCCGCGCCGACGACGATGCGGCTGGCGCGCAGCATGGCATCGGTGGACGGCGCGGCGGCGACGACGACGTGCGCGCCCGCCACCAGCTTGTCCGGGCCGCCGTCCCGATAGGCGACGATCGGCACGTCGGGCGGCACCGTCACGGTCTGCTCGCCGCCGCGGTACTGCACCGTGAGCCGCCGCCCCGCACTGCCCGCGACCGTGCCGACGATGCCGTTGGTCATGGTGCTGCCCGGCTGCAGGTCCCATGGGTGGTGCCCCTGTCCCAGGCCGCGCAGGTCATCGGGGAACACATGCACCTCCAGCGCCCGCAGCGTGCCGTCCGGCTGCTTCACGGCGGCCGTGCCGATATAGCTGCCCGGCGCGATGTCGGCGAGGCGCGCCGGCACGACGACCGAGATCGGCACATCCGCCGGCACCGCGACGGTGACGGTGCGGCCCTGGCGCGTGGCGATGAAGATGTAGCTGCCGACCACTTTGGTGATCGTGCCGCGGATGCGCAGGGACGGCTCGGCCGCGCCGGCGCGGGACACCGAAGGGGCCAGCAGCAGGGCGGCGAGCAGGATGCGGCGAGGGACCGACATGAAGCCTCCGGGCGCAGGGCGCGCCGGCGCACCATATCATGCGCTCCGACCAGCGGGAGGCGGCGATGACCGAAGCGGTGACGGGCTATCACGCGCATATTTACTACGACGCCGCCAGCCGGGCGGCGGCCGAGGCGCTGCGGGCGCGGATCGCGGACCAGTTCCCGGCCGCGCGGCTCGGCCGCTGGCGCGACGTGCCGGTCGGCCCGCACCCGCGCGCCATGTACCAGGTGGCGTTCGCCGCCGACCTGCTGCAAGAGCTGTTCCCGTTCCTGCTGCTGCATCGCGGCGGCCTGACCGTGCTGCTGCATGCCGAGACCGGCGACGACCTCGCCGACCACACCGCCCATGCGGCCTGGCTGGGCGAGGTGCTGCCCCTGCGGCTGGAGGCGCTCAGCCCGGCGCCGCCGTCCGCCCCATGACGCGGGCCACCTCGTCGAGCGCCGCCGGGTCGTCGATGGTCGGCGGCGGGCGCGGGTCCTCGCCGTCGGCCAGCCGCCGCAGGCTGGCGCGCAGGATTTTCCCCGACCGCGTCTTGGGCAGCCGCGGCACCACATGCGCGGTCTTGAACGCGGCGACCGGCCCGATCCGCTCGCGCACCAGCGCCACCAGCTCGCGCTCGACCTCGGCCGGGTCGCGCTGCGCCCCCGCCTTCAGCACCACCAGCCCGAGCGGCGCCTGACCCTTCAGCGGGTCGGCCGCGCCGACCACGGCGCATTCGGCCACGTCCGGGTGGCTCGCCAGCACCTCCTCCATCGCGCCGGTGGAGAGGCGATGGCCGGCGACGTTGATGATGTCGTCGGTGCGGCCCATCACCGAGACGTCGCCGTCGGCGTCGATCTCGCCGGCGTCGCCGGTGCGATACCAGCCGGGGAAGTCGGCGAGGTAGGCGCTGCGGAACCCGTCGGCGTCGTTCCACAGCGTCGGCGCGCAGCCGGGCGGCAGCGGCAGGCGCAGCGCGAGGTTGCCGCTCGCCCCGCGCGGCAGCACGGCGCCGCGATCGTCCAGCACCTGCAGATCGTAGCCGGGCGCGGGCCGCCCGCCGGTGCCGGGCTTGAACGGGAACAGGCCGAGGCCGCGGAAGCCGGCGGTGATCGGCCAGCCGGTCTCGGTCTGCCACCAATGGTCCACCACCGGCCGGCGCAGTTTTTCCGCCGCCCAGATCGCGGTCGGCGGGTCGCAGCGTTCGCCGGCGAGGAACAGCGCCTCGAAGCCTCCCAGATCGTGGCGCGCGAGCATCGCCGCCTCCGGGTCCTGCTGCTTGATGGCGCGCAGCGCGGTCGGCGCGGTGAACAGCACTTTGACGCGATGCTCGGCGCAGACGCGCCAGAATGCCCCGGCATCCGGTGTCCCGACCGGCTTGCCCTCGTAAAGAACCGACGTGCAGCCGGCGAGCAGCGGCGCATAGACGATGTAGCTGTGCCCGACCACCCAGCCCACGTCGGAGGCGGTCCAGAACACGTCGCCGTCGCCGATGCCGTAGATCAGGCGCATCGAGGTGAGCAGCGCCACGGCATAGCCGCCGGCGTCGCGCACGATGCCTTTCGGCTTGCCGGTGGTGCCGCTGGTGTAGAGCACGTAGAGCGGATCGGTCGCCGCGATCGGCACCGGGTCGTGCGGCGCGGCCGCCGCCTCGGCCTCATCGAAGTCATGGTCGCGGCCGGGCGTCAGTTCGGCGCGTGCCTGCGGGCGCTGCAGGATCAGGCAGAATTCCGGCTTGTGCGCCGACATCCCGATCGCCGCGTCCAGCATCGGCTTGTAGGCAACGACGCGCCCCGGCTCCAGCCCGCAAGAGGCGGAGACGATGGCGCGCGGCGTGGCGTCCTCGATGCGCTTGGCAAGCTCGGCCGCGGCGAAGCCGCCGAACACCACCGAATGCACCGCCCCCAGCCGCGCGCAGGCGAGCATGGCGATCGCCGCCTCCGGCACCATCGGCATGTAGATCACCACGCGGTCGCCGGCGCGCACGCCGCGCGCGGCCAGGGCGCCGGCCACCCGCGAAGTCCGGTCGCGCAGGGTGCGGTAGCTGAACCGCGCGATGCGGCCGGCCATCGGGCTGTCCCAGATCAGCGCCGTCTGCCCGCCGCGCCCGGCGTCCACGTGCCGGTCGAGCGCGTTGGCGCAGATGTTCAGCCGCGCGCCGGCGAACCACTGGCCGAACGTGCCCAGCGCCGGGTCGAACACGCGGTCCCAGCGCCGGTCCCATGCGATGCCCTCGGCGGCCTCGGCCCACCAACGTTCCGGGTCGGCCTGCCAGGCGGCATAGGCGGCAGCGTAGGTCATGGCGACGCTCCTGACGCAGGACCGGGCGAGCATGCCCCGAAGGGGGGCGGATGGCGAGGGTCGCGGCGCCTTGAACGCCTTGCCGGCGGAGCGTAGCGTTGCGATAAGACGAGTCGGTTGATCGATCGGAAACAATCGCGACGGAGACCGTCCGCGAAGCTGGGAGGATGGCAATGGAGTTCCACGACATGGGCGCGCCGAAGCGGCGCGGGGTGCTGAAGGCGGGCGCCGGCCTGCTGGCCGCGGCAGCGGTTCCCGCAGGGCTGGTGCGGACCGCACGGGCCGCCGATCAGCCGCCGATCGGCACCTGGCCGGCCGGCTCGGCGGGCAATTCGGTGTTCATCGGCATCACCGTTCCGCGCACCGGCACCTACGCCGGTGCAGGGCGAGGACGAGCTGAAGGGCTTCATGCTCGCGGTCGAGCACATCAACAGCGGCGACCCGCTGATGCATGCGATCTCGCCCAACATAAAGAAGGGCGTGCTGGGCAAGAAGGTCGCCTACGGCGTCGCCGATTCGGAAGCCAAGCCGAACACCGCGGTGCAGGCGCAATCGCGCTTCATCAGCGAGAACAAGGCGGTGCTGATGACCGGCGCGACCTCCAGCGCGGTCGCGGTGGCGCTGAACAAGTTCGCGCAGCGCGAGAAGGTGCTGTACGTGACCGGCATCTCCGGCTCCAACGACACCACCGGCAAGGACTGCGTCCGCTACGGCTTCCGCCAATGCTTCTACGGCCAGACCGCGGCGGCGGCGCTCGGCGCCGGTGCTGGTCAAGGCGATTGCGGCAAGAACCAGAAGGTCGCCTATCTGACGCCGGACTACACCTACGGCCACACCGTGCAGCACTCGATGGAGGACTACCTCAAGCAGGCCGGCTGGACGACGGTGACCAACCAGGTGGCGCCGCTCGGCGCGCCGGACTACAGCTCCTATCTGCTCAACGTCGCCAATTCCGGGCGCCGACGTGCTGCTGAACATCAACTGGGGGCACGACGCCGTGCTCTCCACGCAGCAGGCGAAGCAGTTCGGCATCCTGGCCAAGCAGAAGCTGGTGATCCCCTACCAGATACCGTTCCTCGCCAAGGAGGTCGGCGCCGGAGCTGACGGCGGGCGTGTACGCCGCCACCGATTTCTGGTGGACGCTGGAGGACAAGTTCCCGCTGGCGAAGATGTTCGTCGCAGTCGTTCGAGCAAGAAATACGGTTACAAGCCGGAATGGGGTGCCGAGAACGCCTACATGTCGTTCGCCATGTGGGCCGACGCGGTGGAGCGCGCCGGCACGTTCTATCCGCCCGCCGTCATCAAGGCGTTCGAGGCCGGGCAGCACATCCAGGGCATGGTCGGCGAGGAGTGGATCCGCGCCGCCGACCACCAGATGGTCCACCCGGTCGTCATCGTCCGCGGCAAGAGCCAAGGCGGACATGAAGTCGCCGGACGACTACTGGGACGTGGTCGAGATCGTGCCGGGCGAGGGGCTGATGCAGGCGCCGGACGCGTTCGGCTGCAAGCTCGGCGCCTATACCTGAGCCGCCTGCCGTCGCGGCGGGAGAGCGGGACATGACCGACACTGTGCCCCGCGCCTCCCGGCGCGCTGCGTGCGCGGTCCGCCGGCGCGCATGATCACCTGGCCGAACCTCGTCTCGCAACTGTTCAACGGGCTGGCCTCGGGCGCGCTGCTGGCGCTGATCAGTTGCGGGCTGACCATCATCTACGGCACGCTCGGCGTGCTCAATCTGGCGCACGGCGCGATGTTCATGCTCGGCGGCTATGCCGGGTTCGTCGACGTTCCAGGCGACCGGATCGTACGTGCTCGCGGTGATCGGCGGCGCGGTGTTCCTGGTCGTGGTCGGCGCGCTGCTCGAGCTCGTGGTGATCCGCCGGTTCTACGACCGCCCGCCGGAGGACCAGATCCTGGTCACGTTCGGGATCGGCATCGTCATCGTCGAACTGGTGCGCCTCGCGTTCGGCAGCCTGAGCAAGACCGTGCCGCCGCCGTCCTGGGCGACGGGCGTGACATCGATGGGGTTCATGATCTACCCGACCTACCGCATCGTCGTGCTGGCGATCGCGGCGGTGGCCCTCGCGGCCCTCTACGTCGTGCTGTACCGCACGCGGCTCGGCATGATCGTGCGGGCCGGGATCGAGGATTCCGGCATGGTCGGGATGCTCGGCATCAACGTCTATCGCGTGTTCATGCTGGTGTTCGGCGTCGGCGCGATGGCGGCGGGATTCGCCGGGATCGTCAACGCGCCGGTGGTGTCGCTGACACCCGATCTCGGCGATTCGATCCTGGTGCAGACTTTCGTGGTCGTCGTCATCGGCGGCGTCGGCTCGTTTCCCGGCGCCATCCTCGGCGGGCTGATCGCCGGCGAAATCCTCAGCCTCACCTCGATGGTCGATCCGGCCTATTCGGAGGTCATGCTGTTCGTGGTGATGACGCTCGTGCTGCTGCTGCGCCCGCAGGGCCTGCTCGGCCTGAAGGGGCGCGGCGCGTGAGCGGGACGCGCTGATGCTCCGGCGGGTTCCTTGGTTGGTCGAGGCGCTGACCGCGCTCGGCCTGATCGCGATACCGTTCGTGCTGCCGCGTCTCGGCTTCGCGCCCGACACGATGAGCCAGGTCATGGTGTGGGGCCTGTTCGGCATCGGCTTCGACATATTGTTCGGCTACACCGGGCTGCTGTCGTTCGGCCAGTCGGCGTTCTACGGCACCGGCGGCTTCGTCGCGGCCTATCTGCTGACCAACAACATCCTGACCGACGTGCCGCTGGCGCTCGTGATCGGCACGATCGGCGCGGCGCTGGCGGGCATCGTGGTCGGCGTGATCGCGCTGCGGCGCACCGGCATCTACTTCGCCATGATCACGGTCGCGATCGCCGAAACCTTCTTCTTCGTCGAGAACTCGCCGCTCTCCGCCTGGACCGGCGGCGAGAACGGGCTGCCCGGCGTGCCGACGCCGACGTTCCATCTGTTCGGCCTGACCTGGGCGGTCGGCACCGGCTGGTCGATGTACTGGTTCGTCGCGGGCTGCTATTTCATCGGCATCGTCGTGGCGCTGCGCATCGTGCGCTCCCCGGTCGGCGCAATCCTGACGGCGATCCGCGACAACCCGGTGCGCGCCCGCGCCGTCGGCCACGCGATCGGCCGCTACAAGCTGACCGCCTTCGTGGTCGGCGCCGCCTATGGCGGGTTCGCCGGCGGGCTGCTCGGCGTGCTGCAGGGCTTCATGCCGCCCGACGCCTTCACCTTCGACACCTCCGGCCAGCTGGTCATGCAGACCGTGATCGGCGGCAGCGCCACGCTGTTCGGGCCGCTGCTGGGGGCGGCGGTGTGGCTCTATCTGCGCGACTTCCTGCAATCCGGCATGGGCCTGGGTGCCGCGTGGAAGCTGGCGCTCGGCCTCGTGTTCGTGCTGCTGGTGGTGTTTCTGCGCCGCGGGCTGATCGGCGGGCTGGTCGATCTGCTCGGCTGGCTGCGGGCGCGCCCGCATGCCGAACTGCAGGCCGAGGCCGTCGGCATCGCCACCGGCGCGCCGGCACTCGCCAGCATCGCCCGCCGCCGCCATGCCGAACAATACACCGGGCCGGTGCTCGAGGCACGCGGGCTGACAAAAACCTATGGCGGGCTGGCCGCCAACCGCGACATCGACTTCTCGGTCAGCGAAGGCGAGCTGCGCGCCGTGATCGGCCCGAACGGCGCCGGCAAGACCACGTTCTTCAAGATGCTGACCTGCGAGGTGCCGCCCACCGCCGGCCGCATCCTGTTCCACGGCCGCGACATCACCGGGCTGGACGTGGCGCGCGTCTGCCAGCTCGGGCTGACCAAGAGCTACCAGGTCAACCAGCTGTTTTCCCGCCAGACCGTGTGGCAGAACGTGATGGTGGCGGCGCTGGCCGAGCGGCGCGGCCTGTTCCGCCTCGACCTGCTGCGCGCAATGCGCAGCGTGCCGGGGCTGCAGACGCAGGTGGAACAGACTCTTGCGCTGGTCGGCCTGGCCGCGCGGGCCGGCGTGCCGGTGGCGGCGCTGGCCTATGGCGAGAAGCGGCGGCTGGAGATCGCGCTGGCGCTCGCCGCCTCGCCGTCGCTGCTGCTGCTCGACGAGCCGCTGGCCGGCATGAGCCCGCACGAGCGCGTCGAAACCGTGCAGCTGCTGAAGAACCTCCGCCGCGGCCGCACGCTGGTGGTGGTCGAGCACGACATGGACGCCGTCTTTGAACTCGCCGAGCGCATCACCGTGCTGCACGAAGGCCGCACGCTCGCCGAGGGCACGCCGGAGGAAATCCAGCGCAACAGTTTTGTCCAGGACGCCTATCTCGGCGGCGTGGCGGCGGCATGACCGCGCTGCTGGAGGTCGAGCGCATCAACAGTTTTTACGGCGACAGCCACATCCTGTTCGACGTGTCGCTGACGGTCGCAGAGAGCGAGGTCGTGGCACTGCTCGGGCGCAACGGCGCGGGCAAGAGCACGACGCTGAAAAGCCTGATCGGCGCGATCCGCCCGCGCTCCGGCCGCATCGTGTTCAACGGCAGGCCGACGCAGAGCCTGCCGTCCTACGCCATCGCTTCGCTCGGCATGCAGCTGGTGCCGGAGGAGCGGCGCATCTTCGGCAGCCTCAGCGTCGAGGAGAATCTTGTTCTGGCCGGACTGACGGCGAAGTCGCGCTGGCCGCTGGAGCGCATCTACGCCATGTTCCCGCGCCTGCAGGAGCGGCGACGCAGCCGCGGCACCGACCTCTCCGGCGGCGAGCAGCAGATGCTGGCGATCGCGCGCGCGCTGGTGCGCGACCCGAAAATCGTGCTGCTCGACGAGCCGTTCGAGGGGCTGGCGCCGATCATCGTGCGCGACCTGCTCGGCGTCTGCCGCGCGCTCGCCGAGGCCGGGCAGACCATCGTGGTGGTGGAGCAGAACATCCAGGCGGCGATGACGCTGGCCGACCGCGTCTATGTCATCAACAACGGCCACATCGTCGAAGAACTGACCGCCGCCGGCGTGCGGGCGCGGCCGGAGGCGCTGCACCGCCACCTCGGCGTCTGACCCGCGGCCACGCTTCGGTCATTTTTCCGTGCTCGTCTCCCGTATCAGGAGCATGGGAGAAGGTCATGGCATCGAACATTTTTCGTCGGATCGCCCTGGCCCAGGGGCTGCTCCGCGAGGCGCCGCCGGCAGCCGCGCCGGACGCGGAACGTGAGGCGGCGCGGCCACCGGACGCACCGCGCGACCCGGCGCCCGAGCGCGCGACGCAAGGCTGACGCGCCCTTGAACCGCACCGTTCGTATGCATACAAATGAACCTCCGGCGCGGAGGGTTTTTTGGCGGATACGGGTCTGGCATGGCGCGCGGCGGCAGCCGGGCCGGCGATGGAGCCGGCGTTTGACGGCTATGTCGTGGAGGATCAGGTCGGCTTCCTGCTGCGGCGCGCGCATCAGCGCCATGCGGCGCTGTTCCAGGAGGGGATGGACGAGGCCGAGCTGACGCCGATGCAGTTCACCGCGCTGATCAAGACGGTGGAGCTGGGGCGGGTGACGCAGAACCAGCTCGGCCGGCTGGCGGCGATGGACCCGGCGACCATCCAGGGCGTCGTGCGCCGGCTGATCGCGCGCGGGCTGGTGTGCCGCGCCCCCGACCCGATGGACCGTCGCACCGCGGTGCTGACGCCGACGGCCGCGGGGGTGGCGCTGGCGGTGCGCGCCGTGGCATCGGCGCGGCGCATCACGGAGGCGACGCTGCGGCCCCTCGACGGGGAGGAGCAGCGCCAACTGCTTGCGTTGTTGCGCAAGCTCGGCTGACGCGCGTGGACGGAGACGGGGTGATGGACGCAGTGACGCCGGGGGCGGACGTGCTGTTCGCCGGACTGGCGGATCGCGACGGGCTGGTCCGGTTGGACAAGCGGTTCCTGGCGGCGCTCCACGCCGAGGACGCGGCGCTGTGCGGCCGGCTGCTGGCCGCGCGCGCGGCGCCGGACGCGCTGGAGGCGAAGGCCGAAGGTGAACTGCTGGTGGCGCTCGGCCCGCACCTGGAGAATTTCGTGGCCGCGCTGTTCGGCATCGCCGAGGAGGTTGCGGCGATCGCGGCGGAGACGCGGTTTCTCGATCCGATCCATGCCTGCAAGCGGCTGTTCGTGCAGCGCCAGGCGGTGAAGAAATACCCCGACCCGTCGGGCTTCGACGGTGCGGCGCTGGGCGCGGCGCTGGCGGCGGCGATGGGCGAGGCACTGACCGAGCGCGCGTTCGCCACGCACGTCACCGCGTGGGAGTGCGACCGGCGGGACGCGGAGGCTCGACACGGCGCTGCGCTACGCCGCCTGGGCGGCGCTGACCGACGCGGGGCGTGCGCAGCATCGCGGGGGCACGCTGTTCCGGGTGCCGCAAAAGATCGACCCGCAGCATCTGGTGGCGTTCGCGACCGTCGAGCGCGACGGCGTGACCATGCTGCGCCTGCCGGAGCACGACTGGCGCGCACGCGACGGGTTCGCGCTGACCGACGCGGGCATGACCGCGCAGCAGGCGCTGGACCAGATGAACTACTGCATCCTGTGCCACACGCAGGGCAAGGATTCCTGCAGCAAGGGCCTGAAGGACCGCAAGACCGGCGGGTTCCAGAAGAGCGCGTTCGGCGTGCTGCTCGCCGGCTGCCCGCTGGAAGAAAAAATCAGCGAGATGCACGCGCTGCGCGCGCAGGGCTGCGTGCTCGGCGCGTTCGCGACCATCGCGGTGGACAACCCGATGATGGCGGCGACCGGCCATCGCATCTGCAACGACTGCATGAAGGCGTGCATCTTCCAGAAGCAGGAGCCGGTCGATATCCCGCAGGCCGAGACGGCGATCCTCAAGGATGTCCTGTCGCTGCCGTGGGGTTTCGAGATCTACGCGCTGCTGACGCGGTGGAACCCGCTCGACGTGCGGCGCCCGCTGCCGCGTCCCGACAGCGGGCGGAAAGTGCTGGTCGTCGGCCTCGGCCCGGCGGGGTTCACGCTGGCGCATCACCTGATGAATGACGGGCACACGGTGGTGGCGATCGACGGGCTGAAGATCGAGCCGCTGGGCTTCGACCCGGCGCAGCCGGTGCGCGACACGGCGACGTTGTTCGAGAATCTCGACGACCGCGTGATGGCCGGGTTCGGCGGCGTCGCCGAATACGGCATCACCGTGCGCTGGAACAAGAACTATCTCAAGCTCGTGCGGCTGCTGCTGGAACGGCGCGCGCAGTTCGCCGTGTTCGGCGGCGTGCGCTTCGGCGGCGGGGCGACGCTGTCGATGGACGACGCCTGGGCGATGGGCTTCGACCACATCGCGCTGTGCATGGGCGCGGGCCGGCCGACCGTGATCGACATGCCCAACGGGCTGGCGCGCGGCGTGCGGCAGGCGAGCGATTTCCTGATGGCGCTGCAGCTGACGGGTGCGGCGAAAATGTCGTCGATCGCCAATTTGCAGCTGCGCCTGCCGGTGGTGGTGATCGGCGGCGGACTGACCGCGATCGACACCGCGACCGAAAGCCTCGCCTATTACGTGCGGCAGGTTGAAAAATTCGCGCTGCGCTATCGCACGCTGCTCGCCGAGCACGGCGAGGCCGCTGTGCGCGCGCGCTGGACCGAGGAAGAAGCCGAGATCGCCGACGGAGTTTCTCGCTCACGCCGCCGCGGTCCGTGCCGAACGCGCGCGCGGCGGCGCGAGGAACGGCGGGCGCCGCGGCTGGCGCAATTGCTGGAGTCGTGGGGCGGTGCCACCATCGCCTACCGACGAAAGCTCACGGACGCACCGAGCTACACGCTGAACCACGAGGAAGTCGCGAAAGCGATGGAGGAGGGCGTGCGCTTCGCCGAAGGGCTGGCGCCGCTCGCGGTCGAGGTCGATGGCTTCGGTCATGCCGCTGCGCTGCGCTGTTCGCGTGCCGACGGCAGCGAGGCCGTGCTGCCCGCGCGCGCGATCCTGGTCGCCGCCGGCACGCAGCCGAACACGGTGCTGGCGCGCGAGGACGGGCGCATCCGGCTGGACGGCAAATACTTCCAGTCGGTTGACGCATCGGGCGCGCCGGTGACGCCGGTGCGCGGATTGAGCAAGCCGGTGCATGCCGACGTGCTGATGCACCGCACCGACGAAGGCCGCTTCATCAGCTTTTTCGGCGACCTGCACCCGAGCTTTTTCGGCAACGTGGTGAAGGCGATGGGCAGTGCCCGCCGCGGCTATCCGATCGTCAGCCACGTGCTGGCGCAGGTGCCGCGCTCCGACGTGACGGGCGCGGCGCTGATCGCGCGTTGCCGCGACGAGCTGGCGCCGGCGGTGCATGCGGTGCGGCGGCTGACGCCGACGATCGTGGAAGTGGTGGTGCGCGCGCCGGCGCAGGCCCGCGCGTTCCGCCCCGGCCAGTTCTTCAGGCTGCAGAACTACGAGATGCACGCGCCGCGCGTGACCGAGGCGGGCGCCAGCACGACGCTGCTGGCGATGGAGGGGCTGGCGATGACCGGCGCCTGGACCGATCCGGCGCGTGGCCTGGTTTCGATCATCGCGCTGGAGATGGGCGGCAGTTCCGATCTCTGCGCGATGCTCAAGCCGGGCGAGCCGGTGGTGCTGATGGGGCCGACCGGCACGCCGACGGAAATTCATGCGAACAGCACCGTGGCGCTGATCGGCGGCGGACTGGGCAACGCGGTGCTGTTCAGCATCGGCGCGGCGCTGCGCGCGGCCGGTTCGCGCGTGCTGTATTTCGCCGGCTACAAGGCGATCCGGGACCGCTACAAAGTGGAGGAAATCGAGCGCGCCGCCGACGCGATCGTCTGGTGCTGCGACGAGGCGCCGGGCTTCGTGCCGCATCGTTCCGCAGGACAGGGCCTTCGTCGGCAACATCGTGCAGGCGATGGCGGCCTATGGCGCGGGCCGGCTGGGCGCACCGGCGATCCCGCTCGGCGACGTGCGGCACATGATCGCGATCGGCTCCGACCGCATGATGGCGGCGGTCGGCGCGGCGCGGCATGGCGTGCTGGCGCCGTATCTGCAGCCGCGACCACACCGCGATCGGCTCGATCAACTCGCCGATGCAGTGCATGATGAAGGAAGTGTGCGCGCAGTGCCTGCAACCGCAGATCGACCCGGCGACGGGCGCACGCAGCGTCGTGTTCTCCTGCTTCAACCAGGATCAGGCGCTGGATCGGGTCGATTTTCCGGCGCTCGGCGAACGCCTGCGCCAGAACGGCGTGCAGGAGAAGCTGACCGCGCAATGGATCGACCGCGCGCTGCGCCTGTTGCACGCGCGGCCGGCGGTGGCGGCGGAGTAGGGCGGCGCGGTGGCCGATCCGCTGCTGTTCGGTGCGGCCTACAGCGTCTATGTCCGCGCGGCCCGGCTTGTCCTGGCGGAGAAGCGCGTCGCATACCAACTGATCGAGGTCGATGTGTTCGCCCCCGACGGCCCGCCCGCCGCGTATCGGCAGCGGCATCCGTTCGGGCGGATTCCCGCGTTCGAGCATGACGGGTTCCGCCTCTACGAATCCGGCGCCATCACCCGCTACATCGACGAGGCGTTCCCCGGCCCGCGTCTGCAACCGCACGAGCCGCGCGCGCGTGCCCGCATGAACCAGGCGATCAGCGTGCTGGACAGCTACGCCTATCGCACGCTGGTCTGGGACATTTTTGTGGAGCGCGTCCGCGCGCCGGCGAACGGGCGCATGCCCGACGAAGCGCGCATCGCGGCGGCCCTGCCGAAGGCGGAAACCTGCCTGTGCGCGCTGCGGGACCTGATGGGCGGCGGCCCGTGGCTCGCCGGTGGCACGCTGACGCTCGCCGACCTGCACGCCGCGCCGATGTTCGCCTATTTCCGCATGGCCGAAGAGGGATCGCGCCTGCTGGCGCGCCACGGGATGCTGGAAAGATGGTGGCAAAGCATGGCGGAGCGTGACAGCATCGCCGCGACACGCTCGCCGCTGGAATAGCGGCGCGTCGCACGCGGGAGGGGATCATGGCCATTGCCGCAGGCTCGGACAAGCAGACCGGCAAGCTGGTCATCAGCAATATCGGCCTGCTGCTGTCCGGCGCGCTGGAGGCGCCGGTCCTCGACGCCGACACCGTCATTGCGGAGAACGGGAAGATCGCGGCCGTCGGCAGGCGTGCCGACTGCGACACCGGCGATGCGCGCGTGCGCATCGACGCGCACGGCTGCGCGCTCGCGCCCGGCCTGATCGACAGCCATGTGCATCCGGTGTTCGGCGACTGGACGCCGCGGCAGAGCCAGCTCAACTGGATCGACTCTTTTCTCCATGGTGGCGTCACCACGATGGTCTCGGCCGGCGAGGTGCATCTGCCGGGCCGGCCGCGCGACGTGGTGGGCGTGAAGGCGCTGGCGATCACGGCGCAGCGGGCGTTCAGCAATTTTCGGCCGGGCGGCGTCAAGCTGCATGCCGGTGCGCCGGTGATCGAACAGGGCATGACCGAGCAGGATTTTGCCGACATGGCCGCGGCCGGCGTGACCTTGCTGGGCGAGGTCGGGCTCGGCAGCGTCAAGGCCGGCGACGAGGCCCGGCAGATGGTCGCCTGGGCGCGCAAATACGGCATGCAGAGCACGATCCACACGGGCGGCCCATCCGTTCCAGGTTCCGGCTACATCGATGCCGACACGGTGCTGGAGGCGGACGCCGACATCATCGGCCACATCAACGGCGGCCATACCGCGCTGCCGCCGCGGCAGATCCGCTGCCTGTGCGAGGGCTGCACGCGCGGCATCGAGATCGTCCATAACGGCAACGAGCTGGCGGCGCTGCACGCTTTCCGCACCGCGCGCGAACTCGGCCAGATGCAGCGCGTCATCCTCGGCACCGACAGCCCGGCCGGCTCGGGCGTGCAGCCGCTGGGCATCCTGCGCATGATCGCGCTGCTGTCCGCACTCGGCGAGGCGCCGGCCGAGATCGTGTTCGCCTGCGCCACCGGCAACACCGCGCGGCTGCGCAAACTCGATGGCGGCATCATCGAGATCGGACGCGCCGCGGATTTCGTGCTGATGGACCGCGCGCAGCATTCCGCCGGCGCCGACCTGCTCGACAGCGTGCGGCAGGGCGACCTGCCGGGCATCGGCATGGTGGTGATCGACGGCATCGTGCGCTGCGGCCGCAGCCGCAACACGCCGCCCGCCGAACGCATCCCGGAGATACTGCCATGAGCGAACCTGCCGATCGGCCCCGTCGTCGATGCCACGCCGCGCCCGCTGCCGCCGCGCACGGCGCTGCGCGGCAGCACCGTGCATCTGGAGCCGCTGCATCCGCGGCACGCGGCGGATCTGTGGCGCGCGACCGAGACCGGCACGCCGCGCGGCGACAACAGCTGGGCCTATCTCGGCTATGGCCCGTTCGCGTCGCAGGCGGTGCTGGAGCGGTTCATCGGCGATTTCTCGACGCAGCAGGATTCCGTCGCCTGGGCGGTGCGGCCGGTGGCGACCGGCGCGGTCTCCGGCTGGCTGACGCTGATGAACATCGAGCCGAAGCATGCCGCGATCGAACTCGGCAATGTCTGGCTGGCGCCGGTGATGCAGCGCACGCGCGCGGCGACCGAGGCGCTGTTCCTGCCGCTGCGGCTGGCCGCCGACGATCTCGGCTACCGCCGGCTGGTGTGGAAGTGCAATGCGCTGAACGCGCCGTCGCGCCGCGCCGCGGAGCGGCTGGGCTTCACGTTCGAGGGCATCCATCGCGCGCACTACGTGATCAAAGGACGGCGGCGCGATACCGCGTGGTTCAGCATCCTGGATGACGAATGGCCGCGCTGCCGCGATGCGATGCTGGCGTGGCTGGATGCGGCGAATTTCGGGCCGGACGGGACGGCGAAGCGGGGGCTGGCGGAGATTCGCGGCGGGCTTGGCTGAGCACCGCACTACGTTCCTGAACCGGAACATTAACGGCGCGCGTCGGCACCACGCCGTCACGCCGCGCGGGCGGGCGGCCCGCAGGCGCGGCGCGGGATCGGCGGCGCCGGCACGGGTGCCGTGCGGCGCGGCGTCGGGCCGGGCGGGGATGCCGCCGGAGGTGCGCGGCCGGCACTGACGGGGCGGGCCGGCGATGTCCCGGCGGGCCGGCGGTGGCAGTGCGAGGATGGCGGGCGGGCGCACCCCCAGCATCCGGCAGAGCGGGCGCAGGAGGCGGCGCATCTGCGGCGCGGCCTCGGCCAGCGCCGCCATCTCCGGCGCCGCAAGCAGGTGCTGCAACTGCGCCCCGCTCGACGCGGCCTCCGGCAGCAGCCGCACCAGCCAGGCGTGGGATTGCGGCAGCGGGCGCAGCGCGGGGCGTCGCGCGGTCGGGCCTGGGCGGCGGCGGAAGGGGAAGCGGCGGACCCGCCCGGCCTCGATCCGGGCGGCGAGGGAAGCGAACCGGACGGCGAGGCCGCGCAGGCGCGAGACGATCAGCACGAGCACCGGCCCGGCCAGCCCCCGCGCCAAGCCGCGCGCCGCCACCGCCCGGCACAGGCCGTCGATCAGGCGGTCGAAATACGCGGCCGGGGTGGGAGGCGCGAGGGGCATGAACGGAAGTAGAACATGGGGGCGCGGGGCTGGGCAAGGGGGATGTTCTCGCCATGCCTGGGGGTGGGTTTGGTGGTGAGCAGCGCGTGAGCGGATTTGCCCTGTGGCCCAAGCGGGCTTTCCCATTTGCCGGGACCACGTCCAGCGTTGGCCGAAAGCGGAATGGCGGCTTTGGGTGGTACGTTAAAGAAAGCTGTCGTTCGTTCGGCTACGCGCGGACAGGGACCGCGACGGCGGCGTGCTCCTGATGGCGACCTCACAGCACCGACCGGTCAGGGCTGACGATTGTGTTTGAAAATCGCACAACAATAGATTATGTTGCCTGGAAATCGGACGGAGCCAGGTCATGAGCGTGGCGGTTTCGGAAGTTGGAATAGCGTCAACCTTTCCCGAGGCGGCGGTCGCGAACGCGATCAAAAGCTGGTGGGCCGAGGAGATGGGTCTGGATCTCAGCTCCGTGACCCGTTCGCCAAGTCTAAGCCGAGCGGTGGCACGGTGTTCGATGTGCAGCCGACGATGGATTTGCTGCGGGCGGTCAAGGCCCTGCTCACATTGGAGGAGATCGTGCCGTTCGAGCTTCCCGATGAGCTCGTCAAGCTCGGAGGGTATGACAGCTTGGCCGAGATGGTGGGCCATTTGGTGCCACGGATCGGTGCGCTGTGGAAGAAACACGCTGCGAAAAAGGAAATGCAATGACCGTACAGAAAGCCGAGGACGCTGGATTCTCGATGGAAGGCGCTGACCGGGCGACACTCGCGAATCGTCTCCGTGAAGCGCGCGAATATCTCAAGCTATCCCAGGACGAGGTCGCAAGGATCGTTGGCATCCCGCGATCGGCGATGTCGTTGATCGAGAACGGACAGCGCAAGGTCGACGCGTTGGAGCTGAAGCGGTTGGCTAAATTCTATGGCCGACCGGTATCGCATTTTACTGGCGACGAGGCTGGTGTGGCCAGCGAACTATCGGCCGAGGTCGCCCATCTTGCGCGATCGGCGTCGGCTCTGTCACAGCGGGATCGCGAGGAGCTGGCACGGTTTGCCGAGTTTCTGCGGACGCGTTCGGAAGACGGCCGCTGATGAATCCGTCCGTCCGTCGATCGCGGTTACATGGCACGCGCGAGGCGGCGCGGCTTCACCGGGATTTTGGCATTCAGAAACGGATCGAGAGCGAGGGCGGTGGTGTCGATGTCTTCGGAACGCTCGTTCAGCTCGGCTTGCCGTTGCTCTTTCGTCCCCTCGACGGCCTCTTGGGCGCTTTCGTGCCAGGCCGCAATCCTGGTGTGATCGTGACTACGCAGCGGATGCTGTCCGTTCAGCGCTTCACTGGGGCGCACGAGCTTGGCCATTTTTATCTCAAGCACAAGGGAAGTCTCGATGGGGAGGAGATCCTGGGCCGGTCTCCATGGGGAACGACGTTATACGATCTTCCCGAGCTGGAGGCCGACGCGTTCGCCGCAGAGTTTCTCTTGCCGCGTTGGTTGTTCGTGACCCACGCCCGACGCCAGGGATGGGACGGCACGAGCATGAGTGACCCCGAGCTCGTCTATCAGATGTCATTGCGTGTCGGGGCGAGCTATCAGGCGACCTGTCGTGCGCTGGAGCGCCACGGCGTCATCGATCGTCCGACCCAGGACCGGCTTCTGCGTATCGAGCCGCGGAAGATCAAACAAGCGCTGCTCCGGGGTCACGATCTCGAGGATTGGCATCCCGACGTTTGGCGGCTTACGGCGAGCGACCAAGGGATGGTGATTGAGGGGGGACCGCACGACCTGTTCCTCGTTCAGCTCAAGGAACACAGTACGCTGGATACCTCTGGAATATTGATGAACTGAAGGCTGATGGTTTCGCTGTCGTGCGCGACGAGCATATTGTGCCGGACGCTGAGCAGGTTGGAGCCATCGTCGAACGACGTGTGATCGCGCAATGTCGGGAGGGACACGCCGGGCACTTCGCGCTTCGAGAGAAACGGCCGTGGGAACAGGATGCGGCGACGGAGCTCCATCTCGCCTATGATTTGTTTGGGCGCGAGGAAGGGATGCCCCGAGCCGAACGGCGGAGGCTGGAAGTCGCCTGATGCCGGTCGTCGTCGAGAAGGATTTGCGCGCGTCGTTTGGTCCCGTGCGCAATCAGCACCTTCGCAATACGTGCATGGCCTTTGCGGGCAGCGACGCGCATGCGGCCGCGCGGCAGGATCTTTCAGCATTGTCATGTGAGTATGCGCATTATCACGCCATCCGCCGGAAGGGGTCGACCGATCCGGAAAGTGGCGTGTCTCTCCCGGTGATGGCTGCAACGCTCGATCACGATGGCCAGCCACTCGAAAGTGGCTGGCCCTATCTGAGGGCGCTGCCCGCGGACCTGGCGCTATGGATTCCGCCAGCGGCGCCAGGCGCGATCCATCGCCGCGGATCGACGGCGATCGCTAGGACGGTGGCCGAGATGCTCGCTCGGCTCGACGCTGACCGGCCAGTAGTGGTGACGATGCGGATTTCCGCGAGCTTTTGGGCGCCGGATGCAGATGCGGTAATTGGCGGAAATGCCGGTGAGCACCGTTGGAATCCACGCTTTGATTGCGGTCGGCCACGGACTGCGTAGCGGGACGAGAACTCGTTCTGGTGCGTAATAGTTGGGGACCAGGGTGGGCGGCGGAGGGATACGCCTGGCTGACCGAGGATTATCTCATGCCGCGCCTCTGTGATGCGGCGATCATGACATGATGGAGAGAGCCATGTTGCACGCGATGCCTGCAGCGAAGACGTGTCCGGAGGCCTGGGTCGCCGCAGCGCGTTATTTGTTCGATCAGCCTGGCCGTGAGGCGTTCAATCTCATTCTTTCGATCGAAGAGCCGCTGAGGATGACACTCGGCGATTTTCAGGTGTTTGACGACGTTGACCAGTTTCTGCGGAAGCACGGTCAAAATCCGCTGAACACGGTGGCGGGCACAGTTTTTCCTGTGGGCTTCTACGACCGGAAGGGCGGGATCGGTGTGTACGTAGATTACCCGAAGATCGCGGAGAAGATTTGCGACGGGTGGGGGCGCTACGCGATGCGCATGGTGCGACATCCCGACAATGAAGGCGGGGAAATGAACCCGCTCGAACGGTTGGTACGGAAGCTCAAGACGCAGGTGGGCACCGGGCGGCCATTCAAAGCTGCATATGAGGCGTCATTGCTCGATCCGGTCCTTGATCTGAGCACGTATGACCCGGCCGAGGACGCGGGACGGTTGCGCAATGCGCCGTGCCTCAGTTATCTCAGCTTCAAAGTGCTGCCGACGCGCAAGCTGATGATGACGGTGTTCTATCGCTACCATTACTATGTCGCGAAGACCTTGGGGAACCTGATCGGGTTGGCTCAGCTCCAAGGCTTCATCTGTCGTGAGGCCGGCATCGCGGCAGGTCCGATGGTGTGCATTTCGACCTATGCGACGGTCGACAAGGAGGGCGGGTGGGGGGTCGCCGATATCCGCAGCCTGATCGAGCGTTGCGAGACCGCGCTTCACGCCGATGCAGCGTGATTCCTGGGGTGGTGCTAGCGGCCGCCCCTCGTCGCGGGCAGGAACGCCATAGAGGTTGGCGATGCCGTTGAGGAAATCGGTCTGGCCGCCATAGCTCGGATGACGGACGTAATGACAGGTGTAACCGAGCGCTTCGAGGGCTTTATGGGCATCGTTGCCGATCGCGACGATGATTTTCGGCTGCAGCCACGCGACGAGGGTGCCTATCAATGTCTCGCACGCCGGCGTTCGGCGGCGGTGTGACAGCGGTTGGTGAGGGATCGTCCGGTTCGTGGGGATGAAAGGGAAAGACATTCCACAAGAACGGTGGCGACGGAAGTCGGCGGATGATCGACCAGACGACGGATGCGGTGCGCTCGGTGACGACAGGGCCGGTAGTGGCGCGGCTCACCGAAACGGCACCATAGCATGAGTTGATCGCATCGAGATGAGCTTCATCGGTGAGCGCGAGGCCGGTGCGCCGGCCGCCCCGATACCCAAGGTCGCGACCGAACCACATCGTTGAGACCCGAGCTTCAGCGGCTTGTATATAGGCGGCGAGATTGGCGCGGCGAATGATTGGGGCGTCAGCACGATCGGACAGCGCGCAACGATCGCGGTAGGGGTTGAAAACCCCGTCGAAGCGGATGCGTGCGAGGTCGGCGACGAAGTCATCAATCCGCATGATTGCCCTGCCGAAAGTCCAGCGTGTGATTGATCAGATCTGCGATGATGGTCCCCCGGCGGTGCTGCCTGAGCTGCCGGAAGACCCGGAAGGCACTGAGAATGGCCTTTCCCATTGCCATAGCCCACAGCGTTCGACTTCGTAGCCGCGGACGAATCCCGAATTGATTTGAGAAGATTGTAATCGACCTGGTCAAGGCCCTCATAGAGGTTGAGCTGCAAGCCGCGGCCGAAGACAAAGGTCGACACGCCCTCCTCGATCAAAATTGCACGGGCGCCATCCTGGTTTCGTCGAGATCAGGGATGCTCTTGCGTTTGACGCGAAACAGCGCGCGCAGCACGGGCGACCAGCCGAGATAAGCGGCATAGGCGATGTGAAAGACGTCGTGGAATCGATAGTCATCCTTCTCGGTTTTGTTGTCGGTTAGCCGGTCACCGATGATGATGCCGCGACATTTCTGGATGACGTAGGTTTTGCCGCCGACCTCGTGTTCTTCGAAGAACACCGAGAAGCGCCGGGGTAGGCGCTCGATCTCGATCATATTGTCATCGATCAAGGCAGGATAGCGTTCTTCGGCGGGCCAACGGCTGAATATCTTATAGAGATCGTTGCATGCGGCCTCTTCCAGACTAACATCAGCGGCTTCTGCTGCGGCGATCAATGCCCGGAATATCTGGACGAGATGGGCCAGAGGACGTCGCGATTCGCTTTCAACCGGCCCGTGCGAAGTCATTGGTTGGATTGCCGGCGCGTCCGGCTAGAATGACCAGGCGAGCCTCATATTCAGCTGCGGCGACTGGGCAATGTAGCGCTTTGGATGTCGCCGAAGGTTCCCTGATGTGCTTCATCGACCTCGTCCCAATCGTGAAGATCGCGGAAGCTGCGCTGCGCGAGCACTTCAAGCGTCAGCCCCGCTCGCGTGGCGAGCTGCGAGAAATACCAAAGAACATCGGCGAGCTCCTCGAGGACAGCGGTGTCATATTTGATGTAGGCACGCTGATCGCGTTGCTTCTTCTTCAGTTCGCTCAGAAGGCTGCCAATCTCGCCGAACAGACCGAGGAGCGGCATGTCGAGGCTATCGGGCGGCATACGGTCGGTTTGTCGATTCGCGGTCTGGTAGTCATTCATCGATATCCATTCCGGATCGACGACTACCGCCGGCAGCACGGCTTGCGTGGCTTGAGAAGGCGTAGGCGCTGAGGTGATGTCCGACATGAGACCGATCCTTCTGCTCCGCGTGCGATTCGGCCTCGGATGAGCCGTCCTCAGCAATTATAGCACGGAATTAGCGGGGACATCGAATTGAGCATTAGGCGGTTCCCAGGATCTGAACCTCCAGTGAACGGCTGCTTTGTGGTGGTCTTATATCCAATCTGAATGACCAACATGGGCGCAGAGCGGACCTCGGGCCGAGCAGGTCTTGCATCACGCCAAACCGACGCACGCCGAGCGCGGCGCCCGAGGTCTCCTGTCGTGGCCGGGCTTGTCCCGGCCATCACGCGGTTCCACGAGATGGCGGTTACGACCCGCTTCCGATTGCGGCTCACGACGAACACTGTCGCCGGCGGCACGGCGTGGATGGCCGGGACAATCCCCGGGTCAAGCCCGGGGACGGCCATGACGATGCGGGACCATCTTGCAGCCTGCCTGAAGTCCCCTCGGACGTGCGGCCCATGTCCCGGCTGACGCAATCGCGAGGCAAGTCGTCCGGGCGCGGCTGCTAGGCTGGCGTGGTGCGCCGCGCCGCGGCGGAGGCGCGACCCTTGAGCGGAGGACCCCTATGGACAGTACCGCCTCGGTCTGGCCCGATCTGCCGTATCCGGCCTGGCGCGACACGGCCGCGACCTTGCAGCTCTGGACCCAGATCGTGGGAAAGGTCCGGCTGGCGCTGACGCCATGGACCAACCACGGCTGGCAGGTCCCGCTGTATGTGACCGCGCGCGGCCTCGGCACGTCGCCGATGCCGATCGGTGATGAAATCCTGGAAATGGAGTTCGATTTCATCGGCCACCGCCTGCTCGCCCGCACCAGCCGGGGCGAGGAGCGGACGATTGCGCTCGCGCCGCAAACCGTCGCCGACTTCCATCGCCAGGTGATCGATCTGCTGAACGGCATCGGCGTCGCCGTCGCCATCAACGACATGCCGAACGAGGTGGCGAACCCCATCCGCTTTTCGCAGGACCGCACGCACGCCGCCTATGACCCCGCCGCGGCGCACCGGTTCTGGCGCGTGCTGGTGCAGGCGGACCGCATCTTCAAGCGGTTCCGCAGCGGCTTCCTGGGCAAGGCGAGTCCCGTGCATTTCTTCTGGGGCAGTTTCGATCTCGCGGTCACCCGGTTTTCCGGACGGACGGCGCCGCTGCATCCCGGAGGCGTCCCCGGATTGCCTGACGCCGTCACACGGGAAGCCTATTCGCACGAGGTGAGCAGCGCCGGGTTCTGGCCGGGCAGCGAGGCTTTTCCGCAAGCGGCGTTCTACGCCTATGCCTATCCCGAACCGGCCGGCTTCCGCGACCGCCCGGTGCCGGCGGGCGCCTGGTTCGACGCAAAGCTCGGCGAGTTCATCCTGCCCTATGACACGGTCCGCGCGGCCGCGAAGCCCGAGGCACTGCTGCTGGATTTCCTCGCCGCCACCTATGCCGCCGCGGCCGATGCCGGCTTCTGGGATCGTGCGGCGCTCGAATGTCCGCTCGGCGAGCCGGGGCAGGTGCGGCGGCTGTGACATGACTTCGGCCGCAAGCGCCCGGGCCGCAGCCGTGATCGGCAAGTCCATCGCAATCCCGTCACACTTGTCACTCCCACCCGGCTTCCGTCTCGCCTTACATTCGAGGCTTGATCCTGCGGGAGCCGGAAAATGATGCACCTGTCACCCTGGCTGAAGCTCGCTTCCGGCCGCACGTGGGCGCGCACCTGACCGATAACCGAAGGAGACTGACCATGAACCATGCAATCGTTTCACGCGAACAGTGGCTTGACGCCCGCAAGGCGCTTCTCGCCAGGGAGCGCGCCATGACCCACGAACTCGACGCGCTGCGCGCCGAGCGCCGGCAGCTGCCCTGGGTCAGGATCGAGAAGCCCTATGTCTTCGCAGGGCCCGAGGGCGAATGCACGCTCGGCGACCTGTTCGGCGGCCGCAGCCAGCTTGCCATCTATCATTTCATGCTGACGCCGGGCTCGGACCATGTGTGCCCCGGCTGCTCGTTCATCGTCGATCATGTCGATGCGGCGCGGCAGCATTTCGAGCATGCCGACCTGTCGTTCGCCGCGGTCTCGCGCGCACCGCTGCGGCGGATCGAGGAGGTCAAGGACCGGATGGGCTGGACATTCCCCTGGGTGTCCTCGCACGGCAGCGACTTCAACTTCGATTTCGGCGTGTCGTTCACGCCGGAGGACATCGCCGCCGGCCGCGCGATCTACAATTACGGCACCGTGGTCCGGAGCAGCCCGGACATGTTCGGCGCGAGCATCTTCGTGAAGGATGACGGCGCCATCTTCCACAGCTACTCGACCTATCATCGCGGCGCCGAGCTGCTGGTGGGCGCGTTCAACTGGCTCGATCTGGTTCCCAAGGGCCGCAACGAGAGCGCCGGCACCATGAACTGGGTGCGGCGGCACGACGAATACTGAACCGGGCGGCTTCAATACCGGAGAATTTCCCGGCGAAAGGGGAATCCCGAAGGGCCGAGAGCGCGAATTGCTCACACCTGCAAATGCGCCGCCCGCACCGCCGCGTCCGCCAGCAGCGCCGCCATCGTGCCGCTCCACACGATGCGCCCGCTCTCGATCACCGCGGCCCGATCCGCGACGCGGGCGGCGAAATGGAAGTTCTGCTCGGCGAGCAGCACGGTGACGCCTTGCTGCTTCAGCGCCAGCACGGTCTCCGCCATCTGCTCGACGATCAGCGGCGCCAGCCCCTCGCTCGGCTCGTCGAGCAGCACCAGCAGCGGGTTGCCCATCAGCGTGCGCGCGATGGTCAGCATCTGCTGTTCGCCGCCGCTCATGCGTCCGCCGAGGCGGTCGCGCATGCGGCCGAGATTGGGGAACAGCGCGAACAGTTTTTGCTCCGTCCACGCAGGCAGGCCGGCGCGCGCCGGCCGGCGCCCGACTTCCAGATTCTCCGCAACCGTCAGATCGGGAAAAATGCGGCGTTCTTCCGGCACGTAGCCCATGCCGAGCCGCGCGATGCGGTGCGGCTCCCATCCCGCGACATCGCGGCCCTGGAACACGATTCTTCCCGCGCGCGGGCGCACCAGGCCGATCAGCGACTTCATCGTCGTGCTCTTGCCCGCACCGTTGCGGCCGAGCAGCACCAGCACTTCGCCCTGCGCGAGCGCCAGCGACACGCCTTGCAGCACGTGCGCGCGGCCGTAAAAGCTGTCGAGCGATGTCACGTCCAGCATCAGTGGCCGCCGCTGGTGGCGCCGGTGCCGAGATAGACCTCGCGCACGCGCGGATCGGCGCGGATCGCCGCACCGTCGCCCTCGGCGATCAGCTCGCCCTGGTGCAGCACCAGGATGCGGTCGGCGACGCTGAACACGATGTCCATGTCGTGCTCGGTGAACAGCACCGCGATGCCGCGTTCGGCCGCGAGATCGCGCACGAGACGCATCAGCGCGGTGCGCTCGGCCGGCGCCATGCCCGCGGTCGGCTCGTCCATCAGCAGCAGCCGCGGCGCGTTGGCCAGCGCCATCGCCAGTTCCAGCCGCTTCAGATCGCCATACGCCAGCACGCCGGCGGCGCTGTCGGCGTAGCGAGCGAGACCGAGCGGGGCAAGCAGCGCGTCGGCCGCCGCGACATGGCGGAACCGCGCCGCACACCAGAAGCGGAACACCTCGCGCCGGTGCGACAGCAGCGCCGTCTGCACGTTCTCGCGCACCGTCATCGAGGCGAAGGTCGCGGTGATCTGGAACGTGCGGCCGACGCCGAGACGCCAGATGCGGCGCGGTGCCAGGCCGGTGATGTCGCGCGCGTGCAGCCGCACGCGCCCGGCATCCGGGCGCAACTGGCCGCTCAGCATGTTGAAGCAGGTCGATTTGCCGGCGCCGTTCGGGCCGATCAGCGCCAGCATCTCGCCCGCAGCGACCGCGAACGACACTCCGCGCACCGCCTTCACGCCGCGAAAAGCCTTGTGCAGCCCGTCGGCCGCCAGCACGGTCACGCCGCGCGCCTGCGCCATGCCAGCAGCGCCGCGCCGGCGATGCCCTGCGGAAATGCCAGCACCAGCAACACGATCGCCATCCCCAGCACCAGCCGCCATTCCGACGTCGCCAGCAGCAGCACGTCGTAGAGGCCGGTATAGGCAAACGCGCCGACGATCGGCCCCGCCATGGTCTGCACGCCGCCGAGCAGCACCATCAGCAGCGCATCGACCGAGTGGCCGATCGAGACATAGGTCGGGAACACGCTGCCCTTGCCGTAGGCGGAAAGACCGCCTGCGAGTCCGGCCGCCGCGCCGGCGATGCCGAACGCCGTCGCGCGCAGGGATGTCGTCGGCAACCCGATCGCCTCCGCCCGCAACGTGGAGTCGCGTGCGCCGCGCAGCGCATAGCCGAACGGCGCATACAGCGCGCGCCGCAGCAGCAGCGTACCGGCGGTGCCGATCGCCAGCGTGAGCCAGTAGAACGCGCGCTGATGCGCCAGCACGCCGTGCGGCCAGACGCCGAGAATGCCGTCGTCGCCGCCGGTAATCCCGGTCCATTGCTCCGCCACGGCCCAGATGATCTGCGCGAACGCGAGCGTCAGCATCGCGAGATACACGCCGGACAGCCGCACCACGAACCAGCCGAAGGCGACCGCCACGACGCCGGCCGCCAGCGGTGCGACTGCCAGCGCCAGCGGCAGCGGCCAGGCGAGCGCGGTCGCTGCCAGCGCCGCCCCGTAGGCGCCGAGCCCGAACCACGCGGCATGGCCGAAACTCGGCATGCCGCCGGGTCCCATCATGAAGTGCAGCGAAGCCGCGAACAGCATCGCGACCACCGCCTCGGACAGCACCGAAACCGCGAACGGCCCCACGATGAAAGGCGCGACGACGAGGGCCGCGAGCACCATCGCCCCGAGCCAGCGCAGCACCGGCGGCGCCGGCCGCACCAGCGGCGGCGCGGCACTTTCGCGCACCGTGGCCGCGGCGCGGCCGAGCAGGCCCTGCGGACGCAGCACCAGCACCGCCGCCATGACCGCGAACACCATCACCAGCGTCAGCCTCGGCAGCAGCAGAATGCCGAGCGACTGCATCACCCCGATCAGCAGGCTCGCCAGATACGCGCCGCCGAGGCTGCCCAGGCCGCCGACCACGACGATCACGAAGGCATCGGCGATGACGGAAAGATCGAGCTGCAGATTGGCCGATCCGTCCGGCAGCGCGAGCGCGCCGCCGAGCCCGGCCAGCCCCGCGCCGAGCGCGAACACCACGGTGAACAGCACGCGCTGATCGACGCCGAGCGCCGCCACCATCTCGCGATCCTGCGTTGCCGCGCGCACCAGCGTGCCGAAGCGCGTGCGGTGCAGCAGCAGCCACAGCACGCCCAGCACCGCCGGTCCTGCCGCGATCAGCAGCAGATCATAGGAAGGGAACCGCTCCGCGCCGATGGTCACGAAGCCGCGCATCCACGCCGGACGCGGCAGCGACAGATCCTCCGCGCCCCAGATCGCCTGCGTCACGTCCTGCACGATCAGCACCACGCCGAACGTGGCCAGCAGTTGCAGCAGTTCCGGCGCGCGATAGATGCGCCGCAGCAGCGCGATCTCCAGCCCGGCGCCGAGCGCCGCCAGCACCGCCGCGGTCGCCGCCACGCCGGCCGCGAAGCCGAACGGTGTGGCCGGCAGCAGCGCAAGCACGCTCCACGCCACATAGGCGCCGAGCATGTAGAGGCTGCCGTGGGAAAAATTCACCACGCGGGTGACGCCAAAGATCACGGTCAGCCCGGCCGAGATGAGGAACAGCGACGAAGCGCCGGCGACGCCGGTGAGCAGCTGGACAAGCAGAAAAGTCATGCGCTGCGTGCGTCGCGCCGTGCTATGCGGGCCGCATCTTCCGCACCTCCGCGTCCGGCGGCAGCGCGCTGGCGCCATCGACATAGTGCCAGTCCACCATGACGCCGTGTCCGTCCTGCAGCGCCGTGCGGCCGACGAACGTGCCGAGCGTCGATTGGTGGTCGATCGCGCGCCAGGTCGCGCGGCCGAACGGCGTCGCGAACGTCGCCCCCGGAAAACCCTTGTCGGCCATCGTGTCGGTGTCGGTGCTGCCGGCCTGCGCGATGCCGGCGACGATGGCGTGGATCAGCGCAAAGCCGACCACCGAGCCCATCTTCGCCGGCTCGTTGAACTTCGCCTTGTACGCGGCGCGGAACCTGGCGTCCTCGGGCGACGTCGCGGTGGCGACCGGATAGCCGGTGACGATCCAGCCCTCCGGCGTCTCGGCGCCCAGCGGGTCGAGGTATTCCGGCTCGCCGGTCAACAGCGAGACAACGCCGCGCTTCTCGAACAGCCCGCGCGTGTTGCCCTGGCGGACGAATTTTGTCAGGTCGCCGCCGAAAGTGACGTTGTAGATCGCCTCCGGCTTCGCCTCCTCCAGCGCGGCGACGGTCGCGCCGGCGTCGATCTTGCCGAGCGCGGGCCATTGCTCGGCGACGAACTCCACATCCGGCCGTGCCGCCTGCAGCAGCTTCTTGAACCATTTGACCGCCGAGGTGCCGTATTCGTAGTTCGGCGCCACCGTCACCCAGCGCTTCGCCGGCAATTTCGCCGCCTCCGGCACCAGCATCGCCGCCTGCATGTAGGTCGAGGGACGCAGCCGGAAGGTCATCCGGTTGCCCTTCTCCCACACCAGCGCATCGGTCAGCGGCTCGCCAGCGATGTAGAGCGTGTGGTGCTGCTTGGCGAAGTCGCTGATGGCGAGACCGATGTTGGAAAGAAAGCCGCCGGCCAGCAGATCGACCTTCTGTTCGTTCACCAGCTCGCCCGCCAGCCGGATCGCGTTCGCCGGCTTGCCGGCGTCGTCGCGGCTGATCACCTCGATCGGCCGGCCGAGCACGCCGCCCGCCGCGTTCACCTGCTCGACCGCGAGCTGCCAGCCGTTGCGGTAGGGCAGGGTGAAGGCGGGGACGGCGGTGTAGGAGTTGATCTCGCCGATGCGGATGGGTGCCGCCGCGGCACGGGCGAACGAAGGTGCGGCGAGGCTCGCCGCGGACGCGGCGAGCAGCGAACGGCGGGTAAGCGGCATGCGTTCCTCCTGGGCCGGCGGGCTACACCAGTCCGGCGCCGATGTTGACGGAAAGGGCGAGGATGACGGTGTTGAACAGGAAGCCCAGCAGCCCGTGCGCCGTCGCCAGCCGCCGCAGCTTGCGGCTGGTGATCTGCACGTCGGAGACCTGGAACGTCATGCCCAGCACCAGCGAGAAGTAGAAGAAGTCCCAGTAGTCGGGGGCGGCATCGCCGGGGAATTCGAGCCCGCGCGCGACGGCGCCTTCGTCGCCGGCGAGCTCGTAGTACTCGTGCGCGTAGCGCAGCGCGAACACGGTATGCGTCATCAGCCACGACAGCAACAGCGTCGCGGCGACCATCGCGGCGCGCGTGCCGGCGGGCACGTCCTTGACCGCCGAGAACTCGCCGATGATGGCGACGAAGCTCGCGGTGACGGCGCCGACGGTGAACCCGAAGACGGTCCACTCGCCCTTTTCCTGCCGCTCGGCGTCGGCGGCGATCCCGCCCGGGCGCGGCACGCTGAACATGTGCGCCGACAGGATCAGGAAGACCAGGCAGGCGGTGTCCCAGGCGAGCAGGATGCGCGTCAGTCCGTGCAGGCTCCCCGGCAGCGCCAGTCCGGCGCCGATGCCGAGCAGCGCGGAGGCGACCAGCCGTGGCCGTGCGACAATTGCGAGCGGCGCACTCATGCGGCGCCGCTCACCGCAGCCCGTCCTGGCCGACGATGTCGGCGACGGCCAGCCCGCCGATGCGCGCGAGCGGACGGCCGCTGTCGGTGACCACGACGGCGACCACGATCTCGTCGCGGCGCGGCGCGTCCGGCACGCGCACTTCCATCGCGTCGAAGTGGCTGCGCACGAAGGCCGCATCCTTGTGGCCGAGCGGCACGTCGATCGCGGTGCCGATGCCGCCACGCTTCTTGGCGCTCGGCACCAGCGCCGCGCCCTTCTCGACGGCGGCGCGCAGCGGGGCGCCGAGCTTGGGATGCAGGATGGCGGCGGCATGTTCCAGTTCGCCATCCTCGCCGACAATGGCGGCCTTGCCGTAGCTGTGTGCCTGGCCGGGCAGGATGCCGAGCGCGCGCACCGCGCGTTCGCCGAGCAGGCCGCCGAGCATTTCGCCGATCGCGATCAGCTCCGCGAGGTCGTCGGCGAAGCGGCCGGCATAGGGGTTGCCGATCACGGCGATGGCGGCGGCCTTGCGGGTCGGCGGCTTGATGTCCTGGTCGGCCTCGCGGTGGGTTTCCTCGATCACGGTGAGCAGTTTTCGGATCATGGCGGTTCCAGCGCAGGGAGGGTCAGGCCGCAGACGCGCATCCGGCCGCGCAGCACCAGGACGGCGCCCGCGATGCGGCCGGCGGCGTGCAAAGCATCGGCGAGGTTGCGCCCGGCGTCCAGTGCCGCGTCGATCTCGGCTTGCGTGAGCGCGCCGACCTGCCAGGTGACGGCGCGCGCGCCGAGGTCGCTGTCGGGGTCGATGTCGCGCGCCGGGCGGCGGATCACCGCCGGATGGCCGGGCAGATCGACCGCATTGGCGACGATGGTGGCGGCGGCATCGGCCTCGGCGGCGGTGCGCGCCAGCACGGTGACGGCGTCGGCGATGCCGAAGGAGAAGCTGCGTCCGCCCTGCCCCTTGCAGGCGCGCCCGGAGGTGGCGAGACCGCGTGCCGGATGGTCCGCGGCGAGCACGAACGCGCCGTCCAACGCCGGTGCCGCGAGGTCGGACACGAGGCCGCAGCGCAGGTGCTCGCCCGGGGCGAGATGGAAGGCAATATCGCCGCCGTCGTTGACGTAGGCGCGGGCAAGCGTGCGGCCGGCGCAGAGTGCCGCCAGCAGATGGTCGGCGACGGCGCCGGCGACGGCGGCCATCGGCGTGATGAAGCGGTCGGCGAAGGGCGCGCAGGCAGCGTGCATGGCGCGTGCGACCGGGCCGGCGGGCGGCAGGGACGGCAGCTTCGTGCGCAGTGCCACGAGTTCGCGGCAGAGCGTCGGCAGCACGGTGGGGAACGCGGCGGCGGCCTGGGCGTAGGCGGCACGGATTTCGGCCGGCGCCCCCCAGGCGCGGCAGAGGCAGTCGATCGGCCCGTGCTGCAGATGCAGGCGGCCGTCGGGGAGCAGGGCCATTTGTGCGGTCACGACACCGGAAACCGCACGCCAGCCGGCAGCACCGTCGCCCGCGGCCGTGTCTCGGCCAGCACGTCCTCGACCCGCCGCACGCGCCCCATGTGGCCGCCGAGGCGCGCGTAATCTTCGCGCGGCAGCGTGAACTCGATCGGCGCGACCAGTGCGGGCGTCGGCACGGAACCGAACGCATTGGCCGGCATCGCCGTCACGTCGGCCATGAAGGTGATGCCGCCGCCCGGCCACACATAGCTCGGCGCGCCGCCGGCGGTGACCCGCGCCCGGCCCGCTTGCACGGCGCGCGTCAGCAGCACGGGATTTTCCGTCGCACCGGCCCGCAGACTGCCGCCGGCGCCGGCCATGAACAGCACGGTGCAAAGCGCCGGCTCGCAATTCTCGCCGATGCGCGCAACCGCGTCGGCGATGGCGGGCGGCATCTGCGCCGGCTGCGGGCGCAGCGTCGTCGTCCAGCACGAACCACGCGGCGTGCTCGCCGGTGGTGGAGACCATCAGCAGCCGCAGCCCCGGCCACGCGATTTTCGGGTCGATGCGCTCGATGACGGCGAGCGGATCGGCGATGTCGGTGCCGCCCCAGCCCTGGCCGGGATTGGCGACCTGGAAATACCGGCCGGGCGTGGAGCGGCGCCCGCGCACGCGAATCCCCGCCGGCCGCATGTCGAGGAAGCGGCCCGCCTGATGCTCGGTCAGCACGCCGGTGATGTGGTCATCGACCACGATCACCTCGTCGGCATGGCCGAGCCACTGGCTCGCGAAAATGCCGATGGTGGCGGAGCCGCAGCCGACGCGCATCCGCTGCTCCGGCACGCCATCGACGATCGGCGCCGCACCCGCCTGCACCGTCACCGCCGCGCCGCCATCGACGGCGAGCTCGACCGCACCGCCGTTGGCGAGCGCGAGCAGCGTCTCGCACGTCACCACGCCTTCGCGCTTCGACCCGCCGGTCAGGTGCCGCACGCCGCCGAGCGAAAGCATCTGGCTGCCGTATTCCGCCGTGGTGACGTGGCCGACCGGCTCGCCCTGCACGCGCACGGCGGAACATTCCGCGCCGAGATGGCGGTCGGTGTCGATCTTCACCTTCAGCCCGCAATAACTGAAGATGCCTTCGGTCACCACGGTGACCATGTCCACGCCTGCGATCTCGGCGGAGACGATGAACGGCGCCGGCTTGTAGTCGGGATAGGTGGTGCCGGCGCCGATGGCGGTGACGAACACGTCCTGCGCCGCGATCGGGTTGCCGGACCAGCCGGCGCCGGCGAACGCGACCAGTTCCGGCGTTCGCGCGATCACCGTCAGCGGGTCCATGCGCGCGAGCCGGCCGCCGATGTTGCCGTAGCGGTCGCAGGCGCCGGTCTTGCCGGGACGGATGCGGCACAGCACCGGGCAGGCATCGCAGGTGACGACGCCCGGCTCGGCGCGCTTCGCCGCCTCCAGCGCGGCTTCTTCCGGCGCGGCGGGATCGGCGTGCGTGGTGGTCATTGCCGGAGCGCCGCCAGCACGCGGTCGGGCGTGGCCGGCACGTGGGTGATGCGCGCGCCGGTCGCGTGCGCGATCGCGTTGAGGATCGCCGGCGCGGTCGCGATCAACGCCGGCTCGCCGACGCCTTTCGCGCCGTACGGGCCGAGCGGATCGGCGTGCTCGATCAGCAGCACGTCGATCGGCGGGATGTCGCCGATCGTCGGGATCAGGTAGTCGTGCAGGTTCTCGGTGCGGCCGGGCACGAACTCCTCCATCAGCGCGAGGCCGAGCCCCTGCGCGATGCCGCCGTGGATCTGGCCCTCCACCAGCGTCGGATTGACGGCGCGGCCGACATCGTGGGCGGCGACGATGCGCAGCGCGCGCACCGTGCCGAGTGCGATGTCCACCTCCACCAGCGCCGCCTGGGCGGCGAAGGCGTAGGACGCGTACGGGATGCCCTGGCCGTCGGTGTCGAGCGGCGTCGTCGGCGGATCGAATTTGCCCACGCCGCTGAGCACAAGATTTTCCGCGTCGGCGTCGAACGCCGCCGGATCGAGCGTCGTCGTGCCGCCCGCATCGGTGACGATGATGCGCCCATCGTGCAGCCGGATCGTCGCGTCCGCGCCCGCGTTGCAGCGGCGCAGGACTTCGCCGCGCAATGCCTCGCCGGCCCGCTTGGCGGCATTGCCGCTGACGAAAGTCTGCCGCGAGGCGCTGGTTTTTCCCGCATCGCGCGTGCGGTCGGTGTCGCCGGCCACCAGGTCCACCGTCGCCACCGGCACGCCGAGCGCGTCGGCGGCGATCTGCACCATGATCGTGTTCGATCCCTGGCCGATATCGACCGCGCCGGAAAACAGCACCGCGCGCCCGTCGCGGCGAATCCCCATCACCATCTCGGAGGGATTGGGCAGGCTGGTGTTGCCGATGCCGTACCACATGCAGGCGATGCCGGCGCCATGCCGCAGCGCGCCGCGCGCGGCTGCGTTGAACGCCGTCGCTGCGTCGCGCAGCGCCTGCCAGTGCGGCCTGATGGCATCGAGGCATTCCGGCAGCGCCGCGCCGGCGCCCAGCACCTGCCCGGTCGCGGTGGTGCTGCCGACGCCGAGCGCGTTGCGGCGCCGGATTTCCCACGGATCAAGCCCGAGCCGTTGTGCGAGCATGTCCATCAGCGCCTCGCCGGCGATCGCCGCCTGCGGCACGCCGAAACCGCGGAACGCGCCGGAGGGCGGCGCGGTGGTGTGGATCGCCGCCGTCGTACACAGCACGTTCGGCACCGCATACGGCCCCATCGCATGCACCGGCACGCGGTTGGCGACGGTCGGCCCCCAGCTGGCATAGGCGCCGGTGTCGAAATCGCCGTCGAAGCGGAACGCGACCAGTTTTCCCTCGGCATCGGCGGCGGCCTCGGCGGCGATGCGCGCGGGATGGCGTTTCGTGGTCGCGGCCATGCTCTCCGGCCGCGTGTAGATCATGCGCACCGGCTTGCGCAGCAGCCACGCCGCGACGCAGGCCAGCGGCTGCATCGAGAGATCGAGCTTGCCGCCGAAGCCGCCGCCGACCGCGGTCGGCACCACGCGCACCTGTTCCTTTGCGATGCCGAGGATCGGCGCGAGTTCGTCGCGGTCCATGTAAGGGGTCTGCGTGCAGGCGACGATTTCGATGCGGTCGCCGACGCGGCGCGCATAGCCGGCCTCCGGTTCGATATAGGCGTGCTCGACGAAGCTCGTGCGCACCGCGATCTCGGCGCGCGCCGCCGCGCCGCGCAGCGCGGCGACGACATCGCCGCGCGCGACGCGGCCGCGGCACAGCACGTTGCCGGGCGCGTGCGGGTGCAGCTCCGGCGCGCCGGCCGCATTCTCGAACGTGACCGGCGCCAACAGCTGCCACGCAATGGGAAGATCATCGTCGCGAATGTCGGCGAGCGTGTCGGCATCGCCGACCAGCGCGCACACCGGCTCGCCGCGATGCCGCACATAGCCGTCGGCAAGCACCGGCTGATCCTTGCCGGTCGGATAGATGCCGTAGAGGTTGCGGCCGGGAATGTCGGCGGCCGTCAGGACGCGCACGAGACCGGGATGCGCCGCGTGCAGCGCCGCGAGATCGCCGAGCGTGAAGCGGGCATGCGCGTGCGGGCTGCGCACCGCGCGCAGCGTCAGGAACGCCTCGTTCGGCAGTGCGTCGGCGCCGAATTTTTCCGCGCCGGTGAGCTTCGGGATGCCATCGACTTTCGCCAGCCGCGTGCCGACCGAAGCGCCCTCACCCCGCCCTTGGTCTGCTTCGCAGCCCAAGCCCGCAAGCGGGAGAGGGAGAAGTCGCGCCGCTTCCTCCCCCTCCCGCTTGCGGGAGAGGGTGGCGCGGAGCGCCGGGTGAGGGTCCCACCCGCGTCCAGCACCGCCTCCACGATCTTGCGATAGCCCGTGCAGCGGCACAGCACGCCGCCCAGCGCGTCCAGCACGTCCGCCTCGCTGGGCGAAGCGGTGCGCGCCAGCAGGTCGCCGGCGGCCATCAGCATGCCGGGGATGCAGATGCCGCACTGCGCCGCCCCATGCCGCAGGAACGCCTCCTGGAGCCGGCTGAGGACATCGCCCGCCAGCCCCTCCACCGTCTCGACGGTGGCGCCCGCCACCCGGCCGAGCGGCACCATGCAGGCGCAGACCTGCGCGCCGTCCAGAAGCACCGTGCAGGCGCCGCAATCGCCGGCATTGCAGCCGATTTTCGTTCCCGTCAGGCCGAGATCGTCGCGCAGCACGTCGGCCAGCCGCCGCGCCGGGTCGGCGAGCAGCCGCACCGCGCGGCCGTTCAGCGTGAAGGCGACCGGCTCGACGGGAGACCTCATGCCGCCAGCGCCTCCCGCGCGCCGCAGCGCGGCGACCGCGCGCCGCACCAGTTCCAGCGCCGCCACACGGCGATACGGCGCGGTCCCGCGCACGTCGTCGATCGGCGACAGCGGCGCCAGGTGCTCGGGGCGCACCAGCGCCGGGTCCGCTTGCTGCCCGACCAGCGCCGCCTCCAGCGCCGGCAGGCGCCGCGCCACCGGCGAGCAGGCGCCGACCGCGACCCGCGCCCGCGCGATCCCGCCGTCGGCGCCGAACTCCGCGACCGCCGCGACCATGACGATGGAGATGACCAGGTAGCGCCGCGCCCCGAGTTTCAGGAACACGCTGCTTGTCTGCCCGTCGGTCACGGGAATGCGCAGGCCGAGCGCCAGTTCGTCCGGCCGCCGCGCCGTCTGCCGCGGGCCGCGCACGAACTCGGTCAACGGCACCACGCGCCGTCCGGCGAGCGAGGCCAGTTCCACCGCGGCATCCAGCGCCAGCAGGCAGGGGATGCCGTCGGCGGCCGGGCTGGCGTTGCACACATTGCCGAGCACGGTCGCCGCGTTCTGCACCTGCATCCCGCCGATCTGCCGCGCCGCCGCCTTCAGGCCGTCGAAGGCCGGCGGCAGCCTGGCCGCGATCAGGTCGCTCCAGGTCGCCTGGCAGGGCAGGAACCAGTGGTCGTCCCGCCGCTCGATCCGGCGCAGGCCGGGAAGACGAAAAATGTCGAGGATGTCCTCGTCCGGGGCGTGCAGCACGCGGGCGGGATAATGGTCCGTGCCGCCGGCCAGCACCGTCCGCGTCCGTTCCGCCAGCAGCGCGAGCGCCGCCTCAAGCGTGGTCGGACGCAGATACAGCCCCATGCGGCCGCTCCCGGATCATATGCACACATATGATCCGCCGGGCCGGAACGCCTGTCAACGGCGTTTGCGCGGCTTTTCCGCCTTGGGCCGCGCCACGTCGTTGCTGCCCTCCGGCTCCGGCATCTGGCCGTAGCTCATGCGGCGCATCTGCTCCAGCACGCGCGCCATCTCCTCCTCCGGCAGCACCGGCGGCTCGCCGAGCGGCAGCGCCTGGACGTACATGCGCGACAGCGTCTCCACCTCGACCGCCAGCCACAGCGCGCCGGCCAGCGTCTTGCCGAGCGCAATCTGCCCGTGCTGGCCGAGCAGGCAGGCGAGCCGCCCGTCCAGCGCCTCCAGCGCCGCATCCGACAGCGCCTGCGTGCCGAACGTGGCGTAGCGGGCGCACCTGATGGTGCTGCCGCCGGCGACGCCGACCATGTAGTGGAATGCCGGGATCGCCTTGTGATGCACCGCGAGCGTGGTGGCATAGACCGAGTGGCAGTGCAGCACCGCGTTCACGTCCTCGCGCTCGCGCAGGATGTCGCGGTGGAAGCGCCATTCCGAGGACGGGCGGTGCTTGCCCTCGTAGCTGCCGTCGAACCCCATCCGCATGATGTCCGCCGGCTTCATCGTCTCGTAAGGCAGCGAGGACGGCGTGACCAGGAACCCGTCGCCGCAGCGCACCGAGAGGTTGCCCGACGTGCCCTGGTTGATGCCGGCTTGGTTCATGCGGCGGCAGGTTTCCGCCAGCTCGCGCCGCAGCGCCGCTTCGTCGTTCTTGGCCATCAGGATGACTCCGTGTCGGATGCGATCAGGGCGCGCCAGCGCGCGCGGTAGTCGGCAAGCCCGGAAATGTCCAGCCGCGCCGGCGGGTCGAGCACGAGCTTCGCGGGTGCTGTGCGGGCTGCGTGCCCGGCGAGCAGCGCGGCGCCGGCGGCGACGCCGTCGCTGTGGCGGTTGAACGCCACGTCGCTGCCGGGCCGCAGGGCGGCGACCAGCGCCGGATAGAGCGGGTCGCCGGTAAAACTGCCGTCCAGCACCACGCGGCCGGTGCGGCCCAGCGCGTCCAGCAGCAGGTCGGTCAGCAGCGCGGCGGCGAGCAGCGCCAGCGCACGCCGCTCCGCCGCGTCCTGCGGCGGCGGACCGAGAATGGCGCCGCGTCCAGCGCGGCCGGGCAGCAGCCCGTCATCCTCGGCGAAGAACGGCAGCGGCAGCGTGCCGCGCGCCACCAGCGCCGCGGCAACGCCGGCGTCGCCAGGCGCGCCCGGCGGCTGCGCGCCGGCAATGAGGAAAAACTCGCGCCCGCCCATGCACAGCACGCCGGCGAGCGGCCGGCCGGCCGGGTCGGCGTTGCAGGTCATGCCGCGCGCCTCGTCGAGCGCGTCGAGATCGGCGGCGTCGCTCAGCGCCACGATCCAGGTGCCGGTGGACACCACCGTCAGCCCCGCCAGCCCGGCGGCCTGGTAGCGGTAGAAATTGACGCTGCTGTCGTGCGCGCCGCACAGCACGCGCGTCTGTGGCGCGAGCCCGGTGCGCGCGGCCAGCTCCGGCCGCAACCGACCCAGCGTCGCCCAGGCCGGCGCCAGTTGCGGCAGCAGGCGCTGCCAGCCTCGCGCGGCCACGATCGGCGCGAACCGTCCGTCGCGCGCCGACCAGAGATGCGACTGCGCGCCGAGCACGCTCGCCTCCGACGCCGCCACGCCGGAGAGCCGCCAAGCCCAGTATTGCGGCAGGCCGAGGAAATAGCGCGCGCGGGCGAACGCCTCCGGCCATCCCGTCTGCAGCCACAGCATCTGCCGCGCGATGTGCGAGGCGCCGAGCATGACCGGGCTGCCGCGCGTGCGGAAGTCGCCGGCGATCTGGCGATACCGCGACGTCACCGCCGCCGGCGGCTCGTCCTCGTAGTCGATCATCGGCATGACCGGCCCGGTTTCGTCCACCAGCACGCCGCCCGAGCCGTGGCCGACCGGCACGATCGCGCCGATGTCGTGGCGGCGCGCCAAGTCGGCGAGTGCGGCGATCGTCCAGTGCTCCAGCGCGGTCACGTCGTGGTGGCGATAGGGCGGGCCGGGACGCACCGCGTTCGGCGTGCTCAGCGTCTCCAGCACCGTGCCGTCGGCGTCGGTCGCACTCAGTTTCACGTTGGTCTTGCCGATGTCGAGGACGGCGATGGCGGTCACTGCGCGAACTCGGGCCGCAGCGCGGCATAGAGGCGGCGGAACGCGGCGATGCGCGGCGCATAGGCCTCCGCCAGCGCCGGCTCCGGCGCGACGATGCGCTGCACGTCCGGCTCGACCAGCACGGCGGAAGGCGCGTCGGCGCCGAGCGCCAGCCGCGCCAGCCGCGCCGCGCCGAACGCCGGGCCGCGCGCGCCGCCGGCATAGACGCGCAGCGGCACGCCGAGCACGCTCGCGATCAGCCGCGTCCAGAACGCGCTGCGCGCGCCGCCGCCGACGATGCCGGCCGAGGCGATGTGCGTGCCGCCCGCCGCCAGCGCGTCGCGCGCGTCGGCAAAGGTGAAGGCCACGCCTTCCAGTGCCGCCAGCACCAGTTCGGCGCGCGAGGTGTCGGACGTAAGGCCGAACACCACGCCGCGCGCGTACGGATCGTCGTGCGGCGTGCGCTCGCCGGACAGGTACGGCAGCATCAGCAGCCGGCTCGGTCCGGCGAAGCGCGCCTCGGCTTCCGCGAGCAGGGCGGGGATGTCGGCGTCGCCGAGCAGGTGTGCGACCGCGGCGAGCACGCCGGCGCCGTTCAGCATCGCCGCCATCTGGCACCAGCGGCCCGGCACGGCATGGCAGAACGCATGCACCACTTGCGCCGGCGCCGGGCGGTGCGCGTCGGCGGCGACGAACAGCTGCGCCGAGGTCGAGAGGCCGACGAAGGCGCGCCCGTCCTCGACCGCGCCGATGCCGACGCCGCCCGCCATCGTGTCGCCGCCGCCGGCCGCCACCACCACGCCCGGCCGCAGCCCGAAGCGGCCGGCGATGTCCGGGCGCACAATGCCGGTCGGCGCGGTGCCCTCGGCAATGCGCGGCAGCATCGCGGGGTCGATGCCGACGGCGGCGACGGCACGCGCGCTCCAGGTGCGGCGCGCCTCGTCGAGCAGCCAGGTGCCGGCCGCGTCCGACGGGTCGGTGGCGCGCTCGCCGGTCAGGTGCAGGCGGATCAGGTCTTTCGGCAGCAGCAGCGAACGGGCACGCGCGAGCGTCTTCTTCTCGTGCCGTGCCAGCCACAGCAGTTTCGGCGCGGTGAAGCCGGCGAGTGCGGGCACGCCCAGTTCGGCCGCCAGCTCGGCGCCGAGGCGTTTCAGTTCGTCGGCCTCCGCGTGGGCGCGGCCGTCGTTCCACAGCATCGCCGGGCGCACCGGGCGGTCCGCCGCGTCGAGCAGCACGGTCGCGTGCATCTGCCCGGACAGCCCGATCGCCGCGACCTCCGCCATCGCCGCCGGCGCCGTCGCGTGCAGCCGGCCGAGTGCCGCCTCGACCGCACGCCACCAGGACGCCGGGTCCTGCTCGGAGGCGAGCGGCGCCGGGTGATCGACGGCGAGCTTTTCTTCCGTCTTCGGCGCGGCACGGCCTCGCGGTCATCGACGATCAGCGCCTTCAGCGCGGAGGTGCCGAGGTCGATGCCGAGGAAGCAGGCCACGTCAGGCGATCAGGCGATGCTTCAGCGCCAGCCGGCGCAGATACGAAACCCCGGCGTCCAGCACCTCGTAGCGGTCACGCGCCACCGGCCGCCAGACGCACAAAGCGGCGGCGATCTCCGGCGGCAGCGTGACGAAACTCTCGATCACCAGGTCGCCGGAGAAGCCGATCTCGGCGAGTGCGGCGAACGCGTCGTCCCAGTCGATCGTGCCGGTGCCCGGCACGCCGCGATCGCTCTCCGAGAGATGGATGTAGGGGGCGCGGGCGCCGGCGGCGCGAAAGCCGTTGCCGATGCCCTTTTCCTCGATGTTCATGTGGTAGGTGTCGAGATGCACGACCGCGTTCGGTTCCCCGATGCGATCGAGCAGCGCCAGCGTCTGCGCGGCGGTGTTGAGCAGGTGGGTCTCGTAGCGGTTGCAGGGTTCCAGGCCGAGCAGCAGGCCAAGCTCGCCCGCCCGCCGCGCCGCCGGACGCAGGGCTTCGGCGATGGCGTCGTATTCCGCCTCGGTCGGCGGCGCGCCGGACTTGTAGCCGAGCGCGGAATAGGTGACGCCGCCCAGGAAGTCGCAGCCCAGCGCGTGCGCCACCTCGATCGCGGCGAGCAGGAAATCGCGCGCCGCCGCCGGGTCGCGCGTCGCCAGCTTGTCCGGCGGCAGGCAGAGCGAGGCGGCGGGCGCGATGCGGTGGGCGGCGAGCAGGTCGCGTGCGTGGGCAACGTCGATCGTCTCCGGCGCCAGCAGCGGGATCTCGATCAGGTCCAGCCGGTGGCGCGCCGCCTCCGGCACCGCGATTTCGGCAGCCGCCCGCGTCCAGGACGCGGCCCACAGGCTGAAATGCATGCCAATCCGGGTCATCGTCGTCTCCTCTTGCGTCCGCGCCGCGGCCTCAGCCGATCCGGCGCGAGATAGCCCGTTTCGGCGCGGCCGGCGCGCTCGATGCACGGATTTCCAGCGTGCAGGGCAGACGCAGCGCCTGCGCCGGCGCGGCGTCGCCGCCGATGCGCGCCTGCAGCCGCGCCCAGGCGGCCTGCCCCATCGCCTCGACCGGCTGGCGGACCGCGGTGATCGGCGGCGAGGCGACGTGCATCCATTCCGCGTCGTCGAAGCCGACCAGCGCCAGGTCGTCGGGCACGCGCAGCCCGGCGGCATGCAGCGCGCCGAGCGCGGCCAGCGTGGCGACGTTGTTGAGCGTGAACAGCGCGTCCGGCAGCGGCGGTGCGGCCAGCCGGCGGGCGAGTGCGGCGTGGCTGTCGGCCAGCGTGAAGCCGACCTCCAGCACTTCCAGCGTCGCCCCGACGGCCTCGGCCGCTTCGCGCGCGGCGGCGCAGCGTTCGGCGACGTTGGCGATGCTGGCGCGCGACCCGGCCGCGACGATGTGCCGCCGTCCGGTCTCGATCAGGTGGCGCGCCACCGCGGCGGCGGCGGCACGGTTGTCCACCGCGACCACGTCGAGCGACGGGTCCGCCGGGATGCGGTCCACCGCGACCAGCGGCACGCCGGCCGCGCGCGCCACGCCGCGCGCGGTCAGCGTGCCGTCGCACGGCACGACGATCAGGCCGGCCGGCCGCCAGGTGAGCAGGGCGCGCAGCCGCGCCGCCTCCTGCTCGGCGTCGTCGTCGGAGGAGACGATCAGCAGGTCATAGCGGTCGCGCCGCGCCGCCGCCTCGATCACCGCGGCGAGGCTGCCGAAGAACGGATTGGCGATGTCCGGCACCACCAGCCCCGCCACGCGCGAGCGCCGCGAGCGCAGCCGCGAGGCGCCGAGATCGGCGATGTAGCCCAGTTCCGCCACCGCCGCATGCACGCGCGCCACCAGCTCCGGCCCGACGCTGCGGCGGGCGTTGAGCACGTTGGAGACGGTCGCGGTGGAGACGCCCGCGCGGGCGGCGACGGTGCGGATGGACGGCAAGTTGCTGGTCAATCGGCCCTGCACGCGCCGGCCACGGACGCGCCCCCCCTGTTGTTGGTTCGTTATACGTTCCATCAGAGTGCCGGCACATGGTGAAGTCTGTCAACCGGCGCGGCCTAGCCGCCCTGCTGCCCCGCCTGCACCTCGCGGGCGCGGCCCATGCGCGTCATTTCCTCGGCGAGCCAGGGGCGTCGGGCAAGCTGGCGGCGATAGAGGTCGGACGCCGCCGCCACCAGTGCGCCGCCGCGCCCCAGCATGGCATCGCCGAGTTCGAGGATGCGCAGGTTGGGCCACGCCTTTTCGCGGATGCGCAGCACTTCCTCCAGCACCTCCGCGGCGCTGCGCTGCGGCAGCGCCTGCGCCAGGATCAGCGTCATCGACGCCGTCGAGCGCGAGATGCCGGCATGGCAATGCACCAGCAGATGCGCCTTTGCCGCCGGCTCCGCCATCAGGTCGCGGCCGAACGTCAGCAGCATCTCGACATGCTCCTCGCGCGGCCCCCGGTTGCGCTCGGCGTCCTCGATCACGTCGTGGAAGCGCAGTTCCAGCTTCTCGTGCTCGCCGAAGCCGCCGAATGCCTCCGGCACCGGCCATTCCGGGTCGAGGATCGACAGCACGTGGCTGACGCCCGCCGCGTTGTGGCCCGCCAGTTCCTCGATGCCGCAGACGGTGATGCGGAACGGGGCGATCGTGTCCATGCGCGAAAATCTCCTGCTTCAGTCGGCCGTCGCGAGAGTAGCGCGCGGCAGGCGGATCGGCAGGCGCGCGCGGATGAATTCGTCCACATCCGGCGCGACGTGCTGCGGGTGGTGGTGCGCCAGGATGTCGCGCACCCGCCGCGTCGCCTTCTGCAGCACGTCGGTGGCGCCGTTCTCCAGCCATTCCTTCGGACTGCTGCGGTCGCCCACCACCGGATAGAGATAGTCGCGCTGCATCAGCCGCAGCGTCTGCTCGGACCCGAGATAATGCCCCGGTCCGTCGAGGCACACCGAGCGGATGGTCTCGAACGACAGCGTCTCGTCGTTCACCTCGATGCCGCGGATGGTGCGCAGGGCGGCGCCGATGATGTCGTTGTCGATCACCAGGCTTTCGAGGGAAAAGCCGAGCAGGCTCGCCATCATGCCGGCGGATTCGTAGATCAGGTTGGCGCCGGCATTGCCGACCAGCGCGTGGTTGTAGGCTTTCTCCGCACCCGACTGCGCATCCACGACCTTGCTGTCGGTCATGCCGGAGGCGGTGCCGCCGGTGAGGTCGTAGTGCTGCGCGATCTGCCCGCAGGCCGCCGACAGCAGCGCCTGCTCCGGGCTGCCGCCGGACATGGCGCCGGTGCGCAGGTCGGAGACGAACGGCCACAGCCCGAAAATCGCCGGATGCCCCGGCACGATCGCATTGACATAGACCAGCCCGGCCAGCACTTCGGCGACTTCCTGCGCCAGCGCCCCGGCCAGCGCCGCCGGCGCGGTGGCGCCGGCCTGTCCCGCCGACAGCAGCAGCACCGGCATGCCGCCGCGCACCGCAAGCTCCAGGTTGCGGCAGGCGTCGGTCGCGAACTTCATCGGCGGCACGACGAAGCAGTTGGACTGCGACACGAACGGCCGTGCCCGCCACGCCGCCTCCGATCCGGCGATGGCGTGCAGCATCGGGAAGCAGCGTTCCAGCTGCGCCGGCGCCACCCAGCTGGTGCCGACATGCTTGGTGGTGCCCATGACCGCGGCGTAGCAGGTGTTGATGTCCATCTCTTCCGGGTCGGGCACGTCGCGCGGCACCACGGTGCGCTGGAAGAAATGCACGTGCTCCAGCGTATCGACGATGCGCGCGCTGTCGTAGAGGTCGGCGAGCAGCGACTCGCGATAGGCGCCGGTCTGCGGATCGACGATGTTCACCGCGGCGCCGGCGGTGCCGAAATAGACGCGGCTGCCCCACGGCTCCATGTCGTGCCGCGGGTCCTGCCCGTGCAGCACGAAATGCCGGCCGGCGCGGGCCAGCGTGTCCTCGACCAGCGCGCGCGGGAAGCGCAGCCGGCCGCGCGCGTCCTGCCGGCAGCCGGCTTCGGTCAGGATCGCCACGCCCGAGGGCGGCGCATCGGCCAGCCCGACCTGTTCCAGCAGGTCGAGGGCGGCGTGGTGGATGCGCAGGATGTCGGCCCCGTCGAGCGGCTTGTAGCGCCCGCCCACGAGGCCGGGGCGGACCGGGCGCATGTCGGCGGCCAGCGGCGAGGCACGCAGCGTCCGCCGCGCGTCGCGCCCGCCGCTGCGGCGAGAACTCGGGTGCGGGGCCTCGTCCATGTCCGGTCCTCCTCGGCCGATTGAGCGCGCAACCGGCCGGCGGCGCAATCGCGGACGGAGCGGCGCGGGTCAGACCCGCCGCAGCCGCACCAGCACGCCGGCGCGATCCGCCGGGTGGATGTCGCGCACCGCCGCCACCACCGCCCCGCCGCGCCGCCGGTAGCGCCGCAGCACCGACAGGCTGGCCGCCCCGCCGCGCGCGCGCAGATGCCGCGCCTGCGCCGGCGTCAGCGCACCCGCGGCGACTTCCTCCTCGACCTCGACGATGGCGACGCCGAGCAGCGCCTCCAGCGCGGCCGGCGTGATCTCCTCCGGCAGATCCAGCGCGGTCGCGCGCGTCGCGAGCCAGACATCGACGCAGGAGAGCGGTCCGAACGCCGCGTCCGCGGCCAGCCGCAGCCCGCTCAGCCGCAGCCAGGTGGCGCCCTCCGGCGTGCCCAGCAGCAGCGCCAGTTCCAGGTCGCCCGTCACCTGCCGCTGCCGCTCGATCAGCAGCCGTGTTTTCGCGAGGTAGTCGCCGGCCGCGCCGTCGATCTGGGCCGCGACCGCGTAGCTGGCGCGGATGTCGCCGGAGATCACGCGCGCCGCCTCGCCGCGGCTGCGCGCGATCAGCCCCAGCGCCTCCAGGTGGTGCAGCGCCGCGCGCACAACTCCGGGGCCGCATCGCTGCGCCGCCGCGATGTCCGGCGCCGCCGGCAAGGTGCTGCCGACCGGGCGGCGCCCTTCCAGGATGTCGGCTGCGAGCACGCGCGCGACCTGACCGGCGCGGCTCGGGGCCAATTCGCGGGGTGCCGGCGCCTCGCCTTTGCGGCGGGCGGGTCCGGCGCGTCGTGACGACGGATCGGGCGGCATGGCGGGGCAGGCTCCCGTGCGCGGCGCTGTTGTGCCGTCCACGTTACATGCTGGCGTTGCAACAGCATATACCCTTCTCGCAACGGCGTGCGGCCCCGGGCCGCGTCAGCTTCCGAGCGCGCGCGCCAGCGCCGCCTTGTCCATGCGCGCGCGTCCGGCGATGCCGCGTCGTTTCGCCTCCTCATAGAGTTCCGCCCGGGTCGGTTCGGTCGCGTTCTCGCGCTGCTTGGTGCGCTTGAGGCGCCGGCGGTTCTGTTCCGGCGACTGCTCGCGGGACGCGCCGGCCTCCGACAGGCCGATCGCGACCGCCTGTTTCGGGTTGCGCACCTTGCGGCCGTGGCTTGCCAGCTCGCCGTGCTTGAACTCGTGCATCACGCGGCCGACGGTTGCCTTCTGCGCGCGGTTCTGCCTTGCCATCGCTGCCTCCTTGCTGTCGCGGCATGCGCCCGCGCAACGCAGGGACGGCGGGTCAGTTCAGGAACATCTTGCCGGGGTTGAGGATGCCGCGCGGATCGAGCGTGGCCTTCAGCGAGCGCATCACCGCCAGCGCCTCGGCGCCGTGCTCCTGTTCGAGGAACTCGCGCTTGCCGATCCCGACGCCGTGCTCGCCGCTGCACGAGCCGCCGAGCGCCAGCGCGCGTGCGACCAGTTTCCGGTCGAGCGCCCAGGCGCGGGCCAGCCCGTCCGGCTCCGGCGGCACCAGGATCAGGGCGTGGAAATTGCCGTCGCCGACATGGCCGACGATCGGCGCCGACAGCCCGGATTCCAGGATGTCGCGCTTCGCCGCCAGCACCGCCTCGGCCAGCCGCGAGATCGGCACGATGCTGTCGGTGGTCAGCCCCTTGTGCCCCGGCTGCATCGCCATGCAGGCCCAGTAGCAGTCATGCCGCGCCTGCCACAGCTTTGTTCGTGTCTCCGGGTCGCTCGCCCAGCGGAAGCCGCGCGCGCCGAAGCCGGCGGCGATCTCTTCCGCGCCGGCGGCCTGTTCGGCGACCGACGCGGCGGTGCCGTGGAACTCGAACAGCAGCGTCGGCGCCGCCTCCAGCCCCTCCAGCTTCGAGTAGGCGATGCAGGCGCCCATCTGCACGTCGTCGAGCAGTTCGATGCGTGCCACCGGGATGCCCGCCTGCATCACCGCGATCACGGTCTCGACCGCGCCTTCCAGTTCGGAAAACTGGCAGGTGGCGACGCTGGCCGCCTCGGGGATGCCGTGCAGGCGGAGCTGGATCTCGGTGATGACGCCGAGCGTGCCCTCCGAGCCGATGAACAGCCGCGTCAGGTCGTAGCCGGTCGCGGATTTGCGCACCCGCCCGCCGGTGCGGATCACCCGCCCGTCCGCCAGCACCACCGTCAGGCCCAGCACGTTCTCGCGGATGGTGCCGTAGCGGACGGCGTTGGTGCCGCTGGCCCGCGTCGCGCACATGCCGCCGATCGTCGCCTCGCCGGCGCCCGGATCGACCGGGAAGAACAGGCCCTGGTCGCGCAGGTGCCGGTTGAGCGCCACCCGCGTCACCCCGGCCTCGATGCGGCAGTCCATGTCGGCCTGGTTCACTTCCAGCACGCGCGTCATGCGGGTCAGGTCGAGGCTGATGCCGCCGCGCACCGGCGTGACATGCCCCTCCAGCGAGGTGCCGGCGCCGAACGGCACCACCGGCACGCCCTGCGCGTGGCAGAGCGCCAGCAGGCGGGCCACCTCCTCGGTGGTGTCCACGAACGCCACCGCGTCGGGCAGGCGCGGCGGGTGGGCGTCCTCGCCGTGGCTGTGCTGCTCGCACAGCGCAGCGTTGCGGCTGATGCGCGCGCCGAGGAAGCCTGTTGCCTCGGCGATCACGGTCTCGACAGGGCTTGCCATTCTCCGGTCCCAGGACTGCGCCGCGCGAATTGACCCCACCCCGCCCGGCGCCTAGCGTGCCGCGGCGCGGAACGGCAGGGGAAGCACGCGGCGATGGCCAACAACGTCAAACGCATCTGGGCCGCCGGCAGGGCCGTGGTCAATGGCTGGCTCGCCATCCCGTCCGGCTTTTCGGCCGAAGTCATGGCGCAGTGCGGGTTCGATTCCGTTACCGTCGATCTGCAGCACGGCGTGCAGGACTATCACTCGATGGTCGCCTGCTTTCAGGCCATGCAGGCGCATCCGGTGACGCCGATGGTGCGCGTGCCATGGAACGAGCCGGGGATCATCGGCAAAGTGCTGGACGCCGGCGCCTATGGCGTGATCTGCCCGATGATCAACACGGCCGAGCAGGCCGCCGCCTTCGTCTCGGCCGCGAAATATCCGCCGCGCGGCACCCGCAGCAACGGCCCGATCCGCATGGTCGCCTACGGCCAGCCGAGTTCCTACCAGCAGACCGCCAACGAGGAGGTGCTCTGCCTGCCGATGATCGAGACGCGCGAGGCGGTGGCCAACCTCGACGCGATCCTCGACACGCCGGGCATTGCCGGCGTCTATATCGGCCCCTCCGACCTCGGCTTCTCGCACGGGCTGGTGCCCCGGCTCGACCGGGACGAGCCGGAGATCCTGGCGATCTTCGAGCGCGTGATCGCCGGCTGCGAGGCGCGCGGGCTGAAGGCCGGCATCCACACCGGCGGCGCCCCCTATGCGGTGCGTGCGATCGGCATGGGTTTTCGCCTCGTCTCGATCGCCAACGATTCCGGGCTGATGGCGATGGCGGCGCGCAATGCCGTCGCCAGCGTCCGCCACGACACGCCGCTCGCCTGAGACCACCGGAGACCGCGCCATGCCCCCGCCCCCCGTGATCCGCCTGCATCCCGACGACGGCGTGGTGATCGCCCGCGCCACCCTGCTGCCGGGCGCGCCGGTGGCCGACGGCGTGGCCGCCGCCACGCGCATCCCCGCCGGGCACAAGGTCGCGGTGCGTCCGCACGCCGTCGGCGAGCCGATCCGCCGCTACGGCCAGATCATCGGCTTTGCCACCGCCGCGATCGCGCCGGGCGAGCACGTCCATGTCCACAATTGCGGCATGGGCGATTTTGCCAAGGACTATGCGTTCGGCGAGGCGGCGCGGCCGACGGCGTTCATCGATCCGCCGGCAACGTTCGAAGGCATCGTGCGGCCGGACGGGCGGGTGGCGACGCGCAACTACATCGGCATCCTGACCAGCGTGAACTGTTCGGCGCACGTCGCGAGCGTGGTCGCCGACTACTTCAAGCGCAATCCCTACACCGGCGCCGATCCGCTGGCCGACTTCCCGAACGTCGATGGCGTGGTGGCGCTGACGCACAAGACCGGCTGCGGCATGACCATGGGCGAGCCGCTGACGGTGCTGCGCCGCACGCTCGGCGGCTTCGCCCGCCACGTCAATTTCCACAGCGTCATCGTCATGGGCCTCGGCTGCGAGGTGAACCAGATCGGCGGGCTGATGTCCGAACAGCACCTCGCCGGCCGGCTGCGCAAGATGGACATCCAGGAGATGGGCGGCTCGCGCAAAACCGTCGCCGCCGGCATCGACTTCGTGAAAGAGACATTGCAGGACGCCAATCGCGTCGCGCGCGCGGCGGTGCCGGTGAGTCACCTGACCGTCGCGCTGCAATGCGGCGGGTCGGACGGCTATTCCGGCGTGTCGGCCAACCCCGCGCTGGGCGCTGCCAGCGATCTCGTCGTGCGCAACGGCGGTGCCGTGATCCTGTCCGAGACGCCGGAGACCTACGGCGCCGAGCACCTGCTGACGCGCCGCGCGGTGTCGCGCGAGGTGGGCGAGAAGCTCGTCGATCTGATGCGCTGGTGGGAGGAGTACACCAAGCGCGAGGGTGCGGAGATGAACGCCAATCCCTCGCCCGGCAACAAGGCCGGCGGGCTGACCACGATCCTCGAAAAATCGCTGGGCGCGATGGCGAAGGGCGGCAGCACCAACCTGGTCGAAGTGGTGCGCTATGCCGAGCCGGTGACGGCGCGCGGCTTCGTGTTCATGGACACGCCCGGCTTCGATCCGGTGGCGGCGACCGGGCAGGTGGCGGGCGGGGCGAACCTCGTCTGCTTCACCACCGGCCGCGGCAGCGTGTTCGGCTGCAAGCCGGCGCCATCGATCAAGCTCGCCACCAACACGCCGATGTACGCGCGCATGCAGGACGACATGGACGTGAACTGCGGCCCCATCCTCGACGGCGACGAGACGGTGCAGCAATGCGGTGCGCGCATTTTCGATCTCATCCTGCGGGTGGCAAGCGGCGAGCGGACCAAGAGCGAGCAGTTCGATTTCGGCGCCGCCGAGTTCGCGCCCTGGCAGCTCGGCGCGACGATGTAGCGGCGCCGGTCAGGGCGGCGGCGCCACCGCGGTATGTTCCTCGACAAACGCCGACTGCGCTTCGCCGAGGAATTTCAGCCGGTCTTCGCGCAGGCGGGTGGCATGCGGCTCGGCGGCGAAGGCACGGTCGGCGGCCTCGATGCTGTCGAACCAGAGTTCGCCGACGCCGTCCCAGGCGGCATCGTCCGGCGTCCATCGCTGCACGACGCCGAAGCGCAGCCCGCGCAGGCCGGGCAGTTGGCGCACGATGTCGGCGTGCGGCCCCATCCAGTGGGCCAGGAACGCCTCGCGGCTCATGCCGGGCTTGCGGCGCACCAGGCTGACGCGCTTGATCATCGCCCGCCTCGCGCCGCGGGCGGCTGGAACAGTTCCAGCGTGATGCCGTCATGGATGCGCAGATAGCTGGCGCGCGCGCCGGCGTTCGGCCCGTCGGTGACGGTCACCGGCCCCGCCTGCACAACGGGGCGTGCGCCGAGCGCGACCGCGCGCGCGAACGCGGCGGCACAGTCGGCGACGGCGAGGCAGAGATGCACGTTGCCCGGGTTGGCGGTGGCCTCCGGGTTCGCTGCCTTGTCGGCGGTCCGGTATTCCAGCAGCTCCAGCACGATGCCGCCCGGCAGGTCGAGGAACGCCGCGTCGATCGCCACGCCGGGATAGCCGACATGCCGGCCGAGATAGGGCTTTTCCAGCAGCGCCCGCCAGCGCCGCGGCGTTCCCAGAAAATCCTCCCAGAAGGCCAGCGCCCGGTCGAGGCTCGCGACGCTCATCCCGACATGGTGGGTCCGCGCGATCGTGTGCGGGGGAAGTGCGTCGGCCATCGTGACCCTCCTGGCCGCCATCCTGGCATCGTTTCCAACGATAGCGGTGCCGGCCGGCACCGGCAAGCCATTGCCGCGGTTGCGCAGTTCCGAACCCCTGCATCGACGGTGGTGGGATGTCGCGGCATCCCGGAACGGTCGCCGCGGGGGGTTGCGGGGTGCGATAACGTTTCAATATACTGGCCGCCCGACGCAGCGGCCGACCAGGGAGGCGAGCGATTGATGGCGGAAGTTCGGGCCAGGCGGCGCGCCATCGTCACCGGCGCGGCCAGCGGCATCGGCCGTGCCGTGGCCCGACGCCTGCTGCACGAGGACATCAGCGTGCTGGCGGTCGATATCGACGCCGCCGGCCTGCAGGACCTCGCCGCCGCCGGGTGCGAGACAATGGTCGCCGATCTCGCCGATCCGGACGCGCGCGAGCGCCTTGCCGAGCAGCATGGCCAGGGCGTGGACTATCTGGTCAACGCCGCCGGCATCATCCTCATCAAGCCGATCATGGAGATCACAGTCGCGGACTGGCGGCGGGTGCAGACCGTGAACGCCGAGGCGATCTTCTTCCTCTGCCAGCGCATCGGGCCGCGCATGCGTCCGGGCGGCGCGATCGTCAATCTCTCCTCGAGTTCGGCAAAGCTCGCGACGACGATCGAGGTCGCGGCCTATGCCGCGTCAAAAACCACGATCCTGTCGATCACCCGTTCCTTCGCGTACGCGCTGGCCTCCCGCCCGGTGCGCGTCAATGCCATCTGTCCCGGCATCGTCGAGACGGCGATGCAGGAGGCGGTGCTGCAAAAAGTCGCGCCGATGCGCGGCACGACGGCGGCGGAACTGGGCGCCGCGCGCAACAAGCAGGTGCCGCTCGGGCGCGGCGCCACGCCGGCGGAATGCGCTGGCCTGATCTGGTTCCTGCTGTCCGACGAGGCCGGCTACATGACCGGGCAGGCGATCAACTACACCGGCGGCCTGGTGACGTGGTGAACCAAGGGAGGATGCAATGAAAAAGCCGATCACCGTCTGCACATCCGGACTCGGTCACCCCGAAGGTCCCTACGAACTCGACGACGGCCGGGTGATCTACGCCAACTCCTATGCCAGCGAGATCGGCGTGTGGGACCCGCGCACCGGCAAGGCCGGCACCTACGCGCATGTCGGCGGCGGCCCCAACGCCTGCATGCTGGGCAGCGACGGCTGCATCTATTCGACGCAGACCCCGAATGTCGGCGCCTGGATCGCGCCCGAGCACCGCCCGCCGTCGATCCAGAGGACTACGCCGTCCGGCAAGGTCGAAGTGCTGGTCAGCGAAGCGGACGGCGTGAAGTTCGACGGGCCGAACGACCTCACCTTCGCGCCGGACGGGCGGCTGTGGTTCACCAACTCCGGCGACTGGAACGCGGCCGAGAAGCCGCATCCCGGGCGCATCGTGGTGGTCGAGGCCAATGGCGTCGCGCACATCGTCGAGGAGCTCGACCACGTCTATCCCAACGGCATCGTCGCCGAGCCGGACGGCGCGATCGTCTGGGTGGAGTTGTACACGCTGCGCGTGGTCCGCCGCACGCCGGACGGGCGCAAGACGGTGATCGCGACGCTGCGCGAGGGTCACATCCCCGACGGATTGAAGCTCGACGTTGACGGCAATTTCTGGATCACCACCGTTATCTCCGGCGGCGTCGATGTGCTGCGCAAGGACGGTACCTGGCTCGATTTCCTGGAGACCGGCGGCACCATCCTCAACTGCGGGTTCGGCAAAGGCGGAAAACTGTTCTGCTGCGACATGGGGCCGTTCGACACCACGGGCGCCGCGATGAGCGGTCGGCTGATCCGCGTCGATGTCGGCGTCGAGGGCATGCCGCTCTTTCGCGGCGCGATCGGCTGAGCCGCCGCCATGCGCATCGCGAAGATCGAGGCGATCCCGGTCAGCTATCCCGAGCCGAACGATTTCGACGCGCTCCGGCATCTCTGCCTTGCGAAAATCACGGCGGATGACGGGCAGGTCGGCTGGGGCGAGTCGATCACGCAGTTCCCGGAGGCGAATTTCGCCGCGAAAGCGATCATCGAAGGCATGGCGCCGAACCTGATCGGCAAGGACCCGGTGCAGACCGAGACGCTATGGCGGCAGAACAAGCAGCAGGCATGGTGGTACGGCTACCACGGCGGAATCGCTTCGTACGCCGTTGCCGCGATCGACATCGCGCTGTGGGACCTGAAGGGCAAGGCGCTCGGCCGCAGCGTGCTCGACCTGCTCGGCGGACCGGTGCATGAGCGGCTGCCGGCGATCGCCTCCTGCCACGCGCATTACGAGCAGATCGAGGACATGGCGGAGGAGACCGCCGGCTGGATCGCGACCGGCCTGCAGGGCCTGAAGACCGGGTTCGGCAAGCGCGGCAATGCACGGCTGGGCTACGACCACAACCGCGATGTCGCCTACGTGAAGGCGATGCGCGCAGTGCTCGGCGAGCGCATGCTGATGATCGACAACGGCATCGCGATCAAGTGGGACGTGACCGACGCGGTACGCCGCGCCCGCGCCATGGAGGAGTACGACCTCGACTGGATCGAGGAGCCGCTCGGCGCGTGGGACCCGGAGGGCTATGCCAACCTGCGCGCAAAAACGACGACCCGCATCGCCTATGGCGAGCGCGAATGGACGCTCGAACAATTCGAGCGCGTGCTGGCGACCGGCACGGTCGATGTGATCGGCTGCGATCCCGGCCGCGCCGAAGGCATCACCGGGTTCAAGAAAGTCACGGAACGCTGCGAGTTCTACCGCCGCCAGGCGAACGCGCACGCCTGGTCGTCGGCGATCGTCACGGCGGCGAGCCTCGCGATCTCGTTCAACTCGCCGTCCTGCAAGCTGTTCGAATTCAAGCCGCTGCGCAACCCGATGCAGCACGATCTGGTGGCGCAGCCATTCGTGCATGTCGATGGCTTCGTGTATCCGCCGGGCGGGCCGGGACTCGGCATCGAGGTGATCGAGTCGGTCGTCGATCGCTTCCGCAGCGAGAAAATACTGTCGGCCTGAACAGAAAACATCAAGGAGGGAACCATGAGGACGAGCGGGATGCATCTCTTGCTGGCGGGGGCGCTGGTGCTCGGCGTCGCCGGCGGCGCGCTTGCCGACGAGTCGCAGATCCCGGGCAGCGGCGAGAAGGTTGCCGGCGCGCCGTTCGAGGCCAAGCGCGACTGGGGCACGTTCAAGCTGGCCGACCGCATCGCCAAGAAGGTGCGCGCCGGCGAGAAGATCAACTACGTGTTCTCCTATCAGGGATCCGGCATCCCGCTGTTTTCGCCGCAATACGCGGCGGGGTTCGACACCGGCTGCAAGATGGGCAACGCCATCTATCCGCTCGACTGCGCGAAGATTGCGCCGGTGCAGACGGACGCCAACCAGCAGGTGTCGCAGATCGAGGCCAAGCTCGCCGCCGGCGCCATCGACTGCATTTCGATCGAGCCGGTCACGTCGGACTCCACGACCGCGATCGTGAACAAGCTGATGGGCCAGGGCATCCCGGTGTTCACCGTCGGCGTCACCTCCAACGGCCACGAGTTCACCAACTTCACGCAGGTGCCGATCAAGGAAGGCGGAACCGCCGCGGCGATCGTGCTCAAGTGGATGAAGGACACCGGGCACGACCTGAAAGTGTTCGCGGTCTCCGGCGGCGATCCGGCGCAGTTCTGGGCGCAGGGCCGCATGAAAGGTTTCCGCGAAGCCATCCAGGCGGCGATCCCGGATGCAAAATTCGTCAATACCGAAGCGGACGGGCTGATCACCAGCTACGATCCAGGCAGGACCTATGACACCTACCGGACTTTCCTGTCCGCGCATCCCGATCTGCAGTTCATCGAGAACGTCGATATCGGTGCCGAGCACGCCGACCGCGCGATCACCAGCCTCAACCGGGTGGGCCGCGTGTTCACCATCGGCTGGAACGTCTCGAAAGGCCAGTTGGCCGCGATCGAGAAGGGCATCCAGGTGGCGCTGCTCGACCAGCGCTGGCCCGACCAGGCGGCGTTCGGCGGCCCGGCCTGCGCGCAGTTCCTCAAGAACGGCGTGGTGCTGCCGAATACGCAGACGCTGCGGCCGGTGCTGAAGGCGGACGTGCCGCAGGCGCGCGCGGAACTGGACAAGATTCTCGGCGACTAGCCGGGCATGGAGAACGTGGACGTTCAGGAGGCCCCGCCGCAGCCGGCGCCGGCAATGAGCATGTCCGGCGCCGGACGCATCACGTTCGACATCGCGCTGCGGCTGGGCGGCCTGTTCATCGCGATCGTGCTGGTCGGTGCGCTGTTCGTCGGGCTCAATCCGGCATTCCTGAACATCGACGTGCTGATCTCCGTGCTCCGCTCGATGAGCTCGGTCGCGATCATGGCGCTCGGGCTGACGCTGGTGATCGTCGCGGGCGAGATCGACCTGTCGTTCGGCGCGATGTACGGCCTCGCCGCCAACGCGCTCGCGGTGATGTGGATCATGGGCGGCGTGCCGGTGTATTGGGCAATCCCGCTGGCGCTGCTGATCGGCGCGCTGGTCGGCGTGTTCAACGGCGCGCTGGTCACCGGCCTCGCCATTCCGTCGTTCATCGTCACGCTCGGCAGCTACAATTTGCTGTTCGGCCTGTCGCTGTGGATCACCCACGCCTCGACCTTCAACCCGGTCTATCCGCCGCCGCACCACGGCATCCCCGAGACGCAGCTCGACTTTTTCACCGGCCTCGCCGCGAGTTTCGGCGAGCATCCGATCTCCGTCGAGGTGCTGTGGATGCTCGGGCTGGCGATCGTCGTCGGGCTGCTGCTGCACCGCTCGCTGTTCGGCTTCCGGCTGCTGGCGATCGGCGGCAATCCGGTGGCGGCGCGGCTCGCCCGTCTGCCGGTGCGACGCTACAAGATCACCGCCTTCGTGCTGAGCGGCGTGCTCGCCGCGGTCGCCGGCATCCTCGATTTCGCGTTCATCCAGACGACGGAGCCGGACATCGGCCTGTCGCAAACCTTTCCGGTGTTCGCGGCCGTCATCATCGGCGGCGCATCGCTGTCCGGCGGCAAGGGCACGGTGATCGGCACGCTCGGCGGCGCGCTGCTGCTCGCCGAGTTGCAGATCGGCCTCGCGTTGCTCTCGCCCGGACCGCACGTGCAGCAGATTTTTCTGGGTGCCGTCACCATCGGCGCGGTGGCGCTCGATATCGGCCTGACCAAGCTGCGCGCGCGCCGGGCGGCATGAGCGGCCCGTCGCTTGCGATCCGCGGCCTGCGCAAGAGCTACGGCAGCACCGTGGCACTCGCCGGCCTCGACCTCGACCTGCATCCGGGCGAAGTGCTCGGCATCGCCGGACCGAACGGCGCCGGCAAATCGACGCTGGTGCGCATCCTGGCCGGCGAGGAGCGGGAAGATGCCGGCCGTTTTGCGCTTGGCGGCGCGTCGTGGTCGCCGCCGGAAAACTGGCAGTCGGTCGCCGTCGTCCACCAGGAGCCGCAGCTGTTCCCGAACCTGACGCTCGCCGAGAACATGCTGGTCGGCCGCGAGGGCACGGCGATGTCGCGCCCGAAACTCGGGGCGGCGGACCGCGCGCTGATGGACGCGCTCGGCATCCTGCAGCTTGCATCGGCGAAGCTCGCCGACTGCACGCTCGCCACGCAGCAGCGCACCGAGATCGCCCGCGCGCTCGCCCGCGATGCGCGCATCTTCCTGTTTGACGAACCGAATTCGGCGCTGACCGACGAGGAATCCGACGAGTTGTTCCGCGAGATCCGACGGATCGCCGCGGCCGGCCGCATCGTGATCCTGGTCACGCACCGGCTCGCCGATTTCGTCGCCCACTGCGCCCGCGTCGCGGTGGTGCGCGACGGGTGCGTGCGCACGGTGCTGGCGCGGCCGGCGCTGACCGAGGACGCGATCGCGCAGCAACTGGTGCTCGGCGCCGAGGGCGGCGGCGCGGCCGGCGATGGTCGCGGCGGCACACCGACGGAGGGCGAAGTGTTCCGCGTGACGCGCTGGTCGCAGCGCGATGCATTCCCGCCGCTCGAATTCGGCGCCGCGCGCGGCGAGATCGTCGCGCTGATGGGCGTCGAGGGTGCCGGCGGGCGCGAATTGCTGCGTTCCTTCGCCGGGCTGGAGCGCTGCGAGGGCGCAATCGCGATCGACGGCATGGCTGGCGACGCGGCGATCCGCCGCCGCACCGCCTACGTTCCGGCGACGCGGCAGGCGAGCCTCTACGGCAATTTCTCGGTCGCCGAAAACCTGGTCGCACGCCTCGGCGTGCCGGAGATTGCCGGGCGGACGCTGCTGCTGCGAACGCGGCGCATGCGCGCGATCGCGCGCGAGGCGATCGGGCGGTTCATGGTGAAGGCGCACGCGCCGACGCAGGCGATCCGCTCGCTGTCCGGCGGCAACCAGCAGAAAGTGGCGATCGCGCAGGCGCTGCTGTGCCGCCCGCGGCTGCTGCTGCTGGAGGAGCCGACGCGCGGCGTCGATGTGCAGAGCAAGCGCGAGATCTACCGGCTGCTGCGCAGCTTCGCGCGCGCCGGCAACGCCGTCGTCATGTTCTGCACCGAAGTGCTGGAGGTGTTCGAGGCAGCGGACCGCGTGCTGGTGGTCTCCGACGGCCGCCTGTCGCCTTCGCTGCCGATCGCCGACTATGCGGACGTGGAGGCGCTGGCCACCGATGTCAGCCGGCGGGAGCGCCACGCGCACGCAGCAGTGTGAGCCACCACCCTCCCGCACGCACGACTTTGACGGCTACGGCTTGATGTTACTGGCGAGGGGCGTTACCGGCAGGCGGTACGCCGGGCAGAAAAGAAGCACGATTTCCACAGCCATGATCGTTTGCGCCCGTCTGCGTGCGCTTCATAGAAGCGGATGTCGTCCTGCAGCAGATTCCGCAGCTTCGCAATCAGCTTGGCGTCCGCTGTCGCTTCGCCGCGCTCATCCAGAGACGGCGTCACATTCTCCCGTTTGCCCGCTGAGAGCGATGTGCCGATTTGCCCCGATACGGCGTCAACGAATTGGGCTCTGCGGTCATACGTTCCGATGACATCAAATCGCCGCATATCGACGCCACCGAAATAGGACTCCGACATCAGACGGCGCAGCTTCGGAATCTCGGCCAGATCCAGCAGCGACAGGCGCTCCCGTTTCGCGAACTCATAGATCGCATGCCCTCGCACGGGCGTGTCAAAAAGGCCTCGCCAGTAGTAATATATGGAGATCAGGTTCTCGACCGGCTCCCTGAGCATGACGATCCGAAGCGCCGAAGGGACCAGATCGTATTTCCGGATCGGCAAGTGCCCGTGAACAACCTTGAATGGATGAATGGTGCGCGGGCGTTGCCGAAGGAACCAGTCGGTATGAATCCAGATTGGGTTGCCCGGGTCCACCGGATCGCAGTCGTAGCTGGAGAGCACATTTGCCTCCCCGAACGCCGTCATCAGGGCGGAGCGGAAAGATGTTCCGCCGGTCTTGGGGAAATGAACGGAGATCACCGGCCGATCGAACTGCCCCGATTGCCTCGAACTCGTCGCGCTGCTGTTCACCGAAGGCCCGCCATCCGATCGTGCCGCCGTGTCAACCTGGAATGCCCGCGAATCGCCTGCGGCACATACTCCACATCGTGATCGTATGATGCAAGTCGCATCCTTGCGGGAACGCAGCGCAGCCAGCATTGCTTCGGACGAAGTGGGAGTTAGCTCCCACGAGCTGTAGCATGCGGCGCGCTGGCCGTAGTCGCGGAGATGGGTGCCTGTCCAGCCTTTGGCGACTTGGACAAGGCTGTGCAGCCGGCGCAGGCGGCAGGCCGCAGGCGGGCAGCACCGGGTTGCACCACGATACCAGGGGCGGCGCTCGCGGTCGCCAACTTGTGATATGGGCCGAAAACGGCTAGAAGCGCCCGCCGGTAGGCGCTTCACGCCGGAGTCAGTCGCCGCTTTCAGGTTGAAGAGAATTTTGTGTAACGAACGCAATGGTGGAATGGATCGGGATTTCGATGAAGAGATGGCATGAAACATTCTCGGGAATTCTCGAAAGATGATCTTGCCAAGGTCACGATCTGCATGCCGGTATTCAACGGCGGCCGCTACTTCAGAGCGGCGCTCGAGAGTGCGCTCGCGCAGGATTACGACAATCTGGAAATTGTTGTCGTCAACGACGGCTCCGCCGACGGGGGCGAGACGGAACGCACTGCGCTCGCGTATGGCGAGCGGGTGCGCTATTTCCACCAGCCCAACCGCGGCGTTGCCGGCGCCCTGAATACCGCGGTCGCTCATATGACCGGCGATTTCTTCGCCTGGCTCAGCCATGACGACCTGCATCTGCCGCACAAGACTGCGGCGCAGGTGGCCTTTCTCGACCGACTCGGCCGGCCTCGTGCCTGCCTGTTCTCGGACTTCGACCTGATCGGCCCGCAGGACGAGCCGATCGCCTCCGTACGGCTGCCGACAGACCGCATCCGGCAGAACCCGCGCCTGCCCTTGTACAACGGCATGATCAACGGCTGCACTCTGTTGATGCCGGTGGAAATCTTGCGCGAATTCGGGCCCTTCGACGAGACGTTTCGCTATGCGCAGGACTACGATCTATGGAACCGCATTCTTGCCCGGCATGAGTTCTTCCATCAGCCCGAGGTGCTAATCCGGTATCGCGTCCACCCCGGCCAGGGCACCAACGCGCCGGCCGCGGCCGGCGAAGGCAATGTGCTGTGGAAAAGAATGCTCGACAGCCGCAACGAAGTCGAGCGTGCGCAGATGTTCGGCAGCACGCAGCGCTATTTCGCGAGCCTGGCCACATTTCTCGACGCAACGCCGTACCAGGAAGCGGCAGCGTATGCGCATGCCCGGAGCGCCGTTGCCGGCGCGGACGCCCTCGTGTCGGTGGTCATTCCTTTCTGGAACGAAGTGGCGCTGACGCTTGGGGCCGTGCGCAGTGCCCTCGACCAGACGCACCGGCAGGTGGAGGTCGTGCTCGTGGACGACGGTTCGACGGAGGACATCGCCCCTCTCGCCGCACTCGCGAAGACGGAGCCGCGGCTGCGCCTCCTGCGCCAGCCGAACGCCGGGCCGGCCGCTGCGCGCAATCGGGCTCTCGACGTCGCGCAGGGTGACTACATCGCCTTCCTCGACGCCGACGACCGGTTCCTGCCGCAGAAGATCGAGCGGCAGCTCGACCAGATGCAGCGGAACGGGGCGTTGTTTTCGCACACCAGCTACTATATCGCCTACCCTGGACGGATACAGGGCTTTGGACTGTGGCACAGCGGTACCTTCGCCGGAGCTTGCTATCCGCAAATCATCGGTGGCTGCCCGATCGCCATGCCCACCGTGATGCTGCATCGCTCGCTGGTGGACGGAGGCTTTGCATTTCCGGTCGAGGTCCGGGTTGGGGAGGACATTTTGGCCTGGATTGATCTCGCAATGCGCTACACGCTGCTCGGAATCGACGAGCCGCTATCCGTCGTCGAATGGTCGGACAGCAGTGCAGTGCTGAATCAGGATGCCCACGTGCGTGCGCTGTCAGGAATGATCGCGGCGCTGGAGCGGCATCCGGTTCACCGAAGCCAGTCCGCTGAAATCGCCAGGTTGCATCAGGCCGTGCGTGCCAACGCCCGGACCTGGGTTGCTGCCGGCCGGCAGATGGAGACAGCAAAGATCTGGTACGACTTGATGGACACTGTCTGTCCCGCGCATCCCGCCTTTCCCCCCGGCGCCAACGGCAAGGCGCCGCCGGTGCGGGCCCGCGCCGCATGAGAGTGCTCGTGCTTGGCGCGTCCGGGATGCTGGGCAGCGCCGCATTCCGCGGCCTCGCCGCCGCGCCGGGCATCACCGCATTCGCGACCGCCCGCGGCGAGGCCGTCCGCCGGCACTTTGCGGCGTCGCTGCAAGCCAGCCTCATCACCGGCATCGATGCACTGGATACCGACGCGCTGCTCGGCGTGCTGGCGCGGGTCGAACCACAGGCGGTGCTGAATTGCATCGGCGTGGTCAAGCAGGTCGCCGCGGCGAAGGACCCGCTGGTCGCCCTGCCGCTGAATGCGCTGCTGCCGCATCGGCTGGCGCGCCTCGCGGCGCTGGCCGGGGCGCGGCTCGTGCATGTCAGCACGGATTGCGTGTTCCGCGGCACCATCGGCAACTATACCGAAGCCATGCCGCCGGACGCCGAGGACCTGTACGGCCGTTCCAAACTGCTGGGAGAGGTGGATTATCCACATGCCATCACGCTGCGCACCAGCATCATCGGGCGCGAACTCGGCACCTGCAACGGGCTGGTGGAGTGGTTCCTCGCCGCCCAGGGGCCGGTGCGCGGCTACACGCGCGCCATCTTCTCCGGCCTGCCCACCGACGAGCTGGTCCGCGTGATCATCCGCCACGTGCTGCCGCATCCGGAGATGTCCGGCGTCTGGCATGTCGGGGCGGCTCCGATCAGCAAGCACGATCTGCTCCTGCTGCTGCGCACGGCCTACGGGCAAACAAATGGAATCGTGCCGGAGCCGACGCCGGTGCTGGATCGTTCGCTCGACAGTTCCCGCTTCCGCACCGCCACCGGCTACGTGCCGCCGGACTGGCCCGCCCTCATCGCGGCCATGCGCGCAAGCGAGGCACCGCCATGAACGACGACCCGTTCGCCGGCAAGACCATCCTGATCACCGGCGGTACCGGCTCGTTCGGTCACGCCGTGGCGCGCCGCTTCCTGCGCGGGGCGATCGGCCAGGTGCGCATCTTCTCGCGCGACGAGAAGAAGCAGGAGGACATGCGGCTGCATTTCGCCGATCCGCGGATGCAGTTCCACATCGGCGACGTGCGCGAATATGGCAGCGTGCTGGAGGTCATGCGGGGCGTCGATCTCGTTTTCCACGCGGCGGCGCTCAAACAGGTGCCGTCTTGCGAGTTCCATCCGCTCGAAGCGGTGCGCACCAACGTGCTCGGCGCCGAGAACGTCATCGGCGCCGCGATCGCCTGCAGCGTCGATCGGGTCGTCGCACTGAGCACCGACAAGGCGGTGTATCCGATCAACGCGATGGGACTGTCGAAGGCGCTGATGGAGAAGCTGGCAGTTGCCCGCTCGCGCAGCGCCGGACGCACCGTGCTGTGCGCGACCCGCTACGGCAACGTCATGGCCTCGCGCGGCTCGGTCATTCCTCTGTTCGTACGCCAGCTCAAGGCCGGCCAGGAGCTGACCGTCACCGACCCTGCGATGACGCGGTTCCTGATGTCGCTCGAAGACTCGGTCGATCTGGTGCTGTTCGCCTACGCCCATGCCCGCCAGGGCGACATCTTCGTGCAGAAGGCGCCGGCCTGCACGATCGCCGACCTGGCCGAGGCACTGCGCATCGTGTTCGACCGCAGCAACCCGGTGCGCATCATCGGCACGCGGCATGGCGAGAAGCTCTACGAATCGCTGGTCTCGCGCGAGGAGATGGCACGCGCCGAGGACCTCGGTGCGTTCTATCGCATCCCGGCGGACGCACGCGACCTCAACTACTCCAAGTTCTTCTCCAGCGGCGAGCCGGCCATCTCGACCGCCGAGGACTACACGAGCCACAACACCAGCCGCCTCGGCGTGGCCGAGGTGGCGGCGCTGCTCCGCTCGCTCGACTACATCCAGCGCGAACTGCGCGGCGAACCTTCGGCCGAGCTGGTATAGGGCCGCCATGCGCAAGATCCTGACCGTGCTCGGCACCAGGCCGGAGCTCATCAAGATGAGCCTGGTGATGGCCCGGCTCGACCGGCTGACCCGGCACGTGCTGGTACACACCGGTCAGAACCACGACTACACGCTGAACCAGGTGTTCTTCGAGGATCTCGGCATCCGCCCGCCGGACCATTTCCTCGCCGTCGCCGGGGCGACGCCGGCCGAGACCATCGGGCGCGTCATCATGGCGGCCGACACGGTGCTCGCCGCCGAACGGCCGGACGCGGTGCTGATCTACGGCGACACCAACTCGGGACTTGCGGTGATCGCCGCGAAGCGCCGCAAGATCCCGGTGTTCCACATGGAGGCCGGCAATCGCTGCTTCGACCAGCGGGTGCCCGAGGAGCTGAACCGCAAGGTCATCGACCATCTGAGCGACGTGAACCTGGTGCTGACCGAACATGCGCGGCGCCATCTGCTTGCCGAGGGGCTGCCGGGCGAGCGGATCTTCAAGGTCGGCTCGCACATGGCGGAGGTGCTGGATCAGTTCCGCGGCAGGATCGACGCCTCCGACGTGCTGGACCGGCTCGGTCTGGCCGCCGACCGCTATTTCCTGGTGAGCGCGCATCGCGAGGAGAATGTCGATGTGCCGGAGCGGCTGGCCGGGCTGCTGGCCGGGCTGGAGGCGTTGGCACAGCAGCACGGCTGGCCGGTCATCGTCTCGACCCACCCGCGCACCCGCCAGCGCCTGCCGGCGAGCCTCACGGCCGGGCGGTCGGCGCTGATCCGTTTCCTGCCGGCGTTCGGCTTCACCGACTATGTGCGGCTGCAACTCGGCGCGTACTGCGTGCTGTCGGACAGCGGCACGATCGCCGAGGAGGCGGCGCTGCTCGACCTGCCCGCGGTGACCATGCGCGATGCCATCGAGCGGCCGGAGGGCATGGAGGCGGGCACGCTGGTCATGGCCGAACCGCGGCCGGACCGACTGCTGGAGGCGGTGCGTTGCGTGCGCGACGGCTGGCCCGGCCGGCGCTTCGCAGGTCGTGTGCCCGATTACGAGGCCGGCGCGGTCTCGGCGAAAGTGGTGCGGATCGTGCTCTCGTACATCGATCAGGTCGATCGGGTGGTCTGGTCGAAGCGGCCGGCACCGGCCGCCCCCGGCCAGGACAGTGAGGCCATGTCGTGAAGACCATCATGCGTTCGGCGGCCCTGCGCGTGCCGCCGATCCGGCGGCTCCATGATTTTGCCATGCAGCAGGCGCGGGAAAACCAGGAACGCGCGACGGCGCTTGAGGCGTTGGCCGCGGAACTGGCGCGGGAAAGCCAGGAACGCGCGGCGGCGCTTGAGGCGTTGGCCGCACAGCAAGCCGACAGTGCCGGGCAGCTGCGTGAGCGGCAGTTGCTGGGCGAGTTGGCGGCGGCAGCCGATGAGCGGGATGCGCTGGAATTGCAGCTCTATGTGCTGCGCAGCGACCAGCAGCGCGCCACCGCGCGCAACCAGGAGCTCGGCGCCGCGCTGCACGCCGCAGAAGAACGTGCGCAACAGGAGCGGCACGCCGCCGAGGTCCGCGCCGAGCAGGCGCTGACGGCCGCCCTGCAGGCTGCCGAAGCGCGCGCCGAGCAGACGCTGGCCGCTGCCCTGCAGGCCGCCGAGGCTCGCGCGGAGCAGGCGCTGGCCGCCGCGCGTGCCGCAGCCGCCGTGACGGCGCAGGATCTGTCCCTGCTGTACGCCAGGCTCGCCGGGCGGATGACGCTGCTCTCCTCCGACATCGCCCGGCTGCGCCCCACTCCGGCGGGCGGCGACGGCGCGACCCTCTATCTCGACCTCCTGGAACGCACGCTCACCGGCATGCTCGGCGAGGACGTGTCGATGGACCCCTGGAGCAAGGGCTACGATGCCGAGCGGCGGCTGATCGGGCGCGACTGGCCGCGCGCCGCCCAGACCATGATCGGGCTTGCCCGGCTGCGGAACCTGCGCGTGCTGGCCGAGCGCGTGGTCCAGGAAGGCATCCCGGGCGACCTGCTGGAAGCAGGCGTCTGGCGCGGCGGCGCCTGCATCCTGATGCGCGGCGTCCTGGCGGCAAACGGGATCAGCGATCGGACGGTCTGGGTGGCCAACTCGTTCGCCGGCCTGCCGGCGGCGGACCCGGCCGCCTATCCGGCCGATGCCGGCGACCAGCATGCAACCTACGACGTGTTGCGGGTGTCGAGCGAGGAAGTGGAGGCCAATTTCCGCCGCTACGGCCTGCTCGACCGGCAGGTGCGGTTCCTCAAGGGGTGGTTCGCCGATACCCTGCCGGCGGCCCCGATCGACCGTCTGGCCATCCTGCGCCTGGACGGGGACATGTATGCCTCCACCATCCAGACGCTCGATGCGCTCTACGCGAAGGTCTCGCCGGGCGGCTATGTCATCATCGATGACTACATCCTTGCCGGATGCCGGCAGGCGGTCGATGACTTCCGAGCCCGCCACGGCATCGCCGACGACCTCAATGACGTGGACGGTGCCGCCGTGTTCTGGCGCAAGAGCTGACGCAGCGTCGCCGTGGACCCGGCACTGCCCGCAGCGAACGAGGCCCTGTTTGACCAGGCGCACCGGGCGCTGGCGGCGGGGCGAGCGGCTGGCGCCATCGCCGTGGCGCGTGGCGCGGCCGGTGTGCGGCCGGACAGCCATACCGCCACGCGGCTCGCCGGCGTGCTCGCCGCGGCAGGCCATCCCGCCGAGGCGCGCGCCGTCCTGGCACCTCTGGCGGCGCGCGATCACGGCGGCCCGACCGCCGCGCTGGCCGAGATCGTGTGGCGGGATGGCGCGCTGGAGGAGGCGGTCGCGCTGCTGCGGCTGCATCTGGCCGCATGCCCGGGCGCGCGGCACGCGCATTACTGGCTTGCCAGCCTGCTGCCGCATCTCGGCCGCTTCGATGAAGCCAACCGCCACGCCGCGCGCGGCACGCTGATCCCCTGCGGCGACGGGCACTTCACTTCATCGCGGATCATCCGCTTTCCCGAGCCGCCGCCGGCCGCCACGGCCACGCCCGTGCCACCGTTCGTGCGCCGCGTCCGGCACGAGCCGCCGGCGGAAGCGGCCGGCGCCGAAGCGATCTACTTCGTCGGCTGCGACAGTCGCTATTTCCTGCTGTTCGGCGAGGCGCTGGCCAATTCGCTGGCCCGACGCGCCGGCGCGCGGCTGGCGCTGCACCTGCATCTGGTCAACCCGGATCTGGCCGCCGAAGAGCTGCTGCAACGGCTGCGGGCGACACCCTCTCTGCCCATCCTCTGCTCGCGCGAGCAGGTGGATCGCTCCGCCTTCGGCGAGCGGCAATGGCGCACCTATCTGTCCTGCGCGCGCTACCTCGTGCTGCCCGAGCTGTTGGACCGGTACGCGCGGCCGATGCTGGTCGCCGATGCCGACCAGCTGGTCGTCGGGGATCTGCGCGGCGTGCTGCGCGAGGTGGCGGCGCACGACGTGGGCGTGCTGCGCAACGACTGGCAGATCGCCAACATCCTCTGCCTGGTCTCGGCCTCCATCCTCGCCGTCAATGCGACGCCGGGCGGGCGGCGGTTCGCGCGCACGCTCTGCGACGCCGTGGTCGGGCGCATGGCGGACCCCGTCGGACTGAGCTGGCACCTGGACCAGGCGGGGCTTGCCGTCGCGCATCTGTGGCACCGGGACGTCAGGACGCTGCGGCTGGCGCCGTGGATCATGGATTCCGTGATCGACCCGATGGCCGCGCCCGACACGTTGGCACCTCGGGCGCTGTTCTGGTCCGTCACGCTGGCACACCCGCATAATGCCGAAAAGCTGCGGACGGACTTGTTCCGGCAGTTCCTGAATTCCGCGCCGAACTGATCCCCTTCCGCTTCCAGGGAAAGCCCCCTCCCGATCGTGCCCGCGCAGCGAACGACGCGGAACCTGGCGCACCCCCCGGCGCTTGACGGACAGTGGCGACTGGGCGCCATGATCGACCGCTCTCGACCGGGACGGCGCTGTCGGGGGACTGGGTCAGCGGAGGATGGCATGGCTGGCGCACACGCCCCATCCGGCAATCCCGATCTCGTGCAAGGGGTCGCACTCGCGACCTTGGCCGATGGCGGCATGCTGCTCGGGCATGTCGGCGACGAGGCGGTGCTGCTGGCACGTCGTGGCGAGGAGTGTTTCGCGGTCAGCGCGACCTGCACGCATTACGGCGGCCCGCTCGCCGAGGGGATTCTGGTCGGCGAGACGGTGCATTGTCCCTGGCACCATGCCTGCTTCAGCCTGCGCACCGGGGCGCCGACCCGGCCGCCCGCGCTTAACCCGGTGGCGTGCTGGCGGGTCGAGCAAAGCGGCGGGACGGCCTTCGTTCGGGAGAAGCTGCCGGCTTTGGCGCCTCCGGCGCGCCGGACGGCCGCGAACGCGCCTCGCTCCGTCGTCATCATCGGCGGTGGTGCCGCCGGCAACGCAGCGGCCGAGACCTTGCGGCAGGAAGGCTATGCGGGTCCGGTCACCCTGCTGAGCGCGGATGAGGCCGCCCCGTGCGACCGACCGAACCTGTCGAAGGACTATCTCGCCGGCACGGCCCAAGCCGACTGGATTCCCCTGCGGCCGGACGGCTTCTACGCCGAACAGGGTATCGACCTGCGGCTCGCAACGCGGGTGGACGCCATCGACCCCGCCGGGCGGATGGTGCGGTTGGCGGACGGCAGCCATCTCGCCTACGGGGCGCTGCTGCTTGCGACCGGCGCGGAACCGGTCAGGCTTCAGGCCCCCGGAGCGACGCTGCCGCATGTCCACATGCTGCGCAGTCTCGCCGACGCAAGTGGGTTGATCGCGGCGGCCGGCACCGCGCAACGCTGCGTCGTGGTCGGCGCGAGCTTCATCGGGCTCGAGGTGGCGGCAGCGCTGCGCGCCCGGGGGCTGCCGGTGCATGTGGTCGCGCCCGAGCCGCGCCCGATGGAGCGCATCATGGGGCCGGCGATCGCCGACATGGTCCGCACGCTGCATGAGGCGCATGGGGTGATCTTCCACCTCGGCGCGACGGTCGCGGCGATCGCCCCGCAGGCCGTGACGCTTTCCACCGGCGCGCAAGTCGATGCCGATCTGGTGGTGGTCGGCATCGGCGTCCGCCCGGCGATCGCGCTGGCCGAACAGGCCGGTCTTGCCATCGACCGCGGCGTCGCCGTGGATGCCTATCTGCAGACCAGCGCCGCCGGCATCTTCGCCGCCGGTGACATCGCCCGCTGGCCGGATCGCCTGACGGGCCAGGCGATCCGGGTCGAGCACTGGGTGGTCGCGGAACGCCAGGGCCAGGTCGCCGCGCGCAACATGCTGGGGCAACGCCAGCGCTTCGCGGCGGTGCCGTTCTTCTGGAGCCAGCACTACGACACCGCCATCGCCTATGTCGGCCATGCCGAGACCTGGGAGCGGATCGAGATCGAGGGCGATCCGGCGGCGCATGACTGCATGGCCAGCTTCTGGCACGGCGGCCGCAAGCGCGCCGTCGTCACGGTCGGCCGTGACCGTGACAGCGTGCGCGCCGAACTGGCGTTCGAGCAGGCCATCGGCGCGTGACGGAGCGTCGGCTCCCAGCCGACCATGTTCGGCTGAAGCGTGCCTGTGAACCCGCCGCGCCCGAGGATGAGTTGCGGGTTCTGGTCAATCGGCTCTGGCCACGCGGGATACGCAAGGACGACGCGGCGATCGTCGCCAGTCGCGCTCAACCAGGAACATCTCCATGCTGTGGCGGCGCTGATGCTCCGGACCCTTTGAGGAGAGCGGACTCTCGACAGATGGGGTGATTGGGGTCTCAGCTGGGTAATTCGGTGGCTGCTCCTCTCGGGATGATAGAGCGTGGTCCGGTTTGCATCGGCCACAACATCAATGAGGAGCAGCCGTGGGTTACTTTGCCGGATTGGACGTATCGTTGGAAGAGACCGCGATCTGCATCGTCGATGACGCGGGTGGGATCGTGTGCGAGGCGCGTGCGGCCAGTGAACCGGAGGCGTTGATTGCCTTCTTCATGGCGTGCGGGATGGTGATGGAGCGGGTTGGCCTTGAGGCGTGCTCGCTGACGGCCTGGTTGCATCAGGGGCTGACCGAGGCCGGGATCGCGCAGATCATGCGCACCGGGTGGTATCGCGCGGTGCACGTGAAGAGCCCGTCCTGCCGCTCCTGGCGGGCGCTGCTCACGGCGCGGCGGATGGTGCTGAACAAGCGGCGCGACGTCGAGAACGGCGTGCGTGCGCTGCTGCGCGAGGCCGGGCTGAAGGTCGGCACGCCGAGCCGCAAGGGCTTCCCGGCCCGGGTGCGCGAGCCGGCCGCCGGTGATGCCGTGCTGACCGGTCTGGTCGAGTCGCTGCTGTCGGTCATCGACGTGATGACCCGCGAGGTCGACAAACTCACCAAGCGGGTGATCGACGAGGTCCGCGTCGATGCCACGTGCCGACGCCTGATGACGGTGCCCGGCGTTGGCCCGCTCACCGCGCTGGCGTTCCGCGCCACCATCGACCGGCCAGACCGCTTCCGGCGGTCGCGCGATGTGGGCGCGCATCTCGGCTTGACGCCGCGACGTTACCAGTCCGGCGAGACCGATGTGCAGGGCCGCATCAGCCGGTGCGGCGATGAACTGGCCCGCACCGCGCTCTACGAGGCGGCCCATTCGCTGCTGATCCGCGGGACCAAATGGTCGGCGCTGCGCGCCTGTGCGGCGACGGCGGTGGACCCCGATCGGAGGTTCGCATGAGCACCCGGTCGCGCCGCGGTGTGCTGGGCGGCCCTGGCGACGATTCCCCTCGCGACTGTTCCAGCAGCCGCAGCAGTCGTCACGGCGCCGACTGACGCCGACACCGAACTGCTGCGTCTCTGCGCCGAGTTCCACCGTCAGCAGGCAGCAACGCGCGCCGTCCCGCGCGACGATGACGTGGGGCATCACGCGGCGATGAGGCCCGCTGGAACACGGCCGGCATCATCCGTGACACGTTCCCGCGGACGTTGGACGGGTTCAAAGCAAAAGCCGCGGTCGCAATCGTGCTGATCGAGGAGAACCACGCCGCCGTGCCGTCCGACGCTGACATGGGCTTTGCACACGCCCTGCCGGTCGAGTTGGCCGAGGGGAACTGGTCGGAGGGGGCCAGTATATGACCACCCGTCCGTTCCGTGCCGCGGGCGAACCGGCACCAGCCCTGCCGCCCAAGATGCCGCCATGGCCGAGGCGGGCGCCGAACGCCCTTTGCAGGTAGCGGCGCACCCAGGCGGGCGAGGCCGGCTTGCCGTTGTTGTCCGCGGGCAGCTCGCCGTCCTCGGTCCAGTATGCGGAGGTCGCGGCCGAGGAGACACACCGGCTTGATCGCCGGCCGCAGTTCGGGGTGCGCTTGCCGTGTCCTTGCTTGCCGCGGATTAATGCCGCGCCCTATCGTGGCCGAGCGTAAACGGACAGGGAGGGCCGGTCCGATCCCTATCGCGATCACCCTGAGCGGGTGGCGAGAACGGCATGTGCGCGGCATGTTCGCGCGGCTCGGCAGCCCGGCTTTCTCCGCGGCCGGCTTCATCGCGCCGGCCCTGGCCGTCCTCATCGCGATGAACGTCGCCCCGATGCTCTGGTCGCTCGGCATGAGCTTCTACCGCTTCCGCGCCGACCGCCCGCACACGCCGCCCCGCTTCCTCGGCCTCGGCAACTACGCCTACGAGCTGCTGAACGAGGACGCGTGGGAGCGCGTACAGAACACCGCCGTGCTGATGGGCAGCAGCGTGCTGCTGCAGGTCGCCGTGGGCAGCCTGCTCGCGCTGTTGTTCTATCGCCCGTTTCCCGCCCGCCGGCTGGTGCTGATGCTGGTGCTGACGCCGATGCTGCTCTCGACCGTCGTCGTCGGCACGTTTTTCAACTTCTTCTACGATCCCACCTTCGGGTTCCTGAGCGCGATCCTGCGCCCTTTGCTCGGCCACCCGTTCGTGCCGCTGGCCACGCCGACCTCGGCGATGCTGAGCCTGATCTTCGCCGATGCCTGGATGTGGTCGCCCTTCGTGATGCTGATGCTGCTCGCCGGGCTGCAGGGCGTTCCCGCCATCCTGCTGGAAGCCGCGGAGGTCGACCGCGCCTCCGCCTGGCGCCGCTTCCGCACGGTGATCCTGCCGTCGATCCGCGGCGTGCTGCTGCTCGCCGTGCTGTTCCGCATGATCGAGAGCTTCAACCAGTTCGACCTCGTCTTCACCATCACCAACGGCGGCCCCGGCACGTCCACCGAGACGCTGTCCACGGAAATCTATGGCCAGGCCTTCGTCCTGTTCGAAACCAGCCGTGCCTCGGCGCTGGCCAATATCGGCACCTTCGTTATCATCGTGCTGGTGCGCCTCTACTTCCAGGCATTGCGCCTCCAGGACCCGACCCGTGGAGCGGCGGAAGAGAGCGCGCCCGCCACCCGAACGGCCGTGGGAAACGTGCCGACGCTGTCGCTTCGCGCGCAGCTCGGCGTGGTGCTGCTGGTCATACCGTTGGTGGCGCTGCTGCTGGTCGGCGTGCCCTATCTGCTGCGCCACTACCGCGTCTTTCCGCGGCTGCTCATCGTGCCGCCGGCGCCGCGGACCGCAGCCGCCGTGCAGGGCTGGCCGAACCTGGAAACCAGCATCGTCGCGACGGCGGACTTCCCCGCCGTGCAGGCGCCCGGCCGTCGCACCGCCGCCGGCGCGGCGCTCGCCGTCCCGGTCGGCGCCGTCGTGTTCGAGAATGATGGCGTACGCGTGTGGGTGGTCGGGCCGGACAACGTGCCGGCTCCACGCGCAGTGCGCATCGGCCGCATCACCGCAAGTGACGTGGAGGTGCTGGACGGGCTGCAGGCGGGCGAGCAGGTGGTGACGCGCGGCGCGCTGTTCCTCGATCGCGCCTGGAAGGGATACTGAACCGAAGATGGAGCGGTTCGCCGCCGCACTGACCGGCTTCGCGCTGCGGCGCCGCTCGCTCATGCTGGGCTTCCTGGCCTGCGTGCTGATCGCCGGCGTGCTGGCGTTTCTCCGTCTCGACATCGAGGCCTATCCCGACCCGGTGCCGCCGCTGGTCGACATCATCGCGCAAAGCCCGAGCCAGTCGGCCGAGGAAGTCGAGCGCTACGTCACCATCCCGCTGGAACAGCAGCTCTCCGGCCTGCCGCACCTGGCGGCGGTGCGCACCATCTCGCTGTTCGGCCTGTCGGACGTGAAGCTGCAGTTCACCTACGATGTGAGCTACGAACAGGCCGAGCAGATGGCGCTCAACGCGCTGTCGCAGGTCGCCAACCTGCCGAGCGGCGTTTCGCCGCAGATCTCGCCGGAAAGCCCGGTCGGCGAAATCTACCGCTACCGGCTGGTCGGACCCGCGGGCATGCCACCGGTGGCGCTGCGGGCGATCCAGGACGGCGTGCTGACCCCGCGCCTCAAGGCCATCCCTGACGTGATCGACGTGGTGGGCTGGGGCGGTCCCACGCCCGCCATCATCGCCGCGATTGATCCGGCGAAGCTGAATGCCGCCGGGCTGACGCTGCCGCAGGTCGTGCAGGCGATCGGCAGCAACGACCAGAATGTCGGCGGGCGGACCATCGCGTTCGGCGCCCATGCCGCGGTGGTGCGCGGCGTCGGCCTGATCCGCTCGCTCGACGAGCTGCGCGACACGCTGCTGGGCACCGCCAACGGCGCGCCCGTGCTGCTGCGCGACGTCGCCGATGTCGGCGCGGGGATCCAGCCGCGCCTCGGCATCGCCGGCCAGGACGACGACAACGACATCGTGCAGGGCATCGTGCTGATGCGACGCGGCGCGCACAGCCTGCCGACCATCCGCCGCGTCGAGGCCGAGGTGGCGCGCCTCAACGGCTCCGGGTTGCTGCCCGCGGGCGTGCGCATCGCCCGCATCTATGACCGCTCGGAGCTGATCGGGCTGACCACGCGCACCGTGCTGACCAACATGCTGGTCGGCATCGCGCTCATCTTCGCGGTGCAATGGCTGTTCCTCGGCGATCTGCGCAGCGCCGTCGTCGTCGGCGCGACGGTGCCGTTCGCACTTGCCTTCGCCATCATCCTGCTGGTGCTGCGCGGCGAGTTGGCCAATCTGCTGTCGGTCGGCGCGATCGATTTCGGCCTGATCGTCGACGCCACGGTGATCCTGGTGGAAAACGTGTTCCGCCACCTGCGCGACGACGCCGAGGCGCCGCGCGGGCGCGATGGGCGCATCCGCGACGCGGTCGCCGAGGTGAGCCGGGCCGTGTTCTTCTCTGCCGCGATCATCCTCGCGAGCTTCGTGCCGCTGTTCACGCTCTCCGGCATCGAGGGCCACATCTTCGGCCCGATGGCGCGCACCTATGCCTACGCCATCGTCGGCGGCCTGATCGCGACGTTCACCGTCTCGCCGGCGCTGGCCGCGTTGCTGCTGCCGGTCGCGGCCGGCGAGCGGGAGACCGCGCCGATGCGCCTGCTGCGTCGTTGCTATCGCCCGCTGCTGGAGTTCGTTCTGGCCAACGGCACGCTCGCCCTCGGCACGGCCGTGTGGCTGGCGGTGCTGGCGGGGGCGGCGGCATGGTCCCTCGGCATCGAGTTCCTGCCGCATCTGGAGGAGCGGAACCTCTGGATTCGCGCCACGATGCCACAGTCGATCTCGCTTGAGGAAGGCGAGCGGCTGGTGGACCAGATGCGCGCCGCGATCCGCCGCGTGCCGGAGGTCGTCACCGTCATCTCCCAGCTCGGCCGGCCCGACGACGGCACCGACGCCACCGGCTTCTTCAATGCCGAGTTCTACGTGCCGGTGAGGCCGCGCAGCCAATGGCGGCACGGCATCTGGACCAAGGAGGAACTCACGGGGCGCATCGAGGACGAGCTGCGCGTCGGCTTCCCCGGCGTGTCCTTTAACTTCTCGCAGTATATCGAGGACAATGTCGAGGAGGCGGCGTCCGGCGTGAAGGGCGAGAACTCGGTGAAGCTGTACGGCAGCGACCTCGCCACGCTGGAGGCGACCGCGGTGCGCGTGCGCGACACCATGCGCACGGTGTTCGGCATCACCGATCTGGCGATCTTCAACGCGCTCGGCCAGCTCACGCTGGATGTCGCGACCGACCGGGCGCGCGCGGCGCGCTTCGGCCTCGCGCCGGCCGACGTGAACGCCCTGGTGCAGACCGGGATCGGCGGGCAGACCGCCGGCAACCTGTACGACGCGGACAGCGGCGATGCGACGCCGATCCTGGTGCGCCTCGCGCCGCCGTGGCGCGCGGACGTGGCGGCGATCCGCGGGCTGCGGCTGCCGGCCGCGCTCGGCGGGGCCGCCGGCGGATCGGTGGCGCTCGGCGCGATCGCGCGCGTCTCGCTCGCCAACGGCGCCGCGTTCATCTACCGCGAGAACGGCGAGCGCTACGTGCCGCTGAAATTCAGCGTGCGCCTGCGTCCGCTCGGCAGCGCCGTGCGCGAGGCGCAGCGCCGCGTCGCCGAACAGGTCAGGCTGCCGCCGGGCGTCCGTCTGCAATGGGTGGGCGAGTTCGGCGATCTGCAGCTTGCCTTGCAGCGGCTCGCCCTCGTGGTGCCGGCGAGCCTGGGGCTGATTGCGCTGCTGCTGCTGGCGCAGTTCGGCGCCGTGGCCGATGCGCTGCTGGCGGCGAGCGTGATGCCGATGGCGCTGGCCGGCGGGCTGTTCGCGCTGGCGCTGACCGGCACGCCGTTCAGCGTCTCGGCCGCGATCGGCTTCGTCGGGCTGTTCGGCATTTCGGTGATGGAGGGCATCCTGGTGCTCTCCACCTTCAATGCGCTGGCCGATGCCGGCATCGCGCCGGCGGCGGCGCTGCGGCGCGCCTGCGACATGCGATTGCGTCCGGTGATGATGACGTGCTTCGCGGCCTGCGTCGGACTGCTGCCGGCCGCGGTCTCGCGCGGGATCGGTGCGCAGGTGCAGGGGCCGCTGGCGATCGTCGTGGTCGGCGGTAGCCTGCTTGCGCCGTTCCTGATCCTGGCGTTACTGCCGGTGCTGATCCAGCAATTTTCCCCGCGCTCGGCGGGGCTGCGCAAACGGACCAATCCTGGAGGGGTGCGGGAGCGGATCGGGTCCGGTCGCAGACGTGGATGACGACACCGCGTGCGCTCAGCAGATCAGGCCGCCGCGCAGAAGCCGGTCGATCAGCAGCTCCGCCGGCGGCTTGCCGGAACTCTCGGGTGCGCCGAGGACCCTCACAGCGACCCCGCGACGCCGGCATACACGCCCAGGGCCGCCGTGGTGGTGGGGCCCATGAAAGTTGTACCGACGTGGAAATAGCGCGGCATTTCCGACCTTGGCGAGAGCACGAACGGTGCGGTGGCGTCGGCCACCGCGCGCCGGTGGCTCTGCATTGGGCGATAAAAGGCGAAGAACAGTTGGCGTGGATCGTCGCGGGCAGCGACGGGGAGCGATCGGCCGACCAGTCACGGCCGGGCGCGGCGCGCTGGCCTGCGTGCTGGTCGCCGACACGCTGACCGCCCTTGACGCGCTTCTGCCGGCCGGACTGACGCGCTCGCCGCGGACGCCGAATGATCCGGCAGGCGTGATCGAGATGTGGTATCCGGCCGGGTCGTGAGGTCAGGCCGGATGGGATTGTCATGTCCTCATCACTGCGCCGACCAATTCATGGCGGCCCTGACCAATTGTCGGCCCAGCAGATCGGCGAGCGCGCAACGTCGAGCATCGCCGTCGTCCGACAGACAGTCCCACCAAGTCGGCAACGCGCCGAGCAACGGATCAAACTGCCGCCCGGCACACGCATCCGCGCAACGGCACGCCACGGCGTTGCAAGCGGCCATGCATTTGGGCAGGGCGCGCGTCTTGTGGTCACTCATCCATGCGTGTCTGGATGGCTGGTGGAGATCGACCTGCGCTGCGGCAACTCGGTGACGATCCGCAGACCTGGCTGGCCGACGTGCTCGACCGCATCGTCTCGGGCCGCACCAAGGTCAACGCGCTGCGTGAATTGCTTCCCTGGAACTGGCGAGCCGCGTCCGGGATCGACCGGCTCGCGCCCGGCATCGCGGCCGCCGCATGATCGACGAAGCCGTGCTTGACGGGCGCACAGCAGCGAGCGAGGCCGCATCGACGTGGCAGGCCTTCCTGGCATCGCCGGCGGCGCCGGCGCGCGCGATGTCGCTGCTCGAACTCGATGGCTATCTGACCGGCGTGATCGTCGCGCCGAGCATGATCCGGCCCCGCCGATGGATGGCGGGTCTGTGGGCCGACGGCGAGCCGGTCTTCGACGATGCCGCACAGATCCAGTCGGTGCTCAGTGCGGTCGGCATCCTGTTCAACATGCTCGGCGCGAGGATCGACCGGAGCCTGCGCCGGCTCGAGGCCGAGCGTGTCTGCGACTACCGCCCGGCGTTCCAGCCGACCGCGAGCAAGCCGTCGCACGATGCGATCAAGACCTGGGTCGGCGGATTCTGGCGGGCGATGGCGCTGATCCCCGCGGACTGGCACGCGCTGGCCGCCGACGAGCGCACGCAGGTCATCATCGCCCCGTTCGTCGGCTTCATCGATGCCGGCGACGAGACTTTCGAGCCGGCAGCAGACATCGACGACCGGCTCGACGAAGCCGCCGCGGAGATCCCGCGTGCGATCCTGCTGCTGAGAAAGATCGCGCACCTGCGGGCAAGCCGACCCCAAGCCCAGCCCGATGCGCGACGCACCAAGATCGGTCGCAATGACCTCTGTCCCTGCGGCTCAGGCAAGAAATACAAGCGCTGCTGCGGTCAAGCCTGAAGCTACAAACCGCGCCAGGAAGGGGGTTCCCCCGACGCGGGCGGGCGTGATTCGTGGCTGACCTCTGTCATGGAGGTCGGCTGTGGTTCGCGGGTTGATGACGGACGAAGAATGGGCGCTGTTCGCGCCGTTCGTTGTGACACGCTCGCGGCAGGGCGGCCGGCCGCCGGCTGACCACCGGCGGGTGCTGGATGCGATCTTCTGGATCGCGCGCACCGGCGCGCCGTGGCGCGACCTGCCGAGCGAACTGGGCCACTGGAACTCAGTGTGGCGGCAATTCCGCCGCTGGACCACGAGCGGACTGTGGGACGTGCTGCTGCAAGCCCTGGCCGACAGCGGCGGCGACGCCGATGCGTTGCAGATGATCGACAGACCGTGATCCGGGCACACCACTGTGCCGCCGGCATAAAAAGGGGATTCGCGGCCAGTCGCTCGGGCGCTCGCGCGGCGGCTTCTCGACCAAAATCCACCTGCGCACCAACGCCGAGGGTCTGCCCATCGGCATCGTGCTGACGCCCGGCGAGTGCCACGACAGCACGGCCTATCCAGACCTCATGGCAGAACGCGACAGCGATCCCGGCATGCTGCTGGCCGATCGCGGCTATGACAGCGACGCCATCCGCCAGGATGCGCGCGATCGCGGCGCCGCACCGGAAATCCCCACCAAGCGCAACCGCATCGTCCAGTACTCAGTCAACCGCCGCGTCTATGCGCTGCGCAATCGCATCGAGCGGTGCTTCAATCGCCTCAAGAACAGCCGCCGCGTCGCCACCCGCTACGATCAGGACGACACCAGCTTCCTCGGCTTCGTCCTGCTCGCCGCCATCCGGCTCTGGTTCAGGTTTGTCCACGCGGCCTAGTGGAGCGAATCTAACGCTTGGTGCCCTCGTCGGACGGCAGCGATGATTTTGTCTGGGTCGTTGGTCCAGCGGAAGGGGCGCGGGTCGTTGTTGGCTTGAGCGACGTATCGGTTGATTGCCGCCTGGAGCGATACGAGCGAGTGGAACACGCCACGCTTGAGCCGCTGTTTGGTGAGTTTGGCGAAGAAGCCCTCGACGGCGTTCAGCCAAGAGGCCGAAGTCGGCGTGAAGTGGAACGTGAAGCGCGGATGGCGGCCGAGCCACTCGATCACCTTGGGATGCTTGTGGGCGGCGTAGTTGTCCAGGATCGCATGGATCAGCTTACCCGCAGGGACCTCGCGTTCAATGGCGTTGAGGAAGCGGATGAACTCCTGGTGCCGATGACGCTGCATGCAGCGTCCGATGACGCGGCCCGCCGCCACGTCCAAGGCGGCAAACAGCGTGGTCGTGCCGTTCCGCTTGTAGTCATGCGTCATCGTGCCGCAGCGGCCGCGCTTGAGCGGCAGCCCGGGCTGAGTGCGATCGAGCGCCTGGATCTGGCTCTTCTCGTCCACCGAGAGCACCACGGCGTGCGCCGGCGGGTCGACGTAGAGGCCGACGACATCGCGCAGCTTGGCGGCGAAGTTCGGGTCGTTGGACAGCTTGAACTGGCGCAGCCGGTGCGGTTGAAGGCCGTGCGCCCGCCAGATGCGCTGCACCGAGCTGATGCTGATGCCAACCGCCTTGGCCATCGCTGGCGCAGTCCAATGAGTCGTCTCGCCCGGCGGCGGCTCGATCGTGAGCGCCACGACGCGTGCGGCGATCTCCGGGGCGAGCGGCGGGATGCGCGACGGGCGCGTCTTGTCGCGCAGCAGCCCGTCCACGCCCTCCTGCATGAAGCGCTCCTGCCAGCGCCACACGGCGGTCTTGGCCACGCCAGCCTCCCGCATGATCTGCGCCGTGCCGCAGCCTTCGTCGGTCAGCAACACAATCCGAGCCCGCCAGGCGTGCTTCTGCGGGCTGTTGCGATCGACCGCGATGGCGACAAGCCGCTCGCGGTCGGTGGGAGAGACGTCGACGACGACACCGGTGCGCATACCTCCGACTCGCACGTCGCCCCGAGCCGTGGGAATCCAAAAGGACTCGACCGTTAGATTTCATCCACTAGCTCGCACCCCGCGTGATACCCTCGCATCGGTTATGATGATACCTTTCTAACCAAACTCCTAGAGCGCGTGTCTGCTGACTGGAATCGGGAGCCTTGCGGCGCGGCGGCGGAGTGTGATTCGTAGGTCTCCGGTTGATTGAGCCGGAGGGAGCGATGCTTTGGCGGCGCGGGAAGGCCTATTCGCAGGATTTGCGGGAGCGCGTGTTGGCGGCGGCTGACGAGGGTCGGCGCGTTGGTCAGATTGCCACGATGCTCCGGGTCAGTGTTTCCTATGTCTCGAAGGTGCTGAGCCGGCGGCAGCAGACGGGCGCGACGACGGCGTTGCCGCAACGCTGTCACGTGCCGCGCAAGCTGGCGGGTCTGCACGATGCGATCGGCGCACGGGTGCGGGCTTGCCCGGACGCGACGCTGGTGGAATTGCGCAGCTGGCTGGAGAAGACGCATCAAGTGACGGCCAGCACCGGGCTTTTGTGCAAGACGCTGGCGGAGCTTGAGCTGACATACAAAAAAAGTCGCTGCATGCCGCCGAGCAGAGCCGGCCGGACGTTGCCAAGGCACGCAGCGAATGGCGCGACCGCCAACCTGGCCTGACCCCGCGCAGGCTGGTGTTCATCGATGAGACCTGGATCAAGACCAATATGACCCGGGCCTATGGCCGGGCGCCGCGCGGACAGCGCCTGGTCGCCGCCGTGCCGCATGGCCACTGGAAGACCTCCACCGTCGTTGCGGCCCTGCGCTGCGAGGGCGTCACCGCCGCCGGCGTGTTCGACGGGGCGATCAACGGCGAGACATCCTCGCGTTCGTCGAACAGGTTCTGGTGCCGACGCTCAAGCCGGGGGATGTGGTGATCATGGACAATCTCGGCTCGCACAAGGTCGCCGGCGTGCGCGAGACGATCGAGGCTGCTGGCGCCAGCCTGCTGTCCTGCCCGCCTACAGCCCCGATCTGAACCCGATCGAAATGGCCTTCGCCAAACTGAAGGCGCTGCTACGAGCGCGCGCCATCCGCACGGTCGAGGCACTCTGGAACGCCCTTAGGCCACTCATCGACTGTTTCACGCCAGACGAGTGCGCCAATTTCCTCCGCCACGCTGGCTATTTCCAGTCAGCGTGACGGCGCTCTAGCTAGCTCGCACCCCGCGTGATACCCTCGCATCGGTTATGATGATACCTTTCTAACCAAACTCCTCGCCTCCTTCGCACCAGCTCAAATGCGATAGCCCTGCGCGTCAGGCCGCTCATCATTGCGCGCCGTTACAGCTACAGACATTCTGCTGCGGGCGGCTCACATCCCCAGGTACTCTGCCACGATGCTCGGATCGGCGAGTTCCTGGGGGTGGACTGTCGCGATGATGCGGCCGCGCTGGATGATGAGGATCCTGCTCGCCAGCGCAGAGATGAAGTGCAGGTCTTGCTCGACCAGCAGAATGGTCAGCCCGAGCGCGTGCTGCAGTCGGCGCAGGATGTCGATGATATCGCGAACGATCGAGGGCTGGATGCCCTCGGTCGGCTCGTCGAGGAGCACCAGGCCGGGCCGGCCGATCAAACAGCGGGCGAGCGCCAGCAGCTGCTGCTGCCCGCCCGACAGCGCCGCGCCCGGACGGTCGAGCAGCGGCTCCAGCGCCGGGAAGTAGTCCAGCATCTCGCGCAGCCTGCCCCGTCCGCCGCGTGCCACCTCGCCCAGCAGCAGGTTCTCGCGCACGGTCAGCTGTGGAAATATCTGGCGGCCCTGCGGCACGTATCCGACGCCGAGCCGGGCGCGGCGCGCCATGCCGGTGCGCGTGACGTCGCGCCCGTCGAGGCGGATTTCGCCGCCGCTCGCGCGCAACTCGCCGATCAACGTGCGAAGCAGCGTGGTCTTGCCCATGCCATTGTGGCCGAGAACGCCCACGACTTCGCCTTGCGCCATCGAGAAGGTGATGCCGTCGAGGATCGGGATACGGCCGTAACCGCTCCGCAGCTCGCGCACGTCAAGCATTCCCGGTCCCCAGATAGACCTCGCGTACCATCGGATTGCGCTGCACGTTGGCCATCGTGTCCTCGACCAGGATGTGTCCCTGGTGGAACACCGTGACCATGCCGGCAATATCGCGGATGAACTGCATGTCGTGCTCGACGACCACAAGACTGGCGGTCTGATTGAGTTCGCGGATGAGGCTGGCGGCGCGCACGACCTCCGCCTGGCTCATGCCGGCGGTGGGTTCGTCGAGCAGGATGAGTTGCGGCTGCATCGCGATCACCATCCCGAACTCGACCCATTGCCGCTGGCCATGCGCCAGCAGCCCGACCGGTAGATGGGCGATCGCGCCGAGCCCCAGACGCTCAATCAAGGCGTCGGCCACCGGATGCGCGCCGCGCACGCCGTGCCGTGACGCCCCGGCGAGCCACATGCTTTCATAGGCCGACACGCCGTCGAATACGCTCGGCACCTGATTCTTGATGCCGATACCGAGCCGGCTGATCTCGTGCTGCTCCTTCTCCGTGATGTCCCTCCCGCGGAAAAGGATGCGGCCGCGCGAGGGCCGCAGCTGCGCCGTCAGGATCTTGAAGAACGTGCTCTTGCCGGCTCCGTTCGGCCCGATCAGGCAGCGCAGCTCGCCGAGGCCGAGGCGGAAGTCCACCCCGGCAAGGGCGCGGACGCCGCCGAACAGTCTCTCGAGCCCGCGGACCTCAAGCAGGGGCGCGTCGCTCATCTGATCCGCATCGGCCACGGCCGGCGCCGGACCGCCTCGCGGAGGGCGGACCAGAGGCCGGGCAGGATGCCTTCCTTGAACACCAGCACTGCGACCATGAGGATCAGCCCAAGCACCACCGTTACCTGGCCGACGGCCGCGGTGCCGAGTGCCGCCGTCAGGTACTGGATGATCGCGCAACCGATGATCGGGCCGGCCAGCGTCGTGCGCCCACCGACGATCACCCAGATGAGGATCTGCGCGCTCTGGCCGAGGCTGAACATTTCCGGCGACACGAAATTGCCCCACACGGCGTAGAGCGCGCCGGCCAGGCCGGAGATCGCACCGGCGAACACGAAGGCGCTCAGCTTGTAGATGCGGCCGTCGTAGCCCAGCAACGCGGCCCGCTGCTCGTTCTCACGGATGGCGACGAGCACGCGGCCCCAGCGATGCCGCAGCAGCAGCGCGAGGCCGACATAGATGACGGCGAGACACGCAATCGACAGGTAGAACACACCCGCAAGATCGAACGTGGCATCGGCGCTCCAAGGCACGTTCAGCGACGGCACCGTCGGAATGCCGTTCTGGCCGCCGAGCCGGACACTGCCAATCACGTACTGGTCGCCCGAGGTGGCCCGCATCGTCTTCTCGAGGATCAGCGTGACGACCAGCGTGATGACGCTGAGATAGACGTCGCCGATGCGCCCGTAGATGACGAAGTAGCCGACGACCGCGGCAAAGATCGCCGGCAGGACGATCGCCGCGAGCAGGGGTAGGGAGGTCTGGTCGAGGTTGAGGGCGCCGATCGCGTAGGTGTAGCCGCCAAGCCCGAAGAAGGCGGTCTGTCCAAAGCTGAGGATGCCGACGAAGCCCCACAGGAAGCCTTCGCCCAGGCCGAGCAGCGACAGGATGGCGATGACCGATAGCTGGAGCAGGGCATAGTCCGAGACGACGGCCGGCAAGCTGAGCGCGACGACGAGCGCAACGGCGACGGTGCACCACCATGCCGGATGCGGCCATCCGCCGCGGCTGCCCGGCGGTCGTGCCACGCTCAGACGCCCCGTCGCAAGCGGCCGGTGATGCCGAGCGGCAGGAATCGGAGCAGTGCGATCGCGACCGCCAGCACGCAAACGTCACCGACGACCGAGTTGACGAGGTAGTCCACCGTGCCCGAGATCCCGCCGAACAGCGCGGATGCCGACACTGTGCCGAGCAACGCCATCGGTCCGCCAACAATCACGGTGATGAACACCTTGGCGATGAAGAACGACCCCATGGTCGGCGAGACGCCGGAGAGCGGCGCGATGATCGCGCCCGCCAGCCCGGTCAGCGCGGAACCGAACCCGAAGGTAAGCATGTAGACGATGTCAGGCGGAATGCCGAGCGCGGCGGCCATCACAGGGTTCTGCATCGTGCCGCGCGCCACCAGCCCCGCCGTCGTGAAGCGCAGCAGCGCGTAGGTGAGGGCGAGCGCGCCGAGCGCGAGGCCGATCAGGACGAGGCTGTAGACAGGAACACCATAGCTGCCGATCGCCATATTGCCGAACGGTGCAGAAATGCTCTCGGTGGTCGGCCCCATGATGATGGTCGTGCAGCCGACGATGAACATGCTGAGTCCCCAGGTTGCCAGCAGCGTGTCGACCAGCCGGCCATAGAGGAAGCGGATGAGCACGCGTTCGACGATGACCCCGAACACACCGACCGCCAGCATGGCAAGCACGAAAGCGGCCCACAGGTTGATGCCATGCTTAGCGGCGAGATTGCAGCAGTAGGCGCCGAGCATGATGAACTCGCCCTGCGCCAGGTTGATCACGCGCATCATCCCGAAGATCACGGCCAAACCGAGGCTGATGAGGATGAGGAAAGCGACGGCATAGCCGACCTGGTAGAGCAGGATGATCGCCTGTTGCACGCCGCGCGTCCTTATCGTCGTCAAGCGGGGAGATCCGGCCGCCCGCAGCCGCCGCGACGGGCGACGGCAGCGGGTCACGCAACAGCCAGCGTCAGAGCTTGATCTCGAACTGCTTGTTGGTGTTGGGATACTTGATCAGGTTGCAGACGCTCTGGGTGTCGATGGGCTGCAATTGCGAGAACGACTGCAGCACGGTGAAGCTGTGCTCGCGGTTGCCGACCGCGAGGTGCAGGTCGCGGCTGACGTGGTGGGTCTGCGGATCGATCTTGACGAGACCGCTTGGCCCGTTGACGGAGATGCCCGTATCGAGTGCGCGGATCACCTTCTCGTGCTCCACCGACCCCGCCTTCTTCACGCCTTCTGCCCAGAGCTTCACGCCGACATAGCCATATTCGGCATATTCCGGCACGTACCTGGTACTTGCCGGGGAATTTCTTGTTCATCGCGTCGAGGAATGCCTTGTTCTCCGGCGACGCGATGGTCGGCAGGTAGGAGGCGCAGATCAGAATGCCGTCGTTCTCCTCTGGGCTCAGCTGCGTGTGCTCCAGCCCCAGCCCATAGGTGCTGCTGGCGATCGGCATGTCCTTCTTCGCACCACTGGCCGCGTACTGCCGGTAGAACGACATGTGCGCCGCACCCACCAGGGCAGAGAACACGAAATTCGGCTTCTTCTCCTGGATGCGCGCGATCACTGGGCTGAAGTTGTTGACGTCGAGCGGGAAGAACTCCACGGCCACGTCCTGCCCGCCCTGTTCGCGGAGGAACTTCTGCACCCACTTCGCCGTTATGGTTCCGTAGTTGTAGTCGGCGGCCAGGATATATCCCTTCTTGCCGAACCGCTTGACCGCAGCCGGAACAAGAACCTGGAGCTGCTGCCCAGGAGTTAGGCCGGTGTTGTAGAAGAGCCGGTCGCAGACCCCGCCTTCGTACAGCGAGTTGTAGAAATAGAGCCCCTTGTAGCGATGCACGATCGGCCGCATCACCTCGCGCGATGAACTGGTGACACCGCCCATCAGGATGTCCACCTTGTCCTGCAGCAGCGCCTTGGTGGTGTACTCCGCGTTCAGTTGGTTGTTCGACTGAGAATCGTAGAACAGCAGCTGGACGGGGCGACCGATCAGGCCACCCGCCGCGTTCAGCTCGTCGATCGCCAGCGCGGTCGCATCGATCTGTCCGAGGCAGTAGATGTTCAACCCGCCCGTCTTGTCGAGAATGTTGCCGAGCTTGACCGGCGGCGTCGCGGCCAGCCCGGCGGAGCGGAGCAGGTCCGTCGCGCTGGCATAGCCCAGCGCCCCCGTCGCGGTACGGAAGAGTTGCCGTCTCGTGAACGATGTCATATTTCCCCCTGATTCCGGTTGCCGGTTGCCGACCCACGATCCGTCATGTGACGGCGCGCCGCCGCGTTGAGTCGCGCCACGGCCGGCACGTGCCATGCACGGACCCGCCCGCTCTCATCGCATTCGCCAGATGCCGGTGCCTTCGAGCGCCTGGGCCGCCCGGATCAGCGTGGCTTCTTCGAAGTGCCGTCCCACCAGCATCAGCCCGACAGGCAGGCCGTTCACCTTGCCGCAGGGAACGGTGAATGCCGGATGCCCGCTTACGTCGAACGGACACGTATTGTGCTGCATGTTGAGTGCGCGATCGACATAGACTTCGCGCGGCGCGTTGGCCGGCGGGATCTCGGTCGCCGGGAACGGGATCGTCGGCATCGCCAGGATGTCGCAGTGTTGCAGTGCGCGGTCGTACGCGGCCCGCAGCAGCACGCGCAGATTCTGCGCCTTGGCGTGGTAGCGGTTGTGGTAGTTGCGGTGCATGTATTCGCCGAGCAGCAGCACGAGCTTTACAGTCTCGGAAACGTCGTCCGGTCGCGACCGCCAGCCCCGCGCGAAGGCCTCCTGGAGCGACGTCGTGTAGTAGCCGGACCAGTTGTTCCCCATCGCGTAGCCTTTTATCATCTGTTCGGCGGCGCCTTCCAGTATCACGCCCGTCCAGATGTGCGGCCCCTCGAAGTGCATGGGGACCGAGACGTCCTCGACGACCGCGCCCAGCCGTGCAAGTGCGCCGATGGCTTCGCGCACGGTGGCGCTGGTGGCGGGATCGCTCTCGGGATGGGTGAAGCCCTCGGTCAGTGCACCGATCCGCAAGCCTTTCGCGCTTTCCTTGAGCGCCCCCATGTAGTCGCCGACCTTCGCCGCGATGGTGCGCGGGTCGTAGGGGTCCTGCCCTGCAATGGCCGTCAGCAGCCGCGCTACGTTCTCCGTGCTGGAGCATATCGGGCCGCAATGATCAACCGAATATGAGATGGCCATGCCGCCGGTCATCGGCACGAGGCCCCAGGTCGGCTTGAGGCCGTAAACGCCGCACCACGCGGATGGCGTGCGGATCGACCCTCCCTGGTCGCCGCCAATCGCCATCTCCACTTCGCCCGACGCCACGAGCGCCGCGCTGCCGCCCGAAGAGCCGCCAGCTGAATGCTTCGGATTGTGCGGGTTACGGATCACTCCGGTGGCACTGGTGTGGCTGCCCGCCGAGAAGCACAGATCTTCGCATGCCGCCTTGCCGGCGATGATGCCGCCCGCCTCCAGCATTCGTGTCACGATGGTTGCGTCGATGTCGGGGACGTAGCCCTCCAGGACCCGCGACCCGTTCATCATCGGCACGCCGGCGACGCAAAAGCAGTCCTTCACCGCGATGCGCTTGCCGGCAAGCACGCCGCCGGCGGCGCCCTTGATCTCGGTTTTCCAGTACCAGGCGTTGTAGGGATTCTCTTCCGGCGCAGGGCGGTATCCGGGCGTGCGGGGATAGGCGACGGGCAGCTTCGGCTCGGCAAGTTCGTCGAGCCGGCCATAGGAGGCGATCGATCCCGCCATAAGCCCGCGAAAGGAGACCGCATCCTCCGCTGTCAGCGTCATGCCGAACCCCTGCGCGAGATGCAGGACTTCCTCAGTGGTCGGCAGGCGCGGGCCGGTGCTCATGTTCCCTCCTCACCGCGGTCCGTTGCCGCGAGTTCCGTGCCGATGATGACAACAGGTGCTACCACCATGAGCGGGCGCGCGATCGCGAAGAAGCGGGCGACCGTGTCGGAGGCGTTGTGCGAGTCCAGCGCCGCACGGTCGGTGTAGCGTTCATAGGTGCACAGAACGCCACTTTCGTCCGCGCTCTTCGAGACGAAGTAGTCGATCGTGCCGGGTTCGTTTGCCTGCGCGTGTCGCATGACATCGAGCAATGCCGCCTCGACCTGCGCGGCGCTCTCCGGCTTGCAGCGCAGAATGGCGGTCAGCGCGATCACGGCTACAGCGCCGTCCACTTCGTTCCGCGCTCAAAGGCAGCGGCGGCGCGATAGATGGTGGCCTCGTCATAGTGCCGTCCGACCAGCATCATCCCGATCGGCAGCCCATCGCTCATTCCGCAGGGCAACGTCATGGCCGGATGGCCGGTGCAATCGAAGGGCGACGTGTTGGGCAGCATCTCGAACGCACGCTGCAGCACGATTTCACGAGCGGCATCGGGCCGCGGGATCGGCGTTGCCTTGAGCGGCAGCGTCGGCATGAGCAGCAGATCGCAACGCTCCAGCGCTGCGTCATAGGCTGCGCGGAGCCTTCGGCTCAGGTTCTGCGCCTTGGCGTAGTAGTGGCCGCGATGATACTTGGTGAAGTAGTGCCCCAGCATCATGGTGATCTTCAGCGTGTCGGCGAGTTCGTCGGCGCGCGCGCGCCAGCCGGCATGCGCGTCCAGCAGGCTCGTCACGTAGAGTCCGCGCCAGTTGGTACCGAAGCCGTTGCCTTTCATCATCAGCTCGGTCGCCCCCTCCGCGGCGATCGCCAGCCAGATCGCCGGCCCGGTGAGGTGCATCGGAACGGAAATCTCTTCGACGATCGCGCCCATTTCGCGCAAGCGGGCCGCCGCGGCCTTCACCTTCCCGTCGACATCTGGCTCGGAGTTGGCATGCCCAAATCCTTCTTTGAGCACGCCGATGCGCAGCCCCTGGGCGCCGCCGCCGAGCGCCTGCGTGTACGCTGCCGGACGCGGTGCATATTGCCGCGGATCGAGGTCGTCCGCGCCGGCCATTACTTCCAGCAGCAGCGCATTGTCGGCGACGGACCGCGTCATCGGGCCGGTGTGGTCGAGCGTGATCTCGATCGGCATGATTCCGGTGTACGGCACCAGCCCGTGCGTCGGCTTCATGCCGCAGATGCCGCAATATGCGCCGGGGATACGGACGGAACCACCCTGGTCGCCACCGACGGCCATGTCCACCTCGCCGGCCGCAACCACGGCGGCACTGCCGGACGAGGAGCCGCCGGCCGAGTAGCCCATCCGGCGCGGATTGTGCACCGGGCCGACCGCGTTGGTATGGCTGCCGCCCGAGAAGCAGAAGTACTCGCAGTGCGTCTTGCCGGCGATGGTTCCCCCGGCGTCCAGGATGCGCGTGACGATCGTGGCGTCCAGGTTGGGCACGTAGCCTTCCAGCGTGGAGGCGCCGTTCATCATCGGTACGCCGGCGAGACAAATATTGTCCTTGAGTGCCACCGTCTTGCCGGCGAGCTTGCCGCTCGCGGCGCCCTTGATCGTCGTCTTGACATACCAAGCGTTGAACCTGTTCTCCTCGCCCTCGGGGCGATAGCCGGGCGTGCGCGGGTACTTCACCTCCGGCACGAAGTCGGGCAGCGCGTCCACCGCGTCGTAGGCAAGAAAATTGGGCTGCAGCAGCGTATAGTAGGAAAACAGGTCGTCTTCGCCCAGATGAAATCCGAGATCCTCGGCGACCGCACGCAACTGCTCAAGGGTTGGACGCTTCACGGCCATCGTCCGGTTCCTACCATGTTCGGTGTGCTGCCAGGCGAGGCGTGCCCGGCGCGACGTCATCCGCGCTAGTGCCCGCGGACCGCGGGAGGATTGCCGGGCTCCGCCGGTTCCGCAAGTGTTTTTGTCGGCGCCAGGCCCCTCGCCTTGGTGTATGCGCGGAGGGGGCTATCCGGGCGTTGCCGGACGCACCGCGGACATTCCTTCGGCAGGGACCGCGATCCCAGACGAACGGATGCGCTCCACGCCGGCCCGGGCCATTGCGTCCCAGGCGGTGGCAAGCGAGCCGTTGGCGTCGATGCCCCGACAGGCGTCCTCGATCACGACCGCGCCGAACCCCGCCTTGCGGGCATCGACGGCCGAGAAACAGACGCAGAAATCGGTCGCCAGACCGGCGAGGAACACCCGCGCGATGTGTCGCTCGCGCAAGTAGCCGGCGAGCCCGGTCGGCTGGCCGTCTGCCGCGTTGAAGGCGGAGTAGCTGTCCACGTCCCGATCGCAGCCCTTACGCAGCACGAGTGCGGCGTGAGGAATCGCGAGACCGCCGGCGAAATCCGCCCCCCGCGTTCCCTGCACGCAGTGGTCGGGCCACAGCACCTGATCGCCGTAGGGCAGGCGTATCGTCTCGAACGCGGCCTTCCCTGGATGCACGGAAGCGAACGAGACATGGCCGGGCGGGTGCCAGTCCTGCGTTAGGACGACATGCGCAAAGGCGCTGGCGACGCGGTTGATGAGCGGGATCACCGCGTCGCCGTCCGGCACCGCAAGGCTGCCACCGGGGATGAACCCGTTCTGTACGTCGATCACCAGGAGCGCGTCGGCGCTCCCCGGCAGGAGAGGACCTGTCGGCCCGGCACCGCTATGAGTCATCGCGCCCCCACACGCTACGCGCCGACAAAGAGCCGAATTTCCGCTATCCGGTCACTGGACGGCGACCTTCGATCCTACCGCAACCCGGTTGACCCAGCCATACGGCGGATAGCTTCGTTCTTTGGGGTCGGCCCGGACCGATGGGAAACCACTGACGCCGCTGCACGCGTCGCCGGAACGCGCCGGCGCAACCTAGGGATGAAGTTGGAGTTGACCCGCTTTCGTGGACGCTCCCACGCTTTCGCAGGAGGTGTATTCCATGGCCAAGACACGTGCTCCCTACGCGCCTGAGTTCCGGCGTCAGATGGTCGATTTGGTTCGCGCGGGCGTGATCCGGACGACCTCGCCCGCGAGTTCGAGCCGACGGCGCAGTCGGTCCGCAACTGGGTCGTACGCGCCGGCGGCAAGATGGGTGGCCGGGAGGAGAAGGGCTCGGCGCCAGCCGACAATGACGAACTGGTCCGGCTGCGCCGCGGGGTACGCCAGCTCCGCCAGGAGCGCGACATACTCGCAAAAACGGCGGCCTGGTTCGCGCGTGAGACCGGCACTCTGCCGTCCGGGTCTTCGGGTTCATGAGCGCGCACCAGGCCAGCTTCCCGATCACGGCCATGGCGTGCATGCTCGGGATATCGACGGCGGGGTACTATGCATGGCTCAAGCGGGTATCGTCGGCGCGCGCCGGCGCCGACGCGGCGTTGCTGCAACGGATTCGCACGGTCCACGCCACGTCATCACGTTATAGGTGACGCCACCGCCCGGTCCGAAGCAAACTGTCGTGGACAGCGTGGGCCGGTGCGGGGTCATGCGGTCAGCCGCACGTAGAGCGTGGCCAAGCGCTCCGGCAGGGTCTCCAGCCGGTCGATATGCAGTACGTTTCGCAGGCCGAAGATACGGCGCAGGTCGCTTTCGGCGCCACTGCCCAGGCCGACGCAGAACACGTCCGTCCCATTGTGCGCCAGCGACTGCACCGCGCGGCGTGCATCCTCGACGAGGTAGCGGCGACCGGCCACATCGATGTCGGAGGGTTCGCCATCGCTGATGATGAGCAGCAGCCGGCGGTAGGAACTGCAGCGGGCGAGTTCCGCGCCGGCGTGACGCAGGGCCGCGCCCATGCGGGTGGAGAACTGACCGGTAAGCCCGGCCAGGCGCCGCTCCGCCCGCGTGTCGTAGGGTTGGGCGAAGTCCTTGATGCGATAGTAGCGCACGTCGCTGCGGCGGTTGGAGCAGAATGCGCGCACCGCGAATGGATCACCAACGCGCTGCAGGGCCTGCGCGAACAGGGCCGCCGCCTCCACCTCCATCGCCAGCACGCGCCGTCCGATGGCGGGGACGACGTCATTGGTCGAGCAGGAACTGTCGAGCAGCAACAGCGTTGTCAGGTCCCGTGAGCGTCGCTCAAAGCGCGCATAGACCCGCGGATCGGGTGACAGGCCGCCGCGCCGATCGATTGCTGCCGCCAGCGCCGCTTCCAAGTCGAGCTGCTCGCCCTCCATCTGCCGGCGCAACCGGGTCGGGCGGCTGACCCGCGCCGAGCGGATCAGCGCCGCAATTCGCTCCAGCTGGGCGCGACGGCGGAACAGCATGTCTTCGATCGCAACGGGATCGCCAGCTGGCGAGGCGTATTCCACAATCGTCGTCCAGTCGCGCCGCTCCACGCTGATCATATGATCCCATTCGGGATAGCGCGCGACCGGAATGCCGATCTCTGCATCGACAGCGATGGCGCGGACCTTGCCCACCTCCGCCGCGGTCTTCGTCTCGCTGGACGGGGGCCAGCGGGCGTCGTCTGGCTCCACCCGGGCGGGCTGTGGCAGCGTATCTTCGTCGGCATCGGTCGCGCCGGCATCGCCGAAGTCCCACAGGCCGAGATTGTCGTCGCGATAAAGCGGCTCCACGACATAGGTGCGCGGGTTGAACTGCACGCGCATCTGGCCAAGATCGTTGCCGAGCAGGTCGCCGATACGCCGGCTGATCGCCGGGTCGTGCCACGTCGCCGCGGCGTCGCGGAACAGGCGGCGTCCCTTGGCCACCCAAGCGTCATCGTCGGCGTAGTCCGGGTCGATCAGTGCCCGCGCGAGCCGCGCCATGAGCGAGGCGGCGTCCGCGCCGCCGGGGCGGGCCGGGTGAAATGGTTGCCAGAGCCGGCGCAGCCCCGGCAGGCCGCGCATTGCGAGTTCCTCGACCCGCGCGTCCTCGATCAGCGACACCAGCGCAACCTGCAAGGGCTTGAGGCCGCCCACCGGGAAGCGCGGGCCGCCATAGCGCAAATGCGCCATCACGTGCGCCACGGCCGCGCGATAGACGCGCACCGCCTCGGTCTCCGCGATGCCGCGCAAGGCAGGCGGCAGGCGAATCACCCTGCCGGTGAAGCTGGCGCGGCGCGGTCGTCCGTTTTTGCCCGCCGGCCCGGCCTGCAGCGGCGGCGCGTTGCCCCACAGCGCGACGGCGAACAGGCTGAGCTGCCGTTCGAGTTCCACAAAGCCGATCTTGCTCTCGGCCCGCGCCAGGGCCTCACGGGTGGCCAGGCCTTGCAGAGCGAAAAAAGCCGGTCGGCGTTCCGGTTCCGCCTCGGTCGCGCGCAGCCCCTCCTGCACCCATCGCTCAAGTCCGCCCGCGCCAAGCTCGCCGAGAAGGGTTTCGGTGCGGCCGAGGACCGCGACAGCCAACACTGGACCGGATTGCGCCAGCAGCACGACGGTGCGCAGCCAGCTGGCAAAGGCGTCGGCGTCCAGCAGCACGCGGGCGGCGGCTGGAGCGGCCTCGGCTAGCAACGCGGCAGCATGGGCGCCGGCATGCCGCGCCACCGCATGCGCCGTCTGAGCCAGCGCCAGCGCAGCCTCGGCCCCGACCCAAGGGGCGCAGGCTGGCGCGTGCCGGGTATAAGCCAGCGAGACGCTGGGCGGGTCGGTGGACCACAGGTCGCGGCACGCCTGCTCGAAGCGCTCGGTGAGCGCGCCCGGAAACGCGCGCTCGGCCTGCGGCCGCACCAAATCCAACGCGCGCCGGAGCGCGTCCATAACGTCAGATGCAGGCAGCGACGGCAGCGGACAGGGCTTCCCGGATGTCCACATCGTCGCTGATGGGAAGAATTACGGCGACGCGGCAGGCAGCCTCCAGCGGGATGCCTTTGGCCATCAGCCGCCCGGCATGGATCAGCATGCGTGTCGAGGCGCCCTCGTCCAGCCCATGTCCCTTGAGGTTGCGCGAACGCTGGCCGATGGCCACCAGCCGCGCCGCATCCTCTCCGGCTACGCCTGCCTCGTGCATCACGATTTCGGCCTCGATCGCCGCAGCGGGATAGCCGAACTCGATCGCGCTAAAGCGCTGCTTTGTCAATTCCTTAAGGTCCTTGAGCACGCTCTGGTAGCCAGGGTTGTAGGAGATCACGAGCTGGAAGTCCGAATGGGCATGTACCAGCTCGCCCGTCTTCTCCAGCGGCAGGATACGCCGATCGTCGGTGAGCGGATGGATCACCACCGTGGTGTCCTGTCGCGCCTCCACGATCTCGTCGAGGTAGCAGATCGCGCCTTCGCGCACCGCAAGGCAGAGCGGACCATCGTGCCATACCGTTCCGTTCGCATCGAGCAGATAGCGACCGACGAGGTCAGATGCGGTCATGTCCTCGTGACAGGCAACGGTGACGATCGGCTTGCCGAGACGCCAAGCCATATGCTCGAGGAAGCGCGTCTTGCCGCAGCCGGTCGGTCCTTTCAGCATCACCGGCATGCGCGTGGCGTACGCCGCCTCGAACAGCGCGACTTCGTCGCCGACCGCGCGGTAGTACGGTTCGGCACGGATATAGTGGTCCGAAAGCGTCATCGGTCTGCTGGAACTCCGGGGCACTATTGAGGAAGGAAGGGCGGGCCCGCATGACCGGCCCGCCCTTGCGCAGCCGCGCTAGCGGTGCGCCACCAGTTCGGACGGGATGCCCTCAATCGGGCACTCCTCGGTGCCGACGGTCGGACGGGTCAGCGCCTCCACCATTTCGCGCGTCGCATCGGGATCGTTGATCCACTTCTTGTAGAAGTCGTACGGGCAGGCGGCGACGCCGCGCACGTCCTCGCGCGAGTTGATCATGCCCGTATAGCCGCGGTGCAGCAACTTGAAGAGATGGTTCTCCGACTGCATGGTGCGCCGAGCATCGCGGATTAGCGACTTGGAAAGCTGGCCGTACTGGATGCCGTATTCCTCCTCGCCGCATTCGCCGAGCGTGCGGCCGTCAAAGCCGATCACCGCCGAATGGCCGAAATAGGAGTATACGCCGTCGAAGCCGGCGGCATTAGCGACCGCAACGTAGACGTTGTTGGCCCACGCCATCGCCTTGGCCATCAGCACCTGCTGTTCCTTCGCAGGATACATGTAGCCCTGGCAGCGCACGATCAGCTCGGCACCCTTCATCGCGCAATCGCGCCAGATCTCGGGAAAGTTGCCGTCGTCGCAGATGATCAGGCTGACCTTCAGGCCCTTGGGGCCCTCGGAGACATAGGTGCAGTTGCCCGGGTACCAGCCCTCGATTGGCACCCACGGCATGATCTTGCGGTACTTCTGGACGATCTCGCCCTTGTCGTTCATCAGAATCAGCGTGTTGTAAGGCGCTTTGAGCGGGTGCTCCTCATGCCGTTCGCCGGTGAGCGAGAATACCCCCCACACCTTCGCGCTACGGCACGCAGCCGCGAAGATCTCCGTCTCTTCTCCTGGTACAGACGAGGCAGTCTCGTACATCTCCTTGGCATCGTACATGATTCCGTGGGTGCTGTACTCGGGGAAGATCACCAGGTCCATGCCGGGGAGACCCAACTTCATGCCCTTGACCATCTCCGCGATTTTTTGGGCATTCTCCAGCACCTCGGCGCGCGCGTGCAACCTCGGCATCTTGTAGTTCACGACGGCGACGCCGACCGTGTCGTTGCTGCTCGATATGTCGCCATGAAACATTGCCGTTGTCCTTCCTTGGAACCGCTTGTGACAGGCCGCTGACGGCCAAACACGTCACACCGTCATGTGACGGTGGACCAACCCGTCGGTCAGGTCGCTGGTGCCGCCCGCCGCCGCGATCCGACCCTTTTCCATGATGACGAAGCGCTGCGACGCCTGCCGCGCGAACGCTACGTTCTGCTCGACCAGGATGATGCTGATGCCGCGCTCGCGGTTGAGCCGGATGATGATCTGTTCGATCTCCTTGACGATGTTCGGTTGAATACCCTCTGTAGGCTCATCCAGCAGGATCACTTTTGGTGCAGTCTGCAGCGCGCGCGCGATCGCAAGCTGCTGCTGCTGGCCGCCGGAAAGATTGCCTCCCGGGCGGTGCAGATGTTCGCGCAGCATCGGGAACAGCTCGAACACGCTTTCGTCGAGCCGTCCGCCGCTCGTCGGATTGGCGAACAGGCCGAGCCGCAGGTTCTCCAGCACCGTGAACCGCGGTAGGATGCCCCGTCCCTGCGGCACATAGCCAAGGCCCGCACGTGCGCGTTGGTCCGTGCGCCGGCTACCGAAATTCTGACCATCCAGCCGAATGCTGCCGGTGACCCGATCCATCAGCCCGAGAATCGCCCGCAGCAGCGTCGTCTTTCCCATGCCATTGCGACCGAGCACGCAGAGCAACTCGCCGCGCTGCACGATCATCGACACATCGCGCAACGCCCGGCTGTGGCCATAGTACGCGGTGACGTTGCTCAGCTCAAGCATCGCCGATCCCTCCCGAGCCGAGGTAGGCGCTGCGCACTTCGGGATTGCTCTCGATGTCGGCAACCGTCCCCTGCGCTAACAGGCGCCCCTGGTGCATCACGGAGATCAGGTCGCCGATCTCTTTGATAAAGCCCATGTCGTGCTCGACCACGATCAGCGTGTGGCGCCCCTTCAGACGCTTGCACAGCTCGGCAGTCTTGCGCGTCTCCCCGGTCGTCATCCCAGCCGTGGGTTCATCCAGCAGAAGCAGCCGCGCGTCTTGGGCCATCAGCATTGCGATTTCCAGCCACTGCGTCTGACCGTGCGACAGCGTGCCCGCCTCGCGCCGAAATCGGTCCTTCAAACCCACGAACTCCGCCAACTTTTCCAATTCGTCGGATGCTGCGCGGATACCACCAGTGCGCAGATTGGCCAGCACACTGGGCTGGCGGCAGTAGGCGACGTGCAGGTTCTCCCTCACCGTCAACTCGCGGAATATACTGGGCACCTGGAACTTGCGGCCGATACCCAGCCGCGCGATCCGATGCTCCTCCATCCGGCCGATGTTCTTGCCGTCGAAAACAAGCTTCCCACCGCTCGCCTGAACCTTGCCGCAGATCACGTCCAGCGCGGTGGTCTTGCCGGCGCCGTTCGGACCGATCAGGCAGCGCAATTCACCCGTGTCCACCGAAAAGTCGAGGCCGCGTATGGCACGGAAGCCGCTGAACTCGACCTCGACGCCCTGGAGTTCAAGTAGCGCCACGGTTCAGCCCACCTCGACTTTCCGCACCTGTCCCAGGACCATGTCGTCGTCCTCCACGGCCGCCGCAGCCGCTCCGCCCAGGTGGGCCATGCCCATCTGGACGATGCTGATGAGTCCCTTGGGTAGGAACAGCACCACCGCAACGAACAGCGCGCCCATAATGAGCATCCAGGTGTCCAGGAACGCCGGCGTCTCAGACAGACTGCCCTGCACTCCGGTCACCAGGATCGCGCCGAGCGCAGCCCCAACCAGCGACGCGCGCCCGCCGACGGCGCACCAGATGACGATCGAAAGCGACAGCTGCACGCTAAGGAATGTCGGCGAGGCGAACGCCATTACCATGGCATAGAGCATGCCGGCGAAGCCCGAAATGCCGGCGGAGACGCATAGCGCGAAGATCTGGAACCGCGCCACGTCGTAGCCGAAATAGCGCACGCGGGTCTCGTCTTCGCGGATCGCCTGCATGATCAACCCGGCCTTGCTGCGGATGACGGCCTGGCCGATGATCAGGGCAACAATCAGCGACGCCGCGATCAGGTAATAGGTCGCCGCGCTGTAGGGATCGAAGTCCACGCCGAACAGGGTCAGATCGGCCAGATCAGTCAGCCCGTTGAACCCGCCGGTGAAGCGCTGCTGGTCGACGATCACCAAATTGATGACGACCAGCATGGCAAGCGTGATGATGGCGACATATACGCCCGCAACTCGCGCGCGGAATACGAACCAGCCGAGCAGCAGTGCGAGAGCCACCGGCACAAGAATACCGGCTGCAATCGCGAAGCCGGTGGAATGGAACGGCTCCCAGAACCAGGGCAGCGACTTGACGTTGTTCCATACCATGAAATCAGGCAGCCCCGAAACCCCGGTCTGAATGGGGACGGTGTGCAGCTTGAGCGCCATCGCCATGCAATACGATCCGAGCCCGAAGCTGACCGCCTGACCGAGATTCAGGATGCCGGTGTAACCCCAGGAAAGCGCCAGCGCTGCCGCGAGCATCGCGAAGATCAGGTAGCGGCTCAACTTGTTCAGCAGGTAGGGATCATCGATGACCAAGGGCACTGCGAGGACGCCGACGGCGAACAGGACGTAGCCAAGAATCCAGGCGCGGTTGAGGAGTGTCCGCCTCATCGCTTAGCCTCGGCGCATCTGCATGGCGAACAGGCCCTGAGGCCGGAACCGGATCAGCACTACGACGAGAAAGAACACCAGGGCGCGCGCCAGCGTGTCGTTCCAAAGAAAGGCGAACCAGCCCGACATCTCGCCCAGCAAGCCGGCGCTGGCGACCGTTCCGAACAGGCTTTGGACGCCGCCGGTCACCACCACAAGGAATGCGTCGACGATGTAGTTCGTTCCCATGTCCGGCGCGACGCTCTTGAGCGGCGAAACCAGCGCGCCTGCCAGCCCGGCTAGACCTGCGCCATAGGCAAAGGTCAACGCATACACCCGTGCATTGTTGATGCCGAAGCAACGCGCGATCTCCGCACTCTGCATCACGGCGCGCAGGCGGATACCGAAGCTGGTGCGGAAGATCAGCACGTAGGTTGCCAGCACGAGTGCGATGGTGATGCCGAAGATCAACAGCCGATAGGCGGAGATGTCGATCCCGAGCACGTGCAGAGGATGCACCAGGTAGTCCGGCATCTTCACGTAGCGCAGTTGCGCCCCTGCGCTCAGTCGGATCGCCTGTTGCAGGATAATGCCCACGCCCCAAGTCGCCAGGATGGTGTCAAGCGGTCGGCCGTACAGGTGGCGTATCAAGGTCCGCTCGACCAGCCAGCCGACTGCGCCGACGATGAAGAAGACAAGCACGAGACAGGGCAGAAGCCCAAGGCCGAACGTGGATTCCAAGAACCATACCGCGTAGGCGCCGAGCATGAGGAAGTCGCCGTGGGCGAGATTGATGACGCCCATGACGCCATAGATGATTGCAAGACCAAGCGAGACGAGCAACAGGATCGAGGCGATGCTCAATCCCGTGAGGATCTGATTGATTGCCTCAGTCATCGTTGTCGTCGCTCGCTCCGCCTGGCACCGACTGCTGATCAGGCTTTCTTTTCGACCATGCCCATGGGGGTGCACACCTCGCCAGGGTAGGCCCAGTATGGGAGCGGCTTCACCCATTCCTTCGATTGTTCGATGATCTTGAACTGGCCGTTTGGCTGCGCCTCGCCGATCTTCGGCCAGAGATAGGTGTGGGAGTTGTCCGGGTCGATCTTCACCATGCCTTCGGGCGCCTGGAACTCCTCGTCCCACGCCGCCTTGCGGATGGCGACCGGGTGAATGTCGCTCGGCGCCAGCTTCGCCACCGACTTGCTGAACAGGTAAACCTGGAAATAGGCGGGTTCCGAGACGAAATTCGTCACCTTCCCCTTGCCCCAGCGCTTCTGGTACGCCGTGACGAACTTGTGGTTTTCCGGCGAGTTGTACGACATAAAGTAAGGAGCCGACGTGAAATGGCCGGCGGCGAACTCGCCGCCCATCGCGGCAATCTCTTCCTCCGACGTGGTGAGGCTTGCCATCGGCATTTTGGCCGGATCAAGGCCCGCGGCCTTGTACTGGCGATGCAGCGCGACCACGGAGTCGCCGACGACCGTGGAGAAAATGACGTTCGGCTTCGTGTCCTGGAACTTCTGAATCACCGAACTGAACTCGGAATGGCCAAGCGGCACGTATTCCTCGCCGACCACTTCCCCGCCAAGCTGCTTCAGCAGGATCTTGCAGACGTTGTTCTCCTCCTTCGGGTAGATGTAATTGGAGCCGATCAGGTAGAAGCGCTTGCCGAAGTTCTTCACCAGCCAGGGAATGAAATCCTTCTGCTGCTGGTTCGGCACGGCACCTGTGTAAATCACGTTCTCCGAGCACTCGCGGCCTTCGTAGAGCGTCGGATACCAGTACAGGTTCTTGTATTTCTCGAACACCGGCAGTACCGCCTTGCGGCTTGCCGAGGTGTACGAACCGAACACGCTGACGCAGCGGTCGCTTAGCACCAGCTTCCGAGCCTTCTGCGCGAACGTGGCAGGGTCGGATTCCGGGTCCTCGACCACAGGCACCAACTTCTTGCCATGCACGCCGCCGGCGGCGTTGATCTCGTCGATCGCCAGTAGGGTCGCATGGTTCAGCGACGTTTCTATGATCGCCGTGGTGCCCGTCAGCGAATACAGCACGCCGACCTTTATCTCGTCGCCGGCGGCGTAGGCCATGTCGGCCGACTTGATCCAGATATGGGGAAAGCCAGCCAAGCCTGCCGTGCCCAGCCCCAGCGTTCCTTTCAGGAACGATCGCCTGTTGAAGCCCATGTTTTTTCCCGTTTTGCCCGAAACGCAAAAACCCCCGCCACGACCATCGGAATGGTCGACACGGGGGCACCACTGCCCGGATCTCTCTTGTACGGCGGCGCTGTTGCCGCCAGACAACGAAACTCTATCCGGCGCGCATGTTAACCGATGAGTTCATCGGCGTCAATGATGGCCGCGGCGATGGCGCCGACCGACACCCGGCGTTCCATCGCCTGCGTGCGGAGGTAGCTGTAGGCCTCCTCTTCGGCCATCTTGCGCACGTTCATCAGGATCGTCTTGGCCCGTTCGACGCTGCGTATCGACCGCAGCGTGCCGTCGAGCTTTTCCAGTCGCCCTCGCAGCCGGCGCTCATAGGCGAAGCGCGAGCGGGCCAGGAGCAGGCTGGAAAGGACAGCCGCGGTGGAAAAAGGTCGGTGCAGCACGGCCTCGGGAGCGGTTTTGCGCAAGAGGTCGAGGTCGATACCCATCCCGGGCGCCAGCAAAGCCACGAGGGCTGCCCGCGGTTCGCCTGGCAGCCACGGCAGCCGCGATGGGAGGTCGGGCACAAGGTCGCAGAATATCACGTCGGTATCGGTCGGCAGCGTGTCCGGCACCGGCCAGACGTGGCGCACGCGGTTTCGCGTCCGCTGCAGGTCGCGGATCAGCGTCTCGCCCGAGCTGTCGCGGGCTGTCGCCACCACGATGTCGATGTCGGCGATCTCCGACGGCAGCCCGCCGGCATGGTTGCTCACGATCGATCGCCTACTGAGCGACAAGAAACGGATCCGCCCGCACAGGCGCAAATGACTGGTAAATGAGGTCGAACTGACCCCTTCGATTGGCCCGTCCGATACGGGTCCACAGGTCGGTGTGATTACATGCCGGGTTGATGAGCACTCTGCCCTGCGGTGCCTCGAAAGCGGTGCCAAGCACCATCGGCCGCAGAGTATCGGGATCCATTGAGTTGGTTTCGGCTAGCGCCTTCGCGAAGATGTGAACCTGGAAGTAGGATGCCTCTGCGCACATATTTGTAGGTTCGTCCTCGCCGTAGCGCTGCTTGTATTTACGGACAAATGACTGGTTAGACTCACCGCCGACGTTCTGGAAGTATGGCGCCGCCGTGACGTGGTTTTCGCCGACATCAAAGCCCATTGCGCGGATCTCCGTCTCGGTCGTGGTCAGGCTGGCGATCGGCAACACTTTCGGGTCCAGCCGGGCTTCGGCATGGCTCTGGTAGAGATACGTTGTAGAATCGCCCACCACGGTCGAGAAGATAACGTCCGGTTGCAGGTCGCGCACGGCGCGCATGACCGGGCGGAAATCGCGCCGCTGCGCGCGCAGGCTGAGATAAGTCTCGCCCACCACCGCCCCCCCGTTCCGGCGCACCACTTCGCGCATGATGCGGTTGGACTCGCGGGGATAGATATAGTCCGACCCAATGAAGTAAAAGCGATTGCCGTAGTGCTGCATCAGATATCTGCACAGCGCCACGCTGTTCTGGTTTGGTGCGGCGCCAGTGTAGATGACGTTCGGCGATAGCTCAAAGCCCTCGTAGAGGGTCGGGTACCAGAGCAATCCATTGAGGCGTTCAACGACCGGAAGAACGGCCTTGCGACTGCTGGAGGTATAACATCCGAAGATCATCGTGACGTCGTCAGCCACCATCAATCTTTTCGCGTAGCGACCAAACGACGCGGCTTCGGAGGCCGGATCGTAGAGGACCGGCAGTATTTCGCGTCCGTTGACGCCGCCCCGGCCGTTGATTTCGTCGATCGCCATTAAGGTGCCGCGAAGTTGAGTCTCTTCGATCAGCGCCATGAAGCCAGTGCGTGAAAACAGCACCCCGACGCGCCATGGCGCGCCTGTGTTCGCCACCTCGCTCAAACTCGACATATCTCCTCCCGGCGCGTGTTTCTTGGCGTCGCGAGTGACTAATGTCCCCCACGCATGCCTGATCTGCGCCTTCGCAGTCCCCTGCACGCTGAGCGGCGGCTGAATGAATGTCAAGTCGTGCTCGCGAGTGCCACTGAGGATCTTGCCCCCGCGGTGGTGAAGGAGGCCTTCGGCCGCCCCGGTCGGAAAACCGTCGGCGGGGCCGCGGATCGAAGAACCGCTCGACCTGGTTGATCCAGGACGACGAGGTTGGCGTGTAGTGGGCATGCCAGGCCGGCCGGCGGGCGAACCAGTCACGGATCAGCGCGGTCTTGTGGCTCGACGCATTGTCCGTGATGACGTGGACGTCGAGATCGGCGGGCACATTCTTCTCCACCGTATCGAGGAAGCGGCGGAACTCGTCGGCGCGGTGGCGCGGCATGCATTGGCCGATGATGGAGCCGGCCTTCACATCCAGCGCAGCAAACAGCGAGGTCGTGCCGTGGCGCTTATAGTCGTGAGTGCGCCGCTCGGCCTGCCCCGGCCGCAAGGGCAGCAGCGGCTGGGTGCGATCCAGCGCCTGGATTTGCGACTTTTCATCGACGCAAAGCACCAGTGCACGATCCGGCGGGTTGAGATAGAGGCCGATGATTTCCCGCACCTTCTCGACGAACAGCGGATCGGTGGACAGCTTGAAGGTTTCGCTGCGATGCGGCTGGAGCGAGAACGCTCGCCAGATGCGATGCACCGTCGAGACCGACAGACCCGAGGCCCGCGCCATCGAGCGCGTGCTCCAGTGCGTCGCGGCGCGCGGCATCGTCTCCAGGGTGGTCGTCACCACCTCGGCAATCTTGTCGTCGCCGATCTTGCGCGGCGCGCCCGGCCGGGGTTCGTCAAGCAACCCATCCAGACGCCGGGCCGCAAACCGCTTGCGCCAGCTTGCCACCGTGACCCGCGTCGTGCCGAGCCGCTCGGCGATTGCCAGATTGGTCAAGCCTTCGTCCGCCAGCAGCACGATCTCCGCCCGAACCGCATCGCCGCGCGCCGTCTTGCGGCCTCGCATCCGCGCCTGAAGCTCCGTCCGCTCACCATCAGTCAACTCGATCCTGACCGCGCTGCGTCCCGGCATCTTCGCCAATCTCCGATCCTTCGCCAGGAATACAGAATCAGAGCGCATATCATATGTCTAGAAATTTCTGGGACGGAATACTAGTCTGTCCTATTCAGCGTGTTGCTGGTGTCGAGGCTGTCTGAGCCGAGGACGCGGTTGGTTTTGGCGCCTTTTTCATCGCTGTTTTGGCTTGGACGTGATCGGCGTTGGAGTTTCGGGACCGGGTGAGTTCGGGGCGATGGCCCCGTGTGTCACGGACCGGCGGGCTGGAGGCTGAGCGCGATGCCGCGGAAGAGCATGGCTTCGGGGCAGGCGGCGGCGAAGGCGATGCGGATCCGCGTCGCGGTCTCGGTGACGCGCGCTGCGATCTTGAGCAGGCGCATCCGCAGCGTGGCGAACTCCGCGGTCGCCAGCGTTTGCTGCTTGGGGATCGCGGCGCGCAGCGTCAGCATGAGCCAGTAGGCGGCGGTGTGCAGCACCAGGCGCACCTGATTGGCGAGTGCCGAGCGGCAGGACGTGCGGTCGGAAGCGAGCTGACTCTTGTGCAGCTTGATGAGGTTCTCGGCCTGGCCGCGTGCGCAATACAGCGTGTCGTAGAGCCATTCGGCGCTGCCGTCGGCCAGGTTGGTCACCACGAAGCGGATATCCAGGCCTTGCCTGCTGGCCTCGATCCTTGCCGCCACCCGCCGCCGGCACTTCCAGGATTTGGCGCCGTAGCTGGCCTCCGCGTAGCCGCGCATCACGGTGGCCGGCGCTTCGGCGCGACGGACCCTGATATCGTCCGCGGTGGCCTCGACCAAGCGGCTCAGCACGGCGTTGCCGGGCAGGCCGAAGATGTAAGCCACGGCGTTTGCCTCGCACCACGTCATCACCTCGGGGCGGGCATAGTGACCATCGCCGCGGATGGTCAGCCGGGTCTTCGGCCAATGTGCCCGAATGCGGCGCACCAGGCGACGGAGATGGCCGCGCACCTCCTCCCCGGACGGCGTCTTGCCCGGCCGCAGCAGCATCGTCACCGGACGAGAGGTAGCGGTGTCGTAGACATGGATGGGCAGGAAGCAGCGTTCGTCATAGTGCGCATTGAACAACGACATCTGCTGATGGCCATGCACAACATCGACGGTGTCGTCGATGTCCAGGGTGACGGCGGCAGGCGGATGGGCGTAGCTGGCGCAGTAGAGGTCGACCATGGCGTAGCTCATGCGCATCACCTCGCGTAGCGTCGGCGCATTCTCCCAGCGTGACATGGTCGGCTGCGAGCACAGGTCGCGACCGGTATCGGGCAAGCGTCCGCAGGCCAGCTTGAACCCGGGGTCGCTGCGCAGATGATCGAGGTCGTCGGCGTCCTCGTAGCCGCAGGCGATGGCGAGGATGCGGGCGCGCAAGATGTCGGCGACGCTGTGCGTGACACACTGCGGCTTGCGCGGGTCGCTGATCAACGCCGCCAGTCGCTGGACGATACCCAGGCGGCGCTCGGCGGCCGCCAGCAGCATGACGCCGCCATCGGAGGTGAGCCGTCCGCCGTCAAAGGCAGCTGTGACTTTCTTGCGTCCGACGGCTGGAAAGCCGAACGGCTCAATCGTATCGTCGGGCATGGCGGGTGTGGCTCGGCGTGATCGTGGGAACGGATGGCTTCGACACCCAATTCGTAAACTGCATCAGCAACTTATGCGACGCCCGCCAGCGAATCGCTGCCATGCCGGCGAATAAGGTGGGCTAGCCCCGAGGACCGCGCACTCCATGCCCAGGAACGCGAACTCCTCGAACGGGTCGAGCAACCGCAATCGCCGGCTGAACTCCAGGCAGTCGATCGCCGCCGGCGGCTGGCCGAGATAGATGTGCTCCGGTCGCAAATCGCCATGACCCTCCACGATCCGACCCGCGGCAAGACGCGCGCCGAGCAGACCGGGTTCCTGGCGCAGCATGGTGTCAACCGGCGCAAGCACTGCCTCGACCATCCTCGCCGGGAGCGCCAAGCGGGGATCGTGAAGCACCTGGCGCGTGGCCGCCTGCTCCTCGCCAAAGCGCCCGAGGTAATCGGCTTGGGCGAGCGAGACCGGCTCGGCCGCCGCGTAGAACGCGCAGAGCTGGTCGGCGACGGCGGTGATCTCGGCCGACTGCAGCGTGCCGGAGCGAATCTTCGTGTCGAGCATGTCCCTTTCGGGCAGCCGGCGCATGCAGACGAGCCAGTCGATCGGCTCGCCATTTCCGCCGAGACGCAGTCGACCGCCCAGATCGAGCAGGAGCGGCACGATACCGAGATAGATGCCCGGAGCCAGCCGGGCATTCAGGCGTACCTCGATTTCACAGTTGCAGCGCCGCTGCGCGGGGCTGGCGAGGTCGACATGGGGCGTGGTCACCGGCTTCTTGAGCTTGTAGACAAAACAATCGGTCAGGAAGACCCAGGACATGCGGGTCTCGTGGGCCTCGACGCGGTGCGGTGAGTCGGGAAATGACGAAGGCTGGCGCAGGAATGCCACCTTCTCCTGAAGCGATATTTCTCCCGTCGGTCGAACTCGATCCCCGCTCCATGACCTCATCGTCGCCGCTCTGGGGTGCTGCTGTGAGCAGTGCCCTTTGATCTGCCGCAAGGCGGGATGCGCACCATGCCGCGTAATGACCGATTCAAATGAACCGTGCAATCCGATGCATCGGCGTGGCTGCCGTGGCCCTTCTTCTGGCGGCTTGCGCCAACCGGCAGCGGGAGCCGTCGCAGCTGCAGGTGACCCGTCGAGGCGCCACGCTTGCGCCTGTGGAATGGCCGCAGGTCCGCCTCGAGGCCGAACTGGTCCGGCTTCGCGCCGCGTTGGCCCGCGAGGTGCCGAACCACGCGCCCTGCGCGGGCGCGCACGAACCCGATCGGATAAAGCTGGTGCGGGCGGCTCTTGCGACGGCCGACGTCGCGATCGACCGGCCGCAATTGATCGTCGTCGTCGACCGCAATCCACGGCCACAAAAAATGTGCATCGGTACTGGCTCGCGCGGATGGCCCGTGGCAGCCAATCGGCGGCAGCAAGGTCTCCACCGGCCAAGCCGGCCGGCGAGGCTATTTCCTGACGCCGACAGGTGTGTTCCGACATTCCCCAGCGATTGTCGACTATCGTGCCGAGGGTACCTTCAATGAGAACCACATCCGCGGCCTCGGCGTGAAGGGAATGCGCGTCTGGGATTTCGGCTGGCAGCAGGCGCAGAAGGGCTGGGCTGCCCATGGCGAAGAGGGCGAGATCCGCTTGCTGATGCACGCCACGGACCCGGACTACCTCGACCAGCGTCTGGGGCGGCCTGCCTCCAAGGGATGCGTGCGCATTCCGGCCGCGATGAACCGATTTCTTGACCGCCACGGCGTGTTGGACGCGAGCTACGAGCTTGCTGCTCAAGACGACGGACGCCTCCGCGCGGTGCTGCTGCCCGACCGGGAGCCGACCCCCCTCGCAGGGGACACGCTGGTCGTCATCGACACATCGTCCGATCCGACGAGGCAGGGAAATCAGACGCCGCCATGACATGCCGATATGGCGCGGGCGACACTCTCGCTTATGTCGAGCACGGTCAGGCGTTGCGCGATCACCTCGCCTGGCACGCCGAACGGCGGAACGGTGTCCCCGACCGCGATAGCCTCGATCGCCGTCGAGGCGAAGAGTTCTGGGGCCCCGCCGATGAACAGCCCATGGGCCGCGCCGGCGAACACCCGCGCAGCACCCGCCGCGCGACAGGCTTCGGCCGCCCGCACCAATGTCCCGCCGGAGCTGATCAGATCATCGACGATGATTGCCACCTTGCCGCGCACATCGCCGGCGAGAATCGTCCCGCTCACCACGCCGCCGCTTCGATACTTCTCCATATGGGCGTTTCCGACCTCTGCCCCGGTCAGTTCCTCCAGCGCTTGGCGGAACTGCTCCGCCCGCTTGGCGCCGCCCGCATCGGGTGAGACGGCAACCGCTGGCTCGCGATCCAGCAGGCGCGCGAAATGTGCCGCCAAGAGGGAGGCGCTTTCGATGTGCCAGGTCGGACAGCGGAAGGCGTTTTCGAATGCCGCCACGTTATGCACTTCCACCGTCATCACTTGGTCCACCGCAACCGCCTCGAACATCGCGGCGACGTAGCGGGTGGTGACGGGGTCGTTTGGCTTGGTTCGCTGGTCCTTGCGCGCGTAACAAAGATAGGGCGTAACAGCGGTTACGCGGTCCGCGCCGGCGTCCTTCAAGGCCCCGCAAAAGAACAGCAATCGGCAGAGCTTGTCGTTGCCGCTTTCCTGGTCATCGCCGTAGAGCGCGTGGATCACGAAGACATCGTGCCCGCGGACACTCTGCAGCGGACGCGTCTTGTGTTCTCCGTCTACAAAGCTCCGCTCCTCATGCGCGGCGAGCGCCACGTCGAGGCGCGCGGCGACGCGTTCAGCGAACGCGCGACTGCCCTGCAGGCCGAAGACCGACAGAGGACGGCGGTTCATGCGCTCTCCCGTTCGGTTGCGGACGCGAACGCCCGTGCTCGGTCGAGCAGGGCTACGACTTCGGCGTCCTGTATTTGGCGGAAATCGCGATAGAACTGTCCGACACCCAAGAAGGCTTCCGCCGTATGAAGACAGACGATGCTGTCCATCTCTGTGCTCATCCGCCTGAGCGTATCCGGTGGGGCGACAGGAACGGCGAGCACAACGCGCGCGGGCCCGCGTCGCCGCGTGGCACGCAAGGCGGCAAGCATCGTTGCGCCGGTGGCAATACCATCATCGACGACGATCGCGGTGCGGCCGGCGAGGCCCACCGGCTCCCGGCGCCCGAGATACACCCTCCGGCGGCGCTCAATCTCCCGCAAGGCATTCGCCTCGCCTACCTCAACATTCTCCGGTGCGACGCCAAGCCGCTCGATCAGCACCTGATCTGTGACGAGCTCGGGCGGGTTGCCTTCGGCGACGGCTCCGATCGCCAGCTCCTCTTCGCCCGGCGCCCCGATCTTGCGCACCAGCACGAGATCGAGCGGGGCATGCAAGGCCCGGGCGATCTCGAAGCCGACCGGGATGCCGCCGCGCGGCAAGGCCAGCACGACCGGGCTCTCCTGTTTCAGCGGCAGGAGCCGCGCAGCGAGCTGCCGGCCGGCACCATGCCGATCGGTGAACAGCATAGCCTTTCTCCTCGGACGCAGGCACGAGATGCCGCAGGAACCAGGCACGCGCCATTCGCACCACGGCTTCCAGCGTGCCCGGCTCTTTGAACAGATGGCTTGCATCGGGAACGACGTCCAGGCGGCGCTCGCACCGCAACTCGGCGTAGGCGGCCCGGTTCAGAGCCAATACATCGACATCCCTGCTGCCCACGATGAGCAGCGTTGCGGCGGCAACCCGACCCAGCGCGTCGCCGGCGAGATCCGGGCGTCCGCCGCGGCTGACGACGGCCCGCACGTCCCTGCGGGTCGCCGCGTCGACCAGCGCAGCAGCCGCCCCAGTGCTGGCACCGAAGAAGCCGCTCGGCAGTCCGCCGGCGACGGCGCTCTGCGCCGTCCAATCCGCGGCCGCGCCGAGCCGTTCGGCGAGCAGCGCAATATCGAACACCTTCGCTCGCTCCGCCGCTTCGCACTCGGTGAGAAGGTCGAACAACAGCGTAGCGAGCCCGGCGCGCTGCAGCGCCTGCGCGGCGAAAGTGTTGCGCGGGCTGAGCCGGCTCGAGTCGCTGCCATGCGCGAACAGGACAATACCGCGGGCCACTTCGGCCGGGAGGCCGAGTAGCCCCTCGGTACTGAGCGGCGGCAGAGTAACCGGGATCGTCCGGCATTCCGGAACTGTCATCGGTGCGGCTTCCTGTGGTCCGATTGGACGGTCGTTTGCCGGCAGACGGCATTGATCCCGAGCAAATGTCGACGCCTGCTGACGAGCGTCAAGCGCTCGTGCAGCGGCCGGCGCCAGACGGCCTTGATCCAGATCATGGGCGCGGCCGTGATCGCCGCTCATGACTCGCAACGCCAAAGCCTACAGTCAGGGACACTGGCCGTGGATGGCATTGACGTTCTCCAACTGGGCAAGGAGTGTTGCCGATGACGCGTCGCCAAGCCATCGAAGGAAGTGCTGCAAGCGCCGCGCTTGCCGCAATTCCGGCGTCTCTGCTCGGCCAGGGGAATAAGCTCCAGCCACTGCCGCAGCCGCGCAGCGAAGGCGGCCAGCCGCTGATCGCGGCGCTCAAGCTGCGGCGGTCGATCCGCGAATATGAGGCGCGGCCCTTGCCGCTACAGGTTCTATCGGACCTCCTGTGGGCTACCTACGGCGTCAATCGCCCGAGCGGTGAGCGGACGGCACCCTATTGGCGACATGTCATGGTAATCGATATCTACCTCGCCCTGGCCGATGGCGTCTGGCGCTATGAGCCGGTCGCGCACACGCTGCTCCCCCATTTGCCGGAGGATATCCGCGCCGAGACGGGGCTGCAGGATTTCGTCGCAACAGCCCCCCTCAACCTCATATACGTGGCCCACGGCGAGCGCATGACCGACATATCGAGCTGGGAGCGCCGGCTTTACGCCTCGGTTGATACCGGCTTCATCGGTCAGAATGTTTATCTGTTCTGCGCTTCCGAGGGGCTCGCGACGGTCTTCCGGGGGGCAGTGGATTATCCAAGGCTGGCCCACGCGCTGCGGCTGCCCGATCAGCAGTTCGTGACGTTCGCACAGACGGTCGGATATCCGCGCGTGTGACCCGTTATGGGGTCCAAATGGACAGTATTATCGAAGTCATCCGTCGCCGGCATTCATGCCGCGTTGCCTTCGATCCGCAACGCCCGGTGCCTCGTGGTGCACTCTCGGAGGTTCTCGAGGCAGCACGCTGGGCGCCAACGCCGCACAACATGCAAAACTTCGAGATCATCGTCGTCGACCACGCCGGACTGCTCTCGGCAATCAGCGCCATTCGCGTGGCGCCGACCGCCGCCTTCCTGACTGAGAACTACGACCAACTCTCGTTCAGCAAAGAGGAGCTTCTGAAGCGGAAGACAGGCCTCCTGGCCAATATGTTTCCGCCAAACTGGCTATCCGATGCGGCGCGGCGCGGCGATCCCGCCCAAGGGGCAATGAACTCGCTTGGCCATGCTCTGCCGGACTGTCTGGCCTGCTCATCGTCGTCCACGACGCGCGAAAGCACGCACCGGCATCTGAGGGGGACGCGCTGGGGATGATGAGCCTCGGATGCGTTATGTAAAACATCTGGCTGATGGCCGAGGCCCTCGGCATCGCCAGCCCGATCGTCAGCGCGCTCGGCATCAGGGAGGCGGCGGCCGAACTGGGCCGCATTTTGGGGATCCCTGAGTATATGAGGATCGCCTTGGCATGCCGGCTCGGCTATCCGCTGGAAGCGCCGGGCAGATATCTGCGGCTGCGGCGCGATCTCAGCGACTTAGTGCACCGCAACGCGTTTGGGCAGCCGTGGCGGCCCCGCCCCGCGCAGCCGAGTGCGGTAGCTTAGCACGGCTCCGTTCTGCCCGGCATCGGCTACGACTGCCTTATCGCATTTTCGAGCTCAGTTCGATCATCTCCCCGTCCAGCACAAACTTTCCGTAGCCGTGATGGTGCATGGTCCTGGCGTGGCTCTGCGCCGGGTCAGTCCAGGCCTTCAACACTTCCGGGACGAAGAGGTTGAACCTGTTGACGAAACGCATGTCGATCACGGCGCGCTCGAGCTTGGCCATGCATTCGGCCACCAACGGCGCGGCTACACGCGCGGCGGGGGCAGGTGTCAGCGGGAAGGTCGCGAACTTGTCGACGCCGCGTCCGGGGCAGTTGCCCACCTGCAAGACCACAGGCGCCAGTTCCGCAGCCGGCAGTGCGATCACGCATTCCCGGCTGCTGCGCAGCGCGGCGAAGCTGTGATTGTCCGAACTGACCACGCAGCCGACGAGCGGCGGCTCGAACTCGACCATCATGTGCCACGACATGGTCATGACGTTGGCCCGCGCTCCATATGCCGTTGTCAACAGGACGACCGGCCCAGGTTCGAGAAACTGATAAACCTTGGGTAAGGGCGGTTCCTTCATGCCGGTTGCACCCCGTTCACGCCGCTCGCTCGCGGCAAGCGGTTGTCATTCTCGATCGGGTGAACCGATCGAGTTTTGATCTGCCGCAATGCATCAGGCCGCCACAACGGCTTAATTCGCACATCGGCCGGGCAGGAATGGAATTCATGGCAGGAGACGATCGTATCGCCCGGATATCTCTGGCCGCTGCGGGTTCGGATGAGGAGAATAGCGCGATCGGACCGTTCAGAAATCCGACCCACGACCCGCGCACCCTGCGGCCTGCGACCGAGCTTTTGCCGGGAACTGGGCTGCGGCTGTTCGATCGGATGGCCCGCGCTGCACTTGCGCGGCTCACCCAGGGTATTTCACCGACTGCGATTTCAGGCGCCTGGGCCGACTGGGCCGTTCACCTGGCCGCAGCGCCCGGCCGGCGGATCGAGCTGACCGCGCAAGCTGCCATGGCAGCAGGCCGCGTCGCGCTGTGGCTTCTCAAGTCAGCCGATGACAAGGAGCACGAGCCCTTGATCCGTCCGGGCGCCGACGATCGGCGCTTTGCGGACCCGTCGTGGACGAGATGGCCATTCAATGCCATCGCGCAGGCCTATCTTCTTGCCGAAGCCTGGTGGCTCGACGCCGCGCGTGACATTCCGGGCATGACCCGTCAGCACGAGGCTGAAGTCTCCTTCATGCTCCAGCAATTGCTGGATGTCGCCGCCCCGTCCAACATTCCATCCTTCAATCCTGCCATTATGGCACAGACGCTACGCGAAGGGGGAATGAACCTGGCGCGGGGCGCCGAGAATCTGATCGAGGATGTTCAGCGGGCGCTCGCCAACCGCCCGCCGGTAGGCACGGAAGCCTTTCAGCCCGGGCGCGACGTCGCAGTGACGCCGGGCAATGTGGTGCGTCGCAACGAGCTGATGGAGCTGATCCAGTACGCACCCGCGACCGCGGAGGTTCATCCGGAGCCGCTGCTGATCGTGCCGGCGTGGATCATGAAATACTACATCCTTGATCTCAGTCCGGCCAACTCGCTCGTGCGGTGGCTGGTGGCCCAGGGCCACACCGTGTTCATCATCTCCTGGCGCAACCCCGACCAGCACGACCGCAACACGAGGCTCGACGACTATCGGCGCTCAGGCGTCATGGCGGCGCTCGATTGCATCTCACGGATCGTGCCTGGCCGGAAGATACATGCCTGCGGCTACTGCCTCGGCGGCACCATCCTGACGATCGCGGCCGCCACCATGGCCCGCGACGGGGATGACCGGCTCGCCTCGCTGACCCTCCTGGCGGCACAGACCGACTTTGCCGAGGCGGGGCAACTGATGCTGTTCCTCGATGAGCACGAGCTCGCGTTCCTCGAGGACATGATGTGGGAGCAGGGTTATCTCGACACCAACCAGATGGCCGGCGCCTTTCAGACGCTGCGCTCTAACGACCTGATCTGGTCGCGCTTGATCCGCAACTACATTCTGGGAGAGCGCGATCCCATGACCGATCTCATGGCCTGGAACAGCGACCAGACCCGGATGCCGGCGCGGATGCACAGCGAATACCTGCGCGGCCTGTTCCTCGAGAATCGTCTCACTGCCGGGCGGTTCGCGGTCGAGGGACGGGTGATCGCGATGCGTGACATCGCCGTGCCGATCTTTGCCGTCGGCACCATCAAGGACCACATTGCGCCATGGCGCAGCGTCTATAAGGTGACATTATTTACCGAGACCGAGTTCACTTTCGTCCTGACCGCCGGCGGCCACAACGCCGGCATCGTCGACGAGCCGGGGCACCGGGGCCGGTGGTTTCAGATGATGACGCAGCGCGGCGACGCGCCCTATGTCGCCCCGGACATCTGGGCAGCGCAGGCGCCGCGCCACGACGGCTCGTGGTGGCCAGCATGGCAGGCCTGGCTCGTCGCCAACGGTTCTGGCCCACCTGTCTTCCCGCCTGCAACGGGAGCCTCCGTGCTCGGCCTGCCGCCGCTGGAAGAGGCGCCAGGCAGCTACGTGCGGATGCCGTGACCGACATCGCGGCGACAGATCAGCCAGAAGGAGTCTTGTCGTGCAGATCCGTTCGTTGTCCGATGTGATCCGCAACCATCGGCCGATCACGCTGCCCGCAAACGCGACAGTGCAAGAAGCCTGTGCGCTCATGCAAGCGCATCGGATTGGCGCGGTTCTCGTGACCGGCCCTGACGGGAAGTTGGAGGGAATTTTCACGGGTCGGGACGCAGTGCGGTTGCTGGCCGATCGCAAGAGTGCAGCGCAGACGAAGTTGCGCTCGGTGATGACGCACAACCCCGACACGCTGCCGCGCGAGAGCAAGGCAATTGACGCACTGCGGCTGATGCAGGATGGCGGATTCCGCCATGTCCCAGTGGTGGAAGGAGGCAAAGCCGTGGGCATCGCCTCGATCGGCGATTTCCGCGCTTTTGAGCATGCTCGGCTCGACGAGGAAACCGGCTACTGGGAGCGCATCTAGGCTTCGGCGGAAACCCGGCCCCTAATGTGGAGCTTCGGGTTATCGCCATTTGTCAATCGGCGTGGAAAATTGGCCCTGGCTCACTTTCCGTGCATGGGGGCGAGGTTGGATGCGCCGAGCAGCCGGCTGCGTAGGAGGTCGGTGCTGCCACGGCCGTACATCTGACGGCGGAGACGCTTGAGCTTGGTGATCCGACCTTCCGTCTGTCCGTTCGACCAGGGTTCACCGAGTGCTGCGATGATTGCGGCGCGGTCTGCGGCGACGCCACGGGTGAACGATGCGAGCATGCCCGTGCTGGCGTCGGCGATTTACTGGGGCAAGGCATGTGCGGCGCCATCTCGCAGCATGGCGTGGAACCGATCCACCAGGTCGCGCGCCGCTGCCAGATAGACGTTGATTGCCGCATCGGTAATCAACAACGGGCGCGGATAGAACGGCGCGTCGATCGCGAAGACATGGCTGATCCGTCGCGCCGTGCGCAGGCCCGCTTCATTGTCGACCACCGCATGCATCAGCTCGACGGTGTGGAGCGCTCCCTTCATCAGCGCCTCGACCTTTCCCTCCCGTGCCATCGCCACGGCCGCGATCGCGGCGGCATGGCTGTGCTCGGTCTGGATCAGCTCGAAGGGCGAAAGACTGATATCCGCCAGCTTGGCGGCGTCGCGGATCCTCGCTTCTGGCCCGATCAGGACGGGCACGATTAGCCGCCCGCGCGCCGCTTCGACGGCGCCGATCAACGACACCGTATCCACCGGGTGGACGACCGCCATACGCAGGGGTTTGAGACCGCGGACCTGTTCCATCAGCCGGCGGTGCTGGCGGCCTTTGTCGAGCAATGCGATTTCGGTGCCCGCCGCGCTCCTGCGAGCTGGCCGCTTTATCGGCCTCCTAGGTCGCGATGATGACCTTGAGGGCGTGCGTGGTCGCCGCGTGACCGAATGTCTCGTAGGCATCGAGTATGCGGTCAAGCGTGAACCGGTGGGTGATCAGCCGGCTTGGATCGATCTTCCGCGACTGCACGGTTTTCAGCAGCATCGGCGTGGTGACGGTGTCGACGAGGCGCGTGGTGATGGTGATGTTGCGCGACCATAAGCGCTCCAAATGGAGATCAACCTTGACCCCGTGCACGCCGACATTGGCGATCGTGCCACCGGGTGCAATGATGTCCTCGCAGGCGAGAAAACTGGCGGGAATGCCGACGGCCTCGATGGCGGTGTCGACGCCCCGCCCGCCGGTCATCTGCATTACGGTTTTGGCCGCCTTGCCGCCGCTTGCGTTGACAGTGGCCGTGGCACCGAAGCGCGTCGCCACCGCGAGGCGATTGTCGTCGAGATCGACCATGATGATCTCGGCCGGCGAATAGAACCGGGCGGTCAACAGCGCCGCCAGGCCGATCGGGCCAGCACCGACGATGGCGATTGTGCTGCCAGGCTCGACCTTGCCATTGAGCACGCCGCATTCGAAGCCGGTCGGCAAGATGTCGCTCAGCATCACCAGCGCTTCTTCGTTGGCGCCATGCGGGATCGGGTATAGGCTCGTATCGGCGTGCGGGATGCGCACGTATTCGGCCTGGGTGCCGTCGATCTCGTTGCCGAGGATCCACCCGCCGGTGGTGCAATGGGAGTACATGCCCCGGCGGCAGTACCTCGCATCGGCCGCAAGCGGAGATGCAGGAGATCAAGACCCGATCGCCCGGATGGAAAGCGGTTACTCCGGCGCCGATCTTATCGATCACGCCGACGCCTTCGTGGCCGAGGATGCGCCCCGGCACGCAGGTGGGGACATCGCCCTTCAGGATGTGTAGATCGGTGCCGCAGATCGTGGTCATGGCGACCCTGACAATCGCGTCAGTCGGCGCCTTGATGTCGGGGATCGGGCGCTCCTCGAGTGCCTTCTTGCCCGGTCCTTGATAGACGAGTGCCTTCATCATCGTCTTCCTTCAAATCGTGGTACGCAGGCTTCTCACCTCGAACCCCCAGATCTCTCGATCGCCGGTCCGGCAAAGCGAGCCTCACGCCTTCCTGACAAGGGGGGATCGATGTCAAAACTCGGACATCCGACCAGCAACGTTCGTCGATAGTTCGTCCGAAACAGCGCCTCCGGCTCGCCAAGCCGGTCGGCGCGCATGCGGCCGCAGATCTCCGCCACCGAGCCGGCGCCATGCGCTTCGAGCCATTCATCAACCCCCTGAACCAACCGGCCGAGGTATCCGGCACCGTGGCGCAGCAATGCCGATGCCGTCAGCACCGCATCCGCGCCCGCAAGCAGGTATTTGATCACCTCTTCGGGTCCCTCGACGCCTCTTCCGCCCGCAAGGCTCAGCGATGTTTTTCCGGCCAGTATTGCGATCCACATCAGCGGCAGACGGATTTGCTCCGCGGTGGACAAGCTCGGGCCGGGGCAGAAATTCAGCGTCTCCAAATCGATGTCCGGCTCAAACAACCGGTTAAACAAAACGATGCCGCGCGCCCCGGCATCTGCGAGCGCGGCGGCGAGATGAGCCGGCGCGGCGAAATAGGGCGAGAGCTTCAGCGCCACGGGAATATCCACCGCCGCGCAGACCCCGCGCACCGTCTCGATCAAACGATGCTCGACCTCGGCGGAACTCCCCCGCGGGTCGATCGGCAGGTGGAACAGATCGAGTTCGATCGCCGCTGCCCCTGCCGCCTTCAGATCGGTGGCGATCCCGGTCCAGCCTTCGCGCGTGATCCCGTTCAGGCTGGCGATCAGCGGCACCGAGATGCTGTCGGCCGCGCGCCGGATGATCTCGAGACGGGCGGCCAGCACGCCCGGGTATCCCGGAAGCGGTGGCAGATAGCTTGTCACCTCCGGATGGCTCTCCGCCCCCACTGTCGCGAAGGCTTCGAGCGCGGCCGCCTCGGCCGCGACCTCCTCTTCGTAGATCGATGCGGTGACGATCGCCGCCGCCCCCGCATCTTCGAGCCGCCGGATGCCGTCGAAGGTCGCGGAGAGCGGCGAGGCGCTGGCGACGACGGGATGGGCCAAAGACAGGCCAAGATAGTTGGTGTGCAGGTTCATCCCGCCACCTCCGCCTTGGGCCGGTCACGAGTAACGTCCTCGTCCTGCCAGAACGGATGGAACCGCGTTCCGTCCCGCGCCGCCATGTCCACATAAAGCCGGTAGCGCTCATCCGCCCCCGCCTGCGCCTGACGCAACATCATCCGCGCGTCTTCAGGCCGCGTCTGGGTGAGGATCCGGTAGCGCAACTCGTGATAGGCGAAGTCTTCAATCGGAATCCGCGGCCGCGTGCTGTCGAGGCGAAACGGGTTCATGTTGGATTTGCGCATCCGCGGATCATAGCGGAACAGCGGCCAATACCCGCTGGCGGCCGCCCGCTGCTGCTGCTTCATGCCGTCGCGCAGATCGTAGCCGTGGGCGATGCAATGGCTGTAGGCGAGGATCAGCGCAGGACCCGGATAAGATTCGGCGTCGCGCATTGCCTGGATTGTCTGTTCCGGGCTCGCGCCCAGGGCGATTTGCGCCACATAAACGTAGCCATAGGCGATGGCCTGTAGCGCCAGGTCCTTGCGCGGCGTGCGCTTGCCGGCGGAGGCGAACTTCGCGGAGGCCCCCAGCGGCGTCGCTTTCGAGGATTGCCCACCGGTGTTGGAATAAACCTCGGTATCGAGCACCAGAACGTTGACGTCGCGGTCTTGGGCCAGGACATGGTCAAGTCCGCCGGCGCCGATGTCATAAGCCCAGCCATCGCCGCCGACGATCCACAGGCTTCGGCGGACCAGATGCTCGGCCAGGTTCAGCAGATCGCAGGTAGGCCCGTCGGTCGGGTGCCCGAGCATACGCCGCATTTCCTCGACCCGGATGCGCTGCGCCACGATCTCGCTGTCGGTACTTTGCGGCGCGTCGAGAATTTGATCGGCAAGCTGCGGGCCGATGCGTTCGGCCAGCGCGCGGACCAGGGCGCGCGCCATAGCCACCTGCTGGTCGACGGCAAGGCGCATGCCAAAACCGAACTCGGCATTGTCCTCGAAGAGGCTGTTGTTCCAAGCCGGGCCGCGCCCGTCCGGGCCGGCGCGCCACGGCAGAGACGGCAGATTGCCGCCGTAGATTGACGAGCAGCCGGTGGCGTTGGCAATCTGCAAGCGATCACCGAACAACTGTGACAGTAGCTTGAGATATGGGGTCTCGCCGCAGCCGGCGCAGGCGCCGGAGAACTCGAACAGCGGCCGAACGAACTGCAATCCCCGCGAGAGATGCAGGTCGACCTGTTCCCGAGCGTGTTCCGGCAACGTCTCGAAGAATGCGAGATCGCGCCGCCCCGCTTCGACCGGCTTCAGCCTTTCGCCGAGATTGATCGCCTTGACACCGGACTCGAGCGGATCATGGGCCGGACAGTGATCGATGCAAATCCCGCAACCTGTGCAATCCTCGACGGCGATCTGCAAGGTGAACCGCTTGTCGGGGTAGCCGCGGGCATTGACCGGTGCGGAGGGAAAGCCTTGCGGCGCTTTCGTGAGCAGCGCGCCGTCATAGGCCTTGGCCCGGATCACGCTGTGGGGGCAGACAATGCTGCATTGGCCGCACTGGATGCAAAGATCCGGCTTCCAGACAGGCACCGAGAAGGCGACATTGCGCTTCTCGTATTGGGTCGTGCCTCCGACATAACTGCCGTCCGCCGGGATCGCGCTGACCGGGATCTCGTTGCCCCGGCCGGCAAATTGCAGCGCGGCGATGCGTTTGATCTGGTCGGGCGCGTCATCCGGGATGAACACCCGGAGTTCCTCCGTGGAGGTGACTGCTTTCGGCACCGAGACTTCGTGCAAATGCTCGAGAGCGGTATCGACTGCGGCAAAATTCTTCTCCAGGACCGCTCGCCCCTTCGCCCCGTAAGTCTTCTCGATTGACGTGCGGATGCGCCGAACGCCCTCCGCGCGTGGCAGTACGCCGCTGATCGCGAAAAAGCAGGTCTGGAGGATCGTGTTCACGCGCGGTCCGAGGCCGAGGCGCTGGGCAACGCCGGTCGCGTCGATGACGAAAAGGCGCACGCCTTTCTCGATGAGCTGTAGCTGCACGGTTCGAGGCAGACGATCCCACACGGAAGCCGTGTCGAAGGGCGCATTGATCAGGACGGTCGCGCCGGGCTTTGCCGCACCGAGGACATCGATCTTCTGCAGGAAGTCGAACTTGTGGACACCGATGAAATCGGCCGATTGCAGCAGATAGGGGGCAGCGAGAGGCGCATTGCCGAAGCGCAGGTGGCTGATCGTCTCCGCGCCGGATTTGTGGCTGTCGTAGACGAAATATCCCTGCGCGTAATGCCCAGGGTCCTCGGCCAGAATCTTGACGCTGTTCTTATTGGCCCCGACCGTCCCGTCCGCGCCGAGACCGAAGAACAGCGCCCGGGTGACACCCGGCGGCTCGATGTCGAAGCCACTTTCGACCGGCAGGCTGGTGCCACAGACATCGTCTGTGATGCCGACCGTGAAGCCGGCATGCGGGTCTTCCTTTTTGAGGTGATCGAATACGGCCTTGGCCATCGCCGGGTTGAATTCCTTCGACGATAGGCCGTAGCGGCCGCCCACGACGAGCGGTAGACATTGGCCGGCGCTGCGCGCGACCGCATCGGCCAGGGTGTGGGCGACATCGAGACATAACGGCTCGGCTGGCGCGCCGGGTTCCTTGGTGCGGTCGAGCACGGCAATGCGGCGCACGCTCCGCGGCAGCGCGGCGAGAAAATCCTTCGCCGACCATGGCCGGTAAAGGAGCACCTGCAATACGCCGACGCGCTCACCCTGCGCGTTGAGATAGGCGACCGTCGCCCGCAATGTCTCAGCGGCCGAGCCCATTACGACCGCCACGCGCTCGGCCTCCGGGTGACCGTCGTAGCGAAACAGGCGGTAGTGGCGGCCGGTCAGGGCGGTAAAGCGATCCATCGTCCGCTGCACGATGCCGGGCGTTGACAGGTAGTACGGATTTACCGTCTCCCGCGCCTGGAAGAAGGTGTCGGGGTTCTGGGCCGTGCCGCGGATGACGGGCCGTTCGGGACTCAGGCCACGCTGGCGGTGGGCGCGGACGAGATCGTCGTCGATCATGGCGCGGATCTGCTCGTCCGACAGCATCACGATCGTATTCAACTCGTGCGAGGTGCGGAACCCGTCCATGAAATGGACGAACGGCACCCGCGCCTCCAAAGTCGCCGCCTGCGCCACCAGCGCGAGATCGTGCGCCTCTTGCACCGATGCCGCGCTGAGCAAAGCGAAACCAGTCGCACGTACCGCCATGACGTCGGAATGGTCGCCGAAGATCGACAAGGCCTGGGTGCCGATGGAGCGCGAGGCAACATGGAAGACGCAAGGCGTAAGCTCGCCCGCAATCTTGAACATGTTGGGGATCATCAGGAGGAGGCCCTGCGAGGCGGTGAAGGTTGTCGTCAGCGCGCCGCCCTGCAGCGCGCCGTGGACGGCGCCGGCGGCGCCGCCCTCTGCCTGCATCTCCTGGACGACGGGGACGGCGCCCCACAGGTTCGTCCGGCCTTCCGCCGCCCATTCGTCGGCAAGCTCCGCCATCGGCGAGGACGGTGTGATCGGGAAGATTGCACACACCTCGTTGATGCGGTAGGCAACGTGAGCGACAGCGCTGTTGCCGTCGAGGGTCTCGATCCGGTCCATGATCGGCTTCCTCCCCACGCTCCGGTCACGCGCGAAGGCGAAAGCGGTGCGGCGCGAGCGGCTCGCCAAACGCATCGGGCGGCGCCGTCGCTGGCAGGGCGTCGGGCGTCATGTCGATGGCGTGGCACGGGCACTGCTCGAAGCAGATCCCGCACCCGGTGCACAGATCGAACGCCACCCGATAGCCTCGCCCGCGGCCGAGACGGGTGATCGCCTGTTCGGGGCACGCCGCGAAGCAATTGTCGCATTCGAAGCAGTGCCCGCACGACAGGCAGCGCTGCGCTTCATGTCGTGCCTCCCGCTCGTCGAGCCCGGACACCACCTCTTCGAACCCGCTGATCCGGTCGGCGACGCCAAGCACCGTTTGCGCGGCGGCGGCGACTTCGGCGAACACCGGCAGGCGTAGCATCTCGAACGACACAAGCGGCGCCTTCACCGCCTCGGCGTAATGCACTCCGCGAAGCCAGGCGTCGATGTTGCGGGCGGCGCGCTTGCCGTGCCCGACCGCGACCGTCACGGTGCGCTCGCCGGGTACCATATCGCCACCGGCGAAGATGCCAGCATGCCCGGTCATCAGCTGCGCATCGACGATGACCGTGCCGTCCGCCTTGAATTCGATGCCCGGCGCCTGTCGCAGAAAGCTGCTGTCCGTCTGCTGGCCAAGGGCCAGCACCACAGCGTCGGCTTCCAGCGTCTCGATTTCGCCGGTCGGTTGAGGCCTTCCGTTCTCGTCGAGGGTCAGGCGCTCGACCGTCAGGGAGGGGCCGACGATTTCCTTGATGCTGGTTAGCCACTTGATCTTGACGCCTTCTTCGATCGCCTCGTCGGCCTCGAAAGCGCGCGCCGGCATGTGCGCGCGGTCGCGGTGATAGACGATGAGTGCCTCGTCCGCGCCGAGTCGCCGGGCAGTGCGCGCCGCATCCATCGCCGTGTTGCCGCCGCCGTAGACGATGACGCGGCGGCCGAGATGCGGCGCCTGCCCGGCATCAGCGTCACGCAGGAAGGTCACCGCATCGAGTACCCGCGCCGCGTCTCGCGCGGGGATCTCGACATGGCCGCTGACCTCAGCCCCGACAGCGACGAAGACGGCATCAAAACTTCCCGCATCGCGCTCCGCGACGACGTCCTCGACTTTGTGATTGAGCGCGATGCGCGCGCCCATCGCTTCGATCCGGCGGATCTCCGTCAACAGGTCAGCGCGGGGCAGGCGATAGGCGGGTATGCCGAACTGCATCATGCCGCCGGGTACCGGCCCCGCATCCCTGATCTCGACGGCGTGACCCAGCCGCATAAGATGATAGGCGGCGGCAAGACCGCTCGGCCCGGCGCCGACGATCAGCACCCGTTTTCCGCTCGGCGGCGCATCGATTGGGAACGACCAGTTCTCGGCTGCGGCGAGGTCGCCGAGATACCGCTCGACCGCATGAATCTCGACGGCGGCATCGACCGCGCCGCGATTGCATGCGCTCTCGCAAGGGTGATAGCAGACGCGACCGTGCACCGCTGGCAACGGGTTATCGCGGACGAGGGCGTCCCAGGCGGCGCGAAACTTTCCTGCCTGCGTAAGGGCAAGCCAAGCCTGGATGTGCTCTCCCGCCGGGCAAGCATTGTCGCAGGGCGGCAGCAGGTCGACATAGACTGGCCGCCGGCTCCGAAACGCACCCGTCCCTTTTGCACTGGCGAGGTGAGCGAGTGGGGTCATGTCAGCTTGTTTCTGTTGCATCGTGTGGCCTCGGTGCTCGACGGCTTGTTCCAGCGCGATGTGCGCTACCTCTCGGCGGCTTCGGCCTCGGCCGGTCGTAGGAGCGCGGTCGAGCAGGACGGTCAGATTATCCGGCCTCGCCGGCTCGGCCGTTTTCGACAAAGATGGGGCTGCCAAGCTCGGATAAATGGAACAGGCCGAAGGCACGCTGACCGTTGAAGTCGAGGACGCGCAAATCGTCGGCTTCGTGCAGATCGCGAAGCATGACCTGGAAGTGGTTGCCCTAGCGCTCCTGGGCGAGGGCCAGCGGGATCTCGTAGGCGATGAACTTGTCGATGCCCTTGGCGCCGAGCTTCTCCAGCAGAGTCGGGTCGGTGAAGGAGGCATGCGAGGTCAGAACGACCAGAGGCCCGCTACCGGCAAACAACAAGGCGGCTTTCACTATTCTCATCCTTGCCTGACATCCAATGCAGGGTATAGCGCCGCGGCGGCGGGTAAATTGATGTGGGTCAAGGCCGGCGCATATCAGCTTTGTTGTCGTTGCCGCCCCCACGAATTGATCAGGATCAATTCGCCGCGGCTTCGGATGCGGCACAATTTTCAACCTTAGCCGCAGGCGCGAGTGAATCCGATGACGGGACAATCTTCCTATGTCCGCTGGTTCAGCGACCTTCGCCTGAAGGATGTTCCCCTGGTGGGGGGCAAAAACGCCTCTCTTGGCGAGCTCTATTCGACGTTGGCGGCGCAAGGCGTGCAGGTGCCGCAGGGTTTTGCGCTGACCGCAGAGGCCTACCGTGAGGCGCTCACCGCGGCGGATGCCTGGGGAGAGCTGCGGTCGTTGCTTTCCGATTTCGACCATCGCGATCTCGAAGCTCTTGCCGCGCGCGCCGCGAAAGCGCGCGAGATCGTCTATCGGGCGACGGAAGGCATCGGGTTGCGCGAGCAAATCACCGCCGCCTATCGCGCGCTCGAAGGGGACTGCGGCAAGAATGTCGCCGTCGCGGTGCGCAGCTCGGCCACCGCAGAGGATCTGCCGACCGCCAGTTTTGCCGGCCAGCATGACAGCTTTCTAAACGTGCGCGGCGAAGCCGCCCTGTTCGAGGCGTGCCGGCGCTGCTTCGCCTCGATCTTCAGCGATCGGGGGATCGTTTATCGCATCGATAACGGTTTCGACCACTTCAAGGTTGCTCTCTCGGTCGGGGTGATGAAGATGGTCCGCTCGGACCTGGCGGCAAGCGGCGTCATCTTCACGCTCGATACGGAGTCCGGCTTCCGAGACGTGGTCTTCGTCACCGGGTCCTATGGCCTCGGCGAGAACATCGTGCAGGGCAAGGTCGACCCGGACGAGTTCTACGTCCACAAGCCGACCTTCCGGCAGGGCCATCGCGCGGTACTGAGCCGCGCGCTGGGCGGCAAGCAGCTCAGTCTCGTCCTCGCTCGAGGGCAGGACGCCGCGAGCACGCATAATCGTCCGACCCCGAGAAGTGCCCGCCAGCGCTTCTGCCTGACGGATGCGGAGGTGCTAGAACTTGCCGATTACGCGGTCCGCATCGAGGACCACTACACGAAACTCGCCGGGCGTCCGAGCCCGATGGATATCGAATGGGCCAAGGACGGGGTGGACGACAAGCTCTATATCGTCCAGGCGCGGCCGGAGACGGTGGCGTCCCAGCGCCGAACGGACAGCTTCGAGACCTACGCGCTGAAGGGCACCGGTCCGCTGCTGGTCAGCGGCCGCGCGGTCGGCGAGAAGATCGCCGCCGGGTCGGTGCGGGTGGTGGTGGACAAGGAGGGGCTCGCCGCGTTCCGTCAGGGCGAGGTGCTGGTCGCCGAGGCGACCAGCCCCGATTGGGAGCCGGTGATGAAGACCGCCGGCGCGATCGTCACCAGCCGCGGCGGCCGCACCTGCCATGCCGCGATCGTCGCGCGCGAGCTCGGTGTCCCGGCGGTGGTCGGCGCCGAAGGGGCGGTGCAGAAGCTCGCAACCGGCACGATGGTGACGGTGAGCTGCGCCGACGGAGAGACCGGCAACGTTTATCAGGGGAGGCTGCCCTTCGAGGCGACCCGTGTCCCGATCAGCACGGTGCCGCAGCCGCGCACCAAGATCATGGTCAATCTGGGCAATCCCGAGCTCGCCTTCCACACTGCGATGCTGCCCAATGACGGGGTCGGGCTTGCCCGTATGGAGTTCATCATCAACCAGCACATCGGCGTCCATCCGATGGCGCTCGCCTACCCGGAGAAGGTCACCTCGGCCAAAGCGCGGGCTGCGATCGCCCGGCTTGTGCGCAACTATCCGAAACCGACTGATTTCTTCATCGAGCGGCTGTCCGAGGGGGTCGGCACGATCGCCGCCGCTTTCTATCCCAAGCCGGTCATCATCCGACTGTCCGATTTCAAGACCAACGAGTATGCCAGCCTGATCGGCGGCGCCGGGTTTGAGCCGAAGGAGGCTAACCCGATGCTCGGCTTTCGCGGCGCCGCGCGCTATGCCCACCCGGCCTACGCTGCCGGTTTTGCGCTCGAATGCGCCGCGCTCACGCGGGTCCGCGACGAGATGGGCCTGACCAATCTGCGGGTCATGGTGCCGTTTTGCCGTCGCGTCACCGAAGCCAAACAGGTGATCGCCGAGATGGCCCAGCATGGGCTGGAACGCGGCAAGGACGGCCTCGAGATCTACGTCATGTGCGAGATCCCCAACAATGTCATCTCGATCGATGGCTTTGCCGAATTGTTCGACGGCTTCTCCATCGGCTCCAACGATTTGACCCAGCTTACGCTGGGGGTCGATCGGGACTCCGTGATCGTCGCCTTTGATTTCGACGAGCGCGATCCGGGCATGCTCGAAATGCTGCGGCTCGCCGTCACCGGCGCCAAGCGCAACCACCGCCATGTCGGCATCTGCGGCGAGGCCCCAGCCAATTACCCCGAGATCGCGCAGTTTCTAGCCCGGCTCGGGATCGATTCGATCAGCGTCACCGCGGCGAGCATCTTGCACACGATGTCGGTCGTGCACGAGGCCGAACAGCAAGCGGCGGGCGCCCTGCTCGCCGCCCAATAGCCCTTGTCGGAAGGGGCGCGACCATGGTCGCAATCGTCACCCTGACGATGAACCCTGCGCTCGACATCGCGACTGCCACCGACCGCGTCGTCCCCACGCTCAAATTGCGCTGCGAGGCGCCGCGCTATGATCCCGGTGGCGGCGGGATCAATGTCGCGCGGGCCGTGCATGCCTGGGCGGCGATGCGCTCGCGATCTTTCCCGCCGGCGGGGCTGCGGGCGAGATGATCCGGCACCTGTTGCACGAAGAAGGCGTTGCCCACGAGGCCATTGCGATCGCCGGCTTCACGCGCGAGAGCCTGGCGGTGGAAGACCTCCGGACCGGAAACCACTATCGGTTCATCCTACCGACCCGAAATCGGCAGCGCGGATCAGGAACGCTGCCTCGACCAACTTTCGCGGGCAGCGTCGCAGGCGGATTATATCGTCGCCAGCGGCAGCCTGCCGGTTGGCGTTCCCGAGGATTTCTATGCGCGTGTCGCAGCGCTGGCGAAGCGGCAGGCAAAGCGCCTCGTGTTGGACGCCTCTGGTGCGGCGCTCAAACAGGCCGGCCATGGCATCTATCTGCTGAAGCCGAGCCTTCGCGAGCTCGAGGATCTTACGGGGCGGCAGATCCGTAGCGAACGCGAAGAAGAGCAAGCGGCGCGACATGTGGTCGCGCAAGGCCGCAGCGAGGTCGTCGTCGTTTCTCTCGGTCCGAGAGGTGCTTTGGTGGCGAGCGCGGAGCGGATCCCGCATGCCCGCGAGCGGCGCAAGCTGCCGGTGGTGCTGGGAGCCGACGAGGTCGTGCGCTTCCTGGAGGCGGTGCCGAGCCTGAAGGCGCGTGCGGCGCTGACCACGGCGTATGCCGCCGGGCTGCGCGCCTCCGAGGCCGCCTGCATCAAGATCGCCGATATCGACAGCAGCCGCATGGTCATCCGCGTCGAACAGGGCAAGGGCGGCCGCGACCGTTATGTCATGCTGTCGCCGCAGCTGCTCGGCATCCTGCGCTCGTACTGGCGCCTGGCGCGGCCGGCACATTGGCTATTCCCGGGCCGTGACGGGGAGCATCCGATCAGCCCGACCGTGTTGCATGCCGCCTGCCGCTCGGCGTGCGCCGCCTCCGGCTTGAGCAAGAGGGTCACCGTTCATACGCTGCGGCACAGCTTCGCGACCCACCTGCTCGAGAGCGGCACCGACATCCGCATCATCCAGGCCCTGCTTGGTCACAGCAGCCTGAACACCACGGCGCGCTACACGCAGGTCGCCACCAGCACCATCCGCGGCACGCCGAGCCCGCTCGATCGGTTGCGGCTGGAGGTCACGCCACCGCCCTGAGTGCCGGTGACGCGGCCCACGCTGGAGGTGGCGGACATCTTCCGCCGCCACGGTGAGCAATTCCGACGGACCCATGACGCGCATCTCGGCCGGGTCGAACGGCGCGTCATGGCGGCGATCGAGGCGTGCCGGACGCCGGCGCTGGGTGGCCATGTCGAACAGTGCGGCGACTGCGGGCTGGTCCGCTGCGCCTACAACTCCTGCCGCAACCGGCACTGTCCGAAGTGCCAGGGTCTGGCGCGCGCGGAATGGCTCGAAGCGCGTCAGGCCGAACTGCTGCCGGTGCCGTATTTCCACGTCGTCTTCACCCTGCCGGCGCCGGCGGCGGAGATCGCCTTCCAGAACAAGCGGGTCGTCTACGCCATCCTGTTCCGCGCCGCTGCCGATGCGCTGCGCGATGTCGCCGCCGATCCGCGCCATCTCGGCGCCGAGATCGGCGCCGTCGCCGTGCTGCACAGCTGGGGCCAGACGATGCAGCACCATCCACACCTGCACTGCATCGTCCCGGCCGGCGGCCTTTCGCCCGACGGGACGCGGTGGGTGGCGTGTCGGCCAGGCTTCTTCCTGCCGGTACGGCTGCTGTCGCGGCGGTTCCGCAAGCGGTTCCTGGCCCGGCTGCGCGCGGCGTTCGCGGCCGGCAATCTGCGCTTCTCCGGCACGCTGACGGCATGGGCCGAACCCGACGCCTTCGCCGGGCGGCTCAATGCCCTGCGCGGCGTCGAGTGGGTGGCCTACGCCAAGCCACCGTTCGCCGGTCCCGAGCCGGTGCTGGCCTCTCTCGGCCGCTACACCCATCGCGTCGCCATCGCCAACAGCCGCCTGACCCGGATGGCCGGCGGCCAGGTCGACTTCACCTGGAAAGACTACCGCCACCACGGCAAGACCAAGACGATGACGCTTGCCGCCGACGAATTCATCCGCCGGTTCCTGCTGCACACCGTGCCCGACGGGTTCCACCGTATCCGCCACCTCGGCTTCCTCGCCAACGGCCACCGCACCGGCAAACTGGCACTCTGCCGCGCCTTGCTCGCGGCACCGCCCCCCGAGCCGTCGCCGCAACAGAGCTACCGTGAACGTTACAAGCGACTGACCGGTCACGCGCTCGACGTCTGTCCCGACTGCGGCGGGCACATGCAGGAGCGCGGACCATTGCCCCGTCATCCGCGATCGCGCCGCCCCTTCTGGTGCGACAGCTCATGACCAGCGAGCACCGTCCCCGGCAAATCCGTCGCGCCGCACAGCCGATGTCCGCATCGGCACGGCAGGACGCCGGTCAATGACAGATCCTGCGCCCGCCTGTGTGACCGCCTCCAATCATCTTCGTGCCGCCAGCGCGCAATCACCGCCGGCCAACAGGCCTCTCGCGCATCCGTCGCGCAGGCGTGCCCGGTCCGACCAGCCCAATACCCACCACATCCTCCATTCGGACCACACAACGCCCATAGCGATGGTGGCCTGCGGGTCAGTTCAATCCGGCTTCAATGAGGTCGCGCCCGTGCGCTTCGCCTCGTCCGGGCCGCGCGACCTCACAGAAGCCTCCGGATTCCGAGCCAAGACGGACAGTGATTCCGACGCAAGGCGGACGACTGGGAACGGCCGGAGCACAACGACTTCGCCATCGCCGAGGAGGTCACGCTCAAGGGCGGGCATGAGCGGCGGCCCGACCTCGTCCTCTACGTCAACGGCATCGCGGTCGGCGTGATCGAAATGAAGAACAGCCGCGTTTCGATCGGCGACGGCATCCGGCAGAACCTCTCCAACCAGATGCCCGCGTTCAATGCCTGGTTCTTCAGCACGGTGCAGTTCGCCTTCGCCGGCAACAACTCCGAGGGGCTGCAATACGGCACAGTCTGCACCGAGGAAAAATACTTCCTGCGATGGAAGGAAGACGAGGCGGACAACAGCCGTTTCAAGCTGGACAAATACATGCTCAAGATGTGCCGGAAGGGCCGGCTGATCGAGCTGATGCATGATTTCGTGCTGTTCGACGGCGGGCAGAAAAAACTGCCGCGTGTCTACCAGTATTTCGGCATCAAGGCCGCGCAGAGCCACGTCAACGCCTTTAAGGGCGGCATCATTTGGCACACGCAGGGCAGCGGTAAGAGCATCGTCATGGTGCTGCTGGCCAAGTGGATTCTGGAGAACAAGCCGAACGCCCGCGTCGCCATCATCACCGACCGCGACGAACTCGACAAACAAATCGAAGGCGTCTTCAGGGAAGCTGGGGAGCCGATCACCCGCACCAGCAGCGGGCGCAACCTGATGGGCCTGTTGGGGCAGGCCACGCCGCGCCTGCTGCGTTCGCTGATCCACAAATTCGGCCGCCGAGACGTGGATGATTTCGAGCAGTTCATCAAGGACCTGCAAGCTCAGCCGTGCCCGACTGTCGGCGACCTGTTCGTGTTCGTCGATGAATGCCACCGCACCCAGAGTAACAAGCTACACCGCACGATGAAGGCGATGATGCCCAATGCCGTCTTTATCGGGTTTACAGGCACGCCGCTGCTCAAGCCGGATCGGCAGACGAGCCTGGAAGTCTTCGGCAGCTACATCCACACCTACAAGTTCAGCGAAGCGGTGGCGGACAAGGTGGTGCTCGACCTCGTCTATGAGGCGCGTGACATCGCCCGGTGGCTCGGCGCCGAGGACAAGATCGATGCGTGGTTCGATGCCAAGACGAAGGGGCTGAACGACTGGCAGAAGGCGGCGCTTCGCGAGCAGTGGGGCACGATGCAGAACGTGCTCAGTTCCCGCTCGCGCATGGACCGCGTCGTCGAAGATATCGTGTTCGACTTCGTCGTGCGTCCGCGGCTCTCCAGTCAGCGGGGCAATGCGATCCTCGTCACGTCGAGCATCTACGAGGCATGCAAATATTTTGAGCTGTTCCAGAAGACCGCGCTCAAGGGCAAGTGCGCGGTGGTGACCTCCTACAACCCGCAAGCGCGGGACGTGACGCTGGAGGAGACCGGCGCCAATACCGAGACCGACAAGCAGTTCATCTACAACACCTATACCGCCCTCCTGAAGGACATCGACCTCCGGCCCGGCCTGACGAAAACCGAGACCTACGAGGATCAGGCAAAGGCGCTGCTCAAGGACCAGCCGGCCAACATGAAGCTGCTGATTGTGGTGGATAAGCTGCTCACCGGCTTCGATGCGCCGCGCTGCACCTACCTCTATATCGACAAGTCGATGCAGGATCATGGCCTTTCCAGGCATCTGCCGCACCAACCGGCTCGACGGTGAGGACAAGGACTTCGGCTACATCATCGACTACAAGGACTTGTTCCGGAAGGTGGAGAAGGCCGTTGCCGTGTACACCTCGGAACTGGACCACAGCGCCGAGGGCGTGGCGCCGGAAATCCTGTTGCAGGATCGCCTGGCCACGAGACGCGAGCGGCTGGACGACGCCTTGGAGGCGGTCGCCCTGATCTGCGAGTCGGTGGAACCGCCGAAGGGCGAACTGGAGCACATCCACTATTTCTGCGGCAACACTGAGTTGCCGGACACTCTGGCGGGGCGCGCTCCGCAGCGCGAGGCGCTCTACAAGGCCACGGCGGCGCTGCTCCGCGCCTATGCCGGCATCGCCGACGAACTGGAAACGGCGGGCTATGGCGCGGCCGGGATCACGCGGATCAAGCAGGCGGTCGAGCGGTATCTGAACCTGCGGGAAATCATTCGTAAAGCGAGTGGCGAGACCCTCGACCTCAAGGCGTACGAGGCCGACATGCGCCACCTGATCGACACGTATATTGAGGCCGACGCGCCGCGAAAGATTTCAGCCTTCGACGACATGCCGCTGCTCGAAATCATCGTGCGGAGTGGCATTGCCGATGCGATCAACGGCCTGCCGGCGGGGATCAAGGGCAACAAGGACGCTGTCGCCGAGACGATCGCCAACAACGTCCGCAGCCAAATCATCAAGGAGCACCTGAACAATTCGGCCTACTACGGCCGGATGTCGGAATTGCTGGATGAGGTCATCGCCGATCTGAAGGCCAAGCGAATCGACTATGAGGCGTACCTGACGCGCATTGCGCAGCTTGCCAAGGACGTCCAGAGCGGGCAGACGGTGGGTGCGCCGTCGCAACTCATTACGCCGTGGATGCGCGCGCTCTACAACAATCTGAAGCCGCCCGGCATTGGTGAGGAAGCGAGATTGGCCCTGGCGTTGAAAATCGACGCGGCGGTGAGACAGGTTCGGCCCGATGACTGGCGCGGGCACCAGGCGAGAGAAAACGTGATCAAGCGGGCATTGCTGCCGCTGCTGGACAACGGTACGCAGGAAGTCGACCGGGTCTTCCTCATCATCAGGCAGCAGAGCGAATATTGATGCCGACGACGCTCGACCTCGGCGACATCACCCTGGACGCGGTGCGCAAGGATATCAGGTACGTCCACCTGAGCGTGCATCCGCCGACAGGCCGCGTGCGCGTGTCCGCGCCATTGCGCATGAGCCTCGACACGATCCGCCTGTTCGCCATCTCCCGGCTCGGATGGATCAAGGAGCAGCAGCAGAAGCTGCGGGGGCAGGAGCTGGAAATGCCGCGCGAGTACCTCGACCGGGAGAGCCATTACGCTTGGGGAAGGCGGCATCTGCTGGCCGTGGTGGAACGCGATACCGCCCCGTCGATCGAGTTGGCGCACAACCGGATGCTGTTGCGAGTGCGCCGAGAGACCGACGACGCCAACCGGGGAGCGATCATCGAGGCGTGGTATCGCGAGCAGATCAGGCACGCCGCCCCGCCGCTGATCGCGCAATGGCCGCCCTTGATCGGCGTTAAGGTAAGGCGCCTCTTCGTGCAGCGGATGAAAACCAAGTGGGGGAGCTGTAACACGGCGACCGGCTGCATCCGCCTGAATACGGACCTCGCCCGGAAGCTGCGCGAGTGTCTGGAATATGTTATTGTGCCTGAAATGGTTCACCTGCTGGAACCGACGCACAACGCACGCTTTCGGTCGCTGATAGATTGCTTCATGCCGAGGTGGCGGCTTCACCGGGAACTGCTGAACCAGTTGCCCGTGCGGCACGAGCACTGGGAGAATTAAAGTCGCTAACTCCCCCTCGACACGACGGCATGGCGGATATCCGGATGCCGAGGGGTTTCCGGCCGAAATTCGCGCGACCGATCAGGGCACCGGGTGCTGGCGCCCGCCCGGTCCACGGCGAGGCATTCTCCCCATGACCAGGGTTTGGTGAGCGGTTCAAGGACTAACGCATTGATTTCCTTGGCGTGCCGTGTGCGATGAAACTGGGCACTGGGAGGCGACGGTGCCCCGATGATCGGCTACGGGCCTCGCAGGCTCAAATCGGGGCACGCAACCGACGATCCCATCACTCGACTGTGCCGATATGAACCGCGAAGTGGCTGATTGTCTCTGCCGCTGATCTATAATGCGACGTGCCGCGCGGCAACGATCACCTGCGGATGTCGATGCCGCCGGTCGTGCCCACGTCGACGCCGAGCGAACAGGCGCCACGCGGGTTCAGCGTGACACGCACGCCCGGCCGGCCGATCGCGACGCGCTAACCGGGGGGCAACTGCGCGGCCAGGCCAAGCTCGGCGGCGAGCCGTTTCAGGTCGTCCAGCGTCTGCCGCGGCAGCGCCAAGCCGTCGCGGCGATGTGCCGCGTCGTTGCGCGCCTCGATCTCTCCCGGATAGAAGATCTCGCCCGCGCCGTCGGCGAGCGGCCCCGATTTCAGTTCGGCGATCTGCGCCTCGACGCGCCGGACGAATTGCTCGACCGGCTGGAACGCGGCGATGTCGAGCGCGATCGCGAGATGCCCGGCATTGCTGCGGCGCTCGGACTGATACGGCCCATGCACCTGAGTGCCGAAGCCGCTGCCGGTCAGCACGCCCGACAGCATGTCCATGATGACGGCGATGGCGTAGCCCTTGTGGCCGGCCATCGGCAGGATCATGCCCTCGATCGCTGTCGCGGGGTCGGTGGTCGGCGCCCCGGCGGCATCGCTCGCCCACCCCTCGGGGATCGCTTCGCCGCGCTGGCGGGCAAGGTAGATCTTGCCGCGCGCGACCGCGCTGTTGGCGATGTCGAGGACCATCGGCGGGTATTTGCCGGCCGGGCAGGCCCAGGACCACGGATTGTTGCCCAGCATCTTCCGCCGCCCACCCCAGGGCGCCAGCGCCGGACTGCCGTTGGTGGAGAGAAAGCCGACGCAGTTCTCGCGCGCGGCCATGCGGGTAAAGTAGAGCGCGGTGCCGAAGTGGTTGGAATGCCGCACCGCCACCGCGGCGATGCCGTGGCGCTTCGCCCGCGCGACCGCCTCGCGGACGGCGCCGGCCGCGAGCACCTGCCCCATCGCGTCTTGCCCTTCGATGACCGCAACCGCGCCGGCATCGACGATCGTCTCGGGGTGGGCGACTGGGGCGCACAGCCCGGCCTTGAGCCGCGCCAGATACCAGGGCAGCCGCATGACGCCGTGCGACTGGTGGCCCCACAGGTCGGCCTGCACGAGGCTGTCGGCGCAGAGGCGCGCGTCATTCTCCGGCATGCCGGCGGCCCGGTAGGCCGCCGTGGCGAAATCGAGGAGCGCCGCGGCGGAGACCCGTCCGCGCTTCATCGCATGACCACCGCCGCCGCCGCGCTGCCGGCGGCGCGGCCGAACACCGCGCCGGAGGTTAGGCCGGTGCCGCCCGGATAGTTGAAGTAGAACAGTCCACCGACCAGTTCCCCCGCCGCATGCAGGCCTGGGATCGGCCTGAGATCGGTGTCCAGCACCTGCGCGCGCGCCGGATCGAGCCGCAGGCCGCCGAAGGTGAAGGTGATGCCGCAGCCGATCTGATACGCCTCGAACGGGGGCTCGTCGACGCGATTGGCCCAGTTGGACTTGGGTATCCTCAGTCCCTCGGTGCAGCGCCCGTCCTTGATGGTGGGATTGAACGGGATGTCCTGGCGCACGGCGACGTTGAATTCCCCGACCTCGGCGAGGAACGCCTCCTTGTTCACCCCGTCGAGCTTGCCTGCGAGTTCGCCGATCGACCCCGCCGAGACCTTGGTGACGCGCTTGATCCGGTATTCGTCGCGCAGGAGGTGGCGCACCTTGCGGTCGAAGATCTGCCAGGCGAACTGGTCGGGCTGTTCGAGGACGGCGCGGCCGTACTTGGCGTAGGTATAGTTGCGGAAATCGGCGCCTTCGTCGACGAAGCGGCGGCCGTCGCCGTTGACCATGATGCCGAACGGATACGAGTGCTTCTGGAACCCGTCGCCGACGGCGAGGTCGCCGAATTCGGGGGCGTTGTAGTCCCATCCCACCGCGTGGCAGCCGGACCAGTTGCCGTACGACATGGCCCCGATCCGCAGCGCCATCTCGATGCCGTCGCCCATGTTGAAGCGGGAACCGCGGACTTTCGCCAGTTCCCATCCCGGCCCGAGATAGCGGGTCCGCCATTCCGCGTTCGCCTCGAAACCGCCGCAGGCGAGGACGACGGCACGGCAGGCGATGTCGTGGATGCCGGACGCTGCCTTGACCCGGACGCCCTCGACCCGGTCGTTGAGGTGGATCAGCGAGACGGCCCGCGTGTTGTAGCGGATCTCAATTCCCGACTGGAGCGCGATGGCGGTCAGCTGGCTGATGAGGCCCGGTCCGCCACCCCATGCCTCAACGGTGAGTCCGCCCCAGAATTTGAACTTGCCACCGACCTTGAACGCTTGCCGCCCATAGATCGGCGCGAACCGCACCCCCTTCGAGCGCAGCCACAGCATCGCGTCGAACGACCGCGTGACCAGAAGCTCGCAAAGCCCGGGATCGGTGCGGTAGCGGGTCATCCGGAACATGTCGTCGAAGAACTGGTCGCTGGTGTATGTGCCGAAATCCGTATTGGCGACCTCGCCCTCGGTGAGATCAGGCATAATCTTGTTCAGGTCATCCACGCCGCGATAGACGAAGCGGAAAGCCCCGGCGGTGAAGCGGCTGTTGCCGCCGCTCTCCTCTTCGGGCGCGCGCTCTAGCATCAGGACGCGGCACCCCCGCTCCCGCGCCGCGAGCGCAGTGCAGAAGGCGGCGTTGCCGGCGCCCACGACAACGACATCGTGGTCAACCGTCGCCATACCGCTGCCCTGCGGTGAAGCAGCTTGCGCAGTCACGCCGCACACTCATGCGCGCGCCCGCCGGGGTCATGTATGGGCCATCCCCTCAAGCCTGCGCTGCATCATTCCATCCAACCTTTCCTCCGCATTGCCGTTGACCCCGGCATGCTGCCGCGCCGGCGGCAGTTCATGCATGTGGCTCAAGCGTATCCCGGCGCGGCGCCGGCACTGCATCGGCGGCGGGACGCGGCATGGAATGGATGCGCGCCGGGATCGGCACCTCCAGCACGGCCAGCACACCGATCAGCGCGATCACGGAGAGCGACAGCCATCCGGCGGCGAAATCGGCGAGGCGGTCTGCCAGAAAACCGAACAGCAGCGAGGCGGCGAAGGCGCCGAAGAAGCCGATGGTGTTGTAGTAGCCGGCGGCGAGCGCCGTCCATTCCCCCGCGATCACGAACGGAAACAGCGACTGGGTCGGGGCGGCGAAGAACATCGCCACCCAGCCGATCACGATGGCCGTCGCCACGATCGGGACGGCGCTGGACTGCAGCGGGATCGACGCGACGAGCAGGCAGGAGGCAACCATCGAGATGACGACGACCGGCCGCCAGCCCCAGCGGATCGTCAGGGCGCCGCCGACCCACGCGCCGAACGCAATGCCGACGCCGAGGGGGGAGAGGCTTGCCGAGATCGCGTCCGCCGGCACGCCGAACGCGCGCGAGACATACAAGGGCAGCCAGCCGGAGACGCAGATCGTCATGCTCGTGCCGGCTGCGTTGATGATGCCCATCCAGTTGAGCGCGCGGTTCGCGCCGAACCGGCGGAGCAGGCGCGCGGGATCGGGGGGCCTGGCCGCGCGGTCGCCGACGCGGCTGCGGGCAGGCAGCGCCAGGTTCAGGCCGGCCACCACGAGCAGGCCGAGCAGGGCGGCGGCCAGCAGCACTGCGCGCCAGCCGAGCGAGTGCAGCAGCGGCGCCGCGCCCAGCATCGCCAGCGTCATGCCGATCCCCCATCCCGAGATGGCCACGCCAAGCCCCTTGACCAGCCGCGCCCCCGTCATCGCCTGGGTGAGCAGGTGGATGCTCAGCGGCAGCACGGGTGCGCCGGCGACGCCCAGCACGAAGCGCGAGGCCACCCAGACCGCGGGGCGGGCGAGCAGGCAAGGCAGCAGCGTCGCGACGCTCATCAGCGCCATCGCGCCCAGCAGCACGCGCCCGCTGCCCATCCTGATGCCGAGGAAGCTGGCCGGAAGCTGGAACAGCCCATAGCCGAGCATGTAGGCGGCGGCGATCACCCCGGTCTGGGCGTAGCTCAGCCCGAGGTCGGAGACGATCATCGGCGAGACGACCGGAAAGGTGGTCATTGTTGCCGCCGAGAGACCGAAACAGGCCGCCAACGCCACCGGAAGCCGGTCGAGCCCCGGCTCGGTTGTTCGCGCTGGCGTGGTCATGTCCCCGCACGTTCGCGGATGCGGTGCTCGCGCTCGCGCGCCGTCGCCGCGGCATCGACCTTGCGCGCCGCCACATCCAGGATGACGCCGTAGTCGCTGCGGGCGCGCTCGGGCGAGACGTAGCCGTCGATCACGTCGGTCGCGACCAGATCGGGGTCGCGCTCCAGCGGGTCGCCGTAGCCGCCGCCGCCGCCCTGGGTGACCGCCAGCACATCGCCGACGCGCGTCGGCATGTTGGAGAATTTCGACGGCGAGGGAATGTTGAACCACTCCTTGAAGGTCCTGTCCTGGCCGTCGCGGATGATGCTGAAGCGGTTGACCGAGCCGGCGCCGCCGCCGAACAGGCCGTGCGGGGGCAGCACGTGGCGGTCGGCATTGGCGGTGAGCGCGGTCGGCAGCGTCAGCTCCAGGTGCCGGGTGACGCCGAGGCCGCCGCGCCACTTGCCGGGCCCTGCGGAATCCTCGACCAGTTCGTAGCGCAGGAAGCGCACGGGATAACGCTGCTCCCACACCTCCATCAACTCGTTCTTGCAGTTCGCCATCAGGTGCCACTCCGCCGAGTTGCCGTCCTTGGTGGCACGCGCGCCGCATCCGCCGGACTCGAAGATGTACCAGACGAAGTCCTCGTGCAGCGCCGGGTCGTAGCCGCCGGCGGTCAGGTTGTTGCCGGTGGCGTAGCAGCCGGCGGTGACCCGCTCGGGCAGCAGCTTGCTCAGCGCAAGCTGCATGATTTCGCTGATGCGATCGCCCGGATCGGCCGTGGAGGCAAAGCAGGGCGCGGGATAGACCGGGTTGACCAGACAGCCGCGCGGGGCACGGAACTCGATCAGGTCGATCACGCCCTGGTTGAGCGGGACGTCGGGATCGAGCACGGCGATCAGCGGGATGTAGGTGGCCGCGCGCGCCACCCCTTCCGAGCAGTTCACCGTCGAGAGCGACTGCGGATCGGTGCCGGCGAAATCGACGACGATCCGGTCGGGCGTCTTGGTGATCGTCACCTGCACGCGGAACGGGCCTTCGCCGAAGCCGTTGTCCTCCATGTAGATGTCGCCGGCGGCGACGCTGGTGTCCGGCATCGCCTCCATCGCCTTGAGGAAGCGCGAGCGCGAATAGTTGATGGCCGCATCGAAGCTCCGCAGCACCACGTCGAGCCCGTTCTTGCGGATCAGCGCCTGCACGCGCCGCTCCGCGGTGATGTTGGAGGCGATCTGCGACTGCACGTCGCCCCACCACTGGCGGGCGAAGCGCACGTTATGCTCGATCAGGTCGCGGATCTCCTCGTTCAGTACGCCCGCCCGGTAGAGCTTGGTGGCGGGAAGGCGCAGCGCCTCCTGCACGACGTGGCTCGCGGTGCCCGACCAGCCGCCGGGGGCCATGCCGCCGATGTCGGTCCAGTGGCCCCGGTTGATGGAGAAGCCGACCAGCGTGTCCTCGTAGAACATGGGGCGGAAAATCGCGCCGTCGCCCTGGTGTGTCGCCCCGGTGTACGGATCGTTGTGCACGATCACGTCGCCCGGCTCGAAATGGCCGAACTTGTCGAGGAAATGCCGCACCAGCAGGCTCAGGCCGCCGGCATGAACGCTGATGCCGGCGGCCTGGGCGATCATGTTGCCGTTGCGGTCGAACAGTCCGCAGGTGAAGTCCTCGCCCTCGCTGAAGCAGGTGGAGTACGCCGTGCGCACGGTCGCCGTCACCATCTCCTTCACGGTCGAGATGAGATAGTTGCGCATGATCTCTGCGCTGAACGGATCGAGGTTCGCCGGCCGTTCAGGCGCTGCGGTATCCCGCCGATGATTGTTCACTCCGTCCCCCATGCGAGCCGGATGCTGCCGTACTCGTCGATCTCGACCTGGCCGTTCGGGATGTAGATGACCGAATCCACCTCTTCGATGAGGCAGGCCCCCTCGTGACGCCACCCGGGCGGCAGGCCGTCGCGCCAGAACACCGGCACGGGCCGGTCGGCGAACGCCGTCCGCCGCGTGCCGGTGGGCGCGGCGCGGATCTCCGCCGGCATGAACGGCTTTGCCTTCAGCCGGGGCACCTGCCCGGTGACGGTCACCCTGATGTTGACGATCTCGGCGGCATCGCCGAGCTTGGTTCCGTAGAGACGCTCATGCAGCCGCTCGAAGTCGGCGTAGATCGTGTTCAGGTCCACGCGCTGCGGATGCACCGGCACGGCGACTTCGTGGGACTGCCCGATGTAGCGGATATCGGCCCAGCGGTCGGCGTAGACGCGTTCGAGGCCGCCTTCGCTGTCGTCGAGGAAGCGCCGCGCACCCTCGACCAGTTCGCGGAAATCCGCGTCGATCGCCTCGGCCGGGACGCGGGTAAGCGGCACCATGAGACTCTTGGCGAGAGTGTTCTTGAGGTCGGCGGTGAGCAGGCCGAACGCCGAGAACGTGCTCGCGTTGCGCGGAAAGATGGCACCCTTCATCTCCATCTCACGCGCCACCGCCGCGGCGTGCTGGCCGCCGGCGCCGCCGAACGCGACGAGGGCGAAGTCGCGCGGATCGGTGCCGCGCTTGACGGTGACCTCGCGGATCGCCTCGGCGAGATTCGCCGTGACGATCCTGTAGACACCGGCTGCGGCATTTTCGACACTCACGTCGAACCTCTCGGCGATCCCACGGAACGCCTGGGCGGCGCGCTCGCCGTCCAGGCGCAGCCTTCCCCCGAGCAGCCCCTCGGGGTTGAGGATGCCGAGGATCAGGTTCGCGTCCGTCACCGTCGGCCGGGTGCCGCCGCGACAATAGCAGGCGGGGCCGGGATCGGACCCGGCCGAATCGGGGCCGATCTGCAGCGCGCCGCCGGCATCGAACCAGACGATCGAGCCGCCGCCTGCGCCGATCGAGTGGATGTCGATGCTCTGCGTGCGCGCGGGAACGCCCAATTCCACCTCGATCGTGTCGCGGCTGTCGGGCTCGCCGTCGCGGATCAGGCACACATCGAGGCTGGTGCCGCCCATGTCGATGGTGCAGACATTGGGCTCGGCCAGCGTGGCGGCGAGGAACCGTCCGGCGAGCACGCCCGCGGCCGGCCCGGAATAGAGCAGCTGGATCGGGAAGCGCTCGGCGGTGGCGCCGGGAATGACCCCGCCGCCGGAATGCATGTACTTGATGCCGTCGTCGCGCTTGAGCGCCCGGTCGAGCCGGCTCATGTAGCGGTGCATGCGCGGCATCGAATAGGCGTTGAGAACCGTGGTGCTCACCCGCTCGTATTCGCGGATCCGCGGGTCCACCTCCGACGACAGCGACAGCGCGAGGCGGGGCGCCATCTCTTGGATGATCTGCGCCGCCGCCGTCTCGTTGGCGGGATTGGCGTAGGCGTTGATGAGGCAGACCGCGACCGCCTCCACGCCTTCGTCGAGCAAACGCCGGACGATGGCGCGCATTTCGTCGGGATCGACCGGGCGCAGCACCGTGCCGTCGGCGGCGATCCTCTCGTCGACCGTCAGGCGCAGGTGCCGCGGCACCAGCGCCTTCGGCTTGTCCCACTGCAGGTTGTAAAGCTCGTCGCGGTACGAACGCTGGATTTCGAGCACGTCGCGAAATCCCTTCGTCGTGATCAGCCCGAGCTTCGCCCCGGTCCGCTCGATGATCAGGTTGGTGACCAGCGTGGTTCCGTGCAGGAAATGCGACACCTCGCCGGCGTTCACCGTGATGTCGGCAACCGCCTTCAGGAATCCGTCCTCGGGCGCGTGCGGGGTGGTGAGCGTCTTGGTTCTTTCCAGCGCGCCCGTCACCTCGTCGAACACGACGAGATCGGTGAATGTTCCGCCAATATCGACGCCTACTCGCTTCATCTCTCGCTCCACGGCGGCTGACGCCGCTTCCCCTTCACGTCCGCTTTACCGCGACTTGCGCAGGACGGAGCTATGCTCCTTGAAAAAGGCGGCGGACACGTCGATGGTCTTCTGAATGTCGTCCTCGCTGTGGGCATAGGAGATGAAGGCGCGGTTCGTGTAGTTCGGCTGCATGTAGATGCCGTTGTTGAGAAGGTGGATGTGATAGGCACGGTCGATGCGCGAATCCTTGGTCGCCGCGAAATGTATGATGTCGCGGTACAACTTCGACCTTGCCGACCGTGAAGTACACGCACCAGATGGAGCCGTAGTTGTAGCAGACCGCGTTGATGCCGGTCTGCCGGATCGCATCGTTGATGCCGTCCGCCATCATCCTGCCCAGGCGGAACAGCTTTTCGTGCACCGGCTCGGTGCGCATGATCTCGATGGTCTTCTGGCACGCGACCACCGAGAGCAGGTGACCGTTGAAGGTTCCCGAATAGAAGCTCGGCCCCTCGGGGGCCATCTGGGACATGATCTTGCCCTGCCCGGTGAGCGCGGCGAGCATGAACCCGTTCGCCATCGCCTTGCCGAACGCGGCGAGATCCGGGTGCACGCCCTCGCGCGCACCGGCGCCGGCAAGCCCGTGGCGGAATCCGGTGATGATCTCGTCGAAGACGAGGAGGCAGCCCGTGGCGTCGCAGAGCTGGCGCACGAATTTGAGGAAGCCCGGCTTGAGCACGAGGCAGCCGCAGGAATGCGCCACCGGCTCGATGAAGATCGCCGCGAGGTCCTTGCCGTGGCGCTTGACGATGCTCTCGGTGATCGCCTCGTCGTTGAACGGCGCGATCAGCGTGTGCTCGGCATGCTCGGGCAGGGCGCCCGACGAGACCGCGATCGCCTTCATCTCGTTCGACGCGGCCACCTGTTCCGCCGACGGCCGGACGGAGAGCGCAAGCTCGTCGTGCCAGCCGTGATACCCGCCCTCGAACTTCAGGATCTTGCGGCGCCCGGTGTAGGTGCGCGCCAGCCGGACGGCGTTGTAGAGCGGGTCCGAGCCGCCGCCGCCATGCAGCGTCGTCTTCTCGGCATAGGGGATGATTTCCGTGAACGTCTTGCACAGGGCGACCTCGCGCGGATGCGGCTGGGCGAACAGCACGCCTTCCGTTTCCATCGCGTCGATCACGGCGCGGCGGATGCGCGGCTCGTTGTAGCCAAGGCTCGCCGGGCCGTAGGAGCCGTGGTAGTCGATGTACTCGTTGTCGTCGACGTCCCATATCCGCGCCCCGAACGCCTTCTGCATGAAGAGCGGGAACGGCTTGTAGTAGCGGCCCGCGCCCTGCACGCCGGCGGGCGCATATTTTTTCGCCTCCTCATAGAGCGCGCGCGACTTCGCGGTGGAAACCTTGAACGGCGGCCATTCGATCTGCGGCCCGCCGGTCGCGGCGACGTCCTGCTCCAATTTGATCCTGGTCATGGCCGAACGACTCCCTAGCTTCATTGCGTCACCATCGCCGGCCGGCGAACGCCCCACGGGTGCGCGCCGGCCGGCAACTTCCCTTCGCCAGCACTCAGGTTGCGAACGACATCTCGGCATAATCGAGCAGGTTGTTGGCCCGCCAGTTGAGGCCCGAGACCTCGGAGCGTGCCGTCATGTAGAAGCCGATGCCGATGCTGAACGCCCACGGTGCGTCATCGACGATGAGCCGGTGCGCCTTCTGCCCAAGCTCGCGCCGCTTGGCGGCGTCGGCGGTGTTGAAGCATTCGTCGAGCAGGACATCGACGTCCTTGTTGCTGTAGTTGACCCAGTTGGCGACGGAGGTGGGGCCGGAGCCGAAGAACAGCCCGAGGGAATAGGCAGGATCGGCCACCCAGGCGCAATCCTGCACCAGCACCGCCTCCGCCTTGCGCGAGAAGTACTCCTCCTGGTAGGCGGCGGGTGTCAGCTTCTGGATCTGCGCGTCGATATCGAGCTTCTTGAGCTGCGTCTGGATCTGGATCGCCACCTGCTCGTGCTCCGGCCGGGCGGCGTTCTGCGCCAGCTTGAACGAGAACGGCCCCTGTCCTGCCTCTTTCAGGAGCGCCCGAGCCTTGTCGAGGTCGGTCGGATAGTAAGGCCAATAGTCGATGGCGGCGGGATAGGATTCCGGCGTGTAGCCCTTGAACAAGCGCACATTGGGCTGCTTCAGGTAGACCGTGTCGATGATCGCGTCGATCGGCGCCGCGTAGGCGATCGCCTCGCGCACCTTCACATTGTCGAACGGCTTGACGTTGTTGTTGAGCGCGAACATCACCGCCTCGTTGCCCTTGATCGCGGTGACCTTGACGCCGGGCTTGCCCTCGCACTGCTGGCGCTGCAAAGGCTCAAGCTCCTTGGCGATGTGCACGGAGCCCGCCAGCAGCAGTTCAAGCCGCGTCGCCGACGAGGGGACTTCGCGCCAGATCACCCGCGGGATTTTCGGCCTCTCACGGTAGTAGTGCGGGTTCACCTCGAACACCACCACCTGGCCCGGGGTGAACTGGGTCACCTTGTAGGGTCCGAAGGTGGCGCTGTTCTTGCCGAGCCAATCCTTCGCCCAGGGATCGGCGCTGGTGGCGTGCTTCTTCGCCTCGGTGGCATCGTAGATGACCGGATTGTTGAGCGAGGTCGCCTGCTCCGTCATCAGGAGCGAGTTCGGCCCCGAGAGATCGACCTCGAGGATGTAGGGATCGATCACCTTGATCGAGTCCGCGCTCGGGATGGAGGAGGATTTCATCATCCACATCCCCGCGGTCTTGAGCGAGAAGGTCCTGTCCCACGACCACTTCACGTCGGCGGCGGTGAACTCGTTTCCGTACTCGCTCTTGATGCCCTTGCGCAGGCGGAAGGTAAGCCTCTTGCCGTCGGCGGACACCTCCACCTTTTCGGCCAGGCGCGGCTGGTACGGCGGCTCGAACTGCGGCATGCCGACGCCGTCCGCGCCCTTCTTGAAGTAGTAGCAAAGCAGATATTCGTAGATGAAGACTGGCAGTTCCCAGCTTTCCAGCGAGGCGCCATATTCCGGGTCGAGCGAGACCGGCGTCGCCGAAACGGCGACGATCAGCGTGTCGCGCGCGGCGGCCACCGCGGGGGCGGACCACAGGCCGGGCACCACGAGGCCGCCGGCGGCGGCCAGGCCGCCCGCCACCCCCATGTCCCGCAAGACGCCGCGTCGTGTCGGCACGTAGTTGCTCGGTCGGTATGCCATTTCCGGTCCCTCCTCAGGATTTGGGGGTCGACACTTCACGGAGCCACGCAGCATCGGGCTGCTCTGCAAGCGTTGCGATCGGCTCGTGCGGGGCTTGCGCCGCCGGGTTTGCGCCGAAGCCGAGTTCACGGGCGCGCAGGCACGACACCCAATGGCCGCCGCCGATCAACTCCAGCGCGGGGACTGTGGTGCGGCACATGGGCTGCGCAGCCGGACAGCGCGCGTGCAGATGGCAGCCGCTCGGCAGATTGATGGGGCTCGGGATTTCGCCCTTGAGCACGAATTTCGCGCGCCGAATTTCAGGGTCCGGCTCGGGAACCGCCGAGAGGAGCGCGCGCGTATAGGGATGCACCGGGCGCTCGAACAGCTCCTCGGTGCGGCTCATCTCCACGATCTTGCCGAGATACATCACGGCAACCCAGTTGCAGAGATAGCGGACGGTGGTAAGATCGTGCGAGATGAAGAGGTACGTAATTCCCTGGCGCTCCTGGAGATCGATGAGCAGGTCTATGATCTCGGCGCGCGCGGTGGGATCGAGGGACGACACTGGCTCGTCGAGCACGATGAACCTGGGTTGCGTCGCGATCGCGCGGGCGATGCCGACGCGCTGCTGCTGCCCCGCCGCCATCTGATGCGGATGGCGGTCGGCGAGGCGGCGCGCCAGGCCCACCTGCTCCAGCAGTTCCAGCACCCGGTCGTGGCGCTCGGCCTTCGAAAGCTTGGTGTGCAGGCGGAGCGGTTCGGCGACGATCTGCCAGAGCGTCATCTGCGGATCGAGCGAGTTCGAACGGCTCCTGGAAGACGAGCTGCATGTGCGGCCGGATGATCCGCAGCCGGTCGCTCGCGAGTGCCGAGAGGTCGTGCCCGTCGACCAGGATCCGCCCGCTCGTGGGCTCGATCAGGCGCAGCACGCACCGCCCGATCGTGGTCTTTCCCGACCCCGAACTCGCCGACGACCCCCAACGTCTCGGCGCGGCCGATGGAGAAGGAGACATCGCTGACCGCTTGCAGGGGTTTCGCCGAGCCGGCAATGGTGAAATGCTTCACCAGATGCTCGACCTGCACCATCGGTGCCATCATGTGCCCCCCGCCGCGCGGACGTGGCATCGCACGAAATGGCCGGGCGAGAGCTCGATTAACTCGGGGGGCGTCTGGCGGCAGACGGGTTGCACCAGATGGCAGCGCGGGCTGAGCGCGCAGCCGCCCGGCAGCTCGTAGATGCTCGGGCTGACGCCGGGCATCAGTCTGCGGCCGCGCCGGCGCGTCGTCGCGACCGCCTTGATCAGGGTCTCGCTGTAGGGATGCAGCGGATTTTTGAAGAAGGCGCGGACGGGCGCGCGCTCGACCACGCACCCCGCATAGAGCACGGCCACTTCCTGGCAGTGCTGGGCGATGATGCCGAGATCGCGGGTGATCAGGATGGTCGCCGAGCGGAGTTCGTCCACCAGCGCCTGGATCAGGTCGAGGATCTGCGCCTGGATGGTCACATCGAGGCCGCTCGTCGGCTCGTCGGCAATCAGCAGGCGGGGATTGTTGGACAGCGCCATCGCGACGGTGACGCGCTGGGCCATGCCGCCGCTGAGCTGGTGCGGATAGGAGTGCATGCGGGTATCGGGATCGGGAATCCCCACCTTGCGCAGCATCTGCACCGCGTGCTCGGCCGCCGCCCTGCTGTCGAGCCGGCCGTGGCTGCGGATCACGTTGACGAGTTGGCGGCCGATCGTCAGCAACGGGTTGAGGGCGGATTTCGGGTTCTGCACGATGAGGCCGATTTCACGGCCGCGAATCTGCTGCAGCGACCGCTCGCTCTCGCGCAGCAGGTCGCGGCCGCGATAGCTGACCGAGCCGGAGACGATCCGGCCCGGCGGGGCGACGAGATTGACCAGCGCCAGGGCGATCGCCGATTTGCCCGCGCCGCTCTCGCCGACGATGCCCAGCACCTGTCCTTCGTTGACGCTGAGATTGACGCCGTTCAACGCATGGCCGATGCCCTCGCTGGTCTGGAACTGCACGCAAAGATCGCGGACATCGAGCAGGGCACCCACGCCGCTACCTCCTGGTCCGGTCGGTCAGTTGGACCAGCGCCTCGCCGAGCAGGGCGAAGCCGAGGACGGTGACGGCGAGGGCGACTCCCGGAAAGACCGAGGGCCACCATTCGCCGGTGTAGACGTTCTTGGCGCCGACCGCGATCATCGATCCCCATTCCGGAGTCGGCACGCGCACGCCGGCGCCGATGAAGGACAGGCCGGCGGTCAGCAGGATCGCCCAGCCGATGGTGACGGAGGCGTTGGCCGTCACCGGGCCGATCGCGTTGGGGAAGACATGCTTGCGGATGATCCAGCTGTCGCGCCCGCCGATCGCCCGTGCCGCCTCGATGAACGGCCGCTCGCGCAGGAACAGCACCTGGCCGCGGATGAGGCGCACATAGATCGGGCAGTTGACCACCGCGACCACATAGATGACGTTCCTGATCTCCTGCCCGGTCACCACCACGAGGGCCATGCCGAGGATGAACACCGGGAACGACTGCACGATGTCGGACACCCGCATCAGCAGTTCGGAGGCGAAGCCACGGTAGTAGCCCGCGATCAGCCCGAGCGGGATGCCGGCGGCGATCGCGCCCAGCGTGCCCAGGATGGCAATGGTGAGGTCGGTCTGCGGCGAGGCGATGACCCGCGAGAACACGTCCATCCCGTTGTCGTCGGTGCCCATGATGTGGCCGAAGCCGGGCGGCCTCAGTTGCTCGCCCGGGATCGCGGTGCGCGGATCGAACGGTGCGATCACGGGCCCGATGGCGGCGAGGATCAGTGCCACGCTGACGATCGCCGCGCCGAGGAGGACCGAGGGTCTGGTCCTGACCAGATGGCGGAGGTGACGAGCATCGAGTGCCACGCGCCGCCTCAGTACCGGATGCGGGGATCGACGGCGAGGTAGAAGATATCCACCGCCAGATAGATGAGCAGCGAAAACACCGTCGCGGCGAGCACGACGCCCGACACCGCCATGTAATCGGAACTGGTGATCGCCTGCACGGCATACTGGCCGATCCCGCCCCAGGCGAAGATCTGCTCGATCAGCACGGCACCGCCGATCAGATAGCCATAGGTGATGCCGGTCATCGTGATCACCGGCAGGAGCGCGTTGCGCAGCGCGTAGCGGGCGACCATATGGCCGGGCAGGCCGCTCGCCCGCGCGTACTGCACGAAGTTGCCGAGCAGGGCTTGCGACATGCTCGACCTCGCCATCTTCAGGATCGGCCCGCCATAGACGAAGGCGAGGGTGAAGGCGGGCAGCGCAAGATGGCTGAGCGCGGACCAGAACGCGGCCCAGTCCCCGGCGATGATGCTGTCGATCGTGTAGAAGCCGGTCACCTGCGGCGGCGGCAGCAGCACGATGTCGAGCCGGCCGATCGGCGCGGGCACGATTTGGAGCTTGCCGAACAGGATGAAGACCAGGAACAGCGCCCACCAGAAATCGGGCATCGCACCGGCGAGCATGCCGTAGGCGGAGGTGAGCCGGTCGATGAGGGTGCCGGGCCGCAGCGCGGTCAGCATGCCGAGGGGAAGCGCGATGCAAAAGGCGAGGATGAGCGCGAGCGTGATCAGCTCGACCGTCGCCGGCAGCCGTTGCAGGATGTCCTGCGTCACCTGGCTGCTGGTGAGCCACGACCTGCCGAGGTCGCCGTGCGCGACGCGGCCGATATAGATGATGTACTGGTCCCAGAGCGGCAGGTCGAGGCCGAGCTGCCGGCGGACCGAGGCGATGACGTCCTTGGTGGCGAGCGAGCCGGCGATCATGTACGCCGGATCTCCCGGCAGCAGGCGGATCAGGAAGAAGACGATGGTGGTGACCCCGAGTACCTGCGGCACCAGGAGCAGAAGGCGGCGCAGGACGTAGCGTCCCGCGGTCATCTCGGTGCGGCTTCCGGCGGGCCGCTGCGGCTCACCCTTCCTGCGAGGGGCGCTCTCGCCCGCCGCCTTTCCATGTCGCGCGATCGCATCGCTCGGCGGCGCCGCAATCCCGCACGGGCCCGCGACGAGCGCCCCGCCAGCATCCGATCCAGCACGACGCCATCTTCGCCGCCAGCCATCCCTGCCTCCAGACCGAGCACGACCACGCGCAACCCCAATCCCGCCCGCCGCTTCCACGCCCGACCCACGCGGCGATGTTCCGACACCCCCCCAAGGGCGCCCCGGGCGCCGCCACCCGCCAGCTCGTCGTACTCCTGAGCGTCTCGCGACCGAGGTGTTGCGGGCGTTTGCTGCGCCCGATCTTTGACAGGGTCGCCGGATGTGTGCAACGGTATACATGCGTGCAACGGCGTGTCAATCGGGAAACCGGGCCAGCTTGCGGGCGGTTCGCGCGGGTACGGCAAAGCGCCGTCGCGGCAACCTCGGCCGGACCGGCGTCACGGCCGGGCAGCGACGTGGACTGTCGACAAGCAAGGGGGCGTCATGCAAATTCTGGTCCTCCCCGGCGACGGCATCGGGCCGGAGATCACCCGCGCGACGCTCGACGTGCTCCGCGCCGCTGGCGCCGCGCTGTCGCTCGGCCTCGACTTCGAGACGCGGGAGATCGGCCTTGCCAGCCTACACGCGCAGGGCAGCACGCTGCCCCCGGAGGTGGTCGCACGCATTGCCGAGGTTGACGGCGTGATCCTCGGGCCGGTCGACCACTACCGCTATCCGCCGCGCGAGCGGGGCGGCATCAATCCCTCGGGCGAATTGCGCGCGGCGTTCGAGCTTTATGCGAATATCCGTCCGTGCCGGTCGCGCGCCGGCCTCGGCATGCTGCGCCGGCCGATGGACCTCGTCATCGTGCGCGAGAACACCGAGGGCTTCTATTCCGACCGCAACATGCACGCGGGATGCGGCGAGTTCATGCCGGACGCCGACATGGCGCTCGCGGTGCGCAAGATTACCGCGCACGGCTCGGCGCGCATCGCCAGGGCGGGCTTCGATCTGGCGCGCGGACGGCGCCGGAAGGTGACGGCGGTGCACAAGGCCAACGTGATGAAGCTGTCCGACGGGCTGTTCCTCCGCGAAGTGCGCAAGGTGGGTGCGCAATACCCGGACGTCGAGTTGGAGGACGTCATCGTCGATGCCGCCGCGGCGCTGCTGGTGCGCACCCCCGACCGCTTCGACGTGATCGTCACCACCAACATGTTCGGCGACATATTATCGGACGAGGCTTCGGAGCTTTCGGGAAGCCTCGGTCTCGGCGCCTCGATCAACTACGGGGAGCGCATCTGCGTGGCGCAGGCCCAGCACGGCTCGGCGCCGGACATCGCGGGCAGCAACGTCGCCAACCCGACATCGCTGATCCTGTCGGCGGCCATGCTGCTCGACTGGCGCGGGCGTCGCGACAGCGCGCCGGCATTGGTCGCGGCAGCGCGGCGGATCGAGGGCGCCGTCGAGCGCGTTCTCGCCGACCCCGCGACGCGCACGCGCGACATCGGCGGAACCTTGGGCACCGATGCGTTCGCCGATGCGGTGGCGTCGGCGCTAAGATCGGACGACGGGTGAGGTTGCGGAACAGGAGGACAGCAATGTTGCCGCGGGAACGCCTCGACTATTCGGCGATCGTCGATCGCCCGAAGCTCGTGCTCCCCGGTGGAGCGCGCGTCGTCGTCTGGACGATCGTCAATCTTGAAGTGTGGGACATTGCCCGGCCGATGGCGCGCCACGTGCTGTCGCCGCCGAGCGGCCAGTCGCTGCTGCCCGATCTGCCCAACTGGAGCTGGCACGAATACGGGATGCGCGTGGGCGTCTGGCGCTTCTTCAAGCTGTTCGAGCGCCTGGGCATCAGGCCCACTCTGTCGATCAACGCCAGGGTCTGCATCGATTACGAGCGCGTCGCGGCGCAGGCGCGCGCCGCCGGCTGGGAATTCATGGGGCACGGCTACGAGCAGATGCCGATCCATACAGTGGAGGACCAGCGCGCGATGATCCATCAGTCGCTCGACATCCTCGAACGCTTCGCCGGCAGGCGCCCTGTCGGCTGGCTCGGCCCCGGCCTGACCGAGACCTACGAGACGCCCGATCTGCTGGCCGAGGCCGGTATCCGGTATGTCGGTGACTGGGTGCACGACGACGAGCCCACCGAGATCCGCACCGCCCACGGCCCGCTGGTGACGCTGCCGTACACCGTCGAGCTGAACGACATTCCCACGATGGTGCTGCAGCACCACGAATCGCCCTATTGGCTGCGGAAATGCCGAGACATGTTCGATCGCTATTATATCGAGGGCGCCGAGCGGCCGAAGGTCATGGCGATCGCCATCCACCCGTACATCTCCGGCCAGCCGCATCGCATCCGCTACCTCGAAGAGGTATACGACTATGTCAACCGCCATTCCGATGTGCTGCACTGGAACGGCGCGGAAATCCTGGAATGGTACAGGCCCGCTTCCTCTCGCGCCGGGTCCACTCCGCGCCAACGCCGGCGGGGCGGCAAATGAAACTTCCGACGCATGGCCGCTACGAATACAGCGCCCTTCCCGCCCGGCCGGTCTACGAATGGCCGAACGGCACGCGCCTCGCCTTCGCCCTGTGCAACAATATCGAGCATTTCGCCTTCCGCGCCGGGATCGGCAGCGACACCACGGCGGCGAATGCGGCGCAGACGCAGCGCAACTTCGCCTGGCGCGACTACGGCAATCGCGTCGGCATCTGGCACTACTTCGACCTGCTGGACGAATTCGGGCTGCCCGGCTCGCACAACGTTAATTCCGCCGTGCTCGACGCCTGCCCGGAGATCGCGCGGCGGATCAACCAGCGCGGCGACGAGTATATCGGCCATGGCCGCACCAACGCCGAGCGCCAGGACGCGCTGTGGGAGGAGGACGAGGCGCGGCTGATCGCCGAATCCACCGCGGCCGTCACCAGGCACGCGGGAAAGCCGCCGCGCGGCTGGATGGGCCCCTATTTCGCGCAGAGCGGCTGCACCCTCGATCTTCTCAAGGAGGTAGGCTACGACTACGTGCTGGACTGGCCGGCCGACGATCAGCCGTTCTGGATGCGCACGCGCTCCGGGCCGATCCTCTCCGTTCCCTACTCGGTCGAGGTGAACGACAGCCCGGCGCTGGTGTACCGCCACCAGAGCGGGCGCGACTTCGAGCAGATGGTCGTCGACCACTTCGACGAGATGCTGAGGCGCTCGGCGAAGTATCCGCTTGTCTTCACCTTCTCGGTGCATCCCTTCATCATCGGCCAGGCCTTCCGCATGCAGGCGCTGCGGCGGGCGCTCGACCATGTGCTGCGCCAGCGCGACAAGTTGTGGATCACCGTGCCCGGCGAGATCGCCGCCTATTGCAAGGGTCTGCCTGCCGGCATCGTGCCCGGATCCAGCTAGCGCGGCGCCCGCAGCAGGCGCGCGACCGTCTGCGCCACCGCGAGCAGGCGGGCGTCGGCGTAGCGCGCGCCGATGAGCTGAATGCCCACCGGCATCCCGTGCGGCCCGGTCAGCCCGGGCAGGCTGATGCAGGGAACATGCAGCAGCGTCCACAGCCCGTTGAAGATCGAATCGCCCGTTGAGGCCAGCCCGACAGGTGCCTCGCCCGGCGCGCTGGGCGTCATCATCGCATCGAACCCGCCCGCCACGGCGTCGAAGCGGGGCCGCAACGCGGCCGCCTGGTCCAGCGCCACCCGCAGGGTCGCATTGCTGATGCGCTCCATGCTCTTGCGGATGCCTGGGGATATCTTGTCCGGCGCCGTGCGTTGCAGGTGGAGGAAACTGACGCGACCCAGAGCCCACATCACAGTCTGCCGGATTTCGTTCAGGGGCGCGAATTCCTCTCCGAGTTCGATATCCGTCACGACGGCGGCAGCCTCCGCCAGTCGCCGGCTCGCCTCGGCCAGCGCGGCCCGCGTCTCCGCCGTGCCCCGGTCCCAATAGGGAGTGCGACACAGGCCAATGCGCAGCCCTTCGGGCCAAGGCGAGTCCGGTATCGGTTCGTCGCTGACGTCCAGCACACGGGCGACCAGGGCCGCATCCTCGACCGAGCGCGCGTACCACCCGACGGTGTCGAGCATCGCCGCATAAGGCTTCACCCCCTCGGTGCTGACGGTACCCGAATGTCGGCTTGAAACCGATCACGCCGCAGAACGAAGCCGGCCGGATCATCGAGCCGCCGGTTTGGGTTCCCAGCGCGAGAGGAACCATACCGTCGGCGACTGCCGCCGCCGAGCCGGTGGAGGAGCCTCCCGGCGTTCGCGACAGGTCGTGGGGATTGCCGGTGGGCGCGACCCGCCCGCCCCAGGCGGCGAATTCCACCGTTTCCGTCTTGCCCAGAATGATCGCTCCGGCCGCGCGCAACAGGGCGACGACAGCGGCGTCGGCATGCGCGCGATGACCGAGATAGATTTCCGAGTTGCACTCCGTCCTGAGGCCCGCGGCGGCGATGATGTCCTTGAGTCCGATCGGAACGCCATGCAGCGGGCCGAGCGGATGCGCCTTGCCGTGCCGCTGCCTGTCGGCCTCGCGCGCGGCCCGCAGCGCGCCGTCGGCATCGACCTGGGCCCAGGCGCGCACCTCGAACTCGCGCTGGGCGATCCTCTCCAAACAGGCCCGCACCAGCGCCTCGCTCTCGATCTCGCCCGCCGCGATGCGCGCCGCCGCCTCAGTGGCGCTCAATGCGCAGAGCGCCTCGGCCGGTCGGGTTGACTGCGCGCCCGCGGACATGGCGATGCTGCAGGCTAGAGGACAGGTTCGATCATCTGCATACGCAAGCTTTGCGCCGTGCGGATATGCGCCCTCGCCTCTCTTTCCGCCGTGGCGGGATCGCCCTTTTCGATCGCGTCGAGGATGGCGCGGTGCTCGATATCGGCGGTTTCGGGCCGCCCGAGGATGGAGAAGGTGGTGCCGCGAAGAAGTGCGAGCGCCTCATTGAGATCGTTGAGAGATCGAACCATGTAGCGGTTATGCGCGGCGTCGCGGATGGCGCCGTGGAAGGTGCGGTTGATCGAGGCGAGCTGCTGCGGATCCTTGGTGTTGCGGAACTGCTTGAGAAGATGGCGCATGTAGCTCACCTCGGTGGATGTCGCATATTGCGCAGCCAGGCGCGCCGCGGCACCTTCCAGCAACTCGCGCATAGCGTAGAGTTCGAGCACCTGGGTACGGCTCAGCTCGACGATGCCGAGCCCTCGACCGGAGCCGAAATCCAACAACCCGCGCGCCTGCAGGCGGCGCAACGCCTCGCGGACCGGGGTGCGGCTGACGCCCAGCGACTTGGCGACCTCATCCTCGCGGATGCGGTCCCCCTGCTGGAACCGCCCATCCCTCATCGCCTGGCGCAGATGCTGGTAGACGTACTCTGCGCGGGACGTGTTGTGAAAGGAATCGTTGGTTTCGTCCTGTTCCTTGATCCCGACCGGCCGCAAGCGGCGTGGCCCTCTTTTCCGCAAGCGGGTAACCCCGTTATTGCGTGGGACTGACATCACGTGCGCTCCAACGTCACCCTGGCGCGGCACCGCTCGCGCGGTCATTCGGGACACAGCCGTATACACAGTTCAAAAGGCAAACGCCAGCAAGTCCGCCCCTCGCCCTGAGCAATGCGGCCACCTCTCAGCGCCGCTCGAGATTGGCTTGACGCTACTCGCCGCGCGGAGCGCATCTGATCCTGAAGGCCCGGACTTGCGATCGGCTGCCGGTGTCACGCTGCCGTTTGGACGGGTCATCCGCAAAGTAGGTGACGCTTGCGATGGGGCTGCCGGTGTGGCGTTGAGTGCCCGCCATGGCACAGAAAAGCATCCGGCCGTCCCGCCCGGCCATGATCGTTCAGCGTGGCGACATCCGCCTGATCGCGGGAAATGCGGTCCAGCGCCTCGCCCAGCACCACATCGAACCGGCCGCGTTGCGCGTCCTGCAACAGCGACTGGATGCCGGGCCGCAGGATCATGCTGGCACCCGAGATGGCGGCGTCATGATAGGTTCCCACAATCTTCCATCGCTCGCGCCCGGCATGTTCCCGGCAAAGGCGGAACTGGTCCTCGATCGAGCTTTCGCTCTGATTGTCGGACGAATAGCGGGCATAGAGCGCGACGCGGGGCATGGGCGGTCTCCGTTCTGTCTAATCCTTGTCGGCCCCGTCGGCGCTGAGCGCCGCGAACTGTTCCCGTGCGATCCTTCGTCCGATCAGCCGTGCGATGGTCAGCACCACTTGATCCAACTGCCGCTGTGTCTCGTCATCCTGCCCGTCCGGGCCTCGATTATCATTGGCCGGTTTGATGTCGTCCGGCTCTGGTTCCGGCGCGAGGCGGCGCGTCGTTTTGGCATTGACGCCCGGACGGTGGCGAAGATGGTGTCGTTCTCGGTGCCACCGGGTTACCGGCGCAGCCGACCGGCGGTGCGTCCGAAGCTGGACCCCTTCGTGGGGATGATTGACCGGATTCTGGAAGAGGATAAGGGCCGGCCGGCGAAGCAGCGTCACACGTCGAAGCGGATTTTCCAGCGTCTGCGCGACGAGCATGACTATGGCGGCGGTCTGACCATCGCGAAGGATTACGTGCTGGCGCAGCGTCAGCGTCAGCGTCAGCGCGAGGTATTCGTGCCGCTGCGGCACGATCCTGGACATGCGCAGGCGGACTTTGGCGAGACGCTGGCGGTGATCGGGGGGGTGGAGCGGAAGGTCCACTTCTTTGCGATGGACCTGCCGCACAGCGACGCCGGCTTTGTGCAGGCGTATCCGGCGTGTCAGCGGCGGCGAGAATCCGCGCATAGACGGCGCGTCTTCGTTGCGCCATCGTGGATTATCGGGGGACAGCGGCTCGCACGCGCCGGACGTGTCCGGGAGGGGGCCGACGGGGAAGTGGTGGTGACTGCCAGCCGTCGATTTCGATGGTCAACGATGGCTGCTTGGTAGGCACCTGTAAACGCTGGCCTTTGGCCACCGCCTTCGGCGGCTACGGCGTTGACAGGCGCCTACCAGGCAGCCGTGGATATCTGATCGAATGACGGCAAGGAGTGGCTGGCGTGCGTGAGCAAATCTTGTGCCAAGTTTTTGGCCCGCGCCAGATTCACGCGGATTCTGACCGCCACTGACAGCTCTTCACGCAAATGTTCGGTGCCGTTTGAAAATGAGGGGAGTCTTGAGATGCGGGGATCATCTCCGGCTACATCATCGATGCCTAGCGTCTGAGTGTGAGACATCGCGCGCATCGGTTGTGCGGAACAGGCAAACGTCGACGCCGATGCGCGGCCCTACATCGCAACGAAGCTTGACATCGGCCGACCGGCCAGCGTGTGGGCGAGAATTTCGAGACCTTGGCGTAGTTCGGTCCGCGAAGGCGCCGCACCGCCCAGGCTGATGCGAATAGCCTGGGGCATCGCACCCTGGCCGACAGCAAACGCCTCGGCCGGGGTGACTGAGACTCCGCGCTGGCGCAGTTGCTGCGCCAAACCCTCGGCACGCCATGGATCCGGCAGCGTCAGCCAGACATGCAGCGACGACGGCAGCGCCGAGAAGTCGGCGGCGGGCAGCGTGGCGCGCACGATCTCATGGCGCTGCACCATCTCCTTGCGCTGCCATGCGGCGAGGTGTTCGGCCGTTCCCTCCCTGATCCACAAGGCCCCGACCTCGGCGGAAATCTGCGGAACCATCCAACAGGTGGCGCCGAGGCCCGAGGTGAGCTCGGCGAGCTTGCCAGACGGTGCGGCCAGGAAGCCGAGGCGCAGCCCCGGAGAGATGATTTTCGAGAGGCTGGTGAAGTAGAAGCTGCGCTCTGGCGCGTACCGTGCCAGCGCCCCAGGCGGCTTTTCCAGAAATCCGCCATAGGTGTCGTTCTCGATTACTGCGAGATCGTATGCCTCGGCAATAGCCGCGATCTCCTTCCGCCGTCCTTCAGCCATGACGGAGAGGGTCGGGCTGTGATGGTTGGGGATGCAGAACAGCGCCCTGACCTTGGCATTGCGGCAGGCCTGTTCCAGCCCGGCTGGGACAATCCCGCCTTCGTCGATCGCGATGCCGTGCAGATTGAGACGGTAATGCGAGCACAGCAGCTTGATGCCCGGATCCGTGAGTTCCTCGGAGAGGACGACATCGCCGGGACTGGTCACGGCGGCCAGGACGATCGAAGCGGCATGTTGCGCACCGGCAGTCAGAATCACGTTGTCGGCGTGGACGGGCATGCCCCGCCGCTCGAGCCACATTGCCGCCGCCTGGCGGTGATCCTCCCGGCCGACCCACGGGCGGTGATAGCCCTGTAGCGATACCAGCTGCTCGCCGGTTGAGATCGTGGCCAGCGCATCCGCGAGCGCCTGCGCATGAACGGCATCGATGACCGGGCAGTTGAACCCGTCTGCACAGCGTATAGTTTAGACCCTTCGCGGATCGCAGAATTTAGGCCGCGTGGACAAACCGCGCCAGGAAGGGGGTTCCCCCGACGCGGGCGGGCGTGATTCGTGGCTGACCTCTGTCATGGAGGTCGGCTGTGGTTCGCGGGTTGATGACGGACGAAGAATGGGCGCTGTTCGCGCCGTTCGTTGTGACACGCTCGCGGCAGGGCGGCCGGCCGCCGGCTGACCATCGGCGGGTGCTGGATGCGATCTTCTGGATCGCGCGCACCGGCGCGCCGTGGCGCGACCTGCCGAGCGAACTGGGCCACTGGAACTCAGTGTGGCGGCAATTCCGCCGCTGGACCACGAGCGGACTGTGGGACGTGCTGCTGCAAGCCCTGGCCGACAGCGGCGGCGACGCCGATGCGTTGCAGATGATCGACAGTACCGTGATCCGGGCACACCACTGTGCCGCCGGCATAAAAAGGGGATTCGCGGCCAGTCGCTCGGGCGCTCGCGCGGCGGCTTCTCGACCAAAATCCACCTGCGCACCAACGCCGAGGGTCTGCCCATCGGCATCGTGCTGACGCCCGGCGAGTGCCACGACAGCACGGCCTATCCAGACCTCATGGCAGAACGCGACAGCGATCCCGGCATGCTGCTGGCCGATCGCGGCTATGACAGCGACGCCATCCGCCAGGATGCGCGCGATCGCGGCGCCGCACCGGAAATCCCCACCAAGCGCAACCGCATCGTCCAGTCCTCAGTCAACCGCCGCGTCTATGCGCTGCGCAATCGCATCGAGCGGTGCTTCAATCGCCTCAAGAACAGCCGCCGCGTCGCCACCCGCTACGATCAGGACGACACCAGCTTCCTCGGCTTCGTCCTGCTCGCCGCCATCCGGCTCTGGTTCAGGTTTGTCCACGCGGCCTAGGGAAATTCACACTTTGGTGTTAGGGCGTGTCGTCAATTGAGCCAAATGGCTGCGGCGGCGAGGTGAACGGCGGCGAGGAAGTTCGGGGCGGTCTTGTCGTAGCGAGTGGCGATGGCACGAAACTGCTTCAGCTTGGCGAAGAAGTTCTCGATCAGATGGCGTGCTTTGTAGAGGTCTCGGTCGTAGTCGCGCAGCAGGCGGCGGTTTGCCTTGGGCGGGATCACGGCAGCCTTGCCGGCAGCGGCCAGCGGGGTGAGGACCCTTTCATCGGCGTCGAACGCCTTGTCGGCGATCAGCGTGTCGGCCTGCATCGAGGGCAGCAGGTGATCGGCACCGACCAGGTCGTGCGCCTGTCCGCCGGTCAGGAAGAAGCCGACCGGATTGCCGAGCGCATCGGTCAGCGCATGGATCTTGGTGCTCAATCCGCCGCGAGACCGCCCGATCGCCTGGTCGTCGCCGGCTTTTTTTGGGCGCCCGCACTGTGCTGATGGGCACGCACGATGGTGCTGTCGATCATCGCATACTCGTTGTCGGCATCGACCGCGAGATGCTGGAACACCTTCTCCCAGACACCGGACTTGGCCCAGCGGCTGAACCGCCGGTGCACGTTCTTCCAGTCACCGAAGCGCTCCGGCAAGTCGCGCCACGGAATGCCCGCGCGATAGCGGTAGAGCACCGCCTCGACGAACAGCCGGTTATCCTGCGCGGTTACTCCCACGTCACCTTCACGCCCAGGAAGCAGGTCCCGGATTCGCTCCCATTGATCGTCACGGAGGGCGTAGCGTCGCATCGGTCAGTTCCAAATCGGCTGATCCCCTATGAATCGAGCTTTCCGCCGTGCCGGAAGCCCCTAAATGACGACACGCCCTAGCTAATCCCGCTGTTTTCATGGCCCTTAATGATTTAATTACGGCCATCTCACGCGCTCACGCAGCTCCCGTCAATTGCGCTAGAGCCATTGAAGGAATCCGACATTTAATTGCGCCAGGTATTGATCCAAAGAAACAGTGGGCCTTGATGAACACCGCGCTACTTATAGAAAAAACATACACCGATCTGGTCATGCTGAATTCAATCCATCAGCGACACGGCGATCGAATTGCTATTGTAGGGTCAGTAGTCAACGACATAATAAACAGGTCGTGGACTATTATGAATAGGTTCCTAGTGGAGCGAATTTAACGCTTGGTGCCCTCGTCGGACGGCAGCGATGATTTTGTCTGGGTCGTTGGTCCAGCGGAAGGGGCGCGGGTCGTTGTTGGCTTGAGCGACGTATCGGTTGATTGCCGCCTGGAGCGATACGAGCGAGTGGAACACGCCACGCTTGAGCCGCTGTTTGGTGAGTTTGGCGAAGAAGCCCTCGACGGCGTTCAGCCAAGAGGCCGAAGTCGGCGTGAAGTGGAACGTGAAGCGCGGATGGCGGCCGAGCCACTCGATCACCTTGGGATGCTTGTGGGCGGCGTAGTTGTCCAGGATCGCATGGATCAGCTTACCCGCAGGGACCTCGCGTTCAATGGCGTTGAGGAAGCGGATGAACTCCTGGTGCCGATGACGCTGCATGCAGCGTCCGATGACGCGGCCCGCCGCCACGTCCAAGGCGGCAAACAGCGTGGTCGTGCCGTTCCGCTTGTAGTCATGCGTCATCGTGCCGCAGCGGCCGCGCTTGAGCGGCAGCCCGGGCTGAGTGCGATCGAGCGCCTGGATCTGGCTCTTCTCGTCCACCGAGAGCACCACGGCGTGCGCCGGCGGGTCGACGTAGAGGCCGACGACATCGCGCAGCTTGGCGGCGAAGTTCGGGTCGTTGGACAGCTTGAACTGGCGCAGCCGGTGCGGTTGAAGGCCGTGCGCCCGCCAGATGCGCTGCACCGAGCTGATGCTGATGCCAACCGCCTTGGCCATCGCTGGCGCAGTCCAATGAGTCGTCTCGCCCGGCGGCGGCTCGATCGTGAGCGCCACGACGCGTGCGGCGATCTCCGGGGCGAGCGGCGGGATGCGCGACGGGCGCGTCTTGTCGCGCAGCAGCCCGTCCACGCCCTCCTGCATGAAGCGCTCCTGCCAGCGCCACACGGCGGTCTTGGCCACGCCAGCCTCCCGCATGATCTGCGCCGTGCCGCAGCCTTCGTCGGTCAGCAACACAATCCGAGCCCGCCAGGCGTGCTTCTGCGGGCTGTTGCGATCGACCGCGATGGCGACAAGCCGCTCGCGGTCGGTGGGAGAGACGTCGACGACGACACCGGTGCGCATACCTCCAACTCGCACGCCGCCCCGAGCCGTGGGAATCCCAAAAGGACTCGACCGTTAGATTTCATCCACTAGAATACAAAAAGCGGGGAAGCGTGCCACTTCCACAGCCGGAATTTCAAACACTCACGTAGCTGATAGTTCAAATGCTTCTATCATATCGCACCAAACACTCGCAGCATCCTCGGCTACTGCACTGGCCCACGCTCCCTCTACCATCGCCTTTGTTGGCCGACACGGCACGCATACCCAGTTGGCAGACCGGAGGGTAGTTAACACAATGCGCGCATTCGTCTCTCCAACTAGCCCATCTTATTCAGCGCTCCGCCCAAAAGCGGCGCTTTATGGTGGAATTTCAAGGCCCTACGCCAGAACCGGTTGTGGCAATACTTGCCACAGCCCTAACGCCAGACACCCTTGCGTTTCAGGTACTTGCCGCTGAACGCATTACGCCGCGCATAAGACGGGCTAGGTCCGAGAGAATGTGCAACGGACTGCGGATCGCCGCGTCAACAACAGGTAGTTCGTCCATCGACCGATGACACGAAGCCATATCAACCCCTAGCGGTTTGCTACGTCAACCAGATACTTCCCCTCGATAGCGGCGCATAACCCCTTCGCGATTGGCGCGCTGGGCGTCGGGCGCTGCCCTACACGCGCCCGGCCCTATCGGCGATGAACGCCTTGGCGCAGCCGGCCGGACCAGTACGCAATGCCCTTGCGAACATTGTCCGAACCGCCGGGACTGCCGGCGCGCCCGCCGCGGCGCAAGGTGCGGTGCTTGCTGTCCCAGCCGGCAACCCCTGACCAGACCAGCACGGAAATGCCGGCCTTCAACCCGATCATCAGGGCTTCGTGCGATGTCACCGCCGCATCCTGCTCGCGTGCGCAACGAGGTTCAATCCGCTGTCCGTCACATCCCCGCTACAGCTATGACCGGCGGTTGCCGGCAACAAGGGCGGCGGAACGCTGAAAACAGGAGCACTAAAATGCCATTCGCGAAAGGACAGTCGGGCAACCCCGGCGGCCGTCCCAAGGCCCTGAAAGCCGTGGAAGCCGCTGCCCGAGAGCACACGCCCAAGGCGATCGAAACGCTCGTCACGATCTGCGGCGATGGCGAGCAGCCTGCCGCAGCGCGCGTTGCCGCCGCGAATTCGCTGCTTGACCGCGCATGGGGCAAAGCGCGGCAGGGCGTCGAACTGACCGGGGAGGACGGTGCGCCAATCTACATCGTCACCGGCGTGCCCCGTGCAGGCGATCTGCCGTCGCCGACGGGCGCTCGGCGGGACACGACCTGAAAGCTGGTTGTCTGAGGTGTAGCTCGGCGCGGCCGAGACGGCGCTCCTTGACCGGGGTTGGGGCAAGCCGACGCAGCCGACTGAGTTGCTGGGCGAGAACGGCAGCCCGATGGCGATCCAGGCGGTGAACTTCGCCAACTCTGCCGTCCCGGCCTGACAGCGGCGCAGCTGCGAGACGTTGGGGATATACAGCCGCAAGCCATTCCGTGTCACTCGCTTGTTGCGAAGCCGTCCGCTATGGATTCGCAGCCTTGGGATGGAGACACCGATGCGGTTCGCGGTCTTTGCTGCCCTCGCCGTTTTGACCCTCTCGGGGTGCGGCGCAAGCGATGTCGTGGATGCGGGTCAATGGTAGTGCCCGTCAACGTGGTGGAAATTGCGACGTAGTTTGAGGCGGCCATGGATCACGCAGCCACGGTGGAAATCTGTGTCGGCACGGCGTTGATCAACGTGGGAATGAGTTCGGCCATCGCTTCTGTCTGCATGTAGCGGTGTTGGAGCTGCCACTCGTCGTTGGCCTCCAGCAGCACGGCGCCGATCAGGCGAACGATGGCGCCTTCGTTGGGAAAGATGCCGACGACATCGGCGCGCCGTTTCACCTCCTTGTTCAACCGTTCCAGCGGGTTCGTGGAGTAAATCTTGGTCCGGTGCTGGACGGGGAAGTCCATGTGCGCCAGCACGTCGGTCTCGCTGTCGTCGATGAACGCGCCCAGCTTCGCCCACTTCGCCCGAAGCTGGTCGGCAACGTGGCGCAGCGTCTGACTGGCACTTGGGCGATCGGGCTGGATGAACGCCTGACGTAAAGCAGCGGAGACCATGCTCTGCTGACCCTTGGGCACGTAGGAGAGCGCGTTGCGCATCCAATGAACCCGGCAGCGTTGCCACGATGCACCGACGACCCGGCGGATCGCTGCTTTCAACCCCTCATGCGCGTCCGAGATGACCAGCTTCACCCCGTGCAGGCCGCGGCGAACCATGCTCTTGAGGAAGGTCGCCCAGAAGGTCTCGGCCTCCGATGGCCCGATATGCAGGCCGACGATCTCCCGCTTGCCTTCGGTGTTCGCTGCCACGGCGATTATTGCCGCGACCGAGACGATGCGGCCGCCCTCGCGCTGCTTGAGGTAGGTCGCGTCCAGCCAGAGATATGGCCAGTCGCCGACAAGAGGGCGATCGAGGAAGGCATTCACCCGATCGTCGATGTCCTTGCACAGCTTGCTGACCGTGCTCTTGCTGATCCCGGCCAGCCCCATCGCCTGCACCAAGTCATCGACGCGCCGGGTCGAGACGCCCCCGATCCAAGCCTCCTGGATCACCGCCACCAGAGCCTTCTCGGACGTCTTGCGAGGCTCCAGGAAGGGCGGGAAATAGCTGCCCTGCCGCAGCTTGGGGATGCGCAGCTGCAGCGAGCCCAGGCGCGTGTCGAGCGTTCTGTCCCGATAGCCGTTGCGATACGTCGTACGGTCGCCAGAGCGCTCGTGCCGACCGGCGCCGATCAGCCCCTCCACGTCGGTCTCCATCAGCAGCTGCACCACGGCCTCGGCCACGCTGCGCAGGAAGTCGGCATCTCCGGCTTTGGCCAGCAACTCGGCCAGCGGTAGTCTGTCGTCGGTCATCGGGTCCTCCTGGCGTCAGGTTGAAGTCTCGCAACTCCACCTTAGCCGGCCGATCCGATGGCCACCTCCCGCCTACACCGTCATCGGGCTCCAAATTTCCACCACACCCTCGGACGCTACCCGGGTCAATCCAATTATTTGGTGTCGGCCCAATACTTTTTAGTTGCTGGCGGATGGCCCGCAGCTCAGAGGGATGCAATAAGCAAAGGCAAGCGGTCCTGCTCGGAAAAGAAACAGCAATTCGTGATGCTTGAGGAAAATCAAAGCGGAACGCCGGGCTTTACTCCTTTGACATCGGCAGTCAGGTTCACTTGTGTTTCGGACATGACCGCTCAGAACAAGGCCGCGACCGCTGAATGCCGTGAAAACTTACAAGTCCCCAGTCTTGATCCCATTAGGGGCAAAGTCGAGATGATCCGCGATAACCCCGACGTTCCGCCACCATTTGAAATAGCTTCAAATGATACGTTCGCGTCAGCGCCAGAGCGCACAGTAATTGCCAGATGGGCCACACTACGGGATCAGTGCATAAACAGTATGAGAGCGGCGTTGCCTCCCATAGCCACGGCAAACGCTCTTCAAGAAGCTTTTGTCCAACAAGATCGTTCGTTTATGACTGAGGCGTTGGCTCGTATCAGCGAGTTAATTGTAGCCCTATACAAAGATAAATTGACGTATGGAGAATTCGCTCAGAAAAGGTATGAGATCACGAGAGACGCTGTTGATGCAGAACGGCAATTCCGAACGGCTAGTCTGATGGCGGATCGCGATCGTCAAATGCAAGCGCAGCAACTTGCCGAGCAACAGTTCCAGAGTCGCCTGTTGGTTTGGTCCGCCTACGTGCAGGCCGTGAACGCGCGCCAACCGCAAGTCGTTCACATTGATGGAGCCGTCAGATTGCAAACGAACTGCTCTTCCCATCAGATTGGGTCGTTCGGGAGCACGACCTGCAACTAAGGGGCGCGGGTCGAGGATAGGCAGCCGCCAGTTGCCCCAACAAAGCCCCCGCGCGCCGCCCATCCGCCACCCTAAAACCCCCCAAGAAACCCGCGCGCGCGGTCTAAAAACGGCGCGGGACCCAACTCGAGGTGCAACTCGAGTTCGTGCTCGAGGCCACGCACAGCGGCCGGCCTGGGATTGAGCGGTGCTGGGGGCGCGGATCGCTCGAGGTGCTGGGCTGCCGAGGCGCTACAGGCCACCGCGACGGCTGGCGGGTGGTTCCGGCTGTGGTGGGGTGAGAGCGGCCTGTGGCGGCCACGGAAAACCCGCCGGTGGGGCCGGCGTGGCAGGGCCTATGCCGCCGCCAGCACGTTGACCTCGACCCGCCTGCCGAGCGCGCGCAGCGCCGCCTCTACCGCGCCGATGTGGCTGCGGTGCAGCGGATCGCGCAGGCGACGGACGCTCTTTTCGTCCAGTCCCAGCTTGCGGCCCAGTTCCACATTCGAGACGCCGGCCGCGAGCATCGCATCGTGCAGTGCCAGCTTGGTCGCCTCCAGAGCGGTAACGGAGACGACCGGCCGGCCGTGCACCGCCGAGGGCCGAGGGACAGGCCGCCCGTCGTCCACATAGAACGACAGCGCCGTGACCAGCGCATCGGCGGCCCGTTCCAGGGCTTCGCCCCGCGTCGCGCCGCCCGTGACTAGCTCGGGCACATCGGGGCACGTCACCGTCACGCCATCAGCGGCTTCCTGAACGTCAACGGGATAGGCGTAGCGCATCGGTCATTCCTCCAAGTCTGCTTCGGTCAGCCCGAGCTGCCGCAGGATCGCCCGATAGGTGCCGCTCGGCATGTCGCCCCGGTGCATCGGGATCACGCTCGCGCCCGAGCCGTGGCGCACCTTCAGGTGGCTCCCCTTGCCCTGGGCTTCCTCGTGCCGCAGCCCGAGCCGGGTTGCCCGCCGGTGTAGCAGCGCGAGCAGGCGATCCGGTTCCATCAGCACAAGATCGGACATATCTGCCCGACTTTCAAGAGGCCGGTTGTCCGGGACTGTCCCGCCCCGTCCGGCACCGTGTATGCCGTGCCTGTGCCGTATGGCCCGGTCGAGCCTGCCGCCGACACACCATAACATATTGGAATTGCTTGGCGTCCCGTACGGGATTCGAACCCGTGTCGCCGCCGTGAAAGGGCGATGACGGGCTTGCCACGCGAACCCGAGCGAACGCCGAATCCGCAGAAAATGCCTCGGTCTTTCGATGCACGAACCTTCTTGAACTGGAGCGAACGGCGGCGTATTCTTGGTAAGGTTCTTGGTAAGCCGGAGACCCCGCCATGCCGCGCAGCGTCACCGATACCCCGCTCACGACCCGCGCCGCGCGCGAGCGGCTGGCCGTCCGGCATCAACCCTACTGGCGGGGCATGGAGGCCGGCGCTGCGCTCGGCTACCGCAAGGGCGCGACGGGCGGGCAATGGCTTGTCCGCCTCGCCGATCCGGCCGCAGGGGGCGGATACCGGCAGGCGTCGCTCGGCCGGGCCGACGACACCCTGAAGGCCGACGGCGTCGAGGTTTTCGATTACCGGCAGGCGGAAGCGAAGGCGCGCGAATGGATCGCTCGGCAGCATCGCGTCCGCGCCGGCATGGAACCCGAACCTGCCGCCGCGCCCGCCAAGCCCTACACGGTGGGCGAGGCTGTGGCCGACTACCTCGCCGAGTTTGCCGCCCGCGGCGGCAAGAGCCTGATCCAGACCCGGCAGGCAGCGGAGGCGCATATCGTCCCGGCGCTGGGCACTCTGCCCGTCGTGCGGCTGACGCGCGAGCGGATCAAGGGCTGGCACCGCGCGCTCGCCGGGGCACCGGCCCGGCTGCGCGCCAAGGCGGGTGAGACGAAGCACCGTGAGGCCAGTGCCGACCCGGACGCGCCCCGCCGCCGCCGCGCAACCGCGAACCGCATCCTGACAGTTCTCAAAGCCGCCCTGAACCATGCCCGGGCCGAGGGCAAGGTGTCCTGCCCGGCGGACGCATGGGCAGGCGTCAAGCCGTTCCGCGAGGCCGACGCGCCCAAGGTGCGCTATCTGCTGGACGACCAGGTCACGCGGCTGGCGAACGCCTGCCCGCCCGACTTCCGCGAACTGGTCACGGCGGCGCTGCTGACCGGGATGCGCTACGGCGAACTGGCCGCGATGAAGGCGGGCGACTTCGATCCGCAGGCGGGCACGGTGAACGTGGCGCGCAGCAAGGGCGGCAAGGCGCGGCATATCGTGCTGACCGACGAAGGGCGGGCGCTGTTCGCGCAGCTTGCCGCCGGCAAGCCCACCGCCGCACGGCTGTTTGCTCGCGATGCGGTGGTGAAGCAGGCAACCAGAGACGCGCCGGCCATCACGGAACGCCGTGCATGGGGCAGGACCGACCAGTGCCGCATCATGCGAGAGGCGTGCGCTGCCGCCCGGATCGTGCCGGCCGTGTCGTTCCACATTTTGAGACACAGCTACGCAAGCCGGCTAGCCATGCGCGGCGTGCCGCTGCCCGTCATCGCGGCGCAGTTGGGCCATGCCGACACGCGGATGACGGAACGGCACTATGCCCATCTGGCGCCATCCTACGTCGCCGACACGGTGCGCGCGGCCTTCGGCACGCTCGGCATCGTCGCGTCGTCCAATGTCGCGCCGATGACGCCGGGGCGGGCGGCGTAGTGCGTGGCCGTTGCTGCCGTGCTTGGTTTGGATTGGCGTTCGGTAGCCGGTATGATCCAAGTCGGCAGGGATAGGGCGACGGCCCGACAAGCACGGCACCGCACCGCGCTTCCCTGCTGACTCGCAATGCGGGCACCTGCGGAGGTGCCGAAATGGCGCACGACGGTCCGAAGCGGCCGATACCATCATTCGATCGCGCGCGCGAGCAGATCGCCGCCCGCCGCGCTGAGAGGTTGCGACGCCTGCACTACGGCGGAGAGCCGCCGCCGATCGAGCCTGACGTGTTCCCGGTCTATTTGTCCTTTCGGGAGGCGATTGGTTGGATCGCATACGGCCGGATCACGGCGCTGGAAGGCGACTTGCCCGAAGTTACCGCATTTTATGATCGCTGGAAGCACATGGTGCTTGTCGGTGGATCGGACTTGGCCCGACGACACAGCCTCGTCGTGAGCATGCGTCACGTCATCGCGCGGGTTCACTGGTGGCAACGGAACAAGTCGCGCCGGCGCAAGCTTGTCCCGCTTGATCCGTTACATCACATCGCGAGGGCACATGTCCGTTGGGCGATCCGAAATCACGGGGGCGGTGCAAACGCAACTCTCTCCTCGTTGCTTAACGACGCGCGAGAGTTGTTAGCAGCTGAGGATCGCCATGAGGCAGCAATCTCCAAGGCACGACGCACCCTGATCGCGGAGATTGCCGCCGGTGAAATCGAAGCTTTTGGACTGCCCGGAACGTGGCGTACCAAAACCTACGCAAGCGGACAGCCGGTGGCGATACCGCCCACCTATTTCGCAAACCCCAACAACACAATCCGCCTCGACGGCTGGGCAACATGTTCGGATGATGTTTCGCCGGACACTTGGGCCAAGTGGTCTGGCCCGGATTATGGGGATGTGAGGCTTAAAAGGGCGGACATTATGAGGTTATGGCCCGCCAACGTACTTCCGGCATGGTTGAACCCCATGCAGGCCGTTGCCTGGATTGTGACACGCAATCCCGGCATTGTTGAACTGGCGGCGGAACCGCGTCCGAACCTGACAGCCGAAGCTGCCGGGGTATGGGATTTGCCCCGCGATGGCGTCAGCCTGCTTTGGCTGAATCTCCACGTCGGGTCCGAGCGCGCCGAGGCCGAACTTAAATCGCTGGTGCAGGCCGCGCGCGATGGCATCGTGACCGTCACGGGTCTGCGGACGAGCGACCACACCCGGCATCCGCTTGGCGCCGATTGGTGGCACGATCATGTGCTGGCCGAATGCCGGGCGCGAAGGAACGAATGAGGCGCTTTCGCCGTGCCGCTCCCGTCCCGGACGCCTGAAGCCTGACACTGAGTGGACTCGAGTTCTTTTCTCTTCCGACAGCGTGCTTGCCGGGTGGCCCGCGCCTGCGGGGCGAGTCGTGTCG
>CAWAZU010000002.1:0-113390 GCA_963786445.1 uncultured Pseudomonadota bacterium
CTTATTCGCCGGCATGGCAGCGATTCGCTGGCGGGCGTCGCATAAGTTGCTGATGCAGTTTACGAATTGGGTGTCGAAGCCATCCGTTCCCACGATCACGCCGAGCCACACCCGCGATGCCCGACGATACGATTGAGCCGTTCGGCTTTCCAGCCGTCGGACGCAAGAAAGTCACAGCTGCCTTTGACGGCGGACGGCTCACCTCCGATGGCGGCGTCATGCTGCTGGCGGCCGCCGAGCGCCGCCTGGGTATCGTCAGCGACTGGCGGCGTTGATCAGCGACCCGCGCAAGCCGCAGTGTGTCACGCACAGCGTCGCCGACATCTTGCGCGCCCGCATCCTCGCCATCGCCTGCGGCTACGAGGACGCCGACGACCTCGATCATCTGCGCAGCGACCCCGGGTTCAAGCTGGCCTGCGGACGCTTGCCCGATACCGGTCGCGACCTGTGCTCGCAGCCGACCATGTCACGCTGGGAGAATGCGCCGACGCTACGCGAGGTGATGCGCATGAGCTACGCCATGGTCGACCTCTACTGCGCCAGCTACGCCCATCCGCCTGCCGCCGTCACCCTGGACATCGACGACACCATCGATGTTGTGCATGGCCATCAGCAGATGTCGTTGTTCAATGCGCACTATGACGAACGCTGCTTCCTGCCCATCCATGTCTACGACACCGCTCCCTCTCGTCCGGTGACGATGCTGCTGCGGCCTGGCAAGACGCCGTCCGGGGAGGAGGTGCGCGGCCATCTCCGTCGCCTGGTGCGCCGCATTCGGGCACATTGGCCGAAGACCCGGCTGACCATCCGCGGCGATGGTCACTATGCCCGCCCCGAGGTGATGACGTGGTGCGAGGCAAACGCCGTGGCTTACATCTTCGGCCTGCCCGGCAACGCCGTGCTGAGCCGCTTGGTCGAGGCCACCGCGGACGATATCAGGGTCCGTCGCGCCGAAGCGCCGGCCACCGTGATGCGCGGCTACGCCGAGGCCAGCTATGGCGCCAAATCCTGGAAGTGCCGGCGGCGGGTGGCGGCAAGGATCGAGGCCAGCAGGCAAGGCCTGGATATCCGCTTCGTGGTGACCAACCTGGCCGACGGCAGCGCCGAATGGCTCTACGACACGCTGTATTGCGCACGCGGCCAGGCCGAGAACCTCATCAAGCTGCACAAGAGTCAGCTCGCTTCCGACCGCACGTCCTGCCGCTCGGCACTCGCCAATCAGGTGCGCCTGGTGCTGCACACCGCCGCCTACTGGCTCATGCTGACGCTGCGCGCCGCGATCCCCAAGCAGCAAACGCTGGCGACCGCGGAGTTCGCCACGCTGCGGATGCGCCTGCTCAAGATCGCAGCGCGCGTCACCGTGACCGCGACGCGGATCCGCATCGCCTTCGCCGCCGCCTGCCCCGAAGCCATGCTCTTCCGCGGCATCGCGCTCAGCCTCCAGCCCGCCGGTCCGTGACACACGGGGCCATCGCCCCGAACTCACCCGGTCCCGAAACTCCAACGCCGATCACGTCCAAGCCAAAACAGCGATGAAAAAGGCGCCAAAACCAACCGCGTCCTCGGCTCAGACAGCCTCGACGCCAGCAACACGCTGAATAGGACAGACTAGGTCCTCTGAATGTCACCGGTTCGCCGGCGTCGGAGGCATCCTGGCAGATACCCTCAACGAGTGCGCTGAGGTCGACTAGGGAGCGAGGCTCGTGCTTGGTATCATCCCGTGCAAATGTCAGAACTGACTCGATCATCTCGCTCATCATGTCGAGTTCGGCGAGCATTTTCTGCTGATCCTCGAGCCCGTCCTGCATTTCGACGCGTATGCGCAGCCGCGTCAGCGGCGTCCGGAGATCGTGCGACATCGCTGCGATCATGCGCGTACGATCATCATTAAAGCGGCGTAATCGCTCCTGCATGCGGTTAAATGCTTGGATGGTTCGTCGCACTTCTTGCGGCCCATGCGGGGGAATAGCCGGGGAGTTGCCGCTGCCTCCGAGTTGCTCCACCGCCACCGCGAGTTCGGAAAGCGGCCGAACGAGCCGTCGAGCTGCGCCGAGGTAATGTGGCGGAGTGCTGCGTCGGCAACACGTCCATCGACATGCGCCGCGACCGAGAACGGCGGGTTCATCAGCACGACGCTGGGCCGCACGGCGGAGTCGAGATGGTCGTCGATCTGGGCCGCGTCATGCCGCGTGACCGGAACGCCCGGAAAGAGCCGGCCGAGCAAGGCGGCGCGGGTCTCGGCCAGCTCGTTCAAGACGAGACGGCCCCCACCGATCTCGGCGAAGATGGCGAGGAGGCCGGTGCCGGCCGAAGGCTCCAGCACGAGATCGGTGGGGGTGATCGCGGCCGCGGTGGCGGCGGCGAAGCCGAGCGCGATCGGCGTCGAAAACTGCTGAAGCGCCTGGCTCTCTTCGGAACGGGCGGCACCTCGCTCCTCCGACAAATCGATGCTCTCGACGAGTCAGAGACAGGCGGTGCGGATGTCGCCATCGGTGACTGCATTCCGCGGTCAATCGGGTCAGTGTCGGGTCGGTCTCGATCGCCTGGCCAATCTGTTCCCTGACGGCGTCTTCGCGGATGCGGAGCAGGACATGGCCGCCGTTGCCGGCGCCGCCGTCGTTCTCCGCGAGGAAATCCTCCAGAATGTCATTGGTGGACTTGCCGACGATCGCGTCCGCCGTGATCAGCACCGCCATGCCGCCGAAACCGTCCGGCCGCATTTTCGAACAGGTGAATGACGTCACCGCCGTGACGTAGCGCAGCGTGGATGAGCGCCGCACAATGTCCTGGAAGATGAACTCCCAGGACGTGCCGCTGAAATCGATGTCAATCTCGGTGTCGTCGGCGGGTGCGGCTGCCATGCGCTCGGCGACATAGCTGTTCATCGTGCTGTCGCTTCCGGTGGACGATTCGAGCGCAACCCGAAGATCGCCGATCGAAAGCCCGATGGCGTCGCTCGGCCCGAGCGAGGCTGTGGAAGTGCAACGCGTCGCCATCCGGCTCAGCGTCGAAGATGAGGCTGAGCACGAGACGTTCAAGCGGCGTCATGTCGGCAACCGGGATCGGTTGTTGAATGACGGTCGGTGAGAGGTAGTTGGCCATGTCGGGTCTCCAGAGATGCGACAGCCCGGCGCGATGGCCGGGCTCCTCGTTGGGTTGACGTTGAAGAGTGATCAACCGGCGGCGGCGAACGGATCGACGTCGCGATGGATCGGCTGCGCCCGGCCCATCCAGGGTTCCGGGCGGATGCAGCGCAGCCAATCGGCAAAACTCGGGATGAAGCCGAGGTCCTCGCGCACATGCTGCTCGCCGATCAGCCGGACCGGCACCACGCGGCCGGTCGAGATCGTGATCGCCGGGCCGAAGAAGCGCTCCAGCATGAAAATGCCTTCGGCATGATGGCGCAGCGCGCGATGCCGAAAATCGGCGGTGATCGCTTTCAACTCATCGAACCACTGGTGCAACGGCAGATAATCCTCGGCCGTGCCGCTCCATTTCTTCACCGAGGAAAGCGCGTGGTGATAACAGTGTCCAATCTCTGCCTCCTCAAAAGACATGCTGCGAATGTTCGGACTGCGTGTAGCGCTCGTTGTAGTCGAGCGTGATCGTCGGTTCGGCGACGTCGAAGGTGAAGTCGCCATATGCCCCGTCGCTGTCTTCGCAGCCGTCATGGGTCATCCCGAGGAAGTCGAAGACGAGCCGCTCGATGGCGTCGTGGGTCGCGAAGCTGTGCCGCAGCGTATGAACGGTGACCCCCTTGCTCAAGCCGGAGGCGGCGCACGCCGAGCGGCAGGCGGCATGCAACACGGTCGGGCTGATCGGATGCTCCCCGTCACGGCCCGGGAATAGCCAATGTGCCGGCCGCGCCAGGCGCCAGTACCGAGCGCAGGATGCCGAGCAGCTGCGGCGACAGCATGACATAACGGTCGCGGCCGCCCTTGCCCTGTTCGACGCGGATGACCATGCGGCTGCTGTCGATATCGGCGATCTTGATGCAGGCGGCCTCGGAGGCGCGCAGCCCGGCCGCGTACGCCGCCGTCAGCGCCGCACGCGCCATCAGGCTCGGCACCGCCTCCAGGAAGCGCACGACCTCGTCGGCTCCCAGCACCACCGGCAGCTTGCGCCGCTCGCGGGCATGCGGGATCCGCTCCGGCAGGCCAGCCTGTCCGAGTGTCACGCCGTAGAGAAAGCGAAGGGCGCATACGGTCTGGTTCAGCGCCGGCCACGACATGCCGCCGGCGACAAGATGGACCTGGAAGGCCCGGACGTCCTCCAGATCCAGCTTCTCGGGAGAACGCCCGAAGAAGCGGCCGAACTTCGCAACGGCATGCACATACGATCGCTGCGTCGCCGGCGACAGGTTGCGGACCGTCATGTCCTCGATCATGCGGCGGCGCAGCGGGCTCATCTCGGTCATCGGGGATCTCCCGTTCCAGGGTTGGGGTGCAGCACCCAAACCCCTGGCAGACCGCAGACCATTCTCTCGCCGCGATCACCAACCGATGTTCCCGCGTCAGCGGGTTAGTTCAATCCCGCGCGAGTCGCACACCGAGCCGGTTGGTATCAGGCACCCCCTGACGCTGGCAATATGAGGATTCTCTTTCCAATACGCATGCCGGACGCATCAGCGTCACGTCGCGGACCCGGGGCGCACGGGCGTGATGGCACCTGCGCGAATCCCGCGGAGCAGCCGCGGCGGGCGGGACGATCTGTGCCGCCGTCAGTCTGCTGCGTCGCCAGCCTGTTGCGGAACTGTGGAGGCCGGTACCGAGATCGCGTAGGGCGCCTGAAACAACGGCGGGCCGGCCTGCGAAGCAGTGGCCGCCGGCGTGACCTCTGGACGCCCCAAGTCGCGAGCGGCGACGATCTCCCGCCAAAGGGTGACAATGCTTCGGGCGGTTACATCGGCAACCAGGCAGTGCCCCGCCCCGTCCAGCGCCGTCAGCGTAGCATCTGGCTCGCCGCGCACCCGTTGCAGCGCCTCGTCGATCGCGTTCAGGCAGGCGACGATCTGGTCGAGGGCCTGCAGACGGGAGTGTCGCAGCATTTCGTCCAGCCGCAGCGCGCGCAGGCCCTGCGCCGATGCGGCGGCTGGCTCGCGGCCCAGTTCGAAGAAGACGCCGACGACCGGCAAGAGCCCCTGGATCAGCGACAGGATGGCCCGCGCCTCCTCGACATTGCAGCCGATCAGGTGCCGCGCCGGTGCCTGCAACGCAGGCTCGGCACGATAGAGTCCAAGCGCACCGGCAATCTGCTGCTCGAGCCAGCGGCGGACGTCCGGCGGGGCCTGGTGAATCTGCTCGGGCGATAATGTAATGCCTACCATGTCTGGTGCTCCTCGGCTTGGAGGCAAGACGGGCGGGATGTGCCTCCCGCCCGTCTTGCCGAGAGGGCTGGGCCCGTTTAGGCCGCCTTGACCTCGATCTTCTTCGGCGCCGCCCGGACGGTTTTGAGCACCGTCACCGTAAGGACGCCATTGGCGAATGCGGCAGCGATCTTCTCGCGGTCCACGCCCTCGGGCAGAATGAAGGAGCGTCGGAACTCACCATAGCTGCGCTCGGTGAGGTAATAGTTCTTCTCCTTCTCCTCGTGCTCCTGGCGTTTCTCGCCCTTCATTGTGAGCGTGTCGCCGGAGAGCGAGACCTCGATGTCCTTCTCGGTCATTCCCGGCAGCTCCGCGCTCAGTTTGAACGCCGTGTCATCCTCCGTGATTTCCACTGCGGGGGACGGAATGCCGGACGATGCCGCGAAGCGGAAGGACGGCAGTGGCGCCATGCCGAAGCCGCTGGTGAACCGGTCGAACAGCCGGTCCATCTCGGTGCGGAACGAGTACCAGATATCGGGCGTGCCGGTCGGAGCGAGCGCGGACTGCCTCACCGGCACCGGTGTTGTTGCCATGAGCTGGATCTCCTCTGCTGGTTGACTGGTCAGGAATCCCACGGGAACCGGGCCTATGCCGGATCCGACGGTAGGCGGCATTGATGCAGGTCAATGGCCGGGCAGGCTTTGGTTGGCTGTTCCTCATCCGGCGGCACGATGCACCGGGCGCACCCATGTCCGGAGGTGCGGCCACAGCTCGTGATCGGGAGTCTTAATCAGGTCCTTCGCGACAGTGCCGACGATCTTGGCGTCAGTCGCGGTATCCAGCGCATTGCGGATCGCGATCAGAGTGTGCGACGGCGCCACGACAACCAGCTCGTCGAACTCGCCGTGCGCAGCGGCCTCGTCGAGCTGACGTGCGATCAGCTGCGCGAATTTCTCCTTTTCCAGGGCGTGCAGGTCGTGCTGCGGCGTCTCAGCATGATGCGCCGACGAGGATGTGTGGAACGAGGCGCCAGGATGATCAGTACCCATCTCTGCCGATCGCTTGTGCGCCGACACGGAGTCAAGCGCCGTCACACTCCGGAGAGCGTTGTCCGGAGCTGGTCGGACGAAACGGACATGCTCACCGTCGGCGACAACGATCAACAGGTTACGACGCTTGGGCATCGTTGGGACCTTCCTTTGAGACACCGTTGAAACTGGCGGGAAGGTGGGGCCGTCGCGCGAGGGTTTCATTGATATGGGTCAATCTTCGACGCGGCCTGTGCCGTAGAAAGAGGGCGTGGAATCCGGGCAAGTGCTGCCGGGCAAGTGCTGCCATGATCCCTCTGCCACACCTGCGACGCGTCCTTCTCGGCCTTGTCCTGCTGGGGCTCGCGGTGGGCTTCACCGCGCAGGCCGCAGGCGGGTTGACCCTGACGCACGGCGCATGGGACGCGCCGGCGGCGCTGGTGGCGGCCAATCGCGTATCCGGGCTGCGGCGCGGAACGATGGGTGTCGATGTCATCGCGCTCATCGGCGCCGCCAAGCCGCGTGGCTCGACAACTTCAGATTGCACCGACGCAGCCTCGCCCAACAACCTGGATGCCCTCATGCATAATCCGGGCTAGGATACACGGACTGTTGTCGATGCTGTCGAAGTAGATCCCCTTGCAATCATTGCCGACCCAGTCATGCGGCGGCGGCGTGAGGCCGACCATCGCGGCCAGTGTAGCCCAGCAGTCGATGTGCGACATCGTCTCGCCGTATTGCACGCCCGCCGGGATGTGATCGGGCCACCACATGACGGCCGGAACGTGCCAGCCGCCTTCGAACGGCGTGCCCTTCTCGCCCCGGAACGGCGTCGTGCCGGCGTCGCGAGCCAGGCGCCATTGTCGGCTGTCAGGATGACGATCGTATTGGGCGCCTCGGCGCTGATCGCATCCATGATCCGGCCGATATCGGCGTCCAACTCCATCAGCGAGTCGGAGTAGTCGCCGAGATGCGACCTGCCGCGGAACTCCGGCGCGCGTTGGTCGGGTTGTGCATCTTGATGAAGTTGATGTCCACGAAGAACGGCTTGTCGCCCTTCGCGTGCCGCTTGATGTAGTCGATGGCCGAGTCGGTCTGCCGGATGTCGAATGTCGCGCGCGTGTCGTAGACGATCGTGCCGACCCTGGTGGCGGGGTGGCCGGCCACCCCTTCCCGCTCGCCGAGGTTCACGATGTCGTCGTACATCCCGTTGTATTTGGGATTGAACGACGGGAACCAGGGGTGGAACCACTTGTCGTGGTCGTTATAGGCATAGACGCCGGCATGGTAGGCGGCGAAATGCTTCATTTCGTCGAAGCCATGCTCCGTCGGGCAGGCGTCGGGCTTGTCGCCCAGGTGCCATTTGCCGGAAAGATATGTGGTGTAGCCGTTCTTCTGGAAGAACTCGGCGATGGTCGGTGTCTCCTTCCGCAGACGGTTCTCGTCGGCCGGGGCCACCACGATCGACAGCGCCGAGCGGATCGGGATGCGCCCGGTCATGAACAAGGCGCGGCCGGCGGTGCAGCTTGCCTGAGCGTACCAACTCGTAAAGACGGCCCCTCCTTGGCCATCCGATCGGTGTTCGATGTCGGGTGGCCAAGGGTTGTGCCGCCGCCCGAGTAGCAGCCGAAATCGTTCCAGCCGGTATCGTCGGTCATCAGCATGACGATGTTGGGTCGCCTCCCCGTGGCCGGCGCTGCGTTTTGCGCCTGGGCCGAACGGATCGGCACACTCGCCGCCAGACCCGCGGCCGCGGCAAGTGCAGTGCCGCACAGAAGCATGTCACGGCGGCCCATATCCTTGGGGGTACGTTCGTCATTCATGGTGTTGTGCTGCTTCAGTTTAGCTTCTGACGACGCATCGAAAGCCGACGTGGCTCATGCCCGAATCGACCGGCTGCGCATGACGGGCGGCCGGGCGATAACGACGGCAGTAGTTCGGTGCGCAGAGATGCGAGCCGCCCTTGACGACCTTGCGGGGAATTCGCACCCACGAGTCGCATCGATCGTAGCTGTCGACCTCGGGCCCGCCGTGGGGATTTTCCGGAATGCAGCAGGCCTTCGGCGCATCCGCGGTGTGGCGGGCCGAGAACCAGTCCGAGGTCCATTCCCACACGTTGCCGATCATGTCGAAGAGGCCGTAGCCGGTGGGCGGAAACGCTTCGACCGGCGAGGTGCGCGCATAGCCGTCGGCGGCGAGGTTCTCGTGCGGAAATCTGCCCTGCCAGGTATTCGCCATGTGGCGGCCGCCCGGCGTCAGTTCGTCACCCCACGCGAATTCGGCCCCGTCGAGGCGGCCGCGCGCGGCGTACTCCCACTCGGCCTCCGTCGGCAGCGCCTTGCCTGCCCACGCGGCATAGGCTTCGGCATCCTGCAACGCGATGTGCACCACCGGATGGTCGTCGAGGCCGTGATTCGACCGGCCGCGGCCGTACGGGCGTCGCCAGTTCGCGCCGAACTCGAACTTCCACCATTGTCGCCAATCCCTGAGGTCGACGGCATGCGAAGGCGGGGTGAAGACAAGCGAGCCCGGTTTCAGCATGTGCGGCAACGCGCCCGGATAGTCCTTGGGGTCTGGCGCGATCTCGGCGACGGTGGCGTAGCCCGTCGCCTCCACGAACCGGGTGAATTCGCGGTTGGTGACGGGCGTGCGATCGATCCAGAACGGGTCGACCGTCACGCGATGAACGGGCGCTTCTTCCGGGTAATGCCGGTCTGAACCCATCCGGAAGGCGCCGCCCGGGATCCATTCCATGTCGGGATGAGACGGCTCTTCCCGGGTCGGAGCGTCGGGTCTCGGTTCCGTTCGGATTTGAAGCATCATGCGTGCTTTCCTCTCGACAAGCTGCGGTCTGGGAATTTCCGGACGCCACCGGACTCAACTTTAGTTGCCGGGAGAGTGATCACACCCAGCCTGCATCACCCGGCGATCTTCACGGTATCCGGCCAAGCCAACGACGACCCGGACGCGCACATCGCGAGCACGATGCCCAGCCCCGCGGCCAGGTATCAGCCGCCGGGTCGCGACGTGCCCGGCAGTCAGTCCCCTGCCATGCTCGTGATAGTGATGCCCGTGATCTTGCCCTCCGTATCGGAGCCGATGAGAAGGCTGGCCGCATCACCCCGGGGGTAAAGGAGCTTCACCAGGTGGAATGTCTGCTCCTCTACCGCGCGGGTTTGGAGTATTTCGGCGCTCTTCGGCGACGCTCCGTACTCGTTGAGGCAGCGGGTCATCGCCTGCACCGCCTCATCCGTCACCTGGGCGCTATACGCGGCGGTCACCTGCGTGCGGTCGAACTGGCCCGCTTGCATCTGCGCGAACCATTGAAGCGCAAGAACCTTCATGCCGTCCTCCATTCCAGAATTCACGGATTCATGGGTTGTCTCCGAACGGCGAGCCTTTTTCGCTGCGGAACGGCGTCGAGCCAGGCGTCGTTGTCCGCAATCAAGATCACGATGTATCGGGCGCGTTGGCCTTGCTTGACGGGTCGGTGGTATCGCGCACGAAGTCGAGGATCGCCTGCTTCGCGAGGCCGTCGCTCCATGACAAACCTGCCAATAGCGCACGTCGTCCCCCGAGGCCCGGACCGTCGCCGCCGGTCATGGCATGCTCCTGTGGCTATCGTACTCGGTCGACATGAACCGTCAGCCAATTCGACGCGATGATTCCCGTCGCCAGCACTTTCATGGGGCGCCCAGGGCAGCGCTATGCAAATTCCACAATTCCGGAACGCGTAACCGAACAGCCACTCGGCGCTGCCCTGCGTCAGGGTGGTCACGACATAGCGGATGTCCAATCCCAGCGTGATGGCCTCGATCCGAGCGGCGACGATGAACGCCGCCGCATCGTTGCCGTGTCCGAAGCCGATCCGAAAGAGGCCGCTTGATGCCCTGCTGCGGCGCCTGGTGCGGCGGTGTCTACAAGCCCATGAGACATCAACCCCGCGCCGCAGAACCCCCCAACCTCAAGCCTTAACCTGACCCCGGAGCCGCGCGCCGGGCGTCCCGCGCCGGTCAGGCTCGCGGCCGAGTCGCTTGCCTCGCCCCCGGCGGATGGCTACGCTGACAACGCAAGAGGGGATGGAGTCCCCCTTCAATTGCCCGTGCGGGGCCGATGACTCCTACTGTGCGTCGATGCAGTAGGAGTGTGTCCGGTGGTCAACTCGCCCCCCTTGTGCCGCACGACGGCCCGGAACGTGCCTCGTCGCGCTCGTGAGCGGGGCGGCGGGGTTTGCTTCCTCACAGGCTGCTGGCGGGCAACCTGCGCCGATCCGCCGACGTGCTGCCCCGGGAAATAACGGCCGGCGAGCCGCAACGAGGTGGAGGAATGCAGATGGCGCGAGAGTCCGGCGGCGAACGGCCGCAGGCAGCGCAGGGTCCAGGCGTCGAGACCGCGCCGCTGCCGCCGCAGATCGAGCTCGCACTCGGGACGCCGCGCGCGCGGCGCACGCCGGTGCGGCGTCGCGGGCCGCGGTCGTTGTCGGAAGCGGCTGGCCCGAATGCCGCCAGCGCAGGAGCGCCACGCGGAACCGCTCGCGCCAGCGGACCCGCACCGTGATCAGCGGTGGGGGATCCCCGGCCGGGCCGTCAATCGAGATCGGCATCGGCATCGGCATGGCCGGCCGACGTTGGCCGTTCCGAATAGAGGCCGCATGCGACCACCGGAGCCTGCCGCGCGCCTGCATCCTCGCCATCGACCGGCTGCTGCGCCGGTACTACGGCGTTCACGAGTTCTCGGCGATCGAAGAAAACCTGCTGCGCATGTCCCTGAGCAGTGCCAAGCAGCGCATCACCCTTCGCGACGGCACGGAGATCGCTGTCGGCGACGTCGTCATCGATGTGCATTTGTGGAACGAGCGCATTCCGGCGCTCGGCTCGTTTCGCTCCGGCCTCGGTTGGGGCAGCCGCGCGGCGCGGCGGATCGAACGCTCACTGGCGCTGCTTGCGGCCCATGTCGAGGCCGACCCGTCGCTGGCGCAGTGCAAGGCGTTGCGGGTGGACGCCGTGTTCCTGCCCGGCCGACGGGCCGCGACCCTGCCGCGGATCGCCGAACGCCTCGGCCTCGGCGCGCCGGTCGCGGTGCGACCGGCCGATGCGGGACACACGCTGCTTGCCCTCGCGCTCGGCTTTGCCTGCCATCCCGGCAATCCGACGTCCAGGCGATGGCGGGCGGCCCGCTATACCTTCTGGGTATCGCGGCAGGCGCTGTGCGCTCGCTACCGGCCCGCTTGCGGCCCGCGCGTCGCCGCTGCGTTCGCTCCGGGCGAGACGACCGGTCGATGAAATTCGCAAGCATTCTGTTCGACAATGCGGCGCTCGCGGACCGCGTCGTGCGCCAGCAGGCGCCGGAGTTCTTCACCGACCTGAACCTCGATCAGATCGTCGATGCGGTCACCGCGAGCAGGAAGGAGTACGATCTCGCCTGCTTCTTCCACAGCCCTTTGACCGACATCGAGGAGATCGCCTATCGCCATGAGGTGACGACCGACCTGGAGGACGCGAAAATCCTGGATCGCGTCAGCGCGTTTGCGCAGACGATGCGCTCGGTACGGGAGAAGCTCGCACAGTCGGCCAAGCTCTACTACCGCTACCAGAAGCAGTGGTGGTTCCTCGATGCCGTGGACGCCTATTGCCAGGGCGTGCAATCGCTGCGCGACGACCTGCGCGCGGTCGATGTACGATCGCGGGGATTCGCCGGGCTGCGCGCGTATCTGGAGGACTATGCCGCCTCCGCGCGCTTCACGCCACTCGGCCGAAGAGCTGGGGCAGATCAGGTCCGAGCTGTCGCAGATACGCTACTGCTGTCCTCATCCGGGGCAGCGCGGTCACGGTGCGGCATGCCGAATCCGAACCCGACTACAGCCGCGAAGTGGAAGCCACCTTCGCGAAATTCGCCCAGGGAGAGGCCAAGGACTACCGCGTGAAGTTCCACGAGTCCGTCGATATGGACCACGTGGAGGCCAACATCCTGGAATGTGTCGCGCGACTGCACGATGACACGTTCGCGAAACTGGATCGGTTCTGCAACGCGCATCAGGAGTTCCAGGACCCGGTCATCACGCGCTTCGACCGCGAGGTGCAGTTCTACATCTCGTATCTCGAATTCATCGGCGGCCTGAAGCAGGCGGGGCTGGCGTTCTGCCTGCCGCGCGTCTCGCGGACATCGAAGGAAACGCTTATCCGCGATACGTTCGATCTCGCGCTCGCCCGCAAGCTGGTCGCGGAGAAATCGCCGGTTATACGGAACGAGTTCGCGCTGTCCGGCCGTGAGCGCGTGTTCGTCGTCTCGGGTCCCAACCAGGGCGGCAAGACCACGTTCGCCCGCAGCTTCGGGCAGCTGCACTACCTTGCCGCCCTCGGCTGCCCGGTGCCGGGCCGCGAGGCGCAGCTGTTCCTGTGCGACCGGCTGTTCGCGCATTTCGAGCGGGAAGAGAACGTCACCGACCTGCGCAGCAAGCTCGAAAGCGACCTGGTCCGGCTCCACGCCATCCTGCGCGACGCCACGCCGGACAGCATCGTCGTGCTCAACGAGACGTTCGGCTCCACCACGCTGAAGGATGCCGTCTTCCTCGGCCGGCAGATCATGGAGCGGCTGCTGCAGCTGGATACGCTGGGCGTCTATGTGACCTTCGTGACCGAGCTCGCGTCGATGAGCGACAAGATCGTCAGCATGGTCAGCACCGTCGTTCCCGACAACCCGGCACAGCGAACCTACAAGGTCATCCGCCGACCCTCCGACGGACGCGCCTATGCGATCTCGATCGCCGAGAAATACCGGCTCACCTACGAGGCATTGAAGGAGCGCCTGGCATCATGAGGGTGTTCCTGATGTTCCCGGACCGCGACTTCGACATGACGCAGGACCTGCCGCCGCATGCCGGCGCCCTGATGCGCGATCTCGGCCTGGACACGCTGTTCACCGCCATGGCGGCCGGCGACAAGTTTCTCCACGAGGTCGCGCAGAAGGCACTCCTGCTGAGCGCCACGGACGTTCCGACGATCCTGTACCGTCAGCAGGTGCTGCATGACTGCCTGGCCAACGCCGCCGCCATCCAGCAGATGTACGAGATCTGCGTCGAGTGCATCCAGAACGAACGCCGGCGCTTCTGGGGCGGACTCTCCAACCATCCCGGCATGGTCCTCCACAGGTCGGTGGAGGTCCTGAACATGTTCGTGGGCAACCTCAAGAAACTGAAAAGGCTCGCGGATACCGAGGCCGCCGCGTTCAAGTCGGAAGGGTTCAACCGGTTCTTCGCCATGATCCGCGAGGAGCTCGCCGACGCCTATTTCGCGGAGGTGCAGGACCATATCAAGCGGCTTCGCTTCCGCGGCGGCGTCCTGATCAGCGCCGGGCTGGGGCGGAGCAACAAGGGCATCAACTACACGCTGCGCCGGCCGGACGAGCGGGAGACCGGGTGGCTGGCTCCCATCCTGAACCACCCGATCTTCACCCAGAAGCCCGCGTACACCTTCCATATCGCCGACCGCGACGAAGCCGGCTTCCGCGCGCTGTCGGACCTGAGGGACAAGGGGATCAACCTGGTCGCCAACGCGCTGGCGCGGTCCAACGACCATATTTTGAGTTTCCTGACGGCGCTGCGCACCGAACTCGGCTTCTACATCGGCGGCCTGCACCTGCACGGGCAACTGACGGGCCGCAGCTATACAACTGCTTTCCGGTTCCGGTCGCGCCGGGCACGCGCAGCCATCGCTTCCGGCGGCTCTATGACGCCGCCATCGCGTTGAGCATGGAGCGCCGGGTCAGCGGCAACGATGTCGATGCCGACGGCAAGGAACTCGTCATCATCACCGGCGCCAACCAGGGCGGCAAGACCACGTTCCTGCGCAGTGTCGGGCTGGCGCAGCTGATGATGCAGTGCGGGCTGTTCGTGGCGGCCGACGCCTTTCAGGGCGAAGTTTGCAGCGGGGTGTTCACGCATTTCAAGCGGGAGGAAGACGCCGCCATGCGCAGCGGCAAGTTCGACGAAGAACTCAGCCGGATGAGCGACATCGCCGACCATGTCCGGCGGTACGCACTGGTGCTGTTCAACGAGTCGTTCGCAGCTACCAACGAGCGCGAGGGGTCGGAGATCTCCCGGCAAGTCGTCCATGCGCTGCTGGAGGCGAACATACGGATTTTCTTCGTCACCCATCAATTCGACTTCGCCCACAGCATCCATGAGCGGAACCCGGACAATACGCTGTTCCTGCGCGCGGAGCGGCGGCCGGACGGCAAGCGGACGTTCAGGATGATCGGCGGCGAGCCGCTCGATACGAGCTATGGCGAGGATCTGTACCGCAAGATATTCGTCCCCCGGCGAGACCAAGGCGGCCAAGCAGGCCGCGCTGACATCGGCCGAGTCCGACGCGGTGCTGTCAAATTCCTTTGCGCCGACGCGCCAGGGCCAGCAGCAGCACCGGCACGGCGAGTAATTGCAGGCCGAGCGAGACGATCACGACGGCCGCGATGCTGCGGTCGTAGAGGAACCCGAGCAGCAGGCTGCCGGCGAACCACGCCACCCCGCGCGCCGTGTCGAACGTGCCGTAGCCGGTGGCGCGGCGATGCTGCGGCACCAGATACCCGACAGCGGCCTTCAACACCGAGTCCTGCGCCCCCATGCCGATGCCCCACAGCACCACGCCGGCGATGCAGACGGCGAAATCGCCGAGGAACACCAGCGGCGTCGCGACGGCGGCGACCGCCGCAGCGGCGGCGACGACCGCGATGCCCCAGCGGTCGAACAGCCATCCGAGGCCGAGCGCGGCGGCGCCGGCCGCCGCCATCGCGATCGCATAGCAGATCGGAATCCAGGTCGCCGCCATCACCGCGCTCTTGCTGAAATGGTAGGCGACGAGCGCGAAATCGGCATACCCGGCGCCGATCAGCGCGCCGGCGGCGGTGTAGGGCCAGAACCCCGGCGCGAAGCCGCGCACCGCCACCGTGCGCCGCAGCGGCTCCAGGTCCTGCGGGCGCGGGTATTGCCGGCGCGCCAGCAGCAGCAGGATCATCGACAGCGTCGCCGGAATGGCGAGCATCGCGAACGCCACGCGATACGCGCCGGTCGCGGCCAGCAGCAGGCTGACCAGCAGCGGGCCGATCACGGCGCCCGTCTGGTCCAGCGCCTCGTGCAGCCCGAACCCCCAGCCCAGGCCGGTGCGGCTCGCGGCGTGCGACAGCATCGCGTCGCGCAGCGGCGAGCGGATCGCGCGCCCCATGCGTTCGCCGATCATCAAGGTGGCGGCCACGCCGGTGGTTTTCGCGACGGCCAGCAGCGGCACCGAACCGAGGTTGATCGCATAGCCGACGATCGCCCCCGCCCAGTAGCGCCGCGTCCGGTCGCCGAACCACCCCGAGGCGAACCGCAAGGCGTAGCCGACCAACTCGCCGAACCCGGCGACGAACCCGACCAGCGTCGCCGAGGCGCCGAGCGCGCCCAGATAGGGTCCGGTGACGCTGCGCGCGCCTTCATAGGTCATGTCGGCGAACAGGCTGACCACACCGATGAAGACAATGAACGCGACCGCCTGCCGCCGTTCCGGGCGTCCGTTTCCGTCATCTCCGCCGGTATCGCGCATGTGCTTGTCTGCCTCACTCGGAACGCTGGGACATGCCGACGGCGATTGCGCCGTCGGCGCTGGACGCAGGCTGCCCGGGCGCAACCGGCCCGGTCATCTCGCAACGCCGCGCGGCCGGCCGGCGCAGCACCTCCGGGGCCAGCCGCGCCGCCGGCGCGCTCATCAGCATCTGCAAGGCCCGGGCCGGGGCGGCAAGCTCCTCGGCACTTGCGGCGTGTCGTTGCGCGGCATCCTGCTTCAACGACAGGCGCCGCAAATCCGCTTCCATCCGGTCCGTCGCCGCGGCTTGCAGATCGAGCAGTTCGCCGACCGTCGCGGCATCGCCGATCAGGCGCAGCAGTTCGGCGAAATGCGGCAGGCACGGCACCGAACGGGCGTAGAGCGAAGCAGCCCCCGACTGCGCGACGGCCGTGGCCATGCGCCGCAGCACCGCCGCGCCGGCGTGTGCCGCCGCCTCGCATGCCGGGCAGGTCGCGCACGACGCCAGCATCGCGGCCACGCCGTCATAGGCTCGCATGCCGCTCGGGCCACCGCGCGCCAACGCGCGCAGCCGCTCCGCCTGCCGGGCCAGCAGCGGCGCGTAGCCGGTGGCGATCTCCCGCGGCGCGGCGAGCAATTCCAGCACCGGCAGGTGCGCTGCGCAGAGGCCGCGACGATCGGCAAACTGCCGCTGCGCCTGCCGGTCGCCATACAGCGCCAGCTGGAACTGCGAGAGGAACTGCACGGCCGCGTCGGCCAGGGCCGCGCAGACCTCGCACCCGGCCGGCGGCGCCGAACCGGACGGAACACCGGCCGCAGTCGGCGGCGCCGACGCCGACGGCGCCGACAGGCTGAAGCGGATCGCGGCCAGCTCATCCAGCAGCGCATCGCTCCCCGCCTGCCGCAACAGGGTCTCGATGCGCGCGCAGAGTCCGGCCAGGAACGCCTCCCGGCGATCCTCGATCAGGAAGCGGGTCAGCATCTCCTCGAACGCGGGCAGCCCGCTCGCGGCCAGCGTCGGCGGGTCGCCCGCCAGCCGTGCGGCGAGGGCTTTCGTGGCGGAGACGGAAAACACCGGCGGCAGCGCCGCGCCGAACAGCCGCCCGAGCCGCTCGCGCACATGCGCCAGCACGTCCGCGCGCTCCGCCGCACCGACCGCATCCTGCTTGTTGAGCACGACGAAGCAGCTTCGGCCGCTGGCGTGCAGCTGCTCCAGCATGCGGCACTCCTCCTCGCTGAGCGGGCTGTCGTAGCTGGTCACCAGCACGATCGCATCCGCCTCCGGCAGGAAACGCTGCGTGGTGCGCGTGTTCTCGGCAATCGCCGAGCCGAGGCCGGGCGTGTCGATGAAGTGAAAGCCGAGCCGCAGGATGTCGGCCGGCAACTGCACCTCGGCCACGCTCACGCCCTCGGCATTGCCGGGGTTGCCGCGCTCGGTGATGTGGCGCGGCAACTCCGCCAGCGGCACGTCCATGAACAGGCTGGTGTGCTGGTAGTGCAGCACCGCCTTCGGCACGCTGCCGTAGCTCACCTCGGTGATGACGGAGGTGAGCGGCACGACGCCGGTCGGCAGCCGGTCCATGCCGAGCATGGCATTCATCAGCGAGGTTTTGCCGCGGTTGAAGCGGCCGACCACGGCAAGGTTGAAGCGGTCCTCGGCGATGCGGGCGAACAAATCGCGAAACGGTTCGCCGCGCGCGCCGTGCCGGAAGCCGGCGAGCGCGAGCGTCCGCAGAATGTCGGCGAGGGCGAATTTCACCCGCTCATAGGCTTGCAGGTCCATGCGTCACTCCTGCGCACGCGCATGCGTCGAGCAGGAGTCATCAGCCCGGCGGGCGGTTGCGTCGGGCGAACTCCATCGCCCGGAGACGTGCCTCGCGTCCCGGCGGGGCACGATCCCTCTCGTCGCTGTCCAGGCACACGCGACTTTCCTGGCGCTTGTCTTCCTACACCGCGTTGCCCATCGTAAACAAGGGTTCGGGTCCGCGGCGGCAACGGAGGAACAGTCCATGACACGCGTGGCGGTGCTGGACGACTGGCAGGGCGTGGCGCGTCGCAGCGCCGACTGGTCGCCGCTGACGGCGCGCGCCGAGGTTTTGTTCGTTGCCCAGCCCTTCGCCGACGAAGATGATGCGGCGGCGCGGCTGGCCGAATTCGAGATCGTGCTGTCGATGCGCGAGCGCACGCCATTGCCGGCATCGCTGATCGCGCGGCTGCCGAAGTTGCGCATGTTGGGCATCACCGGGGCGCAGAATCGTTCGCTGGACGTGGCGGCCTGCACTGCGCGCCGCATCGTGGTGTGCAGCACCGTCGGCACCGGCGCGGGCGATTCCGCCACCGCGGAACTGGCGCTCGGGCTGCTGCTGGCGGCGGCGCGGGCAATCCCTGCCGCCGACGCCGGCATCCGCGCCGGGCGGTTCCAGGACGGCGTGCCGGTCGGCATCACGCTGGCCGGAAAAACGCTCGGCGTCATCGGACTCGGACGGCTCGGGTCGCGCATGGCGCGCTACGCACGCGCGCTGGACATGCACGTGCTCGCCTGGAGCCAGAACCTGACCGCGGAGGCGGCTGCCAAGGCGGGCGCGGAGCTGGTCGGCAAGGCGGAGCTGCTGGCACGCTCCGACGCGGTCAGCCTGCATCTGGTGCTGTCGGCGCGCACGCGCGACATCATCGGCGCGTCCGACATCGCGCAGATGAAGGCCGGCGCGATCCTGGTCAACACCTCGCGCGGTCCGCTGGTGGACGAGGCGGCGCTGCTGGCGGCGGTGCAGGCCGGTCGCATCGTCGCGGCGCTGGACGTGTTCGATCGCGAGCCGCTGCCGCCCGACCATGCGCTGCGCACAGCGCCGAACACCGTGCTGACGCCGCATCTCGGCTACGGCGTCGCCGAAACCTGGGCGCAGTTCTATCCGCAGAGCGTGGCGAACGCGCTGGCCTTCCTCGACGGCACGCCAGTGCGCGTCATCAACCCCGAGGTGCTCGGCGGCGTGTAGCTGGTCAGGACAGCGCGCCGACCGTGCTCTCCAGCATGTTCCAGGCCTGGTCGCCGAAGCGCCCGCGCCATTCCTTGTAGAACCCCGCGTCCCGCAGCCGCGCGCGGAAGGCGGACGGGTCCACCGCGTTGAACCGCATGCCGGCCGACGTCAGCTTGCCCTGCAAGTCGGCGTTCAGCCTGGCCACGTCGGCGCGTTCGTCGAGCGCCGCGCGGTTCAGTTCGCGCGCCACCACCTCCTGCGCGTCGTGCGGCAGCCGGTCGAAGGCGCGGCGGTTGGCCAGGAACCAGAACCCGTCCCACATGTGGTTGGTCAGGCTGCAGTATTTCTGCACCTCGTAGAGCTTTGCGGTAAAAATCACGGCGAGCGGATTCTCCTGCCCGTCGGCGACATGGGTCTGCAACGCGGAATAGACCTCGCTGAAGTTGATGCTGGTCGGCGCGGCGCCGAGGGCCTTGAACATGCTGGTCCACAGCGGCGCCACCGGCACGCGCAGCTTCATGCCCTCGAAATCCGCCGGCGTGACGATCGGCTTCGTGCCGGTCGTGGTCTGGCGAAAGCCGTTGTCCCAGATGCGGTCCATCGCCAGCAGGCCGCGCTTGGCGATCTCGGCGCGCACGAAGCCGCCGAGCGTGCCGTCCATCGCGCTCCAGACCTGCGCATAATCCTTGAACGCGAAGCCGACGCCGTTGATCGCGGCCGGCGGCACCAGCGTGCTCAGGATCAGCCCCGAGAGCGTGAAGAATTCCACCGCCCCGGACCGCAGCTGGCTGAGCGTGTCGGTATCCGCACCGAGCTGGTTGTTGGGAAAGATGCGGATCTCGACGCGCCCGCCGGTGCCTTGCCGGATGCGCGCGGCGGCCTCGCGCGCGCGCACATTCAAGGGATGCGTCATCGGCAGGTTGTTGGCGAACTTGTAGCGGAATTCTGCCGCCGACGCGCGCCGGACGCGGATGGCCGCCAGCGGCAGCGATGCAAGCGTCGCCTTGGCGAGCGCGCGACGGCCGAGCAGGGACATGGATGCGTCTCCGGTTTGCGGCGCCGCGCGGGTGCGGCGCCTCGGTTGATTGACACGAAAAAGCGCCGCGAACTAGACCTGCGGGGCAACATGCCGCGGTGGGACATGTCCTTGGCAGCGAATGGCGCTTCGCCCGGCCGGTTCGGCGGAAAAGTGGCGCTGGTCACCGGCGGACTGTCCGGCATCGGCCGGGCGGCTGCGGAGCGGCTGGCGGCGGAAGGTGCCACCGTGATCGCCGGCGACATCGCGGCCGAGTCCGACGCGCTGACGGCGGTTCCGGTCGGCACGGCCCGGCTGGACGTGGCCGACCCCGCCTCCGCCGCCGCCCTGCTGCGCCAGATCGAGCAGATGCATGGGCGCCTGGACGTGCTGGTGAACAGCGCCGGCATCGGACGCGACATCCCGTTCCTCGACACGCCGCTGGAGGTGTTCGACCAGGTCATCGCGGTAAATCTGCGCGGCACGTTCATCATCGGCCAGGCGGCGGCGCGGCTGATGGCGCGCGGCGGCGGCGGCGCCATCGTCAACATCGGCAGCATCTCCGGCCTGCGCGGCAATGCCGGCCGCACCGCCTATGGCGCCTCGAAGGGCGGCATCGTGACATTGAGCCAGGTGATGGCGGTCGATCTGGCGGCGCACAACATCCGCGTGAACGTGGTTGCGCCGGGACCGATCGACACGCCGCTGCTCGCCAACATGGCCGCTTCCGCCGTCCGGGAGGCGTGGCTGCGGCTGATCCCGCAGCGCCGCTTCGGCCAGGTGAGCGACGTGGCGGCGGCGGTTGCGTATCTGTGCTCGGACGAGGCCGGCTTCGTCACCGGCCACGTGCTGGCGGTGGACGGCGGCTTTTCCGGCAGCGGATGGCTGGGCGCGCAGCGGGCATGACCCTGCCGGAAACGAAGGATCAACCTGAATTATTAAAGCAACTCGATTTTATTATTCCGCCTGTCTCCGCGGCCGGCCAAAAGCCTGTCGAACGCTGGCTGGCATGGGCGACCGAGTTGCCGGCGGCGCTGGCCGTGCTGGCCGAGGTGGTGATCCTGCTGATGGGCGTCATCGCGCGCTTCGTGTTCGACCGCCCGCTGGTCTGGAGCGACGAGGTCGCCTCCATCCTGTTCCTCTGGCTGGTCATGTTCGGCAGCGCGGTGGCGCTGCGCCGCGGGCATCACATGCGGCTGACGTTTTTCGCCGCCCGCCTGCCCGCGCGCCGGCAGGGTCTTGCGGAGGCGCTGGCGGTGGCGGCGCCGGCGCTGTTCCTGCTCATCGTCCTGCAACCCGCGATCGACTACGCCCGCGATCAGGCGGACGTGCTGACGCCGGCGCTCGGCTGGTCGGGCCTGGTGCGCGCGCTGGCGATGCCGGTCGGCTGCCTGCTGATCCTCGCCGAGTGCGCCGCCCGCATGCTGCGCCAGCGGCTGCGCGACCTGTTCTTCGTCGCCGCGGGGCTGGCGGCGCTGGCGGTGGTGCTGTGGCTGGCGACGCCGCCATTGCAGGCGATGGGGAACTGGAACCTGGTGGTGTTCTTCGTCTTCCTGCTGGCGGCTTGCGTGTTCGCCGGCGTGCCGATCGCGTTCGCGTTCGGGCTGGCGACCGTCGCCTACCTGCTCATGGATGGCGCAACACCGCTCACCGTGGTGATCGGGCGGCTCGACGAAGGCATGAGTTCGCTGATCCTGCTCGCCGTGCCGCTGTTCGTGCTGCTCGGTCAGCTCATGGAAATGACCGGGATGGCGCGCGCGATGGTGGCGTTTTTGGCCGCCCTGCTCGGCCATCTGCGCGGCGGGCTGTCGTTCGTGCTGCTGGGGGCGATGCTGCTGGTGTCGGGCATTTCCGGCTCGAAGGCGGCCGACATGGCGGCGGTCGCACCGGCGCTGTTTCCCGAGATGAAGCGCCGCGGCGGCGACGAGGGAGAAATGATCTCCCTGCTCGCCGCCTCCGGCGCGATGAGCGAGACCATCCCGCCCTCGATCGTGCTGATCGCGATCGGCTCGGTCACCGGCGTGTCGATCGCGGCCCTGTTCAGCGCCGGGCTGCTGCCCGGCCTCGTGATCGCGCTGGTGCTGGCGGTGGTGTGCTGGCACCGCGCCGGGCGCGAACGCACGCACGCCGTCCGACGCGCCCCGCTGCCACAGGTGCTGCGCAGCTTCGTCGTCGCCGTGCCCGCGCTGGTGCTGCCGTTCCTGGTGCGCGCCGCCGTGGTCGAGGGCGTCGCCACCGCGACCGAGGTATCGACCATCGGCATCGCCTATGCGCTCGTCGTGGGAATCCTGGTCTATCGGCAGTTCGACTGGCGACGCGCCTGGCCGATGCTGGTGCAGACGGCCTCGCTCTCCGGCGCCATCCTGCTGATCGTCGGCGCCGCCTCGGCGATGTCCTGGGCATTGACGCAATCGGGGTTTTCGCAGGCGCTGGCGGCGGCGGTCGGCACGGCGCCAGGCGGACGCTGGGGATTCCTTTTCGCCTCGATCGTCGCCTTCGTGGTGCTGGGCAGCGTGCTGGAGGGCATTCCGGCGATGGTGCTGTTCGCGCCGCTGCTGTTCCCGATCGCCCAGCAGATCGGCGTCCACGAGGTCCACTACGCGATCGTGGCGGTGCTGGCGATGGGGCTGGGGCTGTTCGCCCCACCGGTCGGGATCGGCTACTACGCCGCCTGCATCATCGGCGGCGTGGCACCTGATGTCGCCATGCGCCGCATCTGGCCGTATCTTGGCGCGGTGCTGGTCGGGCTGCTGATCGTCGCCGCGCTGCCGTTTCTGTCGATCGGATTCCTGTGACGAACATTGGCGGGGGAGCGATGCGCGATGGCTGAGCCGCAACCGGACTACGAGGTGTTCGCCATCCGCTATGCGCGCCGCGATGCGCGCCGGGCGGACCATTTCATCGGCGGCGACCCGCATGACGGGCCGATGCCGATGGACTACTTCGTCTGGCTGATCCGCGGCGCCGAGCGCGCGGTGGTGGTGGACGCCGGCTTCACCGCCGCGATGGCGGCGCAGCGCAAGCGGGAGTTCTTGCGCTGTCCCGTGGACTCGCTGCGTCTGCTCGACGTCGATCCCAATACGGTGCGCGATGTCGTGCTGACCCATCTGCACTACGACCATGTCGGCAACCTGCACCGCTTTCCCGCCGCCACGTTCCATTTGCAGGAAGCGGACCTGCACTTCGCCGTCGGCCGGCACATGCGTCACGCGCATCTGCGCCACGCTTTCGAGGCCGAGGACGTGGTGGGCATCGTGCGCCTCAACTATGCCGGGCGCGTGCGCATGTACGGCGGCGTCGTGACGCTTTCGCCCGGCATCACGCTGCACCCGGCGCCGGGCCACTCCGCCGGGCTGCAGTTCGTGCGCGTGAACACGCGTCGCGGCCCGGTCGTGCTGGCGTCCGACGCGACGCATTTCTACGAGAACATGGAGAGCGGAAGGCCGTTCCCGATCTGCCTCAACGTCGGCGACACGCTGGAGAGCTATGATCGCCTGCTGGCCGCCGCGCCGTCGCCGGCGCACATCGTCCCCGGCCACGATCCGCTGGTGATGCGACGCTATCCCGCGCCGCGGCCCGACCTCCAAGGCATCGCGGTCCGCCTCGACGTACCGCCGTCGGTCACGGAGAGCAGCGATGCAGGATGACCCTGCGCAAGCGATCACGCCGCCGGCGCGGATCGCGTTCCTGGGCCTGGGCATGATGGGGCTGCCGATGGCGACGCGGCTGGTGCTGGCCGGCTTCGAGGTATGCGGTTTCGATCTGGTGGAGAACGCCCGTGCCGCATTCGCCGACGCCGGCGGCACCGCCTGCGCCGGCGCCGCCGAAGCCGCCGAAGGCAGCGCGGCGATCATCACGATGCTCCCCGACGGCAAGACGGTCGCCGCGGCGCTGCTGGCCGATGCGACGCCGATCGTCACGCATCTCGCGCCGGGCGCGCTCGCGATCGACATGAGTTCGTCCGCGCCGGTCGGCACGTGCGATCTGGCGGCGCGGCTGGCGGTGTACGACATCGGACTGGTGGACGCCCCGGTGTCCGGCGGCGTGCGCCGGGCGAAAGACGGCTCGCTCGCCATCATGGCCGGCGGCGCACCGGCGCTGGTCGCGCGGGTGCGGCCGGTATTGGAGGCGATGGGCAAGTCGGTGTTCGCCACCGGCCCGGTCGGCTCCGGCCACGCGATGAAGGCGCTGAACAACTACGTCTCCGCCGCCGGGCTGCTCGCCGCCTGCGAGGCGCTGCGCGTCGGGCGGGCGTTCGGGCTCGATCCCGCGCTGATGACCGACGTGCTGAACGCCTCCACCGGACGCAACAACAGCACCGAAGTGAAGCTGAAGCCGTTCGTCATCAGCGGCAGCTACGCCTCGGGGTTTTCGCTGGCGCTGATGGCGAAGGATTTGCGCACGGCGGACGAGCTGGCGCGCCATCTGCGCATCGCGGCGCCGCTGTCGCACGAAGTGACGGCGCTGTGGACGCGCGCGGACGCGATGCTCGGCGCCGGCGCGGACCATACGATGATCGACCGTTTCCTGGAGCGGATCGCGGGCGAGGACGGCTGACCCCGCGTGACGCGCAGCCGCTCCGCCATCCGCAGTGTCGGCTCCCGCGCGAAGCGGCGCCGCTGTTCGCCTAATCGGGCGCGGCGCCGGCTTCCGGGAGCCATACCAGCATCCGGTTGGGGCCGCGGTTCGCCCAGGCGTAGTATGGGACCGCGGTGAGCGTCCCCGGCCGCGTCGGGCCCGGCTCGGGCCGATACAGCACGTCATCCCACCCGTCCATGGACGCAAGTTCGGCGTCGGACTCAAGGACCACGGTGCCGCCGAACAGGTCGGGCCGCTCGACCGCACGCGGCTGCGCCGCGCGCGGCAGATGCAGGCGGCCGATCGGGGCGCCCGGGTTGTCGACCTGCTCGACGCAATAGACCAGCGGGCCCCGCTTGAGGCAGACGCGGCCGGTATCCGCGCGCACGTCGGGATGCGCGCGGATGCGCTCGACCGGCATGGGCAGGGCAAGCGTCACCACATCGCCTGCCCGCCAGCGCCGCCGCAAATCGCGATAGCCGTGCGCCGGCACGCCCGGTTGCGGCGCGCCGTTCACGCGCAGATCGTGACTGCGGGCCCAGCCGGGAATGCGCAGCTTCAGCGTGAACTCCGCTTCACGCTCCGGCTCGACCTCGATGCGGATGCTGCCGGACCACGGATAGTCGGCGTGCTGGCGCAGGCGCACGGTCTGGCCCGCCACGGTCAGCCGCGCCGTGTTGCCGCCGTAGAGGTGAACGGCCAGCGCGTCGCCGCCGGCGGAATAGAAATAGCCGCCGATCGAGGCGATCAGGCGCGCCACGTTCATCGTGCAGCACGGACACGGATGCCACTCCCAGCGTTGGTGCCTGCCATCGCTCTCCAGCGGATTCTGGTAGAAGTAATGCGTGCCGTCGCGCGACAGGCCGGAGAGCGCGCCGTTGTACAGCGCCTGCTCCATCACGTCGGCGTATTCGCCCTCGCACGCCAGGTCCAGCATCCGGCGCGCCCAGAAGGCGAGCGCCACGGAGGCGCAGGTCTCGGCATAGGCGGTGTCGTTCGGCAGGTCGTAATCCTGCGTGAACCCCTCGTTGGACGCCGCGGGGCCGAGGCCGGCGGTGACGTACATCCGCTTGCCGGTGACATCGCGCCACAGCACCTCGCAGGCGCGGCGGAGCGATTCGTCGCCGAACTCGGCGGCAAGGTCGGCCATCGCGGCATACATGTACATCGCGCGCACGGCATGGCCGACCGCCTTGTCCTGCTCGCGGACCGGCTTGTGCGACTGGTTGTATTCGTAGCTGGCGAACCAGTAAGCCCTCGGATCGTCGCCGCGCGCGACGGCCTCGACATCGAAGTAGTGCGGCTTCTGGCGACCGCGCTCGTCGATGAAATACGCGGCAAGGTCGAGATGCCGGCGATCCCGCGTGACGTGGAACAGCTTGACCAGCGCCAGCTCGATTTCCGGATGCCCGCAGTAGCCGCGCTTCTGGCCGGGCAGCGGGCCGAAAATGCGCGCGATGTGATCGACGTAGCGGCACAGCACGTCGAGCAGCCGGCGCCGTCCGGTCGCCTGGTAGTAGGCGATGGCGCCCTCCAGCAGATGGCCGGCGCAATAGAGTTCGTGACAGTCCCGCAGATTGCTCCAGCGACCGGTCGAGGTCGCGGCCGATGTACCAGCAGTTCAGATAGCCGTCCTGCAGCTGCGCCCTGGCGAGCCGGTCGGTGATCGCTTCGATCTGCGCCTCGACCGTCGCGTCGCGGCGATGGGCGAGCGCGTAGCTCGCCGCTTCGATCCATTTGCCGACATCGGAGTCCCAGAAAATCTGCGTGGTGATGCCGTGCTGTCCGACCGGGATGCGCAGCGGCGGCGGCGGCTGCGGGATGGTCAGCGAGTCCAGCAGGCCGTGGCGGTCCAGCTGCTCGTGCTGGCTCGGGATCGTCCGTGTCAGGACGGTGTCGAGCCGCTCGCGCCAGAACGCGCCTTCAATGCTGACCGCGGTGAAGGGGACCGAAACGTAGTTCCGCATCTGGCTTTCCTTGCTGGAGCGCGCGGCCGGAGCCGCAGGAATCGCGAACGACCAGGCGGCAGGCAAGGCGCCGCACGCCGCTGACCCGCTCGCCCGCGATCATGTTTACGAGGCGCTGCCCGGCCTCCCGCCCCAGCCCGCTCAGGTTCATGTCGATGCTGGTCAGCGCCGGGCGCGTCGCGGCGGCAACGATTTCCCAGTTGTCGAAGCCGACGATGGCGACCGCCTGCGGCACCGCAACGCCGGCCTCGCGCAGCGCGTCCGCAACGCCGCGCGCGATCTGGTCATTGCCGCAGAAGATGGCGTCCGGCGACGCAACCGGGCCGCCGAACAGCCGCGCCGCAGCGGCGCGACCCCAGGCCTCCGACCACTCGCCGGGCAGGTAGTGCGCGGCAGGCGCCGCCAGCCCGGCCGCTGCCAGCGCGGACACGTAGCCGTCGCGGCGCAGGCGCACCGCCTCGAACCGTTCAGGCCCGGTGACGTGCGCGATCCGCCGGCGGCCGAGGCCGATCAGGTGGCTGGTGGCGAGCGCCGCGCCACCCTGGTCGTCGGGCAGCAGGCACGGCGCGTCGGGGTCGTCGGTCTGCGAGAACACGTAGATCACCGGCACGCCGGGCGCGGCCAGACGCAGACGCGCGCGCCGGTCGGCGCGGCGCGCGGTCACCACGATGCCATCGACGCGCTTGCCGAGCAGCGCGGCAACGTGCCGCGCCTCGCGCTCCGGGTCGTCGGTGGCGTTGCACATGAAGACCGAGATGCGGTGGTTCGCCAGGCACTCCTCCAGCCCCTCGACGATCGGCATGGTGAAGCGCCCGAAACTGTCGTTCGAGATCACGCCGACGGAAAAACTCTGGCCGCGATGCAGGCTGTGCGCGAGGTCGTTCGGGCGGAAGCCGAGCTCCGTTGCCGCCGCGACGACTTTCGCGCGCGTCGCCTCGCGCAGCTGACCGTTGCCGTTCAGCGCTTTGGACGCCGTCCCGATGCTGACCTGCGCCACCCGCGCGACATCGCGAATGGTCGCATGGACACGCCGCCGCTGCTCGGCCCCGCCGGTCATTTCACCGCGCCGGCAAGCAGGCCGGAGACGTAGTAGCGCTGCAGCAGGAGATAAATCAGCAGGCAGGGAATGATGGAGACGACGACGCCGGCCTGCAGCGCCCCCCAGTCCACCGCCCCGAAATGCCCCTGCCGCACGCCGACCAGCATGACCGGGACGGTGAACTCCGTCTCGCGGCTCATCAGGATCAGGGCGGCGAGGAACTCGTTCCAGGAGGTGATGAACGCGAACAGCACGACCGTCACCAGCGCCGGCGTGACCGCGGGCAGCAGCACGCGCAGCAGCATCTGCAGGCTGGTGCAGCCGTCGATCCGCGCGGCATCGTCCAGCTCATGCGGCAGCGCCTCGAAACTCTGGCGCATCAGGTAGATGCTGAACGGCAGCTGCAGCAGCGTATGGATGATCGCGAGGCCGAGATGCGTGTCGGCGAGGCCGAGCTCGCTGAGCTGCAGGTCGAGCGGCGTGAGCAGGGCCTGGTACGGGATCATCAGCCCGGACAGCAGCACCAGGAACAAGACCTCCTTGGCCGGGAGCGGAAAGCGCGCCAGCCCGAAACCGGCGGGCACGGCGAGCAGCAGGCAGAGGCAGACGGTCAGCAGGGCGACCGAAAAACTGTTGAACAGATAGGTCGCCAGTCCCGCCTGATAATGAAACACTTTTGCATAATTGGCGAAGCTGAGCGTGGCGGGCAGGAAGTGCGGCGGCGAGGCCGCCGCCTCCGCCGGCGTTTTCAGCGAGCTGAGCGCCGACGCGGCGATCGGCCCCAGCATCAGCGCGATCACCAGCAGGCCGAGCGCACCGATCAGCCAGCGCGCGGCGCGGGCGCGCGCCTGCAGGACGGTGCGGGCGCGCACCGCCGGGGCGGCGGCCGCGTCCCGCCGCATTCCGCCGGGCGGGAACGAGACGCCGATGGCGACGCGCGCGAGCGGCGGCCTCACGTCGCCGCCCCGCGGCGCGTCAGCACGATGTGCAGCGTGGCGGCCGCGAGGATGATCGCCATGAGGATCACCGACAGCGCGGCGCCGTAGCCCTGTTTGAAATAGATGAAGGAGTTCTGGTAGATCCAATAGACGGCCGTGAAGGTCTGGCTCTGCGGCCCGCCCGCGGTCATGATGTAGAACTGGTCGAAGGCGAGCATCGAGCCGATCGCGCTCACCAGCGTCGTCAGCAGCAGCGTGCGCGACACCAGCGGCAGGGTGATGCGCCGGACGCGCTGCCAGTATCCGGCACCGTCGATCAGCGCGGCCTCGTTGATGTCGGTGCCGATCGACTGGATCGCGGCGAGCAGCAGGATCATGCCGAACCCCACGACCTTCCAGACGACGGAAAGAATCACCGCCCACAGCGCGAGGTCGGCATCGACGAACCAGACCAGCGGATGGGGGATGATGTGCAGGACCTGCAGCAGCCGGTTGAACAGCCCGACCTGCTGGTCGAACAGCCAGTACCAAAGCAGGCTGGAACTGCCGAGGCCGATCACGACCGGCAGGAACACCGCCAGGCGCGCGAGCTTGGCGAGGCGATGCGGCTCGGCCGCCAGCAGCGCCAGCAGCAGCCCGAGCGCCATCAGGATCGGCGTGATGAACAGCGTGTATTTCGCCGTGAACAGCAGCGCATGGCCGAAGGTCGGGTCGTGGAAAGCGCGGGTATAGTTGGCGGCGCCGATGAACCGGCTGCCGCCGAACAGCGAGCGGCTGCTCAGCGACAGCGCGATCAGCCGCGCCAGCGGATACAGCACGAAGGCGGCGACGAACAGCAGGGCCGGCGCGACGTAGAGCAGTCCCGCCGCCCTGCCGCGCGCCGGCCGCATCAGCGTCACTCGCTCGCGATCGCCTTCATCTGCTGCTTCGCGTTCGCCACCGCGGCATCGACGTTGCCGCCGAACACCGCGGCCTCGATCATCTGGATCCAGGGGCTCGCGTCGCTGTTGACCATCTCGTTGAAGTGGAACACCCACGGCACGTAGCCGATCGCGAGCGCCTTCGCCGTCGTGACCAGGCGCGGATCGGCCTGAAAATACTTGTTGTCGGCAAGGTCCGTGCGTGACGGCAGGATGTTGTTCTTCGCCAGCCCTTCGAGCTGCGCTGCGTCCGTCAGCTCCCACTGGATGAACTGCAGCGCGGTGGCGGCGTGCTTGCTGCCCTTGGGGATCGCCACCACGTCGCCGCCGTCGAAGGCGGACACTTCGCCATCCTTCATGCCGGGCAGGAAGGCGACGCCGAAATCGAGGTTCGGCACCTCGCGCTTGAGGTCGGAGATCAGGAAGCCGCCGGCGCCCTGGATGCCGATCTTGCCGGTCTTGAAGTTGGCGACGAAGTTGGCGCCGTTGTCCGCCTGCGCGCTCTGCGGGATCAGGCCCTCGGTCCACATCGCGCGGAACTCTTTGAGCACGTCCGGCACGCCGGCGCCGTCGAGCGGTTCGTCGCTGCTGCCGGCCGGCAGGATGCGCGCGCCCGACGCCACCATCATCGGCGAGGTGGTAAAAATGTTGCAGCCCATGCAGGAACCGGAGAAATAGAAGCCGTAGATGTCGGGGGCAAGCGCCCGGATTTTCTTCGCGTCGGCATGGATTTCGGGCAGCGAGCGGGGCGGCCGGTCGGGGTCCAGGCCGGCGCGCTTGAACAGGTCCTTGTTGTAGATCAGGATCGACACGTCGGGCGTGAAGCCGGCGCCGTAGATGCGGTCCTTGTAGGTGGCGAGCTTGACATAGGCCGGCGCCTCTTTCGCGAAATTGGCATCGGCCTTCATCGCGTCGGTGATGTCGGTGAGGAACCCGGCGCGCATGAAATCGGGCATGTAGATGAGATCGAACGAGAGCATGTCCGGCACGTCGCCCGCCTGCACGCCGGTCGCCAGCTTCGTGACCATCTGGTTGTCCGGGATCACGGTCAGCGCGATTTTTTCGCCGTGACCGGTGTTCCAGAGATCGATCAGGTGCTGCGCGGCGTTGGCGCCGCTGGCGCGCACCCACATCGTCAGATTGTCGGCGGCCAGCGAAGCGGACGAGGCGGTCAGCGTCAATGCCGCGGTCGCGGCGATGCCGCGCAGGGCGTGCCCAAGCGTCATGCGTGCTCCTCCCGAAAATTCGGCGGGTCGGCGCCCGCCGTTGTTCCGGCCTGCTTAGGACGGAAAAGGTTTTCCGTCAATCCGGGACGCCGCAGCGGCAATCAGTCGATGTGCCACTGCAGCGGCAGCAGGAACGGGAATCCGGTCGCGGCATCGAGATCGATCTTCATGATCGGCGCCATCCACTCGCTCCAGCGCCGGTTCGCCTCGCTCTGCCGCAGCGCCGCAATGCTCGCCGCCAGGTCGTCGGTCTCGAAATAGCCGAACAGTCGCAGCCCGTGGCGGAAGATGGAGTAGTTGCGGATGCCGGCGTCGCGCAGGGCCGCGAGCATCTCCGGCCAGATGGCGTCATGCCGGCGCTTGTATTCGTCTTCATGGCCCGGACGGACTTCCAGGACCCACATATGTGCTGCCATCGCGCCTCTCCCCGCTTCGCGCCTCGCACCCTATCCCGGTGCGATCCCCACTTGGCAAGCCGCAGGTGCGTGGCGTACTCTGGCGACCAAGCAATTGGTCTGGCCAATTCGGCCGGAGGGGAGGAACCATGCCGATCGCATGCAGCCGCAGGATGATTCTGGCCGGGCTCGGGCTGTCGGGTGCGGCGGCGCTCTGGCCGTTCCGCGCTTTCGCCGAGCCGTTCCACGGCTTCGACCCGGCGACCTTCGACGGCGCCATGCTGCCGGCCGATGCGCTCAAGGCGATGGTCGCCGACGCGATGCGGGTGACGAAGCCGCATCACGGCAGCACCTACACCTTCGGCTTCGCCAATCTGCAGCGCGACATCGCCTTCTGCATCAAGGTCGAGAACGGCATCGTCGCCAACGCCAAAGCCGCCGGCATCGAACTCGTGGTGGCCGACAACCGGCTCGACGGCGCGACCGCGCTCAACAATGCCGAGAGTTTTCTGGAGCGCGGCGTCGATTACGTCATCGAGTTCCAGACCGACGCCAATTTCGGCGCGGCGATCATGGCCAAGATGAAGGACGCCGACACGAAGGTGACGGCGATCGACATCCCGATGCCCGGCGCCACCTTCTTCGGCGCCAACAACCCGCGCTCCGGCTTCATGGGCGGTTCCTATCTCGCGCAGGCTGCGACCGCAAAATTCGGTGCAGAGAAGGTGCGGGCCGGCTACTTCGTCGTGGGCGCCCTGCCGCAATCGGGCGCGATCCCGGCGATGCGCACCGGCGGACAGATCGCCGGCTTCATGGCGGAAGCCGGCGGCTTCCCCGCCGACCATCTCATCAAGATCGACACCAAGAACACGCTCGAAGAGAGCTTTACCCAGATGACGAACGTGCTGCCGCGGATTCCGGCGGGCGTGCCGATCATGGTGACGGCGATCAACGACCAGTCAGTGATCGGCATGGTGCGCGCGACCAAGCAGGCGGGGCGCGAGGGCGACCTGATCGCCGTCGGCATGGGCGCCGACGAGGGTGCGGCGCTCGCCGCCGAGCCGGCCTTCATCGCCTCGGTCGGGTATTTCCCGGAGCGCTACGGCAACTACCTGATCCCGCTCGCGCTGATGCAGCTCGCCGGCAAGCCGACGCCGCCCAGCGTGCTCGTGCATCACGTGATGGTCACGAAAGACACGCTGTGCAAGTTCTATCCCGACCAGCCCTGCGCGAAGGTGGCCGAGATCGACTACAAATTCCCGGCCGCTTCGTTCGCTAAGCATCTCGCGTCGCTGCGCAGCGACCCGGCGCTGAAGGGGTTCGAGAACCTGATTCCGTCGGACTGAGCGAGGTCAGGCGTGACCAGCGCGGACACCGGAGTGCAGGCCGCGCCGCCCCGTCTGCAGATGACCGGCATCGGCAAATCGTTCGGCGGAATCTCCGTGCTCTCCGGTGTCGATCTCGTGGTCGAGCCGGGCGAGGTGGTGGCGCTGCTCGGGGCCAACGGCGCCGGCAAATCGACGCTGATGAAAATCCTCGCCGGCCTCTACCCGCGCGATGCCGGCAGCATCCGCATCGACGGCACCGCGGCGGACACGGCGACGCCGGCGCGCTCGGTCGCCGCGGGCGTGCGCATGCTGCCGCAGGAAATCTCGGTCATGCCGGACATGACGGTCGCCGAGAATATTTTTCTGGGCGACCTGCCGATGCGGCGCGGGCTGCTGCCGGGCGTCGATGACGGCGCCATGCGGCGGCAATCGCGCGCGCTGCTGGAGCAACTGGGCTTTGGCAGCATCGACCCGACGGCGCCGGTGCGGCGGCTGCCGGTCGCCGAGCAGCGCATCGTCGAGATCGCGCGCGCACTGGCGGGCGAAGCGCGGCTGCTGATCATGGACGAACCGACCGCCTCGCTGACCGAGCAGGAAGCGCGGCTGATTTTTCGGCTGATCCGCCGGCTGCAGGCGCGCGGCGTCGCCGTAATCTACATTTCGCACTATCTGGCGGAAGTGTTCGAGATCAGCGACCGCATCGTGGTGCTGCGCGACGGCCGCAACGCCGGCACGTTCCGCACGCGCGCGGCGGCGCGCGCCGACGTGCTGGCGGCGATGCTGGGCGGCACGCTCGGCGAGATGCACGCGCCGGCAAGCACGGCCGCGCCCGGCGCCGAGGTGTTGCAGGTACAGGCGCTGTCCGTGCCCGGCCGCCTCGCCGATATCGGCTTCACGCTGCATGCCGGCGAAATCCTCGGCGTGTTCGGGCTGGTCGGCTCGGGCGTCGAGGTGCTGGGCCGTGCGGTCTATGGCGCGCTCGGCAAGCTCGGCGCCGGGCGGGTGCGGCTGGGCGGGCTCGACTACCGGCCGCGCAGCGCCATCGATGGCAAGCGCGCCGGCATCGGCTTCGTCGCCGCGGAACGCAAGAAGGAAGGCATCATCGCCGAACTCTCGCTGCGCGAGAATCTGGCACTGCCGTTCGAGGAGCGCTTCTTGCGCGGCCCGTTCGTCTCGCGCGCCGCCGAATCGGCACACGCGGCGCGGGCGATCCAGGCGCTCGGCATCCGCGCCCGCGGACCGGAGCAGATGCTGCGCACACTCTCCGGCGGCAATCAGCAGAAAGTGTGTCTGGCGCGCTGGCTGGTCGAGGGCGTTCGCCTGCTGATCCTGGAGGAGCCGACGCGCGGCGTCGATGTCGGCGCGCGACGCGACATCTACGCGCGGCTGCGCGACCTAGCCGCGCAAGGGTTCGCGGCGCTGGTGCTGTCGTCGGATGTCGAGGAGGTCGCGGGGTTGTCGGACCGCGTGCTGGTGCTGGACCGCGGCCGGCTGATGGGCGAATTCCCGCGCGGCACGAAGCCGGCGACGCTGCTGGCGGCAACCGCCAACGACCCCGGCTTCGCGGCGGCCTGAGATGAGCAGCAGCGTCGCCGCACCCCGTCCGATCGCCGCGTTGATGGGCAAGTCGTGGTCCGGCGTCGCCGTGCTGTTCGCGTTCTATATCGTGCTCGGCGTGGTGTTCTCGGTGCTGTCGCCGTTCTTCCTCAGCATCCGCAACATGCTCTCGATCGGCTCGAACGTCGCCTTCATGGGGCTGATGGCGGCGACCGGCACGCCGCTCATCATCGCCGGCGGGCTTGATCTCTCGGTGGCAGCGGTCGCCGGCCTGTCGGGCGTGATCATCTCGCTGGCGCATGCAAGCGGCGCCGGCATCTGGCCGGCGGTGCTGATCGCGATGCTGCTCGCCGCGGCCATCGGCTTTTGCAACGGCCTGCTGGCGACGCGGCTGCGGCTCAATCCGCTGATCGTGACGCTCGGCATGATGAGCGTCGTCTCCGGAGTGGCGCTGGTGCTGACCGGCGGACTGACGCGGCCGATGATGGTGCCGGGATTCAACTGGGTCGGGTCGGGGCGCATCTTTCGCGTGCCGGTGCCGCTGATCCTGATGCTGCTGACGTTTGCGGTGCTGTGGCTGGTGCTGCGGCGCACCCGATTCGGGCGCTACGTCTATGCCGCGGGCGGCAATCCGGACGCCGCGCGGCTGATCGGCGTGCCGGTCGATCGCGTGGTGATGACGCTTTACGTCGTCTCCGCACTCTCCGGCGCCGTCGCCGGCACCGTGCTCGCGGCGATGCTGGGGGCGGCGGCGCCGAACGCGGCCTCGCAGCATCTGCTGACGGTGATTGCGGCGATCATCCTCGGCGGCACCTCGCTCTATGGCGGACGCGGCAGCGTCTGGGGCACGCTGCTCGCGGTGTTGATCCTGGGCACGCTCGCCAACGGGCTGACGCTGCTCGACGTGTCGAGTTTCTGGCAGGACGTGACGCGCGGCATCGTGCTGGTGCTCGCGGTCAGCCTCGATCGCGTGCGCACGCAGGCGTTCGGCGACTGAGATGGACGCGGCGGACGCCTACGCCCCGATCGAACGCTTCTCGCTGGCCGAGCAGGTGGCGCGGCGCCTGCTCGATCTCGTCCGCACCCGCAACCTCAAGCCGGGCGACGTGCTGCCGCCGGAGCGCGAACTGGCGGCGCTGCTGCAAGTGAGCCGGCCGAGCGTGCGCGAGGCGCTGCGCGGCCTGCAGATCCTCGGCGTGCTGAAGCCGCGGCAGGGGTCGGGCGTCTATGTCTCCTCGCTCGACCCGGCGGATCTGCTCGGCCCGCTGCAACTGCTCATCACGCTGAACCCGCAGAACGCGCCGGCACTTTATCAGGCGCGACTGATGATCGACGGCGAGATCGCCCGGATGGCGGCGGCGGCGATTGCCGCGACGGAATTGCAGCGCCTGCGCGAAATGCTGGACGTGCAGCGCGGCCTGCTCGCCGACCCGCTGGCGTTCCGCGTCTCCGACGCCGAGTTCCACCGCACCGTCGCGGCCGGCGCGGACAACCCGTTCCTGCAACGCATCTCGCATTCGCTGTATGTGCTGGGCATGGAGTATCGCCGCATCGCATCGGAGACGCCGGGCGTGCTGGGCCAGTCGCTCGCCGACCACGAACGCATCGTCGCGGCCCTCGCGGCGCGCGACGGCGAGGCGGCAGCGGGCGCGATGCGCACGCACATGCAGAACGTGCATCGCTCGACACTTGACGCAATGGAACGCAGGTAACGAGGCAGCGTCGCTTCGCGGCGCAGGGGAGAAGAGTCATGGATAAGATCGCTCGCGTCGAACTGTCGATGTTCCGCTTCGATGTACCGGGCCTCGGGCTGCCCGCGCACGGAGCGGCGGGAGTGGGCAACCTGATCGCGCAGGCCGGCGGCCACATGCCGGCGCGCCGCTGGGCGGTGCGGATCGAGACGCGGGACGGCGCGCGCGGCGAATACGTCACGCACTGGGTCGGCACGCCGTCCTCGTTCGCGCAGGCGGCCATGCTGGCGCCGCATCTGCCGGGCCGCGACCCCGATGCGCGGGAGGCGATCTGGCAGGACATGAAGCGCGAAGTGCGCGCCTACGACCACATGGGCCACGGGCCGCTCGACATCGCGCTATGGGACCTCGCGGGGCAGCGGCGGTCGGTGTCGGTGGCGCGCCTGCTCGGCGGCTTCCGCACCCGCCTGCCGACCTATGCCAGCACGTATCACGGACAGGACGAACCGGGCGGCCTCGATTCGCCCACCGCGTTCGCCGACTATGCCGCCGCCTGCCGCGCGCAGGGTTTCGCCGGGTTCAAGATCCACGGCTGGCACAACGGCGACATCGCACGCGAGATCGCGACGATCCGCGCCGTGCGCCGCGCGGTCGGCGACGGTTTTCCGCTGATGCTCGACCCGGCCTGCGAGCTGCGCACCTGGATGGACGCGCTGGCGGTCGGACGCGCGTGCGACGAGGCGGAGTTCTTCTGGTTCGAGGACCCGTACCGCGATTCCGGCATCGCCCCCGAGGGGCACAAGCGCCTGCGCGAACGCCTGCGCACGCCGCTGCTGGTGTGCGAACACGTGCGCGGCATCGAGAGCAAGGCCGCGTTCGTGCTGGCGGGCGGCGGCGACATGATCCACGCCGATCCGGAATACGACATGGGCATCACCGGTGCCATGAAGATCGCCGCGTTCTGCCAGTCGCTCGGCCTCGACCTGCAATACCACGCCTGCGGCCCGGCGCACCGCGCCGTCATGGCGGCGACGCCGAACACGCATTTCTACGAGATGGCGCTGATCGGTCCCGGCATGCCCAACGTGGTGCCGCCAGTGTACGCCTGCGGCTATTCCGACCAGCCGGACGCGGTCGGGGCCGACGGCTGCGTCGCGGTGCCGGACGGGCCGGGACTCGGCGTGCAGTACGACTGGGACTTCATCGCCCGCAACCGCGAGCAGCACCTGGTGTTCAAGGACGCCTGACCGCCGGCAGTGACGCCGTTTCAACGCGAACGACCGCAAAACGCCTGCTCCCCCTGCGCAGGCTGGTATGTTTCTATGTCGGAACATTGTGGGCGTGCGGGGGCGCCGCGCGGTCACGCCGGAACGGGCGGGATGCCGGGGACGGGCGGGGAGAGGACGCGGGGCCGCGCGCGCGGCGGCGGCCGGGGACGGCAGGCCGGGCGGGACGGGGCCGCCGGCCGGACCGGCGGCGGAGGGCCCACGGGACCGGCCTGCTTCCGGCCCGAGGACAGGCTCCGGGCCGGCGGCGGGCGGACGCCCAGCATTTGGCAGAGCGGGCGCAGCAGCCGCCCGGCCTGGGGTGCGGCGGCGAGCAGGTCGGCCATCGCCGGATCGGCGAGCAGGTGCTGCAACTGCGAGGCGGCGGAGGCGGCCTGCGGCAGCCGGCGCAGCAGCCAGGCGAAGCCGCGCGGCAGCCGCAGCGGCTGGGGCCGGGCCGGGCGCGGGGAGCGGAGGCGGCGGCGCGGCGGCGGCAGCGTGCCGGCACGGACCTTTGCGGCGAGGCGGGCGAACCGCTCCGCGGTGCGGCGCAGCCGCGACCAGAGCAGCAGCATCAGCGGCAGGGCGAGACCCAGGCCCACGCCGCGGGCGGCGAGGGCGCGGCGCAGCCCCTCGACAAGAAGGGCAAAACGGTCGGCCAGGGCGGGGGACGCGGCGGGCGGCATGACAGCGATACTAACACGACCCCCAGGGGCTGGGCAAGCCGGCCGGGCCGTGGGCAGTGATGGTTCATTCCCTCTCCCCCCGCGAAGAGCGGGGAGAGAGGGCTTGTTGTCATGGCAGCCTTCAAAGCGAGACACTACCGGGCAGCGTCGTTTTTCACACTGCGGCACGACCTGATCGCCTCAGCGCGCGACCAAGCGCGCCGCCCTCTCGCCGACCACCATGGCGGTCAGGTTGGTGTTGTGCATGACGTTGTCGGGATAGATGCTGGTGTCGGCGACGCGCAGATTGTCGAAGCCGTGGACGAGAAGATCGGGGCCGACCACGGCCGCGCGATCGCCCGCCGGCCCCATCCGCGCCGTGCCGGCCTGATGGTGGGCCGGCCCCATGCCCTCGGCAAGCGCCTGCGCGATCGGCTTGTCGATGTCGCCCAGCCACGTCGCCCCGAGCCGGCGAAACGTGGACGTCGCCAGCATCGCCTGGAAGAACGCGCGCGCCGCGGCGAAACGCTCGCGGTCGCGCTGGCGCGTGTTGTAGCGATGGTCGATCAGCGGCGGCGCCAGCGGGTCGGTGCTGCGGATGCGCACGTCGCCCTGCGCCTCCTGGCGCGTGAGGTAGGTCCAGAAGCCGGCGATGTCTTCTTCCTCGTCGATCGGCACGGGATGGGTCTGCCATTCCGGCTCGCCGTCGGCGTTCGCCGGGCCGCGCACGTTGGCGGCGAACAGGCGGCCGGTCACGACGCCCAGCCCGCGGGCGCGGAACTGCATGCCGAAGCCGGGATGATCGAGCAGGTTGCGGCCGGCTGGGAGGTCCGCGGCCACTGCGATGCCGAGCGGGCGCAGCCACTCGGCCGGGCCGATGCCGGAACGTTGCAGGATCGCGGGGCTGTTATAGACGCCGGCGCTGAGGACGACCTGGTCGGCATAGGCCCTCGCCTGGCGGCCCGTGTGGTCGATATAGGCGACGCCTTCGGCCCGGCGTCCCGCCAGCATGATCCGATCGACGTGCGCGCCGCCGCAGAATGGCGAGGTTGCGGCGCGGGCGCGCGGCGCGCAGGTAGGTGACCAGCGTGCCCAACCGCACTTCCTTGAAGCGGTTGTGCGGGATCGGCCCGATCACGCCGGCATTGGCATCGACGGCGTTGAGATCGGGCGCCTCGCGCACGCCGAGTTCCACGCAGGCGTCGTACATGGCGCGGTTCACCGGCGCCCAGCTCGCCGGGCCGATAACGCTGAATGACGATCGGCCCGTCGCGCCCGTGATCGGGACGGTCGCCGAAATCGCGATCGGTCTCGATGGCGATGAACAGCGGCCGGACATTCTCCCAGGCCCATCCGGGGTTGCCCATGCCGGCCCAGCGGTCGAAGTCGAACGGGGCGCCGCGGGCGGCGATGGTGGCGTTGATCATCGAGGTGCCGCCGACCAGACGCCCGCGCGGCAGCAGCAGGCGGCGCCCGGCGAGCGTGCCGGCGCCGTCGGTGTTGCCAAACCCCCAGTCGAACTCGGGAATCCCGGCGGTCCGCCAGCTGTGCTCGCCGCTGACGGTGAACAGCGGCGGCACCGCCTCCTCTTGCGGGAAATCCGGTCCCGCCTCCAGCAGCAGCACGCGCCGCGCCGCATCCTCCGACAGGCGTGCAGCCGCGACCCCGCCGCTCGACCCGGCACCGACGACGATCACGTCATATCGTTCCATGAGCGCGCCCCTCCCGCGAGGCCGGCCCTTGTGGGCCGCCGGTGGCAGCAGACCACGATCCGACCCGACCGCGCCAGTGCCGCCGCGGTGGCGAGGCGGCAGCACCAGGCCAGGCTCGGCCGCGCCGAAAACCTGTCTGACAACTGTCTGGACAGGCGTCGCGGCCCCGATCTATGGTTCCGACGGGCTTTGTTGTGCGGACATCTCGGCGCGGACGTGCGAGGCGGCGCCGCGCTACGTGAATCGGGCGCTCGCCGCAGGATCGCGGGTGACCGCGAGACAAACTGCCGGGGATCGACCGGTCCGTGCGGCCCCGCGGGGAGGAGAAGGAATGGCGTCGGTCGCGCTGCGCGATGTGCGCAAGTCGTTTGGGGCTGTCGAAGTCATTCACGGCGTCGATGTCGACATCGCTGACGAGGAGTTCGTGGTGCTGGTCGGTCCGTCGGGCTGCGGCAAGTCCACCCTGTTGCGCATGATCGCCGGGCTCGAACACATCTCCGCCGGCGAAATCGCCATCAACGGGCGCGTGGTCAACCGTCTGCCGCCGAAGGAGCGCGACGTGGCGATGGTGTTCCAGAACTACGCGCTCTATCCGCACATGACGGTGCGCGACAACCTCGGGTTCAGCCTCATGCTGCGCAAGTCCGATGCCCGGACGGTGGCCGGGCGGGTCGGCGAGGCGGCGGAAATCCTCGGCCTCGCCGACTACCTCGAACGCTATCCGCGACAGCTTTCGGGCGGCCAGCGCCAGCGGGTCGCCATGGGCCGCGCCATCGTTCGCGCGCCGCAGGTGTTCCTGTTCGACGAGCCGCTGTCGAATCTCGACGCCAAGCTGCGCGTGCAGATGCGCACCGAGATCAAGGCGCTGCATCAGCGCGGGCGCACCACCGCCGTCTATGTCACGCACGACCAGATCGAGGCGATGACCATGGCCGACCGCATCGTCGTGATGCGCGACGGCTATGTCGAGCAGATCGGGGCGCCGCTCGATGTCTATAACCATCCCGCCAATATGTTTGTCGCCGGCTTCATCGGCTCGCCGTCGATGAACTTCGTCAACGGCAGGCTGCGGCGTGCGGATGGCGAGGCGTGGTTCGAGGCCGCGGACGGCACGCGTCTGCCGGCTTCCGCCCATGCCGCCGCGCCGGACGGGCAGGCCGTCACCTGGGGCGTGCGGCCCGAGCGCTTCGAGATTCTGCCGCAGGGCGGGCTGACGCTGCAGGTGAACGTCGTCGAGCCGACCGGCGCCGCGACCTTCGTCTATGGCCAGGCGGCCGGCGTGGCGGTTTGCGCGGTGTTCGACCAGCAATACGGCATTCGTGCCGGCGAGACGGTGTTCGTGCATCCGCGCGAGGGAGCGACGCACCTGTTTGATGCCCAAAGCGGCAAGTCGATCAACTGAGGCGCAGTCGCGGGCCAGGCCGAACGGTCCCGCGGCAGGAACGGAGGATTGCGATGAGCGACGTCACCAGACGGAACGTGTTGCGGGTCGGCGCGGCGGCGGCCGCGGGCATGAACCTGCTCGGCAGCGGGCCCGCCCAGGCGGCCGCCACCTGGAGCGGTCCCGGGCCGGAGAAGGGCGCGTCGATCCGCGTCCTGCGGTGGAAGCAGTTCATCCAGGCCGAGTTCGACAGCTTCATGGCGAACACGAAGAAGTATTCCCAGATGACCGGCGTCAAGGTCCGCGTCGACGCGGAAAGCTGGGAGGACATCCGCCCGAAGGCGGCGGTGGCGGCCAATATCGGCAGCGGCCCCGACATCATCATGGGCACGCTCGACGATCCGTTCAAATTTCCCGACAAGCTGATCGATCTGACCGACTTGGCCGAATATCTCGGCGCCAAATACGGCGGCTGGTATCCGGTGGCGAAGGACTACATGTACCGCGGACAGCGTGCGATCGCGCTGTGCCAGGGCGCGACCGCCGGCGCCATGAACTATCGGATCAGCACGATGCGCGCCGCCGGGTTCGAGGAGTTCCCGAAGGACCTGGCGGGCTATCTCAAGCTTTGCCAGGGCATGAAGCAGGCGGGCAAGCCCCCCGGCTTCGCGCTCGGCCATGCCACCGGCGACGCCAACGGCTGGACGCAGTGGCTGCTGTGGGCGCACGGCGGCAAGGTGGTCAACGAGAAGAACGTGGTGGTGCTCGACTCGCCGGAAACGGTGGCGGCGCTCGAATACGCCAAGCAGCTTTACGCCACCTATATCGAGGGCGTGCTGTCATGGCTCGACCCCAGCAACAACAAGGCGTTCCTGGCCGGCCAGATCGGCCTGACGTTCAACGGCATCTCGATCTACACGGTGGCGAAGAACTCGCCCGACCCGAAGCTGCGGGCGATCGCCGCCGACATGGACCACGCCAACATGCCGATCGGCCCGGCCGGCCATCCCACCGAGCAGCAGAACGTCCTCAGCACCTACGCCTACGCGTATTCGAAATACCCGAACGCGGTGAAGGACTATTTGCGCTTCATGTGGGAAAAGCCGCAGGTGGACTACTGGGAAACGCAATCGAACGGCTACATGGCGCCGCCGCTGCCGGCGTGGAACGACAATCCGGTGTGGACCGCCGATCCGAAAGTCACGCCGTTCCGCGACGTGCTGAAGTTCAGTCTGGACAACGGCTATGCCGGCTCGCTGGGCTATGCCTCCGCGGCGGTGATGGGCGACTTCGTGGTCGTGGACATGTTCGCCGAGGCGTGCACCGGCAACCAGTCCCCGAAAGTCGCGGCGCGGCGCGCCGCCGCTCGTGCCAAGCGGTATTATGAAGTCTAGACCGCTGGCGCCGCTCGCCGGCCGCGCGATCAGAGCCGGGGAAGAGTGAGCGGCATCGCGCGACGCGACGCGCAGACGGCGGCGTTGTCGCTGCGCCAGCGGCTGACGGCGGCGCGTCTCACCGACGACCGCAATCTGCTCGGCGCCGTGTTCATGCTGCCGGCCGCCGCGCTGCTGCTGGTGTTCCTGGCTTATCCGCTGGCGCTCGGCCTGTGGCTCGGATTGACCAGCCGGCTCATCGGCGAGCCGGGGCATTTCGTCGGCCTGGCCAACTTCGTCTCGCTGGCGAACGACCCGGTGTTCCGGCTCGCCGTGTTCAACACGATCTTCTACACGGTGACGGCGAGCATCATCAAGTTCGCCCTGGGACTCTATCTGGCGATGCTGCTCAACCGGCGTCTGCGCTTCAAATCGCTGCTGCGCGCGATCGTGCTGCTGCCGTTCGTGGTGCCGACCGTGCTGTCGGCCATCGCCTTCTGGTGGATCTTCGACCCGCAATTCTCGATCATCTCCTGGGCGCTGGTCAGGCTGGGGCTGATTCACGACTACATCGACTTCCTCGGCCAGCCGTGGCACGCCCGCTGGTCGGTGGTGGCGGTGAATGTGTGGCGCGGCATCCCGTTCGTCGCGATCACGCTGCTGGCCGGCCTGCAAACCATCGCGCCATCGCTCTACGAGGCGGCGATCATCGACGGCGCCACGCCGTGGCAGCGCTTCCGCCACATCACGTTTCCCTTGCTGACGCCGATCATCTCCGTGGTGATGACGTTCTCGGTGCTGATGACGTTCACCGACTTCCAGCTCATCTACGTGCTGACCGGCGGCGGGCCGATGAACGCGACCCATCTGATGGCGACGCTGTCGTACCAGCGGGCGATCACCGGCGGGCATCTCGGCGAGGGTGCGGCGATCTCGGACGCCATGATCCCGTTCCTGCTGGCGGCCATCCTGTTCAGTTATTTCGGGCTGCAGCGACGCCGCTGGCAGCACGGCAGCCGGGTCTGAACCATGGCCGCGCGCAACACCGACGACGAGGACATGTCCTATCTCGAGACGCAGCGGCGGCGGATGGTGACGCTCTACCTGCCGCTCGGACTGATCCTGCTCGTCCTGCTGTTCCCGTTCTATTGGATGGCGACGACCACGTTCAAGCCGGACAACGAGATGTACGACTACGGCCGCTTCAATCCGCTGTGGGTCGCCCATCCGACGCTCGAGCACGTCCGCAAACTGCTGTTCGAGACCGATTTCCCCAACTGGGCGGTGAACACGATCGTCATTTCCGTCTCCGCCACCTTCCTGTCGCTGTTCGCCAGCGTCTGTGCCGCCTACGCCATCGAGCGGCTGCGCTTCCGCGGCGCCCGGTTCATCGGCCTGGCGATCTTCCTCGCCTACCTGGTGCCGCCGAGCATCCTGTTCATCCCGCTCGCCACGGTCGTCTTCGATCTTGGCCTGTTCGACAGCGACTGGGCGCTGATCCTCACCTATCCGACCTTCCTGGTGCCGTTCTGCACATGGCTGCTGATGGGCTATTTCCGCACCATCCCGTTCGAGCTCGAGGAATGCGCGCTGATCGACGGGGCTTCGCGGTTGCAGATCCTGCGCCTGATCATCCTGCCGCTGGCGCTGCCGGGGCTGATCTCGGCGGGCATCTTCGCCTTCACCCTGTCCTGGAACGAGTTCATCTATGCGCTGACCTTCATCTCGTCGTCCGAGAACAAGACCATCCCGGTCGGCGCCATCACCGAGCTGGTCGAAGGCGACGTCTATCACTGGGGATCGCTGATGGCCGCCGCCCTGATCGGTTCGGTGCCGGTGGTGCTGCTCTACTCGTTCTTCGTCGAGCATTACGTGTCGAGCCTGACCGGAGCAGTCAAGGAGTAGTTGTCAGCGCGGACCGCTCGCAGCATACTGCCGGCAACCTGTCTGACATGTGGCCGCGCGGTCGGACGGGACAACCAACAGGAGGACGCCCATGATCGAGGTCTCGCGCCGCCGCGCCATGCTCGCCGCTTCGGCGATCGGCCTGGCGTCCTCCCTGCCGCGCGCCGGCCGCGCCGCCGCCGCGGCGACGCTGCGCGTGTCGATGTCGGACCCCGCCGACGACAGCGCCAGCCATTACGTCTGGTACAAGAGCTTCGCGGGCCACCTGAAGGACGCCCTGGGCGATCGCATCGAGCTGCAACTGTTCGCCAACGGCCAGCTCGGCAAGGAGGCCGACGTGGTCGAACAGGTGAAGATCGGCGCGACCGACATGATGATCACCGGCTCGTCGATCTGGGCCACGGTGCTGCCCGAACTCGGCATGCTCGATCTCGGCTACATGTTCGACAACTACGCGCACGCCGCCCGCGCCATGGACGGGCCGGGGGGCCAGGCGCTGGACAAGTTGCTGCTGGATCGCACCGGGGTCTCGGTGCTCGGCTGGGGCTTCCATTTCGGCGCGCGCAGCGTTTACACGAAGATGCCGGTGCATAAGCTGGCCGACCTGAAAGGCGTGAAGCTGCGCGTGCTGCCGGCGCCCGCCTTCATCGAGACGTTCCGGATCATGGGCGCGATCCCGACGCCGATCCCGGTCAACGAGCTTTACACGGCGCTGCAATCCGGCGTGGTCGATGGCTTCGAGCACGATCCCGGAACCACGCTGGCGCTGAAACTCTATGAAGTCGTCAAGTACTGCTTCCTGACCGAACATCTGTTCAGTCCGATGGGAGCGTTCCTGAGCCGGCGGGCGCTGCGGAAGATTCCCGCCGACGCGCTGCCCGCGTTCCGCAAGGCCGCCGCCGATGCCACGGCCGACGAACGGGCGGTCTCGCCGCAGAAAACCGCCGAGTCGATCGCCAAGCTCAAAGGCTTCGGCATCATCTTCACGCCGATGCCGCAGGACGAGCGCAGGGCGATGCAGGAGGCAATGGCGAAGCAGCTCTACGCGCCGTTCGCCGAGCAGTACCCGGCCACCAAGCCGATCTTCGCCGCAATGGCGGCGGCGCGCGGGTGAAGCGCGGCCGGCAGGACCGGGGCCGGGAATGACCGAAGCCGCGGCTTCGAGCGAACTGCCCCCGGTTTTCGTCGGGCTGGGTCAGCGGGGGCGATGGCTCGCGCTGCTGCTCGTGGCGGTCGAACACGTCACTGCGCTGGTGCTCGCGATCGACGTCCTCGTCGTGTTCGCCTCGGTGATCTTCCGCTACTTCCTGCTGCAGCCGCTGAACTGGGCCGAGGAAGTGGCCCGCGCGCTGATGGTCCTGCTGGTGTTCTTCGGTGCCGCGACCGCGCTCGGGCGGCACCGCCACGCCGCGCTGGATGCATTCCGGGGGCTGCTGCCGCGGCACTGGCGGCCGGCGGCGATCGGACTGGCCGCCTGGATCGTCGCCGCCGTCGCGGTGACGCTGTTCGCCTCGTCGCTGGCGCTGCTGTCCGACAGCGAGGGCCAGACGACACCGTTCGGCATGCCGCAATGGATTTTCATCTATCCCGTGACGCTCGGCAGCCTGCTGATGGCGGCGTTCGCGATCGTGAACGCGATGGACGGACCGCGCGCGGCCGTCTGGTCCACCCTGGCCGGCGCCGCCGCCGTCACGCTGGCGATTTTCGGCTGGAACGCGCTGGTTCCCTCGGCCGAACTGTCGCCGTTCGCGCTGCTGGTCGGCGGCTTCGTGCTGAGCCTGCTGATCGGCGTGCCGATCGCCTTCGTGCTGGCGTTCTCGGCCGCGCTCTATTTCCTGTGCGAACCCTCGCTGCCGATGGCGGTGTACGCGCAGCAGCTGACCGCCGGGACCGACCATTTCGTGCTGCTGGCGGTGCCGTTCTTCGTCGTCGCCGGGCTGGCGATGGAGATCAACGGCATGTCGGCGCGGCTGATCGAGCTGCTGCTGCGCATGTTCGGCCGCGCGCGCGGCGGCCTGAACCTGATCATGATCGTGGCGACCGCGTTCTTCTCCGGCATCTCCGGCTCGAAGCTCGCCGACATCGCGGCGGTCGGCGGCATCATCATGCCGGCGGTGCAGCGCACGCGGCAGAATCCGAACGAGGCCGCCGGCATCCTGGCGAGTTCGGCGATCATGGCGGAGACCATCCCGCCCTGCGTCAACATGATCATCTTCGGCTTCGTCGCCAACGTCTCGATCGGCGGCCTGTTCGTCGCGGGCCTGGTGCCGGCGGCGGTGCTCGCGGCCGGATTGGCGGCGGTGGCGGTGGCGTTCGGCCGGCGCATCGACCCGGCGGCGGCGTTCCCCGAGCGCACCCCCCTGCCCCGCCTGATCGCGGGTGCGCTGGTGGCGCTCGTCATGGTCGGCATGATCGGGCGCGGCGTCACCTCCGGCGTGGCGACGGCGACCGAGGTTTCGTCGTTCGCCGTGATGTATGCGATCGTGGTCGGCGGCCTCGCGTTCCGCCGGCTGACGTTTCGCTCGATCGTGCGGCTGTTCGTGCGCTCGGCGTCGATGTCGGCGGTCATCCTGTTCATCGTCGCGGCCGCGTCGGGGTTCTCCTACGCGCTGACGATCCAGCAGATCCCCCAGTACCTGGCCGATGCTCTGCTGGCGCTCGGGCACCGCGACGGGCCCAGAATGTTCATCGTCGTCGCGGCGCTGCTGATGATCGGCTTCGGCTCGATCCTCGAAGGCGCACCGGCGCTGATCATCTGGGGGCCGCTGCTGACGCCGATCGCGACCGGGCTGGGCGTGAGCGAGTTGCATTTCGGCACGGTGATGGTGATCGCGATGGGGTTGGGCCTGTTCTCGCCGCCGTTCGGCCTCGGCCTGTTCGCCACCTGCGCGATGACGGGCACCGAGGTGCGGCACGTCGCCGGACCGATGCTCAAATATCTCAGCGTGCTGCTGCTCGGCCTGCTGCTGCTGATCGTGGTGCCGGGGTTCTCGCTGTGGCTGCCGGCCAGGCTGGGCTTCAAGTGAGCGGCGCCCGGCCGGCGGCGCGCTACACGGCCACGGCGCAGTGGCTGCACTGGATCACCGCCCTGCTGATGCTGGCGACCATCCCGATCGCCTGGCAGGTGCGCGAGATGAAACCCGGCATCCCGGTGCGGACGCTCTATTTCACCGCCCACAAATCGATCGGCGTGACGATCCTGCTGCTGGCCGTGGCACGGCTGATCTGGCGCAGCCGCCACCCCGCACCGCCGGCCGCACCTGGCCTGCCACGCTGGTCCGTCCTGGCGGCAAAGGCCAACCACGCGCTGCTGTATTTCGTGCTGCTGGGCATGCCGATCAGCGGCTACATCCGGTCTTCGACCGACGGCCACGCGGTCAACTATCTCGGTCTGTTCCATCTGCCGCGCCTGCCGCAGGACGACGCGCTGTCGCGGCTGGCGCTGGCGGTCCATCTGGCGGGGCAATGGCTGGTCTATGCGGTGATCGTCCTGCACCTGCTCGGCACCGCCTGGCACGTCGTGGTCCGGCGCGACGGCGCGCTCGACCGGATGCTGCCGCCGCAAACCGGGTCGCCCCGAGGTGGCCCAGCATGAAAGGAACTCCCGCATGAAATGGATCGCCCTCGCCACCGTCGCCGCACTCGGCCTGGCCGGCAACGCCGCGTCGGCCGACGATGCCGCGGGGCCGTTCGCCAAGCTCTTCACCGATGTCTGCCTGGCCAAATTCGGCCATCTCGACAAGGTCGAGGACTGGGCAACCGGCCAGCACCTGCCGCCGATCGACAACCCGCGGGCGCTCGCGGTGTTCGCGGGACGGCCGAACATGGACGGCACGATGCGCTCGGTCGCGGGCGGCGGCGTGCCCGGTTCGGGCAGGGCGTGGGCGGTCCGCGATCCCGCCGGCCATTTCGTGCTCGCGACCCGCGAGGACCCCGAGTCCTGCGTCGTGTGGGCACGGGAGGCGGACCCGGAAGCGGTCGAGGCCGCCTATCGCAAGGCGGTCGCGGACGCCGCGAAGCCGGGGACGGACGTGAAGCTCGTCGAGGACAAGACCGCCGACATTCCCGGCGGGCACGTCCACGTCCTGGTGTATCGCGTCTGGTCGGGATCGGCGCTGACCAGCGTTGCCCTGGCGATGGCCGCGGTCAGCCGTTCCGGCGGTCCGTTCCAGGCGATGCTGGAGACGCAGCGCGTCATCGCGATCGACGACGCGATCAATCCGATGGTGCCGCTCGCGCCGCCCATGCACTAGGCTCGCCCTGACCAGCCTGGCTGCGACCTGGGCGATCGCGGCGGGATCGCCCGCTCGCCGGAGCCGTCTGGACGTCGATCAGATCGGCGCGCGCGGCCAGGCGTCCGGCGGCGGCGGTGAAGTGTGCGCCGGCCAGATCCTGCGCACGCTGCACATCGCGCTTGCGAATGGCCTCGACGATGGCGCGATGTTCCGGCATCACCGCGGTGCTGACCTCGACCGCGCGCGCGTTCTTGATCACGACCGATCGCAGCCTGGCCCCGATCCGCGAGCGCAGGAACGAGAGGAACTCGACGACGTAGGGGTTGCCGGACGCCTCGGCGATCACGTGGTAGAGTTCGTTCTCCGCCTCCACCCACCGCTCGGCGGCATCCTCGCCGACCGCCAGGGCCTCGTCCATGCGCGCCAACGTGCGCTTCATCTGCGCCAGTTGCTCCGCGGAACGGCGCTGCGCCGCCAGCGCCGCCGCCTGGGCCGCCACGTTGGTCAGCAACTCGAGGATCTGGCCGAGTTCCTTGCGCTTGGCGAAGCACTCGGGCGAGATGCGGAACACCGAAGCTTGGCTGGTGTCGGCGATGAACGCGCCGCGACCCTGTTCGGAGCGCACCAGTCCGTCCGACTTGAGCTGCGAGATCGCCTCGCGCACCACTGTCCGGCTGACCGCGAAGCGCACGCACAGCTGCTTCTCCGAGGGCAGGCAATCGCCTGGCTGCAGCACGGCACTACGGATTTCGTGGGCCAGCACCGCGGCGATCCGGTCGGGCAGCCGCCGCGGCGACACCCCTCCGCGCGCACCGGCCGTCGCCGCGGTCCTCCCGCTTCCGTCCATCCTGACCATCCCGGCAGTGCTCTCGTGCGCTGAAAAAGCTCGACGCGGCCAATGACATTCGCAATCTGGGCGGAGATAGGCCAGGTGCGGCGCTTTGTCCAGCAATCCGGCGGCGCGACGTCGCCGCCCGCCGCCGGCTTGCGAGCACCAGCGGCGCGGGAAACTGTGGCCAATTTAGCGCTTGTCTGACATGTGGCGAGGCGGTAGAGTTTTACGCGCCTGACATGCCGGCTCCACGTTCGCCGCAGGGTCGAGGGATGCTCTTCCGACTGCGGACGGGAAGCCAGACATGGCAGTGAAACGCGGCAGGTTGCCGCGAAGGGAACATGTCGGGAGGATAACATGCGAATGACCAGACACAGGAGTCGAATGCTGTCGCTGATGGCGGCGTTCGCCGGAGCGGCGGGGCTGGCCATCGGCGGGTCAGCCGTTTTCGGCGCCGCGCGCGCCGACGAGCCGTTGATTCATTACAACGCCAACACCCGCGACTACTGGGACCATCCGCCCGCCGACTGGTACATGGGCGATGAAAATGCCGCACAGCATGGCGAGCGGCCCTATCCCGGCCAGCCGCTGCCCACGGCGCACGATGACCTGGTGAACCTGGTGAAGGAGAACATCAAGCTGCAGCCGGGCTTCCGCATCGAAGTGCTGGCCAGCGGGCTCGACTGCGCCCGCCAGATGGTGTTCGGCGACGACGGCACGCTCTATGCCGGCTGCTGGACCGATCACGTCTTCGCGCTCAAGAAGCAGGGCGACAAGTGGGTGTCGAAGATCATCATCAAGGGCCTGCGCATGCCGACCGGCATCGGCTTCTACCACGGCGCGCTCTACGTCGCCGACATCGACAAGATCTACAAATACCCCAACATCGACAGCAACCAGGACAATCCGAAGGGCGAGGTCGTGTACAGCGATTTCCCGCCGTACACGTCGCACGGCTGGAAGTACATGGTGGCCGATCGCCAGGCGCCCGGCTGGTTCTACATTCCGGTCGGACCGCCCTGCAGCGAATGCCTGCCGCCGTCGGGCACGGCGCAGTACCGCCACATCAATCCCGATCAGGGCCTGTCGGAGGTTGTGGCGCTCGGGACAGCGGAACAGCGTCGGCGGCGATGTCGATCCGCGTTCCGGGCAGCTCTGGTTCTCCGAGAACGCTCGCGACTGGATGGGCGACAACCTTCCGTCCGACAAGCTCAATCACGTGGCGAGGTATGGACAGCATTTCGGCTACCCGTACTGCCACCAGGGCGATCTTCCGGATCCGAACTACAACATGGGCCACAAGTGCGACGAGTTTACCCCTCCGGCACTCAACCTTGGTGCGCACATGGCGCCCCTCGGTATGAAGTTCTATACCGGTAATAGCTTTCCTGCCGAATACCGCAGCAACATCTTCCTGGCCGAGCACGGCGGCTGGAACCAGCGCATCCATACCGGCGCTCAGGTCGTGCGCATCCAGGCGGACGTCAGCGGCAAACACGTCACGCAGGAGCCGTTCGCCTGGGGCTGGATAAAGGACAACAAGTACTGGGGCCGTCCCGCCGACATCGCGATCAGTCCGCAGGACGGGTCACTGCTCGTCTCCGACGATCAGGCAGGCGCGATCTATCGCATCTGGTACGAAGGCAAATAGCGCGTAGGCTTGCGTGATCCAAACCCTCGCCCGGACGCTCTGCTTCATCCGGGCGAGGACTCTTTTTCCTATGGTCATGCGAGAGTCGTCAAGCAATGCGACGTTTCATCGGAATGATCGTGGCACTGGCTGTGGCTGCGCCGGCGGCAACGATGGCCACCGAGGGCGCGCCCGCCGCGGCGGGAAAAGCGAAGGCACAGGCCGCGGGTTGTTTCGCTTGCCACGGTGCCGACGGCATCGCCACCGCGAACGGCATCGCGACCGACAAGCACATCCCCGACCTGGCCGCCGAGCCCGACCTGTTCGTTCAGTTCCAGCTGGTCTTCTTCCGCACCGGCGCGCGCAAGAGCACGATCATGAACGGCATGGCGCAATCGCTCAGCGACGACGACATCCGCAATCTCGGCGCCTATTTCGCCGCGCTGCCGCCGGCCAAGCCGGCGCTGTCGCCGGATCCGGCTCCAGCGCAGACCGAGCTGGGGGCGAAGCTGGCGAAGGCGATCCGCTGCACGAATTGCCACGGCGACCACTACGAGGGCGTGGACAACATCGCGCGCCTCGCGGGCCAGCGCGAAGACTACCTCTACAAGGCGCTGCGCGACTTCAAGTCGGGCGTGCGCAACACGGTCGGTCCCGCCGGCATGGCGGACGTCGTGTACCCGCTCGGCGATACCGAGATGACGGCGCTCGCCCATTACCTGTCGCGGCTGCGCTGAAAGCGGCGACGGGCCGGGTTGCCGGTCGGCAACGGATGGCAAAGGAGCATGGGTGATGCGGCGAGGGAGCGGAACGCAGCGAGCCAACCCCGATCGCGCCGGCCAGGCGCCGGTGGCGCGCCGCGGCGCGCTGGCGCTGGGCATGGGCGTTGCCGCATCGCTCGTTGCGCCGCGCCGCGCCTCGGCCGCCGCCGACGCGGACCTGCCGCCCAACGTCCCCGAATGGGAGACGCAGCCCGGCGCTCCCGTGTTGACGGCGCCCTACGGCATGCCGTCGCCGTACGAGAAGGGCGTGGTGCGGCGGGCCCGCCTGCACACCACGCGTCAAGTCGCGCCTGTCCAGCTTCAGCCTGACGCCGTTGCAGGATCTGCACGGCATCGTCACGCCGAACGGACTGCACTACGAGCGCCATCACGCCGGCATTCCGGCCATCGACCCGAACGCGCACCGGTTGCTGGTGCATGGGCTGGTGCGGCGGCCGATGCTGTTCAGCATGGACGACCTGGTGCGCTTCCCGGCGGTCACGCGCTTGCATTTCCTCGAATGCGCCGGCAACACGCAAGGCTGGAAGGCCGGAAAGTCCGACTGGACGGTGCAGGACACGCACGGGCTGCTCAGCTGCTGCGAATGGACCGGCGTGCCGCTCGCCACCGTCCTCGACGAAGCGGGAGCCGAACGCACCGCCACGTGGCTCCTCGCGGAAGGCGCCGATGCGGCGTCGATGACGCGCAGCGTGCCGATGGCGAAAGCGCTCGACGACGCACTTCTCGTCTACGCGCAGAACGGCGAGCGGCTGCGTCCGGAACAGGGTTATCCGCTGCGGCTGCTGCTGCCCGGATTCGAGGGCAACAGCAACGTCAAGTGGCTGCGCCGGCTCAAGCTGGGCACGGCGCCGTTCGAGACGCGCGAGGAGACCTCGAAATACACGCAGCTGCTGCCTGACGGCCGGGCGGTGCAGTTCGACTTCGTCATGGAGGTGAAGTCGGTCATCACGCGCCCCTCGGGCGGGCAGCTTCTCGCCCAACCGGGCTTCTGCGAAATCTCCGGACTGGCCTGGTCGGGCCGCGGCAGGATCACGCGCGTCGAGGTGACGGTCGATGGCGGGCGCCACTGGCAGGCGGCGAAGTTGCAAGAACCCGTGCTGGAAAAATGCCTGACGCGGTTTCGCCTGCCGTGGCACTGGGACGGCGGCCCCGCCGTGCTGCAGAGCCGGGCGTTCGACCAGACCGGCCAGGCGCAACCGACCCGCGACGAACTGGTCGCCGTGCGCGGACTGAACGCCTACTACCACTACAACGGCATCCAGACGTGGAACGTGGCGGCGGGAGGAGCGGTCAGCTATGCGGCGTAGCGGCCTCGCCATCGCGGTCGCCGCGGCGGGCTGTTTTGCCGTCGCCGCGGCATCCGCCGAACCACCGTACGGCATCGGCACGCCGGCCACGCCGGCGCAGATCGCCGGCTGGAACATCGACGTGGCGCCGGACGGCACGGGATTGCCGCCCGGCAGCGGCTCGGTCGCCGAGGGGGCGGCGATCTTCGCCGCCACCTGCGCCGCCTGCCACGGCGCGAAAGGCGAAGGCGGGCCGCAGGTTCGGCTGGTCGGCGGCCGGGGCACCCTGCGTTCGGCCAAGCCGGTCAAGACCGTGGGCAGCTACTGGCCGTACGCCACGACGCTGTTCGACTATATCCGCCGGGCGATGCCGCTGACCGCGCCGCAGTCGCTGAGCGCCGACCAGGTTTACGCCGTCAGCGCCTACATCCTCTATCTGAACGGGATCGTGCCGCAGGCCACCGTGCTCGATGCCGCGACGCTGCCCAAAGTGGTCATGCCGAACCGCGACGGATTCGTCCGCACGGAGCCGGAACCCGATACGCACGCCGGACCATGATGCCGCAACGTCGCGTGCCCACGCCGCGCCGCGGAGCGCGCCAGACTCAAGGAGGAACAGAATGATCGTCGATCTGCGCACCTACACGATGGTTCCCGGGCGGCTCGGCGCATTTCTGGAATTGTACGAGAGCGAGGGGCTGCCGATCCAGCTCAAGCACCTCGGCAAGCCGATCGGCTATTTCGTCACCGTGGTCGGCACGCTGAATCAGGTCGTGCATCTCTGGGGCTACGAGAGCATGGCCGACCGCGAACGGCGGCGTGGCGCGATGGAAGCCGATCCTGCCTGGATCGCCTATCGCAAGAAGAGCGCCGCGACCGGCAACGTGCAACGCCAGGCGAACAAGCTCCTCAAATCGACGTCGTTCTCGCCGCTGTGAGAGGCCGGCGCGGGCAAGGGGAGGACACCATGAACCGCAGACGCTTGCTGCGCGACGGCGCGTGCGCCGCGATCGGCGCCGTCGCCGCCGCCAACGTGGCGCGCGGCGCCAGGCCGCTGACGCTGCGCTTCGCGCATTACGTGGCCGTCGATCATCCCGCGAACATCGCCGCCGAGCAGTTCGCGAAACGGGTCGAACAGCGCACCGGCGGCGCCATCCGCATCGCGATCTTCCCCAACAACCAGCTCGGCGATCCGCCGCAGGAGGCGGCACAGATCCGCGCCGGCGTGATCGACATCGGCCTGCCGACCCAGGGCCAGCTCGACAAGTACGACAAGGCGTTTGCGGCGGTGCCGCTGCCCTTCGCGTTCCAGAGCCGCGAAGAAGTGTTTCGCGTGCTCGACGGGCCGGGCATGGCCTGGCTGGCGCCGCTCGCCGAACGGCAGGGCTTCGTGATGCTGCGCAACTGGGACTATGGGTTTCGCAACATCACCAACACCGTGCGCCCGATCATGGTGCCGGACGACGTGAAGGGCCTGAAGATCAGGACGCCGCCGGAAATCCAGATCGAAGCCGCGATGGAGGCCCTGGGCGCGCTGGTGACGCCGATCTCGTTCGCCGAACTCTATCTCGCGCTGTCGCAGCACGTGGTCGACGGCGAGGAGAATCCGATCGCGGTGATCTATTTCAACAAGTTCTACGAGGTGCAGAAATACCTCGCGCTCACCCAGCACGTGTACAACAACATGATCCACGTCTTCAGCACCGCCGCCTGGGCAAAGCTGACGCCGGCGCAGCAGACGATCATGCGCGAGGAGAGCCAGTCGGCCGGCGACCTGATGCGCCGGCTGATCGGCGAGCAGGAGGCGAGCGAGATCGCGAAGATCGCAGGCGGCCGGCGTGAAGGTGACGCGGCCCGACCGGGACCTGTTCCGCGCGCGCATGGCCCCGGCGTGGCGGCGCGTGGCGGCCTATGCCGGCGCCGACAACGTGCAGAAACTGCTGCAGATCATCAAGTCGGTGCGGAAGTCCTGACCGATGCGCGAAGGCGGCGCGGCGCCCGCGCAATTCGCCCTGGCATTTCTGGACGGGCTGGCGGGCGCGGTGCTGGCGGCGGCACTGCTCGGCGAACTCGGCGTCGTTGTCGCCAACGTCCTGTGGCGCGTGCTTGCCAATAGCGGGTTCCTGTGGACGCAGGAGGTCGCGCAGTTCGCACTGTCGATCATCACGTTCATCGGCGGCGCGCGCGCGTTCCGCGTCGGGCAGCACGGCTTCGTCCGCTTCGTGCTCGACCGGCTTGCCGAGCGGACGCGGCGATGGTTCGAGACCGGCGCCGACCTGCTGGTGCTGCTGGCCGCTGCGGTCGCCGCCGTCGCCTCGCTGCCGGTGATCGCGGCAAGCTGGGGCGAACTCACGCCGATCCTGTCGCTGCCGGCCGCGTTGCTGGACCTGCCGCTGACCGCGGGCATGGTGCTGATCGCGCTCTATGCGCTGGACCGGCTGGCGCGCCGCGATCCGCGCCTGGTGGCAGCCGTGGCGTTGCCGCTCGCGGCGGCGGTCACGATCGCCGTCGCCACGAGCGGGGTCTGGCAGCCGTGGCTGGCGGGCGACGGTGCCATGTATCTCGGCATCGTGCTGCTGTTGGCACTGCTGCTCGCCGGACTGCCGGTCGCCTTCGGCCTGATTCTCGCGACCGCGCTCTATCTGGAGACCTCCGGCGGCCCGCCGCTGCTGGCGATGCCGCAGAACATGGTGAACGGCACCAGCAACTTCGTGCTGCTGGCGGTGCCGTTCTTCATCTTCGCCGGGCTGATCATGGAGCGCGGCGGCATCAGCCTGCGGCTGGTGCGCTTCGTTCATGCGCTGGTCGGCCATTTCCGCGGCGGGCTGCTGCAGGTCATGGTCGGCAGCATGTATCTGGTGTCGGGCCTGTCGGGATCGAAGGCCGCCGATGTCGCCGCGGTCGGGTCGGTGATGCGCGAAATGCTCGAGCGCGAGGGCATCAGCCCCGAGACCGGGGCGGCGGTGCTGGCCGCCTCGGCGGCGATGGGCGAGACCGTGCCGCCGTCCATCGCCATCCTGGTCCTCGGCTCGATCACCAGCCTGTCGATCGCCGCCCTGTTCATCGGCGGACTGATCCCGGCCGCGGTGATCGCGGTCTGCCTGATGGCGCTGATCTTCGTGCAGGCGCGCCGCGAACCCGGCGCGCACGCGCAATTCGCGGGTGGGCGCGTTCTGCTGCGGGCGGCGCTGGGGGCGATCCTGCCGCTCGGCATGCCGGTGATGCTGTTCGCCGGCATCCTGCTGGGCGTCGCGACCCCGACCGAGGTGTCGGCATTCGCCGTGCTCTATGGCCTCGGCCTGGCGATCGTCGGCTATCGCGAGATGACGGGCCGCGATTTCCTGCGCGCCGTGATCGACACCGCGACGCTGACCGGGATGATCCTGCTGATCCTCGCCGCCGCGTCCGGGTTCTCCTGGGCGCTGACGGTGGCGGGCCTGCCGCAGCGGCTGGTCGTCCTGCTCAACGAGCTGCAGAACAATGCCGCGGTCTTTCTCGTCGGCTCGATCGTGCTGCTGGTGGTGGTCGGCTCGCTGCTCGAAGGGCTGCCGGCGCTCAACGTGCTGGCGCCGCTGCTGCTGCCGATCGCCGGCCAGATCGGACTGAGCCGGCTGCACTACGGCATCGTCCTGGTGATCGCCATGGGCATCGGCGCCTTCATGCCGCCCACGGGCGTCGGCTTCTACGTCTGCTGCGCGGTGATGCGCACCTCGGTCGAGGCGACATCGCGGGCCATGCTGCCCTATCTGGCGGTCCTGCTCGGCGGGCTGCTGGTGGTCGCCTTCGTGCCGTGGCTGACGCTGTCGCTGCCGCACGCCTTCGGCTTCCCCGGATAGCGCGAGGAGGAACACGTGACCGACTATCGACGCCTGTTCGACCTGACCGGCAAGGTCGCCGTGGTGCTCGGCGCGGCGTCGGGGATCGGCAAGGCCTCGGCCGAGGCGCTGGGCGCGCTGGGTGCGCACGTCGTCTGCGCCGACCGGGATCGCGACGGGGCCGAAGCGACCGCGGCCGCGATCCGCGCCGACGGGTCGGCCGAGGCGCAGCAGACCGACGCCGCGTCGGCAACCGACGTCGCGGCTCTCGCCGCGGCGGTCGCCGGCCGGCATGCGCGGATCGACGTGGCGGTGACGACGCCCGGCCTGAATATCCGCAAGACGATTCTCGCCTACACCGAGGATGACCTCGATCGCGTGATCGCCCTCAACGTGAAGGGCACGTTCCATTTTTTCCGTGCGTTCGGCGCGATCATGGTCAAGCAGCGGGCCGGCAGCATCGTCGCCTGCTCATCGGTGCGTGCGGTGACGATCGAGCCGGGGCTGGCGGTCTATGGATCGACCAAGGCGGCCATCGGCCTGCTGGTGCAGGGCTTCGCCTCGGAGGTCGGCGCGTTCGGGGTGCGCGTCAATGCGATCGCCCCCAGCATCGTCGAGACCGCGCTGACCGCCCCGTTCAAGGCGCGTCCGGACATTCACGCCGTCTATGGCGCGCATACCGCCCTGGGGCGCTGGAGCGAGCCGTGGGAGGTCGCGACGGCGGTTGCCTTCCTGGCCTCGGACGCGGCGAGCTACGTGACCGGGAGCACGCTTTTCGTCGATGGCGGCTGGACGGCGATCGACGGTCCGCCGACCGGCCTGACGCAGCTCGCGCCGCCCTGAGTTGCCGCCCGCTCGCGCGCCGCGCAGCGCAGCGCTGGTGCCGGGATGGTAGCGGCGGGCGGATTTGAACCACCGACCAAGGGATTATGATTCCCCTGCTCTACCGCTGAGCTACGCCGCCATCCGGCCGAGGGCGCGGCAATACCGCCGCGCCCGCCGCCGCGTCAACCGCCGCCGGCGCACGGATGAACCCGCCGCCGAGCACGCGGCTGCCGTCGTAGAACACGCAGGCCTGGCCCGGTGCCGCCAGCGCCGCCACGTCGAGCAGCACCTCCGCCCCGCTCGCGACCGGCCGCACCTCCGCCGGCTGCGGCGCCTCGCGCGCCCGCAGCTTCACGGTGCAACGCCGCGGGCGCGGCTCGGCGAGCCAGTTCACCGCGCGCACCGCCACATGCCGGCTGCCCGAGCCGGCAGCGCCGACCACCACGCGCCGCCGCGCCGCGTCCAGCCCCACCACCACGCGCCGCTCCCCGCCCCCCTGCCCGGCGAGGCCGAGCCGCTTCGCCTGGCCCACCGTGTAGCGCGCGATGCCGTCATGCCGGCCGACCACGTCGCCTGCCTCGGTGACGATCTCGCCGGGCGCCAGCGCGTCCGGGCGCAGCCTGCCGACCACGTCCGCATAGCTGCCGGCGGGGACGAAGCAGATGTCCTGGCTGTCCGGCTTGGCCGCGACCGGCAGGCCCAGCCGCGACGCCGCCGCGCGCACGCACACCTTGTCGGGCATGTCGCCGAGCGGGAACAGGCTGATCGCCAGCTGCGCCGGCGTGGTCGCGAACAGGAACCAGCTCTGGTCGCGCGCCGCGTCCGCCGCGCGGTGCAGCTCCGGCCCGGCCGCGCCGTCGATGCGCCGCACGTAATGCCCGGTCGCCAGCCGCTCGCAGCCGAGGTCGCGGGCCAGCGCCGCGAGGTCGGAAAACTTCACCGTCTGGTTGCAGCGCACGCACGGCACCGGCGTCTCGCCGGCGGCGTAGGCGTCGGCGAAATCGGCGATCACCGCGCGCGCGGAACCGCGCCTCGGCGTCGATCACATAATGCGGGATGCCGAGATGGTCGGCGACCCGGCGCGCGTCGTGGATGTCCTGCCCGGCGCAGCACGCGCCCTTCCGCCCGGCCGCCGCGCCGTGGTCGTAGAGCTGCAGCGTCACGCCGATCACGGCATGGCCGGCCTCGGCCAGCAGCCCGGCCACCGTGCTGCTGTCCACCCCGCCCGACATCGCCACCAGCACCCGCATCAGGTGCAACCTCCTTCGCCGCCGGGCACAATTTCCGCGAATCGCGGGTACAACCCGCCGCCCGGCCGGGTTGCACCTAGGTGTTGAGCAGGTTGCGACTGCCGGACGGCAGCCGCACCACCAGCCCGTCCAGCGCCGGCGTCATCACCAGCTGGCAGCCGAGCCGCGACGTCTTCTCCAGCCCGAAGGCGAGGTCCAGCATGTCCTCCTCGTCCTCGGTCGGCTGGCTGAGTTTGGCGAACCAGGACGAATCGACGATGACGTGGCAGGTCGAGCAGGCCAGCGAGCCTTCGCAGGCGCCTTCGATGTCGATGCCGTGCTTGTGGGCGATCTCCAGCACCGAGAGGCCGAGCGGGGCCTCCACCTCGCGGCGCGTGCCGTCGCGCTCGATGAACGTCATTTTTGGCATGGGCGTGGACTTCAGGCCTCGATCCGCTGGGACGCCACCGACGCATGCGCCGCCGCCAGCGCCGCGACCGCGAAGTCGATGTCCGCGGGCGAGGTAAAGCGTCCGATCCCGATCCGCAAGGTGCGCCGCGCCGCATCCTCGCCCAGGCCCAGCGCGCGCAGCACATAGGACGGCTCCACCTCGGCCGAGGAACAGGCGGAGCCGGTGGAGACGCAGAGATCGGGGCAGGCTGCCATCAGCGCCTGTGCGCTCGCGGCGGGGAAGGTCAGGTTGAGGTTGCCGGGGATGCGCGCGCTGCGGCTGCCGTTCACCACGATGCCGGGCAGCGCCGCCGCCAGCCCCGCCAGCAGCCGGTCGCGCAGCGCGGCGATGCGCTCGGCCTCCGCCGCCATCTCGGCCGCCGCGATGCGGCAGGCTTCGCCCAGGCCCACCAGCAGCGGCGCCGGCAGCGTGCCGGAGCGCAGCCCCCGCTCCTGCCCGCCGCCGGAGAACAGCGGTGCCAGGCGCACCCGCGGCCGGCGGCGCACATAGAGCGCGCCCACGCCCTTCGGCCCGTAGAGCTTGTGGCCGCTGACCGAGAGCAGGTCGATGCCGAGCGCCGCCACGTCGAGCGGGATTTTTCCCACCGCCTGCGCCGCGTCGCTGTGGAACAGCGCGCCCTGCGCCCGCGCCAGCGCCGCCAAGCCGCCGATGTCCTGCACCACGCCGGTCTCGTTGTTCACCGCCATCACGCTGACCAGCAGCGTCGGCACGGCCAGCGCCGCCCGCAGCGCCTCGGGGTCGAGCAGCCCGTCGGCGCCGACCGGCAGCAGCACCGGCTCGAACCCCTCGGCGGCGAGGTCGGCCACGCTCTCCAGCACGCATTTGTGCTCGGTCGCCAGCGTCACCACGCGGCGGCGCGGATCGCCCGCGGCGGCGGCGAAGCGGGCGGCGCCCTTGATGGCGAGATTGTTGCTCTCGGTCGCGCCCGAGGTGAACACCACCTCCCGCGGCTCGGCGCCGATCAGCGCGGCGAGCGCGCCGCGGGCCTGCTCGACCGCCGCCGCCGCGGCACGGCCGAGCGCGTGCTCGACGCTGTGCGGATTGCCAAAAATTTCATTGAACCAGGGCAGCATAACCTGCACCACGCGGGTATCGCAGGGCGTGGTCGCTTGGTAATCCAGATAGACCGGACGGTTCGGACGCGGCGCCATTCGTGCGAGATGGGGTCAGGCGACGCTGCGCGAAAGCCGGGCCGCGACGTCCTGGTATGCACGCGCGAACGCCGCCACGTCGGAAGCGGTCGCCGACCACGGCAGCGAGACGCGGATTGCCTCGCCGGCCAGCCTGCCGAGGCCCATTGCGTCCAGCACATGGCTGCGCGCGACTTTGCCGGAACTGCACGCCGCCCCCGCGGAAACCGCGATCCCTGCGAGGTCGAGCGCGATCACCTGCGTCTCCGCCCGCACGCCGGGCAGGGCGAGGCAGGTGGTGTTGGGCAGCCGGGGCGCGCCGGCGCCGATCGCCACCGCGCCCGCCGCCAGCGCCGCCTGCTCGATGGCATCGCGCAGCCCGGCGAGACCGGCCGCGTCGGTCGCCTCGGCGGCGGCGGCGGCGAAGCCGGCGATCGCCGGCAGCGGCGGGGTGCCGCCGCGGCGCCCGCGCTCCTGCCCGCCGCCGACGATCAGCGGCGTGATTATTTCCCCCGCGCGCCGACCCAGCAGCAGCGCCCCCGCCCCCGCCGGGCCGCCGAGCTTGTGCGAGGAGAGAGCAAGACTGTCGGCGCCGAGTGCGGCCAGATCGACCGCCATGCGCCCGGCCGCCTGCACCGCATCGACATGCAGCAGCGCACCGGCCGCGCGGCACAGCGCGGCGGCCTCGGCGACCGGCTGGATCGCGCCGGTCTCGTTGTTGGCGAGCATCAGGCAGACCAGCGCCGGCGGCCCCTCGGCGAGCCAGCGGCGCAGCGCGTCGAGGTCGGCGATGCCCTCGCCGTCCACCTTCAGGACGGCGGCGCCGGCGGCGGCGGCGCGTACGGCGTCGTGCTCGGTCGCGCCCACGATCACCCGCCTTCCGGCGCCGAGCGCGCGGACCGCCCAGGCATCGGCCTCGGTGCCGCCGGAGGTGAACACGAGGTCCGCCGGCGCCGCGCCGAACCGGGCGGCGAGACGCTCGCGGGCGTCCTCCAGCACGCGCCGGGCGGCGCGTCCGGCGGCATGGACCGAGGACGGGTTGCCGACCGAGCGCATGACGGCGGCGGCAGCGGCGAGTGCGGCCGGGCGGACCGGCTCGGTGGCGTTGGCGTCGAGATAGGTCATGCCGGTCGAGCGCGGCGCGTAACGCTGCGTTGTGCGGAAAAGATGAAATCCACGCTACATTTCCCTTATGCAAAAAGCCCGGCCGGACCTATAGTCCCGCGCCTGCCTGACCCCTGGCGGCGGGAGCGGCTGGCACTGGTTTGGACGGGCCGGGACCGCGAGTCCAGGCGGGGACGGAGGGATCACGTGACGGCCAGGCAAGCGACACCCCGGCGGACCGCCGCCGGCGCCATAGTCGCCTGTCTGCGCTATCAAGTATCCGCGCCCCTGCCCTGCACTACTGGCCGCGGCGGGGAACGATGCTTATTTGCAGCAGCCGTACTTGGGTTGCTCATGCGGGTTCCGCGCCGACGCCGGGCGCGGAGGCGGCGTCCTCCGGGTGGCGCGCGCAGGACGGATCGGCCCGGCCGCTCGGCGGCGCGGGTGCAGCAGGGAACGGGTAGCGTGGTATCATGCCTGAAGTGATGTTCGCCGGGCCGGACGGCCGGCTGGAGGGCCGCTACCACCATTCCAAGGAAAGCGGGGCACCGCTGGCGCTGATCCTGCATCCGCATCCGCTGCATGGCGGAACGATGAACAACCGGATCGCTTACACCATGTACCAGTCGTTCCAGCGGCTGGGCTTCTCGGTGATGCGGTTCAATTTCCGCGGCGTCGGGCGCAGCCAGGGCCGTTACGACGGCGGCATCGGCGAGATCGGCGACGCGGCGGCGGCGCTCGACTGGATGCAGGCGGTCAATCCGGGTTCGACCAGCCTGTGGATCGCCGGCTACTCGTTCGGTGCGTTCATCGGCATGCAGCTGCTGATGCGCCGGCCGGAGATTTCCGGCTGGGTGAGCGTGGCGCCGCCGGCCAACCACTACGATTTCGGCTTCCTCGCCCCGTGCCCGTGCGGCGGGCTGATGCTGCACGGCGACACCGACGAACTGGTGCCCGAGCCGGCGGTGCGCAAGCTGGTGGAGAAGCTGAACACGCAGAAGGGCGTGTCCGTGGACTACCGCATCATGCCTGGTGCCGACCACGTGTTCGCGCGCCACGCCGATACCGTGTCCACGCATGTCGAGGAATACGTGAAGAAGACGATGGCAGCGCGCTCGATGGCGCTGGCGGCCGACTGAGCCGGCTCCTCACGATCCCGACCTCTCCCCTCCCCGCTTCGGCCCGCGCCTCGGGACGCTCGGTTGACCTCGGCCGCTCTTCACGGTAATCTTTCTACCGCCGTAAGGAGAATAATCAAATGGCCGACAAATACTTCCCCGATGCAAAGGAACCGCATATCCATGAGCATAATGGCGGGATAGACTTCACGAACGTCGGACACGCGCACAAGAAGCTGCTCGATGGAGACCAGCTCCGCGAGGACAACTGCAAGGCGGTGATCGACGACCTGAAAGCAAAAAAGGGCGGTCCGACCGCCAGGGAAAACCAGATTATCGACTACATCAAGAACCTTGTCCGAAAAATCAAGAAAGGCAAATAACCGGGCCCGACCGCAGAGTATCGGACGGACGGAGCCCGCGGACCTCTCCGCGCCGTCCGATTCCCTGCCATTTGGCCCGGACCCGTCCGTCCGATTTTCACCCCCGGGTCAGCCTGCGCGCGCGTCCGCCGGCGTCTGGCCCTGGTTGCCGAAGGCACCGATCGCCGCGGCGTCCGGCCGCATCGTCAGCGCCTTGCGCACCTCGGCGTTCACCTCGGTGACCAGCCCGCGCAACATCGCAGTCAGCGCCGACATCGAGCTGACACCGTAGATCTGCTGCGCCAACACGCCGGCCTCCCCGAAGCGTTCCTCGTCCGTCATCTGCGCGTATTTCCCCGCCGAGCCGCGGATCGGCAGCAGCTCCGCCTTGACGCGCGCGCTGATCGCATCGGCCCGTTCGATGCTCATCGACTTGAGGTCGAGGTCGGCAAACCCTTCCTTCTTGCGCAGCAGGGTGATGCCGTCGAGCAGGCGTTCGAGGTATTTCGACGTCTGGCAGAACCCCTCGTTGTCGTTGCCCTTGAAGTGGCCGACATCCTTCATGAAGTCGCCGAACTGCTCGTTGATCGAGCCGAGGAAGTGCTCCGGCTTGAGGGACGCGAACACCTCGGGGTTGTTGGACTGCTTGCCGTTGACGATGTGCTGCAGCGGCCCTTCGCTGAGATAGGCTTCGGAGGCGAAGAAATTGGCCTCGCCCACCTCCTTCTTGGCGCGCGCCTTCAGCGCATCGACTTTCTGCGCCAGATACGTCTTGGCCTCTGCCGACTTGCCCTCCGACATCAGCAGCCCGAGCTGCAGCTGGTCCTGGTCGGTCAGGAACGGCATCGCCGCGGAAAAATCCCCTGCGCCCAGCTCGGCATTCTTCAGCACCGCCTCCAGCCCCTGGTGCTGCTTCTGCACGTCGCGGACGGCGCGCATCTTCTCCATATAGACGTCGTTGTTCACCTCCAGCATTTCCGCCTCGGCGTGCTCGTGCGCGAACTCGCCGATCTCGTCGCACAGACGCTCCAGCCCGGCCGGCGGCACGGTCGCGGCCATGAACTTCGCCCACTGGTCGAGCAGCCGCTTCGCCTCTCGTCCCAGCTTCGGGTCGGTCTTGAATTTTTCCAGTTGCGGAACCAGCGGCGTGGTCTTCGCGACGCATTTCGTGATGTAGAGGGTTTCCGCCTCCTCCAGCTGCGCGCGGCTGGCGTCGCGCGCCGGCCCCGCCGGCAGCGCCTTGAGAATCCCGTCCTTGTAGTCGTCCCAGCCCTCCGCGCCCATGTACTGGCGCTGCTTGGTCAGCGCCGCCACGTCCTGATCGGAGCGGTCCTCCTCCAGAAACTCCTTGATCGCCGCGATCGCTTCCCTGTCGTCGCGCTCGCCGTCGAGGATGTTGTCCTTCACTTTCAGGAAGTCCTTGGCGTAGAGGTTGGTGTCGAAGCAGACGCCGGGCGGCACGCGCAGCTTGCGCTTGATCGCCGCGTTGAAGTCGGAGATCGCGTCGATTTCCTGGCCGCTGCCGTCGGTGCTGGACAGCGTGATGTCGTAGTCGGAGGTGAGGTTGTTGCTGCCGACCGATTTCGCCACCAGCACGCCGCGGTATTTGCCGTTCAGGTCCTTGATGAGCCCGTCCACGGTCGTCTTGCGGAACTGGATCATCTCCCACATCACCTGCGGGCTGTTCAGGTAGGCCGTCTTGACTTTCTTCCAGCTGTAGCCCTGATCCTGCATGCGCCGTTCGCAGGTCGCGTTGTCGGGCTTGACGTTCTTCACCTCCAGCTCGATCGCCTTCAGCGGCGCGTCGCCGGCCTTCTTCAGCGCGGCGTCGATGTCGTCGCGCCGGCGCTGCAACGCCGGCTTCACGTCCGCTGCCGTCGCGGTCGCGGCAAGTTTCGCCTTCTCCATTTGCTCCGCCGCGATCGCGGCGATGGTCGGCTGGTTGACGGCGAACGCCGCCGGCTTCTGCTTTTCGGCGGGGAGCCGCAGGTTGAGGTTGTCGGCGTTCGCCTTCAGCTCGATCTTGATGTCGTCCCAGCGTTCCTGGACATAGGCGGCGGCCGCGCGCTGCAATGCGCCCGCATCCGGCGCGTGGGTGGCCGATTCGGGGGGCGGTTCCTGCGCCGCGGACGCCGCATCGACCTGGCGGTCGCGCAGACAGGGCCGCCACGTCCAACTGCAAGAAACTCTTCAGCCACTCGGCCTCTTCCGGGCTGCCGCCCGTGAGCGATAGTGCATCCGACGGCATTTATGCTGATCCTCTGGCGGATTTCCGTGCCGGACACGATACGCTTCCGTGGCCCGCCGCACAACGAAATGCGCATCGCCCGGCGATGTCAGGGCACGGCGATGCGCCCGCCCGGCAGCGGTGCCGCGACGCCGGTGGTGCCGGGAAAACTCAGCGGCAGGCCGCGCCGCACCCGCACCGCGAGCAGCGCAAAGCACTGCGCCTCCAGCGCGTCGCCGTCCCAGCCGACCGCCTCCACCGGGGCGACCGGCGCGGCCAGGCGGGCGGCCAGCGCCGCCATGATCGCCGCGTTGCGCCGCCCGCCGCCGCCGACCAGCCAGCGCAGCGGCGGCGCCGGCAGCTTCGTGCGCGCGACCGCTTCGGCGAGGAAGGCGACCAGCGTTGCCGCGCCGTCGGCGGGCGACAGCGCGGCCAGCCCGCTCGCCGCCAGGGCGGCGGAGAAATCCAGCCGGTCGAGCGATTTCGGCGCCGGCCGCGCCAGATACGGGTGCGCCAGCAGCCGCGCCAGCACGGCCGCATCGGCCCGGCCGGACGCGGCCAGCGCGCCGTCGCGGTCGAACGGCAGGCCGAGATGGCGCGCCGCCAGATCGTCCAGCGGCCCGTTGCCGGGGCCGGTGTCGCAGGCGAGCAGCGCGCCGTCGGCGCCGATGAACGTCACGTTCGCGACGCCGCCGATGTTGAGCACGGCGAGCGGGCGTTCCAGCCCCGCCGCCAGCGCGGCGTGGAACACCGGCGCGAGCGGCGCGCCCTCGCCGCCCGAAGCCACGTCGGCGCTGCGGAAATCATGCGCGACCGGCCATCCGGTGAGCCGCGCCAGCAGCGCCGCATCGCCGATCTGCCAGGTGCGGCGGGCGGCCGGGCGGTGCAGGATGGTCTGGCCGTGGAAGCCGACGATGTCGGCCGCGCGGCCGAGCGCCGCCACCGCCTCGGCATGGCGGCGCGTGAGGCGCGCGGCGGCATCCAGCAGCGCCGGATCGTCCGGCGCCAGCGTCGGCGCGCGGTCGAGCAGGCGGCGCAGGTCGGCGCGCAGCGCGGCGTCGTAGGGCAGCGTCAGCGAGGGGCCGAACTCGGCCACGCGCTCGCCGTCGGTGGCCAGCCAGGCGGCATCGACGCCGTCCAGCGAAGTGCCGCTCATCAGCCCGATGGCGCGCAGCATGCTGCCTCCCCCCTCCTTGGATGCGCGTCGCCGTGCTAACCGGGGCCGGCCGACAGCGACGGACCGGACCATGCCATCCAGCGATTTTCTGCGCGAGGCGAGCGAGCGGGGTTTCGTGCATCAATGCACCGACGCCGAGGCGCTGGATGCCGCGCTGCGCGCCGGCCCGGTCGCCGGCTATATCGGCTTCGACTGCACCGCCGACAGCCTGCATGTCGGCTCGCTGGTGCAGATCATGCTGCTGCGGCTGATGCAGCGCCACGGCCATCGCCCGGTGGTGCTGATGGGCGGCGGCACGACGCGCATCGGCGATCCCTCCGGCAAGGACGAATCGCGGCAGTTGCTGACCGATGCGCAGATCGCGCACAACATGGCCGGCATCCGCCGCGTGTTCGACCCGTTCCTGGCGTTCGGCGAGCGCGCGCCGGCGGCGCTGCTGGCCAACAACGCCGACTGGCTGGATGCGCTCGGCTACATCCCGCTGCTGCGCGAGGTGGGCACGCATTTCACCGTCAACCGCATGCTGACCTTCAATTCCGTGCGGCTGCGGCTGGAGCGCGAGCAGCCGCTGACGTTCCTGGAATTCAACTACATGATCTTGCAGGCTTACGATTTCCGCGAGCTGCATCGGCGGCATGGCGTCGCGTTGCAGATGGGCGGGTCGGACCAGTGGGGCAACATCGTCTCCGGCATCGAGCTGGTGCGGCGCACCGAGGGCGCGGCGGTGTTCGGCCTGACCACGCCGCTGATCACCACGTCGTCGGGCGCGAAGATGGGCAAGACGGCGCGCGGCGCGGTGTGGCTGACCGCCGATCGCGTCAGCGCCGTACGACTACTGGCAGTTCTGGCGCAACACCGAGGACGCGGACGTGGGCCGCTTCCTGCGCCTGTTCACGGACCTGCCGTTGCCGAGGTCGCGCGGCTCGAAGCGCTGGGCGGCGCGGAGATCAACGAGGCGAAAAAAATCCTGGCGACGGAGGCGACGGCGCTGGCGCACGGACGCGAAGCCGCCGAGCAGGCCGCCGACGACCGCGCGGGCGGCGTTCGAGGACGGCGAGGCCGCCGCCACGCTGCCCACGATGACGCGTCGCCGAGGCGGCGCTGGCGGCAAGGCATTCCCGCCTTCGCGCTGCTGGTGCAGGCGGGGCTGGCTTCGTCCGGCGGCCGAGGCGCGGCGGCTGATCCGCCAGGGCGGCGCGCGGCTGAACGACGCGCCGCTCGCCGACGAGATGCTGCCGGTCACCGCCGCCTTCCTGCGCGACGGCGCGATCAAGCTCTCCAAGGGGCGCAAGCAGCACGTGCTGGTGCGGGTGGGGTAGGCGCATCCGGTTCCCGGACCATTCCTGTCCGGTGTCGGAGGGCGGTGGTGACGCGGTTTGAAAACGACGCGGCCCGGTAGCGTCTCAGTCTGAATTTCGGGTTTCGACCCATCGGAGACGTTTGACGATGCTACAGCCAGTGACAGGGGGTTGGCCGGAAGGGGAAGGTCAGGTTCCGACGGCGGGAATGCAATTTCGGACATTCATTCTAGAATTCTGCCATTTTGAACAAGCGCCCGTCCATGCCGTCGTCATGAAGCTGGAGGACAATTTCGTTCGTCGCAAACGCCACCCGCTCATCCTTGGCGTCGCGGGGAATGTCCGAGTTGATCATGGTCATGATGTACTGCGTCTTTCCCGACGCAATCTGCTCGCGGACAAGAGCCAGGAATGCGAGCTTTTTGCGGTCATCAAGCCCTTCAAGAATGCCATCATGATACACGAAATGGAAAAAGGACGCATCCTCGTAGACCTTCAGCAGTGCCAGGTCGAACAGCGCGCATAGCATCTTCTTGTAGCTCGTGCCCTCAGATTGGCTTGAGATGGTGCCGATGTCGCCCTGCAATGACAGGGCGATGTTGTGGTCTAGATTGCCGCTGTTGTTCACACGCAGATTGAAAACGCCGTCGTGCTGGAGCACCCGCATACAGTAGCTGCTGAACGTCGTGGTAAAGCGCGAATAGAGAGCCGTGCCCCTCTCGACCATGGCCTTCGTTTCGTCAACGACGCGCTCACAATCACGCACTTCCTCGCGCAGCTTGCGAGCGAAGTCGGCGACACCTTGGAGCTTCTCGCGCTGCTGTTCGAGATAGACAATCTGCGCGCGCTCTTTTGTCAGAGCGTTCTGGAGCGATTTGAACTTCTCGAAGGTGTCGGTGCCGCGAAGCACCCCGAGGCTTTGGACGCGCCTCGCTTCCAGCGCAGCCTTCTCCCCCATCAGCTCAGCCTCTTCCGCGGCGAGCTGTGCTTGTCTCTTGCGCAACTCGGCGTTCCGCTCGTTGGTCACCTTACGGTTGAAGGCCACCAGATCCTCGGTACTTTCGCTTGAGATCGTCGGGGAAGTGCAGCTTCACTTCCTCGAATATCTGCGTTACCTCGCGGAGATCGAATTTGTCCTTGTGGGACAAGGCAGAGTTTATCTGCGTCAGATCGTAGCGAAGATTGTAGATACGCTCATTGATGTCGGCGATACGCTGCTCGATCTTGCCGACCAGCTCCTCCATCATGGCGCGCTCGCTCTCACCGAAATTGAAAGCGTCAAGCTCCTCCTCGGTCTCTTCCGTCTGTTGTCGCAAGACGGTCAGGCGGGAGGCTCAGCGCGGGAAGCTCATCTTCCTTGAACTGAACTTCGGCTTGGCGCTCAGCAACCTGCGTTTTCAGCCTGTCAATGCTCTCGTCCAGCTCATATTTCCGGTTGACCGGCGCCTCGTTGAATCCAAAGAGCTTCGCTATGAACGGCTTCCAGTATTGATCCCGGCCCGCGCGGAACTTTTGCAGCGCCAATTCGTCGCCCCAATCTCCCTGCGCTCGCAGGAAATAGGTTATCGCGACGCGGTAGCTGTACGGGCTGATGACGCCCAAGCCGAGCCAGGCATCGAGCAATTTGACGGCGTTATCCCGGCTCAGGCGTGCGTGATCCCATGCTTCGTCCGGGGCCTCGACAAGCTGCACGCCCGGCTCCGCGTGCCGTTTCATGGCGACACTGTTGGGATCGTCCACGCCACGCCGGACCGTGGCGAACTCGCCGGTGTTCAGCAGCACTTCGAGATAAAAGACGAACCCTTCGAATCGCTCCTTGTGCCGACGGAGAAAAAAATCCGGCGTCACGCCGCGCAACATGAGGAAGTCGATCAGGTGGAGCAGCGTGGTCTTGCCGAGGTTGTGTGAATCGCGCGACTTGTCGTCCGGCTTGCGCACTTGTCCGTAAATGACGTTCAGTCGATTGGCTTCATCACCACAGTTCAGAACGATCTGGGTGAAGACATCCGGTTTGTTGGAATATATGCGGCTGAGTTGCATCAGCCGGCCCGGAACTCAAACGTGTCGTTGTGCGTGTGGTATTCCAGGCGACCGAGCGCGTATAGGAAACTCAGGGCGGCCATGAACGAAATGTCGCCGTCCGGCCCGATCCGCGTGGTGACCACGCTGCGCAGGGTCTCGAACTCCAGCACGCCGCGCGGGCTGAGCGCCTTGAGCATGACGGACGCGACGCGCAGGACCGAGCTATCCAGGTCGAGCCGCTTGGTTGGTGTCAGCATCCTCCCTTCCCCTAAGCCGCTTTCGCGCCGATGTCGCACATAAAATACATATAGTGGAGCAAGATGCTCACCATCCGTCGCTTGCCCCGCAGCGCGCCACGCTGCTGCTGAACCTGATCGTAGAGGAAGGGGAACACCTTGTCGAAGCTCCCGAAGTCGGCTCGATACGCAGCGATCTTCTGCCGGATCTCGTCCGCGGCGTCCTCATAGAGATCACGGATTTCCCGATTGCGCGGGTTGCTAAGAAAGTCACTGATGTTTTCGAAATGCGGGATTGAGTTCGGAACCACCACGTCATTCCAGAACTCTTGCGACAACCCGTTCACGCGGTTTTTCTCGTTCCTCACATTCTTGCGTTCGAAGTCTGTGGCTCCTTGCTGCGCTCCGGCGTGATGCACCGCTCCCGCGTACTCATGCACCGCGCCAATGACCTCGATCAGATCGCTTGGATCAAATCGAAATGCCGTAGTGTCGAGTTTGTTGGGCAACTCCGCCGCCATCGCCGGATTTTGGTCCAGCGCCATATGGATGCGCTCAACCCCGATGACGTGCGCGGTCATCGGCCCGAGCGCCCGCAGATCGCTCACCAGCCTTTCGTCGGCGCCTGCTGGCAGACGGCGGTTCGTGAAAACCATGTAGTGATCGCACAGGCCGTCCTTACAAAGCCGCTTGATCTTGGCGTGCTCGACCTTCAGCAATTTTGTGAATGCGCGGTCCGAGCAAGAGTGACCAGGTTGTTGAACGTGCTTAGCTTGCAGCACGACATGGCCGACAAGCGGGCTTGCCCGGCTGGGGAATTCATTAGCCGTGCCGTTGAACGCGCCATCGCGGCCACCGTCGCGGCCGGGCGCAAAACCGCGTACCCCTGCCCCTAGCCAGACCGCGCAAATGCGGACGACGAGGTTCTCGAACTCGCCGTCCATCAGCTCGTATAGGCGATAGTCGCGCTGCATTTCCCCGCCGGATTCCCAGTTTTCAGTCGGATGGCCGTCATCACCGTAGCGGGATGCCAATGGCGAAATAATTGCCCGCCAAGCCCGTGCTCCCATCCACGTCCGCTCTTCATGGTATCTTTTTCCCCTTAGAGTCGTTGGCGTGTCAATGCGAGGGGTCCCGTTATAGCCAGCCGATCTGGGGCGGTCCGCAATGTTTGGGGCACCGGATCTACCAGAAGCGCAAGCGCGATTGGCGCTCGCCCTTGGTCCGAGACGGTCGCAGGCAGTCAGGGCGTCAGAACCTCAGCGAGGGTCCGGTTTCGGGAGCTGCATCAAGTTCTGCGAACGGCGAGGATGGGCGCAGAGCGGACCTCAGTGTGGCCGACCTCTACGTCCGCTCTCCACCCAAACCCGAAATTCGAACTGAGATACTACCCGCGGCCCGGCCGGCTTGCCCAGCCCGGCGCCGGCCATGTTAGTATCTCTGTCGTGCAACCCGCTCGCTTCCCCCGCCCTGGCCGACCGCTTCGCCTCTCTGGTCGAGGGGCTGCGCCGCGCCATCGCCGCCCGCGGCGCTGGGCCTGGGTCTCGCCGTGCCGCTGATGCTGCTGCTCTGGTCGCGGCTGCGCCGCACCGCGGAGCGGTTCGCCCGCCTCGCGGCAAAAGTCCATGCCGGCACGCTGCCGCCGCCGCGCCGCCGCCTTCGCTCCCCCCGTCCGGCCCGGCCCCAGCCGCTCCGGCTGCCGCGCGGCGTCGCCTGGCTGCTGCGCCGGCTGCCGCAGGCCGCCGCCGCCGCCTCGCAGTTGCAGCACCTGCTCGCCGATCCGGCGATGGCCGACCTGCTCGCCGCAGCACCCCAGGCCGGGCGGCTGCTCCGCCCGCTCTGCCAAATGCTGGGGGTCCGCCCGCCGCCGGCCCGGAGCCTGTCCTCGGGCCGGAAGCAGGCCGGTCCCGTGGGCCCTCCGCCGCCGGTCCGGCCGGCGGCCCCGTCCCGCCCCGCCTTCCGCCCCCGGCCGCCGCCGCGCGCGCGGCCCCGCATCCTCTCCCCGCCCGTCCCCGGCATCCCGCCCGTTCCGGCGTGACCGCGCGGCGCCCTCGCACGGCCTGATTGTTCCGATATGAAAACATACACGGCCGGCCGGGGACGCGAGCATCGCTTCCCCCGCCCGGCCCGATCCGGCAAACTGGAAAAATGTCCCGCCGGACCGTCGAGATCACCCCCGACCTGATGCTGCGCGCCTACCGCGCCGGCCTGTTCCCGATGGCCGAGACGCGGCGCGGCGAGCGGCTCTACTGGCTCGACCCGGAGCAGCGCGGGATGCTGCCGCTGGAGGGGTTCCACCTGCCGCGGCGGCTGCTGCGCACGCTGCTGTCGGACGCGTTCACGGTCACCGCCGATGCCGATTTTTCCGCCGTGATCGCCGGCTGTGCCGCGCTGGTGCCGGGGCGCGAGGACACCTGGATCAACCACGACATCGAACGGCTGTTCACCGAATTGCATCGGCTCGGCCACGCGCACTCGCTGGAGACCTGGCAGGGCGGGCGGCTGGTCGGCGGCCTGTACGGCGTGGCACTCGGCGGCGTGTTCTTCGGCGAGAGCATGTTCAGCCGCGCGCGCGATGCGTCAAAAGCCGCGCTGGTGCATCTGGCGGCGCGGCTGCGGCTCGGCGGGTTCCGGCTGCTGGACACGCAGTTCGTCACCACGCACCTCTCGCAGTTCGGCGCGGTGGAGGTGCGGCGCGACGACTACAAGGCGCTGCTGACGGCGGCGCTGGAGGCGCCGGCGGCCTGGCCGGACGCGGTTGCGCCCGACGCGCTGGCGGAGGAGTTCCGGGCGATGGCGGGGCGGTAGCCTCATCCGGTCCCGCCGGAGGCGCGTAATGCCGGGGCGGGCCGTGAGTCTGCCCCGCGACGGAGCAGGAGGCGAGGATGCGGGTGACGGGGCTGCTGCGCGACCCGGCGGGGCGGTTTTCCTGGCTGAAGGTTTTCGTGCTGCTGGGCGCGCTGGCGCCGGCGCTTGGTGCTGGTGCTGCGCTGGCAGACGCACGACCTCGGCGCGCGGCCGATCACCGAGGCGATCCATGTCATGGGGCTGTGGGCGATCCGCTTCCTGATGATCACGCTCGCGGTGACGCCGGCGCGCGCGGTGCTGGACTGGGGGCGCGTGGTGATGCTGCGGCGCATGCTCGGCGTCACCACCGCCTGCTACGCGGGCGCGCACCTGACGCTGTATGCGCTCGACCAGAAATGGCGCCTGCTGCACGTCGCGAGCGAGATCGCGCTGCGGTTCTATCTGACCATCGGGTTCGTGGCATTGCTGGGCCTGATCGCGCTGGCGGTCACTTCGACGGACGGGTGGCAGCGCTCGCTCGGGCGGCGGTGGAAGACGCTGCACAAGCTGGTCTATGCGATCGCAGTGCTGGCGCTGTTCCACTACGCCATCCAGTCGAAGGCCGACGTGACCGAGGCGGTGTTCCTGGCCGGGCTGTTCGTGTGGATGATGGCGTGGCGGCGGCTGCGCCGGCGCTGGCAGCAGCAATTATGGCCGCTGCTGCCGCTCGCTTTGGGCGCGGCGGTGGCGGCGTCGGCGATCGAGGCGGCATGGTACGCGGTGCGCAACCACGTCAATCCGATGCTGGTGTGGACGACGAATTTCGATTTTTCGTACGGGCCGCGGCCGGCGGTGTGGGTGCTGATCGTGGGCGTGCTGCTGTTCGCGGCGGCGGCGCTGCGGCGGCTGCGCAAACGGCGGGCGATGCCGCGGGGCGCGATGCGGCGGGCGTAGGGGCGTCGCTACAGCCAGCGGAACCCGTGCGCCATCACCGCAAGCAGGCCCGCGAAGCCCGCGATCATCGTGCCGAACATGCCGATCTGGACGCCGAGGAGCCAGCGGAAATCGGCTCGCTGCGCCGCTTCGATGGCCTCCATCCGGCGGTCCATCCGCTCCAGCATGGCGTCCATGCGGCGATCAATCCGCTCCAGCGTACCGGCGGTCGTTCTGGCGATCTGTTCGAGCACGGCGACACGCGCCTCCAGACCCGGAGGATAATCATCGCCGGACGCGCGTTCAAGCGGCGTATCGGGCATCACACCTCCGGTTGCGGATCAGCAGCGGCATTCTATCCGACGATCTCCGTCTCCGGGAAAAAGAAAGCAATCTCGCGCGCGGCGTTCTCGGCGCTGTCGGAGCCGTGGACCGAGTTGGCCTCGATGCTTTCCGCAAACTCTTTGCGGATCGTGCCCGGCGCGGCCTTGGCTGGATCGGTCGCACCCATCACCTCGCGGTTGCGCGCCACCGCGCCCTCGCCCTCAAGCACCTGCACCACCACCGGCCCGGAGGTCATGAACGTGACCAGATCGCGGAAAAACCCGCGCTCGCGATGCACGGCATAGAACGCCTCGGCCTGCGCCGTGGTCAGATGCAGGCGCTTCTGCGCCACGATGCGCAGGCCGGCCGCCTCCAGCCTGGCATTGATGCGGCCCGTGAGGTTGCGCCGCGTCGCGTCGGGCTTGAGGATGGACAGCGTGCGCTCGACTTCCATGGCCGGCTCCCTGGCAGATGTGGCGCGGCGGTTTAGGGCAACCCCTTCCCTCCGCCAAGCCCCTGCGGATACACCGCCCCGCCATGAGCCTGCTGATCTTGCGCGACCTGACCCTCCGCATCGCCGGCCGCGCGCTGCTGGACGGCGCCGACCTGACGGTGGAAGCGGGGCGCCGCATCGGGCTGGTCGGGCGCAACGGCGCGGGAAAGTCCACGCTGCTGCGCGCCATCGCCGGGGAGATCGCACCGGACGGCGGCACCATCCGCCTCGCCTCCCGCGCCCGCCTCGGCAGCGTCGCACAGGAGGCGCCGGCCGGCGACGCCGCGCTGCTGGCAACCGTGCTCGCCGCCGACACCGAACGGCTCGCGCTGCTGGCGGAGGCCGAGCACGCGGCGCCGGCGCGGCTGGCGGAACTCCATGACCGGCTGATCGCGATCGGCGCCGACGCCGCACCTTCGCGGGCGGCGAGCATCCTCGCCGGCCTCGGCTTCGATGCGGCGGCGCAGGCACGGCCGGTCAATTCCTTCTCCGGCGGCTGGCGGATGCGGGTGGCGCTCGCCGCGGCGCTGTTTGCGGAGCCGGACCTGCTGCTGCTCGACGAGCCGACCAACCACCTCGACCTGGAGGCGACGCTGTGGCTGGAAGCCTGGCTGCAGCGGTTTCCGGGGGCGGCGCTGGTGGTGTCGCACGACCGCGACCTGCTCGACCATTGCGTGCATGCCATCGCGCATCTCGATCGCGGCAAGATCGGCCTGACGCCCGGCGGGTTCGACGCGTTCGTGCGCATCCGCACCGAGCGCGCCGCCCAGCAGGCCCGCGCCGCCGAACGCATCGCCGAGCAGCGGGCGCACATGCAGGCCTTCGTCGATCGCTTCCGCGCCAAGGCGACCAAGGCGCGGCAGGCGCAGTCGCGGCTGAAGGCGCTGGCGCGGCTGCCGCCGATCGAGGCGGTGGTGGAGGACGCGCCGACCCGGTTTGCGTTCCCCGAGCCGGCGGCGATGGCGCCGCCGATCATCGCGCTGGAGCGGGTCGCGGTCGGCTATGACGGGCAAGCGGTGCTGCGCGGGCTCGATCTGCGCATCGACATGGACGACCGCGTGGCACTGCTCGGCGCCAACGGCAACGGCAAATCGACGCTGGCCAAACTGCTGGCCGGGCGGCTGGAGCCGCTGGCGGGCGAGGTGCGGCGCGGGGCGCGGCTGCGCGTCGGCTATTTCGCGCAGCACCAGACCGACGAGCTGATCGGCGCCGAGACCCCGATCGCGCACATGGCCCGCGCGCTGCCGCGCGCCATGCCGGCGCAGGTGCGCGCGCAGCTTGCCCGGTTCGGCCTGGACGAGGCGCGGGCGGAGACGCCGGTGGCGAATCTTTCCGGGGGCGAGAAGGCGCGGCTGCTGCTGGCGCTGGCGACGCGCGAGGCGCCGCAACTGCTGATCCTGGACGAGCCGACCAACCACCTCGACATCGACGCGCGCGAGGCGCTGGTGCGGGCGCTGGCGGAATTTTCCGGCGCGGTGCTGCTGATCACGCACGACGCGCATCTGGTGGAGCTGGTGGCCGACCGGCTGTGGCTGGTGGCGGACGGCACGGTGCGCGGCTTCGACGGCGACCTCGACGACTACCGCGCGCTGCTGGCCGAGCGGGCGCGCCCGGCGGCCAGCGCGGCGCCGGCGCCGACGCGGCGGGAGGAGCGGCGCGAGCGGGCCGAGGCGCGCGCGGCGGCGGCGCCGCTGCGGCGGCAGGCGCGCGCGGCGGAGGCGCGGATCGCTGCGCTGGCGGCGGAGCGGACGGCGATCGAGGCGCGGCTGGCCGATCCGCTGTGGTATGCGGCGGGCGGAGCGCGGGAGATCACCGAGGCCCAGACCCGGCTGGCCGCCATCGCGCGCGAGACCGCGGCGGCGGAGGCGGCGTGGCTGGCGGCGGAGGCCGCGCTGGAGGGGGTGGGGGAGTGAGCCGGCGGCGTGCGGGTTGAGTGCTGCATCATTGTGCGTTGCCCGACACGCCTGAGCACCGGTCGCTCGGTTTAATTGAAGCCGAGATTCCCCCGATGGGCGGCCAATTCGGCTGCTACGAAGGCAGGATAGCCACCGAGCCGGGTGTCCGGCAACGGTGATACCGCCGGAAAGATGTGCGCTTCGACCGCATCTTCCAGCGGCACACCGGCTGCGCCACCCGCGACCGACTGCTGCAGCGGCTGCACACCAACGGCTCGGAAAACGACATCCGCTGCCAGGTGACCAAACGCCACGTCAGCGGCGGAACCCGCAGCGACATCGGCCGCGACGCCTTCCTCGGCCTTGCCAAGGCCTGTCGAAACCTTGGCATCGGCTTCTCGGACTACCTCGGCGCCATGCCCGTCCGGCCATTGCGCGGAACATGAGCGTCATCGGCGGATGAACGGGCTGGCCGGCGCCTCGACGGCGTTGCCCGCCGCAGCCGGCACAAATGCAGGACAGTCAGGCCCGATGGCATGAGACCCTATAGCGGGTCGGATGAGCCGATGACGAATGCCAGCAGCTCGGCTTCGGCGGGCGGCTTTTCCAGCACCTTCGCCACGCCGAGTTCGGCTGCGCGGGCGCGGATGGCGAGGGTGGAGGAGCCGGTGATCAGCATGATCCGCGTTCCGAGGCCCTGTGCACGCAGCCGCCCGACCAGCTCAAGCCCGGTCATCTGCGGCATGTGATGGTCGAGGATGAGACAGGCCGGCCTCGTGACCGTATCGGCCAGGAATGCCGCCGCCGAGGCATAGACCGCAACCTGATGCCCCGCGATTTCGAGCAGGAAACGCAGCGAATCGAGCACTGCCGCGTCATCGTCGATGATCGCCACCGGGCCTGTCTCACCTGTCACGCTTGCGCTCCCCGGGTCGGTGCGATACGGCCGCCGGCCGAACGCTTATCTGGATCAGACGGCGGCATGGCCCGCGTTGATATGGGTCAACGCCCGGCGGGGCCGGCGAGCGGCAGCGTGAAACGGAAGACGGTGCCGCCACCGGGATTCGGCTCCGCCCAGATCCGTCCGCCATGCGATTCGACAATAGTGCGGCAGATCGACAGGCCGATCCCCATGCCCTCCGCCTTGGTGGTCACGAACGGCTGGAAGAGCTGCGTTGCGATCTCCGGCGACAGGCCGGCGCCGGTATCGGCGATGCTGATGCGCACGTCGCCCGGCCCGGCCAGCGCCTCCACGGCCAGGTCCCGCCGCTCCGTCGTCTCCATCGCTTCCACGGCATTGCGCATCAGGTTCAGCAGCACCTGCTGCACCTGCACGCGCTCGACCAGGACGTCCGGCAGGTCGCCGGCGAGGCGCAGCGTGACGCGGACGTTGCGTTCCCGCGCACCGAGCAGGGCCAGCGCGCTTGCCTCCTCGACCAGCTTCGCCACCGGCTCCGGCCGGCGGTCCACCTCGCCGCGCGAGACGAACGCGCGGAGGCGACGGATGATGTCGCCGGCACGCACCGTCTGCTGCACCGCGAGAGCCATCGCGTCGCGGACACGCGCGAGGTCCGGCGCCGGCGCGTCGAGCAGCCGCTGCGCGCCGCGCAGATAGTTGCTGACCGCCGTCAGCGGCTGGTTCAGTTCGTGGGCCAGGGCACCCGCAAGCTGCCCGGTCGAGCGCAGCCGTGCGGTGTGCAGCAGCTCGTGCTGCAGTTCCTGCATCCTGGCGCGCGTCGTCTGCAATTCGGTCAGGTCGCGGATGAAGCCGATGAAGCGCCGGCGCCCGCCCGTCCGCGCCTCGCCCACCGAGAGTTCCATCGGGAAGGTGCTGCCGTCGCTGCGCTGGCCGACGACGACGCGGCCGATGCCGATGATGCGCCGCTCGCCCGTCGTCAGGTAGCGGCGCAGGTAGCCGTCGTGCTCCTCGCGGTAGGGAGACGGCATCAGCAGCTTGACGTTCCGGCCGCGCAGCTCCGCCGCCCGATAGCCGAACTGGCGCTCCGCGGCCGGGCTGAACTCTTCGATGATGCCGGCCTCGTCGATCACCACCATCGCATCCGGCGCTGCCTCCAGGATGGCGCGCAGATGCACTTCGCGGTCGGGCGCGTCCGCCACGGGCTCAGGCCTGTTCCGCCGGCTTCGCCGCCTGCACCAGGCGCACCAGTTCCGGCAGGCTGCGCACCTGCAGCTTCTCCATCACCCGCATCCGATGCACTTCGATCGTGCGCGGACTGGCGCCGAGGTCGCGGGCGATTTCCTTGCTAGCCTTGCCGGCCACCAGCCCCTCCAGCACCTCGCGTTCGCGCGGCGTCAGCACCGCCAGCCGGCCGGCCGCCGCCGTCGCCTGCTCCGACGCAGCCCGCATCGCCCGCCCCGTCTCGAGAGCGCGGCGGACGACGGCAAGAAGCCGTTCATCGTCGAACGGCTTCTCCAGAAAGTCCAGCGCCCCGTCCTTCATTGCCTGCACCGCGGTCGGCACGTCGCCGTAACCCGTCATGACGACGACGGGGACGTGCCGTCCGGCGTCCTGCAGACGGCGCTGCAGCTCGATGCCGCCCAGGCCCGGCATGCGCAGGTCGGTGAGCACGCAGCCGACGGACAGGCTGGCGGCATCGCGCAGGAACGCTTCGGCGGTCATGTGGGTCCGCACCGCGATGCCGGCGGCTTGCAGCAGGAACTGCAGCGAGTTGCACACCACCTCGTCGTCATCGACGACATGCACAACCTGCTGCTCGCCGTTCACTGCAGCCTCCCGTACGTAATTTCCCGTACGCGATCACCCGGATTTCGCCATGTCGTGTCTTTCCGTAGAGCTTGCGTCGAAGTAAAACTCGGCACAGAGGGACCGGATGTCGGCATCATATCAATCAGTCCTCGAACGTTCGCCCCGACTTGGCACGACAACTCCGACCGCTTCGACGGGGACGCCGTCCCGCTCTCCAATCCTCGGGCCATTGGAGGGTATTGCCGCCACGGTGTCCGCGCACAAGGGCGCCGAGATCTACGCGCAGGGCGAAGCCGCAAGGTATTGCTACCGGATTGTGAGCGGCTGCGTCCGAACGGTCAAGCTGATGGAGGACGGCCGGCGCCATGTGGATGAGTTCCTGCTGCCGGGCGATTGGCTTGGCCTTGAGGCGTCCGACGAGCACGATTTCTCGGCCGAGGCGGTCGGCGGGGTGGTTCTGCGCCGCTATCCGCGGCGCAGCCTGGCGGCGGTTGCCGAGCGTGATTCCGGCGTCGCCCGGTGGTTGCTGGACCTCGTCTCGCAGCACCTGCGTAACGCGCAGGAACGCATCCTTGCCCTCGGACGCAAGACGGCCTCTGAACGGATCGCCGGATTCCTGCTCGAGATGCTGCGGCGCACGACGGAGCACCGCAGCAGCACAGTGCTGCTGCCGATGGGCCGCAGCGACATCGCCGACCATCTCGGCCTAACGATCGAGACGGTCTGTCGTTGCCTGGCCCAATTTCGGCGCGACGGCACGATCGCACTGAGCCGTGGCGGCGTGACAGTGCGCGACCGCGTGACGTTGCAGGCGCTCGCCTGCGCCACGCGGCACTGACCGGGCCGGTACGCGGCGGTCTCGGTCTGCGGTGTCGTATCGACGGAGGAGCTGCACATGCCGGAGTGCGAGCAGTCCAGGCTCTGGGTCCTGGTGACGGACGGGCACCGTGCCCACATCGTCATGCCGGATACGGTGCAAGGCCGGTTCCGCACACGCCTACCGCTCGGCATCGCCGAACCGCCGCACTACCCGCCGGCACTGCCGCGGGAGATCCCAGTTGGGCCGCTCAAACACTTCGCCGCGGACGTTGCCGACCGCCTGGACCAATCCGCCGCGGAGGACGCATTCGATGATCTTGTCCTGGCGGGTCCCGCGCGCGTGATCGCCGAAATCCGCGCGGTACTGGGTGCGGACGCGTTTGCACGCCTCATCGGCCTGCAGACGTGGGAGGGCGCGGTGCTCGATAACGACGGCGCACTGTCCGCGCATCTCGCCCGCTGGTGGTGGCCACCGCCCGGCACCTCCGACGCGACCGGCCTTCGGCCGGCCGACGCGGGGGAGGTGACATGACGGGGGCCGTCGTGCCGTTCGTGCAGAGAACGCATATCGCTTACTTTTCGATGGAAATCGCGATCCGGCCGGAGATGCACACCTATGCCGGCGGCCTGGGCGTGCTGGCCGGCGATACTGCGCGGTCCTGCGCCGATCTGCGGGTTCCGGTCGTGTTCGTGACGCTGGTGAGCCGGGCCGGCTATTTCCGTCAGCAGATCGATGCCGAGGGCCGGCAGACAGAAACGCCGGACTGGTGGGATCCGGCCCAGTTCTGTGTCCCGCTGCATGCCATGATCGCGGTCGAGATCGCCGGCCGGCCGGTGTGGGTGCAGCCCTGGCTTTATCCCCATGTCTCGCTGCACGGGCAGCAAATTCCCATCCTGCTGCTGGACACCGACCTCAGCCAGAACGACCCGCAGGACCGCGAGCTGACCCATTTTCTCTACGGCGGCGACACGGCGTACCGGCTGAAGCAGGAACTGGTGCTCGGCTTGGGCGGCATCCGGCTGTTGCGCGCCCTCGGCTTCGAGCTGCACACCTACCACATGAACGAGGGACATTCCGCCTTTCTCGCGCTCGATCTGCTCAACCGCCACCGCCTGGCGCCGGAGGATGTGCGGCCGGGCGAGCCCTTCTACGACCTTGCCGAGGTCCGAGAGCGCTGCGTGTTCACGACGCACACCCCGGTCGAGGCGGGCAGCGACCGGTTTTCCTATGAACTGTTTGAAAGCCAGGTGGACGGGCTGGTCGAGATCGACGAGATCAGGCAGCTCGCGGGACCCGACTCGCTCAACATGACGCGGCTCGCGCTCAATTTGTCGGGCTACATCAACGGCGTGGCTCGGCGGCATGCGGAGACGACGCGTCACATATTCCCCGGCTATCGGGTGCATGCGATCACCAACGGCGTGCATGCCGGATTCTGGACGCATCCGGGCTACGCCCGGCTGTTCGACGCGCATGTGCCAAGGTGGCGGCATGAGCCGGAAACGCTGGTGCGTGCGCTGCAACTTGCCGATGCGGACGTGTGGGACTGCCATCGCGCCGCAAAGGCGGAGCTGATCGCACGTGTGAAGTCCAGCACGCAAGCCGTGCTTGACCCCGAGAAGCCGATCATCGCATTCGCCCGGCGGATGACCGGCTATAAGCGGCCGCTGATGCTGTTTTCCGATGTCGAACGCCTGGCATGCATCGCCGCGAAACATCCCTTCCAGATCGTGATGGCCGGCAAGGCGCATCCGCACGACGAGGAGGGAAAGAGCGCGATCCGCGAGATCCACGCCTTCGCCCAGCAGTTGCGCGGCCGCGTAGCGTGCATCTTCCTGTCTGACTACGACATCGACGTTGCGAAGGCGCTCGTCAGCGGCGCCGACGTGTGGTTGAACACGCCGCTGCCTCCGCTGGAGGCGTCCGGCACCAGCGGCATGAAAGCGGCGCTGAACGGCGTGCTGAACCTGAGCGTGCTCGACGGCTGGTGGATCGAGGCGAGCATCGAGGGAGTGACCGGCTGGTCGATCGGCGCCGACGGCGACGCGACGCCGGCCGCGCACGCCGCGCTGATGTACGAGAAGATCGAGCACGTGGTACTGCCGCTCTACGAGACGGACCGGGCCGCGTGGTGCCAGATGATGAAGCAGGCGATCGGCATGATCGGCTACTATTTCAACAGCCAGCGCATGATGCGGCGCTACGCGAGCGAGGCATATCTGCGCTGAGAAACATGGCCGGGATCGGCGCGGCCGTCGCGGGCATCATCGCGTTCCAGGAGCAGTTCCCGCCGTCTCGTCGCCAGGGCCTGCGAGCACGATGCCCGTGTAAGGTTCGATGCACAGGATGCGGTTCTCCACCCCGACCACGCCCGGCGCATTCTCCGCTGCCACCCGCAAGGCATCCCGCGTGCGCAGGTCGAGCACCGTGCCGTCGAGCTGGACCACGCCTGCCCTCACGGCAACGGTGACGCTTCGGCCGGGAATCCAGGGCTGACGCGACAGCTCGGCGAGTATGGCTGCGCGAATCGCTTCATCGGTGGAACTCGCCGCCGGCGCGTCGAGCTTGCGTGCCAGCGCATGCACCAGATCGGCGCGGCTGACGATCCCGACCACCTGCGCGTTGCGGAGCACCGGCAGGCGGCGGATGCGATGGCGGCGCATCAGGTCCACGATCGCCTCCAGCGGCGTCGTTTCCTCGACGCACACCACCTGCCCGGTCATCACGTCCGCCACGCGGCGCGCATGGGAGCGGATGTAGTCGGTGGCCACGCGGCCGGGCGTGAACAGCAGTCCGAGCCAGCCCGGCGATCCGCCCTCGGTGCCGGTCTCAACCCGGCGCAGCAGGTCGCCCTCGGTCAGCATCCCGACGGGATGGCGAGCATCGTCCAGCACCGGCAAACCGCTGATCCGGTTCTCGATCATCAGCCGCACCGCTTGCACCAAGGGCGCCTCAGGATGGACGGCGATCACAGACCGCGACATCACCTCGGCAGCATTCATGGACTCCTCCGCACGTTTGCGCCTCAATGCTGCCCGCACCGGCAACTCGCGGCATTGACCGATGTCATCGCCGCCCCGCGGCAGTCGCGCCCGCCGCGTTGCCGGCGAAGCTGACATGGCACAATGCGGGGGCGCCGGGCGCCATGCCATGTCGGCCGCGAATTTTGGTCGAGGTCGCCATGCCGCAGGCCAACATCCGCTCGTTCCGTGACATCCTCGTCTATCTCAGCGCCGGCGACAACGCGCCCGCGCGCCTGTCCGCCGCCGAGCTGTCGAAGACGTTCCTGGGCGAGGCGCGGATGGCCGGGGTGGAGCATGTCTTCCATGCCGCGAGCCGCGCCGACCGTGCGGGCTGGAAGACGCTCTATGCCCATTACGCCGATCTGGTGATCGCGCCCACCGCCGGCGAGAGCGACGCCCGCATCGTGGTGCCGTGGGTCAACGAACGAGACGCCGATGCAGGAGAATGGCCCGGCTGGCGCAGAGATTCCCGAAATTCGCCTCAGCCGCCACCAGCGCTATCGCGACATCCTCGCGCGTGCCGCCGGCCAGCCGGCGGTGCCGACGGCGGCGGTGCATCCGTGCAGCGCGACCTCGCTCGGCGCGGTGCTGGAGGCGCAGCGGATCGGGCTGCTCGTGCCGATCCTGGTCGGCCCGGCCGCGAAATCCGGGCCGCCGCCGCTGTGGCGGGGCTAGATATCGGCGGGCTGCGCGTGGTCGACGTGCCGCACCGCCACGCCGCCGCGGCGCGGGCGGTGGCGCTGGTTCACGCCGGCGAGGCGCACCTGCTGATGAAAGGGGCGCTGCACACCGACGAATTGATGGCCGAGATCGTCGATCCCGAGCGCATCCGCAGCATCGCGGCAGCGAGGCGCCGCTGCGCCACAGGCCATGGTCTCATGGCGGATCGCCCGCGCCGCCGGACCTTCACGGCGCGCGACAAGCTGCCGTCGGGAGGGCATCTATTCCTCGGCTCTGACCGAGTGGCGCCGGCAGCGGGACGCCGGGGCCTTCGGCGCGCTGGCGCCAGCCAAGCGTGGTCCGAAGATCGCCGAGGCCAACCCGCTCACCGCCGAAGCGGCGCTGTTGCAGCGCGACAATGCCCGGCTCACGCTGCGCCTGGCACATGCCGAGGCGGTCATCGGAATCCAAAAAAAGTTGCGGAGTTGCTGGGCATCCGGCTGGCGCCCAGCGGCGACGAGCCTTGAACGACACGGTCGTGGCCCTCGTGCCGACCGGCGGCATAACTACAGCAGCTTGCGCGGCACTCGGAGTGTCATGTGCCAGCGTGCATCGGCGGCGCGCCCGGCTGACCGCGCTGCCGGCAATCGTGCGTCCGGTGAAGAGCAAGCGGCCGGGCTGGCGCAACCCCAAGCACGGGGCGCAATGGCTGGCGACGCTTGGGGCGTATGCCTTCCCGGAGATTGGCGACATGCCGGTGGCCGACGTGGACACCGCCGCCGTGCTGCGCGTGCTGCGGCCGATCTGGGAGCGGGTGCCGGAGACGGCATCGCGGGTGCGGCAGCGCATGGAGGCCGTGCTGGACGCATCGCTACGAGGCCGGGCATACTGGAATGCCGAACATGTCGTCGGCAGACCGGACTTCTGGCTGGCACCGTCATGGAGCGCAGCCATACACCGCTGAATATTCGGTTCTGGGCGGCCTATCTGGTCGCGAGCCAGACCCCGGGATTATCCGCCGTTCAGTTTCAGCGGCAACTCGGGCTGTCGCGCTACGAGACGGCCTTTGGCATTCTCCGCAAACTGCGCGCTGGCATGGTGCGTCCCGATCAGGACCGCACCTACGTCGGCAGCCGGACTCGTGGCGAAGGCCGGGGCGTTCATCACAAGGTCCTTGTTGCCTGTGCTGTCGAAGTTCGCCACCGCAAGCCAGGGACTGGCCAGGACAAGCGGAAGGATGGCCGATACGCTGGACGAGTCCGACTGGCGGTCACCCCAGATCGAAGCGCAGAGTCGCTTTGAACTCCGATGCTCAGCCCCAGATCATCGGCTTACGTGCGCCCAAACGTTGGAGAAGCTTCTCGCCAACGCGAATGAATGCGATGATCGTGATCGCACAACCAAGCGTCAGCAAGCGAGCTTGTTGCGCTGTCATATTGCCACCCGGTTGCACCAATTGCAGGTAGGGTCCGGACCCGTAACCAGTAGCACAAGGTGGCGGCAAGGCAGACGGCGGCGGGGAAGTTTTCGGCGAGGCGGTCGTATCGGGTTGCAATTCGACGAAAGTCCTTGAGCCGTGCGAACATGCGCTCGATGGCGTTGCGATTGCGGTAGAGGTAGGGCGAAAAGCAACGACTTGTCGATCGAGTTACCGACAGATTGAGTTGTCTCGCTCGCGCTCAAGGCGACGCCGGCATGGTCATGCGGAGCGCCAGGCTGGCCATGATCCAGATGGTGCCCGCGACCATGATGGTCAGCAGCAAGGTCGAGAACAGGATCAGCTGCAGGTCCTCGCGCTTCTGCTTGAAGCCGATATGCAGGAAGAATCGAAAGTGCACCAGCATCTGCACCAACGCAAAAACCCCGATGACGATCAGCAGGGGAAAGCGCGGAATGTCGATCCAGTGCACGAGGGCAAACGGCACCAAGGTCAGCAACAGCGCCAGGCCAATCCCCCAAACGTAGGAGCGGAATTCGCGGCGCTCCTGTTGCTCGAGCTCCAATTGGTCGCTGCAGTTGTCACCTTGCTCGCTCATGTCAGCCCCGCCAGGTAGACCACCGAAAAGATCGCGATCCAGACGATGTCCAGGAAATGCCAGAAAAGGGCCAGGCGCATGATGCCCAGCTTGGTCTTTGTGTCCAGACCGTAGCGTGCGATTTGGCCCACCAGGCAGACCAGCCAGATGCAGGCGGCGGTGACGTGCAGGCCGTGCAGGGGAACCAGGTCGAAGAACGCGGAAAGGTAGCCGCTGCGTGTGGGCACGCCGCCCTTGGCGAACATGGTAATGAAGTCGTGCAGTTCGAAACCGAGAAAGCTCACGCCCAGCACCAGGGTCACTGCCAGCCATCCAATCAGCCGTGTCTTGCTGTGCTTGTACTTGAGCGCCAGCGAGGCCATGCCGAAGGCGAAGCTGCTAGTCAGCAGCAGAATCGTTTCGATGAAGGCGCTCTTGATGTCGTAAAGATCGTGCGGCCCAGGGCCGCCGGCGGTGGCGTGGATCGATGTCATGTACGTGGCGAACACCATACCGAATAGGATGGCGTCGCTCATCATGAACACCCAGAAGCCGAACATCATGCGTTCGGCCGCTTCGTTATCCTTGCCGTGCGCGGACCCCAGGTTCAACCCCGGGTGCTTCATGACTTCCTGGCTCATGGAACCACTCCATCAGCCTCATGTACGGCGAGTCCAGCGTTGGCCGGCTCGCGTTCCTGGGCGCGGGAAACGGCGGTGGCTGCGGCCACGGCATCGAGCCAGCGCCGCTGTTCCTGACGCACTTCGTCCGCCGTGACAATGCGCGTTGTGTCGCGGGCAAAACCGCGCACGATCATCGTCGCCACTGCGGCGACGAAGAACAAGATCACCATCCACCAAATGTGCCAAACTAGGCCAAAGGCGAGGGCAAAACCGATCGCCGCAATTACTGGGCCCATCGCGCTGTTTTCAGGCAATTCAATATCCGCATAAGCATCCGGCGGTTGGAAGGCGGTGCCCTCCTCCTTGGCCATCGTGAATGCATCGCGGCCCCGCACAACGGGAATGACCGCAAAGTTGTATTCCGGCGGTGGAGCCGACATAGACCACTCCAGGCTTCGGCCATCCCACGGATCGCCGGCAAATACGCGGTTTTCGTCGCGATGCTTGATCGACACCCAGAGCTGAACCAAGAGTCCGGCCAGCGCTGCAAGAATCAGCAGGGCGCCCAGAAACGCCACCCATTCGAGCGGCACGTACGACGGTTCCGTATAGGCCACGGTGCGTCGCGGCAGACCCATGATGCCCAACGCATACAGCGGAAAGAACGCCAGCATGAAGCCGAAGATCCAGCAAAACGCGGAGAAGATGCCCCAGCGCTCGTTGAGGCGAAAGCCGAACGCCTTGGGAAACCAGAAATGGTAAGCCGCTATCATGCCGAACAGCACGCCAGGCACCGCCACGTTATGGAAATGTGCCACCAGAAACACCGTGTTGTGCACCTGATAGTCGACGGTTGGATTGGCCAGCAGGATGCCGCTCATGCCACCGAGAACGAACAGCAGCATGAAGCCGATCGAATAGACCATCGGCACGGTGAAACGGACACGGCCACGAAACATCGTCAACATCCAGTCATAGATCTTCACCCCGGTGGGAATGCCGATCAGCATCGAGGCGATACCGAAGACCGCATTGATGTTGGCGCTCTGACCCATGGTGAAGAAGTGGTGCAGCCAGACGGTAAAAGACAGCACTCCGATGGCCATGGTGGCCGCCACCAGCGATCGATAGCCGTACAGCACCTTGCTGGAAAACGTCGAAATGACCTCCGAATACACGCCGAACGCCGGCAGGATGAGGATGTAGACCTCAGGATGTCCAAACAGCCAGAACAGGTTGGCGAAGTGCATCATGTTGCCGCCTAGTGCGTTGGTGAAATAGTGGAATCCAAGATAGCGATCGAGCGCCAGCTGCGCTGTGGCGACGGTGAGTGGCGGCATCGCGAAGATCATCAGGATGGCCGTGCACAGCGCGGTCCAGGTGAACATCGGCAGGCGCATCAGCTTCATGCCGGGCGCGCGCTCCTTGTAGATGGTGACGGCGAAGTTTATCCCTGTGAACGTCGATCCCAGCGACGCCAAGCTCAGCGCCCAGATCCAATAGTCCGGCCCCACGCCGGGACTGAAGTTCGCTTCCGTATAGGGGGGATAGCCGAACCAGCCACCGGTGGAGAACTCGCCGATCACCAGCGATATCATCACCAGTGCGGCACCGGCCGCAGTCAGCCCCAGGCTGACGGAATTGAGCACGGGAAAAGACACGTCGCGCGCCCCGATCTGCATCGGCATCACGTAGTTGATGACGCCGGTGAGAAACGGCATCGCCATGAATAAGATCATGATGGTGCCGTGGGTGCTGAACAGTTGCGCAAAATGGTCCGGCGACAGAAAGCCGCCACCCAGGCCGAAAGCCTGCTGCCCTCGCATCAGCGCCGCCTCGATCAGCGCCCGCGACAGCATCACGAATGCGATCACTACATACATGATGCCGATTTTCTTGTGATCGGCGCTGGTCACCCAGTCAGACCACAGCACCCTCCACAACCGATATTTCGTAAGCAACGTGACGGTGACGATCGCGCCGATCACCACCATGGACGCGGCGCCCGTGGCGATGCAGCCGTTGATGATGTTGTCTTCGGTAGGGTGCTGCAGCATCTGCCAGAACGGCAACGAGTCCAGGCTTAGTCGCCCTAGAAACGGGCCCGTGGAAACGGCGGCTATGCTCATTGCGGTTGCTCTGTCACGGATGCGTCGGGGTTTCCGCCAGCGTGCGGCGTCGCGGTCGCCTGGCCGAACGCCTGCGCCGGCAACGTGGCACCGACCATGGTGGCCTTGACCACGGCCGGAAACAGCGCGCTGGTCGCGCCGGTGAAGTACAGGTTGCCGTCCTGCACGCCGGTTCTGGGCAGGGCATCGATCAGGGTGGTACGGGTCGTTCGCTGAGAGATGAGTTGCAAGTTCCGCGCGTCCAGCGGCATGCCGTGCGTGCGCACCTTTTGTACCCACGCCGTGAAATCAACGGGCGTCATGGCGACCGCTGTGAACTGCTGCTGATGAAAGCCGTTGCCGTTGTACATGGTGTTTTCGCCCATGAAGCGCCCAGGCTTGCTGGCCTGCAGATTCAGCTGCGTGACCATGCCGCCCATGGCATAGATCTGGCTGCCCAACGCCGGAATGAACAGCGACTGCATAACGGTGGCGGAGGTTATCTGCATGGACACCGGGCGTCCGGCCGGCATGGCCAGTATGCCAATGCTGGCGATGCCCTGGTCGGGATAGATGAACAGCCATTTCCAGTCGTATCCGATCACCTGCACGCGCAGTTGCGCCTGATCGGAAGCCAGCGGCTTGTAAGGATCCAGCTTGTGCGTATCACGCCATACGAAGAAAGCCAGCACCGCTACGATTACGATCGGGCCGCCCCAGGCGGTGATCTCCAACACCCTGGTAAACTCCCACTTGGGTGTGTACTTGGATGCCGTATTGCCATAGCGGTAGCGCCAGGCAAAAAACGGCAGCAGGAGGAAGATCGGTCCCGCCACCAGCACCGTCATAACCCCAAGCACCTCGTAAAAGTGCCAGCGCTGGGCATCGGCCACCGGGCCCTGCGGATTGAGAAACGTGAGATGGGTGTTGCCGCCGCAGGCGGCGAGCAGCAGCAAGACGCACAAAGTGGCCCCGCGACCCCACGCCACCGCCTTATGCATCCACCGCCGGGCCGACAGCCGGGTTCGATCGGGACTGATCGATGTCCGCTGAATTGGACGGTTCTCCCAGGCACCCGCCGGTCCCCGACGACGATTCCCGCTGTTCACGATGATGCATTCCCTCTTTTGTCTATCGGATTGGTGATGCAGCGTCGCGCAGTGCAGGTGAGCCGTCGTAGTGATGCCCCAGTCTTGAATCGGCATGTCGTCGGGCACTATGCCTCTGGCCGTAGCGCGCGAGGGTTTGCGTGCGGATCTGGAAATCGTAGGGTAGAAAACGCCAAGTTTGCAAGTTCCAGTGAACAATTGATCCCCCGCCGCCGCGGTCGGGAAGGAATGACCCCAGAAGCCGCATCGGCAGAGCATCTTGCTTGGGCGTGTTCCGAAACGTCACGGGTTCCTGCACCGTCTGTCCGAACAACTGACCGCGATAGCGGTAGCGCAACTCGTCTTGAATGAAGGTCGGCGCGAAGTCCGTCGGCGTGTCGCGCCAACTTCACGTTGCTCCTCTGCCCCATAGTGAAGAAATGATGCACCCAGACCGTGACGGAGAGGACAGTATGGCCATGGTCGCGCAGACGAGCAAGATGTCCCCATCGAGTTTCTTGGTAACCATCCGCCGAGGACCGTGGCGGGGCGGTGATCAGGCGGCCGCGGCTTGATCCTGGTTTTGCTTCCAATGCAAACCCGCTTGTCAACCAATCGGCCCGCTACGCGTAAACGGACCGGCGGGTGAGCCTGGAGGCGCTTGCGGCGGCGCTGCACAGCGCGCTGACCATGCCGCGCATGTTGCGGCGGTGATTGGTCGTCCAGCAAAAGGTGCCGAGATAGTCGGGCAGATGCCTGGGCGAGAATAGCTTGTAGGTCGCCTTCAGCGCGGTGCTGAGGTTGGAGATCAGTGTGCTGACGTTGAAGAACGGCGCGCCGCGCTCGCGTTCCGGACGCTTGCCGCCGGTGACGGTGGCGACGTGAGTGCGTCCGCCCTCGCCGAAGACGTGAAATGCCAGGGTGGCGTCGGTATGCACCAGAGCGCCGGGGGCGATGTGGGCATCGCGGAAGGTGGCCGCTGCTTCGTTGCTGAAACCGCCGACCACCGCCATGGCGACCGCGCCCATGCGAGCGCTTGAATGGCGCTCGGCGGCGGCGATGACGCGGGTCTTGCCGGCGGTGCCGCGGCCCTCGTTGCGCTCGCCGCCGAGATAGACGTCGTCGGCCTCCACGATTGGCGCCCAGCCGCCCTCGGCAGGCGCGCCTAACTGGCAGCGGTTGCTCTCTTCTGTCATCGCGTGGCGCAACCGCTTGTGTAGATACCACGCTGTTGGGTAACTGACGCCCAATCGGCGGCCAAGTTCGACCGCCGAGATGCACTGCTTGGTGCTGCTCATCAGGTGCATGGCCCGGAACCAGGTGGTCAGCGACAGCTTGGTGTCGGCCATCACGCTGCCTGAGGTGATCGACCAGCGCATGTCGCACCGCGTGCAGCCAACCGGGCGGTCGTAGACGTAGCTCTTCGCATTGCCGCAGCGCGGGCACGGCATGCCTGCGTCCTGGCGCGCGTTCACCCACGCGGCCGGGCACTGCTCTTCCCTCCCGTACAGCCGCTCGAACTCGGCGTCCGTCAGCCCCCGCATGATCGCCCGCATCGCTCCGCCCCACTCTGCTTGCCAGTGGCGATTCTGCGCTCATTCCAACAAAAGTACAAGAGCGGGCGGATCGGTTGATAAGCGGGCAATGCCCAGGAAGGAGTTCGTCGAGCCGAGAGGCGGGATGGTCGGCAATGCGGGCGAGCACGCATCGCCGTCTACGTCACAAAAATTGCTGGCTTGGGTGGATATCTGAACCGCAAAGGCGATCCCCCGCCTGAAAACATCGTCATGTGGACCCGGATTTCCCGGATGGACGAGGATATAGTTGTACGAATTTGCCGTATCTGTCATAAACCGACATTTCCCGGATGCCCGGCCTATCCGAGCACCTTGGGTGAACGATAACCATGGATAAGCGCGCTCGGCAAGGTCGACAGCACCATGGCCGGCCCGAAATCCTCGTGACCCGCGATGGGCTCTTCGTTTGGGCGTCAATGCCACCCTCCCGGCCGGCATCGGGACGCACTTCTCCTGTTGGTAGCCCGGCCGGGCGGTCAAGTCATCACCCCTCAACATCGAACCGGCGGCAACGGACGCAACGCCGCGATGGCATCGAGGATCTGCTGGAACAGCCCGCGTGAGACCATCACCTCCGACATCTGCAAAGTGATCGAGCGTCCGTGCCGAACGATCCTGGCGCCGATCTTCGCCAGCCTCTCGCGTAGCGTTGTCATGGACCACTGCTTCACCTCCTCGGGCAGCGCCAGCGTCCGCAGGAAGTTGGCGAGATTAAAAGCCAGCGCGTGCAGCTGCAGCCGAACCGCGTTGGCAGCGAAGCGGTGGCAGGACAGCCGCGTCCAGGTCACCGCGTTTTGGCCTCTTTGATGTGCTGCTCCGCCGTGCCGCGGTGGTTGTAGCACGCCACCACCCGCTTGGCCGGCCGTGTCATGTTGGTCACGATGAACCCGACGCGGGGATACAGTTCGCCGGGATGCCACTCGACTTTGGCCACCACACGGCGCGACTTGGTCCACGAAGCTGGCGTAAAAGCGACGCACCTCGTCCGGTGGGCGACCCACCGGGCGCTTGAGAAGCCACGAGATGCTCTCTTGCAGGACCGAATTGGCCGGCAGCCGGATCGTGTATCTGTAACCTTCAGCTTCGAGGAACTCGTAGATGTCCGCGTTCGCGTATCCCGCGTCGCCCCAAAAGAAGCGCCGCCGCACCTTGTTCCGGTATCGGGACACCACCGGCTCCAGCGCCTCACGCCAGCCGTCGGCGGAGTGAACGTTGCCCGGCCGCAGCGCGCACCGCTCCAGGTCGCCGAACTGGTTGAACACGAACAGCGGGTGATAGCAGGTGCAGCCGAAATGCCCGTTGTAGGCGCTGCCGCGGCGGCACTCCGAAAGCGCCGCGCCCGCCAGATCGGTCAGCCCGAGCGCGTAGTCCAGTTCACGGTAGGCCAGCAAGCCGGCCTCGGAGGTGATGCGGCAGCCGTGAAATTCCAGCTGCAGCCGCCGGTCGAAATCGAGCCGCAGGAAGCCATCGTCCGATCCACCCGCTGGGTGTTCCATCCGCGCGCGTCCGATTCCACGACAACACGCTGATAATCATGCCGGATTCGGTCAGGCCGTACAAGGAAATCTGCGCCCATCCTGGAAATCCGGGGTGGAGAGGCCTCAGCCGCATCACCGACATAGGTCTCGGAATCTCAATGGCGACCGAATTTGTGGGTAATTGAAAGCCCCGGCGGACGGTTACGCACGAACCGCACTCCCCGTGGGAACCATATGCGGGTTAAGGCGTTCTCTTCGTCATGGATGATACGGCCTCAACCGAAGGCGCTTTCTCATCGCAGGTGGGTGCGCAAGTGTCGCTGCCGCAACTCCGGTGCATGCCCGCGAAATCACGGGCGGCGAGCCTTGGCAACCGCACCAGTCCGATGCACCACATCCACCACAATCCCATCCTAAAGACAGGCAAATCGATCGGACTGCCGCTTACGGCCCCATGGCCGAAGTCGTGGAAAATTCCACATCAAAAATGACCGACGACGATCTCACGGTTATTGCGACCTATCTGAAGTCCTTTCCCGCGCCAAAAGGCGCGGGCGAATCTTCGCAGGGCGGTACGCAGACCAGTTCAAATGTGGAGAGTGCTATCTATCATGATGCGTGCTCTGCCTGTCATCAAGAGAACGGCGAGGGCATGGCCGGGCTGTTTCCGTCACTCAAAGGCGACGCTGTCGCGCAGTCTGCCAAACCGACGACAGTGATACGGCTTCTCCTTAACGGCGGGCATGCGGCTTCGACGGACAAATGTCCAACAGCACCGTCTATGCCTGACTTCGGCTGGAAGCTCTCCGACAGCCAAGTCGCCGCTCTTGCGAGTTGTGTTCGCAGCGCCTGGGGCAACAAAGGGGCGTCCGTGTCCGCGGGCGACGCGACTTGCGCAAGCAAGTCAAGAACGTTCCGAATTCGGACGGATCGTGAACAAGGGCCCGCCTGCCTTTATCGCGCAGATTTTGCGGGAGCCACCAGTGCATCAGAGCTTTCGGGAATTATAGCATGCCGGGAATAGTCGTCGTGACGGGAGCTGGGGCTGGTGTCGGTCGAGCCACAGCTGAAGAATTCGCACGGCAGGGCTACGACGTCGGTCTCCTCTCGCGCGACCCGGAGCGTTTAGAACGTGCAGCTACCGAGTTGCGTCGGCACGGTGTGCGTGCCCTGCCAATCCCGACCGATGTCGCCGATGCCGATGCGGTCGAAGCCGCTGCCTCGAAGGTCGAGGAGGAACTTGGCCCGATCGACGTTTGGGTCAATGTCGCCATGGCAACCGTGTTCGCCCCGGTCAGCCAAGCTGACGGCCAAGGAGTTTGAACGCGGCACTCGCGTCACTTACTTAGGCCAGGTTCACGGCACCATGGCGGCGCTGAGCCGGATGCGGACGCGCAATCGCGGCACCATCGTCAATGTCGGCTCCGCTCTCGGCTATCGGTCGGTTCCGCTTCAGTCCATCTATTGCGGCGCCAAGTTCGCGATACGCGGCTTCACCAACTCGCTGCGCTCGGAGATCATCCACGACAAGCTAGACGTGCATCTGACCATGGTCGACCTACCGGCCGTGAACACACCGCAATTCGATTGGGCGCTGAATAAGATGGGGAAGCGCGCGAAGCCGGTCGCTCCGATTTACCAGCCCGAAGTGCCGGCGCGCGCGATCTTCTTCGCTGCCACGCATCGTCGCCGGGAAGTGTGGGTGGGCTACCCGACGGTACAGGCGATCCTCGCAAACCGGATCGCGCCTGGGCTCATCGACAAGTATTTGGCATCGGCGGGATATTCCGGACAGCTTTCCGACGAGCCACTCGGCGAGGACGCGCCGGCAAATTTATTTGAGCCTGTGCCCGGAAATTATGGGGCGCACGGCCGTTTCGATTCCCGGTCGAAGGACCGAAGCTGGGAGATGTTTACCGACCGGCACCGCAAGGCGTTTTGGGCTGCGGCTGCGATTTGCTTCGTCGCCGTGGTTTACCAGGTCGCAAAGCACTTGGACATCTGATGACCACATTCGCGTTATCTGTCCATGTTCCCCAGCAAAGGGAGCCCTCGTTGTGATCGGCCGCGACCGTCTAACTCGGTTGGCGTTCGTATCCCGGGCCGCGTCGGCGCATCGGTCCGATCCGCGCAATTGCTCGACCGGATCGCAGGCATGAGCAGCTCGATCGAGGACTACGCCCTGATCGGCGATGGGGAGACGGCCGCGCTGATCAACCGGACGGGATCCGTAGACTGGCCGTGCTGGCCGCGGTTCGACAGTGACGCCTGCTTCGCCGCCCTGCTAGGGACGACCGAAAATGGATGCTGGCGCATTTCTCCAAACGCCGCGGTCCAATCGATCAACAGGCGTTACCAGCAAGAGACGCTGATCCCGGAGACAGAGCTGCAAACCGGTGATGGGACCATCCGTATCATCGACTTCATGCCCGAGCGTCAAACCTCCTCCTCATTGGTGCGGATCGTGGTTGCAGTGCGCGGGCGCGTTTCGATGCGCTCGGAGTTACGGCTGCGCTTCGACTACGGCTCGCTTCCCCCATGGTGTGAGGCGATCGAAAGTGGCGTTGTGGCGCGGGTCGGCCCGGATATGATCGTCTTCCGCGCCCCGGTGCCGTTGGAGATTCACCAGCATTGCCAGAAGGGCGAGTTTATCGTCTCGGAAGGGGAGCGCATCGCCTTCGTGCTGAGCCACAGCCCGGCCTCCGATGCGCTCCCCGGGCCGATCGACGCGGAAAGGGCACTGATGGCGACCCAGCCATACTGGCGCGATTGGATCAGCCGGTTCGATGACAACAAAACAAAATGGCAATCGGTGGTGCGCCGTTCGCTGATCACGCTGAGCCCGGTGGTGGCTGAGCGCGGTGATAGGGCGGAACATTCCCCACCTTCGGGACGTGCGCGTCCTTCCTGCCCGCCGGCATTCCGGCGATGCTGAACAGCCCTAGGATTACGACCTGTGGCAGACCGCCCCCTCTCGATTGACATCCGCAACCCGCTGCTGCTCAAGGCCAACGACCTCGTGCTGCTGACGCGCGAAGACGGCAATTTCCCGCTCGATGTCCCGGGCTTCGGCCTTTTCTATCGCGACACCTGCTATCTCGGCGCTTATGCCTTTCGCCTGCACGGCACGGATCCTTTGCTACTCATGGCATCGGATATCGAAGGCATGGCGGCTCAAATCGAGCTGACGAATAACAAGCTCTCGACGGCCAACGGAAAACCCATTCCCGACCACAAGCTGAGCGTGCGGCGCACCTTGTTGGTTCTCGATAATGGGCCAGTCTTTATCGACACCATTACAATTCGCAATTTCGCCGACGACCAGGTCGTGTTGCCCATCTCGCTTGAGTTCCACACCATATTCGAAAGCATGTTCGTCCTGCGCGGAGCACCGGAAGGGGAGCGCGGACAGTTGCAAGCGCCCGCGTGGGACGAGACCACGCTGCGGTTCTGCTACAACGGCGCCGATGGCGTGCAGCGCACTCTGCTCGTGGACTTCTCGCTAATGCCGATCGTGGCCCCGCGTACGACGGAACAGACCGCAGCGCATTTCGAATTTTCCCTCGCTCCCCGTGCGAGCCAGAATTTGGTCGTCACCTGCAGAATCGACGAACGGCCGGTAGGTGAGCCGGCCCCGGTCTCGGCTCGCGCACCCTACAGCGCGGAGCTCATGCGCCAGGCCAAGGAAGCTGCGTCCGACCACTTGCTCGACGGTTACGCATGCCTCGAGACTTCGAGCAAGGGGTTCGGCGAAGTGGTTGCGCGCTCACTGTCGGATTTGGCGCTGCTCGGAGTGCAGCGCGGCGAACACCGTTTCACCGCGGCCGGGATGCCGTGGTTCGTGGGGCTGTTCGGTCGGGACAGCTTGCTGCCGGCCCTCCAATGCCTCGCCTTCAATCCGGATCTCGGCGCCCGCACGTCGCGTGCTCTGGCACATTGGCAGGGCCGCAGGGACGACGGCAAGACCCGCGAAGAGCCGGGCAAGATTCTCCACGAATTGCGGGTCGGCGAACTCGCGCATCTGCACGAGGTGTCACAGACGCCGAGCTACGCCGCTGTCGATTCGACGCTCCTGTTTCTCATTGCTATCGCCCGCCATGTGAATTGGACCGGCGACATGGCGCTGTTCCATGAGTTGCGTCTCAACGTCGACGCTGCCCTGGGCTGGCTCGATCGTAAGCTTGCGGACGGCCAAGGCTACGTCACCTATGATGGATTGGCGGAGGGTGGCCAGCCGGTCAATCAAAGTTGGCGCGATTCCGGTACAGGCGTGCTGCGCGAGGACGGGTCCTACCCTGTTCCACCCCTCGCCTTGGTAGAGGTGCAGGGCTACGCCTTCCAGGCGATGATTCTGATGGCCGGCTTGCTTCGTCATACCGGCGAATCCATGCGAGCGGAGCGGTTGGAGGCAGCGGCGGCCGAGCTGCAACAGCGGTTCCTCGATAAGTTCTGGATGAAGGCGGAGGGTTGCTACTGCCTGGCGCTGGAACACGGCGGCTATCAGGTCGCCTCAGTCACCTCCAACGCCGCCCAGGTACTCTGGACGGGGATCGCGAGCCCGGACCACGCGGCAAGTATTGCGCAGCGTATCATGCAGCCAGACATGTTTTCTGGCTGGGGTGTGCGTACGCTCTCTGCCGATCATGCTGCGTTTGACCCTCTCGCCTATCAACAGGGCAGCGTCTGGCCGTTCGATAATGCCTTGATCGTGTCCGGCCTGCGCCGCTACGGCCAGAACAGCGCGGCCCTACGCGTGACCGCCGCCACGCTGGACGCCGCATATGGCTTCCGTCGCGGTCGCTTGCCCGAGTTCATCGCGGGGGCGCAGCGCCAGCCCGGCGACGGCCCGACCCACACGCCGCGTGCGGACCCGCTACAGGCATGGTCGGCGGCCGCGGTGCCCTTCATGGTCACGGAACTCCTCGGCCTGAATGCCGATGGCTTTGCTGGACGCCTCTATGTGCGCCAGCCTTTGTTGCCCGACGGCGTCGATGGACTCGTGTTGCACGACATTCGGGTGGCCGCCGGGTCCACCTCCCTTCGGTTTACCCGTCGCGGCGAGGCTGTGGATACCGAGGTAATAGCGACCGGCGGCGCACTGGAGGTCGTGGTGCAATGATCTCATTCGCACCGAGCAGCAGCCCCGCCGCGCATGGGAACGGTCGCGAGATTGGCCGGCGCTCAGCCCCTCCACCGCGCGCAAGGCAGTCCGGGCACGGGCGCCTCGATGGCGGCGATGCTGCCGTCCAGCGGGTAATCGGCAGCATCCTTGTCGGCGATCGCCCAGCGCCCCGAGGTGACAAACAGGGTCCGCAGCTCGGGACCGCCGAACGCAACCATGGTCGGGAACTTGAATGGCGTACGCAGCTCGCGCTCAACCCCGCCATCCGGATCGAAGCGGAGAATGCGTCCCTGGCCATTAATCGCAGACCAATAGTAGCCGTCGCTATCTACCTCAGCCCCATCCGGACCAGGCGGACCATCCACCCGGGCGAACAGCCTGCCCCGCGCCATTTCTCCAGTCGCGGGGTCGTAGTCCCAGGCGTTGATCTCACCGGTTTCGGTATGGCTGTGATACATGGTGCGGCCATCCGGGCTCCAGGCCAGGCCATTGGACAGTGCCGCCTCTTTTCCAGCCGCGACCAGCCGGTCGTCCTCCAGCCGCCACAAAGGCCCCTGTTTCGCGCCGGGTGGGCCCACGAGCGGGAGCAGGGAATGGCGCATCGGCCCGACCCAGAAACGGCCGACGCGATCGCACTTGCCGTCATTGAGGAAGAAGCGACGCGGATCATAGGGTGCGGGAGCCACAAGAGAAAGCGACCCTGTGGCGAGTTCGAATCGATAAGCGCCATTACGCAGACCAACCAGGACGCTGCCATCTGCCGCGCCGCCGCCGAGTGCCAGGCAGCCGATCCAGGCCGGCATCGTCCAGCTCTCGTCCAACCCGGTCTCCGGGTCGAGGCGATGCAGCGCCGGCTGCTGGACATCGACCCAGTACAGCCGGGCGGTTCGGTCGCACCAGACCGGGCTCTCTCCGGTGATCGACGGCCGCCGCAGCACCAGCCGCCATGGCGGCATCTCCAATTCAGTCATGACAGAACTTCCTTCCAACTGCGCTTTGCCGAGACATCACGTCACCCACTCTCACACGTCAGGATGCCCCATGTCACAGAACGTATCCGAGTTCGTCTGGAAGCGGCTTTCGGAGTGGGGACTATCGCGGGTCTACGGCTACCCGGGCGACGGCGTTGGCGGCCTCGACGTGGCGCTCGAAAAGGCCAAGGACTTCATGCATTATGTCCAGGTGCGTCACGAAGAAATGGCCGCCTTCATGGCCTCCGCGCACGCAAAATTCACCGGGCAGGTAGGCCTCTGCTACGCCACATCCGGCCCGGGCGCCATTCATTTGCTGACCGGACTTTACGACGCCAAAGCGGACCATGTGCCGGTGGTTGCGATCGTGGGTCAGCAGGCGCGCACCGCGCTCGGGGCGAGCTACCAGCAAGAAGTGGATCTGCAAAATTTGTTCAAGGACGTGGCCGGCGAATTCGTCATGACTGCGATCGTTCCGGGTCAAGTGCGGACGCTGATCGACCGCGCGGTCCGGATCGCGCAGGCCAAGCGGGCGGTCACGTGCGTCATCATTCCCAATGACTTGCAGGAGCTGACCTACGCCGACCCGCCAGTCGTGCATGGGACGACCCACACGGGCGTGGGCTACCCGGGCGAGTCTCGGCTTCCCGACCCGGCCGCATTGCGCCGAGCCGCCGACATCCTCAACCAAGGCAAGAAGGTCGCCATGCTCGTCGGTGCCGGATGCCTATCCGCGACGGACGAGGTGATCGCAGTGGCCGAGCGTCTCAACGCGGGTATCGCCAAGGCGCTGCTCGGCAAGGCTGCCGTGCCTGACGACTTGCCCTATGTAACGGGGTCGCTCGGACTGCTCGGCACCAAGCCGTCCTGGGATTTGATGCAGGATTGCGACACGTTGCTGATGGTCGGCTCCGCCTTTCCCTATAGCGAGTTTTTACCCAAGCCAGGGGCCGCCCGTGGCGTGCAAATCGACATCGACGGCGCCAATGTCAGCTTGCGCTACCCGATGGAGTACAGCCTCGTGGGCGACAGCGCCGAGACGCTGCGCGCTCTGCTTCCCATGCTGAAGCAGAATACCAACTCGAGCTGGCGGAACACGATCGAGAAGAACGTAGCTTCTTGGTGGAAAACACTTGAGGCGCGGGCAATGAGTTCGGCTGATCCGATCAACCCGCAACGCGTCTTCTGGGAGCTCTCACCCCGTCTGCCGGAGAACTGCATTCTGACCGCCGATTCCGGCTCGGTCGCCAACTGGTACGCGCGTGACATAAAGATCCGGCGCGGCATGAAAGCCTCGCTCTCTGGTGGGCTCGCGTCACTTGGGGCGGCGACGCCCTATGCTATGGCGGCCAAGATGGCGTTTCCCGAAAGGACCGTCATCGGTTTCATCGGCGACGGCGCCATGCAGATGAACGGGCTGAACGTTATGATCACCGTGTCGAAATACTGGCGCGGGTGGTCCAACCCGCACCTCATTATCATGGTCCTGAACAACCGCGACCTGAATCAGGTAACCTGGGAGGAGCGCGTTCAGCTTGGCGAGGGGAAGACCGAATTGACACAGTCCATTCCCGACTTTCCCTATCACAAATATGCGGAGCTGATCGGGCTGAAGGGCATTTTCTGCAACGACCCTGAGAAGATCGGCGCCGCTTGGGAGGAGGCTCTCGCGGCCGATCGCCCGGTGATCCTGGAAATGTACACCGACCCGAACGTCCCGCCGCTGCCGCCGCACATCACGCTCAAAGACGCGAAGAACTTCATGTCGATGATGCCCGACGAGCCTGAACTTGGCAGCGTGCTCAAGAACAGCGCCAAGGAAATGCTGGCGGGCATCCTGCCGCACCGGAGCTAAACCATCGGAGCAGTCGACGGGTCAAGGTTCTACGGTGAGCATGAATGTCAGGGAGGGATCATGACGCGGCGAGAATTGAGAGCGGGTGTCAGCATCCCACCGCGCGATATCGGGACAAAGCATGGCCCTGTCCGTGCCGACATCAACCGAGCGGCTACCTCGACAAACGAGAATCCGCTGCCCCTTCCCACGGTGCCAACACTTAGCGAGTCGACGACGGTCAAGGCAGCGCGCCGCCTCAACCGCGCTGCCGGGATGATCGCCGCTTCTGTGCTGGCTGATAGTGCGATGGAACATTACCGCGGCAGCTTCCACAACAAGGCGATGTGGACACCCCTCATCTCCTCGGCGCTTTCGCTCGCCGTCAGTGTGCACGGACATCGCGACAAGAAGCATGGCGCACATCGTGGGCGGGACGCTGTCTATGCTGCAGCGGCGCTGACCGGTATCGTCGGCACTGCTTTTCATCTCTACAATATCACCAAGAAGCCAGGGGGATTGTCCTGGCAGAACGTGTTCTATTCGGCGCCGATTGGAGCATCCGGCGGCCCTGTCGCTTTCCGGGCTCATGGGATTTCTCTCCGAGCGCGTGCGCGACAACCCGCCGGGAACGCGCCCAACCATCGGTGGCGTTCTCGGCAGGACGGGCGGTCGCGGCGCTGACGGGGGCTTCACTACTCGGTACGATGGGCGAAGCGGGCTTGCTTCACTTTCGCGGCGCATACCACAACCCATTCATGTGGGCGCCCGTATCCGTGCCGCCGGTGGCCGCCATGCTGCTCGGCAATACGGCATTCGGCAAATCCAGAGTTCGCCGACCGCTCACACGCTGGTGGCTGCGCGCAACGACGCTGCTGGGCATCGCAGGGGTCGGCTTCCACGCCTACGGTGTCTCCCGCAACATGGGTGGATGGCGCAACTGGCGCCAGAACGCCTTTAGCGGTCCGCCATTACCGGCGCCGCCCTCGTTTACCGGTTTGGCGCTAGCCGGCCTCGCGGCGCTCGGCTTGCTCGAGGACAACCCGGGTGACTGATCACCCCCGCTATCCCGGCTATGATGTCCTGGACAAGCGGCTGACGCAGTCCTGGGATGCCGTCACGCGCCGTATCATCGACCGGCGCCTTGCCGCGTCGCATGAGCCGAACTTTTTCTCGGCCGCCGAATGGGCTGTTGCGGATGCCGTATGCCGGCGCATCTTGCCGCAGCCGGCGGGCCGCCCGCCCGTGCCGCTTGCGGCGTTGCTTGACGCTAAGCTTTTGGCCGACAGCGGCGACGGCTTTCGCGAGGGCCACATGCCCTACATGAGGGAGGCGTGGAAACGCGGCATTGCCGCGATTGAAGCCGAGAGTCGGGCGCGCCACGATGGACGGGGCTTTGCAGCGCTCGACACTGTTGAACAGGACGCACTCCTGGGCATGATGCACCGCGGTGAGCTGAACGCGCCTGCGTGGGATGGCTTGGGCGCCCGCGACTTCTTTACCAAGCGAATTCTGACTGATGTGCCGGGGCTGTACTACAGCCATCCGACCGCCTGGTCGGAAATGGGGTTCGGCGGCCCGGCGAGCCCGCGCGGTTACGTCCGCATGGAGCTGAACCGGCGCGACCCGTGGGAGGCGGCGCAGGCAACTCCCGGCCACGAGGCGAGCGCCTTGCGGGAGAACAAGTGTGTACGATGACCCTTTGGTCACGCCGCGCGCGACTGGTGGTCGCGCCCCTGACGTTTTCGTCGAAGGCGGCTGGGTACCGATGCGCGAGTATCGGGAGACCGAAGCAGTCGACTTCGTAATCGTCGGGACTGGCGCTGGGGGCGGCACGCTCGCCGCGTTGCTAGCCGAGCAGGGTTTCTCCGTTGTTGCGTTCGACGCTGGCCCGTTCTTCCGCCCGCTCGAGGATTTCGCCTCCGACGAGAGCGAACAGAACAAGCTGTACTGGACCGACAAGCGGGTGACGACGGGCGCCAATCCGATCCGGATGGGCGGCAAGAATAGCGGCAAGGCCGTCGGTGGCTCGACCGTTCATTACGCAATGGTGTCGCTCCGGTTCCGGCCCGAGTGGTTCAAGTCGCGCACGACGCTCGGCTACGGAGCGGACTGGCCGATCTCCTGGGAGGAGATGTGGCACTACTACGGCGAGGCCGAGCGTCAAATCAACATCTCCGGCCCAATTCGCTATCCCTGGGGACCGAAACGCCCGCGCTATCCCTATCGCGCGCACGAGCTGAACAGCGCCGGGAAGTTGCTGGCGAAGGGCTGCGAAGCGATCGGCATCGACTGGACCGAGACACCGCTCGCCACCCTCTCCGCCCCGCAGCGAACGAAGCAAGGCAAGTCGCCGCCGTGCGTGTATCGCGGCTTCTGCCGCTTCGGTTGCTCGACCAACGCCAAGCGCTCAGCGCTAACAGTCTGGATCCCGCGCGCGCTCAGCGCCGGCGCCGAGATGCGCGACCTCGCAATGGTCGGGCGGATCGCGACCGGCGCGGATGGCAGAGCCACCGGCGTTCACTATCACCGGGAAGGCGAATGGCACTTCCAACGCGCACGCCACGTTATCGTCGCGGGCTATGCCGTCGAGTCTCCTCGCCTCTTGTTGAACTCGTCTACGGACCGGCATCCCGAGGGGCTGGCGAATAGCTCGGGCTTGGTCGGCAAGAACCTGATGACGCAGTCCAACCAAGCAGTCTGGGGCAGGATGGAGGACGAGGTCCGCTGGTATAAGGGACCGCCATCGCTCGCGATTACAGAGCACTGGAACTACGACGACCGAAAGGACTTCTACGGCGGCTACTGCTGGATGGGTCAGGGACCACTACCGATCGAGTGGGCCGCCGTACAAACCGGGTCGAAGGAGCTGTGGGGCCAAGCGCTGCATGACGCCATGCTCGACTATAACCATATGATCGGCGTGAAGATGGTCGGAGAGATGCTGCCCGATGAGGCCAACCGGGTGACGCTGGCTGACGACACGGATCAATACGGGTTGCGGGTAGCCCAGATCACCTACAAATGGGGCGAAAACGACAAGGCGCTGATCGAGCATGCGTTGGAACAGATGGGGCGCTCCATCGCGGCGATCGGCGCGCGCGACATGTTCCGCCAGGAGGACGACACAAACCACCTGGGCGGTACCGTGCGTATGGGCGACGATCCGGCCCGAAGCGTGGTCAACGCCGACTGTCGAACCTGGGACATTCCCAATTTATGGGTGTGCGACGGCTCGGTGTTCCCAACGGTGGGCGGCGTCAACCCAGCCCTAACGATCCAGACAATCGCCATGCGGACGGCCGCGCGGATCGGCATCCTCGCCAAGCGCGGAGAACTCTGATGACCCGGCGCCGCGCACGGGACCATTTTCTGATGGAGGCGAGCAGCAGTGACCGTGTCAGACATCGCCATCCTGATCGTGCGCCGCGGTATCGTCGTGCTGTTCTTTCCGGCAAGCGCACTGGAAAAGATCCTGAACTTCAATGGCGCCGTGAAGCAGGCGCTGTAAGTGTTCACGTCGCGCCAGGTTGCAGCGGCGCTGATCCTGGCAGGCGTATTCGTCGAACTCGTCATGTCTTCGGGAATATTAACAGGCATCGCCGATCGGCTCGCCGCCTTTATTTTGGCCGGCTACTGCGCGGTCACCGCCATCCTGTTCAAGCGGTTTTGGGAGCCGGGCGACTTTTGGAAGTCCAGGGAGAGCAAGGGCCTTGATCTGTTCTGGGATTTTTTGAAGAACCTTTCCTTTGCATCCGGCTTCCGTTTGATCACCGTCGGACTCGATGGCCGCTCTTGGCAAACCTTCGTGCATCAACCTTTCGCTTCCTCGCACCCTTACGCGGCATCGACGTCGCTGCACTGACGCCGGAGACACAAGATGCGCAACCCGATCGCGATGGTCGCGGATATCGTCGGCAAACAGCAGGGCGACGAGAAGAGCGGCCCCCGGCCAAGCGTGCCGTATTGGCACCTTTGGGTCGATGAAGGGGGCGTCAGCCATCAAGCTCAGTGCGCGCTGAAGGAGTTCGAGCTGAAGGGCGTCTGCGGGGCCGACCCGCAGTGGAACAACAAGCACGATATGCACCCCACGACCGTGGTGGTCACGGTGCAGCCCGTCGGCTGGGTCGGCGACTGGCACGAAAACCCAGCGCCCCAATGGATAGTGGTTCTGTCGGGACGCTGGTGGATTGAAAGCATGGACGGGACCCGCGTCGAGCAGGGACCGGGGGAGTTTTCCTTCGGCGAAGATCAGAACTGCGCAAAGAGTGAAGACGGCCGCAAGGGACATCGGTCAGGCACGATCGGCAATCAGCCCGCCGTGCTGATGACGGTGCAGTTGCATGTCGATCCGCAGCGCCAGCCTTGTCACATGCGGTGATCGGATGAGCGCTCAACAGCTCAAATGGATCCAGGGTTTTCGGCTTGTGACGGCTGACCTCGGACGGCTGACCCGCTTTTACCGGGATGTGCTCGGGATCGCCGTGGAGGGGGCGGCGCAACCGATTGCAGCCGGGGAGATGGAACTGCTCGGTTTGGCTGGCGAGGGCAAACGTCAGATCTTGAGCATCGGCGGGCAGAGTGTGGCGCTCGACGAGTTCGAAGCCGCGGACCGTCCCTATCCCGGCGACAGCGACGCGGCCTCACGAACCTATAACAAAGGGCCCGCGCAGGAGAGGCTCGACGGCCTAAAGAACGCCGAGGTTGGCGTCACACCGATGGCCCCCGGCATCGAGCCGCCTCATCTGGAGCCGCTCGCTTACGACGTTCCGCCCGCACTCGCTGTCACCCCTCTCCAGCCGAACGATGTCGCGGCGACGCGGATCGTCTGGCGAGGCAGCAGCGCAGCGCCCTTCAGGGATCCGGACGGTCATCTCCATCAAGTCGAGGCGTAGGAACGCTCGGGACGGCGGCCGCCACAATCGACCACGACGACCAGGCCGTTCTCCCCAAAGCGACGATCCTAAGCCGGCATCCCTATTAGCATCGTATCCATCCGGCGAGTGGCGCCTTGCGTCGCTGAATCGGCCTGCTGATCCTAACGGCGCTTGTATGGGCGCCGCAAAGGACGGGGACGGGTGTGACGGCGGTGGAGATCATCACCGGGGTTGAACGGCGTCGTCGCTGGCGGGTCGAGGAGAAGCTGCGGATTGTTGCCGAGCTTGACGAGCCGGGGGCTTGTTTTGCCGAGGTGGCGCGGCGGCACGATGTCAGCCGCGGACTGCTGTGGAACTGGCGGCGACAGGTTCGCAAGGGCACGCTGGCAGGGACCGAGAGCGTGCAGTTCCTGCCCGTGCGGGTGACGCCGGAGGCGACTGCGGCGGAACATCCGCGTCCGGTGGAGCCGCCCTCGCCGCGCAAGCCGCCTGCAACGGCTGATGCCATGATCGAGATCGGGTTGCCGGACGGCACCACGGTCCGGATCAGGGGTGATGTCGGGACGGCGGCGTTGCGCCGCGTGCTCGGCGTTCTGCGCGGGTGATCCCGGTTCCCTCCGGCGTGCGGGTCTGGCTGGCGACGGGTGCCACCGACATGCGGCGCGGCATGAACGGCCTGGCGCTGCAAGTGCAGCAGGCGCTCGGCCGCGACCCGCATGCCGGAGACCTCTACGTCTTCCGCGGCAAGCGGGGCGACCTGGTCAAGGTCCTCTGGCACGACGGCCTCGGCATGTCGCTGTATGCCAAGCGGCTGGAGCACGGCCGTTTCATTTGGCCGTCGCCCGCGGACGGCGTGGTGGCGATCACGGCGGCGCAGCTTGGCTACATGCTCGAGGGAATTGACTGGCGGCATCCGCAGCGCACCTGGCGGCCGGAATTGGCCGGATGAGTCGGATGTGATGATGCAGGCCGACGTTTCGGCGTGCATGACAACGGCGGCGTGTGATCCGATTCCAGTGTGAGCGATGCGGCCGACACGCTGCCCGACGACATCGACGCGCTGAAGGCGGCGCTGCTCGCCGAGCGCGCGGCGCGCTGCGAGTGGCAGACCCGCGCCGCGGGCGCCGAGGCGATGGTCGCGCATCTGAAGCTGATGATCGCCCTGCACAAGCGCGATCGCTTCGACGCCTCCGCCGAGCGCGGCCGCAAGCTGCTCGACCAGTTGGAGATGCAACTCGAAGAGACCGAGACCGCCACCACCGAGGACGAGGTCGCCGTTGCCCAGGCGCAGCCCGAGATGACGACCGTGCGCGCGTTCACGCGTGCCAGGCCGGTGCGGGCACCGCTGCCCGCACATCTGCCGCGCGAGCGGGTGGTGCTGCCGTCGCCGACAAGCTGCCCATGCTGCGGCGGCAGGCTGAGCAAGCTCGGCGAGACGATCACCGAGACGCTGGAGTGCATCCCGCGGACCTACAAGGTGATCCAGACGGTGCGCGAGAAGCTGGCCTGCCGGTCCTGCGAGACGATCACGCAGCCTCCCGCACCGTTCCACCCGATCGCGCGCGGCCGCGCCGGGGCGAATCTGCTGGCGACGGTGCTGCATGCCAAGTTCGCCGAGCATCAGCCGTTGAACCGCCAGAGCGAGGGCTTTGCCCGCGAGGGCATCGACCTCAGCGTCTCCACGCTGGCCGACTGGGTGGGCGCCTGCACGGCGACCCTGTCACCGCTGGTGGCGCTGATCCGCGCGCATGTGCTCGCCGCCGGGCGCCTCCACGGCGACGACACCACGGTGCCGGTGCTGGCAAGCCCGAAGACCATGACAGGCCGCCTCTGGACCTATGTGCGCGACGATCGCCCGTTCAGCGGCCCGGCACCCCCGGCAGCGATCTTCCACTACTCGCGCGACCGCGGCGGCGAGCACCCAGGCCGTCATCTGGCGGGCTACGCGGGTATCCTGCAAGCCGACGCCTATGCCGGGTTCAACGACCTCTATCATCCGGCCCGCACGCCCGGCCCGATCGTCGAGGCCGCCTGCTGGTCGCATGGCCGCCGCAGGCTGTTCGTGCTCGCCGATGTCGCGAAGGCGCCGCTGGCGATCGAGGCGGTGCGCCGGATCGACGCGATCTTCACCGTCGAGCGCGAGATCACCGGGCTGCCCGCCGCGCAACGACATGCTCAGCGGCAGGTGCGCGTGGCGCCGCTCGTCCTGGCCCTCGAACACTGGATGCGCGGCGAGCGTGGCAAGCTGTCGCGCCATGCCGAGGTCGCGAAGGCGATGGACTACATGCTCAAGCGCTGGGCCGCGTTCACACGCTTCCTGGACGACGGCCGCATCTGCCTGACGAACAATGCGGCCGAACGGGCGCTGCGAAGTATTGCATTGGGCAGAAAGTCATGGCTGTTCGCGGGCAGCGACCGCGGTGGCGAACGCGCGGCGGCCATGTATTCGCTGATTGCGACGGCGAAGCTGAACGAGGTCGATCCCCGCGCCTGGCTGGCCGACGTGCTCGCGCGCATCGCCGATCACCCGGCCTCCCGGCTCGACGAGTTGTTGCCGTGGCACTGGCGGTGCAGGAGCGAGGACCGTAGCCTCGCGGCATGACCGCCGCCAGCATCGCCCACCTCAAGGTCACGCTCGACGAGGTCGAACCTGCCGTGCTGCGGCGGATCGAGGTGCCGCTGGCCATCCGGCTCGACCGCCTGCATCGGGTGCTCCAGGCGGCCTTGGGCTGGACCAACAGCCATCTCTACGAGTTCCGTGCCCGCGATACGGGCTGGGGTGTCCCCGACCAGGATTTCGGCGACGGGCCGCTCGATGCGCGCAAGGCGCGCCTCGGCGATGTCGTGGAGGATGTCGGCGTCCGGTCGCTCAAATACCTCTACGACTTCGGTGACGGCTGGGAGCACACCGTGCGCATCGAGCGCATCACCGATGCGGTCGCGGGAGTCGCATACCCGCGCCTGATCGAAGCGATCGGACGCTGCCCGCCCGAGGATGTCGGCGGCCCTTGGGGCTACCACGCGTTCCTCGAAGCAATCGCCGATCCCGACCAGGAGGAGCACGAGGAATGGCTCACATGGGTCGGTGGCCACTTCGATCCCGCAGTCGTCGACGTCGAGGCACACGCCCGCACCCTGGCCGCCCTCGCCAAGCGATGGTCTCGCTCAACCACCACCACTCGCAAGCGCCCAGCCTGACCCGCGGTCCTCGCCGGATGGATACTTAGCATCAGGGCTACTCCGAAGGAGCTTCGACAATGAACCAAGACAACTCCCTGCTGCCGGGCCGTCTCCTGCGCAGGGCAGGGCCACCCAAACCCGTGGAAGATTTTGGCGGTGTGCAGATCGACGACCCGCGCCTGGCCCAGGTGCTATCTCCGGACGCGACGCTGCTCTGCCTTTATGAGGGAACCCTGCATGGCGAGGGCACGCTGTGGGATCCTGCCCGCGACCGTCTCGTATGGTCCGATGTCCCGAACCGCCGGCTGCTGGCTTGGCATCCCGACGGGCATGTGGAGGTCGCGATCGACGGAACCTACTTCATGAATGGCAATGCACTGGATGCCGAAGGGCGGCTTGTGCATTGCGAGCATGGGCGCCGCTGTATCAGCCGCTCTGACGGCAATGGCGATCCGGTACCGATCATCACGCACTTCGAGGGCAGGCGTCTCAATTCGCCGAACGACATCACGGTCGCTTCAGACGGCGCCATCTGGTTCACGGACCCGACCTTCGGACTGTTGATGCCGAGCCAGGGTAGCCTCGTGGAGCCGGAACTCGACCATCGCAGCGTCTACCGCTTCGACCCACGTGATGGCGCACTGCGTCGCATGGCCGACTTCGAGCAGCCGAATGGTCTGTTCTTTTCTCCGGACGGCCGCACACTTTATGTCTCCGATACCGCGCTGTCGTTGAATGAGATCCCGGGGCCGGAAACCGGCAAGACACACAAGATTGAGGCGTTCGACGTGGCGAAGGACGGTAGCCTCTCAAATCGCCGTTTCTTCTGTCACACTCATCACGGATATCCCGACGGCTTCAAAGTCGACGCACGCGGCTGGATATGGACCACTGCAGGAGACGGGATACATGTCTTTGCGCCCGAGGGGACACGGCTCGGTTACTTCCCCACACCGGAAGTCTGCGCGAACTGTGCATTTGGAGGCCCGAAGATGACGCGCTTGTTCGTCGCCGCCAAAAAATACCTGCTGGCAATCGACTTGGCTGCGTGAAGCCTGCTTCGTATCTGCTCATCTCCCCCGCTTGACGGCGTGTAGCCTGCGCCGCCCAGCCTGCCGATTGAGCAACACGGCCCGCGTGCCGGATACGACGCATTGGCGCGGGTCGGCGACCTGAAGGCCGGGGGCGACGAAGCCGGCGCTGAGGTGTGGCTGCGCATCTTCGATGCCGTCGAGGAGCTTCGGCGCACCGAAAGAGTGGCGGGCGAACCGCTGCAGTAGGGATGCAAGATGAGCGAGGACAGCCGCAACGGCCGACGCGATAGAGCGCCCCTGTGCCCGACCGCATCCTCGCCGCCGAGATCGCCCAGGCCCTACAGGATGACAGCACCGCCGAGGGCGAGACGCTGGCCTGGATCGTAAGCGGCGCCGAGGGCGAAATGCTGGCGCGCCCCGTCGCGTCCGGGCGCGGCGCGCTGGCCTACGTGCTGCTGGGCGAGACGCTTCCCGCGGCAAGGCGCACCGGATGCGCGACGACTTCACGGCCCGAATCGCCGCGGAGACGCTCGTCAAAGCCCCTTGAACTGGTCGGGTTCGTGGTGATGAAGAAGCCGTCCGGTGCTGCGCCCGTGGCGCCCTATCCGTATCGGTAACGGGGAGATCGGCGCCCGTCTCGTGCTGTGCTGACGACGGACGAAGGCCGCCGGATCGCGGCCGGCATCGCGCGCCTGCCGGATCTGCTGGGCGATGGGGCGCCCGAGAAGCAGCAGGCTCCTCGTTGCAGGGCAGCGCCTCCAAGGTTAGCGTTGCGCCGCGATGCCTCGGAGCCAACATGCCGGCCTTAGATGCGACCATCACGCCCGGTAGTCACCACGTCGTCAGGGCCCGCCCTGCAAGAGGCAGACTGCGCGATGGCGGCAAAGCGCCGGGGGGTTATCCGGTGCGGCCTTGGGGGTAGATTTGGGGGTAGCAAAAGTCAGCGCGCCACAATCTAAGCAAAATCAGAATATTGTGCGGGGTGACTGGCGGAGAGGGTGGGATTCGAACCCACGGTACCCATAGGGTACAACGGTTTTCGAGACCGTCCCGATCGACCGCTCCGGCACCTCTCCGACCTCTGCGGCGGCCGCCTTATAGGCACGCCCGCTTGCCCCGGCAACTCAGGCCCCCGCCGACGCTGTTAACTCGCCGTTCCCCGCCGCTATAACCCGCCTCTTCCGGCGGCCGGGCCTCCCCGGCCGCCCCGTTCGCTTGCAGCCGCGCGACCGAGCGGCGACAGGACAGAGACCGATGTTCGCAGTGATCCGCACCGGCGGCAAACAATACCGCGTCACGCCCAACGCCGTCCTCAAGGTCGAGAAGCTGGAGGCCGAGCCCGGCGCCACCGTCACCTTCACCGACGTGCTCGCCCTCGGCGCCGACGGCAACCTCACGCTCGGGGCGCCGACCGTCGCCGGCGCCGCGGTGACCGCGACCGTGATCGCGCAGGACCGGCTCGACAAGGTGCTGGTGTTCAAGAAGCGCCGCCGCAAGAACTCGCGTCGCCGCGCCGGCCACCGCCAGCACGTCACCGTGTTGCGCGTCTCGGAAATCCGCGCGGCGTAAGCCCCCCAGGAGAACCCAGAATGGCCCACAAGAAAGCCGGCGGCTCCTCGCGCAACGGGCGCGATACGGCGGGCCGCCGCCTCGGCGTGAAGAAGTTCGGCGGCGAGGAAGTGCGCGCCGGCAACATCATCGTCCGCCAGCGCGGCACAAAAATGAAGCCGGGCCGCAACGTCGGCCTCGGCCGCGACCACACGATTTTCGCGCTGATCGACGGGCACGTAAAATTCCAGCGCCGTGCCGAGGGCCGCGTGCAGGTCTCGGTGGACAAGCCGCTGCCGCACGCCGCCGCCGCCGAATAGCCGGCCCCTCGCCGCCATCGCAGAGCACACGGGGGCCGGCCGCCCATCGAAAGTGGGGGCCGGTCCCCGTTTTCGTTTTCCACAGCAGCCACCATGAAATTTCTCGACCAGGCAAAAATCTACTGCCGCTCCGGCGACGGCGGCGATGGCGTGGTGGCGTTCCGGCGGGAAAAATTCATCGAATTCGGCGGACCGGACGGCGGCGACGGCGGACGCGGCGGCGACATCATCTTTGCGGCGGTGGCGAACCTCAACACGCTGATCGACTTCCGCTACACGCAGCATTTCCGCGCGCCGAAGGGCGGCAACGGTGCCGGGTCCGACCGCACCGGCGCCGGCGCGCGCGACGTGGTGATAAAAGTCCCGGTCGGCACGCAGATCATCGACGCGGACCGCGTAACGCTGCTGGCCGACCTCGACGCGCCGGGCAAGCGCGTGGTGCTGCTGCACGGCGGCGACGGCGGGTTCGGCAACACACATTACAAGTCCTCGACCAACCGCGCGCCGCGCCGCGCCGACAAGGGTTTTCCCGGCGCCGAACGGTGGGTGTGGCTGCGTTTGAAACTGATCGCCGACGCCGGGCTGATCGGGCTGCCGAACGCCGGAAAATCCACGTTCCTCGCTGCGGTTTCGGCGGCGCGCCCGAAAGTCGCGGACTATCCGTTCACCACGCTGGCACCGCAGCTCGGCGTGGTGCGGCTTTCCGCCACGCAGGAATTCGTGCTCGCCGACATCCCCGGGCTGATCGAGGGTGCGCACGAGGGTGCCGGACTCGGCGACCGTTTCCTCGGCCATGTCGAACGCTGCGCGGTGCTGCTGCATCTGGTCGATGGCGCGGCCGGCGACGTGGTGCGCGCGTGGCGCACTGTGCGCGCGGAGCTGGCGTCGTATGGCGCGGGGCTGGCCGGGAAACCGGCGATCATCGCCCTGAACAAGGCCGATGTGATGACGCCGCGCGAGGCAGCTTCCCGTCGCGCGGCTCTGGCACGCGCATCGGGATCGCCGGTGCTGCTGATCTCCGGCGCGACCGGCCAGGGCGTGCCGGCGGCGCTGCACGCGCTCTGGTCGGAGATCGCGCGCGTGCGGACGCAGGCAGCTTAGAGCTATCCGCAGATGTCGCAGATGAATGCAGATAGGTTGAATTATGAAAGGCCTTTTCATTATTCATGCCCGCGGCGCTTGCCGAAGGCAAAAGACCTTGTCTGCGACCATCTGCGTCATCTGCGGATGACCCTTCCTTGACGCCCCGCAACCTCGCGGACGCTCGAAGGCTGGTCATCAAGATCGGCAGCGCGCTCGTGGTCGATGCCGCGGAGGCGGCGCCGCGGCAGGAGTGGCTGGCCACCGTCGCCGCCGACATCGCCGCCCTGCGCGCGCGCGGCGCCGAGGTGCTGGTGGTCAGCTCCGGCGCCATCGCACTCGCCCGCCGCAGCCTCGGCCTGACGCAGGCGCGGCTGCGGCTGGAAGAAAAACAGGCCGCGGCGGCGGTCGGGCAGATCAGGCTGGCGCAGGCCTGGACCGAGGCGCTCTCGGCGCATGGGCTGACGGCGGCGCAATTGCTGCTCACGCTCGGCGACACCGAGGACCGGCGGCGCTATCTCAATGCGCGCGCCACGCTGACCGCGCTGCTCGGCTTCGGCTGCGTGCCCGTCATCAACGAGAACGACAGCGTGGCGACGGCGGAAATCCGCTACGGCGACAACGACCGCCTGGCCGCGCGCGTCGCCGAGATGACCGAGGCCGACGTGCTGGTGCTGCTCTCCGACATCGACGGCCTCTACACCGCCGATCCCAGGCGCGACCCGAGTGCGGCGCACATCCCCTTGTCGCCGCGCTGACGCCGGAGATCGAGGCGATGGGGGGCGAGCCGCCGCCGGGCTATTCCTCCGGCGGCATGCGCACGAAGCTCGCCGCCGCGCGCATCGCGACGCGGCGCCGGCTCGGCAATGGCGATCGCGCTCGGCCATCGGCCGCATCCGCTGCGCGCACTGGCCGAGGGCGCGCGCTGCACCTGGTTCCTGCCGGCGCCGGAAGGACGCTCGGCGCGCAAGCGGTGGATCGCCGGCACGCTGGCGCCGCTCGGCACGCTGACGGTGGATGACGGCGCGGCGCGGGCGCTGCGGCGCGGCAGTTCGCTGCTGCCGGCCGGCGTGCGCGCGCTCGAGCGGCACGTTCGAGCGCGGCGATCCGGTCGAGGTGCGCTTGCCGGACGGGACGCTGCTGGCGCGCGGGCTGTGCGCCTATGGCAGCGCCGACGCGGCGCGCATCATCGGCCATCGCAGCGAGGCGATCGAGGCGATCCTGGGCTGGCGCGGGCGCGACGAACTGATCCACCGCGACGATCTGGTGCTGCTG
>CAWAZU010000003.1:0-7460 GCA_963786445.1 uncultured Pseudomonadota bacterium
TGGGCAAGTAACGGGTATATTTCCCCTAGCGGGGACTCTGGGTCAGAGAGTCCTTTGCCAACTAGATGAGGTTCTTGAAGAGCGGCTTGATCCATAACTGACTGTCCTTCTATTGCGTGCGTTGCACCGGGCATCTCGCCGCGATGCCGTGCCGTGTCCGCCTACCGCCGCCCCAGCCGCCGTTCCGGCGCGGCAAACTTCTCCTGCATCGAGAATTCCATTTCGATCTCATGCACGCGGTCGAGGAGCCGCGCGGCTTCTGCAGATGCCCCTTCGCCCTCCAGCTCGGCCGCCAATCGGCGATGGTGCCCGGCCAGGATCAGCACCTCGCCGCGCAACAACGGAATCTCGTAGTAGGATTTACCGCTCATGCCGCCGGCGCCTCGGCCGGCGCAAGTTTCCCATAGGCCGCCACCATCCGCGCTTCGTAATCCGACAACCCCTCGCCCGCCGCGAGCTTCGCCCGGCAGTTCGCAAGGAACGCCGCTGCACGGCGCTGCTGTTCTCGGGCTGCGGCTTCGGGATCCTCGACCCACCTCTCTCGCGCCGCGCACATGCGTTGCGGAACCAGGTCCGGCCGGTCGGCACCTTCGCCCAGCGCGCTGAGTTGCTTCGCTTTCATCGCGGCGTGGTCCAGTTTGGCGAACCCGGCATGCCGCGCCACGGGCCGCGCTCCGGCTCCTTCGCGACGTTCCTCGCTTCCGCGAACGGATCGTATTCGCTCTCGTGGCGTGGTCGCGCCCTGTATTGAAGCCAGAACGCACCGGGCCCCGTGGCGCGTGCCGCGAGCGGTGCGGCGAACGTCAGCCCCAGTGCATCGAAATGGTCGGGCGAGTAGCCGAGCCGCTGCTTGATTAGTTCCTTCGGCTCGATCAGCAGCCGGTTGCCCGCAAAGGTGTAACTGGTCTCGATCAGCGCCTTGCGCAGCTCGGGAATGTCGGGGATACGGCCGCCGCGCTTGATCCATTCCACGGTCTCGAAGAGCATTTCTGCTCTCTTATTCGCGAAGCGCGGATCGTTCGGCTTGCCCGAGAACGCAATCCCGATCGGCGTGTGGCCGAGCCGGCGCAAGTTGTCGATCCACGACGCACCGAAGCCGCCGGTGTCGTCGATGAATACGCCGTCAGCTTTCCAGTTCTGCCATACTCGCGAGACGTGCTCAGCGCCCTGCGTTCCGTCGAGGTTCCGCGCTACGATCGGCGCGAACGCGACCAATCCCTGGCGCGGGAAGATCACGCTGGAGTTGTCGCCGAACCGCGCCACGTCCACGCCGAGCACGCGGGCGTCGGCGGCAATGTCCTCGTCGCGATACTCGCGCAGCGTTGCCTCGTGGACTTCGTCCGGTCCGATCAGCGCATTAAGGCTCGCCGGCGGGAACTGGCCGAACACACTGACCAGCACGAAGGGATTGTCGCGGCCATATTTTTCGATCTGCTCGCGCGCCCATTGCAGTGACACCCGCGTGCTGCGCTTGGGATTGTCGGGGTCGCCGTTGACCTCGACCACATGCCACAACCGCCGCTCGGTGGTGCAGGCGCGGTAGAGTGGGCCGCTGCGGTGTGTGGGGTTGCCGGCTTGGACGATGTGCCCCTCGACGCAGGAAGCGAGCGCGGCTTCCGCCGCCGCCATCACGGCATCAGGAATGCCGCCGGACTCATCGAGAAGAAACAGAATGTGGTCGGCGTGCAGCCCGGCCAACGTGTTCTGCTGATCCTCGCTGGTGCCGCCTTTCGGCCAGGTCCGCGCGCTCATCCACCACGTCTCAGGATGCTCGCGGGAGAAGATGCGCGTCTTCGTCCACGTGAACGCGGCGTTGAGGATCGGCGAGCGTTTCTGCCACTTCGCCATTTCCGCCCACAAGTTGTCGGCGAGGTTGTCGCCGGTGATCGACGTGGCGGCGATCTTCGGATGCGGGCGGGTGAGCAGGAAGTTCCAGCCGAGCCACGCCAGGTACAGCGGTCTTGCCCGGCCCCTTGCTCGCGGGCATGGCGATGCGGCGTTCATGCGGGAAGGCCCGCAGCACGTCGTCTTGCCAGGGGTCGGGCGTGATCCCGAACACCTCGCGGACGAACAGGGAGGGGTCGTCAAGCCATGCACGGATTGCTTCTGCGCTCACTGTTGCTCTCCGGTTTCCGGGTCTGCGTCGCCGTCGATCGTCGGCGCGTCGGGCGCGGCGAGTCGGTGCGCTTGTTCGACCAGCGTTGCCAGCGTGACGGTGCCGGTCAGTTCGGTGCTGACCCGCGGGCCATACACTCGCGGATGACGGACGCCGGCGGCCCATTTCAAGGTTTGCACCTTCAAAGTCTGCGCGGCCGAATTCTCGCGGTCGGTTGCCTTGAAGGCTTCCTCCAGCGCGGCTTCCTCGTATGCTTCGGCAGACGCTTCACGCGCGAGAGCATACTGCGCCGCGAACTCCGGGTATTTGCGTTTCCAGCGCCGCAGCGTGCGCCAGTCTGGCATGTGCGCGTCGGCGCAGATTTTCTTTATCGCTTCGCCGGCTTCAAGCCGTTCGCACAGTTCGTCGGCAATCGCCTGCGTGAACGGCGCGGCGACGGCGAACTTGCCGTCCTCGGTGCGCGGCTGCGGGGGGCGGGCGCGAGAGACTTTAGGGTCGGACATGGTCACCTCGCTGACCGCGCCATCACGCCCCGCAGCAGCGCGCCCCAGTCCGTGCCTGCACTGGGTAGCGCCAGCGGCCGAGCGCGCGCTGCCGGGATCGGCTGCCGCGGAATCGCGATGCCCGGGGGCGCCGAACGCACCTGCGCCAGCAGCACCTTCGCCATTGCCTCGACGGTCAACGGCGCGGCGGTGCGACGCGCCACCGGCGCCCGAGCAACCACGACGGCCGCGACGCGAGGCTTGGCTACGCCGCCCGGCGTCGCCACCGCTGCGGCCGGGATCGGGCGCCGCGGATGCTTGAGGGCGAGCACGCCGGCGACGGTCGGCTGGTGACGGTAGAGCGCGGCAGCCGCTGCGGAGACGGTTTTCATTGCACAAACCCCAATGATGTAGGCGGCGGCTGATAAGGCACACGCGCCGCCAGCGCCGCCGCAGCCGCAACGGGCGCCGCGGCGAACGGCACCGCGACCGGCTTGCCGTCCTTCCCGCGCACGATGCGGGCCTGATTGTCCATGAGCCACAGCGCGTCACCGCGGGGGGACGTGATCCAGGTCGGATTGGACTGCACCGAGAGCAGATAATCGGCCGCAGCCGGCGCGGTCGGGCGCGCCTTGATGTCCTCGCCCGGCGCCCGGAACACGCCCGGCACCGCAATCTTGTCCAGCGTCAGGCCATGCAGCGTCGCGGCGGCGTTAGCCGTCACGGTGTCGGCGATGGCGCTCGGCACACGGGCGTCCCCGTTCGGCAGGAACACGTACTTGCCGGTGAACGCCTTGACGGCATCCTGTCCTGCGTTCTGGTCCTGATTGTAGAACCGCTTGGCGAACGCCAGCGTCTCGACCGAACTCACGATGCCATCGACCTGCTGGGCCGACGCGCCGCTGTTCGAGAGCGAGCGTTCCAACTGCATGATGGTCGGATCGTTGCGCACCGAGTTGCGGATCACGGACGCAACCGGCTTGCCGCCAGCATTACCCGAGGATGTCCGTCCAGTCCCGCCCACCCTTCGAGGTCTCGTTGATCGCGCGGGCGAGCAGCGCCGCGTCCTTCGGGTCATCCAGCACCGCAACCGACTGATAGGCGCCCGGCAGCTTGCCCAGCGTCACCAGATCGCCGAACACATGCGGCCACGCCGCGCCCCACTGCTTCGCCAGACCCTCCATCTGCATCTTCATGTCCACGCCCGGCGCCGTCAGTTTTCCGGCCTCGTCCTGCGCCTGGGGCATCGTCAGGACGTGCTGCGCGACGGCCGGAACCCCGAGGTGATCCTGCACCGCAAGGCTGGTGCGGGCGAAGTTCTCGAAGGTGTCGGGCTTCTGCGGGTCCATCGTCTTTGCCGCAGCCGCGACCGTAGGCTCCGTCGCGACATAGCCCCCGGCGTCCGCCATGAGGGCCTTGGCGCGGGCCTGGATTTGCTGCAACGCGAGGGCGGCGATGCGGGTCCGCATCCCGAACGCCTCAGGGGTCTCGGTCACGCTCGCCGGCTGTTCCGGACCGGCCGGTGTCGTGACGGTCCCCAGCCCCTTCGTGCCGGCGAGCTGGGCGCGCAGCTTGTCCGACACGGTGCCGACGCCCGTGGTGAGGTCGGTCAGCACGCGCTGCACATCCTGGGGGCTGCCCCACTTGATGCCGGCCAGAACCTGTCCGGCGCCCTGCGCGATCCCGAGGTCGGTGATGCGCCGATCCGCTTCGTCCGGCGGGAACACGGCGCGGATGCGATCGGTCGGAACGTCGATCGGCAGTCCGGCGAGTGCGGCGTTGGTCAGGTCGCCCTGCGTCTTCTCCAGGTTCGCCCGCTCGGTCGCGGTCGCCATCTCGATGCGGTTCTTGGTCTGCCCCAGCTTCGAGAGCGCGATGTTGCGCGCCTCGTCATCGCCCTGCGTCAGTTGCAGGACGCGCTCCTCCGCCTTGGACCAGTCCGGCATCTGCCAGCCGGGCGCCGTGGATGTGCCGCCATTCCCTACAGTTGAGGCGGCTTTGGCGTAGCGATCCTGGTACGTCCCGAGGAATTTCCCGACCGTCATGTCCGGCGTGCCGCCGTTGTCCGTGACCTGGGCAATGGCCGCCGCGCGGCTGCCGGTCGCTGGCAAAAGGGCGTCGATGACGTTCTGGTCCTTCGGCGCGGTCAGCAGATCGGCGCCGCCGGTCGCTCCCTGGACATGCACGACATACGCTTCCCATCCCTGCGCGGGGCGTCCGAGCGCATTGCTGGCGGTCGTAATGTCGCGTGCCACAAAAGCGGTGCCACGCTCGGCCTGAGCGGTAGGATTGCCCCGGTCCGCATCGGTACCCCCGACGCTGCGCCACTCGTCCGGCCCCATTTGGAAAACGCCGGTATGAGGATTGCCCTTCTTGTCCGGCGCAGTCCCGAGGCTGCTTTCCGCTGCGGCGATCGTGAGTGGAACATCCGGCGGAATGCCGATCGCAGATGCCTTCTGGACGATCGCCTGGTGGATATCAGTGTTCGGCGCACCCCCGGCCGTCCCAGTCGTCCCCGCCGTCCCGGTCAGCGCCTGCCCGACAATGGCGTCGCCTTCCTGGTCCTTCAGGACAGGGTGAAGCATCCCCTGGATTTTGACGATGGACTCCGCATCGAGCTTGCCGCGGACCGCATTGAACATCGCCAGTGCTGCTTGCGGGCCGCCGCCCTGGTCGGGGGGTGTTCCCATCTTGGCAGCGATGACGCTCTGGTAAAATCGTCCGACAGCCGCAGTCGTCTGCGCCGTCGTCGTCGCGTCGTCCCAATTATTCAGTGTTCCAAGCGCCGAGATGCTGTGCGAGACGCTGTTTTCCGCCGTCGTCACGAGTGCCGGATTCGCCGCGTTCTGCACGGCGAGATTCGTCATCGTGTCGATATTCGCGACTTTGCTCTGCTTCCACCACTGCTGCTGCTGCGCCGCCGCGTATTGACTGGCGCCGAGTGTCAGATGCGTTTCGAGGTAGCGCGCGGACTGTGAAAATGCCACCTGGGCGGCGGGGCTTTTGAGCGTGCCTGCGACTTGCTCTCGTAGATCGCCGACGGATTTCAGGAAAGCGGGATAGGCGTCGGCCGCCGACTTGCCGCTCAAGCTGCGATACTGCGCATCGAGCGCGCCGGCTTGCTGGACATAGTGCCCGAGTGCGTTCTGCGCATCCGCTTGGTTGTTTAAATCCTGCATCCGCAGCGCGGCCTGCTGCAACTGGTCCGCGTCCTGCCCAACCCCGGCGCCAAGTCTCTCCGTCGCCTCCGCGACGCCGGCGCCGAAGGCTGCTGGATTCGTTGGGATCGCCTCGTACGACGTGCCTTGCGTCGTCGGTTCAGCAGTCGAGAACGGTTCGTATGGAACGCGGGCCATCAGGCGGCCTCAGGCGGCGGGGCGTCGGTACGCACCATGCCGGCCAGGATCGCTGCGGCGATTGCCTCGACCGTCAGCGGCGGCCCGTCGTAGGCACGAGCTGGTGCGGCGATGATCGCGCCCACGGCCGCCGGCAGCGGAACCGGTTCGCGGTGGCGAGGAAAAGGGATCACGTTGTTCATTTGCGGGCCGACGCCGGCATGTGGGATGCGGCCCAGTTCACGAAGCGCAGCACCTCGACGTGATCGCCGGCGCCGGTGTGTGCGAGGATGTCGCGCAGCTTCTCAAGCCGATCGGCGCCGACGCTCTTGCCGTACTGGGCCAGCAGCCCCTTCGCGCGCTTAAGTGTCGTGTCGCGCCGGTTCTTGCCCAATTCGCTATCTTTGGCGAATTCATCGCGCCAGCCCGCGCGCGTCTTCGACCATTCTGCGGCCTGCTGCTCGCAACCCTCACGCACGTCATCGAGGTGCATTTTAAGCAGCCATTCGCCGAGGTCCTGCGTAATCTTGTGCAGATCGCGGGGGTGATCGGCGACGCGCTTGCCGAAGTCTGCAAGCGTCTGTTCGAATTTTGCGTATTTGATTTTCGAGACGACGATGCCGTTTGCGAGCTTGATGGTTTCGTGCGCGGTCTGCGGCACAGCCTTGTGCTCGACGCTGGCGGGGATGCCCTTCTGCGCTGCAACGGCGAGCGCAGGGTTGTACAATTTCCGCGCCTTCGCTGCGAGGGTTTCGGTCGGGACGGTCATCTGTGTATTCCTTCGTTTACCACAACGCGGTTACTGGCGGCCCGCCAGATGCCTGCTGCCAATTCTGATAGAATTTCGCGGTCCCCGTCGCCCCACTCAGCAGCGACCCCGTCACGCTGATCGCGCCCGCAACCGGCGCATTCGCCGCCGCGGCCTTTGCTGCTGCTGCTCTCCCGTGAAGGCCGCAGCCTGGGTCTGGTAGCCGTACGCCTGCTTCTCGGCGTTGCTGCGGATCGTCAGCGCGTCCAACTCCCCCATCTCGGCCGCACTCGACCGCACGTCCACCGCGCTGCCGGAGCCGACCGTGATGTTGCTTGCGGCCTGGGAAGCCTCGATCGCGCCGACCTGGCCGCGGGTTTTCATCGCCGCCGCCGCCGCCTGCTGCGCCCCGGCGGCACTCGCGTTCGTGGCGTTCTGGTTGGCGATGGTGGTGTTGTTGGCCGCGACTTCGGCTTGGTATTTGGCGGTATTGGCCGAAGATATGGCACCCTCAGCAGCCCCAGCCGCCCCGACAACGCCGCCTAGCGCCGACCCGATCGTGCCGATCGTCGCGAATGTGGCGGCGGTGCTCGATGCCGCGGCAGCGGTGGACGCCGCGCCTGCACCCGCGGCGGCTGCGCGGGGAAGGAAAAGCTGGGCATGTCAGCGATACTCCACCGTCACGGCCTGCGTGCCCGTCGAGGCGATGTAGTAGATGGCCGCGGTCGGCAAAAACCCCGCGAGCGCGCTCCAGGTCCACGTCGTGCCTGGAGGCAAAT
>CAWAZU010000004.1:0-34555 GCA_963786445.1 uncultured Pseudomonadota bacterium
TCGGCGGCCAGCCGGCGATGATGCGCGGTCAGGATCAGCACCTCATCGCGCAGCAGCGGAATCTCGTAGTAGGTTTCGCCACTCATGCCGGCGGCGCCTCTACCGGCGCCAGCCGCTGATAGGCCGCTACCATCCGCGCTTCGTAGTCCGACAGCGCCTCGCCCGCGGCGAGCTTCGCCCGGCAGTTCGCAAGGAACGCCGCTGCACGGCGCTGCTGTTCTCGCGCTGCGGCTTCGGGATCCTCGATCCAGCTCTCTCGTGCCGCGCACATGCGTTGCGGAACCAGGTCCGGCCGATCGGCGCCTTCGGCCAGCGCGCTGAGTTGCTTCGTCTTCATCGTGGCGTGGTCCAGTTCGGCGAACCCGGCATGCCGCGCCACGGGCCGCGCTCCGGCTCCTTCGCGATGCTCCTCGCTTCCGCGAACGGATCGTATTCGCTTTCGTGGCGCGGCCGCGCCCTGTATTGAAGCCAGAACGCACCGGGCCCCGTGGCGCGTGCCGCGAGCGGTGCGGCGAACGTCAGCCCCAGTGCATCGAAATGGTCGGGCGAGTAGCCGAGCCGCTGCTTGATCAGTTCCTTCGGTTCGATCAGCAGCCGGTTGCCCGCGAAGGTGTAACTGGTCTCGATCAGCGCCTTGCGCAGCTCGGGAATGTCGGGGATACGGCCGCCGCGCTTGATCCATTCAACGCACTCGACAAGCATTTCTGCTCTCTTGTTCGCGAAGCGCGGATCGTTCGGCTTGCCCGAGAACGCAATCCCGATCGGCGTATGGCCGAGCCGGCGCAGGTTGTCGATCCACGACGCACCGAAGCCGCCGGTGTCGTCGATGAACGCCGCATCGGCTTTCCAGTTCTGCCATACTCGCGAGACGTGCTCGGCACCCTGCGTTCCGTCGAGGTTCCGCGCTACGATCGGCGCGAACGCGACAAGCCCCTGGCGCGGGAAGATCACGCTGGAATCGTCGCCGAACCGCGCCACGTCCACGCCCAGCACGCGGGCGTCGGCGGCAATGTCCTCGTCGCGATACTCGCGCAGCGTGGCCTCGTGGACTTCGTCCGGCCCGATCAGCGCGTTGAAGCTCGTTGGCGGGAACTGGCCGAACACACTGACCAGCACGAAGGGATTGTCGCGGCCATATTTCTCGATCTGCTCTCGCGCCCATTGCAGTGAAACGCGGGTGCTGCGCTTGGGATTGTCGGGGTCGCCGTTGACTTCCACGACATGCCAGAGTCGGCGCTCGGTGGTGCAGGCGCGATAGAGCGGGCCGCTGCGGTGCGTCGGGTTGCCGGCTTGGACGATGTGGCCCTCGACGCAGGAAGCGAGCGCGGCTTCCGCCGCCGCCATCACGGCATCAGGAATGCCGCCGGACTCATCGAGAAGAAACAGGATGTGATCGGCGTGCAACCCGGCGAGCGTGTTCTGCTTGGTCCTCACTCGTGCCGCCTTTCGGCCAGGTCCGCGCGCTCATCCACCACGTCTCAGGATGCTCGCGGCTGAAGATGCGCGTCTTCGTCCAGGTGAAGGCGGCGTTGAGGATCGGCGAGCGTTTCTGCCACTTCGCCATTTCGGCCCACAAGTTGTCGGCGAGGTTGTCGCCGGTGATCGAGGTCGCGGCGATCTTCGGATGCGGGCGGGTGAGCAGGAAGTTCCAGCCGAGCCACGCCAGGTACAGCGGTCTTGCCCGGCCCCTTGCTCGCGGGCATGGCGATGCGGCGTTCGTGCGGGAAGGCCCGCAGCACGTCGTCTTGCCAGGGGTCGGGCGTGATGCCGAACACCTCGCGGACGAACAGGGAGGGGTCATCAAGCCATGCACGGATTGCTTCTGCGCTCACGGTTGTTCTCCGGTTTCCGGGTCTGCGTCGCCGTCGATCGTCGGCGCGGCGGGCGCGGCGAGCCGGTGCGCCTGTTCGACCAGCGTTGACAGCGTGACGGTGCCGGTCAGTTCGGTGCTGACCCGCGGGCCATACACTCGCGGATGACGGACGCCGGCGGCCCATTTCAAGGTTTGCACCTTCAAAGTCTGCGCGGCCGAATTCTCGCGGTCGGTTGCCTTGAAGGCTTCCTCCAGCGCGGCTTCCTCGTATGCTTCGGCAGACGCTTCCCGCGCGAGAGCATACTGCGCCGCGAACTCCGGGTATTTGCGTTTCCAGCGCCGCAGCGTGCGCCAGTCTGGCATGTGCGCGTCGGCGCAGATTTTCTTTATCGCTTCGCCGGCTTCAAGGCGTTCGCATAATTCGTCGGCAATCGCCTGCGTGAACGGCACGGCGACGGCGAACTTGCCGTCCTCGGTGCGGGGCTGCGGGGGACGGGCGCGAGAGATTTAGGATCGGACATGATCACCTCGCCGACCGCGCCATCACGCCCCGCAGCAGCGCGCCCCAGTCCGTGCCTGCGCTGGGTAGCGCCAGCGGCCGAGCGCGCGGTGCCGGGATCGGCTGCCGCGGAATCGCGATGCCCGGGGGCGCCGAACGCGCCTGCGCCAGCAGCACGGCCGCCATGCCTCGCACCGTCAACGGCGCGGCTACGCGACGCGCCACCGGCGGCCCGAGCAACCACGACGGCCGCGACGCGAGGCTTGGCTACACCGCCCGGCGTCGCCACCGCTGCGGCCGGGATCGGGCGCGGCGGATGCTTGAGGGCGAGCACGCCGGCGACGGTCGGCTGATGCCGGTAGAGCGCGGCGGCCGCTGCGGAGACTGTTCTCATTGCACAAACCCCAATGATGTAGGCGGCGGCTGATACGGCACACGCGCCGCCAGCGCCGCCGCAGCCGCAACGGGCGCCGTGGCGAACGGCACCGCGACCGGCTTGCCGTCCTTCCCGCGCACGATGCGGGCCTGATTGTCCATGAGCCACAGCGCGTCACCGCGGGGGGACGTGATCCAGGTCGGATTGGACTGCACCGAGAGCAGATAATCGGCCGCAGCCGGCGCGGTCGGGCGCGCCTTGATGTCCTCGCCCGGCGCCCGGAACACGCCCGGCACCGCAATCTTGTCCAGCGTCAGGCCATGCAGCGTCGCGGCAGCGTTGGCCGTCACGGTGTCGGCGATGGCGCTCGGCACGCGGGCGTCGCCGTTCGGCAGGAACACGTACTTGCCGGTGAACGCCTTGACGGCATCCTGTCCTGCGTTCTGGTCCTGATTGTAGAACCGCTTGGCGAACGCCAGCGTCTCGACCGAACTCACGATGCCATCGACCTGCTGGGCCGACGCGCCGCTGTTCGAGAGCGAGCGTTCCAACTGCATGATGGTCGGGTCGTTGCGCACCGAGTTGCGGATCGCGGACGCAACCGGCTTGCCGCCCGCATTGCCGAGGATGTCCGTCCAGTCCCGCCCACCCTTCGAGGTCTCGTTGATCGCGCGGGCGAGCAGCGCCGCGTCCTTCGGGTCATCCAGCACCGCAACCGACTGATAGGCGCCCGGCAGCTTGCCCAGCGTCACCAGATCGCCGAACACATGCGGCCACGCCGCGCCCCACTGCTTCGCCAGACCCTCCATCTGCATCTTCACGTCCACGCCCGGCGCCGTCAGTTTTGCGGCCTCGTCCTGCGCCTGGGGCATCGTCAGGACGTGCTGCGCGACGGCCGGAACCCCGAGGTGATCCTGCACCGCCAGACTGGTGCGGGCGAAGTTCTCGAAGGTGTCGGGCTTCTGCGGGTCCATCGTCTTTGCCGCAGCCGCGACCGTAGGCTCCGTCGCGACATAGCCCCCGGCGTCCGCCATGAGGGCCTTGGCGCGGGCCTGGATTTGCTGCAACGCGAGGGCAGCGATGCGGGTCCGCATCCCGAACGCCTCAGGGGTTTCGGTCACGCTCGCCGGCTGTTCCGGACCGGCCGGTGTCGTGACGGTCCCCAGCCCCTTCGTGCCGGCGAGCTGGGCGCGCAGCTTGTCCGACACGGTGCCGACGCCCGTGGTGAGGTCGGTCAGCACGCGCTGCACATCCTGGGGGCTGCCCCACTTGATGCCGGCCAGAACCTGTCCGGCGCCCTGCGCGATCCCGAGGTCGGTGATGCGCCGATCCGCTTCGTCCGGCGGGAACACGGCGCGGATGCGATCGGTCGGAACGTCGATCGGCAGTCCGGCGAGTGCGGCGTTGGTCAGGTCGCCCTGCGTCTTCTCCAGGTTCGCCCGCTCGGTCGCGGTCGCCATCTCGATGCGGTTCTTGGTCTGCCCCAGCTTCGAGAGCGCGATGCTGCGCGCCTCGTCATCGCCCTGCGTCAGTTGCAGGACGCGCTCCTCCGCCTTGGACCAGTCCGGCATCTGCCAGCCGGGCGCGGTGGATGTGCCGCCGTTCCCTACAGTTGAGGCGGCTTTGGCGTAGCGATCCTGGTACGTTCCCAGGAATTTCCCGACCGTCATGTCCGGCGTGCCGCCGTTGTCCGTGACCTGGGCAATGGCTGCCGCGCGGCTGCCGGTCGCTGGCAAAAGGGCGTCGATGACGTTCTGGTCCTTCGGCGCGGTCAGCAGATCGGCGCCGCCGGTCGCACCCTGAACATGCACGACATACGCTTCCCATCCCTGCGCGGGGCGTCCGAGCGCATTGCTGGCGGTCGTAATGTCGCGTGCCACAAAAGCGGTGCCACGCTCGGCCTGAGCGGTAGGATTGCCGCGGTCCGCATCGGTGCCCCCGACGCTGCGCCACTCGTCCGGCCCCATTTGGAAAACGCCGGTATGAGGATTGCCCTTCTTGTCCGGCGCAGTCCCGAGGCTGCTTTCCGCTGCGGCGATCGTGAGTGGAACATCCGGCGGAATGCCGATCGCAGATGCCTTCTGGACGATCGCCTGGTGGATATCAGTGTTCGGCGCACCCCCGGCCGTCCCAGCCGTCCCCGCCGTCCCGGTCAGCGCCTGCCCGACAATGGCGTCGCCTTCCTGGTCCTTCAGGACAGGGTGAAGCATCCCCTGGATTTTGACGATGGACTCCGCATCGAGCTTGCCGCGGACCGCATTGAACATCGCCAGTGCTGCTTGCGGGCCGCCGCCCTGGTCGGGGGGCGTTCCCATCTTGGCGGCGATGACGCTCTGGTAAAATCGTCCGACAGCCGCAGTCGTCTGCGCCGTCGTCGTCGCGTCGTCCCAATTATTCAATGTTCCGAGCGACGCGACGCTGTGCGCGACGCTGTTTTCCGCCGTCGTCACGAGTGCCGGATTCGCCGCGTTCTGCACGGCGAGATTCGTCATCGTGTCGATATTCGAGACCTTGCTCTGTTTCCACCACTGCTGCTGCTGCGCCGCCGCGTATTGACTGGCGCCGAGCGTAAGATGCGTTTCCAGGTAGCGCGCGGATTGCGAAAACGCCACCTGGGCGGCGGGGCTTTTGAGCGTGCCCGCAACTTGCTCCCGTAGATCGCCGGCGGATTTCAGGAAAGCGGGATAGGCGTCGGCCGCAGCCTTGCCGCTCAAGGTGCGATACTGCGCATCGAGCGCGCCCGCCTGCTGGACATAGTGCCCAAGTGCGTTCTGCGCATCCGCTTGGTTGTTGAGGTCCTGCATCCGCAAGGCGGACTGCTGCAACTGGTCCGCGTCCTGCCCAACCCCTGCGCCGAGTCTCTCCGTCGCCTCCGCGACGCCGGCGCCGAAGGCGGCTGGATTCGTGGGGATCGCCTCGTACGACGTGCCTTGCGTCGTCGGCTCGGCGGTCGAGAACGGTTCGTATGGAACGCGGGCCATTTATGCAGCCTCCGGCGGCGGCGGCCGTCGGTACGCACCATGCCGGCCAGGATCGCTGCGGCGATGGCCTCGACCGTCAGCGGCGGCCCGGCGTAGGCCCGCGCTGGCGCGGCGATGATCGCGCCCTCGGCCGCCGGCAGCGGGGCCGGTTCGCGGTGGCGAGGAAAAGGGATCACGTTGCTCATTTGCGCGCCGACACCGGCATGCGGGATGCGGCCCAATTCACGAAGCGCAGCACCTCAAGGTGATCGCCGGCGCCGGTGTGGGCGAGGATGTCGCGCAGCTTTTCCAACCGCTCGGCGCCGGCCGATTTGCCGTACGCGTCCAGCAGCGCCTTCGTCGTTCTTCAAGGAGGTGTCGCGACGGTTGCGGCCGAGCTCGGGGTCTTTGCCGAATTCATCCCGCCAGCCGGCGCGCGTCTTCGACCATGCGTCGGCCTGCGCTTCGCGTCCCTCGCGCACATCGTCGAGGTGCATCTTCAACAGGCGTTCGCCGAGGTCCTGCGTGATCTTGTGCAAGTCGCGCGGATGATCGGCGACGCGCTTGCCGAAGTCCGCAAGCGTCTGCTCGAATTTCTGGTATTTGATTTTCGAGACGGTGATGCCGTTCGCGAGCTTGACGGTTTCGTGCGCGGTCTGCGGCACAGCCCTGCTCTCGGCGACGGCGGGAATGCCCTTCTGCGCTGCAACGGCGAGTGCCGGATTATAGAGGCGCTTCGCCTTCGCCGCGAGGGATGAAGTCTCGACTGTCATGTGTGTGCTCCTACTTTTCAGAAAATGGGTTGCGGTGCTGGCATCAGCGCACCCGCCGCGCGGCGATGTAGCCGCTGGCCGTCATTGTCGATACCAGGAACCCGGCGTCTGCGACGAGATAGACCGTGGTTGGGGCGCTCACGCTGATCCTGCCCGCTGCCAACTGTGCAATTTGATTTGCGCCGGTGGTGAGGGATGCCTGCGTGAGATAAAGCGGAAGCCCGGTTGAAGCGATAGGGAGCGCGGCCGACGCCGTGTTGATCGCCGCCGCGAAAAGCTGGAATGGTGGTGCTGCCCGCGGGCGCAATCTCGACCTCGCCGCGCACATCCCAATCGCCGGCCGTCAGGGATATGCTCGTAACGTTCGCCGGAGTGTCCGTCGTGAGCGAAACCCCGGAACCAACGGCAACGTCGCGAAGATATACTCGCCGACATTCCCGGCCGTCGCGTTGCCGCCCGCGGTCGTGCCGACGATGCCGGCAGCCGGGGTCAGGACGCCACTGGCCGAAAGCGTCGTGAACGCTCCTGCGGCCGGCGCCGTGCCGCCGATCGGGGGCGGCGAAGCGGCCCATGCCGTAAAGCCGGCGCCGGAAACGCTGCTGCTCGCGGAAAGCAGCGTGAAAGCGCCAGCGGCAGCCGACCCGGTGCCGATCGGGGTGTCGTTGATTGTGGCGCCGGTGAGTGTGCCGCCGGCGAACGTGCCGCCCAGCGTGCCACCGTCCGACGCGGAGAAGGTGCCGGTGACACTAAGCGGGCCGTCGATCGTGCCGCCGGTCAGGGGAAGAAAACCTGCCGTCACCTCCGCCTCGATCTGCGAAAGCGTCAGCGCCCGCATGTGCGGCGTTTCGCCGAACTGCCAGCCCAGCACCAGGTCGGTGCCCTGCGGGTTCTGCGCCGCGGGACAGTTGACGATGAGGCCGCCCGTGCATTGGGCGCGCGCCGTCAGCGGCGCAAGCAGCAGGATCAGAAGGGCGAGGCGGCGCATCATCGGTATTCGACCGTCACGGCGGTTGCGCTGGTCGCGAGACAATGCAGTGCCGCGGTCGGCAGGAATCCGCCCAGCGCCGACCAGACGCGCAGCGTGCCGGCCGCAAGGTCTTCACTCGGCGGTGCAGCAACGGCCGCGTTGCCGGACCAATCAAGCCAGACCGGGACCGTCGCCGCGGCGGGCACCTTCACGACGATGAACGTCGTGGCCGCGCCGGCCGCAAGCAGCAACGTCGATCCGGTGCCGCACGTGACCGTGGTTTGTGTCAGCATGCCAACGGGCGGCAGGAAGCACGGCGTCAGTGCGGTGGACGCGCAGCCGGACGGTGCCAGCACGCCAGGCGTTACCTGCTGCGCCGTGGTCTGCGCATGCGCGATGCCACAGATCAGCAGCAGCGCGGCAAGGAGAAGGACGCGGGGGCTAAACATCGGCATCGAGCACGCAGCGCCGCCAACGCACCCGCCGCGACCATGCCGGCCGCGCGCGCATCGGCGGCCGCCAGGCGGCGCGCCTGCGCCTCGCGTTCGGCATCGGCCGCAGCGGCCTGTTCCGGCGACAGCACCACGCGAGCGCGAGCGTGCTGCTGAAGGTGGCCCGAACGGCGGCGGCTGCGGCGCCTGCGCGACGGCCTGCCGTGCTGCAACCGTCGCCGCGCGCTGCTGGTCGGGCGTCGCGAGCACGCGCACGCGGGCTGGGGCCGCGCACCGGCTCGGCCAGGTGGCCGAACACAGGCGCGTCGGGCGGCGGCAGCGGCACCGGCCGGCGCTGGCGCGGAGACCTCGAAGTTGTCGGGGCGGCGATGCGGCATGTCGCGGTGTCATCGCGGATTTTCTCCCTGCTGCGGCTGCGGTTCGTCGTCGTCTGGAAGCCGCAGTCCGAACTCCCGCGCGACGGCGGCCACATCTGCGCGGCTTAGATGATGGCGCCCATTGTGCTGATGCGTGCGCACGCGCCCGTCGAGAACGGCACTGTAAAGCGCGCGATACGACGGGGCGGTCGCGCCCACGAGGTCGCGCAGCACGGCCGGCAGCCTGCACAGCGGGATGGAATCGGAAAGCGTAGAAGACATGCGTGGTCCTTCGACAAAATACGTCGGTCCGGGCCAGGAATGGCGGCTCGTTGGCCTGCCGAATGGGAATTTAGTACCGCCGAGTCTGCGTTGCAAGAGTCTCTCTCAGTCTCTCTCGCGAAAATTGTGCGCCAGCTCTCAGGCTTCGCTGAATTAGGCGCGACCGCTTTTCATCTGCACGCGGCCGGTCGTCCAATCTTCCACGGCCCGTTGCGACTCGTTCAAATGCCAATGGCGCAGGTTCATGCTGATGACGAAGCCAACCGGGTCGGTGCCGTCGATCGGCTCAATGCGCTCGTCCAGCGCCTTCGCGACGATGCCCTTGACGATGCCGCCGATTACCTGCCGCACATGCGCGTCGAGGTCGCGGAGCGTGATAGAGGTTCGGCCCTCCATCCGCTCGCGCACCACCGTGTTGCACCACACGTGGAACTCGGGGCTGAGGTATTTCGCGTAGGCGAGGCCGATCTGCCAGTGCGCCCACGTGCCTGGGCGGTTGCCGCCGCGCTCGGAGCGGAACAGGTCAATATGGGAGATTCCCACATTGAGGGTTTCCGCCAGAAAGCTGACGAAGCGCGTAGCATCTTCGGAACGCGCCCATTCCGCCGGGCGGCGCGACGGATCGCTACCAGCCGCCCTCCACATGTCGGTGAGCGACAGCATTTCGTGGCGCTGGTGGATTTCCGTGCCGGCGTAGGTCAGGGCGCCAGCGATGGGGGAAAGCTCGTTCGGCATCAGGTGCCTACCATTTCGTTGCAGGGCCGCACATGCCGGCGTAGCGTCGTGCGGCCACAAGGGAGGGAGACATGCGACTGATCGTGATCGCGCTTGCGGGACTGCTGCTCGGCGGGTGCGCCGCGATGCAGGCGCGAGTGGAGAAAGTGCGAGCCGAACGCGCCGAACGACAAGCAATGGCGGACGATGCCACCTGCAAGTCTTTTGGACTGGAAATTGGCACGACAGGCTACGTGCAGTGCCGTTTTCGAACTCCGAGAAGAACGCCTGATCGAGCGCGCCGAGAACGCGCAGGAACTTCAGAACTCGATTCAGGTGATGCAATCTGGATTGCAGGTGATGCAACGACCCACCGTCTGCACAACGGTCGGCAATGTGACAACTTGCCACTGAGGTACTGCTCATGAAACGTCCTCACGAACGACTGCTGACGACGGTGACGGTGACTGGCTCGCGGGCGGTGGCGGGCAGATGTCCGGCCGGAGCTGGTGGCGCGGGATGCCGGTGATGCGCTCGACATCGGGGAGGCGCTCGGCGGGCACCTTGTCCCACTTGATGACCGCGGCCCGAGTTAGGCCAATCTCCCGTGCTATCTGAGCGCGCAGCCCTCTACGGGCGCGGATCGCGGGCGACGAGCCAAAACGCACGCCACTGGCGGCGCGGGCGCTACGGGCTTTCTTCACCGCCCCGTCTCCACGCTGAAGCTGGGCCTCGGTGCGGTCGATACCGAGGTCGCGGACGGCGGCGTTGATGCCGCCTCCCTCCTGGGCGTGCCCGCGCTTACGAACAGGTGGCGCAACTTGCGCCGGCTGTTGTGCCGCAGCCTTCTCCTTCTGCTCCTTCTCCGTCAGCACGATCCATCGCGCTTCCAGGTCGGAGCGCTCAAGAACGGTCAGCTCGGCCCGGTGCAGGTTCTCCGCGATCTCCCACAGCCGGGCGCCATCCGGCATCGTCCATGGCCGTCGTGCCGTGCTTGATTACTCGACCAGAATGCTTCACCGTCACGGGCGAAACACCGAACTTATCGGCAGCCTTCTTCGCCGACCTGCCGGCTTCTCCGTCGGGGCAAATTTGCCCCGACGGGGCCGTTTCCTGACTTTCCAACGGGTTAATCACCGCGATCTCGGCATTCTGGACGAGGCTCGCGAGTTGCCTTTCCCGGCCGCCCGATCCTGGCGCATCCCGGTCGCTCGGATGGGCTGCGTACTGCCGACGGGCAGCGCGTCGGAGGCGCCAGGACGCGCCAAGGCGGCGGGTGCCGTATGGCGCTGCCGGAGCCGCGGAGCCGCTGGCGGGGCGGGGCGCCGGGCTGATGGTGGCGTTTGCGCGTGGGGTGCGTGGGCGCAGCGCCGTGGTGGCGGCGTGGGTGCCGCCGGCGTTCTCGACCAAGATCGTGTCCATGGCGTGGCCTCGCGGCGTGGGTGCTGGCGGGAAATCGCGGCCGGATTGCGGACATAGTGCGGACATGGCTCGGTGTGTGTGCCGGTAGTTAGTTGATAACATTGCCGTATTCTCGCCGGTCGCGCCAGATTAAGAATCAGTGGACAGGCTAAATCGGGAAAATTCCGCGCCGAAATGTGGGTGGCTGACGAGGTGGACCGGGGACAGAAGGCGGGCGAGATCGCCAAGCGCGAAGACAATCTGCGGGCAGGCTCCGATGTCCGAAGCTCGGGCATCGGGAACACCTATCGGGAGCGGTTGGATAACGAGGCAACTTGGTCGAGCGATTTGACGGACGCCGTTCGCCGCTCGCAGCGACCCGAGCCGGCGGCGTCCTCTCCAGCTACCCTTTCCGACCTCGGCGTCTCCCGCCGGCGCCTTTCCGAGTGGCGCCGCGTCGCGCGCGCCCGCGCGGGACAGGGGCGCGGGACGCGGTGGGTGCCGCCTCGCCAACATCCCCAGTTGCCGGTTGTGCCGGTTGTGCCGGGTTTGTTTGAGCGCATTACACGTACGCGACCCACTAAAACGGGGGCAGATTACCCCCGGAAGACCACAGCGCCGGCAGGCGCCGCGGTGAATCAAACCCGGCAAACCCGGCAAACCCGGCAAACCCGGCGCGTGAACCCGGTGGCAACCCATAGGAGTGTTTCGGGCCGCGTGGTGTGCATCCTCCTATCCCCCATGGACGTAGGCATGCGCACCTAGTTGCGAGGGAATGCGGCCCGAAGGTGAAAAACGCGTCCTGATGGGAAACCTGGGGAAAGTGGGAAACCTTTCAGCCGGTCCAGTGTGAGCGTGATGGTTAATCCGCAAGTTGTAGGGGATACAACCTGTGGTTAAATACCCCTCCCCACCGCGAACAATGGCTAAAAGGTTTCCCACTTCTCCCAGGTTTCCCATCCCGCTCATTTCACGGCCCGGACGGTGAATGTGCCGCCGTGATGATCTGGTGTGTAGCGCAGCGCGGATACAGCATCGCCGACCAGCACCGGGGCATCGACCAGCGCCTTGAGGCGCCAGGTGATTGCGGTCGGGGTGAGGATCGGCAGCAGCTTGCCGCTTGCCAGTTCCAGGGCGCCTTTGAAGGCGATGGCATCGACCTCTGGTGCGCTGGCGTAGGCGGCCACGTCGGCGGCTTTACAGCCGTATGGCCAGCGGGTGCCTATCACGTCCAGGACGGTCGCGAGGCTGCTGGTCTGTTCCTCGTCGGCTTCCCCTGACAGAAACAGCGTCTTGAAGCTGACACGCACCGGCGGGCAAGCAGGGTTCGTGTCGATTACCAGGGCGGCGGCGCGCTCGGCATGTAGCCGCGCGGCGTGTTCCACAGCCGATCCGCACAGGTGCCACCAGAGTTTGAAGCGGGTTTCGGCTGCGGGTGGGGTGCTGGCGCGCAGGCGCGGGTTGCCGAGCAACAGCGTGTAGAGGGCGCGCAGAATGTTGCCGCGGTGATTGATGGTCCAGGCGACAGGATCGGCGTGCGTGAAGGCACGGTTTTCCGGGTCGGGGCGATCGACGGCGAGGCGCACCTGTAGGCTGCGGGAAGCCATGTCGCCGCGCGCGGTGATGTTGTTGCCTGTGAAGTAGTTGATCGTGGTAGCGGGCACGGTGCGAATGCCGGTCTGGCCCAGCACGCGGTCGCTGTAGAGCGCGGCGGTGAGGGATTTCTCGATTGACGGGCACGAAATAGCCGATCCGCGGGGTATGTTGTCCCAAACGACGGCGGCAACACCTTCAGACAGGTAGGAGAACAGGCATTTGCGCCGCTCCTCCTCGCTCGGCGACCATGCTGCGGCAGCGGCGCGGTAGCCGGTCGCAGCCAGGAAGATCATTTGCAGCGTCGTGGTCTTGCCGCCGCCGCGCTGTCCGGCGGTGACGAAAAAGGCCGGCCGTTCCGGCAGCACGGCACGCTCAAGGATGGTGAGGGCCGAGGCGATGAGGACGCACTTGCCGGCGTAGCCGGTTGCCACGTCGCACAACCATTGCTCAGTCAGGAAGTGCATGGCGTCGGCGACGGCGGCGCTGGTACATTCCTCCGGCTTCGGCATGATCGCCAGCAGTTCGGGTTGCAGGCGGAAGATGATGCCGCGCTGCCGGTCGAGTCCCGGCGTGGCGAGGAGTGTGCCATCTGGCAGCAGCAGTGGCGAAGTTACGATGGCGGTGACGATCGGTAGTTCTGAGTTTCGGCACTTGAGGTAGTGGCGGACGAACAGGGGATTGAGCGCGACGGTGCGTTTGTTGCCGCGCTCGTCCTCGTCGTAGTACTCGATGTGCTGCTCGATCAGATGGGCCATCGAGAATTCGTCATGCGGCGTGAGCAGCGGCATTTCAGGGGCAGGAAGTCGGACGGGCTTGGTCATTGTTGGCATCCTGATTCAGCATGTTGTGAAGAAAAATAGGCGTCCGGCAGCGGGCTTCGGTCGGCCAACCCTCCGCGTTCCGCATGGGCGGGTCGGGCGCGCGGATCGCGCAAAGCACTTCGTCGATGCTGGTGAGCACGGGCACGCGCTCCGCATCCGCGGCGAGGTGCGCGCAGGTAGGGGCGCGGGTCGCGCCGTTCGGCCGTTCGTCGCTGCTGTTCCTCGGCGGCATGCTGCGCGCCGCGCTGGCGCCGGGCGGCTTTCAGATCGCGGTCGATGGCACGCTTGCCGCTGCCGCTGCGCTCTGCGGCGAGATCGCGTAGTTCCTCGGCTTCGGCTTCGTCCAGTTCCGCAGTCTGTGCGAGACGCACGAACAGCGCGACCACGGCGTCGGCGGGGGCCTTGTCCAGCGCGGCGCGGACGGCAGCGGCATCGTACTTCAACTCATAGGCAGTGCGGCCGTGCGCAAAGCTGTTGATCCAGGGTAACCCGTCCGCCCGGCGCATGACCATCGCCTTGGCTCGGCCGTAGATCGTGCCCTCGACGGGATCGGCGAGCGTGGCGCCGACGAAGCGGCCCGGGTCGGCAAGCACATCGGCGACGGTGCAGCCGGCCAGGTCGGGTTCATCAAACGGCAGCACCACATCTGGCAGCAGCGTGCCGCCGCATTGATGGGCGATGATGCTGGCGGCGCGTCCGGGCGCCATGCCGGTGCGCTCGGCCATCTGCTTCGTTTGCCGGGCCGTGAATGCCTCGCGGGCGCGGGCGGCGTCCGGGGCGAGCCGTTGCCCCTCCTTCGCGCGCAGTTCCCTGAGGCGGCTCTGTTCAACGATGGTGAGCGGCGGACACGCGGCAACGGTATCCAGCGCGGCGCCGTGCTGCACGATTGGAGCGCGAGCGGCGCCGTCCTGCGCGAGCGGCGCATCGAGGACCGGCGCGCCCTCGAACACCAGCCGTTCGGGTGCGCCCACCATGCGGTCAACGATCGAGCGATCAAGCAACTGGCCGCCGGCGCCAACCATCGACCAGCCCACCCCGGCCAGCCATGCGCGCTCATGCAAGGTGCGGAGGAAGCGTTCGATGTCGGCCCCGTCGCGCACCAGCACGAACAGGTGGAAACCGCCGGAGCCGGGGAAGCTTTCTCCGGTGTCCGTGCGGTAGATGCCGGCGCTGGTGGACGGGCGCAGGATGGTGGCGGCTTGCGCGAGGTCGGGCAGGATGGCCCGCAGGGCTGGCACGAATCCGCCGAGGTCGGCGATGCGCTGGGCCGCGGCTTTGGGCATGCCTTTCGTGTCGATGTCGATGAGCGCCAGTGCGCGCTGGCCGGCGCGGTAGCTTATATGTTCGGCGGTGCGCGCGATCAGGCTGGGGGCGGCGTTGCCGTTCAGTGCGTCGAGTTTCAGCTTCGTCGTGATCTCCGCCTGGTCGGGCAGGTCCGCCCGGAGCGCGCCGAGGGCAATCGCTTCATGCGGTTCCAGGCCGCCAATCAGCGCGGCGAACTCGTCTGCGGTCGCGATCCGCGCGCGCAGCGCGGCTCCTGACGACATGACGCAGGCGCGAGCCGTCGCTGATGACCTCGCCGTCAGCGGACAAGCTGATGCGCTTCGTGAGCGGTCCGCCGGTTTTGGTCAGTCGGGTGATTTCGATCACAGCGCCGCTCCCTGCCCATCCGGCGCCGGGCGCCGCGCTTGCCGAAGTTCTGTTTGCTCGCGCAGGATGTGCGTGACCCATCCGCGCTTGTACTGGTTCAGGCGGGCAAACTCCCGCAGATCGTGTTCGGTTAGGCGGTCCAGGTGGTTCCGCATCTCGCGATACGACATTCGGGCGATGTTCGGTCGTCTCATCGTCGTGCTCGGGAAGTTCGACCAGTTCCCCGTCAACGACCTGAACGCTGCGGCGTCTGCCGTTCCCGTCCGTGCCGAGCGGGAACGGGCAACCGCAGTTTTCGCACTGGCGAGCCGCAGCGGTGTTCAAGCACTCGCACTGCGGGCAAACCTTCGTCCGGGCTTCTCGCTTCTCGACGCCATCAAGCGTCCAAAGTGCGCTCATCATCTGGGCGGCCGTGGGTCAGCACGTTTCCCGCATGGTCGAGCACGACGAGATGCGTCTTGCCGGGCGCCGGACGCATGCCGCGGCCTATCTGCTGCATGTGCAGTGTCAGGGACTTCGTCGGCCGCAGCAGGATGACGGCGCCCACGCTCGGTACATCGAGGCCTTCGCTGATGAGGTCACAACTCGTCAGAACCTCAATGGCAGCCCGTGCCGAGGCCGGCAATCATCGCGTCGCGCTCGGCGGCTTTCATCCCGCCGTGGACGGCGCCTGCGCGATATCCGGCGTCGCGGAACGCCGCGGCGACATGCGATGCGTGCTCGACGGTCACGCAGAACGCGATGGCCGGCTGGTGATCCGCATGGCGCTGGTAGTGCGCCACGGCGTCGCCGGTGATCCTGGCCGTATCCGCCCGCTGCGCAAGCTCTCCGGCGGCGTAGTCACCCTGCCGCGTGCGGACGCCGGCGACATTGACGCGGTCACGGGCAACGAAGCATCGGCATGGCGACAGATATTGCTGCGCCACCAGTTCCCTGATCGACGCGCCGACGATCAGGTCGTCAAATACGCCGCCGTCATGAATGCGCCGAGGCCCTTTGCCGTCGAGCCGGGCCGGCGTTGCCGTGACGCCGAGCAGCCGCGCACTGAGGTTGCGATTCGATCAGCTTGCCCCACATCGCCGCGCGGGCGTGGTGGCACTCGTCGAAGACGATTAGGGCAAATTGCGGAAGATCGCCGTACCCGCGCGCAGCGAGTGTCTGGATGCTGGCGACCTGCACCAGTTCGTCGGGCGCCGGTGCGAAGCCGGCGCAGATGATCGCCATGCGGCACGCCGGCCGCCGTCAGTTTCTGCGACGCTTGCCGGATCAGTTCGCGTCGATGCGCCACGACGAGAACGCGCTTGCTTTTCCGAAGCGCGCCCTTGGCGACCGCAGCGAACAGGACCGTCTTGCCCGATCCGGTCGGACCTTGCGCGATCGGCGCCCGATGGCCGGTTGCATAGCTGCGCTTCAGGGCGGCGAACTGATTTTCCTGGTAAGCGCGGAGAACGAGTTCGCCGAGGCGGGCGCCGCATTGGCGGTGCAGTCATGGCGCGCCTACCCGCCGCCGGATCGCGGCAATCAGCGCCCGGTCGGACTCGTCCTGATCGCCAGCCGTGGTTTCGAACATGCCAGCGCGGACAGCACGCCGATCGCCCAGACACGCGGCTTCATGGGAAACCTCGCCTCGCATGCGGGCTGGAACTGTAGGTCGGGTCAACGTGCCCATGATGTGCAATGACACGATCATCGTCGTCAGCGCCGAGCGAGTTGGCAATCCATTGCGCCTCCGCACTTCGCTGTCCCGGCTTAACTTCCGGCCGCTGCCCCGGACAGAACCCAGTCACCTCTTGATACTCGCGTCGCATCGTGGCGCTGCGGCGACGCGAAAGCGGATCATCCGCCGGTGGCAGAAGATGATGCCATTGTGGTGACACGTACCAAAAGACGCGGTCATGATCGCATGCCGCATAGGTGCCATCGGCGCGCGGGTCGTCGCCGAACATGTTTATCATCCGGCCGCCCCGCCGGCAGCGCGGACAGAAGCCGATCAGATTGTCGCTGTCGTCGTTGGCGGCGGCGCTCATGGTGCCCACTCCAGGTGCGTCACCTCTCCGGCGAATTTCCGCTCGATCTCTTCGGTGGTGAGCCTGAAGTTCAGGTGAGTGACAAAGAGCGCCTTGACGCGGTACCAGTCAGTGCTCCACATCAGGTCGATCAATTCCTGAGCACCGGCCGCGCCGAGCCGCTGCACCAGGAACCTGCCGACGATTAGGGCTTTGTCCTGCCGGGAGCGTTCGTTGTCCTCGGTACTGCTTTTCTTGCAGTTTGCGGGCGCGCTCCTGCGCCGCCTTGCGCCGTCGCTCTCTTTCGCGCTCTTGGGCGACTTGCTCCGGTGTTCTTTTCGCCTGCGCCTCAGCACGTCTGGCCGCCTCGCGAGTTTCCTGTACCAGCACCCGCACGTCGTCGGTTGTGACACGCTCGCCGTTCCGAAGGCGCGCGACAGCGGTCTCTCTTGCCAGATCGGGTGCCGATGGTGCTGCCAGAAGATGCAGGGCGGCGGTCGGCAAAAGCGACACAGTGTCGCCTTTCTCGTTCGCGAACCGAGCCGCGCCCATATACCTTTCTGCGGAGCGGACATTGATGTCGAGCGCGCCCTGCAACCACGCCGTGAACTGGCCGTGCTGCAACTTCGCCTTCATCGCGAGCAGATCGCGCCCGGTCTCGATGATGCTGTCACGCATACGGGCACGGATGCGGGCGGCGACGGCGCGGGCATCGTCGGCAATTTCGGTCGGGAGCGTCGCGTAGTCGAACGCGCCGGAAGACACCGGAAGATCGCCGCTCGCCGCTTCACCACCAGCCGCATCAGGGGCGTCAGGCGAGAGGTCGAGCGGTTGCTCCGCGGCTACGGAATTACCGATATTCGGTCCAGGCATTTCGCGTCTCCGAACTGGAGGCGCGGCTTGCGCTGCGGCAGCAAATCGGCTATCGGACGCACGCCCCCGTGCATTCCAAAGCCTTCCACCACATCACGCGCCGGCCGCGCTGATGTGGTGTTAGGCTGCTTTCTTTGGGCGGCCACGGCCGCGGGGCGTCCTACTTACGGTGCTGGCAACGAGCGCCGCCCGCACCTCGTCACGGTCGTACCACCGGACGTTGCCGAACTTGACGTACGCGACCTTCAGCCGATCCATCTCGTTCCGGGCCGTCCGTTCGCACGTCGCCGTCTCTTCGGCGATCTCTGCGATGCAGATGCGGTTGTCGAGAAGGCTGCCCAGTCGGGGACGGCGCGGTTGCGCTGCGGCTCCCGGGCTCTGTTCGATTTGCTGCATTGTGCCTCGGCGGTTTTGCAGTTGCCGAGGGCTACATAGAAGCGCCTTTTGAGAGCCGCCTTATCGGGCAGCGGGCAGCGCGAAATACCCACGCCCGATTTGACGCCCGGTTTGACCGTTCGCCCGTTAGCGGTCTCTCTCGCCGCGCTTGCGCTTGTATTCCTCCGGAATGGCCCGCATGGCGGCCTTCATCTGGAATTCCCGAGGGCGCCCCTTTCCCATTACCCTAAAAGCTTCGCGACAATCTGGAAATGCCTCCTGATCGCGCTTCGGCACCGGGCGCCCTTCGTCATGGGCCTTTTTATAATATTCGAGCATCCAGTTATCGATCTCGCGTTGCGGCGACATTTGGCTAGTGGCCTGGGGCCACGCCGCCGTCCCCCACCGCCACCGTCCGGTGCCGCGGGGAGGGAACTCGACACTTTTCAGGACATGCTCACCCAACCAGGCCGACAGCCCCCAGTACGACAGGCTCACGTCCTCGAATCGATGCTCACGGTCATCCGTGCCGATGAAGGCTCGCTTGACCACATTCGGCGACAGCTTCGCGGCGTCCAGCGCCGTCCCGTCGTGAAGTTCGATCCTGACGGATGCCGCCGGGTCGGAAGCTGCTTTCAGCACCCACACCGCGCCGTCCAAGTCTGTGCCCCCGCAACTCCGCTGGGCCATCTTGATGGCGCGCCAGCCGTTGACGCGGTCTGGCGTCTCGTGTCGTACCCCTCCTGGCGACGACCAATCCTCAGGTATGGTTGGCCAGTCGAGCGAGTCCCCATCGTCCTGCGGCTCGCCGGGCGGCGCATGGTCACGGGCCGCGCTGGCCGAAGATGGCGCGATCGCAGAACTCGGCCTTGGCTGTGAGTTCGGCCCATTTCTCGTTGGTGATGTCCGGGTCGAGCGACCAGTCATCATCGGCCGGCGTCTTGTCGCCGGCGCTCACGCCCGCCTCCCGGCCGGCATCGGCAAAATTTCGGCGCCAGGTTTGCCCGCTCCGGTGATGATCTGTCCGACCCGTTCAGTCGCCTCCCGCTGCGGATCGAGTAGCAGATGAGCGTATCTCGCCGTCGTCTGTGGGTTCGAGTGCCCAAGCAACTGCCCGATCAGCGGTAGATTGTGTCCGCTACTCGCGAGGAAGGACGCGAAGGCATGGCGGAGGTCGTGGAACCGTAGGTTGCCCCGCCAAATCAGATCGGACTTGTCGTCTTCATCCTTGACGACACGGCCAGCATCGTCGCGCTTTTCTATCCACTCGCCCAACCCAGCCGCCTGACAGATCGTCTGCCAGGAACGCTTGAGGTCACCCTGTGCGTCATTCGTGCCGTAGCCGGGGAACAGATGCGCGATCGGGGTTAGACCATGTTCCGCCCGCCGAGCGTTCTCTTTGTCCGCCTCCTTCTTCATATCGGCAAGCAGTGCCCGCGCTGGGCCGTTGAGCGGGATGGCGTGCAGCTTCTTCTGCTTCGTCATGCTGGCCGGCTTCGTCCAGATGCCGTCGCTGACGTCGATCTGATCCCATGTCGCGGTCAGCAGTTCGCCGCGCCTTGCGCCGGTGAGAAGCGCCAGCCGGATGATGTTGGCAGACTGCTGATTACGATGTGCAGCTAGTGCCGTCATCAGAGGCGCCACCTCTTCAGCCTTGAGATAACGGTCACGCTTGTTTTCCGGGTTGCGCTCAATCGCGGCGGCGGGGTTCGGCCCCTCCCGCATCTCGAACTCGGTGGCGGCGAGGTTCAGCATGCGCCGCAGCAGCGATAGCATCCGGTTTGCCCGGATCGGCGTGCGCTTCGACACCTGATGATAGAGAGCCACTACGTCGGCGCGCCGCAGATCAGCGACGCGGTGATTGCGGAGGGCGGGGAGGATCACGCCGTCGAGCAGCGACTTGTCCTCTTGCAGGGAACGTGGCCGCTTCCGGGTGCCAGCGTATTCCAAGTACCGCGCCGTGAGGACCGCCATCGTTGGGGCGGTACGATCGGCATGGCGATCGGCCATCGGGTCCTCGCCGCGGTCGATGCGGCGCTTCAGCACCTTGGCTTCCTCGCGGGCCTGCTTCGTGTTCCAGTCCGGGAAACTGCCGATGGTGAGCCGCCGCTCGATCCCGTGGGCGCGGTAATTCAGCACAAAAGCCCGGCCGCCGCCGGCCGTGATCCGGACTCCGAAGCCTCTCACCTCGCCGTCATAGATCACGCAGTTGCCCTTCGCGGGCGGGGCAAGGTCGCGCAAGAGAGAATCTGTCAGCGGATCGCGGTCGCCGTCGCCTGCGGGTTTCCGAGCCATTGAGCGTCCCCTTCGTGTCCGCAAGATGTCCGGACACAAGGTGCTCTTGGCTTCCACGGTTTGCAATGATTTTCTGTGGACTGCGACGTTGTTCGCGGAATTTCAGCGCGTTATGGTCGTCACTGCCTGCGGACACAGGCGACGCCTTGGCTGCCAAATCGGACTTCTAAGCTGTCGGTCCCCGGTTCGAGTCCGGGAGGGCGCGCCATGGTTCCAATTGCCGGCAACCGGGCCTTCGATCACCGCGTCGTGTTGCCGCGCCGCTGCAGCAATGCCTAGGGTGTGCGTGGCGGTGGACAGGGAGGTTGCCTTGAACTTCTTGGGAGACAGGCGGTATTGGTACGCGATCGCCGCCGTGATCGTGGTGATAATTTTGCTCGCGGTGTTTTGGCCGCGTATCCGCACCATGCCACCTCCGACCCCGGCGACCACAAGTGCGCCGGCGCCGGCGACGACGCCGACAGCTCCATTGCCAAAGCCGGCAAATCAGTAGCGCCGGCTGCTCGGCATTTCTGTGGGCGGCTGCGCCGGTCGGCGCGGCTTGCGGGATAAAAAGGGCTACCCGCCGGCAACCGGGCGAAGCGGGCCGCGATCCGCCGGGCCTCGTCCACGTCAAGCCGCGGCGCAGCCTGAGGGCCGTTCTCCGCGCCTTTCCGCAGCACGAGGGACGTGTACATGACAGCGTCGCAGACCGCGCCGGCTTCGTCACCAGCCGCCCCTTCAGCCGCCCGGGTCCGCGCTCCTTCCCGGCCGGTCCCTGCGTTCGCGACCGCCGTCGCCGCTGCCGGCGCGCTGGCTGTAGGGGCGCTTGCCCTCGGTGCCGTCGCGCTGGGCGCGGTTGCGATCGGCCGCTTGGCGATCGGCCGCCTGGTGCTGCGATCCGGCCATGTCCGTCGCCTGACGATCGACGAACTTACCGTTACCCGCCTGCACGTGGTCGAGGGTGGCGGGACGATGGCGCCGCGCTGAACCGCCGCTGTCTCTTACCTCCATCCGGTGAATCGCTGACCTTTGGGGCGCGGCGCTCGGCCGCCCCTGCGGGCACCGCCGTGGCCCGGGGCCGGCGCAAAAAAAGCCCCGCCGGTGCAGGGCAACGGCGGGGCAAGGTGGCAATCGGTCAAGATATTGCACCGCCGGTTTAGGGTTCTCCGGCGCTCCGAGGCAATACGTGCCCCAGCTTTGTCACGGGCCGTGACAGACGGTCACAGCCACGAGGCCGGCGATGGCAGCGGGGCCGCCGCCGCGCGGCAAAGTCCATAGGCCCGCCGGGCCGCCGACGCTATATCGCCGGCATGCAACGCCTCCTGATCACGCTCGGCGCCGTGCTGCTGCTGCTCGGCATCATCTGGCCCTGGCTGGCACGCACCGGGCTGGGCCATCTGCCCGGCGACATCCGCATCGCGCGGCCGGGCCTGCGCATCTACGTGCCGCTCGGCTCGACGGTGCTGATCTCGGTGCTGCTCTCGGTGCTGCTGACCGTGCTGACCTGGCTCGGCCGGCGCTGAGGCGCCGTGCCGCCCATTGACGCTTCGTTCACCCCGCCCGGCCAGCCTGCCGCCCGGACCCGGCAGGATGGTGGGCGGTGGACACAGCAACGCTTCTCGACGACGTGCCCCGGCTTGACCCGGCGCTGGCGCCGCAACCGATCCGCGGGCCGGCGGCATTGTCGCACCTCGCCTTCGCCGGTGCCGCCGAGCCGGCGCTGCTGCGCGCCATCGAGCGCCCGACGCCCAGCCTCGCCGCCGCCGCCGCCTATGCGCTCGACGCCGCCACCGTGCATGCGTTGCAGTTCCGCCCCGACGCCGCGCGCGCGCTGCAACGCCAGGCGCTGGCGGCGGTCCCGCTGTATCGCGTCGCCGACGCCATGCGCACGCAATCGGCGGCGCCGTTGCGCGTGCTGGCGCTGATGGCGCCCGGCGACCTGATGGCGAACACGCCGCTCGATTTCCTGACCATGCATCTCGACGTGCGGCTCGACCTGCTGTTCGTGGCACCGGGCCGCAAGCTGCCGGACGCGCTGCCCGACCACGACGTGGCGTTCTTCGCCGCCGCGGACGACAAGGCGGTGCTGCAGCCGCTGGCCCGCCTGCACGCGGCATGGCCGCGGCCGACGCTGAACGACCCCTCCTGCGTGCTGCGGCTCGGGCGCGAGGTCCTGGCGACCGCGCTGCGCCGCCGTCCCGGCCTGGTCTGCCCGCCGATCCGGCGGCTGCCGCGCGCCACCGCCGCGGCGGCGCAACGCGCATTTCCGGTGCTGGCGCGGCCGGTCGGCTCGCACGCCGGCCACGACCTCGCGCGCGCCGACGACGCGGCGCAGCTTGCCGCACACCTCGCGACGCTCGATTGCGACGAGGTGTTCGTCACCGATTTCGTCGACTACCGCGGCGCCGACGGGCTGTTCCGCAAATACCGCATCGCTTTCATCGACGGCGCGCCGATGCTCTGCCACATGGCGGTCTCCGAGCACTGGATGGTGCATTACCTCAATGCCGGCATGGCCGAGAGCGCGGCAAAGCGCGCCGAAGAAGCAGCGGCGATGGCGAGCTTCGATGCGGGGTTCGCGCGCCGCCACGCGGCGGCGCTGACGGCGATCGCGGAATGGGCCGGGCTCGACTATTTCCAGATCGACTGCGCGGAGTTGCCGGACGGACGGCTGCTGCTGTTCGAGGGCGATGTCGGCGGCATCGTCCACATGATGGACCCGCCGGAGCTCTATCCCTACAAGCCGCCGCAGATGCGCCGCGTCATCGCCGCGTTCGGCGCCATGCTGGCGAAAGCGGCGGCGCCGGTGGCGCGCGGCTCCGGTCCGCGCCATCGCTCCCGGTCCGGGTACGGTGCCGTGGCCAAGGCCGGCATGACTGGCGACACGCCCGCCCATAATGCGGGGACCGGCCAATCGGCGCCACATTTCAACGGACGGCGTTTAGCCGCTTCACGTTCGACGTAGCCGGCAGCCGGGCCGACGAGACGCGCTCAGGACTGCGCGCCCGGCGACACCACCATGCAGTTGCCGTGATGGCCGAGCCGCTCGCACGCCCGCACCGCGGCGTCGCGCGACAGGCCGAGCAAGCGGGCGCGGTACAGCGTGCCGTGCCCATGACGCACCGGGCCGACATGCGGCTGTGCGGCGGCCAGGAACTCGCGCGCGTGGCCCTTTGCCGCCTCGGCCGCGGCACGCGCCTGTTCCTCGCTGCCGAAGGCGCCGACCTGGATCGCCCAGTTGCCGCTGACCGGGCCGCCGCGCAACGTCGGCAGCGTGTCGGCGTAGGCGTGCGGGATCAGGTGGAACCCGCCGCCGGGATGCGGCAGGGCGAGGGCGGGCGGCGCCGGCGGGGCGGGCAGGGCGGCCATCTGCACCGGCTCGCGGGCGTAGCCGGGGCGGTTCTGCGTATTGGCGGCCAGCGCCACCGGCGCCCGCTCGGGGCGCGGCGCCCGTCGCGGGCCGGGCGGGATGTTGACCGGCAGTTGCAGCATCGCGTACTGCGTCGCCGGCGACGGCCGCAGCGGCGTGCTGCCGACCACCGAAGGGCCGACATTCGCCACGTAGCGCCGCGTCTCGTCGGGCAGCGCGCGATGCCGCGTCAGGTAGTCGTCGAGCCGCCGCGGCCCGGCATTGTAGGCGGCGAGGAAGCCGGGCGAGCCGTAGATGTCGTACAGCTCCCGCATATAGGCCGCGCCCGCCATGATGTTGTCGTGCGGGTCGTACGGGTCGGCGCCGAGCCCGTAGCGGTAGCGCAGCTCGGCATAGGTCTCCGGCATCACCTGCATCAGCCCCATCGCGCCGGCGCTGGAGGTGATGAGCTGCCCGTCGAGATAGAGCTGCCCGCCGGATTCCTGGCGCATCACGCCCCGGATCCAGCGTTCCGGCACATCGTATTTCTGCGCCGCCTCGACGATGTACGGACCCCACGGATCCCAGGCCGGCCCCGGCACGGCGTAGTCGCGGCGGGCATGGGCGGCGTAGTCCGCCGCCGCCTGCGGCGCGCTCACCTGCACCTGCGGATGCCCCGCGCATCCCGCCAGCCCCGCCGCCACCACCAGCGCCGCTGCCAGGCGGAGCGGGGCGAGGGGCCGGTGCCGGGGGCTGGCGGGGCGCGAATGGAGCATGCGGGGCGGGCCTCCGTCGTGGCACGGCCGGACCCCGGCCGGAGGGCACGACGGACTGGCCACCGTCGTTCATCGTGGCAGGCAGGAAACTCCGCTAAGTCCTTATCCGTCTGCGCCGCGTCGCGCAAGACCGAATCGCCGCCGGAATTCGCGTCCGCGTCACCATTCTGCGCGCGAGATGCTTCCTGCGGGCTCGCCTTCTGGTAGAGTGCGTGCAGCCGCCGCCGCGCCGAGGGCCGCCGATGATCGCCGATGCTCGCCCCGTCATTGCCCTGGCCCTGTGCCTGCTGGCCGGCTGCGCGACCGGCCGTCCGCCCGCGCCGCAAGCGGCCTCTGCCGTCGTCCGGCCGGCAACGCCGGGGGACGAAATCGGCGTGATCGTCGCCGAACGTCCGCTGCAGCCGCGCGCGGCCGGCGACGTGCGCGCGACGATCCTGGCGACGCTGGGAGATGCGGCGGTCACTGCGGCGCTTGCGCAGATCGCAACCGCGGAATTCATCGTGCGCGAGGCGGACGGGGCGACGCTGTCGGTAGTGCAGGACAATCCACAGCACCTGCGCCCCGGCGAGCGCGTGGCGATCGAGCGCAGGCCGCAGACGATGCTGGTGCGCGCGCTGTCCGACGCGCCCGGCGGCTGACCCCGCCGCCGATGCGGGAGTTGCAGCGCCGGCGGCGATCCTGTATCGGCTGCGCGCGATGAGTGCCGCCCTGCAGACCGTTGCGCGAGGGGCGAATTCCCTCGAGCTGACTCCCAACCCGACGCTTGCGGCGCGCCACCGCATGGCGCTGCGCGACCTGCGCGACGCCTGGAAGCTGCGGCGGCTGTGCTGGACGCTCGCCTGGCTGGACATCAAGCTGCGCTATCGCGGCTCCATGCTCGGCCCGTTCTGGCTGACGCTCTCCACCGCGCTCATGGTGGCGGCGATGGGCGGCATCTATGCCTCGCTGTTCCACATGAACCTGCGCGAGTATCTGCCGTTCCTGACGCTGTCACTGGTGTTGTGGGGATTCGTGGCGTCCCTCGTCGGCGATGCCAGCCTCGGGTTCACGGCGTCGGAGAGCATGATCCGCTCCGTGCGCATGCCGTTCTCGCTCTACGCCGCGCGCATCGTGGTGCGCAACGTGCTCGTGGTGGCGCACAACCTTGTGGTCATCGTCGCCGTGTTCGTGATCTATGCGTTCCAGCCGGGCGTGGCCGGGCTGCTGGCGGTGCCGGGATGCGCGCTGTGGCTGGTGGACGCGCTGGCGCTGGCGATCATGCTCGGCGCGCTGTGCGCGCGCTTCCGCGACATCCCGCCGATCGTCGGCAGCGTGCTGCAGATGATGTTCTTCGTCACCCCGGTGATCTGGCGGCCCGAGCTCGTCGGCAAAAACCGGATGTGGCTGCTGCCGTTCAATCCGTTCGGCTCGATCCTGGAGATCGTGCGGGCGCCGCTGCTCGGCGAGGTGCCGTCGGCGATGATGTATCTCTCGGCCGTCCTCTATTCGCTGGTGCTCTGCGCGCTCGCCTGGATGCTGTTCGTGCGCGTGCGCAACCGCATCGCGTTCTGGGTGTGAGCGTCATGGCGGCCGAGATCGACGTGCGCGGCGTCAGCCTGGATTTCCCGCTCTATCACGGCAGTGCGCGCAGCCTGAAGCGTACGGTGTTCTCCACGGTGTCCGGCCGCATGGGCAGCGACGCCAAGCACCGCGTGGTGGTGCAGGCGCTGCGCGACGTCGCCTTCCGGCTGACCAGCGGCGACCGGCTCGGCCTGATCGGCACCAACGGCGCGGGCAAGACCACGCTGCTGCGCACGCTGGCCGGCATCTACGAACCGCTGATCGGGCAGGTGCGCATTAGCGGCACGCTGAATGCGCTGCTCGACCCAAATCTCGGCATGAACCCGGAGCTGACCGGGCGCGAGAACATCATGCTGCGCGGCCTCTACAACGGCCTCGAGCGGACGGCGATAAAGCGGCTGGAGGAGGACGTGAGCGCGTTCGCCGAGTTGGATGCGTTCATGGACCTGCCGGTGCGCATCTACAGTTCCGGCATGGTGGTGCGGCTGGGCTTCGCGCTCGCCACCGCGATCCGGCCGCAGGTGCTGCTGATGGACGAATGGTTCCTCGCCGGCGACGCCGTGTTCCTGGAGAAGGCACGCGCGAGGCTGGAGGACATGGTGCGCGGCGCAGAAATCCTCATCCTGTCTTCGCACGCCAAGAAGGCGGTGCTGGACTGGTGTACGCGGGTGATGTGGCTCGACCAGGGGCGCATCCGCGAGGACGGCCCGGCGGCCGAGGTGATGGCGCATTACGAAGCGCACGCCGGCGGCAATTCCGTGTCACTCGCGGCGTAGCAGGCGCGGCAGCCAGCGAAGCGGCGGCCGTTCCGTGCGCTGCAGCACCACCAGGTCCTGCCAGTTGCCCAGCCCGCCGGCGCGCCAGGCGCGGATCGCAAAGCCGCGTTGCCAGTGCCGCCGCGTGTGCCGCTCGGTCTGGTAGGTGGCGCGGTAGTAGCCGGCGGGTGCGATGCCGTCGAGGCGCGCATCCTGCGTCCCGTCCAGCACGCCGCGCGCCGCCAGCGCCGCGCGCTGCGCCGCCGGCAGCGGCACGGCGGCGAGCGCGCCATGCACGGACGCGACGAGCACGCCGCCAGGCGCCAGCACGCGGCAAATCTCGTCGAGCCAGCGCAGCTGGATCGGCCAGGCGAGATGCGTCATCACCGAGGCGGCGACCACCGCGTCGAACGCGCCGTCGGCGAACGGCAGCGGCGGGTCGGGGGCGGTTGCATGGAAGCTGGCGTCCGCCACGTTCGCCTGGCACCAGGCGATCGCCGCGGCGTCGATGTCGCAGCCGACCGGGCGCAGCCCCGGCCACAGCGCCGGCATGAACCGCGTCGCCCGCGCCGGGCCGCAGCCCCAGTCGAGCAGCCGCGGCAGCGCGACGCCGGGCAGGTGCGCTTGCACCGCCGCGAGCATTTGCGCGGCGATCGCCAGCCCGGCGCGGTTGAACGCGGTCGGCTCGCGCCCGGCCGAGACCCGCTCCATCAGGGCTGCGTCGGGCGTCGGAAGCTCGGGCAGAGCGGCAGCGGCAAAATATTCCTCGGCGGCGATGACCGGCCGCCCGTGAGCCAGCCCGAGCGTTTCCACGTGCAGCAGCGGCGCGGTCGCCGCGAACGGGCCGCGGACCCGGAAGCCGGACAGCGCGGCGTGCGGCACCGCGGAAAAAATCGCCGCCACGTCCGGGCGTTCGATGACCGGGGCCTCGCCGAGCACGCGGCCCTCGATGCAGACCCGCACCGCCTCGACGCGCCGGGCGGGGTGCAGCAGCCAGCCGGCCGCCTCGGCCGCGCCGTCGCCGAAGCCGAGCGAATCGAGGCGGCCGAGGGCGCCCGCTGGCTTGCGCGTCATCCGCCCGCACATAGCCGACGCCGCGTGCCGGCGGAACCGGCCCGCAACCGGCCGCGCCGGCGCGGCGTTGGTCGGGCATGGCCACGACCTCCGCCATCCGCAAGCGCGCCGTCCGCGGCCACGGCCTCGACACCTATCGCGCCCGCCGCGATTTTTCCGTGACCGCGGAGCCGGCGCCGGCAGACGCGCCGGGCGGCGCCGCCCCGATCTTCGTCGTCCAGAAACACGCCGCCCGCCGCCTGCACTGGGATTTCCGCCTGGAGCACGGCGGCGTGCTGTGGAGCTGGGCGGTGCCGAAAGGCCCCTCGCTCGATCCCGGCGACAAGCGGCTGGCCGTGCATGTCGAGGACCATCCGCGCGACTACGCCGACTTCCAGGGCCGCATCCCCGCAGGCCAGTACGGCGCCGGCACGGTGGAGACCTGGGATCGCGGCACCTGGCAGCCGGTCGGCGACCCCGAAGAGGGGATGCGGCGCGGCGAGCTGAAATTTCTTCTCGATGGCCGGCGGCTGCACGGCGGATTTGTCCTCGTCCGGCTGAAGCCGCGGCCGAAGGATCACGGCGAGAACTGGCTGCTCATCAAGGAGCACGACGCCGCCGAACGCAAAGGCGCCGATGCCGAGGCGCTGGAGGCGGCGCCGCCTGCCGCCGGCGGCGCCGGGCAGGCACCCGCGCCCGGCGCCGTCCGCGGCACGCCGCCGGCCGACCTGGCGCCGCAACTGGCGACACTGGCCGATGCGCCGCCGGACGGGGAGGACTGGCTCAGCGAAGTAAAGTTCGACGGCTACCGGCTGCTGGTGCGCAAGCAGGGCGGCGCCGTCCGCCTGATCACCCGAAACGGCCAGGACTGGACGGAGCGCCTGCCCGCCATCGCGGCCCTGTTCGCCGAGGCGCCGGCGCAGGACGCGGTGCTCGACGGCGAGCTTGTGGCGCTGCGCGACGACGGGATTTCCAGTTTTCCCGAGTTGCAGGACGCGCTCGCCCGCGGCCGGGATCACGGCCTTTATCTGTATCTGTTCGACCTGCTGTTCCTGGACGGCTGGGATCTGCGCCGCTGCCGGCTGGACGACCGCAAGCAGGCGTTGCAGCGCCTGATCCCGTGGGGCGAGCGACTGCGCTACAGCGACCACCTCGCCGGCCGGGGCGATGCCATGCGCAAACGCGCCTGCGCACTCGGGCTGGAGGGCATCGTCTGCAAGCGCGCCGACGCGCCCTACACCTCCGGGCGTGCACAGTCCTGGGTCAAGGTGAAGTGCCAGGGGCGCGAGGAGTTCGTCGTGCTCGGCTGGACCCCGCCGGGCGGCAGCCGTCGCGGGTTCGGCGCGCTGCATGTCGGCTTCTACGACCGCGCCGGCGCGCTGCACTACGCGGGCGGCGTCGGCAGCGGCTTCTCCGAGCGCGAACTGGGCACGCTGCGCAAACGGCTGGACGCGCTGCGGGCGAAGCCGCCGGCCGGCCTGCTGCACGGCGAGGAGCCGCCGGAGCGGACTATCACCTGGGTGCGGCCGGAACTGGTGGTCGAGGTGCAGTATATCGGCTGGAGCGGCGGCGGGCGGCTGCGGCATGCGGTGTTCCTCGGCCTGCGCGAGGACAAGGCGGCGGCGGAGGTGGTGCGCGACGTCTCCGACCCGGAGCAGCCGCGCCGCGCCTTTCGCCCGGCGGCGCCGGCGCGCATCGTGCGTGGCGGATCGGCAGGGGAGGCCGGCGTGCTGACCCATCCCGACAAGGAACTCTGGCCCGGCATCAGCAAGCGCGACCTTGGCGAGTACCTGGCGCGCGGCGGCGCCGCACGCGCTGCCGGAGATCGCCGGGCGCCCGCTGGCGCTGGTGCGCTGCCCGGACGGCATCGACGGCCAGCATTTCTTCCAGAAGCACGGCCATGCCGGCTTCCCGCCGCAAATCCGCCAGGGCGAGTCCGACGGCGCGCCCTGGCTCGCGATCGACGACCTCGACGGGCTGCTGGCCGCGGTGCAGATCGCGGCGATCGAATTGCACGCCTGGGGCGCGGCGGGGTCGGACCCGCTGCATCCGGACCGGCTGGTGTTCGACCTCGACCCCGGCGAGGGCGTTCCGTTCGCCGATGTGGTCGCAGCGGCCGGCGACGTGCGGACGCGGCTGGCGGCACTCGGCCTCGGCGCGTTCTGCCGCACCACCGGGGGCAAGGGGCTGCATGTCGTGGTGCCGCTCGTGCCGCGCGCCGATTGGGACGCCACGCGCGCCTGGTGCCGCCGCTTCGCCGAGCGCATGGCGGCCGAGCATCCCGACCGCTACGTCGCCTCGGTGCCGAAGGCGAGGCGGCGCGGGCGCATCCTGGTCGATTGGCTGCGCAACGGAATCGGGTCCACCGCCGTCGCCTCGTTCTCGCCGCGCGCGCGCCCGGGCGCGGGGGTGGCGACGCCGCTGGCGTGGCGCGAGGTGACGCAAAAGCTCGATCCCGCGCGCTTCACCCTGCGCACCGTGCCCGACCGGCTGAAGCGCCAGCGCCGCGACCCGTGGGAAGGGTTTACCGAAGCGGCGCGCAAGCTGCCGCAGGAGGACGGCTGATGGCGGATCGGGCGATCTGGCGCGGGCATCTGCGGCTGGCGCTGGTGTCCTGCCCGGTGGCGCTGCACCCCGCGCACCACGAGCACGGAAATCTGCATTTCCATTTCATCAATCCCGACACCGGCAACCGGGTCCGCATGCTGACGGTCGATGCCGAGACGCAGCAGGAATTGCCGCGCCGGGACCTCGTCCATGGCTACGAGTTCCGCAAGGGCCAGGTACCTTGTCCTCAACGACGAAGACTTCGCCTCTGCCCGCATCGACAGTTCGACGGTGGCAACCCTGGACAAGTTCGTGCCGGCGGATGCGATCGACCCGCTCTACTACGACACCGGCTATTATCTCGTGCCTGACGGCGAGGCCGGGCTGGATGTCTATGTCGTGCTGCGCGAGGCGATCGCGCGCAGCCGGCGCGTGGCGCTGACGCGCGTGGTGATCGCGCAGCGCGAGCGGGCGCTGGCGATCCGGCCGTTGGGGCGCGGGCTGGTCGCGCACACGCTCTATGAGACGCGCGACATTTACGATGCCGTCGAGCAGTTCTCCGAAATCCCCGCCGCAGCGCCGGACCCGGAGATGGTGAAGCTGGCGACGCAGTTGATCGAGCGGCAGAGCGCGCCCTGGGCGCCCGAGGACATGGAGGACCGCTACGAGGCGCGGCTGCGCGCGATGATCGAGGCGAAGCTGAAGGGCGAAGGCATCGCGCCGGAGGAAGAACCCGAGGAGGCGCGTGGCCAGGTGATCGACCTGATGCAGGCGCTGAAGCGGAGCCTCGGGCAGACGGCGGCCAAGCCGGCCGCGCGGAAGGCGCCCGCGAAGCCGAAGCCGCGCCCGACGGCGCGCGGCGCGCGCAAGCGCGCGTAGCGCTGCCGCCGTCGTCGCCGGATGCCGATGACCGCTACGTCATCGAATTCATGCCAACGCGGCATTGGATCGTGCGGCGCCGGGACGTGAGATTGGCAGCGCCAGCCCAGGCTGGAACGGACGGTCACAACCAGCCCGCCGACGGTCGGCCGGCCCAGGAGAGTTCCCATGCGAAGCAAAGAATTGCCCGGCCTTCAGCCGCAGCCCGGCCAGACAACGGCTGCCGCCGTCGCCCGCGCCCAGCGCAGGTGGATCCGGCGGTTTCTCGGCATCCAGGTGCCGCGCCGGCGGACAGCCGGCGCAGCCCCCCGCGGGCGGCCGCACCACGATGAAGGAACCGGCGTAGCCACCTCGTCGGCGGCGAAGGTTCGGCCGTTCCCCGCCGCCGGCCCTCAGTTCAGATTGACCCGCTCCGGCAGCATCACCGGCAGGTGCCGCGGCTCGACCAGCACAAGTTCGCTGCCGATCGCCGGCGGCGCCGGGGCATGACCCGCTGCGAGGCCGCCGTGCCGCTTCAGGTCCGGCACCGCGGCAATCGTCGTCGCGCGCAGCAGCGCCGCCACGAAGGAGCGGCCCCACACCAGCGGCGAACGATGCTCGATCGCCGCCCACGATGCCTGCCAGCGTTCCTGCCGCTCGGCCAGCGGCATCGCCAGCGCCCGGTCCAGCGCCTCCGCCATCGCGTCCGCGTCGTGCGGGTTGATCGGCAACGCGCCGTCCAGCTGCTGCATTGCGCCGGCGAAGCGCGACAGCACCAGCACGCCGGGGTCCGCCGGGTCCTGCGCCGCCACGAACTCTTTTGCCACCAGGTTCATGCCGTCGCGCAGCGGCGTCACCAGCCCGACGCGCGCATGGCGCAGATAGCCGGCAACCAGCGCGCGATCCACCGCGCGCGACACGAAGCGCAGCGGCTGCCAGTCCGCTTCGGCGAGGTCGGCGTTCAGCTTGCCGGCCGCGCGGTCCAGGCTGTCGCGCAACTGGCGGTAGCTCGCCACGTCCTGGCGCGACATCGCGGCGATCTGCAGCACCGTCGCCCGGCGCAGCCATCTCGGCGACCGCGCAAAGAACGCGCGCAGGCCGTCGAGGCGTTGCAGCAGCCCTTTCGTCGGGTCGAGCCGTTCGACGCCGACGATGAGATGCTGGCCGTGCAGGCTGCGCCGCAGCCGCACCGCCTCGTCCGATCGTGCCATGTGCGCGGCGAGCTCGGCAAAACCCTGCGGGTCGATCTCGACCGGGAACACACCGAGCCTTACGCGGCGGTGCCCGACCTCCAGCACGTTGCCCGGCAGCCGCTGCGCCTCGGCAAACCGCTCGGCGGCGGCGGCGAAGTTGGCGAGGTCGTTGTCGGTCTGGAAGCCCAGCAGGTCGGCGGCGAGCATGTCGCGCACCAGGCCGCCCATCTCCGGCGCCGCCGCCAGCACGTCGGCGGCGGCGAACGGCACATGGAGGAAAAACCCGATCGGGTTGGCGACCCCGCGCGCGCGCAGCGCCGCCGCCAGCGGCAGCAGGTGGTAGTCATGCACCCACACCAGGTCGGAGGGGCGCAGCAGCGGCCGCAGCATCGCCGCCATGCGCGCATTCACCTCGCGATAGGTGCGCGCGTCGCGGCGGTCGAAGCGCATCAGCTCCGGCATGGTGTGCAGCAGCGGCCAGAGCACGCCGTTGGCAAAATTGTTGTAGTAGCGGTCGTGCTCGTCCGGCGTCAGGTCGATGGTGGCGTAATCGACGCCGCATTCATGGCGCACGCAGATGCGTCCGCCGCCGCCGGCGACGACGGCGCCGCTCCAGCCGAACCACAGCCCGCCGCGCTTCTCCATGAACCCGTCCAGCGCGACCGCCAGCCCGCCCGCCGGAGCATTGGCGCTCGCGGTCGGCACGCGGTTGGACACAACCACCAGGCGATTCATCGAGCCTCCAGCAGGGCCACGGGCAGGGACGCAAACAGCTCGGCGGCGGCGATGCGGCCACCCGCGCCCTGCGTTCCGGCGCTCCGAGCACTCGCGTCGAACACATCCACCAGACGGCGGCCGTGCATCAGACGCGGCAGCACGACGGTGGTTCCGTCCCACGCGGTGGCCGGAACTTTTGGTATAACCAACGATCCGGCTGCCGAATCAAGCAGCGCGGCGGCCAGCCGGGTCGCCGCGACGACGACGGCGCGGCCCTGGTGGCTGCGCGCGAAGCCGACCACGTGCTCGGCGGCCGGGCCGTCGATGCGCAGGCGCTGATACGCGCCGTCCGCGAACAGCGACGGCGCGCGCGCACGCAGCGCGAGGGTGCGCGCGATCACCGCCTGCTTGAGGCGCCCGTCGCGCCACGCGGCCAGCAGTTCGGCCGGGCTGCCTGCATCGTCGAGCGCCGCCACCCGCGCCGCCCAATCGACCGGCCGGCGGTTGTCGGGATCGACCAGCGAAAAATCCCAGAACTCCATGCCCTGGTAGAGATCGGGCACGCCCGGCACGGTCATGCGCAGCAGCGTCTGGGCGAGGCCGTTGATCGCTCCGGCGGGCGCGATGCGGGCGGCGAAGGCGGCGAGTTCCTGAGCGACCGGCGCAGCACGCGCGGGATCGAGGCAGTGCGCCAGAAAATCGCGGCACGCGTCCTCATAGGCCGCGTTCGGCGCTGCCCATTCGCTGTGCCGCTTGGCCTCGCGCACCGATTTTTCCAGCCAGCCTGCGACGCGCGCGCGGAACGCGGCGAGGCCGGCGGCATCGTCGGGCGCGAGATCGAGCGGCCAGGCGGCCACCAGCGTCTGATACAGCATCAGCTCGTCCGCCGCATCGGGCGCCGCGGTGCCGTCCAGGTCGCGCTTGAACGGTGCGTTCAGCCGCATCCAGCGGGCGACCGCACCCTCCCACTCGCCCGGCAACTCGCTCAGCACGGCGAGGCGCGCGCGCGTGTCCTCGCCGCGCTTGTGGTCGTGCGTGGCGGTGGCAAGCAGGGCGCGCGGCAAGCGCTGGCGGCGCGCCTCGACGGCGGCGTAAAAGGCGGCTTGCGGCAGCGCGAACTGGCCGGGATCGGCGCCGACCTCGTTGCGGCTGAGCAGGCGGCCGTAGCGGTAGAACGCGGTGTCCTCGACCGATTTTGCCGCGGTCGGGGCGGAGAGCTGTTGGAAGCGCACCATCGCGCGCAGCCGCTCCTGCCGCGGTACGCCGGCCGGCACGCGTTTCAGGTCATCGCCGCGCAGCCAGCCGTCCAGCAGGTCCAGCAGGTCGAGATCGGCCGCGCGCAGCGTCCGCCGCGCCCCCGCCATCGCCCAGGCCAGGTCGCGCGCGTCCGCCTCCGACGCGCCCGCGGCGCCTGCGTAGATCCGGTAGCTGTGGAAATGCACCAGGAGCTCCTCAAGCGCCCTTCGCAAGGCTGTCAATGTCCAGTCCCGTGTGGCGAGATTGCGGCGAGATATCCGATGCAATGCGGCAGCCGTTCCCCACAGCTCGCTCGACAG
>CAWAZU010000005.1:0-189741 GCA_963786445.1 uncultured Pseudomonadota bacterium
TCGGGTTTTCCCGATTTCCGGTTTCTTGCCTCTGTTTCTTGGCCCTGAGCCAATACTTCTGTCACCAGCCGCCATTCCGGGTTAGGCGAGGGCGCCGATGCGGGTGCGCATGCAGAGGTCGAAGCGACCGTAGGGGTTCACGTGCGTCCAGAACAGCGGCGTCAGCGCGTGCAGGTCCCGCGCGGTCAGCCGGCCTTTCCATTCCGGCCAGCCTACACCGTCCGAGACTGCCCGAAATGGCACCGGCGAGGGGGTCGGCAGCCGGATGTGCCTATGCAGGCCGCCCAAGCCGATGCACGGGGCGGTCTAGGCCTCGCCCGCCCCAGTCGCCCTCCACGCAGCACTCGCCCGGAATGGCGGTTGGTGACAGAAGTGTTGGCTCAGGACCTAGAAGCAACGGAACCGAAAGTTCAATTCAGACTGGAGAACGGCCGAACGGCGAGGTCTGTCGGACCGCATCCGACCCATCTCAGTCAGTGGGCGGCCAATCGGGCGATCCCTGGAGCGGACGTTCGGCGTCGAGTGGCGCCGGCTGCCTCGCGCCCGTAGCGGTTATCGGGGACTTGCTGCGGGCTGCCCACCATTGATCCTGCCTGCGCACCTCAGAGGAGCACCCGCAACCATGCGCGCTACGACCGCGCTGCAATTGACGGAGACCCTCAATTTCGGCGAGAAGGAAAGGCTGTAACGACTAGTGCCGTCCATAAGGTTCTGAACCGGCACTCTCGTCACGGCCGCCGATATCGGCGAGGACTTTTCAAACTCATTCGAGGGGAAAATGGCGGTATCGCCCAATGTCGCCGGCGCTTGGTTGATGCATCACGACCAGAAGCTCTCAGCGGTCAAGTCTACCGAGTTCGAGAGCATCACGATCGCCGGGCGCGCCGCGCGCCTGCTCTCCTACGTCTCAAGGGAGGCGCAATGGACTGTTCCGATGGAGCGGGTGCTGGACTCGCCCAGGCGAACGGGATTCTACGGCATGAGGTCCCAGGACTTCTGTCGGAGCTTGTCGCCGCCGGCGTTATTGACCAGGGCGATAAGGGCATCTCCGTTCTTGGGGTGAGGCAGGCCAACCTGTTCCAGCACGCCAACGCCATCTTCGAAGGCCAAAACCCGGCGAACATCGAGCGCGCGGCGCTCGAACTGGCCGACCGAGCCAGCGACAGACCCGTCGAGCAAGGGGCCATCGCGGGGGAGTTGGGTGATCTTTACAAGCTATCAGCTGCCGAGAGCAGAGATCTCGTCAGTCTGTCAAAGCAGATCGGCTTCGTGGACCACGAACTCGCTCGCGGCCAAACTCTCCTTTTCAATGGATCGCTCTTCAAGCGCGAGAACGCCGAAAAATCTCGCATTATCCTTGAAGGGTTGACTGCGGTAGAACGGCAAAACTTGCTCGACGTTGAAGGTCAACTAACGGCGTCTGGCTGCCTACCAGAGGATACTATTACAAATATTCTTGGCGCGATCCTGTGGAGCAAGCTTCACCAGATCGGATATTTCCAAGTCAGCATGGTTACGAATGAGCGGGGCAGCACGCGCTTCGTGACGAAGCCGGCGGCGCTCGTGAAATATGTTCCGGGAGGCTTGGCGGATATGCACGATGACGCCAAGGCGCTGGCAAGCAGCCTCACCTACGGGATCCTCAAGAGCAGCAGCGTGCGCGGGCAGATCACCATGCCCGACAAGCTGATGGCAGCGCTCATCAACCGAGGCTACGTCGAAGGCTGGGCGGAGGCGATCAAGCAGGATTATCAGACACTCGAGAGACGCGGTGTCGTCCAGGTGACATCGTCCCAAAAGGGCAACCGGCTAACGTTGCTCAAACCCGAGGTGGGCCAAATGGCGCGCGAGCTAATCCTGCGTGGTGACGCCAGCGAGGCAGCCGCGAAAGCCACCTTCGGAACCCAGGCGGGACAATTTGTAGGTCCTGAGCAGGCTCGTCAGGTGGCGCGTTCTCCCGAAAAGCTGAAAGAGATCCCAGAGACAGCCCGCGCCACTTCTAAGGCGCTTGACAGCCTGAGAAAGACACGATGATGGCAAAGCTTGCGGAAAGCGATCTGGATCAGGGTGGAGTTGCGGAAGAAGCGCTCCGGCTCTATTTCCAGACCTTGGGCGCTTTCGTAGTCCGAGGAGCCAAGGTTCGCGCCGGTCGCGACCATGTGACGGATATTGATCTCTGGGTCTACACCCGAGCCAGTGTCCATGCTCGCCATATCGCGATCGTCGATATCAAGAACAAGCGCAAAGCTAAAGGCTATGAGCGGTTGATTTGGCTCAAGGGCCTGCAGTCCGCCGTCGGGGCTGACGAGGCCATCGTCGCCACAGCCGCGTCCCGCGACGATCTCAAGCCGTTCGCCGCACGCATGGGAATCAAGTTGCTCTCAGATCAGGTCTTCAAGGCCGTCGTTGCGCGGTTTGCGCATCAAGACTCGCGTTTCAATTCCGAAGAACTCGAGCGGATGTGGCGGGCGGTCCGGATCGAGGGCGCGAGGGACCTGGCAGCGCTCGTGGAGACCAACCTGGTAGAGCTTAGCCTTGGCCTTAATTTTACGGCGATGAACGTCTGGATAGATGAAATCGCGAAGCTACTCGTGTACTGCCATGATCACGAGCGGCGGCCCGGGCCTGTCGCGCGGGCCGTGCTGCTACTCGCATCCTTGGTCGCGGTCTGTGCAGACTATATGGGCCGGAATACGGCATTCGCTGATGGTGATACGCGGAGAACCTACTTCCGTGAGGGTCTGCTCTTCGGCAAAGCTGAGGAGGGCACCGCCGATCGCTATCTTGCCTTCGCGGAGAAGGTCGCAACGGATTTCGTGGATCGCACTGGCGCGGCCGCCGCCAGCATCAGGGTCGGTTTTCAAAAGGCCGTCGAAAATCTGCCCATCAGCGGATTTATTGATCTCTTCGCGCGCCCGGCGGCGGGCCGAGAACTGCTAGATGCGGCCGTGCAGCTCGAGAGCGCCGCCTTTTCGAGGAATGAACCAAACTTTGCTGGGCTCCCGACCGAAGCTAAGACGATCGTTGCGCTGCTCGTCGACTACGCGGGGCTCGACCGCCGACACTTTCTCAAAGGAGGGGCCGAAATCGGATCAAAGCCGTCCGGCACAAAAGACCTGACAACCGGTCCATCCAACAAATCGCCAGACAACAGTGATACCCACAGAACGGCAGCCGTCGAAGGCCCAATCCCGCCAAGCCCCGATGCTGGTGCATCTCCAGATCACTCCGGAGCGAAGAAGGCTGACGCAGAAGAACAAAATGAACCGAACCTGCTTCTGTAATTGCCGCCAGTTGTTTGCCCTGCCTGTGAACCAGCACCGTAGTGTGCGCCCATTGCTAGGCCGCGTGGACAAACCGCGCCAGGAAGGGGGTTCCCCCGACGCGGGCGGGCGTGATTCGTGGCTGACCTCTGTCATGGAGGTCGGCTGTGGTTCGCGGATTGATGACGGACGAAGAATGGGCGCTGTTCGCGCCGTTCGTTGTGACACGCTCGCGGCAGGGCGGCCGGCCGCCGGCTGACCATCGGCGGGTGCTGGATGCGATCTTCTGGATCGCGCGCACCGGCGCGCCGTGGCGCGACCTGCCGAGCGAACTGGGCCACTGGAACTCAGTGTGGCGGCAATTCCGCCGCTGGACCACGAGCGGACTGTGGGACGTGCTGCTGCAAGCCCTGGCCGACAGCGGCGGCGACGCCGATGCGTTGCAGATGATCGACAGTACCGTGATCCGGGCACACCACTGTGCCGCCGGCATAAAAAGGGGATTCGCGGCCAGTCGCTCGGGCGCTCGCGCGGCGGCTTCTCGACCAAAATCCACCTGCGCACCAACGCCGAGGGTCTGCCCATCGGCATCGTGCTGACGCCCGGCGAGTGCCACGACAGCACGGCCTATCCAGACCTCATGGCAGAACGCGACAGCGATCCCGGCATGCTGCTGGCCGATCGCGGCTATGACAGCGACGCCATCCGCCAGGATGCGCGCGATCGCGGCGCCGCACCGGAAATCCCCACCAAGCGCAACCGCATCGTCCAGTACTCAGTCAACCGCCGCGTCTATGCGCTGCGCAATCGCATCGAGCGGTGCTTCAATCGCCTCAAGAACAGCCGCCGCGTCGCCACCCGCTACGATCAGGACGACACCAGCTTCCTCGGCTTCGTCCTGCTCGCCGCCATCCGGCTCTGGTTCAGGTTTGTCCACGCGGCCAGCTGGGATCGTTGCGCTTGGTGACCCGGTTTACAATCTATCCGTCCGTGACGATCTGATCGGGTGGGATGTTCATGACCGATCCGAGCGTCTCGTGAACCTCCTTGATGCATACGTCTTGGGTGCTGTGCCTCCCTATAACATGTTGTTGGGAGGAAAAGCGGTTGCCTGTCTTATTCGATCGCTGGACGTTTTCAAAGACTTCAAGACAACATATGGAAAATCAGTCGGAGTCATTTCCGAGAAGAAGAAAAAAGCAAACCTGCTAGTGGTGACCACGACCTCCTCGATGGGAAGATCATCTGTCTACAATCGCCTGAATCTTGGTGGTGAGTTGTACTTCCAACCCATCGGCTATACCGTCGGATGGGGGCATTTTCACATTACAGACGATCTGTTTTTGCAGATGCGAGATTACCTACGCCTTACCGGACACAGCTATGCAGATCAACACAAGTTCGGTGAAGGGCCGAACTGGCGCCTTCGGACGATACGCGCAGCTTTGGCAGAACTTGGCATCAACGAGTCCGTTTTGCGCCATGGTATAAAAAGAGAGGTTTTCATTTGCCCTTTCACAAACAATTCCTTCGAGATTCTAAAGACAGGAAAGGGTAGACCGGACCTATCGAGCCTAAAGACAGTATCGGAAATCTCGGACCTCGCACGTGATCGTTGGATGGTGCCGCGAGCCGAGCGCCGCCCAGACTATCTCTCGTGGCGCAGGGACGGAATTGTAGACCTGATCCATAGCGCACCAGGCATCGCCAACGAACGCGATCTAGTGGAGCGAATCTAACGCTTGGTGCCCTCGTCGGACGGCAGCGATGATTTTGTCTGGGTCGTTGGTCCAGCGGAAGGGGCGCGGGTCGTTGTTGGCTTGAGCGACGTATCGGTTGATTGCCGCCTGGAGCGATACGAGCGAGTGGAACACGCTACGCTTGAGCCGCTGTTTGGTGAGTTTGGCGAAGAAGCCCTCGACGGCGTTCAGCCAAGAGGCCGAAGTCGGCGTGAAGTGGAACGTGAAGCGCGGATGGCGGCCGAGCCACTCGATCACCTTGGGATGCTTGTGGGCGGCGTAGTTGTCCAGGATCGCATGGATCAGCTTACCCGCAGGGACCTCGCGTTCAATGGCGTTGAGGAAGCGGATGAACTCCTGGTGCCGATGACGCTGCATGCAGCGTCCGATGACGCGGCCCGCCGCCACGTCCAAGGCGGCAAACAGCGTGGTCGTGCCGTTCCGCTTGTAGTCATGCGTCATCGTGCCGCAGCGGCCGCGCTTGAGCGGCAGCCCGGGCTGAGTGCGATCGAGCGCCTGGATCTGGCTCTTCTCGTCCACCGAGAGCACCACGGCGTGCGCCGGCGGGTCGACGTAGAGGCCGACGACATCGCGCAGCTTGGCGGCGAAGTTCGGGTCGTTGGACAGCTTGAACTGGCGCAGCCGGTGCGGTTGAAGGCCGTGCGCCCGCCAGATGCGCTGCACCGAGCTGATGCTGATGCCAACCGCCTTGGCCATCGCTGGCGCAGTCCAATGAGTCGTCTCGCCCGGCGGCGGCTCGATCGTGAGCGCCACGACGCGTGCGGCGATCTCCGGGGCGAGCGGCGGGATGCGCGACGGGCGCGTCTTGTCGCGCAGCAGCCCGTCCACGCCCTCCTGCATGAAGCGCTCCTGCCAGCGCCACACGGCGGTCTTGGCCACGCCAGCCTCCCGCATGATCTGCGCCGTGCCGCAGCCTTCGTCGGTCAGCAACACAATCCGAGCCCGCCAGGCGTGCTTCTGCGGGCTGTTGCGATCGACCGCGATGGCGACAAGCCGCTCGCGGTCGGTGGGAGAGACGTCGACGACGACACCGGTGCGCATACCTCCAACTCGCACGCCGCCCCGAGCCGTGGGAATCCCAAAAGGACTCGACCGTTAGATTTCATCCACTAGTAGTCGACCTTCCTCATTAACCATCATAGCAAAGGAGGTGTCGTGCATCGCAAAGGAGGTGTTACGAGCAACGTTCACGAACTCAATATAACCGCCAACCAATTCCTGCAACTCTCGTAGTTTTATTGAAACCTCGCGCTCCAGAATTTCTACCGTGCCGTCCACTTTTAAGACCACATACTTCATATCGTTCCTCCTAAAATGCGTCTCCCTTTCGGGCCTATCTTTCGGGACACGCTACCACGTTGAAATTGCTCGCGCAAGCGGAATGTCCCGAAAGTCTTGATTTAATGCACATGCCGCGAAGGCGGCATGTGCAGGCGTTAGATCGCCGTAGGAGGATGAGGTAACAGCAAAACCATCAGCCCAGCGTTCAACGCCATCAGCGGACTGTCTCCGGCAGCGATGGCTGCGTTGAAAGTTCCGGCAGCGCTGACAACGCGATCGGCGGCGTTGAATGCTGCGTTTTCGGCACCGATTACTCCGGTCGCGATGGTATCGCCGAGGATGCTCCCAAGAACGGCACCCGAGCCTTCGACCAGAGCAGCAAGCCCAGCACCACCTGCAACGCTGGCTAGTTCAGCTGCTGGTGCTGCTAAAACAGCACCGATTATTCCGCCCGTCGTCGACCCGAGCTGGTGGGCAAATGCTTCGGCATTCGTCTGCGTCGGTGAGTTGATGAACTTAGCCGTATCGGCGGCCAGAGTGTTAAAGCTGTTTATCGTCGAGACCAGACCTAGGGTGCCGCTCGTCACTCCGTTCAGTGTTGCTATGGTTATGAGATCGCCTAACTGGGTTACGCCGTTCTCGACGGCCTTCACATTCGTCGTCTGCGGCAGCGCGGCTAGGTGGGCAGCGTCAGCCTTGAGGGTGCTAAGATCCGCTGCTGCTGCATTCGGCGGCGGCGGGACGTAAGGGATGATAGTGCCATCCGGTTCCAGCTGTCCCACGATTTGCGTTATTGTCCCAGTGTATTCGGCGGAGTTGTCAGCAAACGGTTCGACGGGCCCGACTTTGGTGCCGACCGGCTCGGGTTGGGCTGCTGTTACGTCGAACGTGCTACTAACCCCAGAAGGATCTGGCGGTGACGTCCCTGTTCCCGGTACTAGGTATAGTGTGGCGGCTTCCACCCAGACTGGCGTAGTGGTAGTTCCGCTCATGTTTCCCTCCCACATTAGTGTTGTCATCCCCGACCGTAGTCCTCCGAAACGGAGGCGTCGGAAGCACGTTCCTCACTTCGGCAGTCTAGGCCGCGTGGACAAACCTGAACCAGAGCCGGATGGCGGCGAGCAGGACGAAGCCGAGGAAGCTGGTGTCGTCCTGATCGTAGCGGGTGGCGACGCGGCGGCTGTTCTTGAGGCGATTGAAGCACCGCTCGATGCGATTGCGCAGCGCATAGACGCGGCGGTTGACTGAGTACTGGACGATGCGGTTGCGCTTGGTGGGGATTTCCGGTGCGGCGCCGCGATCGCGCGCATCCTGGCGGATGGCGTCGCTGTCATAGCCGCGATCGGCCAGCAGCATGCCGGGATCGCTGTCGCGTTCTGCCATGAGGTCTGGATAGGCCGTGCTGTCGTGGCACTCGCCGGGCGTCAGCACGATGCCGATGGGCAGACCCTCGGCGTTGGTGCGCAGGTGGATTTTGGTCGAGAAGCCGCCGCGCGAGCGCCCGAGCGACTGGCCGCGAATCCCCTTTTTATGCCGGCGGCACAGTGGTGTGCCCGGATCACGGTACTGTCGATCATCTGCAACGCATCGGCGTCGCCGCCGCTGTCGGCCAGGGCTTGCAGCAGCACGTCCCACAGTCCGCTCGTGGTCCAGCGGCGGAATTGCCGCCACACTGAGTTCCAGTGGCCCAGTTCGCTCGGCAGGTCGCGCCACGGCGCGCCGGTGCGCGCGATCCAGAAGATCGCATCCAGCACCCGCCGATGGTCAGCCGGCGGCCGGCCGCCCTGCCGCGAGCGTGTCACAACGAACGGCGCGAACAGCGCCCATTCTTCGTCCGTCATCAATCCGCGAACCACAGCCGACCTCCATGACAGAGGTCAGCCACGAATCACGCCCGCCCGCGTCGGGGGAACCCCCTTCCTGGCGCGGTTTGTCCACGCGGCCTAGGCTGTTGGACTGCCCCAGCATAGGTCATATTGTGGTGTGGTTAGCAGCCCGTTGATCAAATCGGTCGCTGCTGCGCTTGGTGCCACAACACATGACGGACAAGGCCTAAGCCCTATTACCGCGAAGCGCCGCTGCCCTGCCGTGGTGCGGCGGCACGGGCGCTCCGGCTCCATTACGGTCATACCTTTCTGGAAATCCGGAAGTCTTGAATTTCGGGACCGCCGCCCGTCCTAACAAAAGTCAGTCCAACAGTGTTATTTGCCCTACGTAGTCCGGCAGGTCATCTCTAAGCCGTCGCGCATAGGAATGAGGAACAAAAATGCGATATACGTCGTCAATATGAAATTTAACATCCCCAATTACTCTCCATTCCCGTTCCATATAGTAGTTGTTTTCATCCGAATATGACAAGTGGGCGTCAAAGCATTTGACGTGTGCAAGCAAAAACTGGATTAAAAACAAATACATCGGTTTCTTAGCTTCCGCAATCCCTGGGTTTGTAGCCATGGCCTCCTTAATATTCTGTATGTCTCTGTCTGAAAATTTGAATATGTCCTTTAGTAGTGGAACTGGATCCGGCACCATGCTCGCAACTCCGTTAAAGAACTGCGCTCCTGGGGGGCTTAAAGCGTCAAATCCCGTCATAATTAGTAGCAGCGTTGAAACGCTAGTGTCAAAGTATAACCCACGCGTCTGCAGGCCAGATGCCTTAATTTTGTCGATTTCTGCCCGGAAGTGGGGATGCTGAAACCAGTGTAACGCGCCCATGGCGGCATCGTTTGGGACGTAATACACAGGAGCCGCCCCCTTGGGGATAAGAAATTCGTAATTGCTCACCTGGGTGGCGCCTGACGGACTGTGACGGCGGCGGCGCGTGGGCGAGAAGATGGTTGACGTGATCACGGGCGATTCGATTCAAGCTGTGTGTGGCACCCGAGATCGACCTCAGCAAGCTGACCGTCGCGGAGAAGGATACTCTCATCCTGTCGCTGTTGCCGCTGGTCGGGCAGTTGCAAGCGGCGCTGGTGCGGATCGCCGAACTGGAGGCGCGGCTGGCCAAGTTCGAGCGGCCGGGCAAGACGCCGAACAATTCCTCGCTGCCGCCGTCGAAGGGGCAAAAGCCCGACCGGCCCGCCGGCGCCAAGCCGCCGCGGCCGAGCCGCCCCGGCGTCGGGCGGACGCTGCACCCGGACCCGGACCGCGTCGTCGATGCCGCGCTGGACGCCTGCCCGCATTGCGCCGCCGCCTTCCCTGTGGAGCACCAATCGCCGCAGCAAGTGTATGACCGCGTCGAGTTGCCGCCGATCAAGCCGGACGTGACGCGGGTGCGGCTGTTCGGCGGGCGTTGCGCCTGCTGCGGCGAGCGGGCGAGCGCGACCGCGCCGGCCGGCCTGGAACCGGGATCGCCCTTCGGTCAGTCGATCGCGGCCCTGGTGGTGTATCTGCACTATGCCCATGCCATCGGCCTGGAACGGTTGGCCGCCCTGATGGGCGACATTTTTGGCCTCGCGATCAGTGAGGGCGCGATCAGCAACATGCTGGCGCGCGCCCAGTCGCCGCTGGTGGCCGCGGCGGCGGCGATCCAGGCCGCTGTGATCGCAAGCCCGGTGGTGTGCTCGGACGAAACCTCGGCGCGGGTGAGCGGCAAGACCTGGTGGGAATGGGTTTTTGTCGGCACGCTTGCGGCGCTGCACGTGATCCGCCCCAGCCGAGGCAAGGCCGTCGTGCAGGGCCTGTTCGGCGTCATCCAGCCGCTGGTCTGGGTGTCCGACATGCTGGGCAGCCAGCGTGGCCACGCGGTGCAATGGCAGGTGTGTCTGGCGCATCTGCTGCGCGATGCGCGCTACGCCATGGAATGCGGCGATACCGCCTTCAGCGCCCCGTTCAAGCGGTTGCTGCTGCGTGCCATTGCCATCGGACGACGACGAGAGCAGCTGCAAGACACCACGCTCAAGCAGTATCATGCCGATCTGCATCGCCGGCTCGATCGCATCATGGCGGCCGTCCCGCTGGGCGAGCCGGGCCGAAAGCTGCGCAACCGCATCGCCGCCAACCGGGCGCACCTGTTCGTGTTCGTCACCAACCGGGATGTCCCATACACCAACAACATCTCCGAGCGGCATCTCCGCCCCAGCGTGATCTTCCGCAAGGTGACCAACGGCTTCCGTTGCGAGTGGGGCGCCGAGACCTATGCCGCCTTCCGCTCCGTCGTCAGCACCGCCAAGGCAAACCGCGCCGCGGTGATTGACGTGCTCCGCTTCGTGCTCGCCGCCAAATCACACACGGAGCCACTCACCGAGCCGGGGTGAGCAATTACAAGATAAATTGACGTATGGAGAATTCGCTCAGAAAAGGTATGAGATCACGAGAGACGCTGTTGATGCAGAACGGCAATTCCGAACGGCTAGTCTGATGGCGGATCGCGATCGTCAAATGCAAGCGCAGCAACTTGCCGAGCAACAGTTCCAGAGTCGCCTGTTGGTTTGGTCCGACTACGTGCAGGCCTTACCATCCATCAGTTTAGCAGGCATTCCCAGAGTTTGGGGAGCGGCAAGGCGTGGAGCATGAGGCGGATGGCTTTGCGGAGTCCTCGGGTGAACCAGGAGAGTTTGCCTCTGGCGAGTTTTTTTGGCTGGCGGTCGGGAGTTTTTTTTCGGCCGGTGTCGGGTTCTGGACGGCGTCCCACATGCCGGTGGAGACGGCCCAGTAGAGCGCGAGCGACATGACCAGAATGAGGCGGCCGAGCCGATCGGGATACTGGATGTGCGTGTCTTCGATGCCGAAACCGCGCGACTTGAAGTCGGAGAACATCGGCTCGATGCCCCAGCGGCTGGCATAGTCGAGGGTGGTGAGATAGCCCGGCCTGGCGGACATGGCGATGATCCACGGCTCGGCGTGGCCTGGGTCGCGGAGGATGCCGATATTGGTCGCCACGCGCTTGCCGGTGAGCGCGACATCCTGGAAATAATGCCCCTGGGAGGCTGCCAGTTCGCCGGTCGTCGCCTTGCGTGCGCCGATCCGCGTGGTGAGGTTGCCTTTGAGCCGGAGCCGGTAGTCCCAGCCGCGATCCCGACACCACCGGATCAACTCGGGCGTGCCGTAGAAGCGATCGGCGAGCAAGACCACGCCGGCGGCGGCGGGCAGCCAACCGCATACCGCGTCGAGCAGATGCTTCTGTGTGGCAAATCCGATGGCTCCGTCGGTCTCCTCGACGCGCCAGGCGACCGGCAGGGCGCGCTCGCCCCAGCGCACGCTCAGCATCAGCACCTGATGGCGGTCGGAAATCTTGCTCTGGTCGAGGATCAGCGGCACGGGCGCATCGGCTTGGGCAAGACGCGCCAGGATCTCGCTGGCGAACGGCTGCATGACCGCGTCGCAGGACACCAGATCGTTGGCCAGGAAGCGCGCGATCCATTGGTAGCCCATATCCCAGCGATCCGACCGGCGTGGCAGCCCCGATGCGAGTTCCACCAGATTGGCGCTGCGAACATGCAGCATGGTGGCGACCAGAAGCGACAGCTTGTCACGCTGCGTCTTGCGCTGCCCCGGCAGCCGCTGCTTCAGTTCGGCGTTGATCCCTTGCGCCCAAACGGCGATCCCGCTTGTCCCCACCACCTGCCGATCCCGCTCCAGAAAAGAGGCGGAATCCTTGAATCACACAGAGATTCGAGCCGTCAACAGCAAACGCCAGGGAACTGATGGATGGTCAGCGCGCAGGCCGTGAACGCGCGCCAACCGCAAGTCGTTCACATTGATGGAGCCGTCAGATTGCAAACGAACTGCTCTTCCCATCAGATTGGGTCGTTCGGGAGCACGACCTGCAACTAAGGGGCGCGGGTCGAGGATAGGCAGCCGCCAGTTGCCCCAACAAAGCCCCCGCGCGCCGCCCATCCGCCACCCTAAAACCCCCCAAGAAACCCGCGCGCGCGGTCTAAAAACGGCGCGGGACCCAACTCGAGGTGCAACTCGAGTTCGTGCTCGAGGCCACGCACAGCGGCCGGCCTGGGATTGAGCGGTGCTGGGGGCGCGGATCGCTCGAGGTGCTGGGCTGCCGAGGCGCTACAGGCCACCGCGACGGCTGGCGGGTGGTTCCGGCTGTGGTGGGGTGAGAGCGGCCTGTGGCGGCCACGGAAAACCCGCCGGTGGGGCCGGCGTGGCAGGGCCTATGCCGCCGCCAGCACGTTGACCTCGACCCGCCTGCCGAGCGCGCGCAGCGCCGCCTCTACCGCGCCGATGTGGCTGCGGTGCAGCGGATCGCGCAGGCGACGGACGCTCTTTTCGTCCAGTCCCAGCTTGCGGCCCAGTTCCACATTCGAGACGCCGGCCGCGAGCATCGCATCGTGCAGTGCCAGCTTGGTCGCCTCCAGAGCGGTAACGGAGACGACCGGCCGGCCGTGCACCGCCGAGGGCCGAGGGACAGGCCGCCCGTCGTCCACATAGAACGACAGCGCCGTGACCAGCGCATCGGCGGCCCGTTCCAGGGCTTCGCCCCGCGTCGCGCCGCCCGTGACTAGCTCGGGCACATCGGGGCACGTCACCGTCACGCCATCAGCGGCTTCCTGAACGTCAACGGGATAGGCGTAGCGCATCGGTCATTCCTCCAAGTCTGCTTCGGTCAGCCCGAGCTGCCGCAGGATCGCCCGATAGGTGCCGCTCGGCATGTCGCCCCGGTGCATCGGGATCACGCTCGCGCCCGAGCCGTGGCGCACCTTCAGGTGGCTCCCCTTGCCCTGGGCTTCCTCGTGCCGCAGCCCGAGCCGGGTTGCCCGCCGGTGTAGCAGCGCGAGCAGGCGATCCGGTTCCATCAGCACAAGATCGGACATATCTGCCCGACTTTCAAGAGGCCGGTTGTCCGGGACTGTCCCGCCCCGTCCGGCACCGTGTATGCCGTGCCTGTGCCGTATGGCCCGGTCGAGCCTGCCGCCGACACACCATAACATATTGGAATTGCTTGGCGTCCCGTACGGGATTCGAACCCGTGTCGCCGCCGTGAAAGGGCGGTGTCCTGGGCCTCTAGACGAACGGGACCGGGCCGCGTCTCGGGTAGCCGACGACCCTCCCCCGGTCAAGCACACGCCCCTTGACGCCGTCGGCCGCCGGGGCGATCAGGTCGCGCCATGCCAGACGCCTCGTCCAAGCCGCCGCAGCCCCCAGCCACGGACCGCGCGGCCGCCCCTCCGCCCCGGGCGCGCGACGCCCGCGTCGCACGCGAGGCCGCGGCCCTGCGCGAGAATTTGCGCAAGCGCAAGCAACAGGCGCGCGCCCGCGCCGACCGGCCACCCCCCGCATCTCGCGACAGCTAGGCTCGGCGGTTTGCCGCGCTGCCGCCGCTGCGCTAGACGCGGCGATGCACCGCACCCCTGGAGGGCCGACTTCGTGCCCGTGATGTCCGATCGCTGGATCCGCCGCATGGCGACCGAACACGGCATGATCGAGCCGTTCGTCGAGAGCCAGAAACGCGACGGCGTCATCAGCTTCGGCCTGTCCAGCTACGGCTACGACGCCCGCGTCGCCGACGAGTTCAAGGTGTTCACCAACGTCGATTCGGCGATCGTCGATCCGAAACAGTTCTCGCCGCAAGGCTTCGTCGATCGCCGCGGCCCGGTCTGCATGATCCCGCCGAACAGCTTTGCGCTCGGCCACACCGTGGAATATTTCCGCATCCCGCGCGACGTGCTGGTGATCTGCCTCGGCAAATCCACCTACGCCCGCTGCGGCATCATCGTGAACGTCACCCCGCTGGAGCCGGAATGGCAGGGCCAGGTCACCATCGAGATCAGCAACACCACGCCGCTGCCGGCGAAAATCTACGCCTTCGAGGGCATCTGCCAGTTCCTTTTCCTGCAGGGCAACGAGCCATGCGAGACCAGCTATGCCGACAAGGCGGGAAAATACATGGGCCAGCGCGGCGTCGCCCTTCCCCGGCTCGGCTGAACTTCGCTAAGGGATCGTCATGGACCGAATCCTGATCCGCGGCGGCCGGCCGCTCTCCGGCGAGATCGCCATCGGCGGGGCGAAGAACGCCGCCCTGCCGCTGATGGCGGCGGGGCTGCTCACGCCCGAACGCCTGGTGCTCAGCAACGTGCCGCAGCTTGCCGACATCGCGACCATGAAAAGCCTGATCGCGCAGCACGGCGTCGCGGTCGAGCAGCCCACCAATGACGGGCGCACGCTGTGCGATCGGCGGCGAGATCGCCAGCACCGAGGCGCCGTACGACATCGTGCGCAAGATGCGCGCGTCCGTGCTCGTGCTCGGCCCGCTGGTGGCGCGCGTCGGCGAGGCGCGGGTCAGCCTGCCCGGCGGCTGCGCCATCGGCACCCGCCCGATCGACCTCCACCTGAAAGGGCTGGAGCAGATGGGCGCGACCATCCGGCTCGACGGCGGCTACGTGCATGCCAGCGCGCCGCAGGGCCTGCGCGGGGCGGCCATCGTGCTCGCCGTGCCGAGCGTGGGCGCGACCGAGAACCTGCTGATGGCGGCGAGCCTGGCCGACGGCCGGACCGTCATCGCCAATGCCGCGCGCGAGCCGGAGATTTCCGATCTCGCCGCCTGCCTGGTGGCGATGGGCGCGCGCATCGAGGGCATCGGCAGCGACCGCCTGACCGTCGAGGGCGTGGCGCGGCTGCACGGCGCCGACGCACGCCATCATCCCCGACCGGATCGAGACCGGCACCTATGCCTGCGCCGCGGCGATCACCGGCGGCGCGCTGTTTTTGCGCAACGGCCGGCTGGATCATCTCGGCGCGGTGGCGCGCGTGCTGGCCGAGGCCGGGGTCGAGGTGACGGCGGAGGCCGACGGGATCGGCGTGCGCCGGCTGAACGGCCTGCACGGCACCGATGCGATGACCGAGCCCTATCCCGGCTTTCCCACCGACATGCAGGCGCAGCTGATGGCGCTGATGGCGGTCGCGGAAGGGGCGGCGATGATTACCGAAACCATTTTCGAGAATCGCTTCATGCACGTCCCGGAGCTGAACCGGCTCGGCGCGCGGGTGAACGTGCATGGCGCCTCGGCGATCGTGCGCGGCGTGCCGCAGCTTTCGGGCGCGCCGGTGATGGCGACCGACCTGCGCGCCTCGGTCTCGCTGGTGGTGGCCGGGCTGGCGGCGCGGGGCGAGACCGTCGTCAACCGCGTCTATCACCTCGACCGCGGGTACGAGGCGGTCGAGCAGAAGCTGGCGGCGTGCGGGGCGGATATCGAGCGGATCGCAGGCTGAGAGGCCATGCCGGATCGGGTCGGCCGCAGACGCGCCGGCGCGCCATGATTATTGCTTATTCGGAACGATAGGCGCGCGCGGGGGCGGCACTGCCTTAAGCCCGAACCGGCGGGCCGCAGGCGCGGAGGTCGAGGAGAGGCCGCAGAAGCGGCGATGCCCGAGAGTGTGGCGGCCTGGCGAGGGGTGCTGCGGTCGGAGGCGGCCGGTCGGCGGCTTGAGGGTCCGGCGCGGCCGGCGGTGTGCTGCGCGGCGGCAGCAGGCCGGCGGGCGGGCGGACCCCCAGCATCCGGCACAGCGGGCGCAGGACGCGCCCGGCCTGCGGGGCGGCGGCGATGAGGGCGGCCATCTCCGGCTCGGCGAGCAGGTGGCGCAACTGCGAGGCCGCGGAGGCGGCGTGCCGGCACCAGCCGCACCAGCCAGGCGAAGCCCTGCGGCAGCGGCCTCGGCCGCCGGGGCAGCCTCGGCCGCGCCGCCTGCGGTGCCGGACGCCGGCGCGGTGCGGCCCGGCGCGGCAGCCTGCCCGCTCGGAGGCCGGCGGCGATTGCGGCAAAGCGGTCGGCGATGCGGCGCAGCCGCGACCAGATCAGGCAGATCAGCGGCCCGGCGAGCCGCCCGGCGGCCCCCTGCGCGGCAACGCTCCGGCCCAGCCCGTCGATGAGGCGGGCGAAGCGGTCGGCCGGGGCGGGAGGAGTGGTCGGGGGCACGACAGCATTACTAACACGACCGGCGCCGGGCTGGGCAAGCGCGATCTGCCGCCTGCCGGGGCGGCGAGGGCCACGGTGGGCGGCACGAGGTGCGGTGCGATGCGGGTGGCGGAGCTTGACGGCGCTTCGATTTTTGTGTACACAGATTGTGTTCGCATGAGGTGCGCCATGGCTGAACCGGAGTTCGATCAGAAGCGGGCGCAGCGGGTCGGCGTGCGCGAGTTTCGTGGGAATCTGACCGGCTTCCTGCGACAGGTGCGGCATGGCCAGTCGTTCCTGATCACGTCGCATGACCAGGTGCTTGCCGAGATCCGTCCGCCGTCACCGGCAGAGCGTGCGCCTCGGAAACCAGGCGCGCTGCGGGGCAAAATTCGGATGGTTCCTGACTTCGATACGCTTCCGTCAGATATTCTGGCGGCCATGGAGGGCGAGGAGGAATGAGGCTCCTCCTCGACACTCACGCTCTGCTTTGGTGGCTGGCTGACGATGACCAACTCGGACCGCAGGCGCGGGCGCTGATCGAAGACCCGGCCAATGACGTCCTGGTCAGCGTGGTGTCGCTCTGGGAGCTCACCGTGAAGGTGAAAATCGGAAAGCTGCATGCCGATCTCGCAGAGATCCTGAAGGCTATTGCAACGGAAGGATTCACTCTCCTGGAGATCGCTCCTGCCCATCTCCTGACGCTGGTTGGCTTGCCGCTGCACCATCGTGACCCGTTCGATCACCTGCTGATCGCACAGGCAATCAGCGAGGCGGCGACCTTGGTATCGGAAGACCGGAACACTCCATCGTATCCCGTTCCCTTCATCCCCTGCTCGGATGCACCGCCGCCGCCGACGCCGAGATAGAAAAGCCAGCGTCCCGTTCGACGCCTTGCGGCGAGCGCCCTTGATGACGCTTGCCGCTCCGACGGCACCTCAGCGGCTCCCGCGCGCACCGCCGATCAAGGCCGCCACAGGCACCGCGAAGCGGGCGCAGCGGTCGGCCGGAGCGGGAGGAGCGCTCGGGGCACGACAGCATCACTGACATTGCGGCCGCCGGGGTGGGCAAGCGCGACCTGCCACCTGGAGTTGCCCCCATCAATCCGGACATGGGGCAGGTTGCGATTGGCTTTGAATGAACTCCCTTGGTGAGAGCATTCGCAAGCCGCGATGTGGATGATTTTCGTTGTAGTCGTCGATCCTTGCAGCCACATCTGCGCGCCTCGGTCTCGCTCATGCTGGCCGGACTAGTGGCGGGCGGGGACACGCTGGTCAACCGCGTCTATTACCTTGACCGCAACTACGAGGCGGTGGAGCAGAAACCTGCGGCGTGCGGGGCGGAGATTGAGCGGGTGGCAGGCTGAAAGCCAGGACATCCGTCCCCAAAACCGCCGTTGCGGCTCAAGGGCAAGTTCGGCTTCTGGTGCAGGCAAGGGCCGAGTAACGACTTGCCTCGTGCGATGCTCCGGCCGATGCTGCGCGTGAGTAATTGGGTCGCAGGCAATGATCCGTCGGGCGGTATTCGTCGGCGTGCTGCTGGCGTGCTTTGGTGGCCCGTCGCTATCGGGAATGGCGGAGCCTCCCGCAGGCATTTGCCAGGACGTGGCAAGCCGCATCCGCGGGAAGCTCACTGGCGTGCAGATGAACGAGCGGGGGCCGCTGGAAGCCCTGGCCGCACTTGGGGATGCGTCGTTCCGGCTCGTACGGGAAAATCCTCGTGGCTGGGTCTCCGGCGCGACGCAGGCCGCGCGGCTGCGTCGAGAGCACGCGGCACTGCAAGATCTGGCAGAAGCGGTTGAGGCGTTGGGGAATAATGTGAACCTGATCGAAGTGCCGGGCGCACCGATCTGGGTCTTTGACACCAGCAGCGGCTCGCTTGGCTGCCATCGCTTGATTGCTGCTTCGGTGCCGGCGGGATCAGCAGCGGATGTGATCGGCCTGCCGTTCGGGATCGCCGAAGCTGACCTTTGCGGGTCGGAGATCATGGCAGGCGAAATCGGCGGTCGGCCGGCGTTGATCACGGAGGAAAATCGGGCAGATTTCGACCATTTCGAGTCCAATATAACGATCACCCCTTTTGTCGGCTTCGAGGTCGGACCCTCCTGCGACGTGAACCTTCGCTACGCCCTAACATTGCGTGCAGAGCACGCTTTCTGCCGCGAGGGCGTGGATTGCGGGGCCATTATGCGGGCTGCCGAGGAATTCGTGGACAAACGCCGAGCGGGGGCCAACGCATCCACTTTTGGCAACGGCGTGCCCGAGGACGAAGCGAACCGACTCCGCACCGCATACGATCGGATGCAGCAAATCGACGGAGAAAAGGAAAATTTAGACTCTCTGCCCACCTTCAACAAGTTTCTTCATCTTGGAGCTGACGGTTTCGGGCAGGATGCCGAGATCTTTCCGTTCCAGATTTGGACCGGAGATACCTACTTGGCTCGTCTAGGTCACGGCCGTCGTGGCGCATACGTGTCAGTCGGATATATCTTTGCTGCCTATGGTCTGAGCGGTGACCGGACCGTTCCCGTCGCCGGCATATCCGTCGAGCCTCGCCGCGGTGCTATCACCTCAATCGAGGTGAGATAGCCCGCGCGCCCAGCATCCGGCGGCGCGCCGAGCCGACCGGCCATTGATCGCATCACGCGATATATAGCGTCACGCCGAGGCGCTATTGCGTCGCTCGGCGCATGGCGTCGACGCCCCACGCCCCCCCGCCCGCCGCGGCGAGGTAGAGGAAGATGAAGCAGAACAGGATCGCCGCCTCGCCGCCGTTCAGCGCCGGCCAGAAGCTGTGCGGCGCGTGAAACATGAAATAGCCGATCGCCATCTCGCCCGACATGATGAAGGCGGCCGGGCGCGTCAGCAGCCCCAGCGTCACCAGGATGCCGCCGACCGTCTCGATGATCCCGGCGAAAAACAGCAGCGAGCCGGGCGGCGGGTGCATGCCGCCGGGCAGCCCGGTCGGGAAACTGACGAGTTTCTGCAAGCCGTGCTCCAGGAACAGCAGCCCGGCAAAGATGCGCAGCAGGCTCAGGGCGCGCGGTGCCCAGGTGGTGGCGATCGACTGCATCGGTCGGTTCCCCGTTTGCGGTGCCGTTACGGCGGAGGCGCATCCTGCGTCGGAGCGCCGCTCTTCCGCAAGCCGGCCCGCCGGTGTAGAGGCCGCCGCCATGACCGCCCCCTATCGCAGCGCCGCGCTGGAACCGGACGACGCGGCGCCGCTCGTGCTGGCGCTGCCGAAGGGCCGCATCCTGGCCGAATGCGGCCCGCTGCTGGCGCGCGCCGGCATCGTGCCGGCACCCGACTACGCCGATGAAGCGAGCCGCCGCCTGCGCTTCCCCACCGACGATCCGGGGCTGGACGTGGTGCGCGTGCGCCCGTTCGACGTCGCCACCTTCGTCGCGTTCGGTGCGGCGCAACTCGGGTTTTGCGGCGCCGACGTGCTGATGGAGTTCGACTACCCGGAGATCTACGCGCCGCTCGACCTCGGCATCGGCGCCTGCCGCATTTCGGTGGCCGAGCCGGCGGCGACCGCCGGCAGCGACGATCCGCGCACCTGGTCGCGGGTGCGGGTGGCGACGAAATACCCGACCATCGCCCGCCGCCACTACGCCGCGCGCGGCATCCAGGCGGAGGTGGTGCATCTGAACGGCGCGATGGAGCTGGCGCCGAGCCTGGGGCTGGCGCGGCTGATCGTCGATCTGGTGGCGACCGGCTCGACATTGCGGGCGAACGGCCTGGTCGAGACCGAGGTGATCGCGCATGTCACCAGCCGGCTGATCGTCAACCGCACGGCGCTGAAGACGCGCCCCGAAGCGATCGGCGCCTGGATCGCCCGCTTCCGCGCCGCGCTGGCATGAGGCGTCTCGCCACCGCGGAGCGCGGCTTCCCCGCCGCCTTCGCCGCGCTGCTGGCCGATCGCGAGCCGCCGGCGGACGTGCGCGACGCGGTCGCCGCCATCATCGCCGACGTGCGCGCCCGCGGCGACGCGGCGCTGCTCGCGCACACGGCGCGGCTGGATCATCTCGACCTGGCCGCCGGACCAGCTGCGCCTGCGCCGCCGAGGAGATCGAGGCCGCGGCAGCTTCCGTGCCGGCCGAACTGCACGCCGCCCTCGATCTCGCCGCCACGCGGATCGAGGCGTTCCACCGCGCCCAGATGCCGCGCGACCTGGCGATCGAGGACGCGGCGGGGCTGCGGCTCGGCATGCGCTGGACGGCGCTGGATGCGGTCGGCCTCTATGTGCCGGGCGGCAAGGCGGCCTATCCGTCCTCGGTGCTGATGAACGCGATCCCGGCGCGGGTCGCGGGCGTGGCGCGGCTGGCGATGTGCGTGCCCGCGCCGGCCGGCGCGCTCAATCCGCTGGTGCTGGCGGCGGCGCGCCGCGCCGGGGTGACGGAGATCTACCGCATCGGCGGCGCGCAGGCGGTGGCGGCGCTGGCTTTCGGCACCGCGACGGTGGCGCCGGTCGATCGCATCGTCGGCCCCGGCAACGCCTATGTCGCCGAAGCCAAGCGGCAGGTGTTCGGCCGCGTCGGCATCGACGGCATCGCCGGCCCGTCGGAAGTCGTCGTGCTCGCCGATGCCGCCAACGATCCGCGCCGCGTCGCGGTCGATCTGCTGGCGCAGGCCGAGCACGACGAGGCGGCGCAGGCCATCCTGATCACCGACGACGCCGGTTTCGCCGCTGCGGTGGCGGATGCGGTGGCGGCCGAGCTGCCCACGCCTGCCCCGCGCCGCCATCGCCGGCGCCTCCTGGCGCGACCACGGCGCGATCATCGTCGTGCGCGACTGGGACGAGGCGGCGGGGCTGGTGGATCGCCTCGCCCCCGAGCATCTGCAGATCATGACCGCGCAGCCCGAGGCGCTGTTCGCGCGCATCCGCCATGCCGGTGCGGCGTTCCTCGGCGCCGATTGCCCGGAGGCGGTGGGCGACTACGTGGCCGGGCCGAACCATGTGCTGCCGACCGGCCGCACCGCGCGGTTTGCCTCCGGCCTCTCGGTGTTCGACTTCCTCAAGCGCACCACCTGGGTTGCGGCCGACGCGGCGGCGCTGGCGCGGGTCGGGCCGGCGGCGGTGGCGCTGGCCGAGGCCGAGGGGCTGCAAGCCCACGCGCGCAGCATCACGCTGCGGCTGGGCGCGGCCGGCGCGGCTTGACCTGCGCGCGCCGCACCCGCATTTTCCGGGCCGGAGCGCCAACCGGCACAGAGGATTGATGTCGAAAGAAGACATGATCGAGTTCAGCGGCACGGTCACCGAGCTGCTGCCGAATGCCATGTTCCGCGTGAAGCTGGACAACGAGCACGTCATCCTGGCGCATACCAGCGGCAAGATGCGCAAGAACCGCATCCGCGTGCTGGCCGGCGACCGGGTCAATGTCGAGATGACGCCGTACGACCTCACCAAGGGCCGGATCACGTTCCGCTTCAAGTGACCGATGCGCCGCCGCGTCTGATCCTGGCCTCCGCCAGTCCGCGCCGGCGCGAATTGCTGGCGCAGATCGGGCTTGTCCCCGACGCCATCCTCGCCCCCGCGATCGACGAAACCCCGCTGCGCCGCGAACTGCCGCGCGCGCTGGCGCAGCGCCTCGCCCGCGCCAAAGCCGAGGCCGCGGCCACACAAGGCGCCTACGTGCTGGCCGCGGACACGGTGGTCGCGGTCGGACGGCGCATCCTGCCGAAAGCCGAGACCGCGGCGCAGGCGCAATCCTGCCTGGCGCTGCTCTCCGGCCGCCGTCATCGCGTGCTGACCGCCGTGGTGGTTAGGGCGCCGGACGGCCGGCTTGCGGAGCGGCTGGCGGAGAGCGTGGTGGCCGTGGCGCGGCTGACCCCGCCGCAAATCCGCGCCTATCTCGATTGCGGCGAATGGCAGGGCAAGGCCGGCGGCTACGCGATCCAGGGGCGCATGGCGGCGCATGTCCGCTTCCTGTCCGGCAGCTATTCCGGCGTGGTCGGGCTGCCGCTGTTCGAGACGGCCCAGTTGTTGCGCGGCCTCGGCTTTCCGCTGCCATGAAGCTGCTGGCCTCCGCGGGCCCCGGCGAGGTGCGGGTGGCGGCGGCGGATGCGGACGGGCTGCACGATTACGCGATCTGGCGGCCGGGCGCGCCCGACGGCGTGGGCGACCTGCATCGCGGCCGGGTGATCGCCCGTGCCCCGGCGCTGGCCGGCGCTTTCGTCGCCATCGCCGGCGCCGAGGGCTTTCTGCCCGACAGCGCCGGCGGCGCGCGGGCGACCGAGGGCCGGATCATCGCCGTGCGCGTCACCCGCGCGGCCCAGGGCGGCAAGGGGCCGCGGCTGGCGGCGGCGGACATCGACCCCGGCACCGGCCCGCCGGCCCTGCTGCACCGCGGCCCCGACGCCGTGCAGCGCCTCGCGGCGCTGCATCCGGACGCGCCGGTGCTGGCCGACGACGCGGCGCTGGTCGCGGCGCTGCGGCCGGCTGCTCGGCGCGCGCGTCAGCCTCACGCCGCGCGCCTTCGACGACGCGACCGAGGCGGACGTGGCGGCGCTCGCCGAGCCGGATTGCGACCTGCCCGGCGGGTTGCGGCTCGGCGTCTATCCGACGCCGGCGCTGACCGCGCTCGATGTCGATCTCGGCGCGGCGGCGGGCGGGCGCGGGGCCAAGGGGGCGGCGCATCTCGCAGCAAACCGGGCGGCGCTGCCGGCGCTGGCGCGGCAAATCCGGCTGCGCAACCTGGCCGGCGCCATCGTGGTCGATCTCGCCGGCCTGTCGCCGCGGCGCCGGGCGGCGCTGGCGGACGATTTTGCCGCGGCCCTCGCGCCCGACCCGCTGCACCCGCGCTTTCTCGGCTTCACCGCGCTGGGCCTCGCCGAAATCCTGCGCCCGCGCGTGCATCCGCCGCTGCACGAGTTGCTCGCCGGCCCGCACGCCGCCGGCCTCGCCGCGCTGCGCCGCCTCGCCCGCGAGGTCGCCGCCCGGCCCGGCCGGCCGCCGGCGCTCGCCGCCGCCCCCGCGGTGGCGGCAGAGTTGCAGCGCGACGCCGCCGCGCTCGCGGACCTTGCACGGCTCGCCGGCCGCCCCCTCATGCTGCGGCCGGAGCCGGCGCTGGCCCCGCTCGGCTGGCGCATCGAGGAGTGACGCGCGTGACCCACCCGACCTGTCCCGTCTGCGGCAAGCCTGCCGCGCCCGCTGTACGCCCGTTCTGCTCGCCGCGCTGCGCCGACATCGACCTCGGCCGCTGGTTCGGCGAACGCTACCGCACCCCCGCCGAGCCGGCGCCGGAGGCGGAGGCGGAGGACGAGGCATGACCGCCGACCTCGATGTCGTGGTGGTCGGCGCCGGCGTTGCCGGCCTCGCGGCGGCGGCGGCGCTGCGGCGGGCCGGGGCGCGCTGCCTGGTGCTGGAGGCCGGCGCGCGGATCGGCGGACGCGCCTTCACCGACCATCCGGCGGCTCTCGGCGGCGCCGCGTTCGACCACGGCGCCGGCTGGCTGCACGCCGCCGAGCGCAACCCCCTGGCGCCCCTGGCGCGCGACGCCGGCATCGCGCTGCACGACACGCGGGGCGACTGGACGCGGCACGTGATGATCGACGGCCGACCGGCCGAGCCGGGCGAGATCGACGCCTACAACGCCGCCTGGGAACGGTTCGAGGCGGTGGCGCGGGCGCGCGCCGCCTCCGGCCCCGACGTGAGCGTGGACGAGGCGGTCGCCGAGTTGCGCGGCGACCCCTGGCTCGCCTCGGTCGCGGCCTGGGAGGCCAGCCTGATCGCCGCCGCCGACCCGCGCGACCTTTCCGTGCAGGACTGGCACCTCAACGAGCTTTCCGGCGGCAACCTGCGCGTCGCCGGCGGGCTGGGCGCGATGGTGGCGCGCGTGCTGGGGCCGCCGGCCGGCGAGGTGCGGCTGCGCTCGCCGGTGCATGGCATAGGCTGGGATGGTCCCGGCGGTCTGGTGGAGGTCGCGAGTGCCGCCGGAACGCTGACCGCGCGTGCCGCCATCGTGACGGTCTCGACCGGCGTGCTGCGGGCGGGCGGGATCGGCTTCGCACCGGACCTGCCGGAGGAGCAGCTTGCGGCGCTGGACGGGCTGCCGATGGGGCTGCTGAGCCGAGCCGCGATCCGCGCCGCCGGACCCGACCGGCTGGGGCTGAGGCCGGGCAGCTCGCTGTACCGCCGGCTGACCGATCCGGGGGAAATGGCGATGTTCTTTTCGCTCTGGCCGCAGGGGCAGGACTACGCGGTCGGCTTCTTTGGCGGACGGGCGGCCTGGGCGCTGGCGGCGGAGGGCACCGCCGCAACGGCCGCGTTCGCCCGCGCCGAACTCGCCCGCCTGCTCGGCGCACGTGCCGCGGCCGCCTTCGCCGACGAGGTCGTGGTGACCGGGTGGGGCACCGACCCGAAATTCCTCGGCGCCTACGCCTATGCCAGGCCCGGCTGCATGACGGCCCGCGCGGCAATGGACGCGCCGCTGGCGGGCCGGCTCTGGTTCGCCGGCGAGGCGTGGTGCATGGACGGGCTGGCCGGCACGGTCGGCGGCGCTTTTCTTTCCGGCGAGCGCGCCGCCGCCGCGGTCGCCGCGGCACTCGGCCTCAGCCGGCCGGCGCAGTCAGATTCCGGGTTGAGGCCCATTGCGCGCACGGTCGGCGCGTCCCGCCGCCCGGTCGGCTGCAGGCCGCCGGCAGGAGCTCAGCGCAACTCGGTGAGCAGCGAAAGCTGCCCGTTGTCGTGGTGCGACGCATCCGGCAGCGGGATCGGGTAGTCGCCGGTAAAACACGCATCGCAATACTGCGGCGCCTCGGGGTTGCGCGCGCCCTGTTGCAGCGCGCGATACAGGCCGTCGATGGAGATGAAGGCGAGGCTGTCGGCGCCGATCAGTCCCGCCATCTCCTCGACGCTGTGCCGCGCGGCCAGCAGCTTGCCGCGCTCCGGCGTGTCGATGCCGTAGAAGCAGGAATGCGTGGTCGGCGGCGAGGAGATGCGCATATGGACCTCCGCCGCGCCGGCCTGCCGCACCATCTCGACGATTTTCTTGCTGGTCGTGCCGCGCACGATGCTGTCGTCCACCAGCACCACGCGCCGCCCCTCCAGCATCGGCCGGTTGGCGGAGTGCTTCAGCTTCACGCCGAGGTTGCGGATGTGGTCGGTCGGCTCGATGAAGGTGCGGCCGACATAGTGGTTGCGGATGATGCCGAGCTCGAACGGCACGCCGCACTCCGCCGCGTACCCCATCGCCGCGGGCACGCCGGAATCCGGCACCGGCACGATCACGTCCGCCGCCACGTGGCTCTCGCGCGCCAGTTCCGCGCCGATGCGCTTGCGCGCCTCGTACACCGGCGTGCCTTCGACCACCGAATCCGGCCGCGCGAAGTAGATGTATTCGAACACGCAGAACCGTGGCCGGGCGCGGCCGAACGGATGGATGCTGTGCAGGCCGCTCTCGTCGATCACCACGATCTCGCCCGGCGCCACGTCGCGCACGAATTCGGCGCCGATGATGTCGAGCGCGCAGGTCTCGCTCGCCAGCACGCAGCCGCCGCCCTCCAGCCGGCCCAGGATCAGCGGGCGCACGCCGAGCGGGTCGCGCACGCCGATCAGCGCCTCGCTGGTCAGCGCGATCAGCGAATAGGCGCCCATCACCTGCTTCAGCGCGTCGATCAGCCGGTCGGTCACGGTGGAATAGAGGCTGATCGCGATCAGGTGGATGAACACCTCGCTGTCGGTGGTGGACTGGAACAGGCAGCCGCGGCGCACCAGCGCGCGGCGCAGCCCGGTCGCGTTGGTCAGGTTGCCGTTGTGCGCCACCGCCAGCCCGCCGAACTCGAAATCCGCATACAGCGGCTGCACGTTGCGCAGCACGGTATCGCCGGTGGTGGCGTAGCGGTTGTGCCCGACCGCACGCCCGCCGGGCAGCGAGGCGATCACGCGCGCGTCGGAGAAATTGTCGCCGACCAGGCCGAGGCCGCGATGCGAATGGAAATGCGCGCCGTCATAGCTGACGATGCCCGTCGCCGCCTGGCCGCGATGCTGCAGCGCGTGCAGGCCGAGCGCCACCACCGCGGCGGCGTCGGCCGAGTTCCAGACGCCGACGACGCCGCATTCCTCGTGCAGCTTGTCGTCGTGGCCGGCGATGTCGGGCATGCCTGTCTCCTGGCCCGCTCACGGACGGGCGATGGCCTTTCCCTGCGGCGAGGCCCGAAAGAAATCGTCCGCGTGCGTCTCGCGTTGCACCGGCGGCGCGGCCACGTTGGGGCGATATTCGCGCGGCAGCAGGTTGGCCGCCATCGTTGCCGCCTTGTAGGCATAGGGCAGCGAGCGTGCCTCCAGCACCGGCTCCGGCCAGCGGTCGGCCGTCACCACCCAGCCGGCCACGATATAGGCGAACGCGATCAGAACGACACCCCGCAGCAGCCCGAACACCACGCCGAGCGTGCGATCGACGCCGCCCAGCGCGGAGACGCGCACCAGGCCGCCGACCATCGAGGACACCACCGAGAGCACGATCAGCGCCACGATGAACATGGCCGCCAGCGCCGCCGGCTTGCCGAAATCCGGGCCGAACCAGTGCAGGAAGCGCGCCTCGACGTAGGGTGCCGCCCAGACCGCGAAGAAGCCGGCGCCGACCCAGGCGGCGATGCCCAGCACCTCGCGCACCAGCCCGCGCGCGAATGCCAGCAGCGCGGAGACGGCGACCACGCCGATGACGATCAGATCGACCCAGTTCACGCCGCCTCGCCCGACGCTGCGCCCGCGATATACCGCCCGCACGGCGGCAGGCGCCAGCCCGTCATGCGCCGAAACCCGCGACCAGGTCGGCGAGGTGGCCGATCTCGTGCAGCGCCAGGCCCTCGGGCGCGGCCAGCGGCCGGTTGCCGCGCGCCACCCGGCGCGGCAGGCAGGCCGAGGCGAAGCCGAGCTTCTGCGCCTCCTTCAGCCGCGCCTCGGCCTGCGCCACCTGGCGGATTTCGCCCGACAGGCCGACCTCGCCGAAATAGACGCGGCCGGGATCGGTCGGCCGGTCGGCGGCGGCGGAGGCGAGCGCCGCGGCCACCGCCAGATCGGCCGCCGGCTCGGCGATGCGCAACCCGCCGGCGATGTTGAGATAGACGTCGCTGGCATTGAGCCGCAGGCCGCAGCGCGTCTCCAGCACCGCGAGCAGCATGGCGAGCCGGCCCGCCTCCCACCCGATCACCGAGCGCCGCGGCGACCCGCCGGCATTGGCGGCGAGCAGCGCCTGCACCTCCACCAGCACCGGCCGCGTCCCCTCCAGCCCCGCGAACACCGCGCTGCCGGAGACGTTGCCGCGCCGCTCGGCGAGGAACAGGGCGGACGGGTTGGGCACTTCGGCCAGCCCGCGATCGGTCATCTCGAACACGCCGATCTCGTCGGTGGCGCCGAACCGGTTCTTCACGCCGCGCAGGATGCGGAACTGGTGGCCGCGGTCGCCCTCGAAGTGCAGCACCGCATCGACCATGTGCTCCAGCACGCGGGGACCTGCGATGGCGCCGTCCTTGGTGACGTGCCCGACCAGCACGAGCGGAAAACCCGCGCGCCTTGGCGAGCCGGATCAGCTCGAAGGCCGAGGCGCGCACCTGCGTGACCGAGCCGGGCGCGCTTTCGATGGCGTCGAGCCACATGGTCTGGATGCTGTCGATCACCACCATTGCGGCGTCGGCCTCGGCCTCCAGCGAGGCGGCGATGTCGCGCAGGTTGATGGCGGCGGCGAGACCCAGCGGCGCGTCGGCGAGGTCGAGGCGGCGGGCGCGCATGCGCACCTGCTCGATCGCCTCCTCGCCGGAGACGTAGAGCACGCGGCGCCCGGCGCGGGCGAGCGCGGCGGCGGCCTGCAGCAGCAGGGTGGACTTGCCGATCCCCGGATCGCCGGCGAGCAGCACCGCCGAGCCGGGCACCAGCCCGCCGCCGAGCACCCGGTCCAGCTCGGCGATGCCGGTGGCGGCGCGCGGCGGCGGGGCGGCGTCGCCGGTGAGCGCCACGAAGCCGAGCTTTTTCCCCGCGGCCGGTTTCGGGCGGGAGAGGGCGGGGTCGGCGGTTTCCTCGGCGACGGTGTTCCACTCGCCGCAGGTCTCGCACCGCCCGGCCCATTTCGGCGTGACGGCGCCGCAGGCCTGGCAGACGAAGCGGGCGACCGGACGCGCCATGTCAGCGCGACCGGGCGGCGGGCGTTGATGCAACCGAGTGTCGGAAAAGTGCTGTCCGGGCCACGGTGGCTGCGCTTTAGGGGCGCGGCCGCGGCCTGTCCAGCGTCGGGACCGCCGAGGATCGGGCCGGGTCAAAAAACGCAATCACTCCATTGCTGACGCGGCTCGTCGGCCTGTGCAACAACGGGGGCGCTGACGCGCGCGGTCCGCGCGGGCAACGACAGGAGAGCACGATGGCCGATATCGAGAACGATACGAAGGCGCTGGGCAAGTGGATGCAGGCAAACAACATCACCGGCCCGCTGGCGCCAAAATTCCTGAAAGCCCTGGAGAAGCAGATCGGCAAGAATGCCAAGACGATCAAGCCGGCCGTGCTCGAAGCGGTGAAGAAGAGCGTCGGCGCTTAGCAGGCAGGTGAGCTTTTTCCGGGTCTTGTAGGCAATCAGGCCCCCGATCCCCGCAAGATCAAGGTGCTGGGTTCCGAGAATTATACCAACCGCCCGAAACTGCTGATCGCTCCGCACCCCTCCCCCGGCCTTGGTCTGCTTCGCAGCCCAAGCCCGCAGGGGGAGGGGTGCCGGCGTGATCAGCGGCTCAGACGTGGATCGCGTCCATGATGCGCTGGCTCGCCTCGGCGTAGTTGCGGGCGTTGTCGAACGTCGCGACCAGCCGGAACTCGCGCATCACCGCGATGCGGTCGGCGAGCGCGACCAGTTCCGGCATGTCGCTGGAAATCAGGATCACCGCGGCGCCGCCGCGCGCGAGCTTGAGGATCAGCTCGTGCAGGTAGGTCTTGCTGCGGATGTCGATGCCGACGGTCGGCTCGTCGATGATGAGGATGCGGCTGTCGGCGGCGAGCCATTTCGCGACGCTGACCTTCTGCTGGTTGCCGCCGGAGAGATTGCCGACCCGCTGCGCCAGCGATGGCGTGCGGATGTCGAGGCTGCGCACGAACGGCGCCGCACTGGCCGCCTGCATCGCGTCGGTGACGAAGCCGAACCAGCGCCGGATGCGGTGCCACACCGTCGCGGCGATGTTGGCGGCGACCGAATGTTGCAGGATCAGGCCCTCGTTCTTGCGGTCCTCGCTGACATAGCCGATGCGCAGCCGGCGCACCGCGTCGGTCACGTCGCGGATTTTTTCCCGTCTGCCGTCGATCAGCACCTCGCCCCCGGTGATCGGCGCCACGCCGATGATGGCACGCGCGAGTTCGCTGCGCCCGGCGCCGACCAGCCCGTAGAGGCCGAGGATTTCGCCCCCGTAGGCGCGGAGCGAGATGTCGCGATGGCCGAGCGCCGTCGCCAGCCCGCGCAGTTCCAGCGTTGGCACCGCGGCGAGCCTGCCGACCGGCGGTGCGGCGAACGCCAACTCGTCGCGGCCGATCATCAGCCGCACCACGTCGGCGCGCGTCATGCCGGCGAGCGGGCGCGACTCGCAGGCATTGCGGCCGTCGCGCAGAATGGTGACGTGGCCGCAGAGGGAAAACACCTCTTCGAGCTTGTGGCTGACGAACAGGATGCTGACGCCATCGGCGGCGAGGCGGCGCAGCACGTCGAACAGCGTGCCGGTCTCGTGCGGCGTCAGCGACGAGGTCGGCTCGTCGAGCACCAGGAAGCGGCCTTCCAGCGACAGCGCTTTCGCGATCTCGACGAGCTGCATCTGCGCCACGCTGAGGCGCGAGACCGGCGTGGCCGGGTCGATGTCGAGCGCCAGCAGTTCGAGCCATTTGCGCGTCGCGCGCGAAGCCGCCTCGGCGTCGAACATGCCCAGCCGGGTCGGCGGGCTTTCCAGCGTGATGTTCTCGGCGATCGAGAAGCGGGTGATCAGGTTGCGTTCCTGATGCACCGCGCCGATGCCGGCGGCGATCGACTCGCGCGGCGTGCGGAACCCGACCGCGCGGCCGTCCAGCAGGACCTCGCCGGAATCGGGCTGATGCACGCCGGTGAGGATCTTGATCAGCGTCGATTTGCCGGCGCCGTTCTCGCCCAGCAGCGCGTGGATCTGGCCGCGCCCGACCGCGAGGTCCACCTGGTCGAGCGCCTGCACGCCGACAAAAGCCTTCGAGACACCGCGCGCCTCGACGAAGGCGCCGCTCACGACAGGCGCACCGCCGGCGCTGTGCCGAGCCGCGCCTCGCGCAGCCGGTTCAGCACGACCGCGCCCAGGATCAGCAGGCCGAGCAGCACCTGCACATAGAACGGATCGACCGCGAGCAGCACCAGCGCCTGGTTGATCAGCGCCACCACCAGCACGCCGAGGCAGGTGCCGACCACCGACAGATGCCCGCCGGTCAGCACCGCGCCGCCGATCACGGGCGCGGCGAACGAGGCGATCAGCCACTCGTCGCCGATCGTCGGGGTGGCGTTCTGCAGCCGCGCCACCGTCATCATCCCCGCCACCGCCGCCAGCGCGCCGCTCAACGTATGCGCCAGCATGACGATGCGCGCGCGCGAGATGCCGGACAGTTCCGCCGCGTTCGGGTTGCCGCCATAGGCGAGCATCTGCCGCCCGGGAATCATCCGCGCCAGGAACACGCCCGTTGCGAGCACGATCGGCAGCGCCACCAGCAGCATTTCCGGCAGCGGTCCCCAGCGCGCCGAGCCGAACGCCTTCACCGACGGCGCGATGCCGTAGAACGGCTGTGCCTCGGTGATGCCGAGGGCGGCGCCCTTGAAGATCGACAGCGTGGCGAGCGTGATGATGAAGCTGGTCAGCCCGCTGCGCCAGGTCAGCCAGCCGTTGGCGAAGCCGCAGGCGGTGCCGACGGCGAGGCCGAAAATCGCCGCCAGCCACACCGGGAAATGCCAGACGTCCATGGCGCCGCCGAACGCGATCGCGACCAGGCAGCCGGTCGCGCCGAGGGCGAGGTTCATGTGGCCGATGGCGATGATGACGCCCTGGCCGAGCGCATACACCACGGTCAGGCAGAAGCTGACCAGGATCACGTCGATGCTGTAGGCGGTGAGGAACTCCGGCCGCGCGACGGCGAGCGCGGTGCCGCCGCCGACGACCAGCAGCAGCAGCCCGAGCCAGTCGGCGCGCAGCAGGCGCGTGATCTGCGTCATCGCCGCGTGCTCCGCGCCAGCGCCACGCCGGCGCGCATCCGCTCCAGCAGGATCGCCGCCAGCAGCACGATGCCGAGCGCCGCCTGGATCCAGAACTGGCCGATCTGCATCATGTAGAGTCCGCTGCTGATCACTTCGACGAACACGGCGCCGAGCACCGCGCCGAGCACCGACACCTCGCCGCCGGTCAGCAGCGTGCCGCCCAGCACCGGCGCCAGGAACGCCGGCAGCAGCCAGTCGCTGCCGAGCGGGCCGGCCATCGAGGGCACGATGGCGCCGTTGCGCAGGGACGCCAGCACGCCGGCCACCGCGCCGATCGCGCCGCACAGCGCATGGCACTGCACGAACAGCCGCTCCACCGGCAGGCCGGAGAGTTTTGCCGCCACCGGGTTGGCGCCGGCAGCCAGCATCTCGCGCCCGAGCGCGGTGAAGCGATAGAGGTAGAACAGCAGCAGCGCCACCACGACCATCACCAGCAGCAGCGGCGAGATCATGCCGAACAGCCGCAGCCGGGCGAAGCCGGTCAGCGCCGGCGGCAGCGCGTTGAAACCGTTGGCGCCGCTCAGCAGCACCATGACGCCGAAGAAGATGCTCATGGTGGCGAGCGTCACGACGAAGCTGTGCAGCCGCGTGGTGACCACGATCAGGCCGTTGATCGCGCCGAGCGCGCCGCCGGCGAGCAGGCCGAGCAGCAGCGCAGCCGCGATCGGCAGCCCAAGGTCCTGCAACGCCCAGCCGACCGCCATCGCCGAACAGACGCCGATCGCGCCGAGCGCCAGATTGAGGCCGCCGGTCAGGATCACCGTCATCATCGCCAGCCCGATGACGCCGTTGATGCCGATGCTGCGCGAGAGCGAATAGACGTTGATGCGGCTGTCGAAGCCGTCGGTCAGCAGCGCGAACCCGACCGCGAACACCGCGATCGCGATCGCCAGCCCGACGATGTTCGACCGCGCCGCATCGCGCAGCGCGCGCGGTGCCAACAGGTCCGGCCGCGCCGCCGGCACCGCCCGCCCGGTCATGCGCGCCGGCATGCCGCCTGCCCTCTCCCGCGCGCGGGAGAGGGCGTCACGGTCGCTGCGTCCGTCACGGGCACGTCAGGTAGGTCGCCTTGAAGCTGCCCATCAGCTCCTTCGTCACCGCCTTCATCACGTCCTGGAAGTGCGACACGTCGGCGGGGCCGGCGAACGCGGTGCCGCTGTCGATGAAGCGCGTCGTGTAGGCGTTCTTCTTGAACGGCGCGTCGGCCTTCACCTTGCAGCCATGGCCGACGATCTCCTCCATCACGTAGGAGCCGATATAGGCCTGGCCGTAGGGGTTCTGCAGCATCGTGCCCTGCGCGAAGCCGTCCTTGACCGCGGCCAGCATCACCGGATCGTGGTCGATGCCGACCATCTTGATGCGCTTGTCGCCGATCCGCCGCAGCGCCGTCGCCGCCGACACGCTCGGCAGCCAGGCGGTGGTGATGATGCCGTCGATCTGCTGGCCGCGCGCGGCCAGCAGCGCGTTGATCTTCTCGTCGGCTTCCTGCGGCGTGCGGTCGATGTCGGCGATGGTCTGGATCAGCTTCACCGCGCCGTGGGTTTCCGCGACCGCCTGCTCGACCGCCTTCATGCGCAACTCGGTGTTCGGGTCGACGAGATTGCCGGTGAAGTGGACGATGCTGCCCTTGCCGCCCATCGCCTTGATCAGGTGCTGGGTGCCGAGATAGGCGGAGCGGCCGACATCCGTGCCGAAGCAGAACAGCGCCGGCGTCGGGTCCTTCGTGCAGCCGGCGGTGGCGATCGAAGGGATGCCGGCGGAGGCGAGGTCCTGCATCGGCCCGTTGGTGGCGACCGGGTCGCCGGGGAAGATCAGGAAGGCGTTGTAGCCCTGCGCCGCCAGGTTCTCGATGAGCTGGTTCTGCAGCCCGAGCTCCCATTTGGCCGGCACCCTGTAGTCGGCGGCGGCGATGCCGAAGTCGCGCTTGGCGTCCTTGGCACCCTGTTCCCAGTTGGCGAAATACGGATGCGGCCCGCCGGGAACCAGCGCCACCCGCACATTCTTGGCCTGCGCCACGCCCGCCGCCATGAGCAGCACGCCAGCGGCCAGGGCCAGCCGTTCGAGACCTCGCGACATCCGGATGTTTCCTCCACCGTTGGTCTGATGCTCCGTCGCCGGAACGGGCTTGAGGGAGCGAGGCGGACGCTAGTATACAAGAACGCAAGCGACAAGCCCCGCGGCGCCGAAGCCGGGCGAAATGCGAGAGGGAGCGACCGTGCCCGCTGCGGCGAGACGCATCGAGCAACCCGAAACCGACGGCGTGGATTTCGGCGCGCCGATCCGGCTCGACCGCAGGCGGCCGGTGAGCGAGCAGGTCTATGACGCGCTCAAGCAGGCGATCGTCACGGTGCGGCTGCTGCCCGGGACCTCGATCAGCGAGAACCGCATCTGCCGGCATTTCGGCGTCTCGCGCACGCCGGTGCGCACGGCGATCGTGCGGCTGGCCGAGGAAGGGCTGATCGATGTCTATCCGCAGCAGGGCAGCTTCGTCGCGCCGATCCGGCTGGCCGGCATCGCCGCCGGCCGCTTCGCCCGCCGCGTGCTGGAGGCGGCGGTGCTGCGCGAGGCGGCGGCGCTGTGGACGGCGGAGATGAGCCGGCAGTCGCACGCCATCATCGCCGCGCAGTCGCGCGCCATCGCGGCAGGCGACACCGAGGCGTTCCATCGCGAGGACGAGAATTTCCACCATGCGTTCTCGGTCTTTGCCGGGCGCGAGGCGGTGTGGGGGACGATCCTGGGGGCGAAGGCGAGTCTGGCACGGGTGATGCGGCTGCTCGGCCGGCCGGACCGCCTGCCGGTGGTCGTGGCGGAGCACACCGCGATCGTCGATGCGCTGGACGCCGGCGATGCGGACGCCGCGGTGCGGCGGCTGGAGGATCATCTCGACAAGATTTTCCAGATGATCGAGCGGCTTCCCGACCAGTACCGCCCCTACGTGACCGACTGATCCGGCGGCGGGCGACGGGCGAATCTGGAGCAGAACTGGCGCGCCGACCGGGGGCGCCGCAGTTGTGGCGGGCCACAGTTTCCAAAATTCACTAAACGTCGGCACCCATTGTAGTCATTGCGAAAAACTGCCCGAGGACCGTCGTATTATGACGAATTCCGCATCTGACTGAATATTCCGATGTCACTTCGACGTGGCTTGGGCGTCGAGGTCAGTGTTGAATATTTATTGACAGCATGGGATTCCGGGCGTAAACAATCGAGTAGCGCCGGCCATGCCGCCGGCCGGCTCGTGGCCGAGCCGGGCATGCCACTCATCCCACATCGCGAGGCCTTTCCCGATGATCCGGAGATCGCTCGGACGCACCCTTGTTCTGGCAGGCTTGGCCGGGCTGGTGCTTGCCGGCGCTCCCGTACCGGCCGCGATCGGGTCGGAGGGTCCGGCCTCCCCGCCCGGCCTACAAAATGCGGCTTGCGCGAATTCGACCACGGCGATGCAGCAGCTTGCCACCATCGACAATGCCGGCGACGGCAGTTTCCAGTGTCTTGGCCTGGCCTTGGACGGCGACCGGGTCGCGGCAATCCGGGTCGAGACGCATCATGTTTCGCCCACCGGCCAGCACGCGGCTTCGGATAAGATCAAAATCGAGGAATTTCCCCTGGCGGTCGTCGAGAGCCGCCGCGGCGCCGTCCTGGACGGCGTTCCGGGACATGACGCCATTGTTCTGCGCGGGCGCTTCTCCAAGCCGTCGGACAAGGCCGAACTGGTGACCTCCTACCTGTATAACGGCTTCACCAACGAATACCGCAGTTGCCAGATCACGCTTGACCGCGCACCGAACGCCGGTTGGCGCCTGGTCAACCGTTTCAATCAAACCATCTCGCACATCGTGGTCCGGACCCGGCAAATTCCCCTGATCGGCACGTTCGGCATTGCCGATCTCGAAGGCGCCTGCACCCATCCCGATCGTTAGGCCGGCTGGCCCAGCCGCGCCGCGATGAAGGCGCTCGCATCCCGCAGCGCGGCCCGGGCCTCCGGCAGGACCGGCGCGAAGATTTGCCAGCCATGCGGCACCCCCGGCCAGATCTGCAGCGTCGCCGCGACGCCGGCCTTGCTGGCGTTCGCGGCGACGCGGCGTGCATCGTCCAGCAGGACTTCGCTGTCGCCCACCTGGATGAACAGCGGCGGCAGGCCGGTCAGGTCGGCATACATCGGCGAAACCAGCGGATTCGTCGCCGGCGTGTCGGCAAGATAGTATTGCGCCTGCGATGCCACCCATGACCCGAACATCAGCGCGTCGGCCGTGTCGTTGGTGACGATGCTCGCGCCGGTCGCCGCGAGATCCGTCCAGGGCGAGAACAACACCGCGGCGGCGGGCAGCGGATCGTGCGCGTCGCGCAAGGCCAGGAGCAGGGCGAGAGCCAGGCCGCCGCCGGCAGAATCGCCGGCAAGCGCCATGCGGGACGGGCTGGCGCCTGCGGCAATCAGGGCGCGATAGGCCGCGAGCGCGTCCTCCAGCGCCGCCGGAAACGGATGCTCGGGCGCCAGACGGTAGTCGAGGGCAAACAAACTCGCATTGCTCCAGGCCGCGAGGCGCGAGGTCACGGAGCGATGGGTCACGGCCGACATCGCGACATAGCCGCCGCCGTGAAGATAGAGGATGCATCGCTGCCGCGCCGCGTGGTCCGCCGCCGCCGGCTCGATCCATTCGCCCTGCAGCGCCGCGCCATGCTCGGCGCGAATCCGCCAGCCCGGCGCCAGCTTGGCCCGGAACGGCACCCGGCCGGTGAGCGCGCGCTTGGCGGCGATGTCCTGGTGGCGCAGCGAGCTCGGCTTGATCCAGCGCCGCAACGCCCAGGTCAGCGCCCGGTTGCGCAGGCTCATGTCCGCGTCCGCGGATTCATGGGGGCGCCGCGCCGAGGATGCGCCCGTCCTCGATCTGGATGATCCGGTCGGCAAACGGCACGATGCGCGGATCGTGCGTGACCACCAGCACGCCGCGGGACGGATCCTTGGCGATGTTCGCCAGGATCGTCATGATGGCGTGGCCGTTCGCGCTGTCCAGCGCCCCGGTCGGCTCGTCCGCCAGGATCACGGAGGCATCTCCCACGATGGCGCGCGCGATCGCGACGCGCTGTTGCTCGCCGCCGCTGAGTTCGTGCGGAAACGCATCCTGCTTGTGCGACAGGCCGACGGTCACCAGCACCGCCTTTGCCTTGGCGATCGCGGGTGCGGCGCGCACGCCGCGCACATCCAATGCCAACCGGACATTGTCCACCGCCGTCAGCGTCGGAAACAGATGGTAGGATTGAAAGACGAACCCGATATGGTCGCGCCGGAGCCTGGCCAGGTCACCGGGCCCGGCGCCGGTCGTGGCACGGCCACGCACCCGGACCGTGCCTTCGCTCGGCGTCAGCATGCAGCCGAGCACGGAGAGCAGCGTGGTCTTGCCGCTGCCGGACGGCCCCATGAGAAGGGTCAGTTGACCGCACGCGAGCGACAGGCTGACGCCGCGGAGCGCTGCGACCCGGCCGGCGCCGTCGCCGAGAAACTGCACCACATCGACGGCCTCGATGACCGGCCCGGTCATTGCCGGAACACCCGCGCCGGGTCGATGCGCATCACCTGCACGATGGCGGCGATGGCCGACGCCACGCACATCAGGACGGTGAGCAGAAACAGGCACAAGGTCAGCACGGGTGTCATCACGATCGGCAACGCGGTTTCGGCGGTGAGTTCGACGATGACCAGACCGATGCACGCCGCCAGGAAGAAGCCGATGACGGCGCTGAGCAGCGCCTGGCAGATGATGACCTTGTGGATATAGATGCCGGACGACCCGATGGCGCGCAGCGTCGCGAACTCGTTCAGATGATCTTTCGTGCTGGAATACAGCGTCTGGGCGACAATGACCGTGCCGACGATGGCGCCGAGCAGCGCGCCCGCGAACAGCGCGGCGCCGGCGCCGGTGCCGAACAGCCAGAACGCGCGGCTGCGGCGGCGGAACTCGTCGGGCGTCAGGACTTCGACTTTCGCCAGGTTCGCCAGCAGCTGCTTGCGCACGACGGCGAGATTCGCACCGGCGGCGACATGGACGAGAAAATACGAGACCCGCTCCGGCGGCGTTCCCATGTAGGCCTGCGCCCGCGCGAGCGACGTGAAGACATAGGGCGTTGTGGTGAACGACCGGATGCCGCTGGTGATCGCCATCACCTGCGCCGTCTGGTCGCGAATTTCCGTGCTGTCGCCGATCCCGCTGACCCCGAGCCGGCCGAAATAGGTCTGGTCCACCGCGACGGCATGCGGGGTCGCGAGCGCGTCAAGATTGCCTTGCACCACGTTCCAGGGACGCAAGCCTGCGGCACTGGTCACTCGAACCGACGATGAACACCGGCGTCGTGCCGCCGCGCGGGACCGTCCACTCGGTGAAGCCGATCACCACCGGGACGGCTGCGGTGACGCCCTTGACCGACAACGCGTGCGTTCGATCGTGCTCGTCCAGCAAAGACGGGTCCTCGAAGCATTTCGTTCCGAGCGGCACGATCCAGAGATCGGCGGACGCATGGTCGATCATCGTCGTCACCATGCGGTCGAAACTCAGGAACAGTCCCATCTGGATGGTGACCAGAACGATGGAGAACACGATGCCGATGACGGTGGCGACGAAGCGCAGCCGGTCCTGCAGCAAGTTTCGCGATGCGAGCCTGAAGATCAGCGACATTGCGTGCCCGGCCGCATCGCAGTGATGGCCCTAATGCGCACGATGCGGCGAGCGGAATTGTTGCGGTTCGCCCTGGTATCGGCCTTCGATTGCCGGAGTCGCGCGGGACGGCGGCGCGGTCGCCGGCGGCCGTTGCACGCTGCCGATCAGTCGCGAACCGAACGGAACCGAGCGCAGGGCGGCCACCGTCAGCCAGGCAAGCAGCAGCGTTCCGCCGAACACGCCCAGGGCTTTTGCGATGGCGAACAACGCCACGCCCAGCAGGGCATATTGCAGCCAGACGACAAATAGATAGTGCAGCAGATACATGCCGAAGGCATTTTCCGCCAAACTGTCCAATATCCGCGAATGCCTCGCGGCGAACCGCAAGCAACCCGCCAGGGCGGAAAAGCAGCCGGCCACGCAAGCCACCGCATAGCTGATATCCGCGGCGACTTGCAGGCCCAGCGGCGCCGCGGACGGGTAGGTCCTCTCCAGGGCGGTCAGCCCCATCCAGAGCACGAAGGATGCAAGCGCACCCGCAAGCCAGACGGTCCAGCGCCGCGCCAGCATGCCCGCGGGCGCGAGCAGGCCGCGTTCGAGGCCCTGCGCCCCGACCCCGAGACCCGCAACATAAACGACGGCGTAGAGCAGCGGGCGACTGAACTGCAGCGCGAACGGCCCGTGTTCCGACCAGGACCAGGGCGTGAAGAGCAGCGCCATCGGGACGTAAGCCAAGGCGGAAGCTGCCGCCAGGCCGATAAAATACCGGCCGGGACGGCTGCCGGCGGATGCCGACACCCTGGCGAGATACGCCACCCAATTGGGGGCGAAGCGGTGCAGCCCGGCGGCCAGAATCGACAGCGCCAGGAGCTGCCACAGGAACCACATCGGCCCGTTGGGCCAGAACGGGAGCGCCATAAAATGCCGGCCATAGGCGAGCAGGCCCGGATCGACCGCCGTCACGCGGTAGACCGGATAAAGCGCGAGCGGCATCACGACGATCGTGGCAAAGACGAAGGGCACGCCCAGCCGCAGGAATCGGTCGCTCAGAAACTTCCGGGTTCGTTTGCGCGCAAGACTGGGCCCAGTGAACAGAGCCGAAAGAAAGAACATCAGCGCCATCAGATAGACGTCCTGCCAGGCGCAGAACACGTCGAAGCCGAACCAGCGATGGCTGTCGACGATGGGAAAGGCGCGCCACTCGTAGGGGGAACGGTCGAACGGAAACGCCGCGGGGCCCAGCGAACCGAGATAGGCCAGGACGGAATGGAAGGCGATGACGGTGAGGATGACGAGAGCCCGCAGATTGCTGAGGGCCAGACTGGATTTGGAGATGCTCATGTCGCCGCCTCCTGGTCCGGTTCGGCGGCGTCGGACCCGCACCGTATGGCCGCGTATGGTCCCGCCAGGCGTATTCCTCAGCGCGCGCCCCGCCAGCGTTCGCAAACCCGCGCGAAACCGGCCCGCCGTCCGGGGCGGATCGGACCCGCGATGAAATCCGAACAACGCCGACACCCCGGCCGGTGCCGCAGGGGCCGACCGGGCAACCTCAGCTATACGCTGGGGTGACTATACCGGCCGGCGATCGCGACACGGTAGGTTCGGAAATTACCTATTCGCGGTCACGCCATGGAACGGCCAGAACGAACGAGCGGCAGGACCCGACGAGTTGATCGACCGCTACGTCTCCGTCACCGGCGGCCCTTGCTCGCTTCGGCAAAAATATCCGTGAGACCATCGCAGCAAGCTGGGAATTCGGATACGCCAGAACAGCGATCTGCATTTGGGCGCCGTCCGGCGCCGTTGTCGGTTTCGCCAATCCGCATCATCGGCGATACATCGTATCTGGTCAACGACACTGGCGCTCGGATCGAAACTGCGAGAAGGGTCAATGGCATGCCTGCGATCACCACCAAAGACGGCGTTGAGATCTTCTACAAGGATTGGGGTTCGGGCCAGCCCATCGTCTTCAGCCATGGCTGGCCGCTTTCGGCCGATGACTGGGATGTGCAGATGCTATTCTTCCAGAGTCGCGGCTTCCGCGTCATCGCGCATGACCGGCGCGGCCACGGTCGCTCGAGCCAGGTCGGGGGCGGCCACGACATGGATCACTACGCCGACGACCTCGCGGCGCTGACGGCGCATCTTGACCTCAAGAACGCCCTGCATATCGGCCATTCCACCGGCGGCGGCGAAGTCGTGCGCTACATTGCCCGCCATGGCGAAAGCCGGGTGGCAAAAGCGGCGCTCATCAGCGCCGTGCCGCCGCTGATGCTGAAGACGGCGGCCAATCCGCTCGGCCTTCCCAAGGAGGTGTTCGACGGCTTCCAAGCACAACTCGCTGCCAACCGGGCGCAGTTCTACTACGATGTGCCGGCGGGCCCCTTCTACGGTTACAATCGCCCGGGCGCGAAAGTCTCGCAGGGCGTGATCTGGAACTGGTGGCGCCAGGGCATGATGGGCAGCGCCAAGGCGCATTATGACGGCATCGTCGCCTTCTCCCAAACCGACTTCACCGACGATCTCAAGAAGATCGCCGTGCCGGTGCTGGTGATGCACAGCGAAGACGACCAGATCGTGCCCTATGTCGCCGCCGGGCCGCTGAGTGCCAAGCTGCTGAAGCACGGCACCCTGAAAACCTACAAGGGCTTTCCGCACGGCATGCCGACGACCGAGGCCGATACCATCAATGCCGACCTGCTGGCTTTCATCAGAGGCTAGAGATTGCGCGGTAGCCGCCGACGGCAGGTTCGGCTCCGCGACACGCGACGAGGCGCCGTTCCGCGCTGCCGGCGTCGCGGTCATCAATCCGTGGACGGCGGCGGCCAGGCCGTAGCGGTCACCCTCCGAACACCCGCCGCCCCGCTTTCCACGTCCCGACCACCCGCCCCTCCAGCGCCCGCCCGTCGAACGGCGTGTTCTGCGCCTTGCCGGGCAGCGCGCCGGCAGTCACCTGCCAGATGCGCTCGGGATCGAACAGGCAGAGATCGGCCGCGGCTCCTTTCGCCAGCGTTCCGGCGCCAGCCCCCAGCAGCCGCGCCGGGGCCACCGTCAGCAGCTCGATCGCGCGCGCGAGAGACAGCGCCCCGCCATGCACCTGCGCCAGCGTCACGCCGAGCAGCGTCGCCAGCCCGGTCCCGCCGGCCGCCGCCTGCGCGAACGGCAGGCGCTTGTCGTCGGGGTCGCGCGGCTGGTGGTCGCTCGCCACCGCGTCGATGGTGCCGTCCGCCAGCGCCGCCGCCACCGCCTGCCGGTCCGCCTCCGCCCGCAGCGGCGGCGAGAGCTTGGCGTAGGTGCGCCAGTCGCCGATCGCGGTCTCGTTGAGGTCGAAATAGGGCGGCGCGGTGTCGCAGGTGACCGACACCCCCGCGTCCTTGGCGCGCCGGATCAGCGCCAGCGCCGCCGCCGTCGAGACATGCGCGAAATGCACCGCGCCCCCGGTCAGCCGCGCCAGGCTGATGTCGCGCGCGACCAGGATCGCCTCCGCCGCCGCCGGGATGCCGGGCAGGCCGAGCCGCGTCGCCAGCTCGCCCTCGGTCGCGGCGCCGCCCTCGGCCAGCGTCGGCTCCTCGGGGTGCTGCACCACGCGGGCGCCGAAACCGCCGGCGTAGGTCAGCGCGAGCCGCATCAGCCGCGCCGGGCCGATCGCATGCGCGCCGTCGGTGAACGCCACCGCCCCGGCCTCGCGGAGCAGGCCCAGTTCGGCCAGCTCCTCGCCGCGGCAGCCGCGGGTGACCGCGCCGTAGGGCAGCACGGTCAGGCTGCCGGTCTCCTCGCCGCGGGCGCGCAGCAGGCGCACCAGGGCGGGGTCGTCGATCGCCGGGCTGCGGTCGGGCAGCGCCGCCACCGTGGTGATGCCGCCCGCCGCCGCCGCCAGCGCCGCCGAGGCGACGGTCTCGCGGTGCTCCCCGCCCGGCTCGCCGAGATCGACGCGCATATCGACGAGGCCCGGACACAGCACCGCCCCGAAGCCGTCCAGCATCGCCACCCCGTCCGGCCGGCCAAGACCGGCGCCGAGATCGGCGATCACCCCATCGCGCACGAACAGTTCGCCCGGCGCATCGAGGCCGCTTGCCGGGTCGAGCAGGCGGACGTTGACGAACAGAAGACCGGTCATGCGTTGGCGCCGACCCGCGACAGCACGTCCAGCACCGCCATGCGCACGGCCACCCCCATCTCCACCTGCTCGCGGATGACGCTGCGGGTCGGGTGGTCGGCCACGGCGCTGTCGATCTCGACGCCGCGGTTCATCGGGCCCGGGTGCATCACCAGCGCATCCGGCCGGGCATAAGCGAGCTTCTGCATGTCGAGGCCGTAGAAACGAAAATACTCGCGGGCACTCGGCACCAGGCCGCGCGTCATGCGCTCCTGCTGCAGCCGCAGCATCATCACCACGTCGGCCCCGGCCAGCCCCGAAGCCATGTCGTGGAACACGTCGGCGCCGAGCCGCTCGACCGCGGCGGGCATCAAGGTCGGCGGGCCGACCAGGCGCACGCGCGCCCCCATCGCGCCGAGCAGATGGATGTTGGAGCGCGCCACGCGCGAATGCAGCACGTCGCCGCAGATCGCGACAATCAGGTTCTCCAGCGTGCCGCGATGGCGGCGGATGGTGAGCGCATCGAGCAGCGCCTGGGTCGGGTGTTCGTGCGTGCCGTCGCCGGCGTTGATGACGGCGGCATCGACTTTCTGCGCCAGCAAGGCCGGCGCGCCGGAGGCGGCGTGGCGCACCACCAGCAGGTCGCAGTTCATCGCGTTCAGCGTCGCCGCGGTGTCGAGCAGCGTCTCGCCCTTGTTCACGACTGGAGGTCGCGACGGTCATGTTGATCACGTCGGCGCCGAGCCGCTTGCCGGCGAGTTCGAAACTCGTGCGGGTGCGCGTGGAGTCCTCGAAGAACAGGTTGATCAGCGTGCGCCCGCGCAGCCGGTCGCGCGGGGTTTTGCCGGAGCGGTTGAGCAGCACGTAGCTTTCCGCGAGATCGAGCAGCGCGGCGATCTGCGGCGGGTGCATGCCCTCGATCGCCAGCAGGTGTCGCATCGTCGGATGCACGTGCGCGTTTTCCCCGTTCGGGCCGAGGCGGGAGGTTAGCTTCGGGCGGGGCTGATTTGCCAGGGCGGCGTCGGCCGCGCATGTTCCCTATCCGGAACAGTCAGGCCGTGCGGGGGCGCCGCGCGGTCACGCCCGAACGGGCGGGGCGCGGGAGACGGGCGGCAGGAAGACGGGCGGCGGGCGGAGGCGGGGCCGCGCGACCGGCGGCGGCCGGGGACGGACGGCGGGGCGGGACGGGGCCGCCGGCCGGACGGCCGCAGGCCGGACGGGCGGCGGGGGGCGCAGGAGGGGCGGCGGGCGGACCCCCAGCATCCGGCAGAGCGGGCGCAGCAGCCGCCCGGCCTGCGGCGCGGCGGCGAGCAGGTCGGCGGTGGCGGGATCGGCGAGCAGGTACTGCAACTGCGAGGCGGCGGCGGCGGCCTGCGGCAGCCGGCGCAGCGAGCCAGGCGAAGCCGCGTGGCAGCCGGGGCGGCGGGGGTTGGGCCGGGCGGGGGGAGCGCGCGCGGCGGCGCGGCGGCGGCAGCGTGCCGGCCCGGACCTTTTCCGCGAGGCGGGCGAACCGGACGGTGGTGCGGTGCAGCCGCGACCAGAGCAGGGCGATCAGCGGCCCGGCGAGGCCCAGGCCGGTGCCGCGCGCGGCGAGGACGCGGCGCAGCCCCTCGACCAGACAGGCGAAGCGGTCGGCCAGGGCGGGGGGAGCGGAGGGTGGCACGACAGGGATACTAACACGGCCGGCGGTGGGCTGGGCAAGCGGGATATTCCGCCCAAGGCCAGGCTTGGTCGGGAGCGGAAGGGCCGGCAGTTCGGCCGGTTGATACTACTCGGATCCGATCCGAGCGCCTTTCTCTGCGACGGAGCGTTTCATCAGCAGCACAACGAACACAAGCGCGACCATGACAACGGCCAGCACCCAGAACACATCGAAGTAGGCGAGCGCCGATGCCTGTTGCTCGCGCAGGTTTGCGAGCGCCTGCAAGGCCAGTTGCTGCGCGGCGACCGGATCGCCGGTCTGCTGCAGGAACGGTCCGGAAGCCTGATCAAGGAAGGAACGCGCAGCCGCGTTGAAGGGATCGAGCCATTCGCCAAGACGGAGGCTGTGGAACTGGTCACGGCGCTCCTGCATCGTCTGCGCCAGCGAGGTCCCGACGCTGCCGCCCTCGTTGCGCAGCAGGCTCAACAGGCCGACCGCCGCCCCGCGCAGCGCGACCGGCGTATAGAGGTAAGCCGCCACGTTTGCCGGGGCGAAGCACATCGCCAGCCCGATGATCAGCACCACCCGCGGCCAGACGGCCTGCCCCGGACTGATGTCCAGGTTCATCTGCGACATCCAGTAATTCCCCGCGGCCATGGTCAAGCAGACCCGCGGCAATCACCCACCGCGCATCGGTTCCACGACCGAGCGCGCGCCCCACGAACGGCATGGTGACGACGGCAAAGAAGCCGGCCGGCGACATGACCAGTCCGGCGCTCAGTGCATCGTAGCCGAACAGCGACTGGAGCAAGGCAGGCAACGAGGTGCTGGCAGCATACAGCACCGCGTAGGCGCAAAAGATGATGATGCAGCAGGCGGCGAAATTCCGCTCTCGCAACGGCCGGAAATTGACCACCGGACTCGGATGGCGCAGTTCCCAGAAGATCAGCCCGGCCAGGCCCACGGCGAACAAGATCGCCAGCGTCTGCACACGCCAGAACGGGTCGCCCAGCCAGTCCCATTCCTGGCCCTTGCTGAGCATCACCTCCCAACAGACGATGACGATGACCAGCAGCGACAGGCCAACGCCGTCAAAGCTGAACGGTCGCTTCCGCAACTCCGTGCGCTGTGCCGTGAGGTAATCGGGATCCCGGAGCGTGATGGCACACGCACCCAGGGCCAGGAGGCCGACGGGGACGTTGATCCAGAACACCCACCGCCAGGAGTAGCTGTCGGTTATCCAGCCGCCGAGCGTCGGACCGACGACGGGCGCGATCAGCGCGGCCAGGCCGAACAGCGTCATGGCCATGCCTTGCCGCTCGACCGGGAAGGCGTCCAGCAGCACGCCCTGGCTCGACGGCTGAAGACCACCGCCGGCAAGACCCTGGAGCACGCGGAACAGGATCAGTTGGCCGAGACTCGTGGCCATGCCGCACAGCCCCGAGGCGAGGGTGAATACGGCGATGGAAAGCAGGAAATAGTTGCGGCGCCCAAGATGCGCGATCAGCCAGCCGGTGATGGGCAGGATGATCGCGTTGGCGGCAAGGTAGCTGGTGATGACCCATTCGCCGTCATCGACCGTGGCCGACAGCCCGCCCGCGATATAGCGCAGCGCCACGACCGCGATCGTGGTGTCGAGCACCTCCATGAAGGTCGGCACCACGACAACAGCGGCGACGACCCAGGGGTTTATCGCCGCGCGGGATCGGGAGTTCAGGGGCGTCGACGACAGTACCGCGCCGGTCATTGCCTGGTGCCCGACGCGCTGGCGGCCGGACCAGGGCTCGGAGACTGCGGCACATAGGTCTGGAGAAACTTCCCGGCATCGGGTCCGGTTGGCGGCTTGTTGATATAGACGTAGGGAACGACCGAGGTGCCGATGAACAGAGGTGTCTGATCGGCGTTGTAATCGACGAGATCGATCCGGACCGGCAACCGCTGGACCACCTTGATGAAATTGCCCGTGGCGTTCTCGGGCGGCAGCAACGCCAGGGTCGATCCGGTTCCCTCGGTAAAGCCGGAGATCCGGCCCTTGAAGATGTGCTTGCCGCCGTACATGTCGACGTGCAGATCGACGGGCTGCCCGATGCGCAGGTCGCGCAACTGCGTTTCCTTGAAGTTGGCGTCAACCCAGATTTCGTTGAGCGAGCGAATCGCCATCAGGTTCTGGCCGACCTGAACATAGTTGCCCGGATTGACGTTGCGCCGCGTGACGACGCCGTCGATCTCCGCGGTGATATCGCAGTAACGAAGATTCAGTTCGGCCTGCGCGAGATCGCGCTTGGCGGCTTCGAGTTTCGCCTCGGCCTGCTTGACGGCCGGGGCATTGGCCGCGTACTGGGCGAACGTGGTGTCGACGTCGCCCAGTTTATAGAACTGGTCGAGCATCGCTTTCGGACCCTGGTCGAACGAGTGCACGACGCCGAGCTGCGCGGCACTCTGAATGAGCTCCGCCTGCGCCTCGAGGACGGACGAAAAGGTCTCGTCGAGATCGGGCGGCACCTGGCCGAGATCGCCGCCCCCGTCAGGTTGCGCCGGCAGCCCCAGCGAGACGCGGATCTGGTAGACTTCGGCCAGGGTCTGGGCGAGTTCCGCGCCAGCCGTCGTCAGCTCCGCTTGCCGCTGGTCGTACACCTCACGCGGCACATCGTCCCTGGCGACGAGCTGCTCGCGCCCGATCGAATTCAAGCTGCGCCAGCGCCAGTGCGGCCTTGCTCTTGTCGACATCGGCGACCCGCGCGTGCAGCAGCGCGACCTGGTTGTCGACATCCTCCACGGCGTGTTGCAGGTTCCAGCGCCGGCTCATTGCCTGCGCTTCGATCGCGCGCGCCGCCGCGGTGGCTGCTTGCAGGTCTGCTTTCGCGGTGTCGACCGCTGCCTGCTTCTCGGAGACCGCAACCCGGTACGGCTCCTTGTCCAACTCGGCGAGGAGATCTCCCTTGCGCACACGGTTGTTGTCATCCACCAGAACGCGGGAAATCTGTCCTGCCACGCGGGGCGCAACAAACGTCACGTGCCCATTCACGTATGCGTCGTCCGTGGAGACGGTGTTGAGCATCTCCTCGACCCACGGGATGCCGAACACGAGGAGAACCGCCAGGACAGCAACACCGAGCACACCGGCCAGAAGCTTTCGCTTCCGCGTAGCCTTTCGGGCCTCCTGCGGCACGGGGCGGGACTCCGGCGGTGTCTGCGCGGATTTCGCGTCGTGGGCAGCCGAAGCATCTCCATTCGCTGTCGGTTGCGCATTGATCGAACCTGGCTTGTTGCTTTGCTCGGTCATGTCGGGCACCCGTTGCAAGGGGACGAAACGGACGGCGTCGAAAGGCCACCACTCGTCCTGACCGGAAAGATACTACTCGTCCTGACCGGAAAGATACCTCGGCCGCCTCCAAGGGTCGGCGCATCCCGAAGCCGACCGGCCGAAAATCACACGTTCCCCTTCAGTTCCGTGAATAGCCGAGAGCCCAATTCCACCGGGCGATAGTGGCCGAAGGGGAGGATGTCATGGGACGCTCGCCTTATGATCCAGGTTCCGACGCTCGGCTTATGATCCAGGTTCCAAGGACCGGCGGACACGGGCTGACCAGCCCCCCACCCGCACGGTTGGTTCTCTCATCTATTGAGCGCCTGTGGACCGCTGACGAACCGATTGCCGCGAACGTAGAACCGCAGCGAGCGTAGCCCGGACCGCCGACCCCTTGTAGGGCGGGTGCAACCCGCCGACGCAAGCCGCATACGGCACCGTCGATGCCGCCTCCGCGGTTCGCGGCTTGCCACCGCCGTGGCGCATCACGCAACATCTCGCCGGGAAACGTTGCGTCGGCGGGTTGCACCCGCCCTACGAAGTTTTGGTGTCCGGGCTACGCTTGCCGAACCGCTTGAGTGCCGGTTTCGGCGATCGGGCGAGGGACAGGTCCTCACGCGTCGGCGGGCCGATCGGTCAGGGCTTATCTGGCTTTGACGGAGCCGCCCAGGCCCTCAAGAAGCACAAGGTGTTGGTAGTAGAATTGCATCACCGTGAAAATGAACGCCGTGCTGATACCGAACAGCAGCATGCCGTCGGCTGCCTCCAGCGCGCCCATCATCTGCCAGTGCGGCTGCAGCATCAACCCCGAGGCGCCTCGCGTGGCCATCGAGTCGACAGAGTAGAGGATCGCAGCTCCAGGCGAACCGAGCGCGCCAAGCCACAAATACGCCGCCGCCCAGAGCGCCGCCTCTATCCCGTGCAGCACAGCCAGCAGCAGTCCCATCGCAGTGAACGCGGCAATCACGATTGCGATCACATGGGGTAAACCAAGGCTCCGGCTCGCTAGCCGAACCCGGAAACCATGCAGCACGGACACCATGAACGTTACGCCTGTCGCGTGGACAGCTATGGTCAGCGCGATAAGCGACAGACCCCAAGTCCAGTTATCCAACAAATCTCTCCTTGTCAGCCGAATTTTCCCCCAAAGCCGGTTTCGCGACATCAAGGCCCCGGTTTGGACCGTGATGTCGCCAGCGGAGCAACAGCCAATTAGCACATGCACGGCTCCAGTGCGCGCGCCTAACGAACGACCGCTATGGGGCGAAATTTACTGGCAGGGCGAAGTCGGGGAATGGTCACTTTTCGTCTGATGTGTCTGAAACCTGCCATTCCTCTCCCGGCCAGATAGGGCCACTGGACGAACGTCCGGTTTTTGGCCTCGCCGCTCCAGAACGGACCGTCGCAAATCCACCCGTCAGGACGGGGAGAGGGCGGCCGCGATGCGCGCCAGCACTTCCTCCCGCCCCAGCGCCGCCACCGTGGCGTCGATCGGGGGGCTGGTGGTGCTGCCGGTCAGCGCGGCGCGCAGGGGCTGTGCCACCTGGCCGAGTTTCTTTCCGTGTGCCTCGGCGAAGGCGCGCAGCGCCGCATCGACCGCGGGCGCGGAAAAATCCGTCGCCGCCAGCGCGTCCGCCAACTCGCGCAGCATCAGCCGCGCCTCCGGCGTCAGCAGCGCCGCCGCCTTCGGCTCCATCGGCAGCGGCAGTGGATGCGCCAGGAACGCCGCGGAATCGGCAAGCTCCGCCAGCGTCTTTGCCCGCTCCTTCAGCGCCGGCATCAGCGTGCGGATGCGGTGCATCGCATCCGTGCCCAGCGCCAGCTCCGTCCGGTGCGCGAGCCGGGACAACACGTCCTGCGTCAGCCGCGCATCGTCGGCGGCGCGCAGCCAGACGCCGTTGAGGTGCGTCAGCTTGGCATAGTCCATCCGCGCCGCCGCCCGCCCGACGCCGTCCAGGTCGAACAGCCGGATCGCCTCCGCGCGCGAAAGAATCTCCGCGTCACCGTGCGCCCAGCCGAGCCGCAGCAGATAGTTGCAGACCGCCTCGGGCAGAAACCCCTGCTCGCGGAATTCCAGCACGCTGACCGCGCCGTGCCGCTTCGACAGTTTCGCGCCGTCGGCGCCGTGGATCAGCGGGATGTGCGCGAATGCCGGCGGCGCCCAGCCCATCGCGCGATACACCTGCAACTGGCGGAACGTGTTGGTCAGGTGGTCGTCGCCGCGGATCACGTGCGTGATCGCCATGTCGTGGTCGTCCACCACGACCGCGTGCAGATAGGTCGGCGTGAAGTCGCCGCGCAGGATGATCATGTCGTCGAGTTCGCCGTTGGCGACACGCACTTCGCCCTGCACGAGGTCATGCACCACGGTCTCGCCGTCGCGCGGCGCGCGCAGGCGGATGGCGGGCGCGACGCCCGGCGGCGCCTCGGCCGGGTCGCGGTCGCGCCAGCGCCCGTCATAGCGCGGCGGGCGGCCCTCGCGCAGCGCGCGCTCGCGCATCTCGCGCAGCTCGTCGGGCGTACACCAGCAGCGATACGCCTGCCCGGCCGCGAGCATCTGCAACGCCACCTCGGCGTGCCGCGCCTGCCGCGTCGATTGGAACACCGGCGGCTGGTCGGGCGCGAGGCCGAGCCAGGCCAGCCCGTCGAGGATCACCTGCGTCGCCTCGGCGGTGCTGCGCTCGCGGTCGGTGTCCTCGATGCGGAGCAGGAACTCGCCGCCGTGGTGGCGGGCGAACAGCTCGTTGAACAGCGCGGTGCGGGCGCCGCCGATATGCAGCATGCCGGTCGGGCTGGGGGCGAAGCGGGTGCGGACGGTCATGCGCGCGCCTGTAGCACGCGCGGCGATGGCGTGTTGAGCCACGCCGGCGTAATGGTGCCGCATGTCGGGCGGCCTGGCGTTTTTTTCGTTCGCGCGGCCGGCGTGGCGTGACGCCGTTGCCGCGGCGCTGCTCGACTGGGTGGCGGCCGAGCGCGGCCGGTTCGCGCTGTGGCTGCCGGTGTTCATGGTCGCCGGCAATGCGGCGTATTTCGCGCTGCTCGCCGAGCCGCCGGCGCGGGCCGGGCCGTTTTCCCTCCTTGCCGCGCTGGCGCTGCTGGCGGCGGGCTGGCGGTGGCAGGGGCCGCGCGCGGTCGCGCTCTGCACCGTTGCCGCGGCGCTCGGCTTCGCCGCGGCGCAGTTCGCGGCGCGCCAGGCTCCCCCGCTGATGCACGTGCCGCGGCGCGGCACGCTGGTGATCGGCCAGGCCCGCGCGGTCGAGCCGCTGCCCGAGGGCATGCGCGTCACCATCGACACGCCGCGCTTCGACGACGGTGCGCCGGAGGCCAGGCGCGTGCGCATCCGGCTGCGCGCCGAAGACCCGGCGCTGCCGCAGGCCGGCGACGTGCTGCGGCTGCGCGCCCGCCTGATGCCGCCGCAGCCGCCGGCCTTTCCGGGCGGCTGGGACTTGCAGCGCGACGCCTACTTCGCCGGCCTCGGCGCCTACGGCTATGCGCTGACGCGCGTGGCGGTGGTGGCGCACGCGCCGCCGGGCGGGATCGGCGGGCGGCTGCAGGCGCTGCGCGAGACCATCGCCGCGCGCATCGCCGCCGTGCTGCCGGACGACCGGGGCGCGATCTGCGCCACCCTGCTCACCGGCAGCACCGCCGCGATCCCGGAGGCCGACCGGGCGGCGTTCCGCGATTCCGGGCTGGCGCATCTGCTGGCGATCGCCGGGCTGCATATCGGCATCGTCATGGGGCTGGCCTTCGGCGCCGTACGCATGGCGCTGGCGGCGTGGGAGCGGGCGGCGCTGCACTGGCCGACCAAGCCGATCGCGGCGGTGGCGGCGCTGACGGCGGGCGGGTTCTACATGCTGCTGACCGGCGCCCATGTGCCGATCATCCGCAGTTTCGCGATGGCCTGCCTGGTGACGCTCGGCGTGGTGCTCGGCCGGCGGGCGGTGTCGCTGCGCGGGCTGGCGCTGGCGATGGCCGCGCTGCTGCTGATCGCGCCGGCGCAGGCGATGGGCGTCAGCTTCCAGATGAGCTTTTCCGCGGTGCTGGCGCTGATCGCCGGCTACGAGGCGCTGCGGCCGGCGCTGGCCCGGCTGCGCGTGCGCGGCCGGTGGCTGCACCACCTGGCGGCGCTGGCGCTGACCAGCTTTCTGGCCGGCACCGCCTCGGCGCCGTTCGCGGCGTATCATTTCGGGCAGGTGCAGCTCTACAACGTGCTCGCCAACGTCGCGGCGGTGCCGCTGACGGCGCTGTGGATCATGCCGGCGGGGCTGATCGCGCTGGCGCTGATGCCGCTGCACCTGGAGGCGCTGGCGCTGCTGCCGATGGGGTGGGGGGTCGCGGCGGTGCTGTGGATCGCCCGCACGGTCGCCGCCCTGCCGGCAGCGGTGTTCGCGGTGCCGCACGCGCCCGCCTGGGGGCTGGCGGTGCTGGCGCTGGGGATGGCGTGGCTCGGGCTGTGGCGGACGCGGGTGCGGCTGGCGGGCGTGCCGGTGATCCTGCTCGGCCTGGCCGCGCCGGCGTTCGTCCGCCCGCCCGACCTGCTGCTGGCGGCCGACGGGCGGCTCGCCGGGGTGCATGCCAACGGGGCGATGTATGTGCAGGAGCGGTCAGGCTCCTCCGGCTTCACGCTGGATGCCTGGCGCCGCATGTGGGCCGCCGGGTCGCCGCGCGCGCTGCCGGACCGGCCGGAGGGCGGGCTGGCCTGCACCGACGCCGCCTGCACGCTGCGCCGTCGTCCGGGCGGGCCGGTCGCGATGCTCGTGCTGGCGGACCCGCCGGCGGACGCCTGTTCGGCCGACCTGCTGGCGAGCCTGGAGCCGATCCGGCTCGCCTGCCCGCCGCCGGGGCCGGTGCGGATCGACCGTTTTGGTCTTTGGCGCAACGGCGCCTATGCGGTCTGGCTGGAGTCGGACGGCGTGCGCGTGCTGTCCGACCGGGCGGCGCGCGGCGCGCGGCCCTGGGTGGCGCCGCCGGGTCAGTAGCGGCGCAGCAGCGCCACCAGCCGTCCCTGCACCTTCACCCGGTCGGGGGGCAGGATGCGCGCCTCGTAGCTGCGGTTGGCCGGCTCCAGCGCGATCGAGTTGCCGCGGCGGCGCAGGCGCTTCAGCGTGACCTCGCTGTCATCGACCAGCGCCACCACGATCTGCCCGTTCTCGGCGGTCTCGCCGCGGCGGATGACGACCGTGTCGCCGTCGAGGATGCCGGCATCGACCATCGAATTGCCGGCGACTTCCAGCGCGTAGTGCTCGCCGGCGCCCAGCAGCGCCATCGGCACCTCGACCTGCGTGCCGTTGTCGCGCAGCGCCTCGATCGGCAGGCCGGCGGCGATGCGGCCATAGAGCGGCAACTGCACCGCCCCGGCCTCGTTGGCGGCGCGCACCCCGGGCAGGCGCGTGCTGAAATCGCCGCGGATGACGTTGGGCGCGAAGCCGGCAGGCTCGGCCGCGACCGCGCCCGCCGGCGGCGCGGGCCGACAGGTCCTCGGGCAGCCGCACCACTTCCAGCGCGCGGGCGCGGTGGTGGTGGCGGCGCAAGAAACCGCGCTCCTCCAGCGCCGAGATCAGCCGGTGGATGCCGGATTTCGAGCGCAGCTGCAGCGCCTCCTTCATTTCCTCGAAGGAGGGCGAGAAGCCGGTGGATTTCAGGTGGTGGTCGATGAAGGTCAGCAGCTCGTGCTGCTTGCGGGTCAGCATGCGGACGCCTCCGGGCAGCAAGGGGTGGGCAGCAGGTGCGAACAAAGCGGCAACGGACGCCGTGTTCTAGGTTGGTTCCCCTCGCGCCGTCAAGCGTTTCGTTGGCGGCTCCCTGCCGGCCCGAACAGCCGCTCCGAGGCGAGGCGCGCGCCCTCGCTCAGCGCCTTCAGCTTGGCCCAGACGACGTCCTCGGTCACCCGGCCCATCCCGGCCGAGGTGTCGAAGCCGCAGTCCACCCCGGCCATCACCCGGCGCGGATCACCGACCGCCTGCGCGACCTGCTCAAGACGCTCCGCCACAAGCTCCGGGTGCTCGACGAAATTGGTCAGCGGGTCGATCACGCCGGCGACGATGACCTGGTCGGCCGCGAGCGGTATCTGCTTCAGGCAGCGGATTTCGTGGGCGTGGCGCGGATTGGCGAACGGCAGCACCAGCGCGCCGACCCGCGCCTCGCGCAGGATCGGCAGAATCTCGGGCAGGGGCACGTCGCAATCGTGCGGCGCCTCGTAGTTGCCCCAGCAGACATGCATGCGCACGCGCTCGCGCGGAATGCGTTCGAGCGCGTCGTTGATCGCCGCCACGATCTTCTCGGCGAAGCCCAGGAAGTCGTGCAACGGCCGATCCTGGAACGAGACATGCCGTTCCAGCGCCAGATCGGGGCAATCGAGCTGGAGCAGGAATCCCTCGCCCACGATCGCTTCGTACTCGACGCGCAGCGCCCGCGTCAGGGCGGCGATATAGGCGTCTTCGGTGTCGTAATAGTCATTGCGCATCGCCGCGGCGACGATCCCCGGCGAAGGCGCGGTCAGGAACGCCTCGGCGAAGCCGTCCTGCCGTTCGGACAGCACCTGGCGGAATTCGCGGCATTCGGCATGCACCAGCGAGGCATCGGTGTAGCGGATATCGCCGACCGCTTTCGGCGGCGCGAAATTGCCGACCGCCTGCTTGCCGGCGAGATGCGCCTCGAACGCACGCTTGAACGCCGGGTAGCGTTCGACATCGCCGCGCGGCGAGCGCCGCCAACTGCCGCCGAAGCCGCTCATGCGATGGCGGACGTGCAGGAAGAACCCTTCGCGCTGCTGCTCGCCGTCATTGCCGACGTCGATGCCCGCGGCGAGTTGCCACGGAACCACCCAGCGCAGCGCCGCGGCGACCGCGGCGGCAAGCGCCGGGGCGTCCACCGCCTCGCCCTGTTCGCGCCGCACGTAGAGCGCGTGCAACGCCGCCGGCCGCGGCAGGCTGCCGGTGTGGGTCGTCAGGATGCGCGCCTGGGAGCTCTGCATGTTCGGCGACCCGATGCGATCGGCTAGGCGTGCTGCTTGTCCGCCTGCCACTGCGTCAGGATCTGTCCGGCGTTGTTGCGCTTCGGGTCCATCGCCTCGTCGTGGTCCGGCTCCTTGGCGGTCAGCTCGATCACGTAGCCGTTGGGGTCGCGGAAGTAGATCGAGTGGATGAAGCCGTGATCGGAGACGCCGCGCACGTCGCGGCCTTCCGCGCTTGCCCTTGTCAAGAAACCGCTTGAGCACGTCGCCATCGACTTCGAGCGCGATGTGCAGGTCGAAGTCGTGCTGCTCCTTGAACTCGAACGGCCGGTCCGGCGCCTCGAAGAAGGCGAGATAGGAGCCGTCGTCGAGGCGGTAGAACGTGTGCAGGACGTCGGTGAAGCGGCCGGTCTTGGTGGCGTTGATGCGCAGCGCGCCGGCGAGCGGCAGCCCGAGAAACCCCTCGTAGAACTTCCGGGTCTCCTCCGAATCGCGGCAGCGATAGGCGTTGTGGTGAAGTCCCTTGATCACGGACGTGCTCCTCTCGTTGTCGCTCCGGTGCCGGGCAGCCGCCGCGCGGCGCGTCAGGCGACCGCGACGAACTCCTGGCCTTTCAGCGATGCGGCGAAGCCGCGGACCACCTCATAGACCTTGTCGAAGCTCGGACGCGCCTTCATCGTCGCCAGCCAGCGCGCGATATTCGGGTAGGAAGCGAAGTCGCAGCCCACCAGTTCGCCGGCCTGCATGATGGCCACCGCGAAATAGTCGGCGATGGTGATCTCGTCGCCGCAGACGTATTTGTGCGCACCGATGATGTGGTCGTTCAGCACGGGCAGCCAGCCCTGCGTCTTCTCCTTGCCCCAGTCGATGGTCGCGCGGTGAGCCTCGTCGGACGGCCGCTTGTGGGTCGGGAAAACCTGCGGGTAGATCAGCCCGTAGCCGTAGTCGCGATACAGGTTGGAATTGAACCAGTCCATGACCTCGTTGACGCGGGCGCGCCTGCGCAATTCCTTCGGGTAGGCCGGCAGATCGAATTTTTCCGCCAGATACTTCAGGATCGCGGAGCTCTCGGTCAGGATGAAGCCGTCATCGTCGAGCGTCGGCACCATCTTGTTCGGATTGATCGAGATGTACGGCTCGCGCATGTGCTCGCCGGTGAACAGGTCCACGACCTGCAGATCGACCGGAAGCTTGTTGTCGGCGATGAACAGCGCCACCGCGCGACTGGTGGTCGATGCGGGATGCATGTAGAGCTTCACTTCGTTTCCCTCCCGGATGCGGCATGGACGGCGACAGGCTGCGCCGTTCGCTGGATGCCTATACCACGATGTCGCGGGGGAACCAATCGGCCACGGCCCCCCGCGGGACGGCATCAGATGCCGAGCGTGGCCAGCCGGACGATCTCAACGGTGTCCCCGACCGCCGCCGCGGGCGCGTGCGGCGCGCGCAGGATCAGCGCATCGGCCTCGGCGAACAGCCGCAGCAGCGCCGAATCCTGCCGCGCGAACGCGGTGGCGACCGGCCTGCCGTCCTCGCCCGGCGCAAGCCGCGCGCGCAGATGGTCGGCGCGGCGGTCGTTCTCCGGCAAGGCGGCGCCGAGCCGCGCCGTCTCGGTCGGCAGCGCCGCGTCCGGCAGGCCCGCCGAGGCGGGCCAGCGCCGGGTGCAGAAACAGCACCGCGCAGACCAGCGCGGAGACCGGGTTGCCGGGCAGGCCGAGCACCGGCGTGGCACCCATGCGGCCGAACATCAGCGGCTTGCCGGGCCGCATCGCGATCTTCCAGAAATCCAGCGCCAGTCCGCGCCGCCCGAGCCCCTGCTGCACCAGGTCGTGCGCGCCCACGCTGGCGCCGCCGGTGGTCACCAGCAGGTCGGCGGGAACCGACGCCGCGGCGGCGATCGCGTCCACATCGTCGGGCGCGATCGGCAGCACCAGCGGCTCGGCGCCGGCGGCGCGCACGAAGGCGGCGAGCGCATGCGCGTTGGAACTGACGATGCCGCCGGGCGGGATCGGCTCGCCGGGCAGCGCGATCTCGTCGCCGGTCGCCAGGATCGCCACGCGCGGCCGGCGATGCACCGCGAGCCAGGGCAGGTTGCCCGAGGCCGCCAGCCCGACATCGCGCGCCGTCAGCCGCCGGCCGGCCGGGATCAGCACGTCGCCCGCGGCAAAATCCTGCCCGGCGCGGCGGACATGGCGGCCGGCGGCGACGCGCTCGCGCACGGTGACGATGCCATCGGCCTCGTCCGCGTCCTCCTGCAACAGCACCGCATCGGCGCCCGCCGGCATGATGCTGCCGGTGAACAGGCGCAGCGCCTCGCCCGCTTGCAGCGTGCCCGTCCACGGATGCCCGGCCGGCGCCGAGCCGGCGATGCGCAGCCGCGCGCCCTGCGCCCCGTCCTCGGCGCGCAGCGCAAAACCGTCCATCGCCGAGACGTCCTGCGGCGGCTGCGTCACCCGCGCGAGCAGCGGCGCGGCGGCGACGCGGCCCCACGCCTCGGCAAGATGCACGATCTCGGTCTCGGTCGGGCGCAGTCCGGCCAAAATGCGGGCGCGCGCCTCGGCGACTGAAATCATGCTCAGTCCTGCCGGAAATCGCCGGACTTGCCGCCCGACTTGGCCAGCACGCGCACCCCCTCGATGCGCATGCCGCGATCCACCGATTTGCACATGTCGTACACCGTCAGCGCCGCCACGCTCGCCGCGGTCAGCGCCTCCATCTCCACGCCGGTCCGCCCGGTGGTGCGCACGGTCGCCGTGATCGCCACCGCATCCTCGCCCTCCGGCGCCAGGTCGAGCGTCACCGCGGTCAGCGGCAGCGGATGGCAGAGCGGGATCAGCTCGGCGGTGCGCTTGGCCGCCATGATGCCGGCGAGCCGCGCCACGCCGAGCACGTCGCCCTTGCGCGCCGCGCCCTCGACGATCATGCGCAGCGTCGCGGGCTGCATCACCACGCGCGCGGCGGCGGTGGCAGCGCGCGCGGTCTCGGGCTTGCCGCCGACATCGACCATGACGGCGCGGCCGGCCGCGTCGAAATGCGTGAGCGCGCTCATCCTTCGAGCAGCGCGCGGCAGGAAGCGGTCACGTCCGGCTGGCGCATCAGGCTACTCGCCGACCAGGAAGCAATGCACGCCCAGCGCCGCCAGCCGTTCCAGGTCGGCGTGGCTGCGCAGCCCGCTCTCGGCGATCAGGAAGCGGTCGGGCGGCACGCTCGGCGCCAGCTCGACGCTGATGCTCAGGTCGATCTGCAGCGTCTTCAGGTTGCGGTTGTTCATGCCGATCAGTTTTGTCTGCAAGCCGAGCGCGCGCTGCAGCTCGCCCGCGTCATGCACCTCGACCAGCACGTCCATGTCGAGCGCGCGGGCGACGTTTTCCAGCTCGACGGCGCGCTGGTCGTCCAGCGCCGCCATGATGAGCAGGATGCAGTCGGCACCCATCGCGCGGCTCTCGTAGACCTGCCACGGGTCGAGGATGAAATCCTTGCGCAGCACCGGCAGCGTCGACGGCGGTTCGGGCGGCGCGCAGGTGCTCGGGGTGGCCCTGGAAATGCGGCGCCTCGGTCAGCACCGACAGGCACGTCGCCCCGCCGTCGCGATAGGCGCGCGCCAGCGCGGCGGGGTCGAAGTCGGGGCGGATCAGGCCGCCGGAGGGCGAGGCCTTCTTGATCTCGGCGATCAGCGCGAACCGGCCGGCGGCGGTGGTCTCCATCAGGGAGCGGCCGAAACCGCGCGGCGGGCCGGCGGCCTCGGCGCGGGCGCGCATCGCCTCCAGCGGCGTGACGGCGCGGCGGCGCGCCACCTCGGCGCGCGTGTCGGCGCAGATGCTGGCGAGCGTGTCGAGGCCGGTCGGGGCGGAGCGGGCGGCAGACGAGGCGGTCATGCGGTTTCCCTGCGCAGGGTCTCCAACGCCGCGAGCGCCGCGCCGCCGTCGATCGACGACGCCGCCAGGGCAACGCCGGCGCGCAGATCCTCGACGCGGTCGGCCACGATCAGGGCGGCGGCGGCGTTCAGCAGCACGGTGTCGCGGTACGGCCCGGCTGCTCCTCGCAGCAACGCCCCGAGCGCCGCCGCGTTCACCGCCGCCTCGCCGCCGCGGATGGCACTCGCCGGCGAGCGCGGCAGGCCGGCATCCTCCGCGGTCACGGTGAAGGAGCGGACAACGCCGTCGCGGAACGCGATGACGTGGTTCTCGCCGGCGACGGTGAGTTCGTCCAGCCCCTCGCCATGCACCACCCAGCAGCATGCGGTGCCGAGCGCGCCGAGGGTTTCGGCCATCGGCCGCGCCCAGCGCGGGTCGAACACGCCGATCAGCTGGCGGCGCACGCGCGCCGGGTTGGCCAGCGGGCCGAGCAGGTTGAAGATGGTGCGCGTGCCCAGCTCGACGCGCGGGCCGGCGGCGTGGCGCAGCGCCGCGTGGTGGCGCGGGGCGAACAGGAAGACGCAGTTGGCGGCGCGCAGCACGCCGGCCAGCCGCTCGACCGGCACATCGACGTTGACGCCCAGCGCCGCCAGCACGTCGGCCCCGCCGGTGCGCGAGGACAGCGCGCGGTTGCCGTGCTTGGCGACCGGGACGCCGAGGCCGGCGAGCACGAAGGTGACGGCGGTGGAAACGTTCAGCGTGCCGGCATTGTCGCCGCCGGTGCCGCAGACGTCGATCGCGCCCTCCGGCGCCTCGACGGCGAGCATGCGTGCGCGCATCGCCGCCACCGCGCCGGTCAGTTCGGCGACGGTCTCGCCGCGCACCCGCATCGCCATCAGCAGCCCGGCGATCTGCGCCGGCGTCGCCTCGCCGGACATGATGATGCCGAACGCTTCCTCGGCGTCGGCGGCCGACAGCGTCTCGCCGGTGGCGAGGCGGGCGAGCACCGGCTTGAGGTTGGTGGCCACGCGGCAAGCTCCGTCAGGCGGCCCGCGCCGCGGCGGGCGGCGCATTGGCGCCGCGCGCGAGAGCAAGGAAGTTGCGCAGCAGGTCGTGGCCGTGCTCGCTGGCGATGCTTTCCGGGTGGAACTGCACGCCGCGGATCGGCAGGGCGCGGTGGGCAGGCCCATGACGACCCCGTCCTCGGTCTCGGCGGTGACGACGAGGTCGGGCGGCAGCGTGTCGCGGCGGACGATCAGGCTGTGGTAGCGGGTGGCGCGGAACGGGCTGGGCAGCCCGGCGAACAGGTCGGTGCCGTGATGGCTGATGGCGCTGACCTTGCCGTGCATCGGCACCGGCGCGCGCACCACTTCGCCGCCGAACGCCTGCCCGACCGCCTGGTGGCCGAGGCAGACGCCGAGCAGCGGCAGGCGCGCCGCGGCGGCGGCCGTGATCAGGTCGAGGCAGATGCCGGCCTCGTTGGGCGTGCAGGGTCCGGGCGAGAGCACGATCGCCTCCGGCCGCAGCGCCAGCGCTTCGGCCACGTCCAGCCGGTCGTTGCGATAGACGTCGCAGCGCGCGCCCAGGTCGCCGAGGAAGTGAACGAGGTTGAACGTGAAGCTGTCGTAGTTGTCGATGAGCAGGATCATGGCGCCATCCTGCGCGGGCGCAGGGGCGGGGTCAAATGTCCTGCCATTGCCGCGGCGTCCCGGCCGGCGCAGAGTAACATCTGCCCCGCCTGCCGGGACGTAAGCAGAGGACAGCAGCAGGAGCTCGGGCCATGTTCATCCGTCGGCGGCGAGGCTGGGAGATCCCGGAGCGGGAGGCGACCGCGGAATCGGTCGTGCTGCGGCGCCGCGCGCTGCTCGGGCGCGCCGCGGCCGGCGGGGCCGCCGGCGTGCTGGCCGCGGCTTCGGCCGGGCCGGCGCGCGCCTGGAGCCTGTTCAGCAGCGCGCCGCCGGCGCCGCCGGTGCCGCTGCAAGCCGCTGGCGGCGCCGCGGAATGCGCGCTACGTCGCCGGCCGCGCGCTGACCGACGCCAATGCGGTCGAGCACTACAACAATTTCTACGAGTTCAGCGACGGCAAGTCGCTCGCCGACGATGCGCAGGCGCTGAAGATCGCACCCTGGACGATCGAACTGGCGGGCATGGTCAAGAGCAAGCGCACCATCGGCCTCGACGACCTGCTGAAGCAGATGCACCTGGAGGAGCGGGTGTATCGGCACCGCTGCGTCGAGGCGTGGGCGTTCACGGCGCCGTGGATCGGCTTCCCGCTGGCCGACCTGGTGAAGCTGGCCGAGCCGCTGGGCAGCGCAACCTACCTCAAGTTCACCACGCTGGCCGATCCGAAGACCATGCCGGGCCTGCACAAGCCGTGGTATCCCTGGCCCTATACCGAGGGGCTGACCATGCAGGAGGCGATGAACGAACTGGCATTCCTGTCGGTGGGCATGTATGGCAAGACCATGCCGCCGCAGGACGGCGCGCCGATCCGGCTGACGGTGCCGTGGAAATACGGCTTCAAGTCGGCCAAGTCGATCGTGCGCGTGGAGTTCACCGACCGGCGGCCGGAGACTTTCTGGGAGGGGCTGCAGTCGAGCGAGTACGGCTTCTGGGCCAACGTCAACCCGGCGGTGCCGCACCCGCGCTGGAGCCAGGCGGAGGAACGGCTGATCGGCACCGACCAGATGGTGCCGACGCAGATCTGGAACGGCTATGGCGAGTTCGTGGCCGCGATGTATGCCGACAAGACCAAGGAGCGCCTGTTCGCGTGAAGCCCGCACCGTGCCGTGACCGCCCGGTCACGACTGTCATGCTCGCTTTCGCGGGATGACCGGCGGGGCAGGTCGCAGCAGGGCGGCCGACGTGATCGCGGCGCGCGTGCTGGCGGTGCTGGCGGCGGCGAGCCTGGTTTCGGCGTTCGCGCTGGCGGCGCTGCTGCCGCCGGGGCTGACGCTGGCGCAACTGATCGCCATGTTCGACGCCGAGTTGCTCTACGCGATGCACGCATTCGTGGTCGGCCACGGCGCCGACTGGCTGTGGGGGCACGTGCTGATGCCGCTGCTGCTGCGGCCGTGCTGGCTGGTGCCGACCGGGTTCGGGCTGGTGTTCGCCGGCGGTGCGCTGACGCTCAATTCGCGCAAGGGCGTGCCGCGATCGCACCGGCGGCGGAGTTGAGTCACGCGACCGTCCTGACTCGAATGACGGTGCGCGCGTTCCTGGCATGGGACCTCGACCAGCCGGATCGCCACGAGTTGGTCGATGGCCTGCCGCGCGCCATGACCGGGGCGCGCCAGCGGCACGACCGCATCGTCGTCAACGTCATCGCTTCCCTGCACGCGCAGTTGCTGGATCGGGACTGCCGGCCCTTCACCGCTGACACGGCCGTGGCGGTGCCGGGGGGCAATGTCCGGCGGCCCGATGCCGGCGTCGATTGCGGCCCGGACGACGACGACGCGCTGCACGCGAGCGATCCGCGGCTGCTCGTCGAAGTGCTGTCGCCGTCCACCCGCGAGTTCGACCTGATCGAGAAGCTGGAGGAATATCGCGCCATCGAGCGGCTGGCGGCGATCGTGCTGCTGGACCCGGACGAGCCGCAGGCGATTTTGTGGAGCCGCGATCCGGCCGGAGCGCCGTGGGGCCACTCCGTGCTGCGCGGCCTGGATGCCGTCGTGGCGCTGCCCATGCTCGGCCTGGAGCTTCGCCTGGCCGATCTCTACGCGAAATTGCCTTTCCGGAGCTGAGCCGGTTCAGCCCGCCTTGACGAACGGACAGCCGCCCTCGCTCACCGGCCGGAACGCCTGATCCGGCGGGATCGCCGCGACCAGCGCGAACAGGTCCCATGTCCCGTGCGATTCCGCGGGCGCCTTCACCCGCATCAGGTAGCGCGTGAACACCATCTTGTTGTCCTCGCGGATGCGCCCGTCGGCGGTGAAAACGTCGTTCACCGGCGCGGCCCGCATCGCCGCGACCACCGCGCGGCCTTCGTCGCTGCCGACCGCTGCCACCGCGCGCAGATAGTGCCCGACCGCCGAGTAGTCGGCGGCCTGCACGTCGTTGGGCATGCGCTGGCGGCGCGCGTAGAACCGTTTTGCCCAGGCGCGCGTGGCGTCGCTCGTGTCCCAGTACCACGACTGCATCACCTGCAGCCCCTGCGCCTTGGCCAGCCCGATCGCGTAGGCGGTGGCGAGGTAGAACGACGGCGCGGTCAGCACCTGGCGCGGCGTCAGCCCGAATTCGTGCGCCTGCTCGATGGCGTTCACCGTGTCGGTGCCGGCCGAGGCGAACACCACCACGTCCGCCCCCGACGCCTGCGCCTGCAACAGATAGGAAGAAAAATCGGTGGTGTTCAGCGGATGCCGCACCGCGCCGAGCACTTTGCCGCCGCTGCGCCGCACCTCCGCCGCCGCATCCAACTCGAGCGAGAGGCCGAACGAGTAATCGACGGTGACGAAGAAGAACGTCTGCTTTCCCGCCTTGCGCAGGGCGCGTATCAGCGCCACGCCGTTGGACCAGTTGTCCTGCGCCCACTGGATCGAATTGGGCGAGCACGCCTTGCCGGTCAGGTCGGAGGAGACGGCGGAGACCGGGATGGCGACGCGGTCGGCCTCGCGCACCAGCCCTTGCAGGGCGAGCGCGATCGCCGAGTTGCCCATGTCGAGAATCATCCCGACCCGGCGCGGCCCGAGCCATTCGCGCGCGATGGCGACGCCGATGTCGGTCTTGTTCTGGTGGTCGGCGGAGAGCACCTCGATCGGCCTGCCGAGCACGCTGCCGCCGAAATCCTCGACCGCCATGCGCGCCGCCACCACCGAGTTGACGCCGCCGACATCGGCATAGGCGCCGGACATGTCGGCCAGCACGCCGATGCGGAACGGCTCGGCGGCGCGGGCACGCGGCGCGGCGGCGGCGAGGCCGAGGCCGCTCGCGAGCAGGACGCGGCGCGACAGCGTGGACGGCGTGCGGTGCATGTTTCGACCCCTCATGTGCCGCCGGATGATAGGATCGCCGCCGCGATCGAGGCCAGCACCGGCGCCACCGGAATCGCCGCCATGTCGGCCGCACCGAATTCCTGGGCGCGCAGGATGGTCAGACGCGGCGCGAAGGGCGCGAATTTGTCCGGGTCGGTCGGCCCGAACAGCGAGACCAGCGGCACCCCCGACGCCGCCAGCATGTGCCCGCCGCCGCAATCGCCCGCGACCGCGGCGGCGCAGCGCGCGCCGAGGGCGATGGTCAGTTCCACGCCCGACGCCCCGCCCGCTTCCTGCAACGGGAACCGTGCCTGCGGCAGCCGGGCCGCGAGCGACGGGAAAAAAATCGTGCTCGGCGGGGCCGAGGATCAGCACCGGCACGCGGCCGGATGCCTGCAGGGCCTCGGCGAGTGCGACGTGCCGCTCGACCGGCCATGCCTTGTGGCGCCCGCCGGCGCCGACGACCTGGGCAATGTAGCACGGCCCCGCCGGCAGCAGCGCCGCGGCACGCGCCACCGCCGCCGCGGGCAGCGCCACCGCGCCCGCCGCCACGGCAGGCTGGCCGGAGGCGAACTCGGCGAGGTCGAGCAGGCGGCGGACCAGCAGCCGCGGCTTGCGATAGCCGCGCGGCGGCCGGGCGCCCGACAGCCAGTAATCCGCGGCGGCGGAGACGAAGCGGCGCGGGCGCAGCAGGCGCAACGCCAGCGTCGTGCCGACATGGCTCTGCGTGTCGATCAGCACGTCGAGCCGCGGCGCGCCCAGCGCCGCGCGCAACCCGGCGCCGACGCCGCATTCCTCGATCACGCGGTCGAGCAGCCCCGGCATCAGCGGCGCCAGCGCCCCGGCATAGGCGCTGCGCCCGCGCCCGGCGATCCAGATCAGCTCGGCGTGCGGAAAAGCGTGGCGCAGCGCGCGCACGAACGGCAGTTTGATCAGCGCGTCGCCGACCAGATCGAGATCGACATAGGCGCCGACCGCTGCGGCGGACGCCGCCCGCCCCGTGGCGGCGGGCGGCCGAGGCTGCTAGAGCCGGGCGCCATGCCGGTCGATCTGCCCCAGGCCGCCACGAACCCGCTCCTGTTCCGCCTCTGGCGCGAACACATCCGCCAGCACCGCGGCCGGCTGCTGCTGATCCTGCTGTTCACCGCCGCGACCGCGTCCAGCCAGGCGCTCTACCCGGTCATCATCGACCGCGCCATCGAGATGTTCCAGCGCCATGACGAGCGCATCCTCTACCAGGTGCCGGTGCTGGTGGTGATCGTCACCACCTTCAAGGCGCTGACCCAGTACGGCCAGAGCGTGCAGGTGCAGCGCACCGTGCTGCAGGTGGTGCAGGGGCTGCAGGGCCGCATGTTCCGCCATCTGGTGCAGGCCGACCTCGCCCGCGTGGAGCGCGACGCGCCGGCCGCGCTGGCCGCCCGCTTCACCGCCGACACGGCAACGGTGCGCGAGGCGCTGATCCGCGCCGTCAACGGCGCCGGCGATGCGGTCAAGATCGTCGGGCTGGTCGGCTCGATGCTGTATCTCGACTGGCTGCTGTTCGTGATCGCCGCCGCGCTCTACCCGCTCGCCGCGCTGCCGATCCAGCGCATCGGCCGCCGCCTGCGCCGCGCCTCCGGCGACGTGCAGGCGCGCATGGGCGAGACCGCGACCATGCTCACCGAGAGTTTCATGCAGGCGCGCACCGTGCGCGCCTACCGGCTGGAGAGCGTGGAGACCGGGCGGGCGGAGGCGGCGTTCGCCAACCTCTATCGCGAACTCATGCGCATCGTGCGCAGCCGCAGCCGCATCGACCCGCTGCTGGAAGTGCTGGGCGGGCTGGCGGTCGCGGCGGTGCTGGGCTTCGCCGGCTGGCGGGCGGCGCGCGGGGCCAGCACGCTCGGCAATTTCACGGGTTTCGTCACCGCCCTGCTGCTGGCGGCGCAACCGCTGCGTGCGCTCGGCAGCCTGAACTCGGCGGTGCAGGAGGGGCTGGCCGGGCTGCTGCGCATCTTCGCGGTGATCGACGAGCGCCCGCACATCCTCGACCGCCCGCTGGCGCAGAAACTGCCGGCGGGGCATGGGCGCGTGGTGTTCGACGACGTGCAGTTCCGCTACCCCGACGGGCGGATCGGGCTGGAGGGCCTGTCTTTCATTGCCGAGCCGGGGACGACGCTGGCGCTGGTCGGGCCGTCGGGGGCGGGCAAATCGACGGCGCTGGCGCTGATCCCCCGCCTGCACGACGCCACCGCCGGCGCCGTGCTGGTCGATGGCGCCGACGTGCGCTCGGTGACGCTGACCAGCCTGCGCGATGCCATCGCCTATGTCGGGCAGGACGCCTGGCTGTTCGACGACACGATTGCCGCCAACATCGCGCTCGGCCGCCCCGGCGCGAGCGAGGCCGATGTCGCGGCGGCGGCGCGCGCCGCGGCGGCGGCGGATTTCATCGCCGCGCTGCCGCAGGGCTTCGCCACCATGGTCGGGCATGGCGGGCAAAAACTCTCGGGCGGCCAGCGCCAGCGGGTGGTGCTGGCGCGCGCCCTGTTGCGTGATCCGCGCATCCTGCTGCTCGACGAGGCGACCAGTTCGCTCGATGCCGAGAGCGAGGCGGCGGTGCAGGAGGCGCTGCTGCGTCTGCGGCGCGGGCGGACCACGATCGTGGTGGCGCACCGGCTCTCCACCGTGCGCGACGCCGACCTCGTGGTGGCGCTGGCGGACGGGCGGGCGGTGGAGCAGGGCAGCCACGGCGAACTCGTCGCCGGCAGCGGGCTTTACGCCAGACTGGTCAGAACGCAGTCGCTTGCCTAGGTAGAGGGCCTGTCCCCCGGTGACCGGGCGACCGGCGCGCGAGAGGTCCGCATGCCCTATGACGAGCAGCACGACCCCACCGCGGGGTCCGCCGAGGCCAAGGCGCCGCCGCGCGCCGACGTGCCCTCGCGCGACAAGCCGGCGGTCGCGGAGCGTCCGCAAGTCGAACCGCGCCGCCCGCCGCCGCCCGAGGAACGCGCGCCGCGCCGGCGCCGGCGCGGGCTGGTGTTGCTGCTGGTCGCGCTGGCGGCGCTGCTGATCGTGGCCGGCGCGGTGTGGTACTGGTGGTCCACGCGCGACCTGGTGACCACCAACGATGCCTTCACCGACGGCAACGTGGTGATGCTGGCGCCGCAGGTGAGCGGGCAGGTGGTCGAGCTGGCGGTGAACGACAACCAGGCGGTCAAGCCCGGCCAGGTCATCATAAAGATCGACCCTCGCCCGTTCGCCGCCGCCGTCGATCAGGCGCGCGGCCAGCTGGCGACCGCCGAGGGGCAGCTCGCGCACGCCCAGGCCGGGCTGGCGCTGGCGCGGAAAATTTTTCCGGCGCGATTGCAGGCGGCGCAGGCGCAGCTCGACGCCGCCAAGGCGGTGCTGTTCCGCGCCGAGACCGACTACCGGCGCCAGAAGGCACTGCCGGCGCGCGCCACCACGCAGCAGGAGCGCGACCAGGCGGAGGCCGCCTGGCGCCAGGCCATCGCCGGGGTCGAGCAGGCGCAGGCGGCCGTGGTGGAGGCGCAGCCGGTGCCGGAAAACATCGCGCAGTCCGAGGCGGAGCAGAAACAGCTCGAAGGCAGCGTCGCCGAGGCCAAGGCCCAGCTCGAACAGGCGCAGCTCAATCTGGGCTGGGCGACGGTGACGGCGCCGCAGCAGGGCTGGGTCACCAAGCGCAACGTGGACAAGGGCAACTACGTCACCGCCGGCGCGGCGATCATGTCGCTGGTGACGCCGCAGGTCTGGGTCACCGCCAATTTCAAGGAGACCGAGCTCGACCGCATGCGGCCCGGCGACAAGGTTGACATCGCGGTCGATGCCTATCCGGGGCTGCACCTGCGCGGCCACGTGGACAGCGTGCAGCTCGGCAGCGGCAGCAGGTTCAGCGCCTTCCCGGCCGAGAACGCGACCGGCAATTTCGTGAAGATCGTGCAGCGCGTGCCGGTGAAGATCGACATCGACAGCGGGCTCGATCCGAACCTGCCGCTGCCGCTCGGGCTGTCCGTCGAGCCGACGGTGACGCTCAAGCAGCCGTGAAGATCGGCGTCCGCTTGGGCGAAGATGACGATGCGGACAGGTGGCGGCGATCCGCGGAGCCGTGCCTTGACGGGGCCGGCGACGCGGCGCAAGCAGCGCGCGAAGGTGTTGCTTCGAGACGCTGCGGATGACGACGATGCGCACGGCGACTGCGCCGATCGAATACGCCGGGGCCGGGATGGAGCGGACCGAGATCGTCGGCCTGCTCGCGATCGTTGCCGTGGGCAGCGGGCTGGCGTGGTTGAGCGGTTCGCATCCGACACTGGCGCCGGGTCTGGTGCCGTGGGATTTTTCCTGGACGCAATTTCTTTCCTGCGCGCTGGGCGTCTGGTGGTATGCGCGCGGCGTGCCGCTGCTGCCGGCGGCGGCACGGCCCGGCGTCGCGCGGCAGGGCGCGTTCGTGCTCGGCGTCGCACTGATCTACGTCGTGCTGCTGACGCAGTTCGAGTACATGGCGCAGCACATGTTCTTTCTCAACCGGGTGCAGGGCCTGGTGCTGCACCATCTCGGCCCGTTCCTGATCGCGCTGTCCTGGCCGGGTGCGGCGCTCGCGCGCGGCATGCCGGCGCCGCTGCGCCACGCGCTCGACCATCGCGCGCTGCGGCGCGTGATGTACTGGGTGCAGCAGCCGGCGCTCGGCGCGGTGCTGTTCGCCGGGCTGATCGGGGTGTGGCTGATCCCGGTGGTGCATTTCCGCGCCATGCTCGACCCGCAACTCTATGACGTGATGAACGCGAGCATGCTGATCGACGGTCTGCTGTTCTGGTGCCTGGTGCTCGATCCGCGCCCGGCGCCGGCGGCGCGCACGTCGTACGCGGTGCGCATGATCGTCACCGTCGCGGTGATGTTTCCCGAGATCGCGATGGGATCGGTGATCACCTTCAGCACGCGCGTGCTGTACGCGTCCTACGATCTGTGCGGGCGGCTGTATCCGTCGATCGGCGCGCTGCTCGATCAGCACATGGGCGGCAGCATCGTCTGGATTCCAGGCGCGATGATGAGTTCGGTCGGCTTCCTGCTGATCCTCAACAACGTCCGGCTGGACGAGGAACGCAACACCGCAGCGGAGGGCAGGCTCGATGCCGATGACGACAAAGGCGTGGTATTCGCGAGCGCCTGGACGGGCCGCTAGGCCGCTCGCGCTCGCCGTGGCGTCCGCGCTGCTGCTGCTGGCGGCGGTGCCGCGCGCCGGCGCGGCCGATCTGGTCGTGCAGGGCGCGTGGATGCGTCTGCTGATGTCCTCGCGCCCGGCGGCGGGCTATTTCGTGCTGCGCAACGAGGGCGCAACTGCGCGCACGCTGGTCGGCGCCAGTTCGCCCGGCTGCGCCGGCCTGATGCTGCATCGCAGCCTCGACGAAGGCGGGCAGGAGCGGATGGCGATGGTCGCGAGTGTGGACATACCGGCGCATGGCACGCTGCGGTTTGCGCCCGGCGGTTATCATCTGATGTGCATGTCGCCGGGCGCGGCGGTGCGCGTCGGCAGCAGCCTGGCGGTGACGCTGCGCTTCGCCGACGGCGCGACGGTCGAGAGCATGTTCGCGGTGAAGGGACCGACCGGACAATGACGGCAACGAACATCACGCGGCGGGGTCTGCTGGGCGCCGGGATGACGGGACTGGCGGTGCCGGCGCTCGCGTCCGGATGGCAGGATGCGTCGCAGAACATCGACGTGTCGGGCACTTCGGCGCCGCTGGCGTTTGCGATGACCCGCGCCGGCGACGGCAAGGCGGTCACCGCCGCCGATTTTCGCGGCAAGGTGGTGCTGCTGTATTTCGGCTACACGTCGTGCCCGGATGTCTGTCCGCTGACGCTGACCAACCTCGCTGACGTGCTCAAGCGGCTGGGCAAGGACGCGCAGGATGTGCGGGTGCTGTTCGTCACCGTCGATCCGGACCGCGACACGCTGCCGGTGCTGAAGCAATACGCGGCCGCATTCGGCCCGCAAGTGGTCGGCCTGCGCGGCACGCCGGACCAGCTGGCCGCGCTGGCGCGGCGCTACCGCATCGCCTATTCGGTCACAGTGTCAGGCAAGGACTACGAGGTTTCGCACAGCTCGGCGATCTACGCATTCGACGGCACGGGTGCGGCGCGGCTGCTGATCCCGTCCTTGGCCACGTCGTCGCCAGACATCGACGGCACCACCAGCGATCTGCGCCGGCTGGTCCGCGCCGGCCAGCCGCAGGGGCTGTTGCCGCATCTGTGGGACATGCTGACCGGCATGGTGTGAGACCGGCCGCGCCAATGCTGACCGCTCCGCACCCGGACGGCGCCGGCGAGCCGGCCTAACTCGTCGGCGGCGCGGCGGCGATCGGGATTTCCCGCGACTCGCCCGCTCCCGGCTGGTCGCCGAGACCGGCCGGCTGCGTCTCCGCGCTCTCCTCCGCTTCGCCCTCCGGCTCCTCGGCTGCGCCGTCCATCGCCAGCCCGTCGGGGTTGGCCGGGCGGCGCTGCGACTGGCCGTTCTGCTGCTGGCCCTGCTGGCCCTGCTGTTGCTGCTGGGCCTGCGCCATCGCGTTGAGGATGCGGAAATAGTGCTCGGCGTGCTGAAAATAGCTCTCCGCCATCACCCGGTCGCCGCCACTGGTCGCGTCGCGGCCGAGTTGCAGATATTTCTCGAACAGCTGCTGCGCCGTGCCGCGGAGGCGCAGGTCGGGGCCGTTGCTGTCGAACACGTGATTGCGGTTGAGCGGGATGCCGCCGCCGTGATGGCGAATGGCGCTGCTACCGCCGCCACCACCGCCGCCGCCTCCACCACCGGCTCCGCCGCCCCTATGGTTGCGTCCGCGCATACGTTTTATGTTCATGCGTGTGCCAATATGCCTTCCTGTTCAAAAACCCGGCATCCAAAAAGGATGTCGGGACGCGCCGTCATGGCGCGTGGCCCTCGGATCAGGCAAAGCAGGCTCGCAGCAGCGGCCGCCCAACCCGCACGCGGGCCGTTCCGTTCCGTTGGCTTCCGCGCGGCGCGCCCCCGCCCTTCGTCTGCCGGCCGGGCGGGCCCGTTGCCCACGCTCCGCCGGCTTCGATCTGATGGAGGCATCCGGGACCGACCTGCTTTGCCGGGCGATCCCTGCCGCGCACGCGAAGGCTAGCCTTCTTGGTCCGGCACTGCCAAACGGTTTTTTCGCGATCACCCGGCCCGCAGCACCAGCGCGCGCGCAACCCCGCCAAGATCGGGCCGCAGGGCCACAATCGCCAGCCCCGCCGATCGCGCCAGCGCGGTCACCGCATCCGCCTGTCCGGCCCCCAGTTCGACCACGGCCACGCCGTCCTTTGCCAGCACGAGCGGCAACTCCGGAAGCAGCGCGCGGTAGGCATCCAGCCCGTCCGCCCCGCCGTCGAGTGCCGCAGGCGGCTCGTGGGCCGCCACCTCGGCCATCAGGCCGGCGATCGCACCAGAGGGGATATAAGGCGGATTGGCGAGCACGAGGTCGAAGCGTCCTGCAATCGGCGCAGCCCAGCATCCGGTGACGAACAACGCTCGATCGGCGAGGCCGGCGGCCCGCGCGTTGCGCGCCGCCAGCGCCGCCGCTTGCGGCACAAGGTCGATGCCGAGGCCCCAGGCTGCGGCGAACTCGGCCAGTGCGGCCAGCAGCAGCGCGCCGGTGCCGGTGCCGAGGTCGAGGATGCGGCGCACGCCAGCCCGCTCGGGGCGCGCGGCGAGCGCCGCCTCGATCAGCGTCTCGCTGTCGGCGCGCGGGATCAGCGTGGCCGGAGACACTTCCAGGTCGAGCGTCCAGAAACCCTGTCGGCCGCGGAGGAACGCCATCGGCTCGTGCGCCGCGCGGCGGGCGACCAGGGCGGCGAATTGTTTTTCGCCCGCGCCGCCGGCCAGACGCAGCAGCAGCCGCGCCTCGCGCGCCGGCTGCTCGATCCCGGCAGCGGCCAGGGTCGCCGCGGCCCGGCGCAACGCCTCGCTCACTCGGCGGCGACCGGGCGCACCTGCACCGGCAGGCGGCGAATGGCGAGCGCGGCCAGCAGCGGGGCGGCCATGAACGCGGCGAACAGCCAGGCCGACGCCGACTCCGCCCCCGCCATGCCGCCCGGCGCGGTCAGGCCGGCGAGGCTGGTCACCATGCCGCCGAGCGCCGCGCCGAACGCGCTGCCCACCATCACCACCATGGTGATCGAGGCGCCGGCCAGGTCGCGGTCGGCCTCGCGGGCAAAGCCGAACACGCGCGCGCCGAGATGCGGCCAGGTCATGCCGATGCCGGCACCGACCCCGACAAGCGCCAGCGCCATGGCCGCGAGCGCCGCCCCGGGCGGTCCCGGCTGCGGCATCAGCAGCGCCAGCGCCGCCAGCCCCGCCGCCAGCACGGCCGGCCCGGCGGCCAGCGCGCCGCGCGCGTGGCCCGCGCCGGCGCCGGAGGTGAACACCGACCCCAGCGTCCAGCCGAACGCCATCAGCGCCGAGATGTAGCCGGCGTGCAGCGGGCTCAGCCCGTGCAGCGTCTGCAGAAAATACGGCACGAAAATCTCCGGTGTGGTGCCGGCGAGCAGCAGGATCATCGCGGCATAGGTGGCAGCGAGCGGCGAGTTCGGCCGCGTCGCCCCGGCGGGGAACAGCCGCGCCGCGCCCGCCGCCTCGCGCCGCGCGAACAGCACGAAGCCGGCCAGCGCCACCGCCAGCCCCGCCGCGTTGGCCAGCGGCGCCGCCGACATGCTGCCGACCGAGACCGCCAGCACGCTGCCGGCGAGCAGCAGCAGATTGCCGAGCGGCAGCGCGGTGCCCGGCTTCGGCGGGCGCACGATGTCGCGCGGCAGCGAAAACTCGACCAGCGCCAGCAGCAACGGTGCCGCCGCCGCGACCGACCAGAACGCGGCGCGCCAGACGCCGAACTGCGCGAACACGCCGCCAACCGCCGGCCCGAGCAGCGTCGCCACACCCCAGGCGACCGAGACCACGCTCAACGCCCGCGGCCACAACTGCGGCGGGAACAGCGTGCGGACCATCGTGAACGACAGCGCCGACAGCGTGCCGGCGCCGAGCCCTTGCAGTGCCCGTCCGGCCAGCAGCGCGGGCATCGAGGGGGCGAGCGCGCAGATCACCGAGCCGGCCGCGAACCCGCCCAGCGCCAGCCGGAACGACCCGCGCGCGCCGAGGCGCTGCAACACCCGCGCACAGAACGCGCCGCCGAGCAGCGAGGCGACCACGTAGAGCACCGTGCTCCAGGCGAAATAGCGCAGGCCGCCGATGTCGCGCACGATCGAGGGCAGGATGGTGGCGACGATGAACGTGTTGATGGCGTGGATGATCATCCCGCCGCCGACCACGGCGCTCGGCCCGGCATTGCCGCCGCGCACCAGTTCCGACCACCGCGCCTGCATCCCGCCCCCGAAGTCGCGAGGGCGAACATGGCACGGCATGGACGAAAGGAAAGGCCGCCCGCTCGGCGGCCGGCCGCCGCACGAACCCGCGATGACCGCGATGCCACGCCTGCGCGCCGTTACGCAGGTTCCAGCACATGATTCGCGGCCGGCGGTTGAAAGCCCGCGCCCCGCGCCGCATTGATGCCGTGTTGGCTTGCTAGCCGGGCGACCGACGCGGCGCCCGGCCGGGTCAGGATTCGGGTTTGGCGATGGCGGGTTTTCTGGGCGGCGCCAGCCTGCCGGAGCGCTCCGGCCGGCGGCGCCGAACTGTCCTTGAACGGATCGCCGCGCCGGGCATTGCCCGGCGCGATGATGGCGCCGCGCCCGCCCGCCCTCGCCGCCCGCTCGGCGAATGGGTGCTGCACGCGCCGCTGACGCTGCGCGCACTGGTGCGCACCGACGAGATCTGGCTGGTGGTGCTGGCCGGCTTCGTCGGCGTCGCCGCCGGCCTCTGCGTCGCGGCGATGGGCGTGATCTCGCAGGTCATGCACGGGCTGCTCTACGGCATCGCGCCGGGCGAGCGGCTGAGCGGGCAGGTCGCCGTCTCCGCCTGGCGCACCGTCGCCGCGCTGCTCGGCGGCGGGCTGGCGATGGGGCTGTCGGGCTGGGCGATCATGCGCTGGTGGCCGCGCCGCCCGATCGACCCGATCGAGGCCAACGCGCTCTATGGCGGGCGCATGTCGCTCAACGACAGCCTGATCGTGGTCGGCCAGACGCTGCTGTCCAACGGCGTCGGCGCCTCGGTGGGGCTGGAGGCCGGCTACACGCAGATCGGCTCGGCGCTCGCCTCCCGCCTCGGCCGCAGTTTCCGGGTGCGGCGCAACGACATGCGCGTGCTGGTCGGCTGCGGCGCCGCCGGCGCCATCGCCGCGGCGTTCAACGCGCCGCTGACCGGCGCCTTCTATGCCTACGAGCTGGTGATCGGCACCTATTCGCTCGCCACCCTCGCCCCGGTGGTGAGTGCCGCGATCGTCGCCGTCATGGTCGAGCGGCTGCTGGGGCAGGAGCTGTACGGCTTCGATCTGCAGGTGCCGACGGCGATCGCGCCGGTCGATTACCTGCCGATGCTGGCGCTGGGGATGCTGGCCGCGCTGATGGGGATCGCCATCATGCGCGGGGTGACGCTGACCGAGGACATTTTCCGCCGCAGCGGCGTGCCGCCCTGGCTGCGCCCGGCGATCGGCGGGCTGGCGGTGGCGGGGCTGGCGATCGTCTCGCCGCAGGTGCTGTCCTCCGGCCACGCGGCGCTGCAGGTGACGATGAACGCGCCGTATCCGCTGCGCCACCTGGCGCTGCTGATCGTGCTGAAGTCGCTGGCCTCGGCGATCTCGATCGGCTCGGGGTTCCGCGGCGGGCTGTTCTTCGCCTCGCTGTTCCTCGGCGCGCTGCTGGGAAAGCTGTTCACCGGCGCGCTGGCGCTGGTGGCGACGACGCAGGCGGTGCCGCCGGTGGTCGGCGCGATCGTCGGCATGAGCGCGCTCGCGGTGGCGATCGTCGGCGGGCCGCTGACGATGGCGTTCCTCGCGCTGGAGAGCACCGGCAGCCTGCCGCTGACGGTTGCGGTGGTGATGGCGGCGGCGGTCTCCGCGCTGACGGTGCGGCGCACCTTCGGCTACAGCTTTGCCACCTGGCGGTTCCATCTGCGCGGCGAGGCGATCCGCAGCGCCGTCGATATCGGCTGGATGCGCAACCTGACCGTGGCGCGCATGATGCGCCGCGAGATGCGCACCACGCGCGTCGATACCACGATCGGCGCGTTCCGCCGCGACGTGCCGCTCGGCGCCGCCACGCGCGTGGTGGCGGTGGACGGGTCCGGCCGCTATGCCGGCATCGTGCTGGTGCCGGAGGCGCACGCGCCGGAGGCGGACGAGGCCGCGCCGCTGTCCGACATCCTGCACTATGCCGACCACATGCTGCTGCCGCAGATGACCATCAAGGAGGCGGTGAGCGCCTTCGAGCAGGCGGAAGCGGACGCGCTGGTGGTGGTGGACGGCACCGACAGCCGGCGCGTGATCGGGCTGCTGACCGAGGCGTACGCGCTGCGCCGCTACAGCGAGGAGCTGGACCGGCGGCGGCGCGAGCTGTCGGGCGAATAGCGCGTCCGTTCACCCGCGCCAGTAGCGCCCCGCGATCTTCACCTCGATCGCGATCTGGCGCGCCCCGGCGGCGGCGATCACGGCATCGCCCGTGGTCCAGCGCCAGCCCGGCTCCGGCGCGTGCCAGCCGGCGCCGAGCCGCGCATCGTCCAGCGGCAGCGGCGTTTCGTCCAGCAGCACGCGCCCGACCGCGATGCCGAGCCGGCGTGCATCGCCGCCATCCCCGGCCAGGTGCGCGGGAACAAAGCTGCGTGACAGCAGGTGGATCGTGCGCGCGCCCGCCGGCAGCCGGAAGCGCACCCCGTCGAGCGGCACCGCCTCGCGCCCGTCGGCCACCACGCGCAAAGCCGGCGCTTCGGTCAGGGCGTGGCCGAGCAGGCGCGCCCGCGCCAGCAGCCGCGCGCGCAGCGCCGCCAGACGCGGGCCGGCGGTGAGCAGTTTTGCGCAGCCGCGCGCCCGCCAGATGCGCCGTGCCGCCGCCGCGGGCAGCGCGGCCCGGCGCGGCACGCGCTCGAACGCCGCGCGGTTGCCGGTGTCGAGAAAACTCTCTGCCGGCAGGTTTTCCGCCAGCAGCAGGTCGTGCGCCGGCAACTCGACGTGCCAGTATTCCACCCGCGCCCCCGGACGCTGCGCGATGGTGGCGCCGTTGAGCAGGTAGCGCGCCGGGATCAGCCCGCCGTCGCACCACACCGCATGGTCGGGCGAGACGAACAGGTCGCGCGCCGGGCGGCCGGGGGCGAAGGCATGCGCCGCGATGCGCACCGGCCAGGCGTCCTCCGGCCGCGCGGCGCGGCGGCAGTCGATGCGGCGGCGGCCGATCCAGACGGCCGGCACGAGGCGTCCCGACGCGGTGCGGAGCAGCGCGCCGCGCCGCAACAACTCGATCGGCACCGCGCCGCGCGCGGTCGCGATGCGCGTGCCGGCGCAGAAACACGCGGCGGCGGTCACCAGCGTGCCGCCCAGGCCGTCGGTGCCGGTGGAGAATTCCAGGAACGACGCCTGGCTCTGCACCTCTACCCGCGCGGTGTCGCCCGAGGCGCCGGTCACGTCGAGCGAACCCCCCGCCTCGGCCGCGCCGCCGGTGCCAAACCCTTGCCCCGGCACCGACGACACGGTGGCGAAGTCGATCAGGTCGCCCGCCGCCAGGTTCTGCAGCGTCACCGGCAAGGCCCCGGTGCCGGGCAGCACCACCAGCGCCGGACTGCCGACGAAGTCGAGCACCGGCGTGTCGGCCAGCGCCTCGATGGTCACGCTCGCGCCGAAATCCACGCTGACCACGGCGTTGCCGGCGAGCGTGCCCACCACCAGCGTCGCATCCCGCGGCCACGGTCACGTTGGCGCTGTCGGCCAGCGTGGCGACGCCGAGGAACGCCCCGCTGGCCAGCGTCACCGCCTGGCCGCCGCCGAGCAGGGTGGTCTCGGTCAGCGACGCGCCGCCCGCCACCGTGATCGTGCCGGCCCCGCCGATCGCCGCCGATGCCGCCAGCGTGCCGGCGGCGACGGCGATGCTGCCGTCATTGTCGAGCGTGCCCGGCCCGGTCAGCGCCAGCGTGCCGGCGTTCAGTGTCAGCGAGGACGCGCCGCCCAGCGTCACCGTCCCGCCTTGCAGCGCCAGCGTGCCGCTGATCGCCGTCGCGCCCGCGACGATCGTGTCGCCCGTGAGGCTGGTGCCGGCGGTGAATTCCAGCTCGGTGGTCACCGCGTCGAGCGTGATCTGGTTCGTGCCCGCCGGCAGCCCGACCAGCGCGACCGGCGCCGCCACGTCCACGCTGCCGCCCGGCGCGATCGTCACGTCGTCCAGCGTGGCGCCCGACAGCGTCAGCGCGCCGGTGCCGGCGGCGAGCGTGCCGTCCTCGACCTCGCCGTCGATCAGCACGCTGCCATAGGCGGAGGCGTCCAGCGTGCCGCCGCCGAGATCGAGCGTGCCGTCGAACTGCAAGGCACCGCTGACCGCACCAAGGCCGGCGAGCGAGACCAGGCCGGCGAAGTCGAGCGTGTCGGCGGTGATGGTGCCGGTGTTGTCGAAGCTGGTGACCGACGCCGCGATGTCGAGCGCCGTCGGCAGCGCGGCGTTGACCACCACGGAGTTGCTGCCGAGATTCTCGAAACGCTGCGTCGATCCGTCGGTCAGCAGGATGGTGCCGCTGTTGGCGACGCTGCTGCCGTCCAGCGTCAGCGTGCCGCCCGGCAGCGCGATCAGGCCGGCGTTGAGCAGCGAAGCCGAACGCAGATCGACCGTCGGCCCGGTGGATGCCTTCCAGTGGAACGGATTGCCGCCGACAATCGTGCTGTGGTTGACGATGACATAGGTGAGGCTGAGCGTGCCGTCGTTGGTGAAGGCGGCGCCGGAAACGTTCAGCGCCGTCTGCGCCGCGCCGTCGCCGATCTGGCCCTGGTTGACCAGATCGCCCGACAGGCCGACCAGCGCCTCGACGATCGCATTCGGCCCCAGCGTCACCGGCCCGCCGGTGCCCGCAAGACTCTCCAGGCCACCGCCGGCGAGGGTGACGTTGTCGTAGAGGCCCGGCTCCAGCGTCAGTGTGCCATAGACGTTGATGGTGGGGCCGAACGAGGCGGCGGTCGCCGGGTCGATCGCGACCAGCCCGATCGGGTCCGCGGTCAGCGTGCCGAGCAGCGTGACCCCGAGCAGCGTGCCGCCGTCAAGGCTAAGGAACCTGTCCGCCAGCGTCCCGCCGCTGAGCGTGCCGGCCAGGTCGAGCGTGCCGCCGCTGAGCGTGCCGCCGAGCGCCAGCGCCGTCACCAGGTCGAGCGTCGCCCCATCGGCCAGCGTCACGTCGAACGCCGCGGCGGTGCTGGCCGCGCTGTCGATGGTCACGGCATAGTCGCCGATCGCCACGTCCTCGCCGGCGAGCGGGACCGCAAACATCGGCCGCCAGTCCAGCACCGTGAACCACTCGCCGCTGGTGCCGCCCCCCCACGTCACCGTCGTCGTCATGTCACGCGCCCCGCCTCACCGGATACGGTATGACATTCATTCGGGACGAAGGCGAGATATGACTCGCGAATGGTTGCAACTCACGGTTGCGCCGGCGACGGGTCCTTGCGGGTGCCGTCCAGCGCCCGCCGGGCGCGCGCCTGTTCCAGCCGCTCGGCTTGCTTGGCGGCGGCGGTGCGGCCGTGGCGGGCCCGGTTCTCGGCCGCCGCCTGCGCAGCGGCGTCGCGCGCTCGCTGCTTCTTCACGCGCCGGAGGTTGACGATCTCGGCCATGCGCCCATGCTGCGTCCCAGCGCGTCAAGAAACAAGGGAGAGATGCACGCATGGGCACCGCCATCACGCTCACCGCCGCCGACGGCCACACGCTCGGCGCCTGGCAGGCCGGACCGGACAACGCCACGCGCGGCCTCGTCGTCGTGCAGGAAATCTTTGGGGTCAACCAGCACATCCGCAACGTCTGCGAACGCTTCGCCGCGCAAGGTTTTGCCGTGGTCGCCCCGGCCCTGTTCGACCGCGCCCGCCCGGGCGTCGAACTCGGCTACACGCCGCAGGACATCGAAGCGGGGCGCAATCTGCGCGGCAAAATTCCGGACGCCGCCGCGATGGCCGACATCGCGGCCGCCGCGCGGGCGCTCGGCGCACGGCCGCTCGGGATCGTCGGCTATTGCTGGGGCGGCACGATCTCCTGGTGGGGGGCGACGCGGACGACGCAGTTCAAGGCGGCCTCCTGCTGGTACGGCGGCGGCATCGCGGCGACGCGCACCGAGACGCCGCACTGCCCGGTGCAGATGCATTTCGGCGACCAGGACGGCTCGATCCCGCTGAGCGACGTGGAGGCGATCCGCGCCGCCCAGCCGAAGGCCGAGATCTACGTCTATGACGGCGCCGGCCACGGCTTCGGCTGCGATGACCGCGGCAGCTTCAACAAGGCCGCCAACGACCTCGCCCAGCAGCGCACGCTGGCGTTCTTCGCCGCCCACCTGACCTGACCGGCCGGCGCGGCGGCGGATCACGGCAAGGCGGGGACGCGAACCCGCCTTGCTCCGGCGCGTTGGGGCGTCGTTCACAGCGCGAAAAGGTTACGCCCCCATGGGCACGATCCTGCTCGTCATCCTGATCATCCTGCTGCTCGGCGCGCTGCCGACCTGGCCGTACAGCGCCGCCTGGGGCTACTACCCCTCCGGCGGGCTGGGACTGATCCTGCTGGTCATCGTCGTGCTGCTGGTGATCGGGCGGATCTAGCCCGCCGGCGGATCGTCGGACGCCAGCACCCGCGCCGCCACCGCATCGAGCTTCGCCATCAGGTCGGGGTCGCGCCGCTCCGGTGCGGTGATGATGGCGTATTCCAGCGCCCGGTCGCAGCCGGCCGGGCAGGGGCCGCGCGGCGCGCCGACCGCCGGCACCAGTTCGCGCACCAGCGCCCGCGCCCTGGCCGCGTTCTCGAACAGCACTTTCACCACCATATCGACGGTGACGTGGTCGTGCTCGGGATGCCAACAGTCGTAGTCGGTGACCATGGCAATCGTCGCGTAGCACATCTCGGCCTCGCGGGCGAGTTTTGCTTCCGGCATGTTGGTCATCCCGATGACCGAGCAGCCCCAGGACCGATAGAGTTCGCTTTCCGCCCGAGTCGAGAACTGCGGCCCCTCCATGACGAGATAGGTGCCGCCGCGCGTCACCGGCAGCCCGATGCGCCGCGCCGCCGCCTCCGCCGCATCGCCGAGCCGCGGGCAGACCGGGTGCGCCATCGACACGTGCGCCACGCATCCGGCGCCGAAAAAGCTTTTCTCGCGGGCAAAACTGCGGTCGATGAACTGATCGACGATGACGAAATGGCCGGGAGGAAAATCCTCGCGCAGGCTGCCGACCGCAGAGAGAGAAAAAACGTCGGTGCAGCCGGCGCGCTTCAGCGCATCGATATTGGCGCGGTAGTTGAGGTGCGTCGGCGACAGCCGGTGCCCGCGCCCGTGCCGCGGCAGGAACACGCAGCGCACGTCGTCCAGCCAGCCTTCGAGCAGTTCGTCGGACGGGTCGCCCCAGGGCGTATGCACGCGCCGCCACGCCGTCCGCTCCAGCCCCTCGATGTCGTAGAGGCCGGAGCCGCCGATGATGCCGATGACGGGACGGATGGTCGCGGCGTCCGACATGGCCCTCGCCCTTACGCGGCGGCGGGAATATTAAAGCAGCTTGCCTTATTGTTCCTGCCGCGCCGTCCTCAGTGGACGTCCGACCACACCTTGCGCTTCACCGCGTAGGTCACGCCGGTCAGCATCGCCAGGAACAGGATCACTTTCACGCCGATCCGCTTGCGTTCCTCCATGTGCGGCTCGGCGACGTAGGTCAGGAACGTCACCACGTCGTGCGCTTCCTGATCGAGCGTCGGCTTGGTGCCGTCGGTGTAGGTCACCTGCTCGTCGTGCAGCGGCTGCGGCATGGCGATCTGATGGCCGGGGAACATTTTGTTGTAGTTCATCCCCTCGCCCATCTTCATCCCGGCCGGCGGCTCGGCGTAGCCGGTGAGGATGCCGTAGACGTAGTTCGGCCCGCCCTCGCGCGCCTTGACGATCACCGAGAGGTCGGGCGGCAGCGCGCCGTTCAGCGCCGCGCGCGCCGCCTGCTCGTTGGCGAACGGCGCCTTGAAATGGTCCGACGGCAGCGCCGGCCGCTCGGTCGGCTGGCCGTCGTCGCCGATCGTCGGCACCGAGATCGTGGCGGCGATCGCCTTCACCTGCACGGGGCTGAGACCGATGCCCTCCAGGTCGCGGTAATACGCCTCGTTCAGCGAATGGCAGGCCGAGCAGACCTCCTTGTAAACCTGGAACCCGCGCTGCGCCGCGGCACGATCAAACGTGCCGAACGGACCGGCAAAACTCCACTTTTCGTGCGGCAGCTTGCCTTCCTCCTGCGCCAGTGCGGGGGCGGCGGCGAGCAGGGCGCCGAGCAGGGCGAGGAACGGTGCGGCGCGCATCACGGCTTCTCCATCGGCTTGGCGGGGGCGCCGCCGGGCAGCGGCCCGCCGCCGCCGCGCGCGATCACCGGGCGGCTGATGCTCTCGGGCAGCGGCAGCGGCCGCTCCAGCTTGCCGATGATCGGCATCAGCACCAGGAAATGCAGGTAGTAGTAGGTGGTCGCGACGCGGCCCAGCACCACCCACCAGCCCTCCGGCCGGTGCGCGCCGACCATGCCGAGCGCGATGCAGGCCAGCACCAGCACCCAGAACAGCGCGCGCCAGATCGGGCGGAATTTCGCGCTGCGCACCGGGCTGGTGTCGAGCCAGGGGATGACGAACAGCACCAGGATCGAGCCGAACATCATGCACACGCCGCCGAGCTTGTTCGGCACCGAGCGCAGGATGGCGTAGAACGGCAGGAAGTACCATTCCGGCACGATCTCGGACGGCGTCTGCAACGGGTTGGCCGGGATGTAGTTGTCCGGGTCGCCGAAGAAGTCCGGCGCGAAGAACACGAACGCCGCCCACACCAGGAAGAACACGCACAGGCCGACGCTGTCCTTGATCGTGTAGTAGGGGTGGAACGGCAGTGTGTCCTGCGGCGATTTCACGTCGATGCCGAGCGGGTTGTTCGACCCGGTGACGTGCAGCGCCGCGACGTGCAGGAACACGACGGCGACGATCACGAACGGCAGCAGGTAGTGCAGGCTGAAGAAGCGGTGCAGCGTCGGGTCGCCGATCGCGAAACCGCCCCACAGCCAGGTGACGATGCCCTGGCCGACCACCGGGAAGGCCGAGAACAGGTTGGTGATGACGGTGGCACCCCAGAACGACATCTGGCCCCAGGGCAGCACGTAGCCCATGAAGGCGGTGGCCATCATCAGCAGCAGGATGACGACGCCGAGCATCCACAGCAGTTCGCGCGGCGACTTGTAGGAGCCGTAATAGAGGCCGCGGAAGATGTGGACATAGACGACGATGAAGAACATCGACGCGCCGTTGGCATGCACGTAGCGCAGCATCCAGCCGAAGTTCACGTCGCGCATGATGCGCTCGACCGAGTCGAACGCCATGCCGGCGTCCGGCGTGTAGGCCATCGCCAGGAACACGCCGGTCGCGATCATCACCAGCAGCGTCACCGTCGCCAGCGCGCCGAAGTTCCAAAAGTAGTTGAAATTCTTCGGCGTCGGAAAGACCGCGTATTCCTTGTTCATCATCGTGAACACGGGAAGCCGCGTGTCGATCCAGTTCACCAGCGGATTGCTGAATTCGCTCTTGTGTGGGCCGGCCATGTGTTCGTGCTCCGGGGCGGCGGTGTCAGCCGATCTTGACCTTCGAGTCGGACTCGAATTCGTACGGCGGGAGGTAGAGGTTGAGCGGCGCCGGCCCGTGGCGGACGCGGCCCGAGGTGTCGTACTGGCTGCCGTGGCAGGGGCAGAACCAGCCGCCCCAGTCGCCGCGCGGGTCGGTCGGCTTGTTGCCGAGCGGGATGCAGCCGAGATGCGTGCAGATGCCGATCACCACGATCCATTGCGCGTGGCCGGCCTTGACGCGGTCGGCGTCGGCCTGCGGCTCGATCAGGTCGGCGAGCTTCACGTCCTCGGCGGACTTGATCTCGGTCGGGGTGCGGTGGCGCACGAACACCGGCTTGCCGCGCCAGGCGACGGTGATGCCCTGGCCGGCCGGGATCGGCGTGAGGTCCACTTCCACCGAGGAGAGCGCCAGCACGTCGGCCGAAGGGTTCATGCTGTCGAGCATCGGCCAGGCGATGGCGCCGACCCCGATCGCGGTCGCCGCGCCGGCCAGCAGTTTCAAAAAATCCCGTTTGCCCGGCTCCACCCCATGCGGATGGTCCGGGCCGTCGCTGGCCGGAGCAGTCGCGGACATCGTGTCAGGCTTCCCCTCTCGTTGCGCCGCCGGGACGCGCCGCGCCGCACCCTGCCGCGGGACGGCGCCCGTGGCAAGCCGCGCTCGCGCCCGGAAACCGAGCGGCATACTAGGTGCCGCTTTTCACGCCTGCAACACGGCCGGGCGGCGGCGTAGCATGCCCGCGCCACCGTCGGACCCCGCCCCATGACGCACCAGGCGCCGCCCCACGCCGCGCTGCAGCACGCCGCCAGCGCCTGGTTCGCCTCCCTGCGCGACTCGCTCTGCGCCGCGTTCGAGGCGATCGAGGACGAGGCAAGCGGGGCGCTCGCCGAGCGTCCGCCCGGCCGCTTCGTCGCCACCGCCTGGCGCCGTCCGACCGAGGACGGCTCCGACGGCGGCGGCGGCGAGATGCGGCTGCTGCGCGGGCGGGTGTTCGAGAAGGCCGGCGTCAACGTCTCCGTCGTCCACGGCAGCTTCGGCGCGGAGTTCCGCGCGCAGATCCCGGGGGCCGCCGACGATCCGCGGTTCTGGGCGGCGGGGATCAGCCTGGTCGCGCACATGCACAGTCCGCTGGTGCCGGCGGCGCATTTCAACACGCGCATGCTGGTGACCACGCAAGGCTGGTTCGGCGGCGGCGGCGACCTGACGCCGATGCGACCCGAGGCGGACGCCGCCGCGGCGGACGCCACCGACTTCCATGCCGCGTTCCGCGCCGCCTGCGACCGCCACGATCCGGCGTACTATCCGCGCTTCAAGGCGTGGTGCGACCGCTATTTCTTCCTCCCGCACCGCGGCGAGCCGCGCGGCGCCGGCGGCATTTTTTTCGACCATTTCTGCTCCGGCGACGCGGCGGCCGATTTCGCGTTCACGCAGGACGTGGGCCGCGCGTTCCTGGAGGCGTATCCGCGCATCGTGCGCCGCCGCATGCACGACGCCTGGACGCCGGCGGAGCGCGAGCACCAGCTGGTCCGGCGCGGGCGCTATGTCGAGTTCAACCTGCTCTATGACCGCGGCACGCTGTTCGGCCTGAAGACCGGCGGCAATGTCGAGGCGATCCTGATGAGCCTGCCGCCGGAAGTGAAGTGGCCGTAAGGCGCAGCCGGCAAGCAGTCAGCCGAGCGGCACCCCCGGCGCGCCGGGGGCGGGGCGGTCCAGCGCCGCCCGCAGTCGCGCCGCCGCCTCGCCGCCGATCAGGCCGCGACGGAGAAACAGGTCGATCAGCACCAGGTTGACGTTGAACTTGAAGGCGTCGCCCGCCCGCACCGCCGCCAGCGCCTGCGCGATCGGCCACAGCTCGAACCGCGCCACCTCGCCGTCGGCGGGGTGCGGCGTGAAATTCTCCGGCAGCGCCAGATCGTAGCAGTGCAGGAGGTCGCGGCGCAGCCCTTCCGGGCGCTCCATGGCATAGGCGATGCGCCCGACCGGCACGGCGCGGGCGGCCAGTTCGGCCGGGATGTCGGCCTCCTCGGCGGCTTCCTTGACCAGCGTGGCGGCCGGCGTCATGCCCGCCGGCACGCCGCCGGCGACCAGATGGTCGAGCTTGCCCGGATCGAGATGCTTGTCGGCGGCGCGATGGCCGACCCACAGACGCAGCCCGTCCGGCCCCGCCACCAGGCCGTTGACGTGGACGCCGACCGAGATCAGGCCGAGCGAGGGCAGGGCGCCGCGATCGGCCTCGGCCAGCACCGGACCGTCGGGTGCCGCGCGCACGTCGAACGCCTCGCCGCGCCAGCGGAAGTTGCCACGCTCCGCCAGCGCGCAGCACGATGCGCGGCAGCGCCGCAGGGTCTGCGAGCCGCAGCGCACCGGACTCGCGCCGCACCTCCGAAAACGCCGCCAGGGCCGCGGCGAGCGCCGGCCGCACGAAGCCGACGACGTCGGCACCGATCCGCAACAAAACCCGCTCGCCCGGCAGGCGGGCGGAGTTGCAGGCGGCGATGTGGCGCAGCAGGGCATCCATGCGGCCTGTTGTACGCCGCGGCGCGGGCGCCACAAGCACGGCGGCGCTGCGGCCCGGCGCTTTGAAACCGCGGAACGGCACGCCACATGCCCGCCATGACTCCGCCGCCGTCCATGCCCAATCCCCGCTCCGCCCTGCGCACCGTCGGCTCGCTGCTGCCCTATCTCTGGCCGCGCGGCGATCACGTCGCGCATCTGCGGGTCGTGCTGGCCGCGCTGTGCCTCGTCGGCGCCAAGGCGGCGACCGTGTTCGTGCCGATCGTCTATGCGCGCGCCGTCGATGCGCTGGCGCCGAAAGGCGCGCACGCGATGATCGTCGTGCCGGTCGCGCTGATCGTCGGCTACGGCCTGCTGCGCGTCGCCTCCGCCGGCTTCGGCGAGCTGCGCGACGCGGTGTTCGCCGCGGTGCAGCAGCGCGCGGTGCGGCGCGTGGCGCGCGAGACCTTCGAGCACATGCACCGGCTGTCGATGCGGTTTCATCTCGACCGGCAGACCGGCGGGCTGGCGCGCAACATCGACCGCGGCATCACCGGCATCCAGAGCGTGCTGCGGCTCGCGGTGTTCAACATCATCCCGACGCTGCTGGAGGTGGTGCTGGTGGCCGGCGTGCTGTGGCGCATCTTCGACTGGCGCTACGCACTGCTCACCATCGTTGCCGTGGGCACCTACATCTTCTTCACGCTGAGCTTCACCAACTGGCGCGTGCGGGTGCGCCGGGTGATGAACGAGGTGGAGAGCGACGCGCAGACCAAGGTGATCGACAGCCTGCTGAACTACGAGACGGTCAAGTATTTCGGCAACGAGCAGCACGAAGTCCGGCGCTACGACGGCGCGCTGGCGCGCTACGAGCGCGCCGCGGTGCGCAACCAGGTGACGCTGAACATGCTCAACCTCGGCCAGGCCGTGATCATCGCCGCCGGCCTCGCGGTGGTGATGCTGATGGCCGCCGACGAGGCCGCCGCCGGGCGCATGACGGTCGGCAAGTTCGTGCTCGCCAACACGTATCTGATGCAGCTCTACCAGCCGCTCAACTTCCTCGGCTTCGTCTATCGCGAGATCAAGCAGGGGCTGGTGGACATGGAGCTGATGTTCCGCGTGCTCGCCGCCGACGAGGAGGTGAAGGACCGGCCCGGCGCGCGCGTGCTGCCGCGCATCGCCGGGCACGCAGCGGCGTGCGAACTGGCGTTCGAGGACGTGCAGTTCGGCTACCGCCCCGACCATCCGATCCTGAAGGGCCTGTCGTTCCGGCTGCCGGCGGGCAAGTCGCTCGCCATCGTCGGGCCGACCGGCGCCGGCAAATCCACGATCAGCCGGCTGCTGTTCCGCTTCTACGACGCCAGCGCCGGGCGCATCCTGCTCGACGGCACCGACCTGCGCGACATCACGCAGGACAGCCTGCGCGCAGCGATCGGCGTGGTGCCGCAGGACACCGTGCTGTTCAACGACACGATCCGCTACAACATCGGCTACGGCCGGCCCGACGCGACGGCGGCGGAGATCGAGCACGCCGCGCGGCTGGCGCAGGTGCATGACTTCGTGATGCGGCTCCCCGACGGCTACGACACGCGGGTCGGCGAGCGCGGCCTGAAGCTGTCGGGCGGGGAGAAGCAGCGGGTTGCGATCGCGCGCGCGATCCTGAAGGACCCGCGCGTGCTGATCCTCGACGAGGCGACCAGCGCGCTCGATACCCGCACCGAGCAGGACATCCAGACGGCGCTGCGGGCGGTGGCGCGCGACCGCACCACGCTCACGATTGCGCACCGGCTCTCGACAGTGGTGGAGGCCGACCAGATTCTTGTGCTGGTGGACGGCCGCGTCGTCGAGCGCGGCACGCACCGCGAATTGCTGGCGCGCGAGGGCGTCTATGCGCGCATGTGGGCGCTGCAGGCCGAGCAGGAGCCGGAAGCGGCGGCGGCCTGAGCGGCGGACAGAAGGAGGGTTGCCGATGAGCCGACGCACGACCGCACCCGAGCCGCCGGAGGAACTCAGCCACGCCGGCGCGGTGGTGGACAAGGCGATCGAATACATGGTCGGGCAGAAGATCGGCGCGCTCGCCATCGCCTCGGCGCTGCTCGGCGGCGCCTTGGAGATGCTGGCCGAGGACATGGACGACGCCGGCATCGTGCAGGTGCTGCAGAGCGCGATCGCGTCGGTCCGGTCGGGCGAACTGCGCGGCGACGGGGCGGGCTGATCCGGAGGGAGCGCCAGGACGCCACTGGCCTCGCGGCGGCGGCACACGGGTGGCTTGACCACGCCCGCCGGCCCGGCGATAACCCGCGCCTTCCGTTGCCCGCGCGTGCGGTGCCGTCCGCGCGCGCCATCGTTTGTTCGAGGATCACGCCATGTCGCGCCGCTGCCAGATCACCGGCAAGGGTGTGCTGACCGGCAACAACGTCAGCCACGCCAACAACCGGACCCGCCGCCGCTTCCTGCCCAATCTGCAGACCTCCTCGCTGCTGTCGGATGCGCTCGGGCTGGCGGTGACGATGCGGCTGTCCACCCGCGCGATCCGCACCGTCGAGCGCAACGGCGGCATCGACGCGTTCCTGCTCGCCACCCCGAACCGCCGCCTGCCCGCCGTGGCGCTGGCGCTGAAGCGCCGCATCCTGCGCGCCCGCGAGCGGCAGCCGGCGGCCTGACCGCCGCCGTCCACCGCCAGACGGAGTTGGGCGTCACGCCCCGCGTGCTGCGGGGCGCCGACGCCGTGGCGTGCGCCGCCACCACGCTGCTGCCGTTCGCCCTGCTGCACGCGCGCGCGCTCGCGGACATCATCGTCTGCGGCATCGGCGCGCTGTTCCTGCTGCGCTGCGCGCTGCTCGGCGAATGGGGCTGGACGCGGCTGGCCTGGGTGCGGGTGGCGGCGGCGCTGTGGCTCTGGCTGCTGCTCAGCACCTGCATCGAGGGCCCGCCGCACGCCATCGCCCAGGCGGCGGTGACGCTGCGGCTGCTGCTGTTCGTCGCGGCGTGCCAGGGCTGGGCGCTGCGCGACGCGCGCGCGCGCCGGCTGCTGGCGCTCAGCACCGCCGCCGCCGCCCTCTGGATCGCGGTGGAATGCTGGCAGCAACTGCTGCTCGGCGCCAATCTGTTCGGCGCGCGGCGGTGGATGGACGGCGCGCTGACCGGGCCGTTCTTCAAGCCGCATGCCGGGGCGAGCTACCTGGCGGTGCTGTTCCCGGCGGTGCTGCCGCCGGCGCTGCGCCTGCTGCGGCGGCGGGATGCGGCCGGGCGGCTCGGCGCGCTGCTGCTGCTGGCCGCCGCGGCGGCGACGATGGTGCTGATCGGCCAGCGCATGCCGACCCTGCTGATGGTGCTCGGCCTGGTGTTCGCGGCCCTGCTGCTGCCCTCGCTGCGCCTGCCGGTGCTGGCGGCGCTGCTGCTCGGCGCGGCGGTGGTCGCGGCAACCCCCGTCGTGTCGCCGCCGACCTACCAGAAGCTGGTGCTGCACTTCCTCGCCCAGATGCAGCATTTCTGGGTCAGCACCTACGGCCAGATCTACCTGCGCGCGCTGGCCATGCTGCACGCCTCGCCGGTGTTCGGCGTCGGCGTGGACGGGTTCCGCGACGATTGCCTCGACCCGCAATTCCTGCACGGCCTGCCCTGGCTCGGCGTGACGCGACGCGCAGCTCAGCCTGGCCGTCGGCTGCAACCTGCATCCGCACAATTACTGGCTGGAGATGGCGACCTCCGGCGGCTGGCCGGCGCTGCTGGGTTTTGCGGTGCTGGCGGCGCTGTGGCTCGGGCGCCTGCTGCGCGGCCTCGACCCCGCGGCCGAGCCGATGCGGGCGGCGCTGCTGGTGATGCTGGCGACCCTGCTCTGGCCGGTCGCCTCGACCAGCAGCCTGTTCGTGGTCGATGCCGGAGGGTGGCTGTTCCTCGCCGCCGGCTGGGGACTGGCCGAGGCGGCGTCACACCGGCAGGCGGACGCGCGCGCGTAGCCCGCCGAGCGGGCTGTCCTCCAGCTCGATCTCGCCGCCATGCGCGCGCACGATGTCGCGCGCGATGGTCAGGCCGAGGCCGGTGCCGCCGGCCGGCCCGTGCGCGAACGGCTTGAACATGTCCTCGCGCTGGCGCGCCGGGATGCCGGGGCCGTCGTCGTCGATGGTGACCAGCACGCTGCGCTCGCCGAGCCGCGCCGCCGCCAGGGCCACGCACCGCGCATGCCGCCGCGCGTTGTCCACCAGGTTGGTGAGCGCCCGCCGCAGCGCTTCCGGCCGCAGCGGCAACACCAGCCCGGCGGGGGCGGCCAGCGTCACCTCCGCGCCGGCCCGCCGCGCGCTCGCCGCCACTTCCTCCAGCACCGCAGCCAGGTCGGTCGGCCGTGCCTGCTCGGTGCCCTCGCCGCGGGCGAAGGCGAGGTAGCTGCCGATCAGCCGTTCCATCTCCTCGACATCGGCGCTCATGTCGGTCACGTCCTGGCGCGTCGCGTCGGTCGTCGGCAGCATGGCGAGCGCGAGCCGCAGGCGGGTCAGCGGCGTGCGCAGGTCGTGCGACACGCCGGCCAGCATCTCCGTGCGCTGCTGCAGGAAGCGGCGGAGGCGCTCCTGCATGCGGTTGTAGGCGGTGGCGGCCTGCCGCACCTCGACCGCGCCCTCGGGCTTGATCGGGCCGGGGTCGCGGCCCATGCCGAACGCCTCGGCGGCGACGGCGAGGCGGCGGATGGCGCGCACCTGGTTGCGCATGAACAGCGCCGCGATGCCGAACAGCAGCAGCGCGATGCCGCCGACCCAGACCAGGAACAGGTAGAGCGGGCCGATGTAAAGCCGCTTGCGCGGCGCCTCGACATCGAGCACGCCGTCGGCCAGCTGCACGCGGATGCGCACGGACTGCTCGTCGGTGCCGGGATCGATGCGGAACGGCCGGGACAGGTGCAGCCGGAGCGCGCCGGCGAGTTCGTCGTCCAGTGGCGGGGCGTCGGCCGCTTGCAGCGTCGCGCCGGGCAGGAAGCGCATCGCCAGTTCGAGGTCGTCGTACGCCTTGCGCATGATCCAGTCGCGGTCGGCGGCATCGCGGAAGCGGCCGAGGCCGTCAGCCGCCACCGCGATCTCGCCGGCGACGGCGGAGGTGAAGCGGCGCGACACCAGGTTGAGATGGCTGCCGTAGAAGATCTGCAGCGCCACCGCGAGCACCAGCACCAGCGGGATGCTCATGATGAGCAGGCTGCGGCCGAGCAGGCTGCGCGGCAGCACTTTCTTCACGACCCGGCTTTGCGGCGGCAGGGGGAGGTGCATGGCGCGCCATCATCCCGCGCCGCCCCCGCCGCCGCAACGGCCGCTCAGAACGGCGTCCGCACCGAACCCCTCTGCGTCATCTCGCTATTCCCCGTTGGATATAGCGATCCTTGCAGAAGCCGATGCGGCTGAAAAGGGGGCGGCGCGCGGTCAGGCGGGAACGGGCGGGATGCCGGGGACGGGCGGGGAGAGGATGCGGGGCCGCGCGCGCGGCGGCGGCCGGGGACGGCAGGCGGGGCGGGACGGGGCCGCCGGCCGGACCGGCGGCGGAGGGCCCACGGGACCGGCCTGCTTCCGGCCCGAGGACAGGCTCCGCGCCGGCGGCGGGCGGACGCCCAGCATCTGGCAGAGCGGGCGGAGCAGCCGCCCGGCCTGGGGTGCTGCGGCGAGCAGGTCGGCCATCGCCGGATCGGCGAGCAGGTGCTGCAACTGCGAGGCGGCGGCGGCGGCCTGCGGCAGCCGGCGCAGCAGCCAGGCGACGCCGCGCGGCAGCCGCAGCTTCTGGGGCCGGGCCGGACGGGGAGAGCGCAGGCGGCGGCGCGGCGGCGGCAGCGTGCCGGCATGGACTTTTGCCGCGAGGCGGGCGAACCGCTCCGCGGTGCGGCGCAGCCGCGACCAGAGCAGCAGCATCAGCGGCAGGGCGAGACCCAGGCCCACGCCGCGGGCGGCGAGGGCGCGGCGCAGCCCCTCGACCAGATGGGCAAAACGGTCGGCCAGGGCGGGGGAAGCGGCGGGCGGCATGACAGCGATACTAACACGACCCGCGGCGGGCTGGGCAAGCCCCTCCCCGTCGTTGGTCTGCTTCGCAGCCCAAGCCCGCAAGGGGAGGGGGAGAGCGGTAGCGGGTCAGTTCGAGGTTGCCCAGCGGAAATGAATCCTATACAACTGGCGCATGCAGCGAAACCGCAATCTCTCGCGTGCCGCGTCTAGAGCGCCTTCACGCTGACTGGAAATAGCCCGCGTGGCGGAGGAAATTGGCGCACTCGTCTGGCGTGAAACACTCGATGAGTGGCCTAAGGGCGTTCCAGAGTGCCTCGACCGTGCGGATGGCGCGCGCTCGTAGCAGCGCCTTCAGTTTGGCGAAGGCCATTTCGATCGGGTTCAGATCGGGGCTGTAGGCGGGCAGGAACAGCAGGCTGGCGCCAGCAGCCTCGATCGTCTCGCGCACGCCGGCGACCTTGTGCGAGCCGAGATTGTCCATGATCACCACATCCCCCGGCTTGAGCGTCGGCACCAGAACCTGTTCGACGAACGCGAGGAATGTTTCGCCGTTGATCGCCCCGTCGAACACGCCCGCGGCGGTGACGCCCTCGCAGCGCAGGGCCGCAACGACGGTGGAGGTCTTCCAGTGGCCATGCGGCACGGCGGCGACCAGGCGCTGTCCGCGCGGCGCCCGGCCATAGGCCCGGGTCATGTTGGTCTTGATCCAGGTCTCATCGATGAACACCAGCCTGCGCGGGGTCAGGCCAGGTTGGCTGTCGCGCCATTCGCTGCGTGCCTTGGCAACGTCCGGCCGGCTCTGCTCGGCGGCATGCAGCGACTTTTTTTGTATGTCAGCTCAAGCTCCGCCAGCGTCTTGCACAAAAGCCCGGTGCTGGCCGTCACTTGATGCGTCTTCTCCAGCCAGCTGCGCAATTCCACCAGCGTCGCGTCCGGGCAAGCCCGCACCCGTGCGCCGATCGCATCGTGCAGACCCGCCAGCTTGCGCGGCACGTGACAGCGTTGCGGCAACGCCGTCGTCGCGCCCGTCTGCTGCCGCCGGCTCAGCACCTTCGAGACATAGGAAACACTGACCCGGAGCATCGTGGCAATCTGACCAACGCGCCGACCCTCGTCAGCCGCCGCCAACACGCGCTCCCGCAAATCCTGCGAATAGGCCTTCCCGCGCCGCCAAAGCATCGCTCCCTCCGGCTCAATCAACCGGAGACCTACAAATCACACTCCGCCGCCGCGCCGCAAGGCTCCCGATTCCAGTCAGCGGACACGCGCTCTAGAGTGACGGCGTGGCGTCCTGAGACGCCATTCCGCCTTGTCGCGATCGAGTGGGAGGATAGCCAGCGTCCGCTTTCGCCGTGGCAATGGCTAGACGAGGTTGATTTACCCGATGCGGTTCGGTGCCTCTCTGTCGGATTTCTGGTCGCTGAAAGCGAACACGCCGTGGCTCTCGCCCCGAATCTCGGGGACATAGGACGTGAGCGCGCGCAGGGATGCGGAATAATCCGCATCCCTCGCTCGGCTGTGCGTCGAATGGCCGATCTATAGGCACTACTTCTTCGGCGGCTGACGCGGCTCGACGTGCCGAAGGACAGACCCGGCGAGCGATCTTTCGGACCTGCTACCCGAACTCAGTTTCTCGCCAGCAAGCCGCTCCACCTTCGATGAAGTGCTTGGCGGCGGGTTTTCGGTGCGCTTACCGCCTCCAGATGACTTGGTCATATCGAACTCCAGGGTTGTAGACGCCGACGATATGGGAGGCGCCATTCGGCCGCCGCAAGGGTCCGATATCGGAATCTTTGCACTTGACACGATTCGTCTGGAATAACGTTTAAGTACCTCCCAATTCGCACCGTCATAAGGGCATAAAGACTTACTTATGAGCGCTCTCCCACCCCTCCAGCACCTTAACCATATCCGTCAACTCCCACAGCTCCGTCGTCATGCCGGCCGCCATCGCGGGCGTGACGTGCAGCGTGTGGTGAATGCGGACGAAGTTGTAGTGCATGGTATGGATCGCGACGGAATGTGCGTGGTTCTCGACCTTCTTTGAGAGTGCATTCGTCAGCCGCGTGAAGCGGCGTGATCCCATCCGCAGCGTCAGGTTGGCCCGCTCGGCGTAGCTGGTGCTGATGTGCGCCGGGTCGGGACGCCCTTCGACGCGGCGTTGCTGAATGCCGATGCACTCGTGGCGGCGGCGCGCTACTTCCTCTTCAATGAACTCTCGCTCTTGCGGCAGGGACCTGCTTCTCCTTGTACCCAGAGTTGCAATATGGGTGCGTCAGTTGCGCATTTTCCACTGTTGCCAAACCCCCATCTTCGCGCCGCTCCTTGTGGTCTACGCTTATTGACTGTGATGGGATTAATCCGCCGCAGATCGCGCATTTAGGGGTGTGAGGGAGTAAATCGCGCAATATCAGGCCAGATCTAGCTTGTCTAGAATATCTGCTTGGAATGCCGGCGTCATAGGGCGATTCCTCTGGTTGGAGATAGGAATGCTCGACCCGCAACGCCTCAACAATTCCGTTATCACTTTTCCCAGTCGCAACCTCCTTCAAAATTGTATCGTAAAATCGCCTCAAGTGGGCCTGGCCGGATTCCTTAGTGCCGAATTTGCGAATCAACTGGTTGAGAAGCGACCTATGTTCGATTAAAAATGATTCCAGTCGGCCGCGCTGCTCGATGAACCAACCCAACTTATTGGTCCTCTCAAAGTCAATAATCAGATCAGCGATCGCGAGGAACAGGATGGGCTGCTGCTTGCCTGTCCAACTGTAGAAATAAACAGCCGGATGAAGGCCGAGCGATGATGAGTGATTACTGAGAAGAGACTGCATAACACGCTTGGTGCGTTGCAGGCATTCTACCGTTCTTTTCCCACTGGTGTCCGGCTCGGGAGACGGAGCGCCTGTGCACTTCTCTACGAAGTCGTAAACCATCGGAAGCGCTGTTGATGAATAGACCGGACCGCCGGCGGGCAGGTCCAGCTTCTTTATCGGATACGAGATCGGAGGTTCAAAAATCATACGGTGTATGTCGGTAGCTATATCCCTAATGCTGTTTCGCTCATTCTCAGGAAACTGAGACCAATATTGATGGCCCGTTGCCCTTCTCACGATTGCGCGCGCCGCAATGGTATTTGGCTTACGGCGCCCTTCTATGAAAGCCAATTCCTTTGGTTGAATAATGGCTGCCTGCTGGTTGATCCTGATAAATGATGTCTCGGCGCTCTTCGCGTCTCCCCTTACCCATTGCAGATTGAGTGCCAAGCTTCCAAAGCGCCTCGCTCGGCTTATCAGGTCGGGGCCGTAGCGCTCGGGATTTTCGAGTAAATCCTTGTGATCCTGATATGAACCATACCGCTGCTCGATGAGCTCCTTCGTCCGTCTGGCGATCTTTGATTGCTCTGCGGGGACGTCATAACCAAAAAAGAGTTGGGAGCGGTCCCCGCTTCCATAATCGTCATGAACCCAAGCGATCAAGGCGCTCAGCCGGTGCGACCCGTCGATCACGAATAGCAAGTCCTTGTTGCGCCACAGGATGACGCCTGGGATTAGGCCGCCCTCGATGAATGTGGCCACCAGTCCGCAAACGCGATCGGGTGTCCATTCTGCTGTTTCACGCTGAAAGTCCGGCTTTCGCAGCGCGTTGTAGAAAAATGCCTTTGGCTCAAGGTCACTGATCTTGATCGCGGGCGGCGGTTCGTTCCCTTCCTGATTGCTGACCACCTCAAAGTCTTCCCGTGGGATCAAAGCGTCCAGGTTTACGTGCGCGACCATGGCTTCCCCCTTACACTGCCGCCGCGAGGCTTGCGGTAGATCGAAAGGAAGCGTACCTTTATGCGATATGTTCAGTCAAAGTGACAATTCCCCTTGCGGGAGGGGGAAAGAGGTGCGTCGAATTGCAGACTGTGGCACTCCCCGGCCGGGTCGTGTCGCAGTCTCAACTCGGACGACCGTGAAAAGCCCTGTCCCCCGCCCTTTGCGGGGGAGAGGGAAAAACCGGCAGCGTCGTTTTTCAAACTGATATCAACCGGCCAAGATATTGACCCGTGGGCACCCCCCATAGGCGCTAAGATAGCCGCAAATTGAAGCTCTTTTCCCTCTCCGCCCGCTCTTGCGGGGGAGAGGGTCAGGGTGAGGTGGGTCTGACCGCCCCTCGGTGCCGCGGCACGGCCCTCCTCACCCTGACCCTCTCCTCCCGAAGCCGGGAGGAGAGGGAACAAATACGAGGCTCAGCAAGCGTAGCCCGGACACCAAAACTTCGTAGGGCGGGTGCAGCCCGCCGACGTAACGTTCGGCCGGCGGAGGGTTGCGTGATGAGCCGCGTTGGCAAGCCGCGAACCGCAAAGGCGGCATCGACGGTGCCGCGTGCGGCTTGCGTCGGCGGGTTGCACCCGCCCTACAAGGGGTCGGCGGTCCGAGCTACGCTCGCTGCGGCACTCCCGGTCAGGTGCCCGGCTTGAGCACGTAGCCGCGGCCGCGCACGGTGTGCAGGAAGCGCGGCTCGCGCGGGTCCTGCTCGACCTTCCGGCGCAGCCGCGTCACCTGCACGTCGATCGCGCGCTCGCCGGCCTCGTCCATGCTCAGCGCCGCGGCGATGTCCTCGCGCGACAGCACCTGGTTGGCGCGCCGCGCCAGCGCGGTCAGCAGCGCCGCCTCGCCGCCGGTCAGCCGCACGATCCCGCCCGGCCCGCGCAATTCGCCGCGGTCGGCATCGAAGCTCAGCGGCCCGAGCGGCACCGGCCCGCTCGGCGGGCCGGACGCCGCCGGCGGCGGCGGGGCGCGGCGCAGCATGGCGCGGATGCGCAGCACCAGCTCGCGCGGGTCGAACGGCTTGCCGAGATAGTCGTCGGCGCCGGCCTCGAAGCCGGCGATGCGGTCCTCCGGCGCGCCGCGCGCGGTCAGCAGCAGCACCGGCACGTCGCGGGTCTCGGCCCGCAGCGCCTCGGTCAGCGTCAGCCCGTCCTCGCCGGGCATCATCACGTCGAGCACCATCAGGTCGGGCTGGAGGTAGCGCAGCCGGTCGCGCGCCTCGGCGGCGTGCTCGGCGGTGCTGACGCGAAACCCGTTCTCGGCCAGGTAGCGCGACAGCAGCGCGCGCAGCCGCGCGTCGTCGTCCACCACCAGGATCAGCGCGTCCTCGCCCATGGCTCAGCCTGCCCGCGCGCCGAGCGGGGCGGCTCGGCGCGATCGAGATACGCCCGCGCGCTCTCGTCCATGATGCCGCGCATCACCCGGCGGAAGCCTTCCACCGCCCCCGCCCCGGCCTCGCGATAGGCGGCGAGCAGCCGCTCGCGCTGCCGCTCGAACAGCCGCCGCTCCAGCGCCTGCCCGGACGGCGTCAGCGTCAGCAGCCGCTGGCGGCGGTCGGCGCGGCCCTGGGTCTGGGCGACATAGCCCTGATCGACCAGCGTGGTCAGCACGCGCGCCAGGCTCTGCTTGGTGATGCGCAGCAGGCCGAGCAGGTCGCCGACCGCGATCCCCGGATTGCGCCCGATGAAGTGCAGCGCGCGATGGTGCGCGCGGCCCATGCCAAGCTCCTCCAGGATCACGTCGGCGGCGTCGGTGAAGTCGCGATAGGCGAAGAACAGCAGGTCCTGCGCGGCCCGCATCTCCTCCTCGCGCAGGAACAGCAGGCTTGCGCCGGCCGGCGCGTGACTCTTCGGCTCGGTCGGGCGAGGATCGACCGCGGCGGCGGCGCCTTTCGGCTCGGGCATGGCTGGCATTCCCCGTAACTACGGCAGCACTGTTGACTGAATTTCGGTCCGATTATAGCGTCGCCCCGTCTGCGGCAACAATCTTGCGAGGATCGTCCCCATGGCGCTGGTTCCTTTCGACGACCGAGACGGCCAAATCTGGTTCGACGGTGTCATGGTGCCCTGGCGCGACGCCAAGCTGCATGTGCTCTCGCATGGGCTGCACTATGCCAGCGGCGTGTTCGAGGGCGAGAGGGCATACGGCGGACACATCTTCAAGCTGCGCGCGCACACCGAGCGGCTGCTCGCCTCGGGGCGCCTGCTCGGCTTCGAGATCCCGTTCACGGCCGAGCAGATCGACGCCGCCTGCAACCAGGTGGTGGCGGCGAACGGGCTGAGCGACGCCTATGTGCGCCCGATCGCCTGGCGCGGCGCCGAGCAGCTTTCCGTCTCGGCGCAGCAGACAAAAATCCATCTGGCGATCGCCACCTGGGCCTGGCCCAATCTGTTCGGCGACGACCGCATGAAGGGCGTGCGGCTGGGCATGGCGGAGTGGCGCCGCCCCGATCCGCGGACGGCGCCGACCGCCTCCAAGGCGACGGGCCTCTACATGATCGGCACGCTCTCCAAGCACGCCGCCGAGGCGGCCGGCTTCGACGATGCGCTGATGCTGGACTGGCGCGACCAGGTGGCCGAGGCGACCGGCGCCAACATTTTTTTCGTCATCGACGGCGAACTGCACACGCCGACGCCGGATTGCTTCCTCGACGGCATCACCCGGCGCAGCGTGAAGGCGCTGGCGCGGGTGCGGCAGATGAAGGTGGTCGAGCGCGCGATCATGCCGGAGGACATGTCGCGCGCGAGCGAGGTGTTCCTCGCCGGCACCGCCGCCGAGGTGACGCCGGTGCGCCGCATCGGCAAGCTGGAGTTCACCCCCGGCCCCGTCACCGAGACGCTGCTGCACGATCACGCCCACCTGGTCCGCTCGACGCCGGCGGAGGTGGAGCGGGTGGCGCCGATCTGAGGGCACCGCGCCCGGTCAGCCGCGCACCCGCGTGCTGACCAGGCGTTCCACCAGCACCGCCGCGATGATGATGCCGCCGATCGCGGAGCCCTGCCAGAACGGCGAGACGCCGAGCAGGTTCAGCCCGTTGCGGATCATCACCATGATCAGCACGCCGATCAGCGTGCCGATGATCGAGCCGCGCCCGCCATAGAGGCTGGCGCCGCCGATCACCACCGCGGCGATCGCGTCCAGTTCCAGCGCCGTGCCGGCCAGCGGGTCGATCGAGAGGATCTGCGCCGACAGCAGCACGCCGGCGACCGCCGACAAGCGCGCCCGAGATCACATAGGGAAGGATGCTGAACGCCAGCACGTTCAGCCCGGCGGTGCGCGCCGCCTCGGCGTTCGAGCCGATGGCGTAGATGGTCCGCCCGCCCTTGGTGAACGTGAGATACAGCCACGCCAGCACGTACAGCACCAGCAGCGTGGCCACGTTCGACGGCACGCCGAGGATCGGCGTATAGACAAGATCGTTGATCGCCGGCGGGATGTCGGAGATCGAGTTCTGGCCGGAACAGATATACGCCAGGCTGCGGGCGATCGCCATCACGCCGAGCGTGACGACGAACGACGCCAGCCCGAACCGCGCCACCAGAAACCCCGAGAACAGGCCGATCGCGGCCCCGGCGACGACCGCGACGGCGATGCCGGCGGGGATGCCGTGATGCGGCATGGTCAGGCCCATCAGCACCGCCGTGAACCCCAGCACCGACCCGACCGAAAGGTCGATCCCGCCGACCAGGATCACGAAGGTCATGCCGATCGACACGATCCCGGTCACCACCGACTGGTCGAGCAGGTTGAGCAGGTTGTTGGTCTGCAAAAAGAACGGCGAGGCGAGCGACAGGCCGACGAACACGATCAGCGCCAGCCCCAGCATGCGAATTTCCAGCCGCCGGCGGAGGCGGTGCAGCAGGGCGGCGGCCAGTCCGGCGGGGAGGATGGCTTGCGACATGGTCAGGCCGCCCGCGCGAACTGTTCGTTCACGCGCCGGGCGATGGCGGCGGGATCGGGCGGCGCGGCGCCGGCGACGGTCAGGCCGATCCAGCCGAGTTGATGGCCGCGATGGCTCTCGACGCGCACCAGCAGCGTGCGCCGCGCGCCGTCCGGCTCGGCCACGAAGGCGCCGGCCCCGGCCGCGAGCGCGGTCGCGATCCGCGTCTCCGCGAAGCGCGGCGTGGCGCCGGCGGCGAAGCCCGGATCGGCCGCGTCCGCACCGCCGACGCGGGCGAGGCAGAACAGCCTTCCGCCGTCCAGCAGCACCCAGAACGCGGCACCGCCGGTCTCCGCGGCGAGCGCGCGCAGCAATTGCGCCGTCGTCTCCATCGAGCTGCGCGGGGCGGCGAACAGGGTGAGTTTCGTCTCGTCCAGCACGTCGCTCTCCAGCGCGGCGATCGAGGTGCCGTCGCTCATCACCACGATCCTTTCGCACAGGGCCAGCAGTTCCGCGAAATCCGACGACACCACCAGCACGGCGGCGCCGCGGTCGGCGACGTCGCGCAGCATGGCGTAGATCGAGCTGCGCGTGCCGATATCCACACCCTTGGTCGGCTCGTCCAGCAGCAGCACGCGCGGTTCGAGCAGCAGCCAGCGGGCGATGATGATTTTCTGCTGCATGCCGCCGGAAAAATTCAGCATGCTGGCATCCAGCAGCCGCTCGCTGCGCAGGTCGAGCCGGCGCAGCAGGTCCGCGACGCGCTGGTCGCGCGCCCGGTAGCCGAGGCCGAAGCCGCGATGCGCCGAGAGATGGCCGAGCAGCAGGTTCTCGCGCACGGAGAAATCCGGCACGATGCTCTGGCCGCGCCGGTCCTCGGGGATGAAGGCGATGCCGGCGCGGATCGCGGTGACCGGCCGGCGCGGCGCGAATTTCTTGCCGTCGAGGCGGATTTCGCCGGCGGCCGGCGGGCGCAGGCCGAAGATCGCCTCCAGCGTTTCCGACCGTCCGGCGCCGACCAGCCCGCCGAGGCCGAGGATTTCGCCCTCGTGCAGCGTGAACGACACGTCGCGCACCATCGGCGGCGCGCGCAAATGGCGCACTTCCAGCACCGGCGTGCGGCCGTCGGCGGACGCGGCCCGGCGGGCCTGCGCATGGGCCAGTTCCTGCCCGACCATCAGCCGCACCAGGTCGGATTGCGACAGCGTCGCGGTCGGCACGGCCTGCGCGACCGTGCGGCCTTCGCGCATCACCGTCACGCGGTCGGTGATGGCGAACACTTCCTCCAGCCGGTGCGAGACGAACACCAGCCCGCGTCCGGCCGCGCGCAGCCGCGCCATCACGTCGAACAGCCGCTCCACCTCGCCGGGGCTGAGGGAGGCGGTCGGCTCGTCGAAAATGATCAGCGCCGCGTCCAGCGCCAGCGCTTTGGCGATCTCCACCAGCTGCCGCTGCGCGATCGAGAGGCGGCTGACCTCGTGGTCGAGCGGCAGCGCGTCCCGCTGCCCGAGGCTGTCGAGCAGGTCGCGCGCGCGCTGCCGCAGCGCGCCGAAGCGCAGCCGTCCGGGCAGCGCGAGTTCGGGCAGAAAGATGTTTTCAAGGACGGAAAGGTCGGGCGCGAGGCTGGTTTCCTGCATCACCATGACGATGCCGGCGGCGATCGCCTCGCGCGGGCTGCGCACATCCAGCGCCGCGCCCTGCCACGTGATCTCGCCGCGGTCGCGCCGGACATGGCCGCTGATGACGCGCGACAGCGTCGATTTCCCCGCGCCGTTGGCGCCGAGCAGCCCATGCACCTCGCCGGCATCGAGCAGCAGGTCGGCGCCGGCGAGCGCGCGCGTGCGGTCGAACGTCTTCTCGATCCCGCGCGCCGCCAGCAGCGGCGCCGGCGCCGCATCGAGACGCGGCGCCGGCGCTGCCATCAGCTCAGCTCGCCCGCGAACACGGTCTGCTTGATCGTGGGCAGCAGCTTTGCCACGTTCTCGCTGGTGACGACCAGGATCGGCACCGAGGTTTCGCGCGGCACGGTCTCGCCCTTGTAGTGCGCGAGCAGCGCCTTCGCCGATTCGACCCCCATCTGGTAGGGCTGCTGCATCCCCGACCCGACCACCTCGCCGGACTCGATCAGCTTCACCAGCTCGGGCGTGCCGTCGAACGCGGCGATCAGCACCTGGCCTTCGCGTCGTCCCGCCTTGACCGCGCGCAGCGCGCCGGTGGTCGGCTGGTCGGTCTGCACGAACAGGCCGCGCATGCCGGGGTTGGCGGTCAGCATGTCCTGCACGAAGCGGAACGTCTCGTCCGCCGTGTAGGACTGCATCTGCTGCAGCCCGGCCTCTTTGGTGATGCCGGCCTCCTTCATCGCCTTGCGGAAGCCGGCGGTGCGCGCCTGGCCGTTCTTGCGCGCCTGGCTGATGGTGACGAGGCCGACCGAGCCGTCCTGCCAGCCCTTCGCCTTCATCTTCTCGGCGAGTACCTTGCCGATGCCGTAGGCGCCCTCGAAATTGTTCGAGATCACGAAGGAAACATATTCGCCGGAGTTGGTGCCGATGTCGGAGATGATGACCGGGATGCCGGCCTTCTGCGCCAGCCCGAGCACCGCCGGCGCGGTCGAGCTGTCGGTGGGCGAGATGCAGATGCCGGCGACCCCGCGCGCGATCACGTCCTGGGCGTTCTTGAGCTGGGTGGCGGCGTTGTTGTGGCTGTCGAGCGCGCTGAAACCGTAGCCGGCCGGCTTGACGGTGTTCTCGATGCCTTTGGAGAGATAGCGCCAGAACGGCAGGTCGAGGCCGGGCGTGAGATAGACGATGGTCTTTTCCGCCGCGCGCGGCGCGGCGATGGGCAGCAGGCCGAGCGCGGCCGCGCCGGCCACGCCCTGCAGCAGGGAGCGTCGTTGCATCATTTCCTCCTCTTTGTGTTCCTCTGCCGCCCGCGCAGGCGCGGCTGGCCGCGCATGATGGCCCAAGGTGTCGGGGGGTTCAATGCGCGCTGAAACCGCCGCGGTGGTGCTGTCGTGCCGCCGGCGCATCACCCTCGGCGCGCGCCGCACGGCGTTTGCGGTTTCCGGTGAGCCTCAACTTGCTCTGGCGGCGGTGAGCGTGCTGGCGAGCCGGCTGGGCCGCTCGTGCGTGCCTACTCTGCCTCCACCATGTCGAGCCGCCGCTCGATCCGCTCGGCGCGGGTTTCCAGGCGGTCGAGGCGCCGATGGATGCCGGCCAGCCCTTCCTCGACGGAGGTGAGCCGGACCTTGATGTCACGCATGTCGTCGGCCACGCGGTCCACCTTGGCGTCGATGCGCCGGAGGAAGGTCAGGACGAGGTTGTCGGGCTGGTCGCTCATGGTGAGTTCACCCTGACAGCTACCCGCGACGATGGCCCGCGGCGTCGCTCTGGTCAAACGCGGCATGCGGGTCCGTCCACCGCGCCGCCGCCGCATCGTCCTCGGCGCGCGCCGCCACCCAGGCCTCGGCGCCGTCGGCGAACGCTTCCTTCTTCCAGAACGGCGCGCGCGTCTTCAGCCAGTCGATCAGGAACGCGGTCGCGTCCAGCGCCGCCTGCCGGTGCGCAGCGGCGGCCAGCACCAGCACGATGGTCTCCCCCGGACGCAGCCGTCCCACCCGATGCAGCAGCGTGCAGCCCAGCAGCCCCCAGCGCGCCTCCGCCTCCGCCGCGATCGCCGCCATCGCGCGTTCGGTCATGGCCGGATAGTGCTCCAGCGTCAGCGCCGCGAGCCTGTCTGCCCGACGCCGCGTCCCGCACCGTGCCGACGAAGCAGCCGATGCCGCCGATCTCCGTCCGCCCGGACGTGAGGGCCGCGAACTCGGCGCCGATGTCGAAATCCGCCTCCTGCACGCGGACCGTCGCCATGTCAGCCGCCCGTCACCGGCGGAAAGAACGCCACCTCGTCGCCGGGCGCGAGCGGGGTCGCTGGGCCGGCAAACTCCTGGTTGACCGCGCAGCGCACCGGCAGGCCGGGCGCGAAGGCGGCGGCGAAGCCGGGGCCGCGGCGGCGCAGCCAGTCGAGCAGCGCGCCCACCGTGGCGATGCCCTCCGGCAGCGCCACCGACTCCTCGCGCGCGCCCACCCGTTCGCGCAGCCAGGCGAAATACAGCAGGCGGAGCGGGGGCGGGTCCGGCGGGGTCATTTCGGTGTCGGGACCGTCTGGATGCTGCCGTCGGGGCCGATCAGGGTGCTGGTGCCGTTGCCGTTCGGCACCACGATGCCCTGGCCGCCGCCGGGCATCGTGAAGCTTTGGACGCCGTTGGGGTTCTGATAGATGGTCGCCGGACCCTGCGGCGTCGGCACCGCCTGCGCGCCCGCCGGCGGCGGCGGGGTCTCCTTGAACAGCGGCGGCGGCGGCGCTGCCGGGATGTTGGGTGCGGGCAGTGGCTCCATGTTCTGCTGCTGCAGTTCCTGCGTGCTCGGGATCGCCTTCGGCGGGCCGGGCCAGATGTCGCCCGGCTCGGTCAGCAACGGCGAGACGGTAACGTCCTGGCCCTCCGCCCGTCGCATCGTCTCGTCCGCGCCCGCCGGCAGGTTCGGGTTCGAGTGGAACGTGTGCGTGTCATAGAGGAAGCCGCCGCCCCCGGCGAACGGGTTGCCGACGAACTGGCAGCCGGCCAGCATCACGGTAAGGCCGAGCAGGGCGGTGCGCCGCATCATGGTTTCCCCTTGCCTGCGCCGGCCCGGACCGGGAGGGCCGGCGGCGCACGCGCGAATGTGCCCGCGCCGTGCCGCCCGCTCAAGCCGCCTCCTGTCGCAGCGCCCCGGCCGCCAGCGCCGCCAGGGTCCATTCCGCCACCCGCGCCGGGGCGTCGAGCGGCAGCACTGCGCGCCCGCAGGCCGGCAGCGGCACGTCGCTTGCCACCGCCAGGATGTCGGCGCGGCCGGGCCACAGCGGCGGCTTGCCGAGGCTCGGCCGATGCACTTCCAGCTTGACCTCCGGCCCGGTCTTGAACCCCTCGACCAGCACCAGATCGACCGGCGCGAGGTGGGCGAGCAGGTCCGGCAGCGCCGGTTCCGCCGCGCCCGCCAGTTCGTGCAGCAGTGCCCAGCGCGTCCCGCTCGCCACCAGCACCTCCCGCGCGCCGGCGTCGCGGTGGCGGAAACTGTCCTTGCCCGGCCGGTCGAGGTCGAAGCCCTGATGCGCGTGCTTGACGGTGGAGACGCTGAGCCCGCGCGCCGTCAGCAGCCGCAGCAGGGCGGTCAGCAGCGTGGTCTTGCCGCTGCCCGACCAGCCCACCACCCCCAATACGTTCACCTGGGCACGTTCACCCGGTCCGCGCCTCCTTGCGGGCGGGAGGCGCCGGCGCGGGCGGCCGCGCGGCGTGGCGCAGCCCGGCGGTGAGGTAGTCCCACCCGGTCAGCAGCGTCAGCAGCGCCGCCCCCCACAGCATCGCCGCCCCGATCGCCGAGGCCGGCAGCCAGGGCAGGCCGAGCAGCACGGCCGTGGGATCGCCGGCGAGCAGGGTGCCGAGGGCGACCATCTGCACCCCGGTCTTCCACTTGGCGAGCCGCGTCACCGGCAGGCCGACGCGCACGCCGGCGAGGTATTCGCGCAGGCCGCTGACCAGGATCTCGCGCAGCATGATGACGACGGCGGGATACAGCCCGAGCGCGCCCAGCCGCCCGGTGCCGACCAGCATCATCAGCGCCGCACCGACCAGCAGCTTGTCGGCGATCGGGTCGAGCATGCGGCCGAGGTCGGATTGCTGGCTGCGGTCGCGGGCGAGCTTGCCGTCGAAATAGTCGGTGACGGCGGCGATGCTGAACACGAGGCAGGAGCCGAGATCGGACCACGGCCGCCCGAGTGCCACCAGCGCCACCAAGAGCGGGATGGCGGCGATGCGCGAGAGCGTCAGCAGGTTGGGGGTGTCGGTCAGCACGCGCCGAGTGTACCCCGGAACCGTGCCGCGGTCAGCCCGCATGCGCGCGGATCGTGCCCTTGCGGCGGCGCCGGAGATGAATTATCTGCAGTGGTGCCGCTTGCGGCTATGGCGATAAACGGCACGTGGAATAAGCGTTGTGGACCCGGGGGCAGTGCCCGGCGCCTCCACCAGTCACCCCGGGTTGTCCGGGGACATGGGGGCGAAACAGGCTCGACACGCGTGGTAAAGACGGTCCTTTTGCCCGGCATGGTTCCGCCGTCATCGGGCCAATTCACAAGTGCCAACGACAACATGGCGCTCGCTGTTGCTGCGTAAGCAATAAGCGCGGTCCGGGGGGCACCGGGCAACAGAAGCCCCCCATTTCGCCCTGCGGGAGCGCCGATGAGCAGCTACTGTCAGTTCGCGCCGGGGCATCCCGTGCATGGCTCCTACCACGACACCGAATACGGCTTCCCGCAGCGCGACGAGGCGGTGCTGTTCGAGCGGCTGGCGCTGGAGATCATGCAGGCCGGCCTGTCCTGGGAGATCGTGCTGAAGCGCCGCGCCCCGATGCGCCAGGCTTTCGCCGCCTTCGACGTGGACCGCGTCGCCGCGATGGGCGAGGCGGAGCGGGCGCGGCTGCTCGCCGATCCGCGGATCATCCGCAACCGGCTGAAAGTCGCCGCCCTGATCGAGAACGCGAAGCGTATCCAGGCACTGCGGACCAGCCACGGCGGTTTCGCGGACTGGCTCGACGCGCATCACCCGCTGGACAAGGCGGAATGGACAAAGCTGTTCCGCAAAACCTTCGTGTTCACCGGCGGCGAGATCGTCGGCGAATTCCTGATGAGCCTCGGCTATCTGCCGGGCGCGCACGCGGCGGATTGTCCGGTGGCGGCGCGGATCGCGGCGCTGCGTCCGCCCTGGGCGCTGGCGGCGGACTTTCCGCGCTAGCGGCCACGCGCTATGGGGGCGGCGTCAGCCGCGGGACGAGCCATGGACGAGAGCGACGGCAAGCGGCCGGAAAGCCTGCTGCCCTACGACGAATGGACCGAGACGGCGCTGCGCCAGGTGATGGTGCGCGCGATCGGCCACGCGGCCGAGCACGGGCTGCCGGGCGGCCACCATTTCTACGTCACCTTCCGCACCGACCACCCGAACACGGTGATCCCGAACCGGCTGAAGGCGCAGTATCCGCGGGAAATGACCATCGTCCTGCAGCACCAGTTCTGGGACCTGAAAGTGGACGAGGCGGCCGAGGAATTTTCCGTCGGCCTGTCGTTCGGCGGCGTGCCGACGACGCTGCACGTGCCGCTCGGTGCGGTGATCGCCTTCGCCGATCCCGAGGTGCATTTCGGCCTGCAGTTCGGCCCGAAAGTGCCGGCGGAGGACGCCGCGCCGGCCGAACCCGAGCCGCCGCCGACGGCGCTGCCCGCGCCCGCCGCGGCGGCGGAGGAGAAGCCGCAGGTGGTCAACCTCGACGCGTTCCGCCGCCGCACGCCGCCGAAAGAGTGACCTGCCAGAAAGGGCGACCGCCATGAACGCGCCGCTGCCCCGCCCTTCGGGCTTTCACTACGCGCCGATGTTCCCGCTCGGCCCCGACGCGACGCCGTGGCGCAGGCTGGAACTCGCCGGCCTCGGCACCACCGAATGCGCCGGCCGCCGCGTCCTGCGCATCGATCCCGACGCTGCTCACCGAACTTGCCTTCCAGGCGTTCCGCGACGTTTCACATCTCCTGCGTCCCGGCCATCTGGCGCAGTTGCGCGCCATCCTCGACGACCCGGAGGCGTCGGCCAACGACCGTTTCGTGGCGCTCGATTTGCTGAAGAACGCCAACATCGCCGCCGGCGGCGTGCTGCCGATGTGCCAGGACACCGGCACCGCCATCGTGTTCGGCAAGAAAGGCCAGCACGTCTGGATCGACGGCGACGAGGAGGAGGCGCTGGCGCTCGGCGTCCACCGGACCTATACCGAAACCAACTTGCGTTATTCGCAGATGGCGCCGCTCACGATGTTCGAGGAGGTGAACACCGGCAACAACCTGCCGGTGCAGTTCGACATCGCCGCCGCGCCCGGCCTCGACCATGCCGACGAGTTCCACCTGATGTTCGTCGCCAAAGGCGGCGGCTCGGCCAACAAGACGTTTCTGTACCAGGAAACCCGCGCGCTGCTGTCGCCGGCGAAGTTGCTCGCGTTCCTGGAGACGAAGGTGAAGACGCTCGGCACCTCGGCGTGCCCGCCCTATCACCTCGCCATCGTCATCGGCGGCACCAGCGCCGAGGCGACGCTGAAGACGGTGAAGCTCGCCTCCACGCGCTGGCTCGACACATTGCCGACGGTCGGCAGCCGCGCCGGGCACGCGATCCGCGACCTGGAGATGGAACAGAAGGTGCTGGAGATGACGCGCGGCATCGGCATCGGCGCGCAGTTCGGCGGCAAGTATTTCTGCCACGACGTGCGCGTGATCCGGCTGCCGCGGCACGGCGCCAGCCTGCCGGTCGGCATCGGCGTCTCGTGCAGCGCCGACCGCCAGGTCCGCGCGAAGCTCACGCCGGAGGGCGTGTTCCTCGAACAGCTGGAGACCGATCCGTCGAAATATCTGCCGGAGACGACCGACGACATCCTGGGCGGCGAGGTGGTGCGCGTCGATCTGAACCGGCCGATGGCGGAGATACGGCGCCAGCTCTCGCAGTATCCGGTGAAGACGCGGCTGGCGCTGACCGGCACGATGGTGGTGGCGCGCGACATCGCGCACGCAAAACTGAAGGAACGGCTCGACGCCGGCGGCGGATTGCCCGACTACATCAAGGACCATCCGGTTTACTACGCAGGGCCGGCAAAAACGCCGCACGGCATGGCGACCGGCAGTTTCGGCCCGACCACGGCGGGGCGGATGGATTCCTATGTCGGAGAATTCCAGCAGGCCGGCGGCTCGTTGGTGATGCTGGCCAAGGGCAACCGCTCGCGCGCGGTGCGCGAGGCATGCAAGGCGCTATGGCGGCTTCTATCTCGGCAGCGTCGGCGGGCCGGCGGCGCGGCTGGCGCAGGACTGCATCCGCAAGGTCGAGGCGCTGGAGTTCCCGGAACTCGGCATGGAGGCGGTTTGGCGCATCGCGGTCGAGGATTTCCCGGCGTTCATCGTCATCGACGACAAGGGCAACGACTTCTACGACGGGCTGGAATGACATGCGCTTCACCATCGACCGCTTCGACCATGTCGTCCTGCATTGCCGCGATGTCGAGATCACGGCCGCCTGGTATCAGCGCGTGCTGGGCATGGAGCGCGAGGCGTTCGATGTCGGGCGCGAGCACCGCACGGCGCTGAAATTCGGCGGCCAGAAGATCAACCTGCGCCCGGTCGAGGCGGATGCGCGCGCGTGGATCACCTCGGCGGCGGCGCCGGCGGGATCGGCGGATCTCTGCTTCGTCACCGCGGTCGGCGCCGGAGGACGTGCTGCGGCACGTGCGCGCGTGCGGCGTCGCCGTGGTGGACGGGCCGGTCGCGCGCATCGGCGCGCTCGGCCCGATGCGCTCGGTCTATTGCCGCGATCCCGACGGCAGCCTGATCGAGATCGCGAGCTACCTGACGGGCTGAGCGATGGACACGCCCCGCGCTACCGGCCTTGCGGCCTTCGTCGCCTTCATGGCGTGCGTGCCGCTCGCCAACTGGATGATCGGCCATGTCGGCACGTTCTGCGTGCCGGGCGGGCCGTGCGTCGTGCCGGTGGCGCCCGGACTGACCGCGCCCTCCGGCGTGCTGGTCGCGGGATTCGCCCTCGTGCTGCGCGACCTCGTGCAGCGGTGCCTCGGCACGCGTGCCGGCCTGCTGGCCATCCTGTGCGGCACGGCGCTGTCGGTGCTGGTGGCCGGGCGGCAGCTCGTGCTCGCCTCGGGCGTTGCGTTCCTGTTCAGCGAACTTGCCGATTTCGCCGTCTATACGCCGTTGCAGCGGCGCGGACTGGTGCGCGCCGTGGTGGCCTCGTCGCTGGTCGGGCTGGTGCTGGATTCGGTCGTGTTCCTGACGCTCGCGTTCGGCAGCCTGCAGTTCCTGCCGGGCCAGATCGTCGGCAAGGCATGGGCGGTGCTGTTCGGCATCCCGCTGGTGACGGTGGTGCGACGCATCACGCCCGCCCCCGCGCGATGAAGGCGTCCGACTTCGATTTCTTTCTGCCGCCCGACCGCATCGCCCAGCATCCCGCACGGCCGCGCGATGCGGCGCGGCTGCTGCATGTCGCGCGTGACGGGCTGCACGACCGCGCCGTGCGCGATCTGCCCGAATTGCTGCGCGCCGGCGACATCCTGGTCGCCAACGACACGCGCGTGATCCCGGCGCAGCTTTCCGCACGGCGCGGCGCGGCGCGCATCGGCATCACGCTCGACCGGCCGCTGGCCGACGGCACGTGGCACGCGCTGGCGCGCAACGCGCGGCGGCTGCATCCTGGCGATCGTTTGGCCGTTGACGGCGCCGAGGGATTTGTCCGCCGAGGTACGCGCGCGCGATGCCGACGGCGGCGTGGTGCTGGCGTTCAATCTGCAAGGTGCGGCTTTTGCCGGTGCGCTGCGCCGCGCCGGCGCGCTGGCGCTGCCGCCCTATATCGCGCGCCCCGCCGGCCCGACCGCGGAGGATGCGCGCGACTACCAGACCGTGTTCGCGCGAACACGAAGGCGCTGTCGCGGCGCCCACCGCCGGCCTGCATTTCACGCCGGCGCTGCTTGACGCACTCGCGCAGCGCGGCGTGACGCGCACGACGGTGACACTGCATGTCGGCGCCGGCACGTTCCTGCCGCTGCGGAGCGACGACATCGCGGCGCACACGCTGCACGCCGAGCGCGGCGAGATCGGCGCGGCTGCTGCCGCCGCGATCAACGCCGCGCCCGGCCGCATCGTCGCCGTCGGCACCACCAGCCTGCGCCTGCTGGAAACCGCCGCCGCGGAGGACGGCACCATACGACCGTTCAGCGGCGAGACCGACCTGTTCATCCGCCCCGGCCATCGCTTCCGCACCGCCGATCTGCTGCTGACGAATTTTCATCTGCCGCGCTCGACGTTGTTCATGCTGGTCTGCGCCTTTGCCGGCACCGAGCGCATGCGTGCCGCCTACGCGCACGCGATCGCGGCGGGCTACCGCTTCTATTCGTACGGCGACGCCTCGCTGCTGGAGCGGGCATGACCTTCGCATGGCGTTGCGAATCGCGCGACGGCGCCGCGCGCGCCGGCCGCCTGCTGACCGCGCACGGCGAGGTGGAAACCCCGGTGTTCATGCCGGTCGGCACCGCCGGCACCGTCAAGGCGATGACCGTCGGACGCGGTGCGCGCGACCGGCGCGCGCATGATCCTCGGCAACACCTATCACCTCATGCTGCGCCCCGGTGCCGAGCGGGTGGCGCGGCTTGGCGGCCTGCACCGGATCATGGACTGGCCCGGCCCGATCCTGACCGATTCCGGCGGCTTCCAGGTGATGTCGCTCGCCAGCCTGCGCACGCTCGATGCCGACGGGGTCACTTTCCGTTCGCACATCGACGGTGCGCCGCACCGGCTGACGCCGGAACGTTCCGTCGCGATCCAGCACGACCTCGACGCCACCATCACCATGGCGTTCGACGAATGCACGCCGTTCCCCGCGACCGAGGAACAGGCCCGCGCCAGCATGGAACTGTCCATGCGCTGGGCCGCGCGCTGCCGCGCCGCGTTCGTGCCGCGCGACGGCTACGGGCTGTTCGGCATCGATCAGGGCGGCGTGTTCCCCGGCCTGCGCGCGCACTCGGCGGAGGCGCTGGCGCGCATCGGCTTCGACGGCTACGCGATCGGCGGGCTGGCGGTCGGCGAGGGCCAGGCGGCCATGTTCGCCGTGCTGGACGATCCGGTGCCGCGACTGCCCGAGGCGGCGCCGCGCTACCTGATGGGCGTCGGCACGCCGGACGACATTCTCGGGGCGGTCGCGCGCGGCATCGACATGTTCGACTGCGTGATCCCGACGCGCGCCGGCCGCACCGCGCGCGCCTACACGCGACGCGGCGTGTTCAACCTGCGCAACGCCCGCTTCGCCGACGACGACCGCCCGCTCGACCCCGATTGCGCCTGCCCCGCTGTGCACGCGGCACGCGCGCGCCTACCTGCATCATCTGTTCCGCTGCGAGGAGATGCTGGGGCCGATGCTGCTGACCTGGCACAATATCCAGTATTATCAGGATTTGATGCGCGGCATCCGCGGCGGCGATCGGCGCGGGCCGGCTGGCGGCGCACGCCGCCGCGACGCGCGCCGCCTGGGCGGCGGGGGACACACCATGACCGACGGCTACGACGACCTGACGCAGCTCGGCCAGCCGACGCGCATCCCGGCCAGCCCCGCCGAGGCGAAGCTGGAGCGCGTGGCGAACCCGCGGCCGGATGCGCAGTATCTGGTGCGCTTCACGTGCCGGAGTTCACCTCGCTCTGTCCGCTGACCGGCCAGCCGGATTTCGCCCACATTGTCATCGACTATGTGCCGCGCGGCTGGATCGTCGAGAGCAAGTCGCTAAAACTGTTCTTGAATCAGTTTCCGCAACCACGGCGCGTTCCACGAGGCCTGCACGATGGAGATGGCGCGGCGGCTGGTGGAGTTGCTCGATCCGGTGTGGCTGCGCATCGGCGGCTACTGGTATCCGCGCGGCGGCATGCCGATCGACGTGTTCTGGCAGACCGGCGCACCGCCCGCCGGGGTCTGGGTGCCGGACCAGGGCGTCGCGCCATATCGCGGGCGGGGATGAAAAGGGCCATCCGCGATGCCGCAGATGACGCAGATAAGAACAGCAATAAGTTCTTCCTTTTACTTATCTGTGTAATCCGTGTCATCTGCGGATAACCTTTCTGTCGCTGCCATCCGCACCCGCGCTCTCGAACTGGGCTTCGATGCCGTCGGCTTCGCGCCCGCGCGAGCTCGGCCCCGAAGCCCGCGAGCGACTTGCAAGATTTCCTCGCCGCCGGCCAGCACGGCGAGATGGCATGGCTCGCCGACCGCGCCGAGCAGCGCAGCGAGCCGCAGGCGCTCTGGCCGGAGGCGCAGAGCGTGATCTGCCTCGGCCTCTCCTACGCGCCCGACGGGGACGCGCTGGCAACACTGCAAACGCCGAGCCGCGGCAACATCTCGGTCTATGCGCGCAACCGCGACTACCATGATGTGCTGAAAGGGATGCTGAAGCATCTCGGCCAGTTCATCGTCTCCCGCTTCCAGGCGGAGATAAAAGTCTTCGTCGATACCGCGCCGGTGATGGAAAAGCCGCTGGCGGAGCGGGCCGGCCTCGGCTGGCAGGGCAAGCACACCAACCTCGTCTCGCGCCGCCACGGCTCCTGGCTGTTCCTGGGCGAAATCTACACCACGCTGGCGCTGCCGCCCGATCCGCCGCATGAAGACCGTTGCGGCACCTGCACGCGCTGCCTCCGCGTCTGCCCGACCGATGCGTTCCCGGCGCCGTACCGGCTCGATGCCACGCGCTGCATCTCCTATCTCACCATCGAGCACGCCGGCCCGATCCCGCACGCGCTGCGCCCGCTGATGGGCAACCGCATCTACGGCTGCGACGACTGCCTCGCCGTCTGCCCCTGGAACCGCTTCGCGCAGGCCACGCGCCACGCAAAACTCGCCGCCCGCGCCGATCTTGCCGCCCCCGACCTCGCCGACCTCGCCGCACTGGACGACGCCGCGTTCCGCCGCCGTTTTGCCGGCTCGCCGGTCAAGCGCATCGGCCGCGACCGCTTCGTGCGCAACGTTCTCATCGCGATCGGCAACTCCGGCGACCGTAAGCTGTTACCTCATGTCACCCGTCTGGTGAACGACAAGCATCCGGTCGTCGCCGAGGCGGCAGCCTGGGCGCTGGCCCGGCTCAACGGAGAGAACGATGGGGACGCGGACCGAAACCGATAGCCTTGGCAGCATCGACATCGACGACGCACACTACTGGGGGCCGCAGACCGAGCGCGCGCGGCGCCTGTTTCGCATCGGCACGGAACGCTTCCCGCCCGCGCTGATCCGCGCCGTCGGCTTGCAGAAGCAGGCGGCGGCGGAAGCCAATCTCGCGCTCGGCGAACTGTCCGAGGATATCGCCCGCCCGATCGTCGCGGCGGCGCGCGAGATCGCCGCCGGCGAGCGCGACGAGGAATTCCCGCTGCCGGTGTGGCAGACCGGCTCCGGCACGCAGACCAACATGAACGCCAACGAGGTGATCGCCAACCGCGCCAACGAGTTGCTCGGCAAACCGCGCGGCAGCCGTGCGCCGGTGCATCCGAACGATCACGTCAACCGCGGCCAGTCCTCCAACGACAGTTTTCCGACCGTCATGCACATCGCCGCGGTCGAGAGCGTGCAGCACCGGCTGATCCCGGCGCTGGGCGTGCTGCATGCGGCACTGGCGCGGCGCGCGCTGGAGTGGGACGACATCGTCAAAGTCGGCCGGACGCACATGATGGATGCGGTGCCGGTCACGCTCGGGCAGGAATTCGCTGCCTGGGCGCGGCAGGTGGAGCTGGGCATCGAACGGCTGCGCGGCGCGCTGCCGCGGCTGCTTTCGGTGCCGCAGGGCGGCACGGCGGTCGGCACCGGCCTCAACCGCCATCCGGAATTCGACCGCGCGTTCTGCGACCGGCTGGCCGCGCTCACCGGGCTGGCCTTCGCCGCCAACAGCAACAAATTCGAGGGCATGGGCGCGCACGATGCGTTCGTGGAACTCTCCGGCGTGCTCAACACCGTCGCCGTCTCGCTGCACAAGCTCGGCAACGACATCCGCCTGCTCGGCTCCGGTCCGCGCGCCGGCATCGCGGAGCTGGTGATCCCCGCCGACGGCCTCTCCTCCTCGATCATGCCGGGCAAGACCAATCCGACGCAGAGCGAGGCGCTGACCATGGTGTGCGTGCAGGTCATGGGCAACCACGTCGCCGTCACCATCGGCGCGGCGCAGAGTTTTCTCGAACTCAACGTGTTCAAGCCGCTCATCATCCGCAACGTGCTCGCCTCCGCCTTCCTGCTGGCCGACGCGGCCGAGAGTTTCGCCGCGCAACATGGTCGACAAGCTGGAGCCGGACCGCGCGCGCATTGCGGAAAACCTGGCGCGCTCGCTGATGCTGGTGACCGCGCTCAACCCGCATATCGGCTACGACCGCGCGGTGAAGATCGGCAAGACCGCGCTCGCCGAGAACATCACGCTGCGCGAGGCGGCGCAAGAACTCGGCTTCGTGTCGGGGGAGGATTTCGACCGCTGGGTGCGCCCGGAGGCGATGGTGCGGCCGGGCGCCACGCTCGCCGGCGGATGAGCCGGACCAAGGGGGTGCTGGTCAAGCGCAGCTTCACCCTCGCCGGCCATCGCACCAGCGTGGCGCTGGAAGCGGAGTTCTGGCAGGCGCTGGCGGCGCTGGCCGCCGAGCGCCGGTGCAGCCTCGCCGCCCTGGTCGCCGCGGTGGACGCTTCGCGCCCGCCGGAGCACCCGCTGGCCTCGGCGCTGCGCGTCCACGCGCTCAGGCGGCCGCCCTAGCGGCTACGGCGGCGCGTCCTGGTGCGCGGCGCGCCAGCGCGTCAGGTCCGCCAGTTCCGGCGTGCGGACCGCGGCCTCCGGCCGGCCGGTCAGCCGCAGGCCGATGTCGGGCGCCCCCGCCCCGGCGGCCCGCGCGTCCAGCCGCAGATCGAGCGACTGGTCGGGCAGGTCGATCGTGCCGCCGAGCGTCGCACTGCCGCCGCCGACAAGCGCGAGCGTGCCCTGGCGCAGCGTCAGCACGCCGTGATCGGCCCGGGCCGCGACGTGCAGCGCCGCGAACGGCGTGGTGCCGCCGGCCAGCGCCGCCGCGACCGCTTCGTCCGACGGATCGCCCGCGAGCTTGCCGAGGCGAGACGCCCGCGAGCGTGCCGTTGGTCGCGTCCAGCGTGATGTCGCCGCCCAGTGTCGCGAGCAGCGTCGCCGGCGCGTGGCCGGCGGCGGTCAGGCTGGCGTGCGCGTTGACGATGCCGCTGGCGACGTCAAGCGGCAGGTCGAACACCGGCGCGGCCGCCGCCGCGCCGATCACGTCGAGGCGCAGCGTCGCCGCCGGCGGCTCGACCGCGGCATCGAGCAGGGCGGCGGCGTGCAGCGTGCCGCCGGAAAATTTTGCGGTCAGCCCGTCGATGCGCAGCGCGCCGCCCGCCAGCGCCAGCATGGCCGCCGCCTGCTGCGCCACCGGCCGCTGGTCGGCCAGCACATGCGCCGCCGTCACCTGCACCGCGGCATTCCAGCCGCGCAGCGCCGAGAGCGGCAGCGGCGCGGTCGCGTGCGGCTCCGGCGCCGGCAGCGGCAGCGTGTCGGCGGCAACCTGGCCGGTCAGCAGCGGGATCGCCCCGCTCCGGTCCAGCAGCAGCGCCCCGGTCGCGTGCAGCCCGCCGGCCGAAAGATCGAAACGGTCCGCCGCGATCCGGCCGGCGTTGCCGGAGAGCTGCATCACCAGCCCGAGCGAGCCGTCGCCGAGCCAGGACGCGACCGAAGGCATGTCCAGCGCCTGCAGCAGCCGCGGCGCGCCGGGGTGGCGCAGCGTCAGCCCGCCCTGCCACGTGCCATGCACGAGGTCGAAGGTCGGCTGCGCCTCCAGCCGCACGTCGTCGAGGTCGGCGGTGATGGTCAGCGCCAGACGGTCCGGCGCGCCGCTGCCCAGCACCTGCACCGCCGCCGCCGCCTGCCACAGCGCCGGCGCGCGATGGGCGAGGAAGGCCAGCGGCTCCGGCAGCAGCGCCGCGAGCGGTGCCGCGTGCGGCGCCTGCAGGTCGAGCCGGCCTTCGCTGACCTGCGCCTGCGCGGTCACGGTCGCCGAGGCGCTGGCATGCACGCCGTCCATCGCCACGTCGAGCTTGCGCAGCGTCAGCCGCCCGTCCTCCGCGCCGGCGTCCAGCGCCAGCGGCCCGAAGGTCAGGCCGCGCAGCACCGCTTGCACGGCGTCGAGCCGCAGGTTCAGGTCGAAGCCGCGGAACCATGACGGCACCGCGGTCAGCGCCGGCGGGCCGGCGGGCAGCCATGGGTCCAGCTCCAGCCGATCGACCGTCAGCCCGGCGCCGATCGCGAACCGCTTGCCGCCGCGCAGCGTCAGGCTGCCCGCGACCCGGCTGCCGTCCACCTCGCCCCTGAGGTTGCTCGCGGCCAGCTCGTCGCGGCTGGCGGCGACGTGCGCGGTCAGCGTCGCGCGCCGCAGCACCCCGTCCGGCAGCGCCGCCAGCGGCGTCACTCCGGCGTGCTCCGCCCAGGCGAGCGTCGTGCGCAGCGCCGGTGCCGCGAGCGTGAGCTCGCCCTCGAAATGCGGGCCGGGGGAGGCGGTGCTGCCCGGCAGCACGCGCCCGGTGAGCCGCAGCGTCGCATCGCCCGGCAGCACCGCCTGCGCCTCGCGCACCTCCGCCCCGCCAGGCATCAGATCGACCGCGGCGCGCAGCCGGCGCAGCGTGCCGCCGGCGAAATTCGCCGCCTCGGCGGACAGGTCGATCCCGGTCGGCAGCCCCGCCACCGCCGGCCGCGTCAGCACCGGCAGCCAGGCGTCGAGGTCGAGCCGGCTCGCCGCCAGCGCCAGGTCGAGCCGCATGGCCGGTGCCACCCGCAGCGCCACCGCCCCGCGCGCCGGCGAGCCGCCGATGTTGAGCGCAAGGTCGTCCGCCGCCGCCAGCCCGGCCGCCGCCGTCACCCGCCCCTCGGCGCTGAACGGCACCGCCGGCGCCGGCAGCAGTTGTGCGAGATTCGGCCCGCGCGCGGCGACGTGGCCGGCAAAAGAGCCGTCGGCGGCGAACTGGCCGGACAGCGTGCCGCCCACGCCCTGCACCTTGCCCTGGCCGTCCAGCGTCACGTCCAGCCCCGCCGAGCCGTCGGTGCCCGGCTGGCTCAGCCGCGCCGTGAAGCGCCAGCGCGCGCCGGAGAACGTGGCGGTGCCGGCGGCGCGGTAGGTGCCGGTGTAGGCGTCGGTGACCAGCGTGCCGTCGATGCCGCTGAGCGCGAGGTTGCCGATCAGCAGCCGCCCGTCCTCCACCTGGGCGGAGAAACTGCTCAGCCAGCGCGGCGTGCGCAGCCGCAGCACGGCCGGGTTCAGCGGCCACGGCACGCGCAGCTCGGCACCGCGCAACACGAGTTCGCGCGCATCGACATGCCCCGAGAACAACGGTGCGAGCGCCAGCCGCAGCCGCATCTCGGCGGCGGTGACGCTGACGCCCGCGGCTGTGGCGGCGAGGCTGACGCGGGCGGCGGTCAGCGTCGGCTCGGGCAGCAGGCGGAAGGCGATCCTCCCCTCGATGCGCACGTTGCGCCCCAGCCGTGCGCTGGCAAGTTCCGCGATCTCCCCGCGCCAGGCGTTGACGTCGAGAAGCGGCGGCACCAGCCACGCGGCGAGTGCCGCCAGCACCGCCAGCAGCGCCAGCGCGATCAGCAGGGCACGGATCAGCCGCACCGGTCAGAAGCCGCCGCCGAAGAACCGCCAGGCCGCCATCGTGTTCCCAGTGCCGCAGGAAATCCGGCGCCGAGCATGCGGGCGGTGCGGCGGCGCGGCAACCGGGAATCCGGCAGGATCGGCTGCCATTCTTTGGCAACGTCAGCATGCGCATGGTAGAGGCGGATCGCAGACGTACTGGGAATTCGTTCTGGTGTGGGCCAAGATTATCGGCGGCATGGCGGGGTTCGCGTTCGGCGGCCCGTTCGGCGCGGTGATCGGCGCCGCCCTCGGCCACGCCGCCGAGAGCGGCGGGTTCGCCCAGCTCGCCAGCTTCCGCCTGCCGGGCGTCTCCGGCTTCGGCCCGGCGCGGCTGGCCGCCATGCTCGGCAAGCGCGAGCAGCTGTTCGCGATTGCCGTGGTGGTGCTCGCCGCCAAACTCGCGAAATGCGACGGCCCGGTGAACCGTGCCGAGATCGACGCTTTCAAGCACGGCTTCCGCATCCCACCCGAGTCGGCGCGCGAGGTCGGCCGCCTGTTCGACATGGCGCGCGACAGTTCCGACGGGTTCGAGGATTACGCGGCCCAGCTCGGCCAGGCTTTTGCCGACCAGCCGGGGGTGCTGGAGGACGTGCTGGCGGCGCTGTTCGCGATCGCGCGCGCCGACCGCCCGGTGACGGTCGCCGAGCAGCAGTTCCTGATCGGCGTCTGCCACCGCTTCAACCTCGGCGAGGCGGCGTGGGAGCGGGCGAGCAGCGGCGTCCGCCGCGCCACGGCCGCGCCGCCGCCGCCCGGCGAGGACCCGTACCGGCTGCTCGGGGTCACCCGCGGCGCCACCGGCGAGGAGCTGCACGCGGCGTGGAAGCGGCTGATGCGCGAGAACCATCCCGACAGCCTGGCGAGCCGCGGCGTGCCGCCGGATCTGATCAAGCGCGCCGGGGAGAAGGTGGCGCGCATCAACGCCGCCTGGGACCGCATCAAGCGCGAGCGGGGCCTGTGAGCCTGCGCCTGCGCGACCTGCCCAGCCCCAACCACGACGCCCGCCCGCCCGCCACCCCGATCGATACGCTGGTGCTGCACTACACCGGCATGCGCTCGGCGCAGGCGGCGCTGGACCGGCTGCGCGACCCGGCGGCGCTTGTGTCGTCGCATTACGTGGTCGAGGAGGACGGCGCGGTCTGGCGTCTGGTGCCGGAGGCGTTGCGGGCGTGGCATGCCGGCGTGTCGTACTGGCGCGGCCACACGGCGCTGAACGACCGCTCGCTCGGCATCGAGATCGTCAATCCCGGCCACGAATTCGGCTATCGCGATTTCCCGGTGCTGCAACTGGCGGCGGTGTGCGACCTGTGCCTGGAATTGCTGGCGCGCCACCCGATTCCGCCGCGCAACGTGGTCGCGCACAGCGACATCGCCCCCGAACGGAAAGCCGACCCCGGCGAGCGTTTCGACTGGCGGGCGCTGGCGGCGAACGGGGTGGGGCTGTGGCCCGATCGAGTGCCCGATCTCGGCACCGGCGGCGCGCTGCGCGACGCGGCGAGCCTGTGCCACGTGCGCGCCGCCCTGGCGACGATCGGCTATCGCGTGGCGGCGGAGGGTGCGCTCGATCCGGCGCTGGCGACGGTGCTGCGTGCGTTCCAGCGCCACTGGCGCCCGGAGGCGGTCACCGGCCAGGCCGATGCCGGGACGCTGGCGCGGCTGCTGGCGGTCGTGCGGCTGGTCGAGCCGCGCGCGCGCGTGCAGGCGTGACGGCCCCGCCCGCGCTCGCTCATGTCGCCCTGCTGCTCGCGGCGCTGCTGATCGAGGCGGCGGTCGGCTACCCGCCCGCGTTCTTCCGCGCCGTGCGGCATCCGGTGGTGTGGGCCGGCGCGCTGATCGCGGCACTCGACCGCGCGCTGAACCGCCCCGCCTGGCCCTGCGCCGCCCGCCGCGCCGCCGGGGTGTTTTCCGTCGTGCTGCTGCTCGCCGCGGTGCTGCTGCCGGCAGCCGCGCTGCAACGCGCGCTGCTGCCCTCGGCCGCCGGCTTCGTCGTCCTCGCGTTGCTGGCGAGTTCGCTGCTGGCCAGCCGCAGCCTGCATGACCACGTGCGCGACGTCGCCGACGCGTTGGCTGCGGGCGGGCTGGCGGGCGCGCGTGCGGCGGTGGGAAAAATCGTCGGCCGCAACCCGGCGAGCCTGGACGAAGCCGGCGTGGTCCGCGCCGCCATCGAGAGTCTGGCGGAAAATTTCGCCGACGGCGTGGTGGCGCCGGCGGTGTGGGGCGCGCTGCTCGGGCTGCCGGGGATGGCGGGCAGCAAGGCGGTGAACACCGCCGACAGCATGATCGGCCATCGCACGCCGCGCCACGCTGCGTTCGGCTGGGCGGCGGCGCGGCTGGACGATGTCTTGAACCTGCCGGCCGCGCGCCTCGCCGCGCTGTGGCTGGTGCTGGCCGCCGCCGTCACGCGCGGCGCCTCGGCGCGCGCTGCGTGGCGCGCGGTTTGGCGCGATGCCCGAAAACACCGCTCGCCCAATGCCGGCTGGCCGGAGGCGGCGATGGCCGGCGCGCTCGGCCTGCGTCTGGCCGGCCCGCGCGTCTATGGCGCGGCGCGCGTCGAGGATGCCTGGATGGGCGACGGCCGCGCCGAGGCGACGCCGGCCGATCTGGCCCGCGCGATGGTTTTGTATCGCCGCGCCTGCGCGATCCAGGTCGCGGTGGTGGCGGTGGCACTGCTCGCGCTGGTCTATGCGCGCCGCTGACGGGGCTTGTCGGCGCGGGCCGCGGCCCCAGGTGGCGGAGAGCAACGGACGGAGGGGTTTGCCATGGCGGGCCTGGTTGATTTGCACGGTCGCGTGGCCCTGGTCACCGGCGGCTCGCGCGGCATCGGCCGGGCGATCGCGCTGGCCCTGGCCGAGGCGGGGGCCGATGTCGCGGTGAATTTCCAGGCGCGCGGCGAGGCGGCGGAGGCCGTGGCGGCTGCGGTCCGCGCGCTCGGCCGCCGCGCCGTCGCGGTCGGCGCCGACGTGTCGCGCGCCGAGGCGGTGACGGCGATGGTGGCCGAGACGGAGCGCGCGCTCGGCCCGGTCGATGTGCTGGTGAACAACGCCGGCATCGCGATCCCGCAAGCGGGCGATGTGACCGCCGAGGCGGATTTCGACCGCACCATGACGGTGAACCTGAAATCGGCGTTTCTCTGCACCGAGGCGGTGCTGCCGGGGATGCGGGCGCGGCGCTGGGGGCGGGTGGTCAACATCTCCTCGGCGGCGGCGCGCGGCGCCGGGCTGGTCGATGTGTCCTACAACGCCTCGAAGGCCGGGATGGAGGGGCTGACGCGCGGCTATGCGGCGCGGGTGGCGAAGCACGGGATCACGGTGAACGCGGTGGCGCCGGGGCCGATCGACACCGAGATGGGCGCCCCGCTGGCGGCGGCGGGCGTGGCCTCGCGCGTGCCGGTGGGCCGGATGGGGGAGCCGGAGGAGGTCGGGCTGGCGGTGGCGATGGTGGTCGGCAACGCGTTCATCACCGGGCAGACGGTGGCGGTGAATGGCGGGGTGGCGTTTGTTTGAGGGTGGGCGGTCCTCTCGGAACGTCCCCAGGATGCCCGCAGTCGCGACTACAAGGGCGGGCCAGGCGTCTCGGCCCGGTTCGGTGCCGCTGCGCGGCGGGCCGGACGGCGACGCCGCCGGACGGTGGATGGCCGGTGGAGGGGCGGGCGGTGGCCGCGCGCGGCCGGGCGGGGCGCGGCGGCAGGGCCAGACCGGGCGGCGGGCGCACCCCCAGCGTCCGGCAGAGCGGGCGCAGCAGGCGCCCCGCCTGCGGAGCGGCGGCGAGCAGCGCCGCGCAGTCCGGCGCCATCAGCAGATGCTGCAACTGCGACCCGGACGCGGCCGCCTCCGGCACCAGGCGCGGCAGCCAGGCGAAGCGGCGCGGCAGGCGCCGATAGGGCGGGCGGGACCGTGCGGCAGCCGGGCGGGATGACGCGCGGCGGCGGGGCGCGGCGGTGCCGGCCTCGACCCGGGCGGCGAGGCTGGCGAAGCGGCGGGCGAGGCGATGGAGCCGCGGCCAGAGCAGCACCAGCAGCGGCGCCGCGAGCGGGTTTTTCGCCGCCGCGGCGGCGACGGCGCGGCACAGCCCGGCGATCAGGCGGGCGAAGCTCGTCGGCCGGGGTGGCGGGGAGGGGCATGAACGGAAGAAGAACACATTTGGCCTGGGCTGGGCAAGTGGGTTGTGCGGGGGCACCTGCGTTCTGCCCTACATGGCGCGGCCGTCGCGCTCCGCGGCGGTGAACAGCCGCTCGGTCTCGGCCATGATCGCGCTGGCGAGCCGCTCGCCCTCGGCGCCAGCCTGTTTGGCCAGAAAGATCACCCGGTATTCGGCCTCCATCGCCGCGGGCAGGTGCGGCCACGGCAGCCGGTCGGCGGTGCGCAGCAGGTCCAGCAGCGACGTGAGTTCTTCCAGCGGGTCGCGCTCAGGGGCAGCAGGCGCCCGGCCCGAGGCGAACAGGTCGGGCTGGCGCGGGCCGAACAGGTCAGGCTGGCGGATGTCGAATCGGGACATGCCGCGACTATAGCGAGGCAGGCCGCCGCGGGCACGGCCCAATTCGCTGGTGGCGGCTTGCGAAACGGCACAGCCGGCGATCACGATGCCGCGCCATGCCGCCAAACATCCTGTCGGACTACCTCGCCGAGATCGCCCGCATCCGCGCGACCCGCGCCGGCACCGGCGAGGTCAGCTACTACGGCGCCCTTGCCGGCGCGCTGAACGCGGCAGGCGAGCGGCTGAAGCCGCGCGTGTTCTGCGTGCCGAACCTCCGCAACCGCGGCGTTGGCTTCCCCGACATGGGCCTGTTCGTCGTCGCGCGCGGCCATGCGCCGGAGGAATGGCCGGAGGCCGCGGCACCCGAACGCGGCGTGGTGGAGGTGGACGACATTCCGGCCGAACTCTCGGTGAAGCTGCGCAGCGCGCAGGTGGACGCGCTATCTCGCCGCCTACGGTCTCGTGCTGGTCACGAACTACCGCGAGTTCGTGCTGCTGGGCCGCGACGCGAACGGGCGAGCCGGAGCGGCGGGAAGCTTCAGCTTCGGCTGCGCCGATGCCGCTGCGTTCTTCGCCCTGGCGCGCGGCACGCGACGCCCTGCCGCGCTGGCCGCGCGCTTCGCCGAGTTCCTGGAGCGCGTGCTGCTGCATCAGGCACCGCTCGCGCGGCCGGAGGACGTCGCGTTCTTTCTCGCCTCCTACGCCCGCGACGCGCTGGCGCGGGTCGAGGAGCACGCGAGCCTGCCTGCTTTCGCGGACCTGCGGAACGCCTTGCAGGACGCGCTGGGCCTGCGTTCGAGGGGCCGAAGGGCGAGCACCTGTTCCGCAGCACGCTGGTGCAGACGCTGTTCTATGGCCTGTTCAGCGCCTGGGTGGAGGTGGCGCGGGACGGTCAGGCGAATTTCGACTGGCATGCCGCCGGCTGGAGCCTGCACGTGCCGTTCGTCGATGCGCTGTTCCAGCGCATCGCCACGCCGCAATACCTCAAGCCGCTCGGGCTGGAGGAGCCGCTGTCCTGGGCGGCGGCGGCGCTCAACCGGGTGGACCGCGACGGCGTTCTTCGCGCGCTTCGAGGAAGCGGATGCCGTCCGTTATTTCTACGAGCCGTTCCTGGCGGCGTTCGACCCTGTGCTGCGCAAGCAGCTTGGCGTCTGGTACACGCCGCGCGAGATCGTCCGCTACATGGTCGAGCGCGTCGATCAGGTGCTGCGCAGCGAACTCGGCATCGCGGACGGGCTGGCCGATCCGTCGGTGTGGATTCTCGATCCGTGCTGCGGCACCGGCGCCTATCTGGTGGAAGTGCTGGACCGCATCGCCCGCACCCTGCGCGCCAAGGGCGAGGACGCGCTGACCGCGGAGCGATCTGAAGCAGGCGGCGATGACGCGCGTGGCCGGGTTCGAGATCATGCCGGCGCCCTATGTGATCGCGCACTGGCAGGTGGGGCACGCGTTGCGCGCCGCCAGGGCGCGCCGCTCGGCGACGAACGAGCGCGCGGCGGTGTATCTGACCAACGCGCTGACCGGCTGGGCGGCGCCACGCGAGCCGGAGGCGGCAGACGCGGCGCAGCGCGGGTTGCGCTATACCTATCCGCCGCTCGCCGACGAGCGCGACGAGGCGGCGCGGGTGAAGCAGGTGCGGCCGATCCTCGTGGTGCTCGGCAATCCGCCGTACAACGCCTTCGCCGGCACGTCGCCGGCCGAGGAATCGGGACTGGTCGAGCCTTACAAGGAAGGGCTGCAGCGGGACTGGGGCATCCGCAAGTTCAATCTCGATGATCTCTACGTGCGATTCTTCCGGATTGCCGAGCGGCGGATCGCGGAGGGGACCGGCCGCGGCGTGGTTTGCTTCATCAGCAATCACTCGTGGCTCTCGTATCCGTCGTTTGTGGTGATGCGACAGCGGCTGCTGGCGGAGTTTGATCGCATCTGGATCGACAATCTGAACGGCTCGAAATTCGAGACCGGCAAGCGTGGCGCCGGACGGCAGACCAGCGAGACCGTCTGTCGTTCAGATCCGAGGCCAATCGCGAGGGAATCCAGGTCAGGCACAGCGGTGGCGCTGCTGGTCGAAGCGCGATCGCGGCGCAGAACCGTGGGTAGCGTTCAGCGATCGCGCGACGCTTCGGAGGCTGAGCGAAGCGACGCAGGCAGTTGCTTGGAAAGCCTCGATGCCGCGGACTTCGACGGCCAGTACGTCAGCACTCGCCCACGGCTGCCAATCGCTTTTCGCTGCGGCCGGCGACATCGTAGCAGCGGACTATCGGATCGTGGCCGACGCTGCCGCGAGCTTGCGGCCTCGCCCCATTCGCGGCGTTGCTGGAAAAGCGGCGGGAAGCTCTGATCGACTATGACCGCGACGGAACTTGCGAACGCGGATGCGGCGGTATTTCGACCCGCAGATACCGTTCGCCGACTTGAAGGCCGACAAGTGTGGCCCGGTGCGAGGACATGGCGCGATTTCAGGCCGCTAAAGCGCGCGAACGAGCTGCTTGCGCAAAGAGAGCGATTTTCAGACGACGCGATCTGCGTCGCATTGCACTGCACCCGTTTGATACCTGCTGGGCTATCACACGAACACGCGGCCCATTTGGAACGAGCCTCGACCAGAGCTTGCGCGCGCGCATTTCCGGAGAACGGATTTGTCTCGTCACAGCGCCTACGCGCGCGGCGACCGGCACGAAGGGCTTCCCAGTGCTATGGACGCCGTTGCTTCCCGGCTATCACCTCCTCGACCCAAACGCCCATCCACTGCCGTTCTTTGCCGCCGACCTGGCAGCGCCAACCTCTCCGCCGCCGCCCGCGCTTGGCTCGCCGCGCTCGACCTGCCCGACCCCGACACCGATCGCGCCGTCGCCGCGCTGCCCTGGCACCACGCGCTCGCCATCGGCTACGCGCCCGCGTGGCTCGCGGAGAACGCCGACGGCATCCGCCAGGACTGGCCGCGCGTGCCGCTGCCGGACAATGCCGACCTGCTGCGCGCGTCCGCCGCGCTCGGCGCCCGCGTCGCCGCCCTGCTCGACCCCGATACGCCGGTCGCCGGGCGTCACCGACGGCGCGATCCAGCCCGCGCTCGCGCCCATCGCCGCGCCGACCATGCGCGGCGGCGGCGCGATGGCCGATGCCGACCGCGCGCTGACCGCCGGTTGGGGCCATGCCGGCAAGGACGGCGCGGTGATGCCCGGCCGCGGCCGGATCGTCACCCGCGACTACGCGCCCGACGAAGCCGCCACGCGCAGGCCGAAGCCGCATCTGCTCGGCGCGCGCACGCAACGACGTGTTCCTCAACGCCGACGCCTATTGGCGCAACATCCCCGAGACGGTCTGGAGCTTCACCATCGGCGGCTATCAGGTGCTGAAGAAGTGGCTGTCCTACCGCGAGCAGCCCCTGCTCGGCCGCGCGCTCACGCCGGCCGAGGTGCGCTATGTTCGCGACGTGGCCCGCCGCCTCGCGGCGCTGCGGCTGATGGCGCCGGAACTGGACGCCAACTACCGCGCCTGCGCTGCCGCGCACGTGGCGCTCAACCCGCCGCAGGATTCTGCGGCGGCCGCATCCTCCCAAACGGGTTGACGCGCGCCCCGCAGGCGCCGCGGCCTCCCGGCCGCTGCGGGCCGAATCCCCGCTGAGGAGCTACGTTGCGCGCTGTCCTTGGCGCTCTGGCTGTGGGGGACGGCGCTTCGCTTTTCCGCCCAACTCTGTCGCGCTGCCGGCTCGCTCGCGGCATCACGCGGTTCCGCTACGACCCCTTGCGCGGCAGCACGGCGCTTTCGAGCGTCTGGCGAATGAAGCGCTGATACGGAACGCCGGCCTTGGCGGCCGTGGCCTTCACCGCGTCCAGCAGCGAGCGCGGCAGGCGCATATTGACCCGCTCGCTCTTCGGCTGAAACTCGAACCGGACCATCCGCATCGCCGACAGGTCATACTCCGTCAGGTCGGAGCCGGCGACAAACGCCTCAGCCTCCCGGTCGCTGTTCAGCTTGGGCAACGGCTTTTTCATAGTGCGCAACCTCCTTGCGGTGCATGTAGCGGGCGCTGACCGGGCGGATGCGCGTTCCGTCCCGCTGCTTTCGCAGGGTGAACACGATCAGCACGCCGCGCCCATCCTCCGTGCGCCCGATCGCCTTGAACCGCTCCTCGGCGCCCGAATGCGCGGGATCGGGGAACACCGCGAGCGGACCGCGAAACAGGCCCTCGATCGCGGCCAGCGCAACGCCGTGCTTCTGGCATTTGTCGCGGTTGCCCTTGTCCCACTCAAATCCCGCAACTTCCAAGTCCATCGCTCAATCAGATAGGCAACGTACAGCCATTCGTCAACCCATTTGGGCGGGGCTTTCCGGCCCGCCCGATGCCGGTTGACGCGCCCCCGCTCCTCCGCCCAGCCTGCCCCCCGACCGCCAAAAGGCCCGCCCTTGCCCCCCCTCCGCATCGACGCCCTGCAATACGCCAACTGGTCGCCCGCACAATCTTCGCCCAGTGGCGCGCGGCGCGGCTCGGCGCCGTGCATGCGACCGTCGCCTACCATCTCTCCTTCCGCGCCGTCGTGGACGAGATCGTCGCCTGGAACTGGCGGTTTCGCGACCACGCCGACCTGATCGCACCGCTGCGCGCCCCCGACGACATCGACCTTGCCGCCGCCTCCGGCCGCACCGCCGTGCTGCTCGGGCTGCAGAACCCGCTCGCCATCGAGGACGATCTCGGCCTGATCAAACCCCTCCACGACCTCGGCATCCGCGTCATGCAGCTCACCTACAACAACCAGTCCCTGCTCGGCTGCGGCTGGGCGGAGGCCGAAGACGCCGGCGTCACCCGCATGGGGCGCGAGGCGATCCGGGAGATGAACCGGCTCGGCCTGCTGATCGACCTCTCGCATGCCGGCGAACGCACCGCGCTGGAGGCGATCGCGCTCTCCGCCCGTCCCGTCGCCATCACGCACGCCACCCCGGCCGAGTGGCGGCCCGGCGGGCGGCAGGTGTCGCGGCGGCTGATGCAGGCGCTCGCCGCGGCGGAGGGGATGCTCGGCCTGTCGCTCTATCCGCTGCATCTTGCCGACGGGCCGGCGACCACGCTCGAAGCGTTCTGCGCCATGGCGGCGCGGGCGGCGGAGGTGATGGGGGTCGGGCGGCTGGGCATCGGCTCCGACCTCTGCCAGGATCGGCCGGATGAGGCGGTGCAGTGGATGCGCGAAGGCAGATGGATGCGGCCCGATCCGGCCGCCCCGCGCCCGCGCTTGCCCCCGCAGCCCGAGTGGTTCCAGGACAGCCGCGGCTTCGACGCGCTGGCGGGCGGGTTGCGCGCGGCCGGGTTTTCGGAGGACGAGTGCGGCATGATTCTCGGGGCGAACTGGCACCGTTTCCTGCGCGCGGCGCTGGCGCCGGGGCCATGACCGCCGAACGCCTGTCCCTCGCCGACATCGAGCGCCTCGCCGCCGCGGCGCTGCGGGCCCACGGCGCGCGTGACGAAAACGCCGCTTCCCTCGCCCGCGCCGTCGCGGCGGCGGAGCGCGACGGGCTGGCCTCGCACGGGCTGGCCTATTTGCCGACCTATTGCGAGCATCTCGACTGCGGCAAGGTTTTCGGCACCGCCGAGCCGAAGCTCGCGCAGACCGCGCCCGGCGTGCTCGTCGTCGATGCCGCCAGCGGGTTCGCCCATCCGGCGATCGCGCTCGGCCTCGCCGCGCTGGAAAAACTCGCGCGCACGCAGGGCGTGGCGTCGCTGGCCGTGCGCAACTCCTACAATTGCGGCGTGCTCGGCTATCACACCGAGCAGATCGCCGCCGCCGGGCTGGTCGGCATCGGCTTCACCAACGCGCCCGCCTCGATCGCGCCGTGGGGGGCGCTGAAGCCGGTGCTGGGCACGAACCCGTGGTCGCTCGCCGTGCCGGGCGCCGGCGGCGCGGCCTTCGTGATCGACCAGAGCGCCAGCGTGGTCGCCAAAAGCGAAGTGATGAAGCGCGCCCGTGCGGGCGAGACGCTGCCGCCGGGCTGGGCGCTCGATGCGGACGGCAAGCCGACGACCGACGCGCAGGCGGCGCTGAAGGGCACGATGATGCCGGCGGGCGGCGCCAAAGGTGTCGGCGCCGCGCTGCTGGTCGAGGTGATGGCCGCCTGCCTCGCCGGTGCCACGCCGGGCGTGCGGGCCAGCCCGTTCTCCGGCCCCGCCGGCGGGCCGCCGCGCACCGGGCAGTTCTTTCTCGCCCTCGATCCCGGCGCGTCCTCGGGCGGGCGGTTTGCCGAAATGCTCGGCGTCGTCACTGCCGCTTTCACGGCGGAGCCGGGCGCGCGCCTGCCGGGATCGCGCCGGCTCGCCGCCCGCGCGCGCGCCGAACGCGAAGGCGTTGCCGTCGATGCCGCGCTGCTCGCCCGCGTGCGCGCGCTGCTGCCCCCGCCTTCGCAATGATGCGCCCGCCGGAGCAGGTGATGCGGCTCGACCGCATGGGCGCGATGCACGCCACCCGCCTGAGTTTCTTGCGCGTGCTGCTGCGCCGGGCGAAGCGCGAGCGATGGCAGGTGTCGCGCACGGCATGGGCGCTCGACGAGAGCGGTTTCGGCCACGCCGTCTATGCGGTGCGCACGCCGCAGCGCACCTACAGCCTCGTCGCGTTCTCGCAGGACCTGCCGCCCGAGCGGCGCACCGACCGCGTCATCGCGGAAGCCTGGGACACCAGCTACGTGCTGTACGACGGCGTTCCCGACGCGGCGGAAATCGCGCGCCTCGCCGCCAATGTGCCGTTGCAGGAAGCCGGGCGCTACACCGAGCGCGACCTTGTGCTCTCGCGTGCCAACAAGAGCGTGCGGCTGTTCGAGAGCGTCGCGCGCACGCTCGCCGCCGGCGGTCAGCCGGATGCGGCGACGGTGGAGGATGTCGGCTATCTGATGCGCACGACGGCGGTGTACGGCAACGGCAAGTTCGGCATCGCCGACCGCGGCCCGATCGCCGGCCGCGCGGAATTTTCCGCCCCGTTCCAGGCGGAAATGCTGACGGTGTGGCTGATCCGCGCCTTCACCGTCGATCTCGTCGAGCACCGCGCCCGCGCGTTGTCGCCCGCGGCCGCGGTGCGCCTCGCGCCGGCGCTGCGGCGGCGGTTCGGCGTCGGCAACGCCACCGGCCTCGGCATGGCGCCGTTCCTGGTGCGCCATCCGCTGCTGCTGCATCGCTGGATGACGGCGCGCGAGACCGCGCTCGCCCGCGTGCGCGCGCTGCCGAACACCGAAGCGTGGCCGGCGTTCACGCGCCATCTGCACGAGGCGCGCGCGGCCCTCGCGCACTGGCACACCGACGATAAGGTGCAGGCGCCGCGCATCGCGGCGTTGCTTGGCGATCTCGACCTGCTCGCGCGGCAGCCGCGACAGGGCTGGGATGCGCTGTATCGCTGGGCGGAATTGCTGCTGACGCTGGAGGGACAGGAATACGCGGTCTCCCTGCTGCTGGAGCCGCACGGCGCGCTGATCGACGATCTTTGCGACACGATGAGCGCCGACGAGCAGGAAACCGCCGCGATCGACGGCCGCATGGACTGCGCGGCGCTGCGGGCGCTGATCGCGCGCGACTACCGCTGGGCGCTCAGGCTCGACCTCGCAGCGCCCGCGACGACGGCGCGGTTCTGGTACACGTCCGCGGAAAAACTGGAGCCGCGGCTCGGCGAGCGGGCCGCCGAAGCGGGCGCGGAGCGCGAACAGCCGCTCGCCTTCGCGCGTGACGTGGCCTTGCTGTTTGCCGATCTGCCGGAAGCGGGCAGCGTCGCCGGCTGGCTGATGCGCCGTCCCGAGTGGCGCCATGTCGTGCGGCGCGTGCAGGTGGCCGCCCGCTATCCGTATGCGGAAATCCGCGACAACCTGATCTCCGCGGCGATGCGTCCGATCGACCTGCTGCGCTGCAAGCTCGCCATGTTCGGCGCCGCGCGGTTCGACCCGCGCTCCGACCGCTGGCTGCGCATCACCTTGTTCCAGGGCGCGCCGTTCCCCGACGAACTCGCCGCCGCCGCGGAGGACGCGCTTGGCCGCGCCGCCTGACCTGCTCGACCTGTCGCTCAACGAGGTGGAGACGCTGGCCCAGAAGGCCGCCCGCGGCGCCGGGCTGCCCTGGGGGGTGGCGGAGGATGCCGGCCGCAGCGCCGCCTGGCTCGCCTGCCATGTCGGCGCCTGGGCCGACGCCCTGCTGGTGCTGCTGGAGGCCCCGCCGCCGGACGCGCAATCGCCGCTGCTGCTCGCCGGTCCGCTCGCCGACGGGGCGGTGGCGACGGCGGAGCGCGTGGCGGCACCGCTATGGGTATTACCGATGCTGCTCGTGGGACCGGGGAGGTACAACCCGGTTGTACTCCGCCTCGGCGACGTGGAAATCAGGTGCAACCCGGGCGAAGACCCGGGTGCAACCGTGCCGGCCGAGGCGCTGGCGGCGCTGGTGATGGCACCGGTCGCGGTGCGGCTGGCCGAGGCGCGCCTGACCGCGCTGCCGCACGCGCTGCCGGCACGGTCGCGGCGCAGCCTGGTCGCCGCCGCGACGGTGGCGCGGTTGGCGGCGCTGGCGGCGCGGACCTACGTGCCGGCGTCGGCCGAATCGCGGCTCCGCGGCGCCGGGGCGGGGCTGCTGGACGACGAATGATTTTTGGGGGGAACGATGACCGACGCGGCACCAAAAATCCGCATGCGCGACGCCGGCTACTACAGCGCCCACACCACCGGCGCGAAACTGGTGATCGACAAGGCGCTGCCGCTCGCCCTCGCCGCCATCCGCGCGATGGATATTTCCGGCGCGGCGCCGTTCGCCATTGCCGATTTCGGCGCCGCCGACGGCGGCACCTCGCTTGCGCTGCACCGCGCGGTGCTGACCGAACTGCGCACGCGCGCGCCGCACCGGCAGTTCACGCTCACCCACACCGACCTGCCGCACAACGATTTTTCCACGCTGTTCCGGCTGGTGCAGGGCGTGCTGCCGGGACGCGACGGATTGGGCGTGCCCGGCGTGTTCAGCTTCGCCAGCGGCACCAGTTTCTACCAGCCGATTTTCCCTGACGCCAGCTTGAATTTCGGCTTTTCCGCCACCGCGATGCACTGGCTGAGCCGGCTGCCGGCGACGATTTCGGAGCATGTGCATGCGGTGTTCGCGATCGGCGCGGCGCAGGCGGCGTTCCGTGCGCAGGCCGCCGCCGACTGGCAGCGCATCCTGCTGCACCGCGCCCGCGAACTCGTGCCGGGCGGCCAGATGGTGTTCGCCAATTTCTGCACCGACGCAGAGGGCCGCTATCTCGGCGCCACCGGCGGGCGCAACATGCACGAGCGGTTCGGCGCCCATTGGCGGGCGCTGCACGCGGCGGGACGGATCGGCAAGGACGAAGTCGCCCGCGCGACCTTTCCGCAATACTACAGGTCGGTTGCAGAATTCCGCGCGCCCTTCGACGACGCCGCCGGCCCGGTGCGCCGCGCCGGCCTGGTGCTGGAGGAGTGCTTTACGGTCGTGACACCCTGTCCCTACGCCGAGCGTTTCGCCGCCGGCGACTGGACGGCGGCAGAGTTCGCAAGCGCCTATGTGCCGACGCTGCGCTCATGGAGCGAAAGCATGTTCGGGGCCGCCCTCGATCCGGCGCGCGACGCGGCGGAGCGGCGCGACATCGTCGATCGCTTCTACGCCGCCTACGAGGAAGAGGTGGCGGCCGACCCGGCCGGGCACGGCATGGACTACGTCCACTGCTTCATGCGGGTGCGCAAAGCGGAATGAGCCGCTAAGACGAAAGCGCCGGCCGGGGATAGGCCCCGGCCGGCTTCCGAAGGAGGGAACGATGAAACCGCATCGCGAACTCCTGCCGTGGATCATGGTGAGAGTGACCCTCGTGGTCAAGATCACCGTCGTGAAGCGGTAGGGGCGGGGTCGGCCCCGCGCGGGCCGACCCTTCCCCCGGACGCGGCGCCGATCAGCCCAGCTTGCCTTCCACGCCCTCGGCCAGCCAGTTCATGCCGAGGATCTGCGGGTCGGTCAGCGCGCTGCCGGCGGCGACCTTCATCGCGCCCGACTGGTCCTTCAGCGGCCCCTGGAACGGCGCCAGCTTGCCCGACTCGATGTCGGCCTGGCGCGCCAGCACCTCGTCGGCGACCGGCTTGGGCAGTGCGGCGTTGAACGGCGCCATCTTGATCATGCCGCTCTTCAGTCCGCCCCAGGTGTCGTGCGACTTCCAGGTGCCGTCCATCGCCGCCTGCACCTCCTGGACGTAGTAGCCCGCCCAGTCGCTGACCACCGAGGTCAGGCAGGTCTTCGGCCCGTAGCGCCCCATGTCGGAATCATAGCCGATAGTCCAGATGCCGCGCTGCTCGCCCGCCTCCTGCACCGCCGCGCTGTCGGTATGGGTCACCAGCACGTCCGCGCCTTGGCTCATCAGCGTGTCGGCGGCGGCACGCTCCTTGCCCGGATCGTACCAGGCGCTCACCCACACGACCTTGACCACCGCCTTGGGGTTCACCATGCGCGCGCCGATCGCGTAGGCGTTGATGTTCTGCACCACCTCGGGAATCGGGAAGGCGCCGACGAAGCCGAGGACGTTGGACTTGGTCATGCGCCCGGCGATGATTCCGGCCAGGAACCGCCCCTCGTAGAACCGCCCCGCATAGGTCGAGAGGTTCGGCAGGCGCTTGTAGCCGGTCGCGTGCTCGAACTTCACCTTGGGAAATTCCTTCGCCACCTTCACGGTCGGGTTCATGAAACCGAAGGAGGTGGTGAACACCAGGTCGTTGGTCCGCGCGAGCTTGCGGATCACGCGCTCGGCGTCGGCCCCCTCGGGCACGTTCTCGACATAGGAGGTCTTGACCTTGGCGCCGAACTTTTCCGCCACCGCCCGGCGGCCGAGGTCGTGCTGGAAGCTATAGCCGGCTTCCTCCACCGGCCCCACATACATCCAGGCGGCCCGGTAGGGTCCCGCCGCCTGCGCCCTGCCGATCAGGGCGGGGGCCAGCCCCGCCGCCAGCGGCGCGGCCAGCGCCGTCCGCATGAGGTCTCGCCTGGTGTGCATCCGGTCCTCCGTTGTTCGCGCGATCGCGTGACTTTAGACATTAACCCGATGGCAGGCACAGTCCAGCACGACCAGGGGAACCCGTTCGAGGCCGATCCGTTCCCGCTCGAATGGCGGGTGGCCGAGGGGCTGACGCCCTATCCCGACGCGATCCGCACGATGCAGGAACGGGCGGCGGCGATCCGCGCCGGCACCGCGCCGGAACTGGTGTGGCTGGTCGAGCACCCGCCGCTCTACACCGCCGGCACCTCGGCGGCGCGCGCCGACCTGCGCACGCCCGACCGTTTTCCGACGTTCGAGGCCGGGCGAGGCGGGCAGTGGACCTATCACGGGCCGGGCCAGCGCACCGCCTATGTCCTGCTCGACCTCGCCCGCCGGCACGGGCGCCGCCTGCCGCCGCGCGACGTGCGCGCCTACGTGACCGCGCTGGAGGCGTGGCTGATTGGCGCGCTCGCCCGTTTCGGCGTGCGCGGCGAGCGGCGGGAGGGGCGCATCGGCATCTGGGTCGCCGACCGGGCGAGCGGGCGCGAGGCCAAGATCGCCGCGATCGGCGTGCGCGTCACGCGGTGGGTGAGCTGGCACGGCGTGGCGCTGAACGTGGCGCCGGACCTGGACCATTTCGCCGGCATCGTGCCATGCGGCATCAGCGAGCATGGCGTGACCAGCCTGGCCGCACTCGGCGTGAACGCGACGCTGGCGGCGGCGGACGGGGCGCTGCGCGCTTCCTGGGACGAGGTGTTCGGATGAGCGAGGACGAAGCGGCGCGGCATCGCGCGAAGATGGCGAAGCGCAAGGCGGTGCAGGATGCGGAGGTGGCCGGCAAGACGATCGAGAAGGGGCTGCTGATCGTCCATACCGGGCCGGGCAAGGGCAAATCGACGGCGGCGTTCGGGCTGGTCTTGCGCATGCTGGGGCATGGGCGGCCGGTGGCGGTGGTGCAGTTCATCAAGGGCGCCTGGGCGACCGGCGAGCGCCGCGTGCTGGAGCGGTTCGGCGACCTGGTGCGCTGGCACACGCTGGGCGAGGGTTTCACCTGGGAGACGCAGGACCGCGCCCGCGACATCGCCGCCGCGCGCCGCGCCTGGGCGGCGGCGGAGGCCGAGCTGCACCGGCCCGACCTGGCGCTGCTGGTGCTGGACGAGCTGAACATCGCACTGCGCTACGACTATCTCGACGTGGCGGAGGTGGTGGCGGCGCTGGCGGCGCGGCCGGCGAGGCTGCACGTCGTCGTCACCGGGCGGAACGCGAAGCCGGAACTGATCGCGGCGGCGGACACGGTGACGGAGATGGTGGTCGTAAAACACCATTTTGCCGAGGGGGTGAAGGCGCAGGAGGGGATCGAGTTCTGATCATGCGCGTGGCGTTTCAAAGCCACCGTCTGGCAGCGGGCGGGTCGCATTCCGCGTCGGACGCACGCGTGGGATTGTATCCGCGTATCTTTGGTGATACACGGTGCCGCCATGCGACACGGCTGCGGGTGGGCAACTGGTCGAAATCCCGGTCATCTTCTACCGGACCGAAGGCGGCGTAGAACCGACCAGGGATTGGCTGCGAAGCCTTCCGGTCGAGGATCGGCGGGTCATCGGTGCCGATCTTGCAACGGTGCAAGTGGGCTGGCCGGTCGGCATGCCGCTCTGCCGGCCGCTTGCCGGAGGCTTGTGGGAGGTGCGCAGCCGGCTTCCGAGCCGCCGGATCGCGCGGCTGCTGTTCTTCGTCCACGAGGGACGGATCGGCATCGTGCATGGCTTCATCAAGAAGACGCAAGCGACGCCGCCGGCCGCGCTTGCGCTGGCTCGCAGGCGAATGACGGAGATGATGACATGAGCAAGGCTGAGCATCCGCATTGGGGATCGAACCTCGACGACTTCCTGGCGGACGAAGGTATTCGCGAGGCGGCAAAGGCCGAGGCGGTGACGCGCGTCGTTGCGTGGCAACTGCGGCAGGAGATGGAACGGCAGGGGATCAGCAAGCTGCGGCTGGCGGAAATGATGCACACCAGCCGCGCGCAGGTGGATCGTATCCTGAATGCCAAGGGCAACGTGACGGTCGAGACGTTGCAGCGTGCGGCGGCGCTGGTCGGGCGTGAGTTGCGGCTAGAACTGGTATAAGTGGCGTCAACGGCGGCAAAGCGAGCACCGCATTTCGTACAGTTAGACATGCCGTCTGAGCGCGAAAGATTTCATCATATCTTGCCACGATGCGCGTCCGGCTCGGCGCGATGACCGCCCGCGCGCTGATGTTCCAGGGCACCGGCTCGTCCGTCGGCAAATCGCTGCTGGTGGCGGGGCTGGCACGCGCATGCAAGCACCGCGGCCTGCGCGTGTTGCCGTTCAAGCCGCAGAACATGTCCAACAACGCCGCCGTCACCGCGGACGGCGGCGAGATCGGGCGGGCGCAGGCGTTGCAGGCGCGCGCCGCCGGCGTCGCTCCCTCCGTCCACATGAACCCGGTGCTGCTGAAGCCGCAGAGCGACACCGGCGCGCAGATCGTCGTGCAGGGCCGCGTCTTCGCCACCGCCCGCGCGCGCGACTACCAGGCGATGAAACCGCAACTCCTGCCGCGCGTGCTGCAGAGTTTTGCCCGTTTGCGCGGCGACGCCGACCTGGTGCTGGTGGAGGGCGCCGGCAGTGCCGCGGAAACCAACCTGCGCGAAGGCGACATCGCCAACATGGGGTTTGCCCGCGCGACCGGCACGCCGGTGGTGCTGATCGGCGACATCGACCGCGGCGGCGTCATCGCCAGCCTGGTCGGCACCCGCGCCGTGCTCGACCCCGCCGACGCCGCCCTGATCCGCGGCTTCATCGTCAACCGCATGCGCGGCGACCCCTCGCTGTTCGCCGACGGCATGCGGACCATCGCGGAGGCGACCGGCTGGGCGCCGCTCGGCCTGGTGCCGCATCTGCCGCAAGCCGCGCGCCTGCCCGCCGAGGACGCGCAGGACCTCGCGGACATCGCGCGCGCGCAGCCGGCAGGCGGGCGCCTGCGCATCGCCGTGCCGCGCCTGCCCTGGATCGCCAATTTCGACGACCTCGACCCGCTGCGCGCCGAACCCGACGTGGAACTGATCCTGCTTTCGCCCGGCACGCCGCTGCCGGCGCCGTGCGACCTCGTGATCCTGCCGGGATCGAAGGCGACCATCGCCGACCTCGCGGCCCTGCGCGCCGAGGGCTGGGACATCGACATCGCCGCGCACCATCGCCGCGGCGGGCGCGTGCTGGGCCTGTGCGGCGGCTATCAGATGCTCGGTCGCCGCATCGCCGACCCGGACGGCATCGAGGGACCGCCCGGCGAGGTCGCCGGCCTCGGCCTGCTCGACGTGGCCACCGTGCTGACCGGCGAGAAACGCCTGACGCGCATCGCAGGCACGCTCGCCGACGGCGGCGCGGCGTTCGCCGGCTACGAGATGCACATGGGCCGCACCGAGGGGCCGGACACCGCGCGGCCGTTCCTGCATGTCGCGCACCGGCACGCCGACGGCGCGCGCTCGGCCGACGGGCGCGTCGCCGGCACCTACGCGCACGGCCTGTTCGCCGCCGACGCGGCCCGCGCTGCGCTGCTGGCATGGCTCGGCGGCGGCGCGAGCGGCCTGCGCTGGGAGGCCGAGGTGGAAGCGGCGCTGGACGCGCTGGCGGCGCATCTGGAAGCGCATCTCGCCATCGACCGGCTGCTGGCGCTCGCGCGGTAGCAGGCGGCCAAAACGCTGTTCGCACGCCGCCCGGCCGGCGTAGCCTTGCCGCCGCCAGTGAGGAAGCAAAGTGCCGGACGCATCCGCCTCGCCGCTCGCCGGCCCGGCTTCGGTCAGCCTCGCGCTCACGGCGCGGTTTTGGCCGCGCGCGGCCTGTGCGCTGGCGCCGGCGACGATCGCGCTGGTCAACACCGGCGGCGAAGCGCTGACGCTCGACCCGCCGACCTGCGACCCGCTGCTGGATCGCGAGACCGGGGCGGCCGTGCCGATGCAGCTCGCGGCGGTGCTGCCGAAACGCGACCTGCCGCCGGGCGGCAGCGCCCTCGTCATGCTGACCGGGAGCGTGCCGGCGCGGCCCGGCACTTATGCCGCGACGCTGCGCGTGCGCGCCTCCGGCGGTGCCGCGCTGGCGGTGCCGCTGGTCGTCACCGTCGGCGCCAGCCCGTTGCGCGGAATTCTTTGCGCGCTGCTGGGCCTGCTGGTCGCCGGGCTGATCGGCATGGCGCAGACCGAGGGCGACCTGCACGCCCGCCGCGCCACGCTGCTGCAGGCCCGTGCCGACGCCGAGGACTGGGTGCGCCGCAACCCGGTGCCGTCGCGGCTGGCGCCGGCCTGGGACGCCTACGATGCCGACATGCAGGCGGCGTTGCGGGCGCTGTCGCGGCGCCGCCCGGTGGCCGTGGTGGACTGGCGCGTGGCGCTGGCCAACGGCCGCAGCCGCGCCGCCGAGGACGAGCTGACGAGGATCAGGGACGCCATGAAGGACGCCCCGCCGGGCGCCGCCGAAGTGGCCGAGCTGGACGTCGCCTGGACGGCGCTGAAGGCGCAGCTCGACGGCCTCGCCACGCGGCCGGAGGCGCTGCCGGGCGCGGCGCCGGACAACCTGGCCGGGCGGCTGACCGCCTTTCTCGCCACGTTCCGCGCGGCATTCCTGACCGCGCCGGTGCAGGAGGCGACCGCCGAGATCGGCACGCAGGTGCGCCTCGCCGACTTGACGCTCGCCGCCGGCCAGCGCGAGGCGGCGCGGCAGCAGGCGGTCGAGGTGCGGCGCTGGCTGGAACGCGCGGCGCATGACCTCGGCCAGCGGCTGGCCACGCTCGCCGGGTTCGAGGCGCTGGCCGGGTCGCTGTGGCTGGAGGATGCGGTGCTGCGCCAGCGCGCCGCCGACCCGGCCCTCCCGGACGCGGCGCGCGGCGCGGTCGCGAGCGGACTCGACGCCGCCGAGGCCGCGATCGGCGCCGGCACCACGCTGCCGACGCTGGCCACGGCGTATCAGCACGTGCTGGCGGCCGGCACCGACCTGCTGCGCGCGCAGGCAGCGGTCGTGGTGCGGCAGGTGCAGCTTGCGGTCACGCGGGCCGCCGCCGCGACCGACGAGGCGGCGGTGAACGCGGCGATGGCGGTGGACCCGCCGGCGCCGCACGATCCGCCGGCGCGCCGCAGCGCCTGGGCCGGGCGCGTGTTTGCCGCGTGGCGCACGCTGGTCGCGACACTGCCCGATGCCGGCGCCAGGCGCGATCTGGCCGCACGCCTCGACGCAATCGAGGCGCTGCGGGCGAACGGCGACCTGAAGGCGATGTCGGCACCCTACAAGGCGTTCCTGCAAGCCTGGCAGGACGCTTCGCTGCGCCGCGTGCAGCAGGCCGCGCGCGGCGCGGAGGCGTCGTTCTGCCGCGATTTCGGCGTGGACCTGCGCCGCACGCTGGCCGCGACCGAGAGCAACCTGCGCCTGATCGCCGCCGGCCCCGACCGGCTCGGCTGGGAGGCGGCGATCGACCGCATCCGGCTGCGCGCCGGGTCGGTGCCGGAAGGGGATTGCCTCGCCGTCGATCTGCAACGCCAGCCGGACAGTTTCGCGGTGACGCAAAAACCCGCCTCGCCGCTGTTCGACCTGCGCGCCGCGGCGAATGCGCTGTCGGCAAACGTGTTCACCGCGGCGCTGAACGCGACCGCGCTGCCGGCGACGACGCGGCTCGCCGCCGCCGAGGCGTCCGGCGTGCCGGAAGCGATCGCGCTGATGCGCCGCCTCGCGTCCGGGCCGCGCCCGCTCACGCTGGCGACCGTGCCGGCGGACGGGCTGACGGCCGGGCAGGCGATCCGCTTCGACGTGGGAAACCTCGATCCAGCCTGGGGGGCGGGCGTGCTGGTCGCGATCGACTATGGCGACCACCGGCCGATCGAGCTGCGCTCCGCCGAGGCGCTGCGCCAGCAGGCGTTCGTCCACGCCTACGTGGCGCCGGGGCGGCCGCGGGTGCAGGTGGTGGCCGCGACCGGGTTCCGGCCCGGCAGCCTGGAGCCGACCGAGGAGCGGCTTGGCAGCCTCGACCCGCCGACGCTGGCGGTGGCCGATTCGCCGGTGCGGCTGGCGCGCGCGCTGGCGGACCAGTTCGTCAACCTGCGCTTCGGCCTGGCCGGGGCGGCCGCGCTGCTGATCTATCTCTGGCAGTTCCAGTCCAGGCAGCCGGATTTCGGCCGCCGCGGCTTCGACTACGTGAAGGCGTTCGCGCTCGGCTTCGTGGTCGAGGCGGCGACGTCGAACCTGCCCGAGGCGTTGAACAAGCTGGTGCTCGGGTAGATAACAGCCGCAGGAGGAACTGCCGATGATCGACGACCGCGACGTTGCCGCCTATCGCGCGCAGGGCTGGCTGGTGGTGCCGGACGTGCTGGATGGCGGCGAGCTTGCCGCCGCACGGGCGGAGGTGACGCGCATCGTTCAGGGCGCGCGCGGCCTCGCCGGGCACACCGAAATCTATGACCTGGAACCCGACCACACGCCCGAGGCGCCGCGCGTGCGCCGGATCAAGACGCCGCACCGGCACGCCCCGTTCTTCCGCGGGCTGGCGGGTGCGCCGAGGCTGGTGGCGATCCTGCAGCAACTGCTCGGCAGCGAGGCGGTGCGGCTGCACGGCTCCAAAATCAACATGAAGGCGGCGCATGGCGGCGCGCCGGTGGAGTGGCACCAGGACTGGGCGTTCTATCCGCACACCAACGACGACCTGCTGGCGGTCGGCGTGATGCTGGACGACTGCACCGAGGCGAACGGCGCGATGCTGGTGCTGCCCGGCACCCATACCGGGCCGGTGTTCGATCATCATGCCGACGGGCGTTTCTGCGGCGCGATGGACCCGGCGGCCCTCGAGCTGGATTTCGCCCGGGCGGTGTCCTGCACCGGGCGCGCCGGCTCGATGAGTTTTCATCACGTGCGGCTGGTGCATGGCTCGGCGCAGAACCTTTCGGATCGTCCGCGCTCGCTGCTGCTCTACGAGTACGCTGCGGCCGATGCGTGGCCGTTGCTGGGCGTTCCCGACCTCGCCGAGTTCGACGCCCGGCTGGTCACCGGCGCGCCGACGATCACGCCGCGGCTGGAGCCGGTGCCGGTGCGCCTGCCGCTGCCGCCGGCGCCGCAGCAGGGCTCGATCTACGAGAACCAGGCGTCGGCCCGCAGCCGCTATTTCGGTCGCAAGGCGGCCTGACGGGCGCGCGGCGGCGGGGGACTTGCGGGCGCCGGCGGGAGCAACTAGGAGTTTCGGGCGTCGCCAGACCCCAGGGTGCGTAGCTCAGCGGCAGAGCATCGCCTTCACACGGCGGGGGTCACAGGTTCAATCCCTGTCGCACCCACCATGGTTTCAAGGGCTTGCGAGGTATCGGCGAGGCGGCGAATTTCTCGGGGTAGCACCGGCAGGCAGAAGCGCCCGCGCCGGCCGCGCCCGTCGGCAATACGGTCCTGCCATCAAGCTCTGGCATTCTGCCCCTCCGCACTCACTCCGAGCAGACCGCCGATCGGGTCCCATCGTCCGGTGGGTTGCGGGAATTCGTCTTCCGGCTGGCGCGCGATTGCCGCGATCCGCTGCTCGGCCGCTTCGATCTCGGCGGCGCCGTCGAGCACCGCGAAACGGATCGTATAGCTGCGCAACTCGTCGTGCTCCAGCCAGATCAGCTCGCCGCGCTGCTGCGCGAGCGGTTTTCCCGGCACGTGGTTGGTCGCCGGCTCGAGGCCGATGCAGTAGTGCCCGGCCTGAAAATTCTGCCACTCGATCTGGCAGGGGAGTTCGCGCTTGCGGCTCTCGACCATGAAGCCGAGGCCGAGCGCATCATTGACCAGCGCCACCGGCACAAGCCCGTCCGCGTCCGCCGCCGTCCAATGTTCCCAGACCTGCTCGCGGAAATTCGCACTCGGACCGGGCATCGTCCGGTAGCCGACCGCCTGCGCACGATAGTTTTCGGCGTGCGCGGCAAACGGCGTGTGGACGATCGGCGCCAGATAGCGGCTGCCCTCCGCCAGCACCGGATGGCCGACATTGATGTGGTACAGCAGCATGTGCGGCGTGCGGGAAAAGCCGTGATTGACGACGCGGTCGCGCAGCGTGAACGATTTTCCCCCCACCGCCGCCTCGATGCGGCGGATCAGGTGAAGGTCCTCGCCGAACACGGTCGATTGCTGCACCACGCCTTCGCAGAACAGCACGCATTCGTCGCCGCACCATTCCTCGCCATAGGCGACGAGGCGGCCGGGGATGGTGCTGATGCGTCCGTGGATGGAGCTGTCCACCGATTTGCGGGCGGCGTAGCGGTAATGCGCGGCGTCGTCCGAGTGCGTGGAAAAAATATGGTCCAGCCCGCCGGTGCAGAGCAGGCCGGAGAACGAGCGCAGCCAGGCCAGTCCGCCCTCGCCCTCGTATTCGTGCAGGCCGGGATGGCGGAACCCGGCGGGCGAATGCCAGCCGATCGCGGCGCCGCGGTATTCGCAGTCGGCGATGTCGAAGGCGCGATCGACCAGCACCGTGAAGCGCAGCCCCGACCCGGTGCGGAACTCCAGCATCCGCACGCCGCGTTCCACGCCGTCGCCCAGCGTCATCAGCCGCACGCCGGCGAACTGCGACAGCGCGCCCGCGTGCATGGCGAGATCGCGGCGCGAGAATTGTCGTCCGTAAAGCGCGACCATTGCCTCACACTCCGTTCGCGCGCAGCTTGCCGTCGAGGAATTGCTTTGCGCGCGGCACGTCGGTTTCGTCGAGGTGCTCGATGATGATCGGGATGTTCGGATGCGTCGCCGCCAGGCGCCGGAGATAAAGGTCGTAATTCAGGACACCGAGACCCGGCGGGGGCAGTTCGATCGCGCCGACGCCGCGGAAGGAGTGCGCCGCGGAGGCGTCGATGTCGGCGTGCTTCTCGCTCGCGTCTTCCGACCGCTTCACGTCCTTGGCGTGTGCAATGCGCACCTTGTCGGCGAGAGTATCAAAAATCTGCTTCAGCACGCGGTCCATCTGGTCGATGTTGTGTGCCTCGAAATAGTTGGTCGGGTCCATCAGCAGGCCGAGTGCGGGGTGGTCGATCTCGGCGAACATGCGCACCGTCTCCTCGATCGAGCCGACGACGTTGTTGACGTAGGTTTCCAGCAGAAACACCGCGCCGTGGTCATAGGCGACCTGCACCAGCTCCTTGATGACGCGGCGGCAGTCCTCGAAGCCTTCTTCGGTCTTGTTCCTCGGATGTGCGACCCAGTCCGATTCGGGGTTGAACGTGCCGGTTTCGGAAATGACGTAGGGCGAGCCGAAATGCCGCGCGTGGCGGATGATCGCCTTCAGGTGGTCGAGGCGCCGGCGCCGCTCGGCCGGATCGGGATGGACGATATTGGTGTAGCCGGAGACGCAGCAGATCGGCAGGTCATGGTCGCGGAACGTCTCGCGCACGCGCTTCGCCTTGGCGACGGTGATCGCGTCGGGCGTCGAAAAATCGATGTCCTTGAACGCGAGATCAAGCTGCACCGTGTTGAAGCCGAGGGCGCGGATGCGCCGTGCCTGTTCGTCCAGCGCATACGGGAAATAGCCGTTGAAGATGCCGACCTGCAGCATGGTGTTGTTCTCCCCGTCCGTTCAGGCGCCGATCTCGTCGAGCCTGACCGCGCGCCGCGCATCGAGCGAGCGGTACGCCGCCTCGACCAGCGCCATCGTGCCGACATTGTCGGCGATGGTCAGCGCCGGCGTCTCGCCGCTCTTCAGCGCCCATTGCAGCTGTTCCATCACGCCGACGAAGGCGTGCGGGAACCACATGGTCGTCCAGCGTGGTTCCACCCAGGCGCCGCCGGTGTCGCGGACGCTGGCGTAGCGCAGCGTGGATGGCGAGCCGTTCGGATAGTCGGGCCAGCCGATCGTGCCCTGCGCGACGCCGCCGGTGCCCTCCACGCGCCACTTGATGGAGATGTCGGAGGCAAAGCCTTCCTGCCGCGGTCCGGACCAGACATCCTCCAGCGACACGGCGATCACGCCCGAGGGGAAGCGCAGCGTCGAGACGGCGATGCCGTCGCGGTGCGCGAAGTCGGTGCGCGGATCGGGCCGCGCCGCGGTGTAGATTTCGCTCGGCTCGCCGAACAGGAAGCGCAGCACGTCGAGATGGTGGATGCTCATGTTGAGCAGCGTCAGCCGGTCGTAATCGCGCAGAAAGGGTTGCCAGTGCGGCACCGCGCGCATCTCGATGGTCGCGATCACCGGCGCGCCGAGCGCGCCGCGGTCGAGCACCTGGCGCAGCACGCGCATCGATTGGTCGTAGCGCATGTTCTGGTTGACCGACACGACTTTTCCGGATGCACTGGCCTCCGCGGCGAGACGCTTCGCCTCGGCATAATCCATCGCCAGCGGTTTCTGCGCCAGCACGGCCTTCACGTGCTGCTGGCGCAGCGCGTGGCGGATCAGCGCCGGCTGCCGGTCGGGCGGAAAGGCGATGTCCACCACCTCGACCTCGCCGTCCTCGATCAGCGCCTCCGGCGTGGCGTGGACGCGCGGAATGCGCCAGCGCTGCGCCACCGCTTCGGCGCGGGACGGCGTGCGGGAGGCGATGGCGACCACGGGGAAGCCGGCGCCGCGATAGGCCGCGAGCTGCACATCGGCCATGATGAAGCCGGCACCGATGCACCCGATGCGGAATTCGCGACAACGGATTGCCGCGTCGGGGGCGAACCCGAGCGCCTCGTCCATCCCTCTCCTCCCGCGTGCCGCCGCGCCGGGCATCATGTCACATCGGGGGCAGAGCCGAAAGCGCCGGTTCCCCCCACGTAGTCGCCGATCGCGGAGAACGTGACGCCCGGATGCCCGGCGATGTGCTGGATCAACCGCTCAAGGCACGCGCGCAATTCGCCTGGTGGCCAACGCCCATGCCGATCGACCGGCCACGACCTGTTGGCGGTCGACGCCCTGGTGCGCGATAATCCACACAGGATGACCCAGCAACCGAGTCGCAGTGTCGTCGCAGCCATGCGTACCAGCGACGCTTCCTCGCGTGCGCCCGGGGGGCAGGCGGTGCTGCCTCTCATCGACCCGCGACCGGAGCAGTCGGCCACCGAGCCTGCGGGACGGGATTTCTGGATCGGTCGGGTGCGCCAGGCGCTGGCCGCCCGGTCGTCGCAGGCGGTGGAGTTCGCCGACGACGGCCTGCGGGCATGCCCGGCCGATCCCGAGTTGCTGCTGCTGGCGGCCCTGACCGCCCTGGCGGCGCGCCAGCCGGAGCGTGCGCTCGCGCTGCTCAAGCGCTACGGCAAGCGCTACGTGGCGGGCAAACCGGTGACCCTGCTCACGGGCCTCGCTCTCGCCCAGCAAGGACATTTCGCGCGCGCCTGGGCGATCCTGCAAGCCAAGCAACTGGACACCGACCGTGCCGCGTTGGGGTGGTTCGTCGGCGACGACGTCATGCAGGCCTGGCTCTTCGCGAGCCTGCGCGATATCCGGCTGGAGCGGCTGCGCGCCCAGCGGCTCACACAGACGCCGCCACGTGCCCCCTCGTCGCTCGTTGCCGCCCGGCCGCCCAAGCCCTCCGCGACCGATCCGTCCGCGGCGCGCCCGCAGACCGCCCGCGCGAACGCGCGCCCCGTTCCCCCGGTTGCCCCAGCGCCCCCGGAGATCGCCGACCTGCCGCGGCTGGCGGCGCGGTTCGACATGTCATTCGAGCTGGCCAATGCCGACGCGATCGAGACCGCCGGTGCCGAAGCGGGCGCCGACCCGGACTCGTTTCGCCTGCGCGGCGAACTGGTCAGACTCGGCCTGTTCGAGGGCTTCGACGAACTGCTCTGCCTGTCGGCGTTGCAGGACGTGGAAGCGCATTGGTACCAGGTCGAGACTGTCCGCAAGGTGCTGAAGCAGCATCGCGGGCGGGTGTTGCTGGCCGATGAGGTCGGACTCGGCAAGACCATCGAGGCAGGCATGGTGCTGAAGGAATACATCCTGCGCGGCATGGCCGAGCGCATCCTGATCCTCACACCGGCCTCGCTGGTGGGGCAGTGGCACGACGAGATGACGAGCAAATTCGGCATCGACTGCGCCACCAGCCACGACCCCCTGCTGCGCGGCGATCCCGCGCGGTTCTGGGCGCAACCGCGCGTGATCGCGTCCATCGCCGTCGCGCGCCGCAAGGAACAGGCCGACCTGCTCGCGGGACTGAGCTACGACGTGGTCGTGGTCGACGAGGCGCATCACCTGCGCGACCAGGCGAGTGCGAGCTACCGTCTGGTGAACAGCCTGCAGAAGCGCTTTCTGCTGCTGCTGTCGGCGACGCCGGTGCAGAACAGCCTGCTTGAACTCTACAACCTGTTGACGCTGCTGCAGCCCGGCATCTTCAAGACCCAGAAGGAGTTCCGCTCCGTCTACATGGTTCCCGGCAAGCCGCGCGAGCCGGCCAACCGCGAGCGCCTGCGCGCACTGATGCGCGGCGTCATGGTGCGCAACACGCGCGCGCTGGCTGCGCTGCGCATGCCCCGACGGCAGGCGTCCACGCTGCGCGCGGTTCCCGACCCGGCGGAGGCGGCCTGTTACGACGAGCTGTCCGCTCTGGTCCGCGAGTTGGCGGCAAGCGAGGGTGGGGCAGGGCAATCCGGGACGGGTTCGTCGGATGGTCGCGCGCCGCATCGCCTGTCGCTGCAGCATCTGCTGGCCGCCGCCGGCTCCTCGCCGGCGGCCTCGGCCGGCGCGATCGCCCGCATCGCCGGGCGTTGTTCAGGCGACCCGCGCTGGACGGCACTGCTTGGTCGGGTTCGTGCCATCGGCGCCGGTGCCAAGGAAGCCGCCCTGCTCCACCTGCTGGCGCAGAACCCGGCCGAGAAGAAACTGGTGTTCGTGCATCACCGCGACAGCATGACCCATCTCGCCGAGCGGCTGCGCCGGCGGAAGACGCCGTTCGCGCTGTTTTCCGGCGACATGTCCGGCCCACAGAAGGATGCGGCGGTGGCGGCGTTCCGCGATGCCGTGCCGCTGTTGCTGTGCACCGAATCCGGCGGCGAGGGGCGCAACCTGCAGTTCTGCAATACATTGATCAACTTCGACATTCCCTGGAACCCGATGGCCATCGAGCAGCGCATCGGGCGGATCGACCGGATCGGCCAGACGCGCGAGGTGTTCATCTTCAATCTGGTCACCGCCGGCACGATCGAGGACGCCGTGCTGCGCATCCTGGACGAGAAGATCAACATGTTCGAACTGGTGGTCGGCGAGGTCGGCGCGATCCTCGGCGAGGTCGATGAGCAGCAGGAATTTTCCACGCTGGTGCTGGAGGCGTGGCTGCAGGGGACCGAACAGGCGCGCACGGACGCGTTCGCGCAGATCGAGACCCAGTTGCTGGCCGCGCGCCGCGAGTACGAGGGGGTCAAGCAACTCGACGAGGCGTTGTTCGGGAACGATCTTGATGCTGCCTGACGCTGGATCGTACGCACCGGCATCGCATGAACAGGGCCGGATGCAGGGCTTCGTAGCGGCTCTGCTGCGCCGGGAAGGCGCGCTGGTCGAGGCGATCGAGCCTGACGGCCTGGAAGTGCTCGCGCCTGCCCCGGTGCAGCGCGCGCTAGGGATCGGCGAACTTTCCCGGTTCGGGTTCGGCGCCACGCTGCCGCCCGGGGCGGAGCGGGTGGGGATCGAGGGCGACTGGCTGGCGCGCTGCGCCCGGCTGTTGGGCCGGCAAGGCCGCTTCACCCGGCGCGTCCTGGCGCCGGCGGCCAGGGCGCCCGGCGACGCGGAGCGGGTGCTCGACCGCGAACTCGTGCTGGACAACGCGACCCTGCGCTTGCTCGGCGTCACGCCGGCCTGGACGCGCTATCTGCTGCTCGATTTCCGCGCCTCCGCCGTCTCGGACGACAAGCGTGATTTCATGCTGCACCTGGGTGTCAATCTGGCAACCGGTTCGCTGCTGGCGGATGCGATGCTGGCAGCGCTCGCGCCCGCTCGCGACGACCCGTCGCTCGATGCCAGCGAGGCCGGCGTGATGCCGCCGGAGGATTCCGATCTGCCCGCGCTGTGGGACCGGCCGCGGCTGCTCGGGCTGGTTGGGCTTGCATTGCCGCCGAAGCTGGATCTGGCGCTGCGTCCGTTCGTGACGGGCCTGCGCCGGCGGCTTGGCCGCGACCAGGAGCGGCTGCATCTCTACCACAACGATCTGCATCGCGAGGCCATGCGCCGCGCCGCGGCGCTGCCCGAGAGCGACCCGCGGCGACGGCGGGAGGAGCAGCGAGCGCAAGCGATCGGATGCGAGTATCGCGCCAAGCTCGACGACCTGTCGCGCCAGTATGCGACGCGGGTGACGGTCGAGTGGATCCAGACGCTGGAACTGGCGATGCCCGTGCATCGTTTCGCGGTGCAGATCCGGCGACGCAAGGCGGATCGGGTCATCAGCCTGGACTGGAACCCGCTGACCCGGCGCCTGGAGCCGCCGGCCTGCGAGTCCACCGCGTCCACCGAGCGGCCCCGCCTGGTCTGTGACGACTCGCTGCATCTCGTCGTTGCCGCCGCCTTGGGTCCCTGTCCGGCCTGTCGTCGGGCGTTCTGTCGCGCCTGCAACCCGAAACGCTGCCCGAAATGCGGCGCCGACGAGCCAAAGGCCGGAGGACTTGGCTTCGGCTGACTTGGCGGAGTTGCCTTGGGCGGAGCCATGCTTGATCCCGCCTACAGGTCGGATCGTGCCCTCCTTCTGATCGGCTTTGCCGGCGTGCTGCGCCGCCCCGAGCTGGTCGGCGGCGATGTCGACCATGTCCGGGCGACCCGGACCGGGCAGCGGCTGATGAGCCCCAATCCAGGACCGCTGCCGCCCTAGATGAGGCTCACTCCCATCGACATCGGTGCATAGATCGAACCCCGAATCATGCCGCTGAACAGGATCTGCAGCACCTCCTTCATGGTGAAGCGCCCGCGGCGTCGCGTGCGAACGTTGGCTGGAGCGCGGCCGGACCGCCCCGGACGCGCCGCCGTAACGGGCAGCCCCCGCCAGGTCAGCGAGACCCACGGGGCGCAGGAAGGCTGCGCCTATAACGGGCATTTCGGCTGCACCTGCTATCACCCGCTGTTCGTGTTCAACCAGTTCGGCGATCTGGAGCGGTGCGCCCTGCGGCCCCGCAATGTCCACAGCATCCAGGCGAACTCTATCCGCGCCTCGGCTTCATCGTGACCAACGTGACGCGGCCGGCGGAGCGGGTGGTCGCGTTCTACAACCAGCGCGGCACCGCGGAGCAGCACATCAAGGAAGGCAAGAACGCCGTCACCTGGACGCGGCTGTCGTGCTATCGCTTCGCCGCCAACGCGGTGCGGCTGCAACTGCACGCGCTCGCCTACAACCTGGCTAGTTTCTGCGCACCCTGGCGCTGCCCGACGACGCCAAGCGGTGGTCGTTGACGACGCTGCGCGAGCGGTTGGTGAAGATCGGCGCCGGGATCGTTCGTCGCGGCCGCTCCGTGATCTTCCAGATGGCCGAGGCCGCGGTGCCGCGCGCGTTGTTCCGGCAAGTGCTGGCCGCGACCGCGGCGCTCCGTCCGCTGCCGCCGCCAGTCCGATGTTGCCAAGCAGCATGATACTCGACCTGCCTGGATGTCCGCAGGAGACGTGCGTTCAGATGGACGCCGGTCGGTGGGTATTTCAACCCGCGCGCCTGCGATCAAGGCGTTGTGAGGACTCGGGAGAGCCTGCCCGCGACCCGATCGTTGAAAATCGCGCCGACCCGCGCCTAGCCTGCTCTCGGGACGGGCGCAGTAGCCGCCCATCCGGGCAATGTCGGTCAAATAGGTCACGCGGCAGACGGGGCCGACTTTACTTGCCGTCAGCAGCATGCATTCCCGGCCGCGGTGGAGAAGCGCACAGCAAGGGGTGGAAACTAATGGACGAAATCGTACCCGTGATCTTCGGTGCCGTCCTAGGGGTGATCATTTGGCGCTGCACCAGAGGCTTGACGAGGACTCTGCTCAGCGCAGGGGCCGTGATCGCGTCGGGCGCATTTGCCACCGTCCTCAGCGGCGAGTATCACGAAAGCTGGCTCTATCTGCTGCTCGATCTCGGCGAGGGGGCGCTGGGCCTCGCGCTCGGGTTCGCCATTGCGCACCGCTTTCTGCGGAACAAGAAACTTCGCGTACGTTCCGTCCAGAGCCGATAGCAGAAGCTCTGCCGAAGCCGTTCGGGCGGGTAAGACATCGAACGTCGCCAACGGAGAATGAGATGGCGGATCCAGTTCGGGAACTGGCGCGAGACGCGAGCTTCATTTTCGAAGGAACGCTGCGCCGCACGGGCGCCGTAACCAGCGCCGCGCTGAAGCCGGGCGATGAGATGGCCGTGGTCCACGTCGGCCGCATTCTGAAAGGACCGCCGGCGCTCGCCAGCTTCGCCGGAAAGGAAATCACCGTGGAGCTGCGCCAGCCCGGCGCATCCCGTCACGGTGGTGAATTCACGTTCTTCACCGTGGGCCTGCATTACGGACAGGGGCTTGCCGTTCGCGAACTGGGCCGCATCGATGCACGCGGCCCTGAGGTGGAGCGGCAAGTGCATCAAGCCGAGCAGGAGAAGCGAGACGAGGCGCTGCTGGAGCGGCTGCGCGGCGCGGAGCTTGTGGTCGCCGGCGTTGCCGTCCGCACCGGACCTTACGAGCCCCCCGGCTCTACACCCAGGCCCGTCTCGGAACACGACGCGGACTGGTGGGAGTGCCTGGTCCGCGTGCGGGATATCGAAAAGGGCAAGCACCCGGGAGAGGGAAAGGGCCGCGCAGCCGCAGAGATTACCATCCTCTTTGCCCACAGCACCGACATTCTCTGGTACCAGTCACCCAAGTTTGCGGAAGGTGATGAAGGCGTCTGGCTGCTGCACCGAACCGACATGCGCGGCAATTCGGCTCCAGGCCTGGTCTGCGACCACCCGCTCGACTTCCAGCCGCTGTCCGAACTGCCGCGCATACGCGAGTTGCTGGAGCGCCTGCGCCGCTAGAAAGAAACTCGCAGTTCACCCTGTGGCTGAGCGAGGTTTGGCATGGACGTCCTCGTCGTCAACATGATCCCGGAGTTGCTGAGCGGCGAGACCAACCAGGACAGCGAACCGTCCCTCGCCGTAAACCCCGACAATCCCCTGCAAATGGCGGCCACGGCCTTCACGCCGGACCCCCTGAGCGGCCCGCTGGCGCCGATCTACACGACCACCGACGGGGGCAAGACCTGGGCGCTGAACCTGATTGTTCCCGGTGCCGGCTCCGGTGTGGGCTTTTACCTGCCGACTGCAGACATCACGCTGCGCTTCGGCGGGAAGTCGAACGTGCTCTATGCCGGGATTCTCCGAGGGGACACGGTCGCTCTCAATATCCTGCGCACGCCGAACTACCTCGGGAGCGCGGTGATGACGGTCCTCGAGGGCAGAGGCAACGAAGATCAGCCGTGGGTGCAGGCAACCACTGCGGAGAAAACTGGCGGCACACCGGACCGCGTTTATGTTGGCAACAACAACTTTAGCACGTCGCCGACGGCTACCGTCGATTTCTCGCTCAATGCAGCGACCGCCGCTCCGCCGGCCGGCTTCGCGCCGAGCGGTCTGACCGCACGCATCCCCAATAACCAGAACGGCCCGTCAATCCGTCCGGTCGTGCACCAGGACGGCACGGTTTATGTGGCGTTCTTCAACTGGACGACGCCGGCGGCGATCCCGCACACCTCCGATGTGGTGGTGTGCCGTGACGACAACTGGGGCCAGGGCGCACCCGCGTTCAGCGACCTCATCGACCCCGGCGACGGCCTTGCGGGCATAAGGCTTGCCAGCGTGTCGCTCCCCTGGGCCAACTTTTCCTTCCTCGGCCAGGAGCGGGTCGGCTCACATCTCTCGATCGCGGTCGATCCGCGCGACAGCTCGACCATTTATGTCGCCTGGGCGGATTTTCCGACTGGTTCGCCGCCTTACACCATCCACTTGCGCCGCTCGCGCGACCGCGGCGTCACTTGGTCCGGCGACCTGCGCCTGATTCCGAACGGCATCAACCCGGCACTGGCGATCAACGAGAGGGGCCATGTCGGCTTCTTGTACCAAACCCTGACCAACTCCGGTGCAACCTGGGAGACCCGTGTCGAAATCTCGGACAACGGGTTCAACGGCCAATGGTGGACGGCGGTGCTGGCCGCGGCGCCGTCAAACGCGCCCGTGGTCGGGTTCCATCCCTATCTCGGCGACTACGATTATCTTCAGGCCATTGGTCACAATTTCTACGGCGTCTTCTCGGCCAACAACACGCCTGACCACACAAACTTTCCCAGCGGCGTCATCTATCAGCGCAACGCCGATTTCGGCACCAAGACGCTTCTTGATCTCAGCAACAATCCCGTACCGATTTCCATCGATCCATTCTTTTTCAAGGTTTCGCTCAAGGCCGGCGAGGTGGCGACTGTCATAGCCGACAACGGCTACTTCGGGCGCGTCTGCCTCGGCTCGTTCGTCGACGAAATCCTGACCATCAACAATCCCGGCGACGGCAGACTGAAGATTTTCGACATCATCGTGGCACCGCCGGACTTCGAAGCGCCAAGCGTGGCGGCCTATCCTCTCGCCGTGCATGCGGGCGATTCCATCGAGGTCGTCATCCGCTTCCGGCCGCTCTCGTACGGCCCTAAAGCCGGCACGGTGACCATCATCAGCGACGACCCAATCGGGCCGCACACTATCTCCGTCTTCGGCGACTGCCCGGCGCCGCGGCTGAGCCTGATCCTCGCCAACGCGGGGTTGTTCGCCAAGACCTGCGTCGGAAGCTTTACCGACGAGACGTTGATCCTCTGCAACAGCGCTCATTGCCCGCTGACAGTCAACGCCATCGCCTCAAGTTCCGTCGACTTCATCGTCCCCGAAGCGCTGGCTTATCCGCTTCTGGTGGCGCCCGGCGGCTTCCTGCCGATTCCTATCCGGTTCGCCCCTGTGAACTTCGGGCCGAAATCGGCTGCGATCGAGGTGTTCAGCGACGACCCATCAAGCCCGGCCAAGATCGAGGTCCGCGGCGAGGCGCCGCACGGCCGTCTTTCCATCGCGGGCTCGACAGTCTTCGGCGGCGTGAAATGTTGCCGCCGCGAGCAGCGCGTGGTATCGATTTGCAACACCGGCGAGTGTGCGCTGCACGTCTCGCATGTTGGCTTCAAGAGGAAGCGGCGGCATTTCCGTATCCTGAACAACCCGTTCCCGGCGTCGTTGCACCCCGGTTCCTGCCTCAACGTCGTCATCCAATATTCCGCCACGGCGCGCGCTACGCTCGCCTGCGAGCTGGTCATCAAGACCGACGACCCGCATCATCTCGAGAGATGCCTCGACGTCGTCGCCTGGACAGTCTGGGACTGCTGCTGCCGTGACGGCCAGGAAAGGTGCGGCTGCGGCGGTGGCTGCGACTGCTGCAAACGGCGTAGCGAGGACCGCGACGATGACCGCGGCGGCGAGGAAGACGCGGAATGACGGGGCGGGAAGCATGACCGCGATGACGTTGGCGCGGCGCCCGATGAGCGCGCCGAAATAGAGTTCGCGTCATCAACGCCGCCACCGCAGCGGGCAGAATTCCATAAGTGTCCATCCGGGTGAAGACCTCGACGGCTGGACCTTTCGGCAGCGCCGCAATCGGGCCGGAGTGAGCTAGCGCCCGCTCATTGGCCCCCACGATGGCATTTCATAGCGAAGCAGTGGTCCCGCATGTCAAACGGCGCGCAATCGGGACCCCGGATCGGCATCGAAAAGGGACCCCTTTTCGGGATTGGAGCAGGCTTGTCCCGGTAGCGAATAGGAGGGCCCCGCGCGCGTCGCGCAGTGCCTTCACGAGCGACGGAGCGACACGCGTGGGAGCTGCCTGTTTGCCCACCGGGGCAAGCCGGGGTGGTACAGCAGCTCAGGCGCGGTGCTTGAAGCGCCAGGACTCGTTGCCGGTCTCGATGATTTCGCAGTGATGGGTCAGCCGGTCGAGCAGCGCGGTGGTCATCTTGGCGTCGCCGAAGACGCTGGGCCACTCGGCGAAGGCCAGGTTGGTGGTGACGATGATCGAGGTGCGCTCGTAGAGCCGGCTGATCAGGTGAAAGAGAAGTTGGCCGCCGGTCTGAGCGAAGGGCAGATAGCCGAGTTCGTCGAGCACGACGAAGTCGAGCCGGGTCAGATAATCAGCGAGGCGGCCCTGGCGGCCGGATCGGGCTTCGCCCTCCAGCCGGTTGACGAGGTCGACGACGGTATAGAAGCGGCCCCGCGCACCGCCGCGGATGCAGGCCCGCGCGACGGCGATGGCGAGATGGCTTTTGCCGGTGCCGGTGCCGCCGATCAGCACGGCGTTGCGCTGCTCGGCGAGGAAGGCGCCGCTGGCGAGGTCGCGGATCAGCGCCTCGTTGATCGGGGTGCCGGTGAAGTCGAAGTTGTCGAGGTCCTTGGCGAGCGGCAGCTTGGCAATGGTCAGCTGGCCGGTCTCCGTCGCGTTCCACTCATAGAAGGCGTCCGCCGGCACGATGCAGCGGCGAGCCTTGAACGCACCACGGAACAGGCCCGAAGTGGCGACGATCTCGGCCCTGGCATTGATCGGGCGCTGCGCTTTGGCGGGGTCCAGAGCACGCTGTTTCCCGAGCCTCAACTCCCGGTTTCCGACGAGGAGGTGGCGGAGACGTTGCGGGCCGCGCTCGCCCGCTGCGGAAGGTTGCCGCGCTCCGCCGACATGTTCCTCTCCGGCCTGTGCGCGCGCTACCTGGTCGAGGAACTGCGCGGCGCCGGTTTCGCCTCGCCGTGGCTAAGGGCTGGAAGCTCAACGAGTACGGCCTGTTCGAGGGAGACCGACAGATTGCCGGAGGGACGGAGAAAGACGTCTATGCAAGCCTTGGCCTGCCATTCATCCCGCCGGAGCTGCGCGAGGACCAGGGCAAGATCGTGGCCGCGCAACTGGCGCATCTGCCGCCGCTCGTCTCGCTCGGCGACATCCGCGGCGATCTGCACGCACACACCACGGCCACCGACGGCCGTGCGACGCTAGCCGCAATGGCGCAGGCGGCGCGCGAGCGGGGCTACGCCTATCTCGCCATCACCGACCACAGCCGCCGCCGGGCGATGGCGCACGGCCTCGGGCCGCGCGAGCTGGCCCGCCAGATCGAGGAGATCCGCCGCCTGAACGCAAAGCCCTCCGGCTGCGTCGTCCTCGCGTCGATCGAGGTGGACATCCTGGAGGACGGCAGGCTGGACCTGCCGGATACGGTGCTCAAGGAACTCGATGTGGTTGTCGGCGCGATCCATTCGCATTTCGAGTTTCCGAAGGCGCGGCAGACCGAACGTCTGCTGCGCGCGATGGACAACCGGTATCTGGACATCATCGCCCACCCGACCGGCCGGCTGATCAACCAGCGTCCGCCTTACGACCTGGATTTCACGCGTCTGCTGCGGGCCGCGCGCGAGCATGGCTGCCATTTCGAGGTCAACGCGCAGCCCGACCGGCTCGACCTGCCGGACACGTTTTGCCGATTGCCAAGGATGCGGGCGTCAACCTTGCGATCTCGACCGACGCGCACGGCATCGAGGAACTCGCGTTCATGCGCTACGGGGTGGACGTGGCACGACGGGGCTGGCTGGAACCCGGCGACATCCTCAACACCCGCTCCTGGCTGCAGCTGAAGGCGATGCTGCGGCCGCGCTAGGCAGCTCAGGGCGGACAGCGTCCGCGTTCGCATTCCAGCCAGGCCGGGTCGATCGCCTCGTGCAGGCCGGGGTCGCTGATGCCAGCCAGCACGGCGGCGAAACGCGCTTCGTCCATGTCCTCCTCCGGCAGGTATTCGTGGCCGAGAGCGTCGTCCGCCCGAACCGGCAGGAGCGTGCATCCGCGCACAAGCGGCTGGTTGGCGAGCAGGATCGCCCGGAACGCCTGCAGGTCGCAGCGGTCCGCGGCGATCTTGAGCGTGTAGCTGACCTGATTGCCGCGCTCGGCGCCGATCCAGTGCCGCTCCAGCAGCCGCAGCCAAGTATATTGCTCGTCGGGCGTCGCCTCCGGCGCGGTGACGAGACGCGCGCCCAGCCCGAGACGCAATGCGAGCGGCAGCGCCGGGAAACCGACCACGCTCATGCCGGGGAAAGTCCGCAGCGAGCGGACCGGGTAGCCGCGCCCGGCGTATTCGGCGAGCAGCGGATCGCTGCCCGGCTGCCATTTGCCGTTCACGTCGCGCTCGCCACGGAACTGCACCCAGCGCAGATATTGCCGCCGCGCCGGCAGGTGCGCGCCCTCCGTCAGTCCGAACAGCTTGGACGTGGTGCCGGCCGGCTTGATGGTGGTGACAGTCAGTGGCGGATTGAGGCCCAGCTCCGCCGCATAGGCCAGCGCCTCCGCTTTCGCCGCGGCGGAGAGGTGGGCCAGCATCGTCCAGAACGGTGCCGCCCGCGCCTCGTCCAGCAGGTCGCGGAAGGCGAGGCCGAAGCGCATCCAGGCCCACTCGTGCAGCCCTGTCGGGCCGATGCCGATGCGATTGGTGCGCCGCACCTCGCGTGCATAGAGCGCGTCCATCAGGTTGACGCGGATCAGGAACCGCACGCCGAGCCGAACCGAGTCCTCGACGCGTGCGTCCCACAGCGCCGCCACCTCCGCCGTCGCTGCCCCCGGCATAACCTGCTCCACGGGCACCGGGCAGGCCAGAAGCGGGGCGAAATCAGCGACCACGCAATGGCCGCCGGTCACATGCAGCACGACTTCGCCGCAGGGATTGGTGATTGCCGGGAAGCTTGTGTGCGTCGCACGCTGCGAGAGTTCCGCCAGCAGACCGGCCGCATGATCGACACGGTAGCGGCGGCTTCGCACGTCGCTTCCGTCCACATACACCGGCTTCTGCCAAGCCGAGCCAGTGCGGTAGTCCTCGAGCAGGTCGCCGTTGATGAAACCCGGCTCGCCGTTGACCCAGGTGCACGCTGTCGCCTCGGCGAACACCGCGACGGCGTGGCGCGTCATGGGATCGTTGCCGCCGCTGTCGTCGCGAACGCGCGCCCAGAACTCGCGGTCCACCATCAGGGAATGGTTCGCGGTCCACAGGCCGCCCTGCGCCTTCAATCGTACGAAGCGCAGCGCCCCGGGGTCGCGCCAGCTCTTGGTCGCCATGCGAGCGGCACGCCGAGCGCCGCCGCCCTGGACCTCGACGGCGAGGATATGGTCCACGAGCAGCGCCTGCTCCCAAGGCTGCAGCACCGCGCCGGAGCGGTCGCGCGCCCGGGCAGGTTCGATCACCTGCTGTCGCAGGCGAATGAAAGCGCGCAGCAGCGAGAGCGGGCCGGGCGCCGGCCGCCCCTGCATGCCGCCAATCGGTGCGCCGCGCGGGCGGATGGCGGAGAGGTCGAGCAGCAGGGTTCGCCGGCGCTCGCGGCGGAAAGTCATCGCCTCCAGGATCTCCACCGCCTTCGCCCATCCCTCCCGACTGTCCTCGATCGCGTATCGCTCCGCATTGCCGGGGACTGCATCCGGCGTGAACAGCACTTCGCCCCCGAGGAGGCCGCGAAGCCCGGCCTCGGTGCCGTCCAGGCCGAAGTCCCCGGCAAAGCGACGCAGGCTCGCGCTGCTCTTCGGGTAGTCGGGGTGCTCCGGCGAGAGATGCAGGAGCAGGGCCGGCGCCTCGGCCCAGTCCACGACGACCAGGTCGTCGTCATAGGAGCGGCCGACGCCGCTGCCGTTCAGGAGCAGATAGAACTTGGCGAAGGACGTGATGGCGGTGGCGCAGTTGGTGAACACCTCCATGTTGCGCGTCGCCTGACCGGCATCGCTGTGTTGCAGATGCCGCCCGGAGGTGAGCAGCGCGCCGGTGGCGATGGCATTGCGCAACCGCCCGCATTCCGACGTGTGCCCCGAACGCGGTGTGCCGCCGAGCAGAGAAAGATTGCCGACGGCAACACGGTCGGCAACGCGGCCGAAATCCTCCGCATCCTCCGGCCGGAATACGGTTCGCCGGGCAACGGCTATCCCCATGCCGGGGTCAAGCGCACGCGCGGCTACGGCGGACATGCCGAACGAGGCACCAGGAATGGAGTCGCTCATCGCATTCTGCGTCGTGCTATCGCACCGGTGCTTACCACAGCTGTTCGGCATCATCTTGCTCTGCGCCCGACAAAGACCGGAGCGGCGCTATCACCTTGGCGGATGGCAATGGGCACGAACCTCGCTGTCGCGCCGGGCGAGTGCCGGGCTGACGGCAACCGGATAGGGCGGATCGGCAGCCGCCAGCGCGCGTAGTCGCTGCGGCAAGGTCGCGACGTGCGCGGCCGCATCGCGCCGGATCGCGGAAACTGGAGCAGGTGCGGCGAGACGTCGTCCCTGCCGCATCGCAACGCGCAGCAGCGCCTGTCCTTCGTGCGCCGGCTCGTCCGCGAGCGCGATCACGTCGCCTGCCGCAACACCGTCCGTGGCGCGGCGGAATACCTGTTTCGGCTCCGGCAGTATGCGCTTGCCCTCCGACAGCTTCGTCCGCCCTTGTCCAGCATAGCGCGTCAGCTTGTAGGCGAGATCGAGTGCGGGCGCGTCGGCCGAGACGCTGAGATCGGTGCCCACACCGAACGCGTCGATCGGCGCGCCGGCCCCGATCAGGGCAGCGATCTTTTCTTCGTCAAGGCCGCCGCTCGCGAAGATCTGGACGTGCCGCAGGCCGCCCGCATCCAGGATCGCCCGTGCGGCACGCGCGAGGCCGTCGAGATCGCCGGAATCCAGCCGCACCCCGCGCACACGAAAATCGGCTCCCAACGCCTCCGCCAGTTCCACAACCCTGGTCACGCCGGCAGGCGTGTCATAGGTGTCCACGAGCAGGATCGTCTCAGGATAGAATTGCGCGAAGGCGCGGAATGCGTCGGCTTCCGTTGGGAAGGCCTGGACGAAGCTGTGCGCCATCGTCCCCGCGACCGGGATTCCCCATCGTGCGCCGGCGAGCAGGTTCGACGTGGCGGCAACGCCGGCAATGTGGAACGCGCGGGCGCCTGCCACCGCGGCATCCAGCCCCTGGGCCCTGCGGCTGCCAAAATCCACGACCGGCCGCCCGGCGGCCGCCGCGACGACCCGCGCCGCCTTGGAGGCGAGCAGGGTCTGCAAGCCAACCTGGTTCAGCACCAACGTTTCCAGAATCTGCGCCTCTGCAATCGGTGCCACCACCTCGAGGATCGGCTCCTCGGCGAATATTGGCGTTCCCTCGGACACCGCTCGCACCTCACCGGAGAAGCGAAAGCCGGCGAGCCAGTCAAGGAAGTCGGATGGGAATTCCCCGAGGGAGCGGAGGTAGTCCAGGCTCTCCGGTCCGAAGCTCAGCTGCTCAAGCAACGCGCACAGTACGTCGGCGCCGCAGGCGAGCAGGAAATTGCGACTGGCGGGCAAACGGCGCACGAAGAGGCTGAACACAGCCTCGTCGCGCATGCCCAGCTCCCGGTAGGCACGCGCCATCCTCAGTTCGTAGAGGTCGGCAAACAGTTCGACGGGGCCGGGCATCGCGACGTGTTGATCGGCCGGCACGGCATTCCCCCCTCTCTGGCTGAGCCGCGGGTCAATGATCGTCTTTGTCTCCGGAACGGAGCCTGGCGGCGAACTGGCCGCCGACCACGAGATAGCGACGCGCCAACGGCTGCCATTTTTCCGGCTCGCGCGGCGCGGGATCCAGCAGGTGCGTCACCGCCTGACGGGCGCGCATTGCGGCCCGGAACGTGGCGTAGAATGCCACCAGCCGGTCGGGGATTGGATCGGACAGGCGGACCGCGCAGCGAGCAACGAGCACCGCGCCGACCCAGGCGGCACCTAGGACGGCACACTCCATCCCGAGATAGGCCAATTCCTCGAACGGATCGAGCAGGCGCAGACGGCGGCTGAATTCGAGGCAATCGATCGCCGCCGGCGGATCGCCGAGATAGATGTGCTCCGGCCGCAAATCGCCGTGGCCCTCGACGATCCGCCCCGCCGTCAGACGCGACAGGAGCAACCCGCTCTCATGGCGCAGCATCGCGTCCACGGGTTCGAGAACCGCCGCGACATCCGCTTCGACGAAGCCGAACGCAGGATCGCACAACACCTGCCGGCTCTCGGCCTGCTCATCGGCAAAGCGGGAAAGGTAGTCGTCCTCGGCGAGTGGCACCGGCGCGGCGGTCGCGTAGAACGCCGCGAGGCGGTCCGCCACGGACTCGATCTCGGCTGCCCGCAGCGTCCGCTCGCCGATCGCCGCGTCGAGCAGCCGCGCCTCAGGCAGGCGATGCATCCACACCAGCCACTCCGCCGGGTCGCCCTCGCCGCCGAGGCGGAGCCGTCCGTCCGCCATTCGCACCAGGGGCAAAAGCCCGATATAGACTCCCGGTGCCAACCTTGCGTTGAGATGCAGCTCCAATTCGCACTCGGCGCGGCGCAGCGACGGCGTGCTGAAGTCGAAGAGTCGTGTTGTCATCGGCTTCTTGAGTTTGTAGGCAAAACGGTCGGTCAGGAACACCCACGAGAGACGCGTCTCGCGTGCCTCGACGCGCCGCGGCGCATCGGGATAGGAAGATGGCATTCGGAGAAACGCCACCTTCTGCTCAAGCGTCACGTCCGGCGTCGGTTGATCCACGACCTGCTGCATCGGTTCTCGAAACGGCGGGCGCGGAGTCATGGCATGCCGCTTCCCGCCCGGCGGAGATCGGCCTGCTGTCGCGCCGCGTCCGGGCCGGACTATAGCGCCATTTCCGGCTCGGCCGGGCGTTCCGTCTTTTCCTCGGGCAGCTCGGTCATGGTCGCCTCGGTCAGCAGCAGCACGCTGGCGACCGAGACCGCGTTTTCCAGGGCCACGCGCACCACCTTGGCCGGATCGACGATCCCGGCTTCGAGCAGATCGACATATGTCTTCCGGGATGCATCGAAGCCCAGATTGCCTCCCCCCTCCAGCATCCGGGCAACCACGACACCGCCGTCTACCGACGAATTCTCCGCGATCTGGCGGGTCGGCACCTCCAGCGCGCGCCTGAGGATCTGCACGCCTGTCCGTTCGTCGCCGTCGCACTCCGCCTCGGCCTGGGTGACTGCCGCGACACAGCGCAGCAGGGCCAGGCCGCCGCCGGGCACGATGCCCTCCGCCACCGCCGCCTTGGTGGCGCTGATCGCGTCGTCCAACGCCTCCTTCTTGGTTTTCATCTCGGCCTCGGTCGGGGCGCCTACCCTGATCACCGCGACGCCGCCGGCGAGTTTCGCGAGCCGCTCCTGCAGCTTCTCGCGGTCATAATCGCTGGTCGTCTTCTCGATCTCGCGGCGGATCTCGCGAATGCGCCCGTCCAGCGCCGAGCGGTCGCCAGCACCGCCGATGATCGTCGTGTTGTCCTTGTCCACGACGACGCGCTTGGCCTGTCCGAGTTGCTCCAGATGGAGCTTGTCGAGCTTCAGTCCAAGTTCCTCGGCCAGCACCATGCCGCCGGTCAGGGCCGCCATGTCCTGCAGCATGGCCTTGCGGCGGTCGCCGAAGCCCGGCGCCTTCACCGCGCAGCTCTTCAGCGTGCCGCGGAGCTGGTTGACGATCAGCGTCGCCAACGCCTCCGTCTCGACGTCCTCCGCGACCACCAGCAGCGGCCGGCCGGATTTGGCAACCTGGTCGAGCAGCGGAAGGAAGTCCGCGAGACCGGCAATCTTCCGGTCGGCGAGCAGCAGCACCGGGCCCTCCAGCACCGCCTCCATCCGCTCGGGATTGGTGATGAAATAGGGCGAGAGATAGCCGCGGTCGAACTGCATGCCCTCGACGACATCGAGCGTCGTCTCGGTCGTCTTGGACTCCTCGGCGGTGATGACACCTTCGCTCCCGACCCGTTCCATGGCGTCGGCGACGAGTTCCCCAATCGCCATGTCGTTGTGGGCGGAGATCGCCGCGACCTGGGCCTTCTCCCGGCGCGTCCCGACCGGGCGGGACATGGCGCGCAGGGCGGCGACCGCCGCCCTGGTCCCGCGGTCGAGGCCACGCTTCAAATCGACCGCGCTGGCGCCGGCGACGACGTTGCGGACGCCGTCGGCGAGGATGGCAAAGGCCAGCACCGTGGCGGTGCTCGTCCCGTCGCCGACCACCTCGCCCGTCTTCTCGGCGGCCTGCCGCAGCATCTGCGCGCCGAGGTTTTCCTCGGCGTCCTTGAGATCAAACTCCTTTGCGATCGTCACGCCGTCGTTGCAGACGATCGGCGTGCCCCAGCGTTTCTGCATGAGGACGGCCTTCGATCGCGGCCCCAATGTAACCCGCACCGCGTCGGCGAGCTGTCCGGCGCCGCGCAGGATCTTCTCGCGCGCTGCGGAACGGAACAGGATCTGCTTATGCGCCATGATGGCCCCTCGCGTCGGATTCGACCGTTCCGCTGCCCAGGACGATCGCCTGCTCCGGATCGCCTCACTGGCAGTCGGCCGCATTGACGCGGATCAAGCCTCGCGCAAAGCTTGGGTCACCCACGCGCGATCCTCCGGCGCCGTCGGCGATCCTCAGCTCGCGGCGTGACAAGCGGCGATCGCATGTGCGATCGCTTCGCTTGAGTCGAGTACCGTCAGACGCTGCGCCGCCGTCTCGGCGGGAACACGGAACGGCGGCACCGTGTCGGTGACTGTGATGCCATCGATGGCCGGCGAGGCGAACAGCCCGGGCGCCCCGCCGACGAACAGCCCGTGCGCTGCGGCGGTCAGCACACGGACCGCGCCGGCGGCACGGCAGGCTTCGGCCGCGCGCACCAGCGTGCCGCCGGTGCTGATCAGGTCATCGATGATCACCGCCACCTTGCCGCGCACGTCGCCGGCGAGCAGCGTGCCGCTGACCACGCCGCTGCTGCGGTATTTCTCCATGTGGGCGCTGCCGACCTCCGTTCCGGTCAACTGCTCCAGCGCCTGGCGAAACTGCTCCGAGCGCTTCGCACCGCCGGCATCGGGCGAGACGGCAGCGGCGCGCGTGCCGGCGAGCAGCGGCGCGACATGGGCGGCCAGCAGCGGTGCCGATTCGATATGCCAGGTCGGGCAGCGGAAGGCATTCTCGAACGCCGCGATGTTGTGCACTTCCAGCGTGATCACGCAATCGATCCCGACCGCCTCAAACATTGCGGCGACATAGCGGGTTGTGATCGGGTCATTCGGCTTGGTCCGGCGGTCCTTGCGGGCGTAGCAGAGGTATGGCGCGACCGCGGTGACGCGCCGTGCCCCGGCGTCCTTCAATGCGCCGCAGAAGAACAGCAGCCGGCACAGCCTGTCATTGGCGCTGTCCGTGTCACCGCCATGCAGGGAGTGCACGACGTAGGCGTCGTTGCCTCGCACATCCTGAAGTGGTCGTGCCTTGTGCTCGCCGTCCTCGAAATCCCGCTCCTCGTGCGACGCAAGCGCCACGTCCAGGCGCCCGGCTACGCGCTCCGCGAGATCGCGGGTTCCGTGCAAGCCGAAGACGGACAGAGAGCGACGATCCATAAGCGTCTCCCGTCAGGTTCGCGCTGTGGCGGACTGGACCCGCGCCCGGTCGAGCAGCGCCGTCACCTCCGCGTCGTGCAATTGCCGGAAGTCGCGATAGAACTGTCCGACCCCGAAGAAACCCTCGGCGCTGTGGAGGCATATCGTCTCATCCGCCTCTCCCTTCATGCGTTCGACCGCGTCGGCCGGCGCAACGGGGACGGCAAGCACGAGCCGCGCCGGCTGCCGGCGCCTTGTGGCGCGCAGGGCGGCGCGCATGGTCGCGCCGGTCGCGAGACCGTCATCGACGACGATCGCCGTCCGCCCGCGGACCTCCTCGGGCACGCGATCCTTGAGATAGACCCGGCGTCGCCGCTCGATCTCCTCCAAAGCGGCGGCCTTCATCTCCTCGAGATACTCCGGCGAGACGCCCAGATCGGCGATCAGGCGGGGATCGGTCACGAGCTCCGGCTGTCCCCCGTTGGCGACCGCACCGATCGCCAACTCCTCCTGTTGCGGTGCGCCGATCTTGCGAACGAGCACGAGATCAAGCGGCGCCCCAAGCGCGCTGGCAACTTCGAAGCCCACCGGCACGCCGCCGCGGGGCAACGCGAGCACCACCGGGTCCTTGTATCGCCTCCCGCGCAGCTTTGCGGCAAGCAGCCGTCCGGCCTCGTGCCGGTCCTCGAACATCATGTGCTGACTCCGCGGGTTTTTCCCGTCAGGTGCTGCTGGAACCACTCTCGGGCCAGGTCCACCACGGCCTCCAGCGTGCCCGGTTCCTCGAACAGGTGCGTCGCGCCAGCCACCACGTCCAGCCGACGCTCGCAGCGCAGCCGCTCATAGGCCATGCGATTGAGAGCCAGGACCTCGGGATCCTTGCCGCCGACGATCAGCCGCGTGGGGGCTTGGACCTGCTCGAGCGCGTCGCCCGCAAGGTCCGGTCGCCCGCCGCGACTGACGATGGCGCGCACGTCCTTGCGCGCAGCCGCGGCCATCAGGGCCGCAGCGGCACCGGTGCTGGCGCCGAAGAAGCCGAGCGGCAGCCCGCGCCCCGCGTCGCTGTTCGCCGTCCAATCCGCCGCCGCGGCCAGGCGTTCGGAGAGGAGCGCGATGTCGAAGACATTTGCGCGGTCTGCAGCTTCACTCTCGGTGAGCAGATCGAACAGCAAGGTGGCGAACTTCGCGCGCTGCAGCGCCGCGGCGACGAAGGCGTTGCGCGGGCTATGCCGACTCGAGCCGCTGCCGTGCGCGAACAGCACCATTCCGTGAGGCATTCCGGCCGGTAGACCGAGCAGACCCTCTCCGCCGCGGCGCGGGAGGACCACCGAGACGGTATGGCTTTCGCTGGCTGTCATCGGCGACCTCCCTGGCTTGGACGCATTGAACAGCCCTGAAAGGCCCTTGCATTGATCGCGGTCAAGCGTCGGTCGCCAGCATGCCGCGAGCTCGCTGGTCTGCGTCAATATCGGCGCCGGCTGGGCTGCCCATGGCGCTGCGGCGCGGATTGACCTTAGTCAATGCCACGCCCTGGAAGAGCACAAATCGTAGGCCATGGAGGCAGGAGGCCATGAGCGCGCCGCGCAGCACCGGTCCCGCGACGGAGTTCGCCGGCTGGGAGCACTTTTCGCACGATGCCGACATTGGGGTCCGCGGGTGGGGGCCGACGATCGAACGAGCGTTCGAGGAGGCGGCGGCGGCCCTGACGGGCATCGTTACGGATGTCGAGGTGAACGCTTCTCGGGAGGTCACGGTCGCGTGCGAGGCCCCTGATCTGGAATTGCTGCTGGTGGAGTGGCTGAATGCGATCATCTACGAGATGGCCGTCCGGCGCATGTTGTTCGGGCGCTTTGTGGTGAGTATCGACGGCGCGCGCCATTTGCGCGGCTCGATATGGGGTGAGTTGGTCGACATCCTCCGCCACGCCCCGGCCGTGGAACCGAAAGGTGCCACCGTCACCGCGCTCCGGGTCGCACGCGAGGCCGACGGACGTTGGACCGCCGCCTGCGTCGTCGACGTGTGACCTTGTGCCGGCGAGGAGCATGGCATGGATCCCGCAAGACTGACGAAGCTGGACGAGGTGACCTGGCGGGTCGGGCCGACAGGGGCCATGCGCGTACCGGTGGTCATCTATGCCGACGAGACGTTGATCCGGGCGATGGATGACAAGGTTTACGAGCAGGCACGCAATGTCGCGGCACTGCCCGGCATCGTCGGGGCCAGTTTCGTGATGCCCGATGCCCACTGGGGCTACGGGTTTCCGATCGGCGGGGTCGCGGCATTCGACGCAGAGCGGGGCGGCGTCGTCTCCGCCGGCGGCGTCGGCTTCGATATTTCCTGTGGCGTGCGGACCGTGACGACCGGCATCCCGTCGGCTGAGATCGAGACGGTGCAACATGCACTTGCCGACTCGCTCGCCCGGACAATTCCTGCAGGTGTTGGCAGCGAGGGCACCATTGCACTCGACGCGGGTGAGATGGAGGCGATGTTGCTGGGCGGCGCCCTCTGGGCCGTGGAGCGCGGTTGGGGAGACGCCGCGGATCTGGAGCGGATCGAGGAACGCGGTTGCATGGCCGGCGCTGAGCCCGCCTGCGTCTCGGGGCGCGCGAAGGAGCGCCAACGGCGGGAGATGGGCACGCTCGGGTCCGGCAATCACTACCTTGAGATCCAGGCTGTCGAGGAGATCTTCGATCCGGCCGCTGCCGCGGCATTCGGCCTCGTTCGTGGCGAGGTGGTCGTCACCATCCATTGCGGCTCGCGCGGGCTGGGGCATCAGATCGGCAGCGAGTTCCTCAGCGAAATGGTGGTCGCGGCGGCAGCCGCCGGGATAGCGCTGCCGGACCGGGAGCTGGCCTGCGCGCCGATCGAGTCGGACCTGGGCCGGCGCTACCTGGGCGCGATGCGGGCGGCGATCAACTGTGCGCTCGCGAACCGCGAGATTCTCGATCACTTGGCACGGCGGGTGGTTCAGCATTTCTTCCCGGCCGTCGCGCCGAGGCTGCTCTTCGACGTGTCGCACAACACGTGCAAGGTCGAGACGCACCGCGCCGACGGGAAACCGCGTGCCCTGTTCGTCCACCGCAAGGGAGCGACCCGCGCCTTCGGCCCGGAGCATCCGAGCCTGCCTGAGGCGCTCCGTCCCGTCGGACAACCGGTGCTGATCGGGGGCAGCATGGGGACCGGATCTTTCGTGCTGGTCGGGGTGGCGGGGAACGAGGCGCAGGCCTTTGCGTCCGCATGCCACGGCGCGGGCCGCGCGATGTCGCGCCACGCTGCCCTGCGCCAGTGGAGCGGCCGACAGATCGTCGACGACCTCGCTGCGCATCACATCCTCGTGCGCAGTCGGTCGGTGCGCGGTGTGGCGGAGGAAGCCCCGGGCGCATACAAGGATGTGGGCGCGGTGGTCCTCGCCGCCGAACGCGCCGGCCTCGCCCGGCGGGTGGCGCGGCTGCGGCCGGTGATCTGCATCAAGGGGTGATCCGTACCGACGAGTCTACCGGAGCCAGGGGATGCTCCTTGCCCTCCGCCTCACGCCCACGCACGACGCGACAGCCCCGCGCAGCTCCGTGGGTTTCGGTGACGACAGTTCGACGGCCCTCGGGCCATGAGTCATGAGAGAAGAAGATCACCACCCAATCCCCCGTGCGCCCAAGCTGGTGGGCAAGGGCGGTATTCGAATACAGGGCGGTGAAATGCCAGGGGCCACGCACCGTGTGCAGCACGGGCAGCCATGCCTCGCCGCTCGGGTTGAAGCGTTTCGGCGCGATCCTGCGAAGCTCGCCCTTGGCGCCCTTCTCGCGATATTCCCGGTCCACGTCGAGCAACAGCGCGACATCCGGCTCCTCGGCCGGGCCAGGTTGTGCCGGCCTGATGCGCGCCAGCAGTTCGGCCAATCCACTGCGCACCATCGCCGCCCGCCGCGGCCCGAACCCTGGGACCTCGACAAGCCGGCCGTCATGCGCCGCAGCCTCGAGCGCTTCCAGCGAGTTGATATGTAGCAGCGCGTGGGCCCGAGCGGCCAGCTTGGGGCCGATGCCAGGCACGGAGCCGAACAGCGAGACCGGATCGGCCGCACCTTTCAGGGCTTCAAGATAGCTCCACCGGCCCGTCGCCACCATTTCCGCGATGGCGCCGGCGATGGAGTGGCCGACGCCTGGAATCGCCTCAAGCGCCGCGTGCCCTCCCGTCGCGGCAATCCTGCTGATATCGTCGTCAAGCCGGATGAGGGCATCGGCGGCACGACGGTACGCAGCAGCGCGAAACGGGCTTGCCCCCTGCGCCGTCAGCAGGCTCGAGGCTTGACGCAGCCGGTCGGCAATCCAGACGTTGCTTCTGTGATCGGAACCGACGGCATCCCGGGCCTGTACGGTCGAAACCGATCGCGTGGCCTGAACCGGTGCAACATCTCCCAGTTCACTTCTCACACCGCATTGTTCCGCGGAACCATCCCGAGCAGGTACAGACCTTTGCCCAGACAGATATGGAGGTCGGGCTCGTCCAGGAGCGCCGCCACTGCATCGGCGTCATCCAGCGAAACGGCCCGCTCCATCGCAAGCTCCCAATCCTGAGCGGCGGATCCGCCGCGACCGACCTCCATCACAGCCCAGATCGACTGTCGGATTTCCCGCGGCAGGGCGGTGATGGCTTCCCGCAGGGCCACAACCTCAGGTTTGTGCGCGAGCACGTCATCGAGCGAAATATCGCGGATCGGATCATGCTCGCCACGTGCCGGCTTCGGCTCGCCGAAGGCCGATTGCCGGACCTTTTCAAGAAAGCGGTCGCGAGCCCGTCTTGCGTCGTTGGCGAGATCGGCGATCCGCCGGGCCTCAAGGGCGTCGAGCTCGTGCAGCATTGCGATCCTCCCAACGAGAAGCGGCGCATACGCCGCATCCTAATTTGACCACTCCAGCACGAACCACCGCATTGACGTGGGTCAACACCGATCAGGCCAACCCGCTGCCAGGTCGCACCGCATACCGTCATGAGCGACGCGCGCAACGACCCCCCGCTCGCGGCCAAGTCGCGCAATCCGGGCCGCGACTGATCTGCCGTCGCTGCCGACGATCTCGCTGCCGCAATGGGTGAAGATCGCCCGCGCGACACCCTCCGCCTCGCACCAGCCGAGTTGGGTCCGGATCGGAGTGTGGCCGATCAGCGTGGTGCCACGTCGTCGGACGAACGAACGGACCACGGTGGCGCCGTCACCGATGTAGTAAGTGAGATGGCGGAGTGCCGCAGACCGATCGTGGATGGCCACGACGTCCGGCACGTAGAAGATGGCGAACCTGCCGACCGATAGCCGGAAGCCGACCGCCGGCGCACGAATCGAGTGTTCGACAGCAAACGGGCGGCATGCGATGGGCCCGAAGCGAAGTGCGGCGCCGTCATCAATCACCTCACGATGCGTGATCGGGAAGCGCCCGATCGCTTCCCAACCGCGCGCGGTGGCGTACACCGGACAAGGCGCACCTCCGGCCAGACCGCCCGCGTGATCGGGGTGCACGTGCGTGATCAGGATGGCCGACGGCCTGATGCGCCCGATATGCCCGAGCCAGTCGAGGCCGCAATCGATCATCAGCCGTTCCGTTCCGGCCTGCGCCAGCAGCGCGGAATGTCGGCGGTGGCGCCGGGTTCGCTCGCGGATTTCGCCTCGCGTTCCCAGGAACGTGATCCGCAGCTCCTCATACCCCCTGGCCGTCATATTGACCTTGGTCAACGCGATACTCCAGTCCACCAGACTACGGTTGTCGAAAGAGGTGGAGAGAATGCGGCGATTCCACGGGTGGGGAGCCTGAGTGTTGCCGCCGGCTCGGGGCAGCCGGGCGGAGGTATGCGTCGTGACGCAGCGCACCACTGTGGTTGCCCTCCCGCAGGCGCAGTCGTTTCGCATGACCCGGCAGCCGTGATGGAATCCGCCAGCCGGAGCGTCGCTCCCGCCGCAGACACCGATCGTCGCAGGAGCATCGCGCTGGCCTTGTGCGGGGATGTCATGCTCGGACGCGGCATCGACCAGATCCTGCCGCATCCTGGCGCGCCGAACATCTATGAAACACACGCCAAATCGGCGCTCGACTATGTCGAACTCGCGGAGCGGGCAAGCGGCCCGATCGTGCGCCCGGTCACTTTCGATTATGTGTGGGGAGACGCGCTGGCCGTCCTCGACCACACGCCGCCGGACGTCCGGATCATCAATCTGGAGACGAGCGTCACGCGCCGGGGACGTCCTTGGCCGAAGGGCATCAACTACCGCATGAGCCCCGATAACATCGGCTGCCTTGCGACCGCGCACATCGACTGCTGCGTGCTTGCCAACAACCACGTTCTCGACTGGGGACGGGAGGGCTTGCTCGAGACGCTCAGCGTGCTGCGCGGGGCCGGTCTGCACGTCGCCGGTGCCGGGGAGACCCGGACTGAAGCGGCGGCACCGGCGGTCATCGTGCTGCCTGGGAAAGGCCGGGTCCTGGTGTTCGCCTTCGCCTCCGAGACCAGCGGTGTTCCGCCGGACTGGACGGCTGCAACGACGCAACCCGGCGTCAACTTCGTTCCCGACCTGCGGTCGCGAACGGCGGAGCGTCTGGCATGGGATGCGCGTGCCGTGAGACGGGTGGGCGATGTACTGGTCGCTTCGATCCACTGGGGTTCGAACTGGGGTTACCGGGTACCTGGGCAGTTCCGCGATTTCGCACATGCTCTCGTGGATGGTGGCTTCGACCTGATTCACGGTCATTCCTCGCATCACCCGCGGGGCTTCGAAATCTACTCCGAGCGTCTCATCCTGTACGGCTGCGGCGATTTCCTGAACGACTACGAGGGCATAAGCGGCTTTGAAGAGTACCGCCCCGATCTCGTGCTGCTTTACCTCCCGATCCTGTGCCCGGTCTCCGGAAAGTTGCTGCGTCTGGATATGAGGCCGTTCCGCCTCGGGCAGTTCCGGCTGAACTCCGCGCCCGCCGAAGACTTGGTGTGGTTGCAGGAGCGGCTGGGCCGCGAGTGCACCTGCGAGGGCGGCCGCATTGCTCTTGAGGGCGACGGCATCCTGCATGTGCGGTGGAATTGACTGCTGCGCGCAATTGCGTGCGGGCGTCGAACCCGCCTCGGACCTCCCGGCGTGCGACGCCAGAACAGAGGGCTCGATCCGCGCCATCTGCCGTTCGCTCGGCGAAGGCAGCACCCAAGGCGGTCACCGTCCGCCGTCCCGAGAATCACGCTGCCCCGAGAAGATGCACGGCTCCAAGAGTTCCCGAGCCCAGGACGAGGACCCTCTGCTGCAGCGCTTGCGCAACCCGCTCGTCGTTCGTTGCGCCGCTTCCTGACGCACGCAAGTCATTGACCAATTCGGGATAGCCGAAGGTCACGGTGATGCGGGCGGGCTTCGGCAGCCACCGGCCACGCGGCCAGGCATTGAAGGCTCCTGCGATACAGGTGGGAACCACCACAACGCCCGCACGCAGCACCACTCGTCCAATACCCGGCAGAAATCGCTGCAGTGTGCCGTCAGGCGATCGCCATCCTTCGGGGAACCACACCGTGATGCGGCCGGCCTTCAATACCTGCACGCCCGTGTCAATTGCCGCGTCGGGTCGCGATTCGTCCACCGGAAAGACATGTGCGGCGCGGGAGAACATGCGGCGCAAACCACTGCTGAACAGCAGCGTGACCGTACCCGCCCAGTAGGTTGACCTGGCACGAGACAGCGGCAACGACGCGGCGATCGCCAGCGGATCGAGAAAGCTCGCGTGATTGGGCGTGATCACGAAGCCTCCGGCCGCCGGGAGGTTGTCAACCCCCCTGACACGCAGGCGGAACAGAAGTCGCATGACGATCCAGTTGATCGCGTAGAAGATAAATCCTAACAGAGTCAGAAACATCCCGGTGTGGGCAAGGTACCGGTTGGCGACTGCAACAGGCGCTGTCGACGCAGGGCCTTGCATCCGCAATGCCGTGCAGCGGCGCAGCAGATCGCGAATCGTGTCGATGGTCGCGATGTCCGTCTCGGTGAGGTGCACGCCGCAGCGTTCCTCCAGGGCGATTCCCAGCTCCATCCAGCCAAACGAATCGAGATTCAGGTCCAAGGCGAGAGTCGCGTCGAGATCGACCGCCCGTCCGGGATATCGTTCTTGCAGCACCGCCCAGACCGCATCCGCCGTCGAATCGCGCAGCAAGTCCTGGTCGCCGGGTTTCAGCGGGTGGGGCGCGCGCCGCGCCCCTGCGAGGGCTTGGCGATAGAGGGCAGGCAGCAGAAACCGTCGGTATTTGCCCAGGCGCGTACGCGGCAGTGGCTCGTCCGTCAGTGCGAAGCCCGACAGGTGCTGATAAGCGGGCAGGTCCCGCACCGCCTCAGCGAGGGCGATCCGGATGCCGTCGCGCAGATTCGTCGTACCCATATCCCGCACCCGCTCGGCGTTTGGCCGCACGAGAGCCACGAGTCCGCCTTGCTGCTCCAGAACGGCGATCTCATGGATCTGCGGCCTGCTACGATAGATCCGCTCCAGCTCTTCGGGATTGAGCTTCTTGCCGCTGCCCAGCACGAGGATTTCCTTGCTGCGGCCGGTCACGTAAAGGAACCCGTCGCGATCGACAAAACCCATGTCACCAGTGCGAAACCAGCCGTCCTCCGTGAATGATGTCTCATTGGCCTCGGGATCGTTCACGTATCCCGCGGTGACAGTTGGACCGCGCAGCTCGATCTCGCCGATCCCATCGATGTCCGGCCTGCTGATGCGGATTTCTCCGGCCGCCAGCGGTTTGCCGGCGCTTCCGACCCGGCGCTGCTGCGGCGGATTGCCGGTGAACAGCGACGCCGTCTCGGCAAGCCCGTAGCCCACCAGCACGGTCCAGCCGAGGGCGTCAAGTTGCTGTTCGGCCTCCCTGTCCAGGCGCGCCCCGCCGGAGACGAGATAACGCAGGTGCGGCGCTACGTTGCGACGGACGGTGCTGAACCAAAGGCGGCCGGGGTTGAGGCCGGTGCGCTGCTGCATCCAGACCGCAACCCGCAGCAGCAGTCGCCAGAGCGCGTGCGCCGCGCGGCCGTTTCTCGCCACTCGTGCACGCATTGTCGCCAACATTGCGTCGTACAGCCGCGGGACTCCGATGATGACGGTGACATCGCCATCGCGCAGCGCCCGCATGATCAAGGGCCCGGTCGTGCCCGCGGGCAGCACGATGGTCGCGCCAACGGCCAGCGCCGTCAGCGTTCCCACCACGAAGGGGTAGGCATGATGCAGCGGCAAGGGCTGCAGCACGCGGTCGCGCGGGCCGACGATGTGTAGCCCATACAGCGCCTCCACGTTGCTGCCGATGTTGCCGTAACTGAGCAAAAATCCTCTGGGCGGCCCGGTGGTGCCGGAGGTCCAGCCGAAGATCGCCGGATCGTCGGTTGCCGGTTCCGGCAATGCGCTGCTGGCGCCCAGGTCGGGGGCGGGCCACCCCACCCGGCCGGAACCAGGGTCGTTCGGCGCATCGACCTGGATCGTCGTAATTCCATTGGCGTGCAGCAGCTCTTCGGCGGCGGCCAGGTTATGGGCCGTGGCGAAGATCATCCTTGCGCTGCTGGCGTCCAGTGCCGCTGCCACCTGCGCCGGATCAAACAGGTCGTCGACCGCGACCAGCACGCCGCCGGCGGCCATGATCGCCAGCGCCGCGATGATCCAGTCCGGGCTGTTCGGTGCCCAGAGCGCGACCGGCTGCATGCGCCGCAGTCCAGCCTGAAGCAGACCTCGCGCGAGCGTCTCGGCCTCTCGTGCGAGCGTGGCACTGCTCCACACCACGACACCCGTTTCCTGCGACATCACGACCGCTGGATGCGCGCCGCGTCGCGCGACCGATCGCAACAGATCGACGATGCTCCAATGCCCGCTCATGCCGCCCAGCCTCCTTCTTCCTGCGCGCGTTCCGCCGAACCGGTGGCGCTCCATTCAGATGGAAAATTCGGATCGCGCGTCGATCGTCATCATGTTGGAATTCGCAGCGGCGCCCCTGGCCGATTGATTTCGGTCAATGCTGCCTTTGTGCGGCGAGTTGATGCAAATCAAGGCGAAGGCACACGCCTTTGGACGAGCGTCCATACGAAGAGGGTGCGTCCCTCTCCAGCAGCTTCGGGTTCGCATGCGTGGGAGGGTCTCACCGTGCCGTGGGCTACGATCCGCAAGGTATCGGCCGCGCCGGGTCCGGCGCCGAACATGCCGGACTACGCGACATGCCGCGGCCGCTTCACGTGGCAAGCGGCCGAGCGCCTGCTTGACGGCCTCCCGGGCGGTGGACTGAACATCGCCTACGAGGCGGTCGATCGCCATGTGGCACATGGCCGAGGCGCGCATTTGGCGATCCGCTGGCTGGGCCGGGCCGGGGCGCGCGACGCCACCTATGCCGACCTCGCCGCCCTGACGAACCGGTTCGCCAGCGTCCTGGCCTTCCACGGCGTCGGCCGGGGCGATCGGGTCTTCGGCCTGCTGGGACGCGTACCGGCGCTCTACATTGCCGCCCTTGGCACGCTCAAGAACGGCAGCGTGTTCTCGCCGCTGTTTTCGGCGTTCGGGCCGGAGCCGGTGCAGGCGCGCATGACGCTCGGCGCGGCCCGCGTGCTCGTGACCACCGAGGCGCTGTATCGCAAGAAGGTTGCACCCTGGCGTGAGCAGTTGCCGAGCCTGCAATTCGTGTTTCTGGCGGAACCCGAGGGTGGGATGCTGCCGGCCGGCACGATGTCGCTCGACGAGGCAATGGACCGTGCCGCCGCCGACTTCGCGATCGCGCCGACCGCGCGCGACGATCTGGCGCTGCTGCATTTCACCAGCGGGACGACCGGCCGGCCGAAGGGCGCGATGCACGTGCATGGCGCGGTCGTGTCGCACGCGTACACGGGCCGGGTGGCGCTCGATATCCATCCGACAGACCGCGTCTGGTGCACGGCCGATCCGGGCTGGGTGACCGGAATGTCGTACGGCGTCATCTCGCCGCTGGTCAATGGCGCCGCGATGATCGTCGATGAGGCGGAGTTCGATGCCGAGCACTGGTATCGCACGCTGCAGGAGCAGCAGGTGACGGTGTGGTACACCGCACCGACCGCGATCCGCATGATGATGAAGCTCGGCACCGACATCGCGCGGAAATACGACCTCAGCCGCCTGCGCTTCCTCGCCAGCGTCGGCGAACCGCTCAACCCCGAGGCGGTGGTCTGGAGTCAGGAAGCGTTCGGCCGTCCGTTCCACGACAACTGGTGGCAGACAGAGACGGGCGGCATCATGATCGCGAATTACGCCGCCGTGGACGTCAAGCCCGGCTCGATGGGCCTGCCGTTGCCGGGCATTGAGGCCGGCATCGTGGTGCGCAATGCGCAAGGCGGCGTCACCGAAGTCACCGCACCGATGACGCCCGGAGAACTGGCCTTGCGGCCCGGCTGGCCGTCGATGTTTCGCGGCTACCTCAACGAGGAGGAGCGGTACCGAAAGTGCTTCGTCGCCGGCTGGTATCTCACTGGCGACCTGGCGATGCGCGATGCCGACGGCTACTTCTGGTTCGTTGGCCGCGGCGACGACGTGATCAAGTCGTCCGGCCATCTGATCGGCCCGTTCGAGGTCGAGAGTGCGCTGATGGAGCATCCTGCGGTGGCCGAAGCCGGGGTCATCGGAAAGCCCGATCCGATGGCTGGGGAGGTCGTGAAGGCGTTTGTAGCGCTCAAGCCCGGATTCACGCCCGGCGAGCCATTGCGCAAGGAGCTGCTCGGGCATGCGCGCAAGCGTCTCGGATCGGCGATCGCACCGAAGGAGATCGATTTCCGCACCAATCTCCCCAGGACGCGCAGCGGCAAGATCATGCGTCGCCTGCTGAAGGCACGCGAACTCGGCCTGCCCGAGGGCGACCTCTCCACTCTCGAAAGCGACGAGCGATGACCGACACCGCCGACGTCAAGCCGCACTTGGCGCGTTCCCACGTGATGGAGCTGATGCGTCAGATGCTGCGTATCCGCAGGTTCGAGGAGAAGTGCGTCGAACTGTACGCTATGGAGAAAATCCGCGGCTTCCTGCACGTCTATATCGGCGAGGAAGCGGTGGCGGTGGGCGCACTCCAGGCATTGACGCCCGAGGACGCCGTCGTGGCCACCTATCGCGAGCACGGACAGGCACTTATCCGCGGCGTGCCGATGACCGCGATCATGGCGGAGATGTACGGCAAGCGGGAAGGCTGCAGCGGCGGTCGCGGCGGGTCGATGCACATCTTCGATGTGGCCCACCGCTTCTACGGCGGCAACGCCATCGTCGGCGGCGGGCTGCCGCTCGCCCTCGGGGTGGCGCTGTGCGACAAGATGCAGAACCGCCGGCGCGTCACTGCCTGCTTCTTCGGCGATGGCGCGGTGGCCGAAGGGGAGTTTCACGAATCCCTCAACCTCGCCGAACTCTGGAAGCTGCCCATCTTGTTCATCTGCGAGAACAACCTCTACGCGATGGGCACGGCTCTCGAACTCTCGGAATCGGAGACCGATCTGCACCTCAAGGCGCAGGGCTACCGCATCCCCTCGGTGGCGGTGGACGGCATGGACGTGGTCGCGGTGGAGGCGGCGGCGCGACGCGCGGCGGCGGCGATCCGCGCGGGCGAAGGGCCGCAGTTCCTGGAGTGCCGCACCTATCGGTTCCGAGCGCACTCGGCCTTCGACCCGGAACTCTACCGGCCGAAGAGCGAAGTCGAGGAATGGAAGAAGCACGGGCCGATCGAACGCTTCGGCGCGTGGCTTGCCGAGAACGCGATCCTGCATCCGAGCGACATCGAGGCGATCGAGCGGGAGGTCGCAGCGGAGATCGATGCCGCCGTGGCGTTCGCCGAAGCCGGCACGTGGGAGCCGGTCGAGACGCTGACGCGCGGCGTCTATGCGGAGGTCGCCCCATGATCGCGCCGACCGGGGCAAGCAAGATCCGCACGACCTATCGTGAGGCGATGCGCGCGGCGATCTTCGAGGCCATGCTGGAGGACGAGCGCGTCTTCCTGATGGGCGAGGATGTCGGCCGTTACGGCGGGTGCTACGCGGTCAGCAAGGGCCTGCTCGCCGAGTTCGGCCCCGAGCGGATCCGCGACACGCCGCTCTCCGAGTCGGCCTTCGTCGGCGCGGGCATCGGCGCCGCGATGGTCGGTATGCGGCCGATCGTGGAGATCATGACCGTCAACTTCAGCCTGCTTGCGCTTGACCAGATCGTCAACAACGCCGCCACGCTGCTGCACATGTCCGGCGGGCAGATCAACGTGCCGCTGGTGATCCGCATGGCGACCGGGGCCGGCCGGCAGGTCGCGGCGCAGCACTCGCACAGCCTGGAAGGCTGGTACGCGCACATACCGGGGATCAAGGTGCTGGCGCCGGCGACGCTGGAGGATGCGCGCGGAATGCTCGGCACCGCGCTGCGCGATCCGAACCCCGTCCTGATCTTCGAACACGTGCTGCTCTACAACATGGAGGGTGAGATTGCTGCGGATGCCGGCCCGGTCGAGATCAGCAAGGCGGCGATCCGCCGCCCCGGCCGCGACGTCACGCTGATTGCCTACGGCGGCACGCTGCACAAGACCCTTGCCGCTGCCGAACTGCTGGCACAGGAGGGGATCGACGCCGAGGTGATCGATCTGCGCACGCTGCGGCCGCTGGACACTGCGGCCCTGCTCGAATCGGTCGGTCGGACGCACCGCGCCGTCGTGGTGGACGAAGGCTGGAAGAGCGGCAGTCTCTCGGCCGAGGTCGCGGCGCGGCTCGCCGAGGAGGGGTTCTGGAGCCTTGAGGCGCCGATCGGGCGGGTATGCAGCGCCGAGGTGCCGATCCCTTACGCCCGCCACCTGGAGGAGGCGGCGCTGCCGCAGCCGGCGCGCATCGCCGCGGCCGCGCGGGCCGCAATGGGGCGGTAATGGCGGAGTTCCGCATGCCCTCGCTCGGCGCCGACATGGATGCCGGGACACTGGTGGAATGGCTCAGGCAGCCCGGCGACCCGGTCGCAAAGGGCGATGTCATCGCCGTGGTCGAGACCCAGAAGGGCGCCATCGACGTCGAGATCTTCCTGTCCGGCATGGTGGAGCGTCTGTTGATTGCGCCGGGGACGCAAGTGCCCGTGGGCACGCCGATGGCGCTGATCCGGGTCGAGGGCGAAGCACAGTCCATGGCGCAGGCGACGCCGCCCGCGCCTCCGGCGGCAATCCCGGTCGCGCCGCTTCCGGTCCCGGCACGGCCAGCCGCGCCGCCTTTCACAGCTGCCGCCGGGGCCGGGCTGCGCGCCTCGCCTGCCGCACGCAAGCTGGCCGCCGAGCGGGGCATCGATCTGGCGTCAATCACCGGCACCGGCCCCGGCGGGGCCATCGTGCTGCAGGATGTCGAGCGGGCGGCGCAGGTACCCCTGCCGGCCAGGGTTGAGCGCGTCGCCGCGCCCGCACCCCTCGCGCCCGAGGCCACCACCGCGCGGCGTGGGTTCGATGCGTCCGAGATGCGCAAGGCGATCGCCGCGGCGATGTCCCGGTCCAAACGCGAAATCCCGCACTACTATCTTACGCACACGATTGATTTCACACCGGCCAGCGAGTGGCTTCAGCAGCTCAACGCGCGCCGCCAGCCACCGGAACGGGTGCTGCCCGCCGCGCTGCTGTTCAAGGCGGTCGCGGTGGCGCTGAGAGCCTATCCCGAATTCAACGGCGCCTACACGACGGAGGAATTCCGCCCGAGTGCCGCAATCCATCTCGGCGCCGCCATTGCCATTCGCGGCGGCGGACTGGTCGCGCCCGCGATCCATGATGCCGACGCCAGGACGCTCGACGAGACGATGGCGGCGTTGCGCGACCTCGTGGCGCGGACGCGTTCGGGGCGGCTGCGCAGTTCGGAGCTGTTCGACCCGACGATCACCGTCAGCAGCCTGGGCGACCGCGGCGTCGACGGCATGTTCGCGGTGATCTATCCGCCGCAGGTCGCGATCGTCGGGTTCGGCACGCCGGCGTTGCGGCCCTGGGTCGTCGGCACGGACCTCCATCCGCGCACGCTGATCACCGCCACGCTCGCCGCCGACCACCGCGTCAGCGACGGACACCGCGGCGCGTTGCTGCTGCTCGAGATCGAACGGCTGCTCCAGCAACCGGAGGCGCTATGAACGATACCGGGATTCGTCGCGCGGTCATCGAGATACTCGGCAACATCGCGCCCGAAGCCGACCCCGCGTCCATCGACCCGGAGGCGGATGTGCGCGCCGCCCTCGATATCGATTCGATGGACTTTCTCAACTTCGTCAGCGCGCTGCACGAGAAATTCGCCGCCGACATCCCGGAGGTCGATTACCCAAAGCTGGTCACGATCGCCGGGGCGGCCGCCTATCTCGCCGCGAAGCTGAGGGCCTGAACCGACCGGACGGAACGAGGGGCCAACCGGTTCGGCCAGCGCGCGCTCAATGCGCCAACAGCAGCGGGACCTGCGCGCTCTCCAGCATGTACCTGGTCATGCCGCCGAACACGAACTCGCGCGCGCGTGTGTGCGAATAGGCGCCCATCACCAGCAGTCCGGCGCCGAGTTCGCGCACTTTGGCCGCGACCAGTTCGGGGGGACGCCCTGCCTGGCCGAGCCTGATGGCCGACGCCTTGACCCCGTGCCACGCCAGATAAGCCACCACCCGCCGGGCGGCGGCCTCGTCCTCGTGATGACCGGCCAGCAGGACCACCGCCTCCCCGCGGGCCTCGATGATCGGGAGCGCCGCGTTCAGCGCCCGCGCGGCCTCGGCGCTGTAGTTCCAGGCCACTGCGACCGGTGCCGCGAACATTTTCGCGGGCGTGGTCGCCGGCACGGCGAGGACCGGCCGTCCGGAATCGAACAACGTCGTCTCCAGCACGCCCGTGCGGTTCAACTCGCCTCGATCCGCGATGGTTGTGGTGACCAGGTCGGCAACCACGGCATAGTCGTGGATCACGCTCGTCGGCCTGCCGCTGGCGACGATCAGTTCGGCGGTCGCGCCGTGCTGGCCGTCGGGACTGGTGGCGAAGCGGGCCTGCGACCGGGTCAGCCACTCGGAAAAGCTGCGGTCAGCCGCCTTGCGCTGTGCTTCCGCGCGTTCCTGGAGCGACTTCATCAGGGTCATGGAGGATATGGCGCCCGCCTCCCACCCTGGAACCGATTGCAGCAGTTCGCTGGGGTCCGATTCGCAGAAAAGCGCCGTGACGTGTGCCGCCATGGCCTGCGCGATGTCCGCGGCCGCGGCGAGGCAAGCTGCGTCCGCTCCGTCGCCATACAGCGGAACCAGGATCGTGCGGATTGTCATGGCAATCCCATCCTTTCACCCAACAGCGATGCAGGTTAGGTGAATTGCGCCGATACCGGCTTTGATCCGCCGCAATCGGACCGTGTCGGCCCGTGGAACGCCGCCCCGGCGCGGGTCCAATATCCGGTCTTCACGCTGCGGAGCATCGTCGATGCCGTCTGTCCCAGGGTATTTTCAGACCTTCGCGTCGCCTGACGGCCGCGTCGGTGCGCATCACGTGACGGACGGCCTGTCCGTGCAACCAGCAGAACTGCGTGTTGTGTCGGGCAGCATCGTCGCCTATCGCCTGTTCGACATCGCCTATGCGATCGACCTGCCAAATGCGGAGAGGCTCTGGGCAGAACAGTCGCGCGCCTGGAGTACGCGTGCCCGACTCAGCACCGCGCCGGCCGAGGCCGTCGCGTTCGGGGTTCCGCCGGTGGAGATCGCGCTCGACCCGGTCACCCTGAGGGTGGGGACGGCGGAGTTGCACGGCACCCTCACCGCGCGCCTGTATGAATTCGGCGTGGTGACGTTTGCGCTGCGCCTGCCGGCCAGCGACCTGTCATGGTCCGCGTACGCCGATCTGACGGACCAGGTGGACCGCAGCCTGCGCAGCGACGCCGACGGCGGGGCGCTCTGGGGCGGGCTGCTTGCCGATATCCGGAGAATCTTCGCCGCGGCCCTGGTGCGGCCGGCTTCCTCCGCCATCGAGGAAGACTACCTGATCGGCACTGTGCACAGCTTCGGCGAGGAAATGACGGCCGAGGCGCTGCTGCAGCACATCGATCTCGTGCCGCTGTTGTCCGGCGACCGTCGCGCCCTGTCGAGCGCGGCGCGACAGGACCTGCTCAAATTGCGCTTCTCCTACTACGCGGACGACCTGGTGGTGCTGACCTGGGACCGCGCCTTCATCTACGAGCCACGGCAGGATTCCGACGTGGCCGACGTGCTGGAGGTGGCCAACGCGCAGCTTGTCGAGATGCGCTACTACGACGAGCTGCTCGATGCCGAGCTACCGCGCATGTACGATCTGGTCGAGAACACGCGCCGCTCGACACGGCTTGTGGCGTCGCGGCGCTTCGCCGATCTCGCACGCCGCCTCTCGGGCCTGGTCGCCGAGGTGACCGAACTGACCGAGAAGGTGGACAATGCGCTGAAGGTGACGGAGGACGTCTATCTGGCGCGCGTCTATGCAGCGGCACTAGAGCTGTTCCGGGTGCCGACATTCGGCGCCGCCGTCGATCGCAAGCTCGCCATAATCCGCGACACTTACGCGGCGCTCTATCAGGAGGCATCGGCGGCGCGCGCGACGCTGATGGAGGCCATCATCGTGCTGCTGATCGCGCTCGAACTGGTCCTGGCGCTGACCCGCCGCTGAGCGCCCGCCACCGGCCGCCTCTCGGACGTTGGACGCGCGACGCTCTCGCGCGGGGAGCGTTGCCCGCCAGCGCGCTTCGGATCGGCTGGACGACAGTGAGCGCGACGTGCTCGCCGTCACGGCCGTTCCGGCGCCGTGAACCTGCTGGAGCACGGCGTCCCTGCCTGCGCGCGCAGGCATCGCCGGCAGCCGTTCGGCTTTTAGATCGACGACGGCCTTTGTCAACGCCGGAGGAAAAATGTATCGGCGGGCCGGAGCAAAACTACATCACGGACGATGGCAGCCCGGCGCCCCGTACGGGGCGCCTGGCTGCGGGTCGGTCATTCGTCGGGAGGGTTTTCCGGTGATTTGGCGCCCCGGTCGGCGCGTTGACGCCGCTTGCTCTGTTTGAGCCTGTAGCTTTCGCCGTTCATTTCCAGGATGTGGACGTGGTGGGTGAGCCGGTCGAGCAGCGCGCCGGTGAGACGCTCGGAGGCGAACACGCCGGTCCATTCGTCGAACGGCAGGTTGCTGGTGACGATGGTCGAGCCGCGCTCGTAGCGTTGGCTGAACACCTCGAACAGCAATTCGGCGCCGGTCTGCGACAGCGGCACGTAGCCCAGTTCGTCGATCACCAGCAGTTTGCACGCGGCCAGCTGGCGTTGCAGCCGCAGCAGCCGCTTCTCGTCGCGCGCCTCGATCAGTTCGTGCACCAGAGCCGCCGCCGTGGTGAAGCCCACCGACAGGCCCTTCTGGCAGGCGGCCAGCCCCAGGCCGAGCGCGATGTGCGTCTTGCCCGTACCGCTGTTGCCGACCGCGATCACGTTCTCCCGGCGCAGCACATACTCCGACCGCGCGAGTTCCAGCACCAACGCCTTGTTCAGCGACGCCAGCGCCAGGAAGTCGAAGCTGTCGAGGCTCTTCACCGCCGGGAACCTGGCCTCCTTGATACGACGCTCGATTGTCCGGCGTTCCCGCTCGATCAGTTCCAGTTCCGCCAGCCGCAGCAGGTAGCGGACATGATCGACCCCGTCGCTGGCGCACTGCCGCGCCAGCTTTTCATGCTCGCGCAGGAAGGTCGGCAGCTTCAGCGCCTTCAGGTGATGCGCCAGAAGGATTTGCGGCGTGGCCGGCGATGCGTCGGTCATGACGCCGTCCCGGCCAGCAGGTCCAGGTAGGTCCGGGCCGAGGTGGCCGCCACGTGGGCGCGCGGCAGATACGGATACACCGTCATGTCGAGCCGCGGCGGACGGCGCTCGATCCGGCACAGCACGAGGGGCTTCACCGCCTCGAAGCCGACCGCGCCGCGCGCGATGGCGGCACGCACCCCGGCCGCGACATCCTCGGCGGTGAACACCTCCATCAGCCGCAGCACCTGCACGAACTCGCGCTTGCCCTGCTTGCCCATGCGCGCCTCCAGCAGGCGGCGCAGCGTCGCGAATTCCTCCGGCAACGCCCACCCGGCCAGCGGCGCCGCCTGGTCGAGCGCGCCGATCTTGCGCTCCAGCAGCGCCAGGTAATGCAGCGGGTCGAACACGAAGTCCTCCCGCTCGTAGGACCGCACATGCCGGGCGATGACCTCCGCGCCGCAGGAGATCACCACGCTGTCGACATGGCCGCGGATCAGCACCTCGTGGTGGCCGTAGGTCGTCGGCACCGAGTAATCCGTGCCGCGATAGCGCACCAGCGACAGCGAACTCACCCGCCCCGGCTGCTTGTCGCATGCCTCGTAAGGCGCCGGCGGCAGGTCGTGAAAGCACGCCTGGTCCCGCGCCAGCCGCGCGCCGATCGTCGCGTCGTGGCCGCGCAGCCGATCGCCGAGCCGACGGCGGCAGTCCGCCAGCAATTGCTCGTTCAACGCCGCGAAGCTGGCGGCGTGCGGCACCGGCACCAAGTGGTTCCGCCGAGCGAACCCGACCAGCCCCTCCACCTTGCCCTTGTCGTTGCCCTTGCCGGGACGCCCAAAGCGGTCGGCGAACAGGTAGTGCGATTGCAACTCGCCGAACACGCGCGTGCGCTGCCGCCTCCCGTCGCCCAGGATCCGCGCCACCGCCAACTTGGTGTTGTCGTACAGGATCGACAGCGGCACGCCGCCGAACAACGCGAACGCCGCGACATGTGCGGCGCAAAACGCCTCCGTCGTCTCCGCGGGATACGCCTGCACGAACCCGGCGTCGCTGTGCGGCAGGTCCATCGCGAAGAAATGGATCTTCCGCTCCACCCCGCCGATCACCGCCAGCGCCTCGCCGAAATCCGCCTGCGCGTGCCCAGGGTCGTGCCGCAGCGGCACGAATACCTCGCGTTGCCGCTGGCGCTGACCCAGCACGGAGTCCTTCACGATCGTCACGCCGCCGCCGAAGCCGTGCTCGTCGCGCAAACGCGCGAAAATCCGCGTGGACGTTTGCCGCTGCTTCGCCGGCCGCCCCTTATCATCCTCCAGGATCCGGTCGATGATCCCGACGAACGCATCCAGCTTCGGGCGCGTCGGCGGACGGCTGCGCCGGTAACCAGGCGGCACCGAGAAGGCCAGCATCTTCGCCACCGTCCGAGGGTCAATCCCAAAACGCCGCGCCGCCTCACGACGGCTGATCCCCTCGATCCGCACCGCGTAGCGGACCCGACCATACAGTTCCACGAGCTTCATCCCCCAGCCCTCTGCGCTCAACGCAAAGAGCTTCACACCGATGGACTTTTACACCGGCGCAGCCGGACCACCCGGCCGCTTCCGTGAGGGATTTTGTCTCCGGCGCGTACACGGTTGTGGTCAAAGTGGAGCCGGGATCGTGGGCGGACGTCGCCGGCATACTGATCGGTGATGTCATTGTGGGCGTGGGCGAGACCGCGGTGAACGATCCCCGTGAAGCCCTGCGCGCCATCCGTCGCGCACAGCAGGGCGAGAGCCACGCCATGCTATTGCGCATCTTTCGCGACGGCCAGCCCGCCTTTGTCGCCATTGACCTTGCGCACCCCGGTAAAGGCTGACGGGATAGGGACACCGGCCGACGTATCCGTCGTCCGCGCGCGTTGACTTGGGTCAATGCCGTCACGCTAAGACTGAACGAGCATCGGCCCAGGTGACGAACGTCGGAACGGGGCGGGAATGCCTGATCCGAGTGGCTGTGTCGTCTGGCCATGTGGTTGGAAGTGTTGCAACCCGCGCGACCCCCAACGAAGAAAGGGAGGTGCTATGACACAGCCAGCGAATTTGTTCGGCCCGACGGCGGGTCCGCGCCGCAGCGGGCGCGCCCAGGATCGGACCGTTGCCGACCCGTACAAGCGAACGAAGAAACTGCCCGAGCCGACGGTTTGCCCGCAATGTGGTGCGGTCTATCGCGGCGGACGCTGGCAATGGGCCGAGCGGCCGCCCCAGGCGCACGAAACGATCTGCCAAGCCTGCCATCGGATCAACGATGAATTCCCGGCCGGCGTGGTCAGGATCGGCGGCGCGTTCCTGAAGTTGCACAGAAATGAGATCCTTCACATCGTCCGCCGGCAGGAGGAAATCGAGAAACCCGAGCATCCACTCAATCGCATCATGAAGATCAGCGATGAGCTGGATTGGCTGGTTGTTACCACTACGGATCTTCACCTGCCGCGCCGGATCGGCGAGGCGCTGGAAGCTGCTTTTGGCGGCAAACTCCGTTTCGACTACGACGAGGACGGATACTTTATCCGCGTCGACTGGCACCGCGATGAGGTGTAATCGAGGGGCTTGCCGCGAGGCTGAGCTCCGCCTGGCGTCGTGAAGCATCGCGGACGGTACCGGAAGGCAAGCGTGCGGCTGCACAGGGTGTTGGATATGGGAGCCCTCCAGCAACCCTATTCTGGGGCCACGCGCCGAGCGCAACGCGGGGGCGCATGAGGGCCGAAGGAGGGCGGGCGTGCCGACCGGGCCGGAGAGCCAAAGCAGCACGGAAGGGCAGCAATCGATGGCCACCTCGCGGACGAGCGAGCCGGTCGCCGGTGCCGCCGGGTGGGAGCTTTTTCCGCATGACGCCGATATCGGCGTGCGCGGTTGGGGGCCGACGGTTGAGCGGGCCTTTGAGGAAGCAGCGCTTGCGTTGACAGGGGTTGTGACCAATGCCGAGATCCGATCGCTGTGCGAGGTCGCGGTCGCGTGTGAAGCGCCCGATCTGGAATTGCTGCTGGTCGATTGGCTCAATTCGGTGGCTTATGAAATGGCAGCCCGGCGGATGCTGTTCGGCCGCTTCAAGGTATCGATCGCCGATGAAACCCGGCTGCGTGGTGAGCTTTGGGGCGAGCCGATTGACGTCGCCCGGCACGCGCCGGCGGTCGAGCCGAAGGGCGCAACCTTCACCGCGCTTGGTGTCGTTCGCGGCACTGACGGGCGCTGGATTGCCAACTGCGTGATCGACGTCTGAAGCGGGCGAACCAGGAGAGCCGAGGGTGGACCCGAGCAATCTCACGAAGTTGGATGATGTGACGTGGCGCATTGAGCCCACAGGGGCAATGCGAGTGCCTGTCGTCCTCTATGCCGACGAGGCCTTGATCCGGGCCATGGACGACAAGATGGCCGAGCAAGCATCGGGTGTTGCTTCGCTCCCCGGCATCGTCGAGGCGAGTTACGTCATGCCGGACGCGCACTGGGGCTACGGCTTTCCGATCGGCGGCGTGGCGCCGTTCGACCCGGAGCAGGGCGGCATCGTTTCCGCCGGCGGCGTCGGCTTTGACATCTCCTGCGGTGTGCGCACCGTGACGACCGGCGTTTCGGCGGCCGAGGTCGAGCATGTGAAACACGCCTTCGCCGACGCGCTTGCCAAGGCAATTCCGGCAGGCGTTGGCAGCGAGGGGGCGATCACACTTGATGCGCCGCCGCTGCCGCGGGCATTGCGCTGCCTGATCGCGAACTGGCCTGCGCTCCGATCGCCTCGGAACTCGGCCAGCGTTATCTGGGCGCAATGCGGGCGGCGATCAACTGCGCCCTCGCCAACCGGGAGATCCTCGACCATCAGGCGTGGCGGGTACTGCGACACGTCTTTCCGGCCGTCGACCCCAAGCTGCTGTTCGACGTCTCGCACAACAGCTGCAAGGTCGAGTGGCACGGCGGCGAAGGCAGGCCGCGGGAGCCGTTCGTGCACCGCAAGGGCGCCACCCGCGCCCTCGGACCAGGCCATCCAAGCCTGCCGGAGTTGCTCCGCCCGGTCGGGCAGCCCGTGCTGATCGGCGGAAGCATGGGAACCGGTTCCTACGTTCTGGTGGGCACAGCGGAGAGTGAGGCACGGGCGTTTTCGTCCGCCTGTCACGGCGCCGGCCGCGCGCTGTCGCGCCATGCCGCGCTGCGGCAATGGAGCGGCCGACAGATTGTCGATGACCTTGCAGCGCGCGGTATCCTCGTGCGCTGCCCATCGATGCGGGGCGTGGCCGAGGAAGCGCCGGGCGCCTATAAGGACGTGCGTGAAGTGGTTCTGGCGGCCGAGCGCGCGGGCCTGGCGCGCCGAGTTGCACGGTTGCGGCCGGTGGTCTGCGTCAAGGGATGACCGCGCTCACGCGGGGCCACCGAAAGGCGAGCGCGAGTCTGATCCAGGCCCGAGGCGTGGTAAAAAGAGGATTGGGCACATCATGACGGTCCCCATACAGGTCACGTTCAAGGATATGGAACCTTCTGCCGCGCTCGAAGCGCGGATCCGCGAAAAGGCAGCAGAACTTGATCGCTTCGAGGGCGACATCCTGCGCTGCCATGTCACGCTGGAGGCGCCGCATCGGCATCATCGTCAGGGGCGCCTCTATGAGGCCCGCATCGAGGTGTTCGTTCCCCGCGGCGACGTGGTCGTGACGCGGGAGGGGCGGCAAGACCACGCGCATGAGGATCCCTATGTCGCGGTACGGGATGCTTTTGATGCGGTGATCCGGCAACTGGAGGACCATGTCCGGATTCTCGGCGGGCAGATGAAACACCATGTGCCCCCGCTTCAGCACGGCCGGGTGGCGCGGTTCATGGGCGACTACGGCTTCATCGAAACCTCGGATGGCCAGGACGTCTATTTCCATCGCAACAGCGTTGTCGGCGGTGGATTTGACCGGCTTGAGGTTGGCGACGAGGTCCGTCTGGCGATCGTTGAAGGCGAAAAGGGCTGGCAGGCGAGCACGGTGCATCCGGCAGGCAAACACCACCCGAACGGCTAGTCAGGTCACGCTGCTGGGCGGGACCATGCCGAGAACGTAAAGGCCCCTGGACAGGCACTCGTGCAGGTCGGGCTCGTCCATGAGGGCAGCCACAATATCCGCATCCCGGAGCGGTGAAGCCTGGGCAAGGGCCTGCTCCCACTGCCCGGCGGCGAACCTCTCCCTCCCGATCTCCATGACGGTCCAAACGGACTGAAGAATATCGCGCGGCAGGCTCACGATCCCTTCCCGCAGGGCGACGAACTCGGGCTTGCTTGCCAGGACGCTGTCCAACATCACGTCATGCGCCGGATTGTGCGGGCCGCGTCCCGGCTTCGGCTCGCCGAGTGCCGTTGGCGGGACCTTCTCGATCAGACGCTCGCGTGCCTGGCGCGCATCGGCGGCCAGCTCCGCGATCCGGTACACCTCAAGGGCATCAAGCTCATGCAGCATGGGAAATCCCTCGCATCAGGCAGTCACGCCGGAGCCACCTTGAGCCTTCGGCGCGCTTTGCCGCATCGTGCGATGCACGGCCGCCGGCAGCAGGCGCGCGAGGCGGGGAAGAAACTTGCCGGTCGGCAGGTCGGCCAATGTCGCCAGGTCTTGCACCCGTTCCCGGCCCAGAATGTGCGCGAGGTCGTCCGCGCCGATCGGCAGACTCGGCCCGCGGCTGCTCCAGGACGCCATGACGTGGCCGAAACCGGCCTGCGCGAACCGGTCCGCCAGCTCCAGCAAGGAGCCCCGTTCACCGCCCAGCAGCTCCTCCAGGACGGTCGCGAAGGGCGTGCGGTCTTCCTCCTGCCAACCTGCGACGCTATTCTGCGAGGCGACCATCTCGATCTTCTTTCCCGCACGTCCGCGGGAGAGCTTAGCTGGCGCCGATCGCGACCAGACCTTCCTCCAGATCATGCGAAACTCGAGACACCCCGAGCAAGACCGCACGATCAGCGGGCAGGGGAACGCTTCGACTCCCGGTGCCTCCGTCCCACCCCCAACCGGCCGACCCTCCGCCGAACACTGGGACGCCATGAGCTCCCCGTCCATCCCCTGGCACGGCCGACGCAAGCCCACACTAATCCAAAGAATTTCGAAATTTCACGGCGCTGAGCGTAAGCATCCCGGTGCCGAGCAAGGCCATCGCCAGCAGATCAGGCCAGAGCAGGCCGACGCCCAACCCGTTGAGAAAGACCGCCCGGATGACAACCAGAAAATAGCGGAGCGGGTTGATCAGGGTGAACCATTGTAAGATCTTCGGCATGGCCGATAGCGGAAAGGCAAACCCCGATAGGATGAACAACGGATTGACCAGAAAGAAATTGAGTGCGAATGCCTGCTGCTGGGTGCGCGAGAGGGTGGATAGCAAGCCCAGTCCGAGCGCCGCCAGCAGCATAATCAGCGGGTTGCCGACGAACGGGTCGTGAAACCAGAGCACGCCGATCGGTGCCGCGCCGGCGGCGGCCAGGCGCTGCAAACCCTGCACGAAAACAACGAGCGCGCTGTCCCAGTGGCCAAGGTCGGTTACGTCAAAGCAAAGGCGCGTCCGCGCCGCGGCAGGCGCCACTCAGGCGGGCGCGACGGCGCAGGCGCGAAGCTGCGGTTCAGGGTTCCACCCGCAAATCGTGCACCACCACTTCGGTCACCCCGGGTGCCGCCCAGGCGGCACGTTCGGCAAGATCGCGCTCCCACCAGGTCCGCACCCGGCCCCGCAGCGTGACCCGCCCGCTTTGCGTGGTGACGCGCACCCCTTCGGCCTCCAGCTCGACGCCGCGACGCAGGGCCGCTTCGATCTTCTGCTTCACCAGGTCCGGGTCCGCGGCTGGTCCCAATGCAGGGACCAACCGGATCAGATTGAACACACCGCGCACCCCGCCAAGCCTTCGCACCGCTGTCTCCGCGGCGGTGCGCTGAAACTGGTGCGCCACGTCGCCGGTCAGCGTCACCACGCCGTGCTCGACCTTCACCTTGATGCGGTCTTCCGGTACTTCGACGTCCCAAGCCAGGATCCGCAAGACGCGCTCGGCGATCTCGTCGTCGGCGTGGCGCTGGTGGTTGGGCAGGCGGATTTCGATCTCCTCGGCGATGGCACGGACACCGCGGACGCTCCCGGCAGCGCGCTCCGCCGCCGCCTTCGCCGCGAAGCTCTCGACAAAGCCAGTGAGGGTGACGATCCCGTCCCTGACGGCGACGCCGATATGGGTCGGGTCGACGCCCGGCTCCCATTCCAGCTGGGCGATCACGTCCGCTCGCAAAGTCTCGTCGTCGAACATTGTCCGTCTCCCGTGTCCAGTCAGAGAAACATCCTGTGACGCGAGAAGGGTCGCGACCTTGACACAGATCAAATGCAATGTGTCCCCTTGGCGCATGTCACTGATTGCCGGTCAGACGCAGGCTTCGACCTTTGTCATGCTGGCCTTCGCCGGCCAGGGTGTCGTTTAAGTGCTGCGCGAACGCGGGCCGATCTGGGGCTCGCGTCCTATCTCCCCGCCAACTCGATAACCATGGCATGCATCGCCTTGGTCCGCAGGGGAAACACCCGCAAACAGACCACCGGGATGCCAACGGTCCAGCAGGTCGCCAGCAATCCCAGCAGATCGACAACCGGACGGCTCGCCAGGATGGTCTTGCGAATATCGAGCGCCGCCGCGCTCACTAACGACAGGCCATTCGAAGACGCTTGCAGAAGGCTCCGGCCGATGGACGTGCCGAAGGAATTGAGCGCCGCCTGCTCGGCGGCGTCCTGACCGGACAAGTTCTTGAACCGGGCTTGGTCCCGCCACACGAACTCAACGCGCTCGCCGATTAGCGCCTTGGGGGAAATGCCCAAATTGCGCGCAAGCGCAAAGCGCAACTCCGCGCGCGCAGATGGAACGGCAGCCGCCTCCTCGTTCCACCACCCCGGCCAGGCCGCGTTGATTGCCGCATTGCTGAATCCCGCGTTGCGAAGCCCACGCCGGAGTGCATCGGTGTTTCGGTCAGCCATCAATGCCACCGAAACCGACCGACGAAGCCCATGCGTGAAATGAGAGCTAGCCCTGCGAAACGCGGCCAACGGGGCAAAGACGTCACTGGCGAAGCGGAGCCCGTCGCGCATATGCTGCGCACGGGTGGTTGCGGTCCACATCAGGCTGCTTGTCCAACTCGGTCTCGACAACCCGTTGGAATCACATCCTCCGTGACCACCCAACCTCCATTCCGCCAGCGTTCAGAGACAGCCTCTGACTACGCTCGGTTGTCGGCGCGCGGATGGCAGATGCCTGCTACCGCCCGCCCGCTTTCGTTGCAGCGGCCTCACAATAAAGCTGGCCCCACCTGATTGCAGATGGCACTTACTCGTTACGGTCTGGACGGTTGATGGCAGTCCTGGGAATGTCCGCAATGGGTCGGAAGCGGCCCTCCCCGGCTGAAAGGCGGTCGTACAGGCGAGCCAACCATCCAACCGGTCAAAACCTCTGTGCAGAGGTACTAGCCCACCTTATTCGCCGGCATGGCAGCAATTCGCTGGCGGGCGTCGCATAAGTTGCTGATGCAGTTTACGAATTGGGTGTCGAAGCCATCCGTTCCCACGATCACGCCGAGCCACACCCGCGATGCCCGACGATACGATTGAGCCGTTCGGCTTTCCAGCCGTCGGACGCAAGAAAGTCACAGCTGCCTTTGACGGCGGACGGCTCACCTCCGATGGCGGCGTCATGCTGCTGGCGGCCGCCGAGCGCCGCCTGGGTATCGTCCAGCGGCTGGCGGCGTTGATCAGCGACCCGCGCAAGCCGCAGTGTGTCACGCACAGCCTCGCCGACATCTTGCGCGCCCGCATCCTCGCCATCGCCTGCGGCTACGAGGACGCCGACGACCTCGATCATCTGCGCAGCGACCCCGGGTTCAAGCTGGCCTGCGGACGCTTGCCCGATACCGGTCGCGACCTGTGCTCGCAGCCGACCATGTCACGCTGGGAGAATGCGCCGACGCTACGCGAGGTGATGCGCATGAGCTACGCCATGGTCGACCTCTACTGCGCCAGCTACGCCCATCCGCCTGCCGCCGTCACCCTGGACATCGACGACACCGTCGATGTTGTGCATGGCCATCAGCAGATGTCGTTGTTCAATGCGCACTATGACGAACGCTGCTTCCTGCCCATCCATGTCTACGACACCGCTACCTCTCGTCCGGTGACGATGCTGCTGCGGCCGGGCAAGACGCCGTCCGGGGAGGAGGTGCGCGGCCATCTCCGTCGCCTGGTGCGCCGCATTCGGGCACATTGGCCGAAGACCCGGCTGACCATCCGCGGCGATGGTCACTATGCCCGCCCCGAGGTGATGACGTGGTGCGAGGCAAACGCCGTGGCTTACATCTTCGGCCTGCCCGGCAACGCCGTGCTGAGCCGCTTGGTCGAGGCCACCGCGGACGATATCAGGGTCCGTCGCGCCGAAGCGCCGGCCACCGTGATGCGCGGCTACGCCGAGGCCAGCTACGGCGCCAAATCCTGGAAGTGCCGGCGGCGGGTGGCGGCAAGGATCGAGGCCAGCAGGCAAGGCCTGGATATCCGCTTCGTGGTGACCAACCTGGCCAACGGCAGCGCCGAATGGCTCTACGACACGCTGTATTGCGCACGCGGCCAGGCCGAGAACCTCATCAAGCTGCACAAGAGTCAGCTCGCTTCCGACCGCACGTCCTGCCGCTCGGCACTCGCCAATCAGGTGCGCCTGGTGCTGCACACCGCCGCCTACTGGCTCATGCTGACGCTGCGCGCCGCGATCCCCAAGCAGCAAACGCTGGCGACCGCGGAGTTCGCCACGCTGCGGATGCGCCTGCTCAAGATCGCAGCGCGCGTCACCGAGACCGCGACGCGGATCCGCATCGCCTTCGCCGCCGCCTGCCCCGAAGCCATGCTCTTCCGCGGCATCGCGCTCAGCCTCCAGCCCGCCGGTCCGTGACACACGGGGCCATCGCCCCGAACTCACCCGGTCCCGAAACTCCAACGCCGATCACGTCCAAGCCAAAACAGCGATGAAAAAGGCGCCAAAACCAACTGCGTCCTCGGCTCAGACAGCCTCGACACCAGCAACACGCTGAATAGGACAGACTAGGGCCGTCGCAAATGCGATCCGGAGCCAGGCATGATCAGCGCGGGCCGGGGCAGGGGAACGGGTCGGGAGACCGCGTTCGAACTGCTGATATTCTGCTGATATTTTCAGGGGCAGCGCCTTGCACGCCAGCCGCTTCTTCGCCCAAGTCATTGGAAACATTTAGGAAATGTTGGT
>CAWAZU010000006.1:0-46897 GCA_963786445.1 uncultured Pseudomonadota bacterium
AGTTCCTGAAACACATAAATATTTTGATGCCACGGTGTCCGGGGCGGGAATTTCCCGATAAAATGTCCGCACTGTGTCCGCAGTCGAGGGGATCGGCGGACACGAAAAGGGGGTGCGCCCGCATAGGCGTCAAAATACCGCCGGACCCGACGCGCATCGGGGTGACTGGCGGAGGGAGGGGACCACAGCATCTCTCCCGGCGGACCAGTTCCCCGACCAGCCGTTCATGAGATTATAGAAGGAATTTCCGTTCCTACAGCCAACCAGTCGGCCGAGGTCCGCCATGGTCAGAGCGTGATCGGCCGCGAGGCGACGGATGTTCGCGCACAGCCGCTCGACCTGTGGGTCGGGTGAGGCCGTTGCCGCTTCGTCGCCGGACGCACCGGCCTCGCCATTCGCGACCGCAGTTGCCGCCGAGCGCCTGCGGCGCCGGCGAGACATAGGGGTGGGTTGCATGGGGGGTCCCTGCATGAAAGCCGCCAGCAGTTCAGCCGCACTCGCGTGGAGCGGCTGGCAGGCGGACAGACGGCGCGGTCGCGCAAGGCGGTCTGAAATAAAAGGCTGAAATGCTGCGGCAAAAAAGCCTACTAGGCAGATATAATTACTATTAAATTAGATACAATATACATCGCAATAAGAAATGTCGTCTCTTCGCAGATACATCATGTCACATCTGAATTACTCGCAGGCTTCCGATCGGCACGGAGTCTCGGCGATCGAGCAGGCACGCCGGTCAGCGGCCGCCCACACCACCGTCGGAGACACGACCCTTCAGCAGAGGCGTGGCCTCATTTTTCGGGTAGGGCGTCGACCGTGATAAGGATGTTCGGCCGGCCACCCTTTGCGCGGAGGAGTTGGGCCGTTTCCTCCGCGCTCCTCTGCTTGCCTTTCGCGCCAGCTACCCCGACCGGGTGTGCGGCAAGCCACCGGGAGAGCGCATCCAGCCTTTCCGCTAGTCGCGCCGCCGGCGGGGAGCGGTCCGCGACCAGCGCCCATGGCTCCAATAGCCGCACGCGCAAGAGTCCGCCGATCGCGAGCAGCGCGTATTTCAGTTGGACGCCGAACTTGCGCTGCCTATGCAAAGCCTCCAGCGTCTCCGCCAGCCGCGCGGCAAGTGAGGATGTGTCCGGCCGATGAAGGTCGTGCAGCACTTCGGGCGTCGCCGCCGGGCGTGACAGCATGGCCGCAAGCGCACCCAGTCGATCCCGGCTCGTCGAGCCATTGATAAGCCTGGGAATCATCTCCCGGAGCAGCGCCGGATCTGTGGCGACGCGGCCGAGTCCCTGGAAAACCACAACGACCGCGTGGGACTGCAGCAGCCAGGGATGCGATCTGCCCTCTTCGTGGGCCCGTGACGGTCGCGGCGAGTTCGTCCACGACAGCCGGGGGACACCTGACAAAACACCAGGTCAGGCAGCGAAGCGGGTCGTTGTTCGCTGGACCCAGGCCGCGCCGGCGTCGGCGCATGAGGTCTTCGGCGATCCCCCCGATCGAATCCTCGAGCAGCCGAACCGTCGCTGCGTCTAGGTTCGGCGGCAGGCTACCGTCGGTGCCGACGGCGTAGAAGCGCATCGCACCTGCCCCGTTGGAAGCTGGCAGCGAATACGGGCTGCCAAGCGCGTCGGCCAGGGCCTCAAGATCGCGGGCCTGCCCCTGCCTGACGCGTTCCAATAGCACGCCCAGCCCGGGCTTGCGCAGTGACCCGTCCCACAGGCCAATATGAGCCGAATAGTGAACCGGATTGGGCACCACCGGCGGCGGACCACGTAGCAACTCCAGCACATCATCCGCGCTGCGCGGTTCGACCTGCAGCGCCGACCATTCCAACCGGATCGGCGCACGGCGCAGCAGCTCCCAGCGTGGCGCGGTGATCAGCAGATTGGCCCAGCCCTGCGCCGGCTTCTGCCGCAGGCGGATGTCCAACTGCTCATTCTCCTCCGGCGCGGTCAGCTCCGGCGTCGTCCAGGTGCGGATTTCGCGCGCGCCCTTGCGGATGAAGAACTGCGCCGTCTTCATTTCCTTCGGCCAGACCATGCTTGTGATCGGGGCGGAGACGTATTCGCGGTTGCCGGGCACCGTGGCCTCGGGCGGGATCAGGTCCTCGAACACCGGGCCGGACGGACCCAGCACCGCGAGCGCGACCTGGTCGAGCAGGTCGAGATAATGGGGGATGCCGCGCGCGTTCCGCCGCAGCGCATGCAGCGCGCCCAGCGCCGGGGCCTCCGGGGACATCACGTGAATCGTCACACCCGCCGCGCCGAGCCGAGCCGCGAGGCTCTCTCGGTGACGCGGCGCGAGGGGCGAGTGCAGCAGCACTACGTCCGCCGCCGCCAGGTTGCGTATTCCGAGCCAAGGCGGACAGTCATTCCGACGCAAGGGGGACACTGATTCCGACGGAAGCCGGACAGTGATTCCGATTGATGCCGGACAGCGCTGAGGAGGGGCTGTGGGGCCGAAGTCGACGATCCGATGACCGGTAGCGTGGTCTTCCAAGCAGGGGGACCGCGATGCCAACCGAGAGATTGTCGATGCGGAAAGTGCGAGAGGTTTTGCGGCTGAAGTATGCGTGTGGCGCGAGCGTGCGGACGATCGCGCGCTCGGTCGGGGTCGGCCACACGACGGTTGCGGAGTATCTGCGGCGGACGGCGGTGATCGGGATCACCTGGCCAGTTCCAGCCGAGATTGACGATGCCGAACTGGAGCGGCGGTTGTTCACGCCGGCCGGGTTCTACAAGGCGCCGACGCGCGTCATGCCGGACTGGAACCATGTCCACGCCGAACTGCGCCGCCGTAGCGTGACGCTGCTTCTGCTCTGGGAGGAATACCGCGCCGAGCAACCGGACGGCTACGGCTATAGCCGGTTCTGCGATCTGTATATCGCCTGGCGCCGCGGCGTCAGCGCGACGATGCGCCAGACCCACGTCGCCGGCGAGAAGCTGTTCGTGGACTACGCCGGCGACACGGTGCCGGTGTTCGACGGGGCGACCGGCGAGGAGCGGCGCGCTCACATCTTCGTCGCCGTGTTGGGCGCGTCCAACTACACCTATGCGGAGGCGCGCTGGAGCGAGGGGCTCGCGGATTGGATCGGCGCGCACGTCAACGCGCTCGCGTTCCTGGGCGGCGCGCCGAAGCTGCTGGTCTGCGACAATCTGCGCGCCGGGGTGACGGCAGCCTGTCGCTACGAACCCGGCATCAACCGCACCTACCAGGAGATGGCGGCCCACTACAGCACCGCCGTGCTGCCGACGCGGGTCCGCCGGCCGCGCGACAAGGCCAAGGTGGAGGTCGCGGTGCTGATCGTCGAGCGCTTCATCCTGGCGCGGTTGCGCAACCGGCGGTTCCTGTCGCTGGGCGAGCTGAACGAAGCGATCCGGGACGTCCAGGGCGACCTAAACGCCCGGCTGATGCGCAGGCTCGGCGCGAGCCGCCGCGAATTCTTCGAGACGATCGACCGCCCCGCGCTGCTGGCGTTGCCGGCGGAGCCCTACGCCTACGCCGAGTGGCGGCGCTGCCGGGTGGCGCCCGACTATCATGTTGAAGTTCATGGACATTTCTATTCCGTGCCGTCGCGGCTGATCCGCGAGGTGGTCGAGGCGCGCCTCACCGACACAACGATCGAGGTGTTCCACGTCGGCCAGCGTGTTGCCGCCCATCCCCGCTCCGCGGTGAAGCGGCGGCATACGACGACGCCCGAGCACATGCCGAGCGCGCATCGGCGCTACGCCAGTTGGACGCCGGCACGGATGCTGTCCTTTGCGGCGCAGGTGGGGCCGGGCACGGCCGCCCTGGTCGAGACCATCATGCGCACCAAGCCGCACCCCGAGCAGGGCTTCCGGGCCTGTCTCGGCATCCTGCAGCTGGCCAAGACCTACGGAGATGTGCGGCTCGAAGCGGCCTGCCAGCGCGGGCTGAGCATCGGCGCGCGGACCTACGGCTCGATCGCCTCGATCCTGAAGACCGGCCTCGACCGCGCATTCCACGACGAGACGGCAGCCGACGCGGCCCCGCTGCTGCACGCCAACATCCGCGGCCGCGGCTACTACCACTGAGAAGGAGATCCGATGCTCGCCCATCCCACCCAGGAACGCCTGCTCGCGCTTGGCCTGACCGGCATGGCCCGCGCGCTCGACGATCAGCGCCGACAGCCGGACATCGCGGCACTGGACTTCGAGGAACGGCTGGCGCTGCTGCTCGATCGCGAGACGATGGAGCGCGAGAACAAGCGGCTGGTCGCCCGCCTGCGGTTCGCCGCCCTGCGCCAGGAGGCCGTCGTCGAGGACATCGATCTGCGGGCGCCGCGCGGTCTGGACCGCGCTCTGTTCCAGAAGCTGGCGGCCGGCGACTGGATCGACCGCAAACAGAACCTGCTCGTCATCGGTCCGACCGGCGTCGGCAAGTCCTGGATTGCCTGCGCGCTCGGCCATAAGGCCTGCCGGGACAACCGCTCGGTTGTCTATCACCGCGTGCCGCGGCTGCTCGAGGCGCTGGCCCTGGCGCGCGGCGATGGGCGCCACGGTCGGCTGTTGAAGACGATCAGTCGGGTGCAACTGCTGATCCTGGACGACTGGGGCCTGGCGCCCCTCACCGGCGATCAACGCCGCGATCTGCTGGAGATCATGGACGACCGCTACGACCGTGGCTCGACCATCGTCACCAGCCAACTGCCTGTCGATCATTGGCACGAGGTGATCGGCGATCCGACCATCGCGGACGCCGTCCTGGACCGGCTTGTCCACAACGCCCATCGCCTGGTGCTGAAGGGAGAATCCCTGCGAAAACGGGCCGCCAAAGCGCTCACGCTTGACGCCGAGGCGGCTGCCTGACCCCATAGCCACGTCGACGACGACCCTGGACGGGATCGATCGGAATCCCTGTCCGCCTTGGATCGGAATCAGCGTCCGGCTTCAATCGGAATCGCTGTCCGGCATCATCGGAATCCGCACGCCAGGTCCGGCGCGGCGGGTAGCGTGGCCAAGGGCAAGCGGAACGCCGCCGGTGGCCGCGCCAGCGTCCAGGTGCCGTTGTCGCGGCGGAGCACCTCCGGCTCGCCGGGTTCGCATCCGTCCAGCAGCAGGGCGAGCGGCAGGCGGGGCGCCTCGGTCGGGCGGTCGCCGAAATGCGGATTGGCCCCCGCCATCGCGGCCTCGGCCGCCGCCAGCAGGTGGACCAGCCCGACCTCCGGGCACAGCACGCCGCCCGGCCCGCCGCGCTCCGGCGCCAGCCAGCCGGGATGGTCGGCGAGCGCCCGCACGACGAGGGTCTGCACCTCCAGCCCGTCCGCCGAATGGAGCAGGCAGAGCAGGCGCATTCCGTCCCCCGCCCGCGGCAATAGGCCGCCATCCAGCGCGGCCAGCGCGAGCGCAACGGAGCGCCAGATCAGGGTCGCCGCCGGACGGCGCGGGCCGGCCAGCGCCTGCAACAGGGATTGCTGGCCCGCCTCCGCCATCTCCTTCCGGTCCGGCATGCACAGTCCGATAGCATCCGCTCGGACCGCCAGCGCATCGGCGGCGATCCGCAGGTCGCGCAATGCGTCCGGATCGGCGGAACCGGCCAGCAGCGCGGGCCACAGGGCGCGCAGATCGCGCCGCTTCTCCCGCGCGCCGATCTCGCTCCAGCCATTGCCGCGGCCGATCGGCGAGAGGATCGCTTGCGGCCCGCCGACCGTCATGCCGTTGTGCGAAACGACAACGCTGGCGTAGCCGCCATCGACGGACATCTCCGCCGCGCCGGGCGAATCGGTCTCCGCGTCCCGCTCGCGAGCGGCGAAATCGTGCCAACCGTTCAGGTCAAGCCCTACGGCGCGTCGCATCAGACCGTCCGCCGCAACACGTCGTGGTCGAGATAGCGGCCGAGGCGCGCGATCCCCTCCTGCAACGCCGCCCCGGCCGCGCCGAGCGTGAAGCAGGCGGAGTGCGGCCCGCGCCATTCCGCCGCCGCCGCACCGCTCGCCACCGGCCGCAGCGTGATGCCGCCGGCCACGCATTCGTCGCGGCCGTGGGGCAGCAGGGCGGCGATCTCCTCCTCCTCGCCCGGCATCAGCCCGCCATCGGCGTGCCAGAGTCGGCCAGATCGCCCAGCGCGAGAGGAACGCGTCGCTGTCGATCCGCCCCAGCCGCAGCCAGATCGGCGCCCCGAAGGGCGCGAGGACGTCGCGGCGACGGCCGCGATAGGTCACCTCCACGGTGACGCCCGCCTCCGGCAGGAACAGGACGGCGAGTGGGTTGATGTGCTCGATCCAGCACCCTTCCTCCTGCTCCTCGCGAAAGACGATCGGCGAGACGGCGACCGGCCGGGCGCCGGGGCGGGATTGCAGCGCGATCACGACGACGAGGGCGCAGAACTCCTCCCACGACCGCGCCTGCCAGCGCCACAATTCGTCCAGGATGCGATGACGGCGCAGCAGCTCCTGCCAGGCGTTCCAGACCGCGCGGTAGCGAACATCGTTCTGCAGCACGAAGTTGGGCGTGACATCGGCGCCCGCCTCGCCCACGCCGCGGGCGCGCAAATCCCGCTCCAGCGTCCGGCAGCGCCCGCCGAAGCGGCTCACGCGCGCCACGCGCGGCGAGTGCGTGGCGGCGGCGTGGCGGTCGCGATAGTCGCGCGCCACCGCCTCGGCCATCCGCGCGTAGCTGCGGACGACCCGGTTCTCCAGCGTGTTGAAGCTTTCCTCGCGCGCCACGGCCTGGATGCGCTGCCGGTCGCCAGCGCGCTCGGCGATGGTTTCGCCGGGCTGGCGGATCAGCCACGTCATCGCCTTGCGATCGACCTCCTGCACGCGGGCAATCGGCACCATCTCGTGCACGCGGCGCAGGATGCGGCGCGGCGCGCGGTCGAGCAGGTCGAGCGTCGGCGGCAGGACGCGGGCATGTTCGACGATGATGTCCATCTCCGGGTTCGCGCGCCGCGCCTCATCGAGCCAGAGCGCCTGCAGCCGGTGCCACATCCGCGCGGGGTCTTCGAGCGTCCCCTCCACGTCGCGCAGCCGCGCCCAGACCGACTTGACGCGATCGGGCAGCGTCTTCGCGTGTTGCTCCGCCTCATCTTCCGGCTCGTAGTCTTCCTGCGGCCGCACCGGCAGCGCAGAGGCATCGAGCAGCAGGGTGGTCCCGCCCATCAGCACCCGCAGCGCGCGCACTGGCCGGAGCGGCAGCGGCAGCGCGACGACGCCGTTGCCGAGCCAGGGTTCGGCCGTCCCCGGCTCCAGCCGGTCGCCGATGCGCACGGGGTCGGGCGAGTCGCTGGCGAGCCAGTGCGCGCCGCGCCCGAGCGGCACGGGGAACGCGCCCGCCATCAGCGTCCGATACCGGCCGTTGAGCCGCGCCCAGGGCCGATCCCACAGATGCAGTATCACCCGCCGCCCGCTCCCTAGCCGCGATCGAGGCCGCGCCAGTTGAACTGGCCGGTGCCGCGCCCCTGGCGGTCCACATGGTCCGCGAGCCGGTCCGCGAAGGCGTCATCGTCCAGCTCGTCGCGGATCAGCTTGCCGAGGTCGTCGAACTCGGCGCGCGTCTCCTCGATCGGCACGCCGCGCAGCTTCGGCAGGATGCGGAACTCGATCTGGTCGGCCAGCGGTTCGTCGAGCGACTCGGCCGGCCGATGCGGATAGTTCGCGGCATAGGTGAGGATCGCCTCGTTCAGCCGATGACCGAAGGGGCGGCCAAATCGCTCCATAATGCCGGCTAGCGTGCGAACGACTTTCTCCGTGGTTTCCCGCTCCCCGCCGGATAGCTTGGTCACGGGCTTCACCCAACTCCGCCATTCCGAGAAACGGCGATAGCCCTCCGGGAGCTTCGGCGGGTCGACGACGATGTTGGCGGCGAAGTCTTGCGGCGCGGCGAACTGCATGACGTTGCCGCGGTCCAGCACCTTGTCCGAGAGCGCCTGCGTGCTTTCGTCGTCGTTCATCGTGCCGGCGAACAGCACGTTGTAGGAGGGGAACAGATGGACCGGCCCTTCCTTCCGGCCGCGAATGTCGATCGGCATGGATGCATCCCGCCGCTTCGCCTCATTATTTTCCGCTCCGACGTAAGGTGGCCGCACTTCGAGGCGGCTGAGGAACTCCGAAAAATAGTATTCGACGCGGGCGAGGTTCATTTCGTCGAGCAGCACGAGCAACATCCGCTCGCCGAGCGGGTCGTCCGCAAGTTTCGATGTGTTGTAAGGGTCCATCCGCACCAGCGCGCGGGCGAGTTCGGTCGCGCGGTAGCGATGTTCCACGTAGTTGTAGAAGCCGAGCAGGTCCTGCGGGCTGTCCCAGCGCGGTTCGACGGCGATCTGCAGGAACCCAATCCCCATCGCCTCGGCATAGCGGCGCGGCAGCAGGCTCTTGCCGGTGCCCGAAACGCCGGCAAGCACCGTGATCTGCGCCGTCTCGTTGATCTTCAGCGCGGTGTGGAAGGCGCGCACGACGCGAGGGCTGTAGCGCAGGCCGAGATTTTCGAGCCGCTGGCAGACATCCTCCACCGCATCCGCCTCCACGTTTGCCGCCGCGCGATCGGGCCCGGGCAGGGCGGACAGGCAGGAGGGCATGAACTTGAGGTCGGCGAGAGGGTCGACAGGCGAAACGCCGACGGTGCCGGTCGGCTGTGGGTCAAGTTGCTTGGCCTTGTCTTCGAGTTCATTGATCTTCACGTCCAGCGCAGCCCTGCGCGCCTCCATTTCCGGAAGGCTGGCGGCCAGCCGTCTCGCTTCGACCAGATCGGGTTGCAGCGCGTCGAGTGTCTGCCGCATCTCGATGCGCCGACGCTCGGCCTCCCCGGCGGCTGCGTTGGCCTGCTCCGTCTGCCGCTGCAACCGCTCGATCTCCTGCCGCAGCGTGTCGATTTTCCCGACGAGTTCCCGCGCGCCGCTGAGGTCCGCCTGCACCTTGGCACGTTCCTCACGCAGCGCGGCAAGTTCGCTAATCAGCGATACGCGCTCTGCCCGCAGCGCCTCCAGTTCAGCCTGCAACCGGGTGATCTCGTCCTGCACGGCAGCTGGCCGCGCAAGGCGTTCCTTGGCCTCGGCCAGCGCGCGGCGCAGTTCCTCCAGCTTTCCGCTCTCCTCCGCATACTCGGTCGCCGCCTCGGCCGCCTTGCGCTTGACGTCCTCGATCTGCCGCCGGCCTTCGTCGAGGCCGCTCAACTCCAGCCGCAGCGCGTCAAGTTGCTCCCGGAGCACGGCGACCTCGGCGCCGATGTGGTCCCGCTCCTGAATCTGACGCTTGATGTCCTGCAACTCCGCCTGTTTCTCGGCGTACTGGCCGGCGAGGGCGACGAGCCGCTGGTGGAGATCTTCCCACGCAGTCGCCTGCGGCAGCCGGCCGCGGCGGAGATCGAAGCTCCAGGTCACGGCGCCCATGGCAACGATCAGCAAAGCGGTCAGCAGGAGGGCGAGCACGATCAGCAACGGCTGGCCGGCAAGCGCCGCGGAAAACTGCGTCATCGGCTACTGTTTCCTCTGCGGGGTCGTCGCGGTTGGTGCGTCGGCGGACGGCGGCGCGGGCATCGCGCCAGCGGCAGCCGCAGGCGGAGCGGGCGTTGCCGCATCACTCTTCGTTGTCGCTGCGGGCAGCATAGTTGCGCCCGCTGTCGCGGGCGGCGTCGCGGTCGATTGAACCAGCGCGCGGCGCTGCGCGAGCGCGGCGTCGTCGGCAACCAGCTTGGTATGCTGCTTCGTCAGCACGTCGCTCTGCTTCTGCAACGCGGTGATCCGGTCGGTCAGGTCCGCGCGCAGCTTGTCCTGCTCCTGCCGCGCTGCACGCGCCGCCGCTTCGTCCTGCTGCAGGGTTGCCAACTGCGCCTGCACATCGGTGATCTTCCCCTGCTGCGCAGTCAGATCGGCCCTGGCCTGCGCCAGACGGGCCTGCACGTCGGCGAGCGCCTTCTCGGCGGCCTGACGGTCGGCGGTCACGTCCTGCAACGCGGAGCGGTTGGCATTCGCGACCGCCAGCTTGCCGTTCACGTCGGCCAGCGACTGCGCAGCCTGCTCTTGCGCTGCCTGCACCTTCTTCAACTCGGCCTGCTGTGTCGCGAGATCGGCGAGCAGCGCCGTGCGGCTCTGCGTCAGCACGGCGCTCTGCTTCTGCAACGCGGTGATCCGGTCGGTCAGGTCCGCGTGCAGCTTGTCCTGCTCCTGCCGCGCTGCACGCGCCGCCGCTTCGTCCTGCTGCAGGGTTGCCAACTGCGCCTGCACATCGGTGATCTTCCCCTGCTGCGCAGTCAGATCGGCCCTGGCCTGCGCCAGACGGGCCTGCACGTCGGCGAGCGCCTTCTCGGCGGCCTGACGGTCGGCGGTCACGTCCTGCAACGCGGAGCGGTTGGCATTCGCGACCGCCAGCTTGCCGTTCACGTCGGCCAGCGACTGCGCAGCCTGCTCTTGCGCTGCCTGCACCTGCTGGAGCGCGGCCTGCTGCGCCGCCACCTGCTTGCTCAGGTCGGCCAGCTGGCTCGATTTCGCCTGGATGTCGGTGCCGAGCGCCGCCTGCTGGTCCTGCAGCTTGCCGAGCGAAGCCTGCGCCTGGGCCTCGCTGGCCTTTGCCGCGGCCTGGGTCTGGCTCATCTGCGCCTGCAGCGACTGCAGCTCGTTCACCAGTTCTGCCCGCTGCTCCGTCGCACCCGCAACGTCCGCCCGGTCCTTGGCAAGGTCGGCGAGCGCGATCTCCCGGTCATGCTCTGCCGCCGTGGCCGCCTGTGTCGCCTTGTCGCGTTCCTGCGCCGCCGCCGCCGCCTGGGCTTCCGCCTGCTGCTGCGCCGACGCGGCGGCCCGCGCCGCCGCATCAGCCACGTCGCGCGCCGCCTGCTGGCGGTGCAGGTCGTCGTTCGCCGCCTGCACCTGCTGCCGCAGCTTGTCGAGATCGCCGCGCTCGGTCGCGATGTCGGCCAGGATGCGCGCGCGCACCTCCTCCGCCTGGTGCTGCGCGGCCTCCGCCGCCGCGCGGGCTGCCTCGGCTTGCGCCTGATCTGCCTTTGCCTTGTCCCGGTCGGCGACGGCCTGGTCACGCTCGCTCTTGCGCTGCGCCAGATCGGCGACCTGCGTGCGAAGGTCATCGAGGTTCGCCTGGAGCTTCTGCCGCGCCTGCCCGAGCTTGCGCTCCGTCGCGCGGGCGTCCTCCTGCTGCTGCTGCCGCTCGTCGAGCGCGGCACGTTCGGCGGCGACCGCGGCGCGTTCGCTGGCGAACATGGACCACTGATTCATGACGAACCACAGATCGACCACGCACAGCGCCACCAGCGCCACCGCCAGAACGGCGGCAAACACTCGTGCGGACCGGAACGACGCCTTTGCCGGATCAGGCACGCCCGAGGTCTCGTTCGACGATGTCAACGCATTTCTCCATATCGGCGGCGAGTTCGTGGACCCAGAAGCGGCGGACCCGCCAGCCGCGCGCGATCAGCTCCCGGTCGCGCAGGCGGTCGGCGAGCTTGCGGCTGCCGTCCGCGTCAGTGTGCCAGCGGCGGCCGTCCACCTCCACGTCCAGCTTCCGCCCGTCCGGGTCGACCGCGAGATCGAGCGAGCGGCTGCCCACCGGGTATTGCGGGATCGGATCGAGGCCACGACGCTTCAGCGCGGCATGGAGGCGGCGTTCCCATTCGCTGTCGAAGCCCTCGCGCGACTTCGGCCGACGCTCCACCGCTTCGGCGAGATAGGCGAGCGATCCGATGCGGCTCGCCCGCGCGAACGCACGGTCGCCGACCACGAGGCAGAGCGCGCGTGCCCGGCTGATCGCCACGTTCAGGCGCCGCCGCTCGCGCTCGTAGAAGGTCAGCGCGCCGGCATGCACGCCAGCAGCGACGACGGTGGAGAACAGCACCACATCCGCCTCGCTGCCCTGCGCACGGTCGATCGTGCTGATCCTTATGTCTTGCATCTCCGCCTCCGTCAGCGCCGCGCGGATGCGGCGCTGCAGCAGCCCGACCTGGGCGTTGAAGGGGGAGAGGACGGCAATGCTGCCGGCAAAGCCGCGCTCGCGGATCATTCCGATGAGCAAACCGACGATCGCCGCCGCCTCGTCGTGGTTGACATTGCCGCCATCCTCCCGCGTAGCCCGGCCGCGCACGTCGTGCCAGTCGAGACCGGGGCGGTAGCCATCCGGCCAGCGCGCGCGGCTGCTGTCCTGCGCGGCGACCAGCCGGCCTTCGTAGAAGGCCGCGTTGAGATAGGCGACGATCGCCGGGTCGGAACGGAACTGGTCGGCCAGGAAATGCCGGTGCGCGACGTCCCGCCCCTGCGCGAACTCGAACAGGGAGTTGGTGCTCTGCGCGATGGCATGCCGGCCGGAGGGGCCGAGCCCGGCCGCGTCCATCAGCGCACGTTCCTGATGCAGCGAGAGTTGCGGCACGAAACGCAACTGCATCGGATCGCCCACAACGGCGGCGATGCGCGCCCGGGCCAGCAGCGGCAGGGCCGAGGCGATATCGCACTGGCTCGCCTCGTCGAAGATTACGGCGTCGAACAGCGCCGGCAGCAGGGGAATCCGGGCCGAAGCAGAGAGCGCGCTGACCGCCCAGACCGGCCGGTGCCGCAGCGCAAGCCGCGCCTCGGCCAGCGTCATGCGCGAGGGCTTGGCGCGGTTCTCGAACTTCAGGCGTTTGAGGGTCTCCTCCAGTTCGCCGCGCTCCGCCGCCCCCGGCTTCACGATGCGCGTGGCGAGGCGGGCGAGCGCCTCCTTCGCGGCCTCGGCGAATGTCTCCGGATCGGGTGCAGCCTGCGCACCCTCGCCGCGCGTCATTTCGGCAAGCTCGCGCTGCACCGACACAATTCGGGCGTCCAGGTCGGCGCGGCTTTCCGGCGCGTCGGTCCTGCCGGCACGACGGCGCCGCAGCCACGCGCGCAGGCGCGCCCACCATCCGCCCCGCCGCGCCGGTGCGACGCCAGGGGGAAGCGCGGCGTCCCACTCTGCCCGTCGTTCCACCGCGACGGACAGCGCGACATGCAGCGCCTCGATCCGGCCGGCGTACCGCCGGACGTCGCGCATCTGTCGGGCGCGCGCCACGACGGGGCCGGCGATATCCGCCGTCTCGCCGCCCGCCCGCGCCTCGCCGCCCGCGAGTGCCGCGAGAGCATCGAGGAAATCCGTGTCTCGGCCGCCGTCGCCGTCGCGCGCGCGGGTCAGCAGCGGGGCGTCGCCGATCAGCGGCGCGAGCCGCTCCTCGACCTCGTCGAGCGCGCGGTGGTTCTTCGAGACCAGCAGCGCGCTGCCGCCCTGCAGCACGATCGAGGCCAGCAGGGCGAGAATCACCTCGCTCTTGCCGGTCCCCGGCGGCCCCTGGATCAGCGTGAGCGGTCCGTGCAGCGCAGCGGTGGCGGCGTCGTACTGGCGGTCGGTCAGCGGACGCGGCCCGGCCGGCACGAATGCGGCCGGCGGCGGCGGCGTGGTGCCCGTCCCGGGGACGCGCAGCAGCGGCCAGAGGGCGGTGGCGCGCAGGTGGTCGTCGGGCCATTGCCGGATGCCATCCAGGTCCCGCTCCGCGCCCTGGGTGAAGCGCGTCTCGCCGGGCAGGAACAGCGCGGCGGCGTTGCGCAGCCCTTCGCCGGCGGGGACGAGCGTGCGATCCAGCCCGGCGGGCCGCAGCTCCCGGCCGCCCAGCGTCGCAACCGCGTTGGCGAGCCGCTGGACGACCTCGACCAGCCCGTCGGCCTCGCCTTCGGGAAACAGCGCCTCCGCCAGACTGTCCTTGCGCCAGCCGCGCAGCCGGTGCGTGGCGGCGTCGAGCCATTGCGGATTGAGCGTCGGCGTGCGTGCGGTGAACCGCACGATCAGCTGCCGCCCCTCCAGCCGGCAGGTGGCGGGCAGCAGCAGCGCCGGCATGACGCCGGGCACGCCGCCATCGTCGAACAGCGCCACGGGATAGCCGAGGCTGCACGCGGCGTCCTGAAGGTGGGCCAGCATCTGGCGGAAATCCGGGGGCAGGTCCTGGTCGGCCAGCCGCAGCTCGTCCGCCTCCCACCACGCCCCCGGCGCCTGAACAAGCTGCCAGGAGCGGCCATGCCGGTCGATGCGCTCGTTCACCGAGCCGCGCGGATCGAGCCGCTGGGTCGCGGCGTAGTAGCCGAGCAGGCGCCGCCAGTCTCGATCCGCCCGCGCCACCTCCGCGCCGGCCAGCTCCTGGTCCGGCAGGTCGTCGGCGGCCGGGTCCGCACGGCGCGCCGGGACGGCCAGCACCGCCCGCAACGTCTCACCTGCCGGAGGCTGGTCCTGGCCGTCGCCGGACGGGGTCGAAGACGGCGCGCTGCGCTGCGCGAAATGGGCGAGCCGCCAGCGACCGCCCGGCGCCACTCGGGCAACGCCGGTGTCCACCAGCAGGGCAAGGGATTGGGCAATCTCATCGGCGCCCAGCCGCAGGCCCGATCGGCGCAGATGCCAGAGCACTTGCTGGTGCGTCAGCCCTGCTGGAGACATTTCGAGCAGACGCGTGATCGTCTCGCCGTACATGCGATCTTATCGCAATCGCTTTGGCATGATTTCATACCGGGTCAAGAGCGGATCGGCGAACAGTTCCCGCCCAACGGAGTGACCGTGGCGCGAATGAAGGGGGTGTCCCTCGGCAGAGGCCGGCGGCTTGAGGATTGATGCTGGCGCAATCGATGAAGGGGTCATGCGCCTAGGCCGCGTGGACAAACCGCGCCAGGAAGGGGGTTCCCCCGACGCGGGCGGGCGTGATTCGTGGCTGACCTCTGTCATGGAGGTCGGCTGTGGTTCGCGGATTGATGACGGACGAAGAATGGGCGCTGTTCGCGCCGTTCGTTGTGACACGCTCGCGGCAGGGCGGCCGGCCGCCGGCTGACCACCGGCGGGTGCTGGATGCGATCTTCTGGATCGCGCGCACCGGCGCGCCGTGGCGCGACCTGCCGAGCGAACTGGGCCACTGGAACTCAGTGTGGCGGCAATTCCGCCGCTGGACCACGAGCGGACTGTGGGACGTGCTGCTGCAAGCCCTGGCCGACAGCGGCGGCGACGCCGATGCGTTGCAGATGATCGACAGTACCGTGATCCGGGCACACCACTGTGCCGCCGGCATAAAAAGGGGATTCGCGGCCAGTCGCTCGGGCGCTCGCGCGGCGGCTTCTCGACCAAAATCCACCTGCGCACCAACGCCGAGGGTCTGCCCATCGGCATCGTGCTGACGCCCGGCGAGTGCCACGACAGCACGGCCTATCCAGACCTCATGGCAGAACGCGACAGCGATCCCGGCATGCTGCTGGCCGATCGCGGCTATGACAGCGACGCCATCCGCCAGGATGCGCGCGATCGCGGCGCCGCACCGGAAATCCCCACCAAGCGCAACCGCATCGTCCAGTCCTCAGTCAACCGCCGCGTCTATGCGCTGCGCAATCGCATCGAGCGGTGCTTCAATCGCCTCAAGAACAGCCGCCGCGTCGCCACCCGCTACGATCAGGACGACACCAGCTTCCTCGGCTTCGTCCTGCTCGCCGCCATCCGGCTCTGGTTCAGGTTTGTCCACGCGGCCTAGTGTCCGGAGCGGAGGTCGGCGAGAAACTCCGAGCCGGGCCGAACGCCCGTAACCAGCAGGTTCTCCCTCGCCCGCGTGCAGGCCACGTAGAGCAGGTGCCGCTCTGTGTCGTAGGCGTCCTCCAAGTCCGCCTCGTCGGCCACTTCCTCGATGCGTTCCTGCAGCGGCAGCACGTCCTCGTCGCAGGCCAGCACGGCCACGGCGCGGAACTCCAACCCTTTCGCCAGGTGCATAGTGGCGATCGAGATGCAACCCTCGGTCGCTTCAACCTTGTCGCTCAACTCCACGGTGTCGAGCTTCGCCCGCTTCGCCGCGGCGCGCGCACGGATGAGTTGGATGGGTGAGCGCACCAGCAGCCCAATCTCTTCGGGCCGTATCCCCTCGGCCAGCCGGTCGGTGAGCCATTGGCCGGCGGCCACGGCCTCCTCCGCCGCATCGGCGAACAGAGCAACAGTCGGCGCCGGCCCGGAGAGCACGGAGACGGTGCCGCGCCTTCCCTCGGCCACGCCGTCCACGTCGGCGATCGCGGGGGGCAGCAGCGCGTCGGCGCAGCGCCGGATTTGCTGGCTGGTGCGGTAGTTGATGTGCAATGTGAACGACCGGCCGCGCACATCGACCCCGACGGACTTCCACGAAAACGGCTGCTGAAAGATGCGCTGGCCGAGGTCGCCGGTGAAGAACAGCGCGTCCGGCCGGCGCGCAAGCGTGGCGAGGAAACGCAACTCGGCGATCCCCACGTCCTGCGCCTCGTCCACCACGGCGAAGTCGAACGGCGCCGCGCCCTTCCCATCCGTCTCCATCAGCCGGAAAAACAGGTCGGGCCAGGTGATGACCTTGCGCTCGGCGAGGCCGCCGCGGACCTGCGCGAAGATCATCCACAGCGCCTCGCGCTGCTTGCCGCCGAGCCGCGTCTTGCGGCCGAGACGGGGCACGTCGCGGTAGCTCTCCCAGGTCCGCAACTGCCAGGCGTCCACCACGTCCGACCACTCGCCGAACAGGAAGGACGGGGTGAACCGCGCGTCCGGCAGCGCGGCGGCGGCGCGGCCCAGCAGCGTGTGGATCAGCGCGGGCGGGGCGATGTTCGGCTGGGCGAAGCGGCGCGTATAGAGGTCGTAGCCGACGGCGCTGAGCGGGCTGACCGTGATGCGCGCCAGGATGCCCGGCTCGTTGCCCGCCAGCACCTGCAGTTTCGCGCGCAGCGCGTTGGCGAGAGCCTTGGAGAACGTGGTGAGCAGCACCCGCGCCTCGGGGTTCCGGCGAACGAGATAGGCGGCGCGGTGCAGCGCGACGATGGTCTTGCCGGTGCCGGCCGAACCGGCGATGCGCGCCGGGCCGGTGTAGTCCCGCTCCACCAGTTGCCGCTGGGCGGGATGCAGGAAGACCAACCACTTTTCCCACGGGTAGTCGAGCGCGCGTTCCAGTTCCTCGGAGTTGTCCAGCACGCGGAAGCGCCGCTGCGCGTCGGGGTGGGCGAAGGGATCGACCGTCGGGGGTGTCGCGACCGGCGCCGGCGGCGTGGTGCCGGTGGCGAGGTTCAGCAGCGCCTCTGCGGCCTCGGCTGGCAGATGGCCGGTGAGGTCAAGCAGCGTGTCCTCCGTCGCCTGCCGCACGTCGGCGAGCCACTCGGGCGGGACGCCGTAGCCGAGCAGCGCCGCATCCGCGATGCCGTCGAACAGGCGCGGCGCCGCGACGGAGGGCGACGGCGCGGCGGCGGGATGCACGACCTCCTCCACCCGCTCGCGCACCTCGACCAGCTGCGCCGCGCCGGTGGTGGGGTGGCGTTCGATCTTGCGCCGCTCCCCCCAGCCATAGGCGTCGTCGTGGTGGCCGACATAGGCGAGCAGCAGCGTCGCCTCGGTGCGGTGGACGATCAGGCGGATATCGGCGCTGACGCGCACCGACCAGAAGCGCGGGTCCTTCGCGCGGTCGAGTTTGTGGAAGTGCAGGCCCGGACTGGCTAGATTGAGTTGCAGATCGAATGCGGTGGTCTTCACCGCCTTCTGTTCCGCGCCGGTCAGTCGCCCGAGGCTGTCAGTGAACGTGTCGGCGATCAGGAATTCCACCGGTGAGGTGTTCCTACCAGGTGAACCAGAGAGTTCGAATTCAGCCAGCCGCGTGCCGAGCATGTACAGGCCGCTGTGCACGTCGAGCAGGTTCCAATCGGGGCAACCGATCAGAATGTCTTCGAACAGTGCATTGTTTTCGTAGATGGCGCCCGGCTCGAATGCCTCGTCATCGAGGTCTGAACCCGCGGGCGGACGGGTGAGGAAATGCGTCCGGTAGAGGATGGAGAGGGCGTTGTAGATTGGGCCGCCCGGCGGCAGCATAGGCTCCCGGCGCGTGAACTGCGCGGCGAGAACGCGATCGGAAAAGAGCGCGACCATGAACATGGCGGTCGCGTTCCAGGCCCCGATATACGGGGGCCGATTGGGCGATTGGATCGCGCTGAGCCATCGCTCTTGCGCCCGCGCGTACTGGCGCAAGCTATTCGGCAGCCTGTCGGGCAGGATGACCTTTCTGAAGAGCATATAGCCGCCCCTCAAGGACTGCTCTATGGGTTCAGGACCACGCTCATTGTGGTATCGCCTCGCAATACGCAGGTCACGGTCGTTCCAATCTGCAAGTAGCCTGACGGCGGCTCCGGTGAATTGCAGGTCGAGTGTTGCGAGATGGCCCCAGGCCAACGCTACCGCGAAGCACACGTACCAGGGGTTGTAGCTTCGGTCCTCCGCGAGGCTTGATGTGATTTCGTCATAAGCCATCACGTTCAGCTTCTTCCCGCTCTCCCGGAGGAGTTCCTGCACTTTTGTACGAGCTGGCCCCCCGGCGCGGCCACCACCAAGCTCGCAAAGCCTATTGAAACGACGTTGCGTCTCATTCACGGGGTGCGGGATTATCATGCACGTTTCTCGCTGCCGTTTGCTCAGACCTTGAACACCTTCATCACCTCGTCCCCGAGGTGATTGATCACTTTCACCGCGATGCGGCCGGACTGTGGCTTGGGCGAACGGGCGTGACGTGTCGCTGTAGAGGCTTTGCCAGGCTTCCTCGTCGATCTCCGCCTTGCAGCGTCGTCTTCAGCGCCTTGTAGGGGTCGTTGGCGCCGAGGAAGTAGGCGTGGCGGACGAAGAAGCTTTCCTCGTTGTAGTCGGTGTCGAGCAACCAGCAGCGCGATCCTGTCGGGGCCGCCGGATTCGACTTCGCCGGTCTGCGGCTTGAACACGTCCACGCCTTTGATCTTCACGCGCAGCTCTGCCGTCGCCGGCGTCCTCGATGTCGATGTCCGGCTCGCCGAAGATGACGAACAGGTTGCCGGCGCCGGTGTTCTTCAGCTCGTCGGCCATGTGCAGGTCGGGGTTCATGCGCGCCTTCAGCACCGGGATGCGGCCGAGCTTGTCGAACTCCGCGGAGTGGGCGTCGTAGTTGAAGGCGCAGGCGATCAGCACGTCGAAGCCGGCGTCGCGCCGCCTCGCGCGCCGCGGCGACCAGGTCGGGGCGGGAGACGGTGCCGAACTCCGGGCCGATGAAGATGGCGGCGCGGCGTTCGCGTCATCGCCCTCCATGAAGCGGCCCTCGGCGCAGATGAAATGGCCGGGCCAGCCGGTGAGCGCGGTGAAGGTGATGCGGTCTTCCTTGTGCGCCTGCTGCACGCCGGCGGTGCTGCAGATTGCTCCAGCATCAGGTGCGCGAAGTCGGTCTCCTCCGCGGCGGCCGGGTCGGCGCGGCGCTTGCCCTCCGCGGCCTCGGCGGTGTCGACCAGCTCGTCGTCCTGATCGACGGCGAGCACGCGATGCGGCGAGAGGCTTTCCACCGTGAACGGGCCGGCGACGCGCACCCGGCCGTGATCCTCGTAGGGCTTGTCGTAGAGGTACTCGAACTCGGCCTTGGCGGCGATCGAGGCGTCGATCTCCTTCTGGCGGGCGATGCGCGCCTGCCACCATTCGCGCGTGCAGCCGCTGCGCGCCGGTTCCGGCCAAGCCGCATCGGCCTCGCGCGGGATTTCCCATTCCTGCCAGGACTTGCCGAGTGCCGCGTTCAGCGCCGCGCAGCTGCGTCTCCAGCGTCGGCTGCCACTTCTCCCAGATCACATCGATCTCGGCGTTGTTGGCGATGGATTTCAGCGTGATGTGCGGCACGCGCTCATAGACGAAGCCCTGGCGGATGTCGCCGTGGGTCGGCGCCTCCTTCGGCGCGGTGCGCGTGACCTCGGCTTCCTTGATCTGGCCGTCGCGGCGAGTCGGCGAGCAGGTAGTAGGGATAGCGCGCGCCCATGATGCGCGCGCGGGCGAGCGCCAGGGCGACGCGCGAGGTGTCGATGGTGATCCAGCGCCGTCCCCATTGCTCGGCGACATAGGCGGTGGTGCCGGAGCCGCAGGTGGGGTCGAGCACGAGGTCGCCGGGGTCGGTGGTCATGAGAATGCAGCGCTCGACCAAGCGACTGTGCGACTTGAACGACATATATCTTGTCTGGTGGACTCGCGATATCCGTCCAGACGTTATTGATTTCGAATACGGGGTAGTCGTCCAAAAGTAGATGCTAACTTGGATACGTCGTCATCGTGTAAGCTCGACGGTGCGGTGGCGGGCGGGAGACCGATACCCCTGAGGGACGCCAAGCCCGTGGGGGAGCCTGGTTCCCCGTTCGTCGTTCCATCGAACCCGAACAGTCGCTTGGGCCGCCAGCGAAGCCCGATTGCGCAAGGACGGGATAGGATGGACGCCATCGTTGTTGGTATCGACGTCTCGAAGGACCGGCTGGACGTAGCGGTGCGTCCTTCGGGAGATAGCTTTGCGGTCACGCGCGATGCATCCGGGCTGCGTGAGCTGCTCGGTCATCTCGAACCGCTGGCGGCGAGCGTGATCGCGCTCGAAGCGACCGGCGGCTACGAAACCGTCGTTGCCGCGACCCTCGCCGGCGCCGGCCTGCCGGTGGTGGTGGTCAATCCCGCCCAGGTGCGGGCCTCGCCCGGGCTTTGAGCAGCTCGCAAGACCGCCGCTTTATAACACTGATCCGCTTCGTGTGGCACGATCCAAACCGGTGCGGCGATTTGACGACCGACACCGGCATCTGGCCGATCTGGTCGCGCGGCGTGGTAGATCATCGACATGATGGTCGCCGAACGTCAGCGCCAGAAGCGTCTGACCGCCAAGCGTCTGAAAAGAGCATCGGCGTCTGCTCGCAGCCTTGCAGAAGGAACTCTCGGCTCTGGAAACCGACATCGACGACGCGGCGGTTCGGCGGCGGCGTAAGAGGCTACCGCTGAACTCAGACCCATAGGTCGGAAGATGGATTAGCGCACGATCGAGGTTAGAGCCACATACTGGATCATGGCGGCGCCCGCCGTCAGGCACCGTGGACCCGCCAGTCCGGCCAGTGGAAGGGCAAAAGCTTCATCGGCGGCGGTCGGGCAAGGGTGCGCTCGGCCCTGTTCATGGCGGCCATGGTCGGCGCCCGCTACAACCCGGTGCTCAAGGCGTTCCGCGACAGGCTGCTCGCCGCCGGAAAGCCCATGATCGTCGCCCTCATCGCATCGCCCGCAAGATGCTGACCATCCTCAACGCGATCGTGCGGGACGGACAGACATGGAAGCAGGCTGAGCATGGCGCAGCGTCGAACTGATCCCAAGCCAACTTCGCGGCGCGGCGGGCAGGTCATAGTCCGCAACGTTTCGCAGCCCGGTGCCGCCGAGGCCGCCGGTCTTCTGCACAGTGATTTGTGAGACGAACTGGTCGGGTCCAAGCACCTCATCCATCACCGCCCGCACGCGATGCACGTTTTCATCACCGATCTGCACGAAGATCGACCCGCTCTCATGCAGCAGGTCGCGCGCCACGGTCAGCCGGTCGCGCAGATAGGTCAGATAGGAATGGATGCCGTCGCGCCAGGTGTCGCGGAACGCGCGCACCTGCTCCGGCTCGCGCGTGATGTGGTCCTTGTTGCCGTCCTTCACATCGCGCGACGTAGTGGACCATTGGAAGTTGCTGTTGAACTTGATGCCGTACGGCGGGTCCAGATAGATGCACTGCACCTGCCCGCGCAGACCCTCGCGCTCCGCCAGACTCGCCATCACCGACAGCGAGTCGCCGAGGATCATCCGGTTCGACCAGTTGGCGTCGTGGCGGTAGAACTCGGTCGCTGCCTCCTTGTCCGGCAGGCCGTTGAAGTCGGCGAACAGGTCGGTCGCCGGCGCCGCCTGCCTCTGCGCGCTCGCGCGACTGGCGGATCAGGTCGTCGATCAGGACCTTCGGATGCACCTTCTCCTGGATATACAGCGGCGGCGCCTGCACGATCAGGTCGCGACCAGTCCTGCTCGTCCTTGCCGCGCCAGACCAGTTGCGGATCGAGGTCGCGGTTGCGCCGTTCGTAGGCGAGGCGGATGGGCGACTTGTCCTCCGCCCGCATCACCGTCTCCAGTTCCGCGGTGGGGATGTTCCGGCGCTTGGCGTCCTTGTGGCGGAGGGTTTCGACCTGGATGTCTTTCGGCGGCATGCGGCGTTTCCTGCGGGCGGGGCGGCGGGGCGGGGTATCGTTATGGCGGCGGGGCGAGGGCGGCGCGCACCGCGTCGGCCAGACGGTCGATCATCGCCTCGGCCTCGCGCAGCGCGGCAGGCGACGGCTCGGCGGTGTCCTCCAGCGCGGGGTAGCGATAGGCGACGCCCCAGACGGTCACGCGCCCGATCCGCGCCAGCAGGGATTGCAGCGCGGGATCGCGGGCGGCGGCGAGGTCGCCGAGGCGGGCGAGATCATGCGTGCGGCCGAACGGGATGTCGGCGAGGACGAGGAGCGCCTTCATCAGCTTCTCCGCGGCCTGCTGGCAGTGATAGGCAGCGATCCCCGCCTCCGGCGGCACGGCGGAGAGGCACAGGCGAACGGCGCGCCGGTCGGCCACGGCCACGGCGAACCAGCGCGCGGCCTCCTGCCGCCGCTCGGCCTCGGCGGCGGCATCAGGGCCGCTCATAGACCACCACGCCCTCGTGCAGTGCGGCGTGCGCCAGCGTGCCGACGATGCGGCTCTTGCGGCGGAATGTGGTTTCCCGGCACGGGATCACGTCGGCCGGCAGGCGGTAGGGCAGGCGCGCCTCGAAGCCCGCGTCCAGCGTCAGCCGTTCGGCCGGCGTGTCGTCATCCACCACCACGAGCAGGTCGATATCGCTGTCCTCCCGCGCCTCGCCGCGCGCGCGGGAGCCGAACAGGATCACCCGGCGCGGCCGGAAATAGGCCACGACGGGATCGAGCAGGGCCGGCGGGACGGCGGGCGCGGTCACGGGCATGGCGGCGAGCATAGAACCGGCGGCGCGGCGGCGGCCAGACGTTGGGGGGTGCGGTCACGCGGCATCGCGCACCGTGCCGAGCAGGCCCTCGACAAGGGCGGCGAACCCCGCCTCGATCTCATAAACGGCCGTGAACTCGGCGAAGGCCCAGCGGCCGAAACGAGCAAGATTGTTCACGCCCGGTATCCAGTAGGCGCGCATCGTGTTCGCCTTTTCCTTGGCGTTCTCGCCGCGATAGCCCTTGATCTCGACGATCAGGTTCAGCGGATCGGGCTGTCCGTCGTCGAGCCGCACAATGAAATCCGGCAGGTAGCGGCGCGGCGTGCTGCCGGCGCGGTACGGCACCTCCAGCCCGAGATTCTGGTTCTTTACGTAGGCGCGCACGCGCGGATGCGCCTCCACCACGCGGCAGAACTCGGCCTCCCAGTCGCTGTCGAGCACGACGCGGTTGACGTGGCAGCGTCGGGCATCGGTGACGTAGGTGTCCTTCGACGTGGTGAAGTTGACGAATTCGCTGGAGCCGGTCGGGTTGAACGGATCGAGGACCGCCAGCACCGGCCGCTCCCCGGCGAGGCTGACGGTGATCGCGGCCTTGATGCGCTCGCAGGCCATGTCGGCGAGTTCGCGATACAGCAGTTGCGCCGGCATGGTGCCGCCGACGCAGCGCAGGTAGCCGTCCATCCACTGGCGCGCGATGCGCTTGAGTTGGCCGAACAGGTGCAGCTTGGGGTTCTCGCCGGGGTCGCGGAACTGCTGCTGCATCAGGTAGTGGGCGAGGTGGAACAGTACCGTCGATTGCCGCACGTCCTGCAGATGAGCCAGATTCAGTTCCGCGGCCTCGCCGATGATCCCCTGCTGCACGACGCGCGTCGCGCCGACCAGGTCCGGGTCCAGCACCAGCACGGAGTCCGGGCCGAAGGCGGCGGTCAGCCGTTCCGCCGGCAACTCGACGCGGTAGCCTTCGACGCGGGGGAAGCGGATGGTCAGCGCCGCCCGCTCCCGCACCGCCTGCACGCGCACCGTCTCGCGCGCCGCGGTGGGGGCGACGACGACCGGTTTGGCCGCGAAGTTGAACGGTACACCGAGGATGTCGGCATATTCGACGTTGAACAGGCCGCTTTCGTTCAGTTCGTAGGACTGGCGGCGCAGCGCGCGGCCGACCACCTGCTCGCACAGCAACTGCGTGCCGAACGCGCGCACGCCGAGGATGTGGGTGACGGTGTTGGCATCCCAGCCTTCCGTCAGCATGGAGACGGAGACGACGCAGCGCACCGATTCGCCGAGCCGCCCCTGCTTGCCGACGGTGTTCATCACCTCGCGCAGCAGGTCCTGGTCGGTCATGGTCTCGCCGGCACGGATGTCGCCTGTGCGATCGACCAAATCGCGGCGGAACCGCTCGATCTCGTCGGCCGCCATGTCGCGGAAATCCTTGTCGAGCGAGTCGCCGAATTCGAGCTGCTCGCTGTCGATCAGCAGCGTGCGCGGGCGGGGGAGGCGGGTGCCGTAGTCGTCGTGGTTGCGGAACAGGGCCAGCCGGCCGTACTCGAACGTCTCGGCGCCGTCTTCGGACGTGCGCGTGAAGCCGGAGATGTAGTCGTACACCAGCTTCGACGTGGAGGTGTTGTTGCACACCACGATGAAGACAGGCGGGACGCTGATCTTCTTCTCCTCCCACAGCGCGAAGGTGCGGGCATAGTGGCCGTACAGGGCTTCCAGCGCCGTCAGCAGCGGCGGCGGCAGCTTCAGCGGATCGAGCGGGCCGGCCTGGCCGCGCCCTTTCTTTGGCATGTCGCGGCGGATGTGCTCCCACAGGTCGCGGAACTTCGGCATGTCGCCGCCGGGGATGTTGTCGGCGACCGGCACGCGCGGCAGCTTGACGATGCCACACTCGATCGCGTCCATCAGCGAGAAGTCGCTGACCGTCCAGGGGAACAGCGTGCCTTCGGCATAGCCCGAGCCGCGCAGGAAGAACGGGGTCGCGGAGAGGTCATAGACGGCGCGCAGCCCGAGCTTGCGCTTCACCGCTTCCAGCCCGGAGATCCACAGTCGCGCGGCCTCGTTGTTGCGCTTCGCTTCCTCCCTCTCGTCGCCGGTGAGCTTGTCGGTGTCGGTGTCGGTGGCCTTCGGCTTTTCCCGGTAGCAGTGATGCGCCTCGTCATTCAGCACGACGATGTTCTTGATGCCCATGAGGTCGGGCATGACGCGGCGGATGATCTGTCCGTCGGTTTCCAGGGTCTGCAGCGGCGGGCCATGCCCCTGCGCGAGCGCTCGCGTCGTCTTCGCCATCTCGATGGTCTCGCGCGGGCGGAAGGCGTGGTAGTTGGTGATGACGATCTTCGCACTCTCCACCTCCCGCAGTATGTCGCCGGGGACGAGGTCGCGGTGCCGGTAGTAGCTCTCCGGGTCGTTCGGTTGCAGCACGCGCAGCCGGTCGCGGATGGTCAGGCCGGGGGCGACGATCAGGAAGCCGCGCGAGAACAGCTTGCTGTTGGGGTGGCGGACGGCATTAACGGTTTGCCATGCAATCAGCATCGCCATGACGGTCGTCTTGCCGGCGCCGGTCGCGAGCTTGAGCGCGGTGCGCAGCAGTGCCGGGTTGGCCTGCTCGTTGGCGGCCTTCAGGTGGTCGAGGAATTTCGCCCGCCGCGCGCCCCATTTCGGCGCCACCTCGGCGAGCCAGATCGCCGTCTCCACCGCCTCAATCTGGCAGAAGAACGGCTTGACGCCCTGGAACCGGTGGTGCCGCCAGTGCTGCAGCAACCGCGCCGTCTCCGGCGTGACCTGCCACTGGTCGGGGTTCGGCAGGGCGCGCCAAGACTCCGCGTAGCCGCGGATTTCGTTGATGATCGGGGTCGGGTTGTACTCCTGCGCGGTGGTCGAAAGGTCGTCGGCGCCGCCCAGTACCATCTCCACTTGCACGCCCTTGCCGCGACGCTTTTTCGGCTTGGGGACCGGCGTAATCAGCTCCGAGCGGCGGCGCTTCTCGATCAGCCAATTGGTCGGCTGCCCGTCGGCATCCAGCTCCCAGTGGCGGCCGGGGTAGGCGTAGGGAGAGTTGATAATCGGCTGGTTGAAGAAGTCGAAGCTCTCCATCGCCGTCCGTTCCCTCTGCGCGACGTATCGTTGGCGATTCTTTAAGACAGGCTAACCGTCAGCATGGCCTGTTTGTTGCTGCATCGGCAAGGGAATTGGCGGGCGACCGGGCGGTAAGGCGGTGCATAATCAGCGTCGGTCCGTTCCCCGGCCGTTGCACCTCACCCGCCGCTCCGTCCTCAGCGGTGCAAGGCATCCAACTCACCCCACCCATCCCGGTCATCCACATGGGTCGCCTCGGAGGCAGTTTCGGATGAGTGGGATGAGTTGGATGCCGTGTGCTACTCCGCGCGCGATTCGGTCATTGCCAGCGCATAGGTTCCGCCGTTCTTGGCGCCGTCGCGGGCCGGCGGCTGGTAGATCAGGACGAAGCCGCCGCAGCGCGTGCCGTTCATCTGCATCAGCCGTTCCGCGACATATCGCCGGCCGCGCCCTTGCGGATTCAGCATCACCTGCAACGGCTCGGCGAGGTCCGCCGCCTTCATCGCCTTGTTCTCGTGCTTCTGCCACCATGCCGTGAACAGGTCGGCGACGAAGCGGCGTCGGGGGTCGCCCGCCTTGGCGTCGCGGATGCGCTGCACCGGATCGGCGCAGCCGAGTGTCAGCAGCGGGTCGCGTATCCACGCGGCCCACATCTCGAAGCTGCCAAGCGGCAGTCCGCGCGACAGGCTCGCCGGGTTCTGCCGGCCCCTCCCAGTTCGTCCGGCTCGCGCGCCAGCATCCGCCCACCACACCTAAAACCCCGAGAAACCCGCGCGCGCGGTCTAAAAACCCCTTCATGGCGCCAGGGCCACTTCGGCGCGTGTGATCGTGCTGCCGGCGCCGCGGAGCCGCTGGCGATGCCGCAGCGCGGGCGCGTGGTGGCGTTTGGATGTGGCCCCGTCTGCCGGGGCAGGGTGGGCGGTGGTGGCCCGTACAGGCGCGGGCGCCATCGGCGGGTGCGGCTGGCACCGGCAAGCCGCTGGCGGGGCTGCGCGCCAGTTGCGCGGTGGCGTTTGCGCGTGGGGGGCGCCTGCGCAGCGCCATGGTGGCGGCGTGGGTGCTGCCGGCCTTCTCGACCAAAATAGTCAAGATAGCGTCCATGGCGTGGCCTCGCGGCGCGGGCGCTGGCGGGAAATCGCTGGCGGATTGCGGACATGGTGCGGACATGGCTCGGCGCGTGCTCTGGTAAACCATTGACCACCTGATATGATTCTCGCCTGTTGCGCCAGATTAACAATCAGTGGACGGGCTAAATCGGGAATATTCCGCGCCGAAATGCGGATGGGGGAACTGGCGCAGCACGGGCGCCCGGTAAACGTCCGAGCTTCGGACAATTGTCCCGAGCCTCCCCCGCGGCGCCCCACGCCGGAGCCGGCGCCGGCCGCCACCCTCTCCGATCTCGGTGTCTCCTGCCCGCGCCTCTCCGAATGGCGCCGCGTCGCGCGGGCCCGCGCGGAGTGGGAGCGCGGGAGGCGATATGAGCCGCCTCTTTGGCGAGAAGAATATTGCGTGCCAGTCCGCCGATGCGGAACCTGCGGAACCTGCGGAACCTTTTGGCCCATCCGAACTCTAGAAGTATGTATTTTAGTTAATCTCAAATCACATGCTCAGCTATAAAGAATGGGCTGAAAAGTTCCGCAGGTTCCGCAGGTTCCTGCACGGTCAGCCCGGCCCCCGGAGGGGTGCGACCGAATAGAGTCCGCCGTGGTCATCCGGCACATATCGCAGGGCGATTACCTCATCGTCCGCCTGCACAGGTGCATCGGCTACAGCCTTGAGCCGCCAGGTAATGACGGTGGGCGTGACGATCTTGATCGCCTTGCCGCTAGCCTGTTCGAGTGCCGATTTGAACGCTATCGCGCCTTCCTCGGCTGTTCCGGCGTACCTCGCCACATCGCTCGCCGTGCAGCCGTCCGGCCATTTGGCGCGCATCACGTGCAGTACGGTCGCGAGCGTCGCGGTCTGTTCTTCGTCGGCTTCGCCTGCCACGAACAGGCTGCGGAAGCTGATCGGCGCCGGTTTGCAGGTCTTGTGCGCGTCCATCGTGGCAGCGGCGACGTGCGCCGCGTGCTGCGCGGCCGCGTGTTCGATGGCCGATCCGACCAGGTGCCACCACATCTTGAAGCGAGTCTCGGCGGCCGGGGGATTACTCGCACGAAGGCGCGGGTTGCCGAGCGCGATCACATAGGCCGCGCGCAGGATTCGGCCGCGGTTCGCCTCCGTCCAGGCGAGCGGATCGGGGTGAACGAAGTCGCGGTTCTCCGGGTCGGGCCGTTCAACGGTGAGACGAACCGACAGCGAGCGCGACGCCAGATCGCCGCGGGCCGCGATGTTGTTGCCGGTGAACACCTGCACGGCGGTTGCCGGGACGGTTCGGGTATCGGACACGCCCAGCACGCGGTCGCTGTAGGTTTCCGCGGTGAGCGCCTTCTCGATCGACGGGCAGGAGATGGCGGCGCCGCGCGGGATGTTGTCCCATACGATGAACGGTATGCCCTCGCCGAGATAGGCCAGCAGCGCCTTGCGCCGCTCTTCGTCATTCGGCGACCACGCCGCGGCGGAGGCCCGCCGGCCGAGGATGGCGATGGCGATCATGTTGGCGGTTGTCGTCTTGCCGCCGCCGCGCTGGCCGGCCGTGATGAAGAACGCCGGCCGCTCCGGCAGCAACAGCCGTTCCAGGATAGTCAGCGCCACGGCGACGATGACGCACTTGCCGGCATAGTTGGTCGTCACGTCGCAAAGCCACTCGTCCGTCAGGAACCGCATCGCCTCCGCCACGGCGGAGAGCGTGCATTCCGCTGGCGCGGGCAGAAGTTTCTGCAGCTCATCGGGCACCCGGAAGACGATGCCGCGCTCCCGCATCAGCCCGCGGCCGGACAGGATCGTCCCGTCCGGGAGCACCATCGGCAAGGTGGCGACCGCGGACATGACGGGCAGCGCGCCGTCGTGCCGCGTGAGGTAATGCTTGACGAACGGCAACGCGAGATGCACCGGGCGGCCCTCCGCATCGACGTGCTCGATATGCCGCTCGATCAGCTCGCCGAGCTGCGCTTCGTCCAGCCGGGTCAACAAGGGCTGATCTGGCGCGGGCAGGCGCGTCTCTTCGGTCTCGGCCTGAATTCCAGCCGCCCGCGGTCAGCGTGTGCATGGTGGCGACGGGCCGCACCCGCACGCCTGTCATCCACCCGTCAATGTCGCGAGCCGGCGGCTCGGGTGCGCGTGATGCCCCCAGCACATCGTTCAACACCTGCATCTGCGGCAGCCAAGGCGCGTCCGGCGCGGGTGCGGGTATCTGCGGCCGAGGATCGCGCCGCTCGGCGATGCGGTGCTGCCGCTCTTCCTCCGCGGCCTGCTGTATCCGCGTAAGCGTCGTGGTGGCGGCACATGGCGGCGCGATGCGTTGCTGTGATGCAAGGCGTTGATGGACGAAGTTGTGCAGACGCGCGGGCTGGACGAGAGCGCTCATACGACTGGTCGTAAGAGTGCACGCAATCGTCCGATGGAGATCATCACGCGGGGCGAGCGCCGGCGCTCGTGGGCACTGGAGCAGAAGCGTGAGATTGTCGCGGAGAGCCTGGGCTCTGAGCTGACGCCGACGGAGGTCGCGCGCAAGTACGCGATCAGCTCCGGGCAGCTCTACACGTGGCGTCGTCAATTGCTGGGCATGCCGGGGACGATGATCGAACGCGCCGTGCCGCGGTTTGCCGAGGTGGAGACAGCGCTGGCCTTGCCAGGCGCATCGGAACCGGCGCTGATCAGCGAGACCGCGCCGCCTCGACCGCCCGCACCGGCGCACGCCATCGGAATGATCGAGATCATGCTGCCGAGCGGTGTGTCGCTGCGCGTGGACGCCGAGGTCGATGGCCGTGCGCTCCGTCGGGTGCTGGAGGCGCTGGGCCGTCGATGATCACGCTCGCGCCGGGGCTGCGCGTGTATCTGGCCTGCGGCGTCACCGACATGCGCAAGGGCATGGTGGGTCTGGCAATGCTGGTGCAGCAGAGCCTGAGCGATGATCCGTTCGGCGGCGCCGTGTTTGCCTTCCGTGGGCGTCGCGCCGGGCTGATCAAGCTGATCTGGCACGACGGCATCGGCCTGTGCCTGCTGACCAAGCGGCTGGAGCGCGGCCAGTTCGCGTGGCCGTCGGCGAGCACGACGGGACGGATTATGCTGTCCTCGGCGCAACTGGCGGCGCTGCTCGACGGCTGCGAGTGGCGGGCGCCGGCCGCACGCCGCAGACCCGAACTCGCCGGCTGAAACTTTGCCGAACCTTCGCACAAACTCTGGCCCCGACGCGGCGGCGTCGTTCACCATGGCACCGTGCCGATCGACCCTGCCCCCCTGCCGAACGATCCCGCCTTGCTGCAGCAGATGCTGCGTGAGCTGTACGCGGAGAATGACAGGCTGCGACTGCTGCTGCAGCGTCTGGCGCGCCACCAGTTTGGCCGCCGCTCCGAGCAGCTGACCGACGAGCAGTTGCAGCTCGGCCTTGAGGATCTCGAGCAGACGGTTGCCGAGAACCAGGCCAGTCAGGATGCGGCCGAACCAACCGGAGATCGGCCGGCAAACCCCCGCACCGATCGCCCCGCCCGCAACCGCGGCGCGTTGCCGCCACATCTGCCCCGCTACGAAGTGGTGATCGATGCCGAGCCCATGGCCTGTCCTTGCTGCGGCGGCGCCATGCACTGCATTGGCGAGGCGCGCACCGAGCAACTCGACATCGTGCCGGCGCAACTGCGCGTGCGGGTCACGCGGCGCCCGCGCTACGCCTGCCGCGCCTGTGAATGCGCCGTGGTGGTGGCGCCGGCGCCGGAGCGGCCAATCGACAGGGGCATGCCGACCGAAGCACTGATCGCGCATGTCGTGGTCAGCAAGTTCTGCGATTCCCTGCCGCTGTACCGGCAGACGCAGATGCTGGCACGGCAAGGCGTGTCGCTTGACCGCGCGACGCTGAGCAACTGGGTGGGGAGTGCCTGCTGGTGGCTGACGCCGCTCTATGAATTAGTGCTCGGCACGGTGCTGTCGTCGACAAAAGTGTTTGCCGACGACACGACACTACCGGTGCTCGATCCCGGCCGCGGGCGGACCAAGACTGGCCGGCTCTGGTGCTACGCTGTCGATGACCGGCCGTGGCGCGGTCCGTCACATCCCTGCGTTGCCTATGTCTATTCGCAGGACCGCAAGGACGCGCGGCCCGCCGAACATCTGGCCGGCTTCGGCGGCGTGCTACAGGTCGACGGGTATGCGGGGTTCAAGCGCCTGGCCGGCGATCGCGCCGACGGATCGGTGCGGCTGGCCTTCTGCTGGGCGCACATGCGGCGCGACTTCTTCCAGTTCCACGCTTCGACGAAGTCGCCGCTGGCCGCCGAACTGCTGGCCCGCGTCGCCGCTCTCTACGCGATCGAGGCCGGGATCCGTGGTCAGTCCGCCGAACACCGACGGCAGGTGCGCCAGGAGCGAAGTCGACCGATCGTCGAAGGCCTGCATGAATGGCTGCTCGAGCATGTCGAACGCGTCTCCGGCACGTCCGATCTGGCGAAGGCGATGCGCTACGCGATCCGACACTGGCCCGGCCTGGTCGCGTTCCTCGACGACGGCCGCATCGAGATGGACACCAATGTCGTGGAGCGCGCCATCCGCCCGCATACCTTGACGCGCAAGAATGCGCTGTTCGCCGGTTCCGACGGCGGAGCACGTCATTGGGCGATCGCCATGACGCTGATCCAGACCGCCAAACTGAATGGCATCGAGCCGATGGCCTGGCTCACCGACGTGCTCAAACGCGTTGTCTCCGGCCGCACCAAGATTTGCGACCTGCACACGCTGCTGCCATGGAACTGGCAAGGGCAGACAGCAACCGCGGAAATCGCGATGCAGCAGGCCAGGGCTGCATGATCGACCATCCGGAGATCACCGAACGTCTGATCGCGAAGCTGAATGACGCTCTGCCGGTCCCGGCACGCCTGACGCCGGAATTGCAAGGACGTGCTGCGACGCCAGAACTCTGGGCCGGCGGTCCCGGCTCAGGCCACAATCACATGGATCAGCTACGCGGGCGATGAAGGCGGGATCGTCTGCAAACTCGACCTTGGGCCGGACGTTGAGAATGCGGCCTTCACGTCCATCACCCATCTGCGCTTCGACGCCCGTCTGCCACTGGCCCGCGAAATCGCCGCCTATCAAAAACACCGCGTCAAAAGCCTCCAGCGCCACCCACGATAGCCACGCCACGCTCACCGCCCTCCAGCAAAACCCGACGTGCTGTCGCCACGACGCTTACGTATCCGCTCCTTGCGGGCGCGCTTCAGCCGCGCGTCGAGGGCGCGTTTGCCGATGCCGGCGCGGTTCGCCGTCTGATTGCGCAGCAGTTCAGCGTCGTCCTCCGTCAGATCGCCATTGAGCGCCATCTGCACGAATGTGTCGGCGGCTTGATCCTTGCCCGCCTTGTCGAGTGCCGCAGCGGCGGCGCGAGCGTCGTACCGCAGCTCATAGACGGTGCGGCCGTGCGCGAAGGAATGAATCCACGGTGCCCCGTCCGCCCGGAGCATGATCTTCGCCTTGCAGGCCCCGTACTCGATGCCTTCGAGCGGGTCGGCGAGCGTCGCGCCCTCGAAGCGGGCCGGATCGGCCAGCACGTCGCCGACCGTAGCGCCGCTTAACTCCGCGTCATCGAATGGCAGCACCACGTCGGGCAACAGGACTCCGGCGCATTGGCGCGTCACGACATGCGCGGCCTGTTCCTGCGTCAGGCCGGTGCGGCTGGATATCCGCTGCGCCTGTTCGGTGATGAACGCTCCCCGCGCCCGCGCGCCGTCCGGCGCCAACCGCTGCGTCTCACGCGCCCGCAACTCGCGCAGCCGGGACTGTTCGAGGATAGTCAACGGCGGACACTCGGCAACGCTGTCCAGGGCCGCGCCCGCGGTCGCCACTGGGCGGCGGCTTTCCTGATCCTGCGCCAGCGGCATGGCAAGCACGGGCGCGCCCTCGAACACCAATCGCTCAGGGGCGCCAACCATGCGGTCCACGATGCTGCGTTCAAGCATCTGCCCCCCAGCGCCGACCATCATCCAGCCGAGCCCGGCCAGCCAGCAGCGGGCGTGCAGCGTCTTCAGGAACCGCTCGGTATCGCAGCCGTCCTGCACTGCCACGAAGACATGCAGGCCGTTCGATCCTGGCAGTTTCTCGCCGGTATCTGTGCGGAACAACCCCGCGCTGGTCGATCGCCGCATGACGCGGGCAACGCCGGCCAGGTCGGGCAGCACGGTTGCCAGAGCGGCCCAGTAGCCACCGAGTGCCTTCAGGCGATCCGCCACAGCCGCCGGCATACCCTTGGTGTCGAAGTCCAGCAGCACGAAGGCGGGTTGCTGCGGCCGGTAGGCGATATGGCCGCCCGTGCGCGCGGCTGTGCCGGGCGCGGCTGCGCCGTTCATTTCCTCCAGCCGGCGCTTGGTGGTGATCTGCACCTCGTCCGGCAGTTCCGGCCGCAGCGCGCCGAGGGCAATCGCTTCATGCGGTTCCAGGCCGCCGATCAGCGCCGCGAAGGCTTGGGGCGTCGGCAGGCGAACGCGGTGCGCGGTTCCGCACGACATGACGCACGCCGAGCCGTCGCTTATCACTTTGCCATCTTCGGCAAGGGCGATGCGCTTGGTGAGCGGGCCGCCGGTTTTTGTCAACCGCGTGATTTCTATCACAGCGCTGCTCCCCGCCCATTTGGCGCCGGGCGCCGCGCTTGCCGAAGTTCTGCGCCGCCCTGGTCCGTCCTGACCAAGGCGTATTCGCCGAGGCTGAACGGCGTGGCCTTGTCGTCGGCGCCCGCGTTCACGGTGCGCACTCCGACAACAGACGCTTAAGAGTGGCCTCGTCGTTCCAGTCGTTCAGCGCGGCGAGGACGGCGGCCAGATCGCCGCCAAGGGCGTGAAACACACGCGCGGCAAGTGGACGTAGCCGATCTGCGCGGACCCGTTCTTCGTGTTCCTCCCGCTTGCGGTTGGCCTCGATCTGCCGCGTGTGCCGGAGTTGTCTGCGTTCCTCAATTACCCGTAATTCGGCTCGAACTCTTGCCGGGATGCTGTCGTGCGACCCGGTCCAGTTCTCGCGCCAGTTCGTGCTCCCGGTCCCGCTCAAGCTGGAGGCGCTCGGCGATTGCCTTGGCGGCTGGCAGCGCGCCGGCCTCAGCCGCCTCCACTATCCCTTGCACGATGGCAGGGGGTGCCTTCGGTGACGCCAACGCGTAGATCGCTGTCGGCGGCAAATGCGCAAGTGATTTCGGTTTTCCCTCCAGCCAGCGGGCGGCGTTCATGTAGTTCTGAGCGGTTCGGGCGGTCATCCCGAGCTCCGCCTGCGCCCAGGCGGTGAACTGGCCGTGGTGCAGCATTTCCTTGACGGCCAACAGGTGCCGCCCGACGAGGGGAATGGTGCGCAGCACCTCGCGCCGGATCGTCTCAGCGGCTTTGCGCGCGGCGGCGGCAACCTCCGCCGTCAACGAGGTGTAGTCGAAGCTATCAGTGATGGCAGGCGTGGTGCTGATTGGCGTCCCGTCCAAAACTCGCAAAAATAATTCGGGCATTTCGGCCTCCGGGTTGGAGGCGCGGCTTGCACTGCGGCAGCAGATCAGGTATCAGATGCACGCCCCCGTGCATTCCAAAGCTTTTCCACCACATCACGCGCCGGCCGCGCGGGTGGGGTGGTTAGGCTGCTTTCCGCGGCCGGCCACGGCCGCGAGGTGCAGTGTTCGCCTGCTGCTTCGCCAGCGCGGCGCGGAAATCGGCAGGTTTGACCAGCCGCTTGCCGAGAACGCGGACGTAGGGGATGCGCAACTGGTCAATCAGGTTGTAGATGCTGCGCTCCGAGCATCCGAGCGCGGCGGCGAGCTGCTGGTACGTCCACAAATCGCCGACTAGATCGGTAAGGTTCGGCGGTGTGGCCAGCGCGGCGAGGTGTGCCGCGGAAGAGAGAACGTCGGGCACTGTATGGCTCCGTGTTGGTGCGGAGCCTTTCAATAAGGCCACAAAAATCGCTGGCCTAAATCTGCGTTTCCGGTTTGGCAGATTGATCGGCAGATTTCACAAGTCCCCCCAAGGGCGACGCGGCCCCTGCCTGCGCCACACAGGAGGAGTGTTATCCGTGCGTAATTTGCGGAAATTCTTTCGGATTACATTGCCCTTAACGAAGTATGCTTCTGCCGCCGCGAGGTCTTCAGGTTCAGTTGGCGGGGGCAAGTCACGCCGCCATTCCCTAACGCGCTCCTTGAACCACTGCGCCGCTGCTTCGTCCGTCCATTGTGGCTCAGGATGGGTGGCAGTCGCCTCGGGCCGCTCGACCGCAAGCGCACTCCTCTCGCTTTGCTCATGCCGTTGTTCCGGGGGGGAGGCGGCCGACGGAATTTTGCCAGAGAGCCACGCTCGAAGGGGTCGCAGATTCACAATACGCAATTCCGAAATCCAATGTTCCGGTGCCCCGTTGGGTCCGATGAATGACGCGGTGCGGGCATCCACACTGAATTGCGCCCATTTTTCCGCACGCGGCGATGGCTCGCCCGGCAGCGTCGCGTACACATGCGAGGCGGGATCGGAGAGTGCGGCCAGCAGGTGATGCGCGGCCTCTTCCACGGTACACAGCGGCACGGAGCGCACGATCAACTGTAGTGCCGCCTTACCGTCTCCACCGGCCTCGACAGGGCGCCAGCCCAGCCGGCCGCGTTGGCTGCGCACTTCCAGTGCCAGCGCGGCGGCTTCCTCAGCCTGATCTTTCGCCTCCTGAACGGCATCGTAGACGGGGTCAGGCGGAAGGGCAGGATGCCGAACAGTCCCGTCTGCTACTGCATCCTCGTTTTTCGCGGCGCCAGCCGGCGTCTGCGAACTCGCTCACGCTCGCCGTCCGGCCGGCAGCGACAAAATTTCGGCCACCGTGTTGCCGTCGAGCATAGCGCGCAGCCGCTCCCCCGTCCGGTCAGCCACGGCGCGAGCAGGATCGGGGGCGAGGTGCGAATAGCGCTCCGTCGTGCTCGCCTGCCGATGGCCCAGCAGCTTGCCGACGATGAACAAGCTGTCGCCCGCCATGACTGCGGTGCTGGCGAACGCATGCCGAAGATCGTGCAACCTGACATCCGGCAGCCCCGCCGAGCGGCGGATGCGCTGCCACGCCTTCTGCGGGGGCGCCAGAGGCGCACCAGGCCGCTCGCCGGGCAGCACGTGCGCATTGCCGGCCGTGCGCGGCAGCGGCGCCAGCACTGCAAGGGCAGGGGCGCCAAGGTAGAGGGTCTTTGCGCCGGTCTTAGAGTCCGGCAGCCGCGCGGTGCCGGCCTGCGTGTCGATCCAGTCCCACCGCAACCCGAGGATTTCGGAAAGCCGCGCGCCGGTGAACGTCAGCAATCTGACCAGCGCCACCGCTCGCCAGTCCGCTATTCCTCCAGCTTCCGCATTCGCCAACGCCTCGCCGAGTCGCGCCAGTTCCTCGGCAGTTACGAGCCGCTCCCGTGCTTTCTCCGGGTATCGGTCCACGTAGCGGCACGGGTTCGATCCATCAGGGCGCTCGCCGACGCGCTCCGCCCACCCGAGGATCGCGCTCAGCTGAGCGAGCGCACGGTTTGCCGATACCGGCGTCTCGTGCATCTTGGCGTGCAACCGAGCTGCGTCCGGCCGGCTGATGTCGGCAAGCTTCATCGTCCCGAGAGCGGGAAGGATGTACAGCTTGAGTAGCCGCTCCTCCTCCGCGCGAGTCCGAGGCTTGTGATGGCCGGCCGCATACTCGGCGAGGTAGCGCGCGGCGAAATCGGCCATGCTCGGCGCGCGTCTGGTGGCATCGCGGGCCGCCATCGGGTCCTCGCCGCCATCGAGCATCCGCCGCAGCTCGGCCGCCCGCTCCCGCGCCAGCCGCACCGGATAGGCTACTGCGTCGCCAATCGTCAGCCGCCGCTCCGCGCCGCGGAACCGATAGTTGAAAATCCACGATCGAGCGCCGGCGGCGGTGACGCGGAGGCCGAGGCCGCGCATTTCGGAATCGTACACGATCCTGTTGCCGGAAAGTGGCGGCGGAAGCGTCTTGATGATCTTGTCGGTGAGGGCTTGCGCCATTGCCTGAGGTCCTCATGTCCGCGCCATGTCCGCACAGGGTATGCGCGAGCGTTCCTTCGGATGCAAGGACTTTCTGTGAACCGCAATGCAGTTCCAGATTTATCAATATGTTATATGGTAGGCTCTGCGGACACGGCGGATTCCCGTGCCCATTTTAGCAGTCTGGGGGACTGGGGGTCGTGGGTTCGAATCCCGCCGCTCCGACCAATGAAATCAACATGTTATGCCAAGTCTGCTTCCACGACTCGAGATGCTGGAAGCGCCCGCAACCGGACATCACCCAGGTCGCGGGCGAGGTGAGCCAGTAGCATCGCCGCAAGCCTGAAAGACTAGGCCGCGTGGACAAACCTGAACCAGAGCCGGATGGCGGCGAGCAGGACGAAGCCGAGGAAGCTGGTGTCGTCCTGATCGTAGCGGGTGGCGACGCGGCGGCTGTTCTTGAGGCGATTGAAGCACCGCTCGATGCGATTGCGCAGCGCATAGACGCGGCGGTTGACTGAGTACTGGACGATGCGGTTGCGCTTGGTGGGGATTTCCGGTGCGGCGCCGCGATCGCGCGCATCCTGGCGGATGGCGTCGCTGTCATAGCCGCGATCGGCCAGCAGCATGCTGGGATCGCTGTCGCGTTCTGCCATGAGGTCGGGATAGGCCGTGCTGTCGTGGCACTCGCCGGGCGTCAGCACGATGCCGATGGGCAGACCCTCGGCGTTGGTGCGCAGGTGGATTTTGGTCGAGAAGCCGCCGCGCGAGCGCCCGAGCGACTGGCCGCGAATCCCCTTTTTATGCCGGCGGCACAGTGGTGTGCCCGGATCACGGTACTGTCGATCATCTGCAACGCATCGGCGTCGCCGCCGCTGTCGGCCAGGGCTTGCAGCAGCACGTCCCACAGTCCGCTCGTGGTCCAGCGGCGGAATTGCCGCCACACTGAGTTCCAGTGGCCCAGTTCGCTCGGCAGGTCGCGCCACGGCGCGCCGGTGCGCGCGATCCAGAAGATCGCATCCAGCACCCGCCGATGGTCAGCCGGCGGCCGGCCGCCCTGCCGCGAGCGTGTCACAACGAACGGCGCGAACAGCGCCCATTCTTCGTCCGTCATCAACCCGCGAACCACAGCCGACCTCCATGACAGAGGTCAGCCACGAATCACGCCCGCCCGCGTCGGGGGAACCCCCTTCCTGGCGCGGTTTGTCCACGCGGCCTAGTTGCGAAACGGTCGCCGCGCTGAGAGGCAATGGTGAAGATCGGGCGCGAAAATGGCGGACGGCTCAGGCATCGAATGGACCGATGCGACGTGGAACCCGGTGACGGGTTGCACCAAGGTCGGCGCGGGATGCGACCACTGCTACGCCGAGCGGTTGCAGAGCGCTTCCGCGGCATGCGCGGCCACCCGTTCGAGCCGGGCTTCGACCTCACGCTGCGGCGGGAGCGGCTGGTCGGCGTGTCGGTCGAGAACAGCGCCTCTCTGGCGCGGATCGCGCACCTGCGACAGGCGCCAGCCGCCGTCCGCTTCCTCTCTGTCGAGCCGTCGCTCGGCCCGATCGGCCAATGGGGTAGGCTGGGCGGCGCGGCGGATCGCAGCGAGGTTGCGATGCAGCCGAACGATAGTGCGGGGTATCTCGCGGCGCGCTCGTGGGTGGCGTAACGGACGCCGGAGCGCCCCAGCGCGCTGGACGTGCGTATTCCGACGGAAGCCAGCCGGGTATTCCGACGTAAACCAGCCGGTGATTCCGACGGAAGCCAGCCACCCATTCCGAGGCAAACCAGCCAGCCCTGAGTAGGGCGGCGCGGCTCGTGTACGCGGCGGCGGCACAGTGAGCACGCCGAAGGAACGATGATACGCAAGCTGCCGCCAGCCCGATCCATCGCGCGTCTGACGGCGGCGCGGCACGACCGGCTGACCCGCGAAGAATCGGTGATCGTCGCTGCCGCCGGGCGCGCCGTGCCGCCGCTGGCAGCGGCGCGCGACCTGGTGGATCGGTTCCACGCCATACCTGCGAAATGGCGCCGCACATGCCTTGCCCCAGTCGATCGCCGACGCCAGCACCGGCATGCTCGCGTCGTTCGCCCGTGGCGTCGCCGCAGACCGCGCCGCAATCATCGCAGCACTCCCCCGCCCCACGGTTGAGCGAGACACCTCGCAAGCGGACGATTTCTGCGCCGGAGCGGTGTCATGGACGATCGCAAGGCAGGCAAGGAGCGGCCGGGCGCCGTGGTGGAGCGACCGCAAGAGTCTGGCGCAGCGGCGCCCGGCCGCGGCGGGCGGATGTCGCGGCAACGCAAAACCGCGGCGCTGCTGCGGCTGCTGCGGGGCGAGGATCTGGAGACGGTATTCCGCTCGCCCGGCGTCACGGCCGCGACGCTGACGCTGACGCTGTGGCGTGACGCCTTTCTGGCCGCCGGGGAGGCCGCGCTGACCACCCGGCCGGACAGCGGCGAGGCACTGGAGAACGACCGCCTGAAGGCCAAGCTCGGCGAGGTGATGATCGAGCGCGACCTGCTGCACGAGAAGATCGCCCTCCTGGAGACCATCGATCCGCTTTGCGGCTCGATCCCTTTGGACCGCCGGAGGCGACGGCCATGAGCGGCGCCGTCTCGGCGGTGACCGGCCGCCCCTACGGCCTCGCCGCGGTTTGCCGGGCTTGGCGCGTGCCGCGGGCAACCGTCTACCGGCGCCGCGGTCCGCCACGGCCAGGACCACGACGGCGCCCAGGGCCGGTCGGACCGATGCCGGACACGGCGTTGCTTGCCGCGATCCGCGCCGTCCTGGCCGACAGCCCGTTCCACGGCGAAGGGCATCGCAAGGTCTGGGCACGGTTGCGGGTGCGCGGGATACGAACCTCCAGACGCCGGGTGCTGCGGTTGATGCGCGGGAACGATCTGCTCGCCCGGTCGCGCGCCGGATCGCCGCGCGGTCCGCGCAGCCATGACGGCACCATCATCCCCGACACGGCCGACACGATGTGGGGCACCGATTTGACAACGACGATCACTGGCGAGGGCCAGGCAGCGGTCTTCATCGCTGTCGACCATTTCACCGCCGAGTGCGTCGGCATCCACGCCGACCGGCATGCCAGCCGCTTCCAGGCACTCGAGCCGATCCGCCAGGGGGTGCGCGAGTATTTCGGCGGCTTCGGCAAACACATTGCGCCCGGCCTGAGCGTGCGCCACGACCACGGCTCACAATATATGTCCGATGCCTTCCAGAGCGAACTGCGCTTCCTCGGCATCAATAGTTCGCCCGCATTCGTCCGCGCCCCCGAGGGCAACGGCTGTGCCGAGCGTTTCATCCGCACGCTGAAGGAAAATCTCCTGTGGGTCAGAACCTTCCAGACCATCGAGGAACTCCGCCTCGCCCTGCTCGAGTTCCGCAAGACCTACAACGCCACCTGGCTGATCGAGCGGCATGGCTTCATCACCCCGACGGCCGTGCGCCAAAACCAGCTTCAACCCGCCGCACTCGCCGCGTAGGCTTCAATCCGGTGTCTCAGAAACCGCAGGCGGTACACCTGCGGCATCCGCTGGTCCGGCTCGCCATGCTGATCGACTGGCGCCGCTTCGCGGAGAAGCACCTGGGGCGCGTCGCCATCGACACCACGGTGCAGCCGAAGGCGGTGACGCACCCGACCGACGGCAAGCTGCTCCGCCGTGGCATCGAAATCCTGGGCCGACTGGCGCGGCGGCAAGGGGTAGCGCTGCGCCAGTCCTACGTGCGCGTGGTCAGGGCGGCAAAGCGGGAAGCCGCCAAGTTGATGCATTCCGGCAGTCTGCGTCACGTCGAGCGGCAGGTCCGGCGCCTGCGTACCTGGCTGGGGCGGCTCGCTCGCGACATCACGTGCAAGATTATGGGCAATACCGCCGCGGCCGTCGCCGGACCGCTGAAAGCCGCGTCCTCCACGGGCGACTACCTGCCTATTTCGTTGAGCCCCAGATCTGCAGGTAATGGGCCTTGTAGCCGTTCCCTGGGAAAAACATGTCCTTGTCGCCGCCTTGCGTATCGACGTCGGCGTGCGTGACGAGGAACGGCGGCTGGATGAAGTCACTCGGCGGCTGCTTGTTGAAGGCTCGATTGAACTGATCGATCGCCTCGTAGGCCTGCAGCTCGAACGGCTCGGGGACGGTCACGATCTGGTACTGATCGCCGGCGCGGACGCGCGCATAGGCGGAACGATTGCCGTCGGAGCCGATCAGCTTCACCTGGTCGGTCGAAACCCCGCCGGCGCGAAGCGACGGCACGGCAAAATCGAAGTCGTTGTCGCCGACCGAGGTGACATAGAGCGGCAGGCCGTAGCGCTGGACCCATCAGGTCATCAGCGCCGGCATCCGATCGGAGGCGGCGGAGGCCGGGAAGTTGGCGACTTCCATTACCTTGCAGCCGCCGCATTTCTGCAGTTCCGCGATGGTGGCGTCGGACTTGCTCTTGGCGATCGCGTATTCGTTGTGCGTCACCACCACGACATGCGCATGGCCGTCGGAGTCGGCGATGGCGACGTCGGCTTCCAGCGGCCCGATCGCATCCGGCGGCTCGCTGATATTGAAGAACAGGTTGAGCTCCGGATGCGGGCCGGGCGTGGCGGCGGCGTGCAGCCCGATGAAGATGATGCCCTTTTCGAGACCCTCCTTGATCGGCCCCTGCAGGCTCGCCGCATCGGCGCACATCGCGATGCCGTTCGGCTGGAGGGCCACGGCCTCCCGCATACCGTCATTCCAGCCGGTCGGCGTTCCCTTGCCGTCAACGACCGTGACGGTCCAACCGATATGGGAGGCCGCCTCGCCCATGAACACGCCGTAGAGCCGGCAGATGTCGTTGTTCTCGTCGCCGGAAAGATAGGCGATCTTCATTCCGGGTGCCGGCTTCGGGGCCGCGGTGGGCCCGGTCCATTCGGTCTGCGGGCCGGAGAGCTTGGCGACCACCGCCTTGGCGTGGTCCACCACGCCGTCGGCCCATGCGGACCCCGCCGTGAAGATGCTCGCGGCGACCAATGAGATGACAGGCGTCCTCATGTTCTCCTCCTTTGCTTCGCCGGTCGTTGGGGAAGCCGGCTCGTGGACCTGCTGATGCAGGCTGGGGCGACATGCTCAACCCATGAACACCCCGCCGTTCACGTCGAGCACGACGCCGCAGACGTAGCTGGCGGCATCGGAGCAGAGAAAGGCGATCGGCCAGGCCACCTCTTCGGCCCGACCCATCCGCCCGAGCGGGATTCGCCCCAGTTCCACGGGCTGGCCCTGCATCATCGGCGTCTCGATGGAGGCCGGGGCGACGCCGTTGACGAGCACGCCAAGGGGCGCCGCGCGCCGCGCCAGCCAGCGGACCAGCGCGTGGACGCCGCCCTTGGAGGCGACGTAATGCGGCCCGGCGATCAGCCCGCCTGTGCGGCCCGCGAGCGAGCCGACCAGCACCATCCGTCCGCGGCCGCACGCCGCCAGCAGCGGCAGCGCGGCGCGGGCAAGCCGGATCGGGCCGAGCACATTGACTTGCATGACGCGCGCAAACGTTTCGTCCCAGCCCTCGTCCAGCCAGTCGTCCCACGGGCAGACGGCGGCGCTGGCGACCACGGCGTCCACGGGGCCGACTGCTGCCAGCAGCCGCTCCACCTCCTCGCGCGACGCGAGGTCGGCGCGGTGGGCGGCGGCACGCGGGAGCTCCTGCGCCAGTGCGGACGCGTCCGCGACATCGACCAGGATCGTGTCCGCCCCCAGCCCGGCGCAGACGCGCGCCGTGGCGGCGCCGATCCCGGAGGCGGCGCCGGTCACCAGCACGCGGCGTCCCGCCAGGCTGGACGCGCCGGTCACTGCTGCGCCGCCGCCTCGGCGCGGCTTTCCCGCCGCCGGTGCGTGGCCACGGCCAGCCCGACCGCCAGCACCAGCATCGCGCCGTTGAACAGGTTCTCCACGAAGAACGGCGCGCCGAGCTGCGTCAGGCCGGCCACCGCCACCGCCAGCACGGCGACCGCCAGCACGGTGCCCCACACGTTCGGCCATCCCAGTCATGCCGCGCTGCTCTCCGCCCCTCCGCCTACGGCTCCGGGCCGAAGAGCAGCGCACCCAGACCACCACTCACACGGGGTCCCTTTTGGACGCCGATCGGAGGTCCCTTTTGGGTCTCGACTCAAACTTGGTGCAGTTCGGGTAGGCTCCGGCGGACAGATTGCGGGAGCTTACCATGCGGCACACGTCGTTTCGGGCGGTCACGCCTGCCGGGTTGGTGATCGACAGCGTGACGACGGAGGACGATCGGATGCTGATCGAAGCCCATCCTGCCGCAAGCAGCGCCGCCTGTCCTGATTGCGGCAATGTGTCTTCCCAGGTTCATAGCCGGTATGAGCGCCGCCTCTACGACCTTCCCGTAGCTGGTCGCTCTGTGCATCTGCGGGTGCGGGCGCGCCGGTTCCGCTGCGCCAACCGATCGTGCCTGCGGCGGATCTTCGTGGAACCGCTGGGAGACACTGTGGCGCCGCGGGCAGCACGGCGGACGTCGCGGCTGGAGGGGATCGTGCATCACATCGGCATCGCCCTTGGCGGGCGACCCGCCGCGACGCTGGCCCGCCGCCTCATGCTGCCGGTCAGCAGGGACACGCTGCTGCGGGTGGTCAGGCGGCGTGCGGTGCCGCTCGGCGTCGAACCTGTCCGCATCCTTGGTATCGACGACTTTGCCTGGAAGCGGGGTCAGCGCTATGGCACGCTGTTGTGCGACCTGGAGCGGCGCCGGATCATCGATGTGCTGCCGGACCGGGAGGCCGGGACGATCGAGACATGGCTTGCCGCCCACCCGGAGATCACCATCGTGTCGCGCGACCGCGGCGGCGGATATGGCCCGGCGGCCAGCAAGGGAGCGCCGCAAGCCGTGCAGGTCGCCGACCGCTGGCATTTGATGGAGAACGCCAGTGCGGCGTTCCTGGAGGCGGTGCGGCGATCGATGCGTCAGATCCGCCAGGCTCTCGGATCAACTGGCATCGATCCTGACCTGCTGACCTGCGCCGAACGTCTCCAATACGAAGGTTTCATTCGACGGCAGGAGAGCAACCAAGCCATCAAGGGCCTGGCTGCGGCGGGAACCCCGATCAAGGAGATCACCCGTCGGACGGGCCGCAGCCGCAAGCTGGTGCGCAGCGTGCTTCGCGGCGGTGACGGCGATGTATTCCGCTGCCGTACCGAGCACTCTGCGCCCCTATTTCACCAAGCTCGGCGCCGAGTGGGAGGCGGGATGCCGCAACGGTGCCGAGCTTTGGCGACGGCTGCGCGCTGCCGGCTACAGGGGCGGTCTGCGTGTTGTGACGGAATGGACCACCCGGCGGCGGCGTAGTGAAAGGGTCGGGCTTGAGCTGCCCAGGAGAACGCCGCCGGCGCGTCTGCTCTGCCGGCTCATGACGACGCGCCGCGAGCACCTATCGAAGGCGGACGCGCTGATCGTGGCTGCCGTAGAAACTGGTGTGACCGCTCTGACGGCGGCGCGTGATCTGCTGGACCGCTTCCATCGCATGCTGCGCGAGCGAGACGCGGACGCACTGGCGCCGTGGGTGGAAAACACCGTTGGCGGTTTGCTTGCCTCGTTCGGCAACGGCGTCCGGGCCGATCTTGCAGCGATCAGGGCCGCGCTGACCGAACCCTGGTCGAATGGACAGACCGAAGGGCAGATCACCAAACTCAAGCTGGTCAAGCGCCAGATGTATGGCCGCGCTGGGCTCGACCTCCTGCGTGCCCGCCTCCTTGTGCCCGCATGAATCCACGCCACCGACCTGCACCAAGTTTGAGTCAGAGCCCCTTTTGCGCGCCGATTGACACAGACCCATCCGCATCCGCGATACCACCGTGGGGCAATGCCACGGGGGCGCCAAGGTTCACCTCGGGCGCGATCCGCACCGGCACGAACACCGACGGCGCTGCCGGTGCCAATGTCCCGGTCTGTACCTGGCGCCTCCAGGTCCACAGCAGCCCTCGGCTCATCTCGTGACGACGCGCAACGTCCGAAACCGAGGCGCTAGAGCGCGTGTCCGCTGACTGGAATCGGGAGCCTTGCGGCGCGGCGGCGGAGTGTAATTCGTAGGTCTCCGGTTGATTGAGCCGGAGGGAGCGATGCTTTGGCGGCGCGGGAAGGCCTATTCGCAGGATTTGCGGGAGCGCGTGTTGGCGGCGGCTGACGAGGGTCGGCGCGTTGGTCAGATTGCCACGATGCTCCGGGTCAGTGTTTCCTATGTCTCGAAGGTGCTGAGCCGGCGGCAGCAGACGGGCGCGACGACGGCGTTGCCGCAACGCTGTCACGTGCCGCGCAAGCTGGCGGGTCTGCACGATGCGATCGGCGCACGGGTGCGGGCTTGCCCGGACGCGACGCTGGTGGAATTGCGCAGCTGGCTGGAGAAGACGCATCAAGTGACGGCCAGCACCGGGCTTTTGTGCAAGACGCTGGCGGAGCTTGAGCTGACATACAAAAAAAGTCGCTGCATGCCGCCGAGCAGAGCCGGCCGGACGTTGCCAAGGCACGCAGCGAATGGCGCGACAGCCAACCTGGCCTGACCCCGCGCAGGCTGGTGTTCATCGATGAGACCTGGATCAAGACCAATATGACCCGGGCCTATGGCCGGGCGCCGCGCGGACAGCGCCTGGTCGCCGCCGTGCCGCATGGCCACTGGAAGACCTCCACCGTCGTTGCGGCCCTGCGCTGCGAGGGCGTCACCGCCGCGGGCGTGTTCGACGGGGCGATCAACGGCGAAACATTCCTCGCGTTCGTCGAACAGGTTCTGGTGCCGACGCTCAAGCCGGGGGATGTGGTGATCATGGACAATCTCGGCTCGCACAAGGTGTAGAAGTTTCTATTTGGTCTGACAGACTACCGATCTGGCGTGGTGGGTGTCCGCCGGATCGAAGCTGTTGGCTGCCTCCACTATGCGGCCCTGGCCGGGTTCTGCTTTTCGCGCGCGGCGCCGGCGCTGTCGAGGAAAGTCTGCATCGGGGTCTTGCCGAAGCACCAACGCCCCTGGTGCGTGCGCTGCTCGTTATAGACCGTCATCCAATCATCCAGGTCGGCCTGCAGGGCATCCAGCGTATCGTAGATTTTCTTGCGGAATGCCACCCTGTAGAACTCGTCCAGCAGGGTCTTATGGAACCGCTCGCAGATGCCGTTGGTCTGCGGGCTCTTCACCTTGGTCCTCGTGTGGTCGATGTTCTCGATGGCAAGATACAGCTCGTATTCGTGGCGGTCATGGGCGCCGCAATACTCGGTGCCACGATCAGTGAGCACCCTGTCGATACGGATCTCGTGTTCGTCGAAGAACGGGATCACGCGATCGTTCAAATATCGGCCGCCGTCAGTGGCGTCTTGCGGGTGTAGAGCTTGGCGAAACCGATCTTCGAATATGTGTCGATAACCGTCTGTTGGTAGACACGCCCGACGCCCTTCAGCGTTCCGACGTAGAAGCTGTCTTGCGCCAGGCAGTAGCCCGGGTGCTCGCTGTTGAATTCGCCATGGGCCTCTTTGTCGGCCTTGGCCTTCTCCAGCGCCACCAGTTGGCTCTCGGTGAGCACGCCGCCGTCCTGGGCCATTCTGGCCTCGAGCGCCTTCAGCCGCTTCTTCATCGTCTCAAGATCATGGCGTAACCAGATACACCGAATGCCGAAGGGCGAGACTTCGGTGCCCCGCTTCTTCAGTTCGTTAGAGCGCGCGCCTGTCCCCAGGCCGGTTCCTCGATGGCCATCGCTACAACGGCCGCTTCCACCTCCGGCGAGGCACGGTTCTTCAGGTTGGGCTTGGACCGGGTGATCTCGGCCAACGCCAGATCGCCACCTTTCTCGTAGAGGTCCCGAAAGCGGTAGAAGCTGTCCCGCGAATAGCCCATCACGCGGCAGGCCTGAGTTACACTACCCAACTGCTTGGCCAACTCCAGAAGGCCGACTTTCGCCTTGATTACCTTGCGCTCTGTCATCGTCATGGCGGTCTCTCCAGTGCCATCGGCCGGGGCGCTGCGCTGTATGGCTCCGCACCCCGGCCTCTCTTCCCACCGATCAACCCGACCGTCAGATCAGTCAAGACTTCTACAC
>CAWAZU010000007.1:0-109755 GCA_963786445.1 uncultured Pseudomonadota bacterium
TCAATGTAGGTATAATTGTTGACAGAAGGTTCAATTGGTCCCTTGGGTTCTCAAACCCAAGTTGGAATGTAATAACAAAACGGGTATTTCCAGTGAGCATGACTTTTGATTCGAGAACCCTGGAATGGTAAGGCGCGCGCGATCGATAATCATTCCGTTACGGTCGCTATGGATGATAATGCGGGACTTATTAATTCATTCCGTCAAAGCCTGAGAATGAGCGTGTATGCTGCGGGTCAAGTCTATCAGTTCAACTTAACCGGTACGTCGCGCGCGATTGTCGATCTTGTGGATTGCGTTAAAGCGGAACTTGCCATGGAGCGCGGTGAACCGCGTGCCATGAGCCGGTAGTGGCGCCGTCGCCGAACGATGTTTCCGCCCCGCCCCCGGCCCCGCCAAAACCAGCCGCCCTGAGCCCAACCTCAATGCTGACTTCCGAATTGTTAGCCACAAGAATTGCCTCAATCTTCCTCTTCAGGCGAAATTGCCAAACGCTCGCATCCTTGATCGCGGTGAAAACGGCAGGGTTACGAGGCCGCGGCGTCGCGTGGGCCTCAGACATCGGCGGAGGCGCCGTGGAGCCGTGCTTCCGGCAGGAGCGGCGCAAGGCGCTCAACAGATTGCTTCCGCAGCTTATCGACGCGGATGCGACCGCCTGCAAAGGCGATTTCTTCTGCCGGGTCGCTCAAGCGAGCTTGTCGATAACACCCTGGTTACGCGGACCTTTACGGGCTGCAAGGAAGCCGCAGGAACGCAATCGGTTCGGTATTTCATCTTGCACAAGGAAGGCGCTGGTTACGTCGTCTATGCACTGACCGCGTCAGGTGCGGCCAGCGCAGACGACGCACGACCCGCCCCCTTCAAGACAGCGCCTTTCAGGCGGCGGCGATTAAGAGCAGATTTTTCGCAGTCAACCCAAGCGGCGTCCGGCCTCTGGAGTGGACACGTCTGCTGCCCCCGGCTTCGCGCGCGGCGCAGCGGCGACGCCGATTTCCCGGGCCGCCGGCGGGCGATCAAGACAGCCTTCGCGAAATCCCTGCCTGCGACCGAGCCAGCGAAACACGGCGCAACTCCGCGGGGCGAGCGCGGCATCCGGCGGCGCCACGATTGGGAGCGCACCATCCGCGATGAGCAGGATAAGGCCCTTTCACCCTGAACTGCATCCATTTCAACCCGGTCAGGCATGGTCTGGTGCAGCACCCGGTGGATTGGCCGTTCCCCGGCTTCCGCCGGTGCGTGACGGAGAGACTTTACCCGACGGACTGGCGCGGGCGCCTCAACCAGCCGGCACAGGCGAAAGGGCGTGAGGAACGTGGCGGAATGCGCTGCGCTTTTCCGCACTTTGGCTATTTGTTTAGAAAAGGTTCCGTAAGTATTTTGCCGCCCAACGATATAACGTCTTGTAGTTTCGTTATCTTCTCTTTGCGTAATTCCGCTTGGCACAATAACCGCGAAATAGTCTATGGTGTTGCCATTCTTCGACAAAGCCACTTTCAACCGTGGATCGGTTTGCGGAACCACATCAATTCCGCCTTGTATTATGGTATAGATTACTGACTGTTATGTCATCGTTTTCCAAAATATCAACAGTCTGATTTGGAGCCAAGCATACCACCGCTAATTTATAGTTTGTAGCGAAGGTCATCAAGCGGTTTGTATCAACAGTCGAAGAACACCGGTTCACATCCCCGACGGTCCAGCGCATTAGCACCTTCGGAACTGATCCTGTTGACTTCACCGCCAACAACGCTCCGAACAAAAACGCAACTATACATGACGAAATCGAAAGGGGCCAACCTGGATATTCTCTCTCGACTAAAGAGCGCTTTTTAAAGAAGCGCGATATAAGCCATATTAACGAGCCTATTCCTACGATCCACCATGCGGTCAATTCAAAGAATGCGAACATTATAGCGAACTTCTCCTCTCGAATTGAGAGAAGAAAGTCCACATTGGCCCAAGCGGAGAGCGCGCGCCAAGTAGCCCCCCGCGCCAAGGACTACAGACGCCAACGCTTCCGGATCGGAAACCAAATCTCGATGTGTCTGGCGGGGTGCTTCGGTAACTTCCATGAGCGTAACTTCGGCCCTTTTGTTGACGAGCCGTCAAGCCCTGAAGCCTGCTCTCGGGGGGCAGGGACGCTCACTGCGCACTTCCGCCGAGGAGGCGGCGATTTAGTTGCCGATTGGCGCCGGCCGCCGGGGGGGGAGGTGGGTAGCGTCCGAGGGTGTGGTGGAAATTTGGAGCCCGATGACGGTGTAGGCGGGAGGTGGCCATCGGATCGGCCGGCTAAGGTGGAGTTGCGAGACTTCAACCTGACGCCAGGAGGACCCGATGACCGACGACAGACTACCGCTGGCCGAGTTGCTGGCCAAAGCCGGAGATGCCGACTTCCTGCGCAGCGTGGCCGAGGCCGTGGTGCAGCTGCTGATGGAGACCGACGTGGAGGGGCTGATCGGCGCCGGTCGGCACGAGCGCTCTGGCGACCGTACGACGTATCGCAACGGCTATCGGGACAGAACGCTCGACACGCGCCTGGGCTGCTGCAGCTGCGCATCCCCAAGCTGCGGCAGGGCAGCTATTTCCCGCCCTTCCTGGAGCCTCGCAAGACGTCCGAGAAGGCTCTGGTGGCGGTGATCCAGGAGGCTTGGATCGGGGGCGTCTCGACCCGGCGCGTCGATGACTTGGTGCAGGCGATGGGGCTGGCCGGGATCAGCAAGAGCACGGTCAGCAAGCTGTGCAAGGACATCGACGATCGGGTGAATGCCTTCCTCGGTCGCCCTCTTGTCGGCGACTGGCCATATCTCTGGCTGGACGCGACCTACCTCAAGCAGCGCGAGGGCGGCCGCATCGTCTCGGTCGCGGCAATAATCGCCGTGGCAGCGAACACCGAAGGCAAGCGGGAGATCGTCGGCCTGCATATCGGGCCATCGGAGGCCGAGACCTTCTGGGCGACCTTCCTCAAGAGCATGGTTCGCCGCGGCCTGCACGGGGTGAAGCTGGTCATCTCGGACGCGCATGAGGGGTTGAAAGCAGCGATCCGCCGGGTCGTCGGTGCATCGTGGCAACGCTGCCGGGTTCATTGGATGCGCAACGCGCTCTCCTACGTGCCCAAGGGTCAGCAGAGCATGGTCTCCGCTGCTTTACGTCAGGCGTTCATCCAGCCCGATCGCCCAAGTGCCAGTCAGACGCTGCGCCACGTTGCCGACCAGCTTCGGGCGAAGTGGGCGAAGCTGGGCGCGTTCATCGACGACAGCGAGACCGACGTGCTGGCGCACATGGACTTCCCCGTCCAGCACCGGACCAAGATTCACTCCACGAACCCGCTGGAACGGTTGAACAAGGAGGTGAAACGGCGCGCCGATGTCGTCGGCATCTTTCCCAACGAAGGCGCCATCGTTCGCCTGATCGGCGCCGTGCTGCTGGAGGCCAACGACGAGTGGCAGCTCCAACACCGCTACATGCAGACAGAAGCGATGGCCGAACTCATTCCCACGTTGATCAACGCCGTGCCGACACAGATTTCCACCGTGGCTGCGTGATCCATGGCCGCCTCAAACTACGTCGCAATTTCCACCACGTTGACGGGCACTACCCCGAGGTGGCGGGTGCTACCGCATACCGGGAAATTTCACCCTGAGACTCCACCCACCGCCAAATCATCCTTGCCCAGGTCGACGCTGGTATGTTCTCATTCCGTTCGTGTTCCCGCTCACCCCTCCCGCCCCGGACGTGCGGTTCGCCGCCGTCATCTGCCTGCTGTGCCGCACGGTCGAGCGCGCGCGGCGCCGGGGGCCGGCTCGCCGGGCCGCTGGTCATCCCGATCTGGACGCGGCTTCAGCCGTCCTGGCGCCGGGCATCGCCCGCCATCGCCGCCTTGATCATCGCGCGCACGGCCTTTCGGAAATCCGCGCGGCTGTTGATCGCCCAATAGCTGTCGAACCAGACCGCGTCATGCGCCGCGTCGATCATGGCCTCGGTGGGGCGCAGGAGCCGCTTGAGGGCTGCCAATGCCATCCGGCGATATCGTGCCGGATCATCGACCAACGCCCGCCCATCGGCCTCGGCGATGGCGTGGGCGATTGTGTCGAGCATCGACGCGGATGGTTCCGGGCGTCGTCGGGGCATCGGCACCGTCAGTCGTCACGCATCCAGCAGACCAATCGCACCGAACGCCGCGATCGCCTCGGGGCGAAGCGTGTATCGGACGCTCTGCGCTGTGCTGTCACGGTGCAGCAAAAGATCGGATTGGGCGCCATCGCCGAGCCTGTGCCGAAAATGGCCGAACCGGTCGTAGACCATGTGGCCGATGACCAGCGACAGGTCGTCCTTCCCGTAAACAGCCCGAACCTCCCGATAGGACGTGCCGGGATGCTGCGCGATCCACCGGATGATCAGCACTTCCTCCGGCTTCGCGGGCACGTCACGAAACGCGATCTCGATGACCTCCTGCAAGGATTTGCCGGCGACGGCTGCGTTGACACGGGCTGCGTGTGCCGCGTCATTCGCGCTCAGAGTCAGTGACCCACGGACGCGCAATTCCTGCTCGCACGCCACGACAAGCTCGTCGAGCCTGGCGCGACGCGCATTTTCGAGCGTCGTTTTGATCGATTCGCTCGCCTGATTCGGCAGCCGGGCGAGCGCGTCCGCGATGTGTTTCGGGCCGGTTGGGCTTACCTTCGCGGGCGATTTCACTGCATTTCCATTGGGTTTCGCGGGCATTGTCGGCTGATCGTCACCAGAGCGCAATATCCCCGTCGAGAGCGACCCGGAGCGTCAGGCCGCCAAATCATCCTTGCCCAGGTCAAGCCAAGTGTGTTCTCATTCCGTTCGTGTCCCCGCTCACCCCTCCCGCCCCGGACGTGCGGTTCGCCGCCATCATCGGCCTGCTGTGCCGCACGGTCGGGGCGCGCGGCGGCGGGGGCCGGCTCGCCGGGCCGCTGGTCATCCTGATCTGGACGCGGCTGCGCCGGATGGGCGCCCGCTTCGCCGCCCTCGCCGCCCGGCTCGCCGCCGGCCGGCGGCCCGTCGCCCGCCGCCGTGCGCGCGCGCCCCGCCCGGCGCCGCCCGCCTCCCCGTCGCGTCTGCCGCGCGGCTTCGCCTGGCTGGTGCGGCGGGTGCCGGAGGCAGCGTCTGCCGCCTCGCAACTCCAACATCTTCTGGCCGAGCCGGAGATGGCGGCCCTGCTGGCCGCCGCGCCGCAGGCCGGCCGCATCCTCCGCCCGCTCTGCCGGATGCTCGGGGTCCGCCCGCCCGCCGTGGTGGCACTGCCGCCGCGTCCCGCCGAACGGAGCGCGAACTCCCGCCCCTCGGCCAGCTTCGGACCACCCCCGTCCGCGGCGCCGCCGCCGCGCCGTGCGGAACCCGTGCCCCTGCGCCCGCCCCGCGCCTGCGGGCCGCCCGTCGTTCCGGCGTGACCGCACGACCCCTGCCCGCGCCCCTAATGTTCCGGATAAACCAAACGACCAAGGCACGCCGCACGGGCGAACCCTCTCCCGTCATGCGGGAGAGGGTCAGGATCGCAATCGGCGTCAGGCCGCCTTGGCGGTCTGCGCGGCCTTCTGGTTCAGCTCGCTGTTGGCGATCTCGGTGAGCAGCTTGTCGGCGTTTTTTTCCTCCGCCAGCGTCTGCTCCAGCAGGCGCGCGGGCTCGTTCATGCCGCACGCCTTGAACCAGGCGATCAGCGTGCCGTAGCGCGCCATCTCGTAGTGCTCGACCGCCTGCGCGTTGGCCGCCAGCGCCGCGTCGAGCACCGCGCCTTTCTCGAAGTCGCCGACGAATTCCTCGCCCTCCTCGATGATGCCGTTGATCGCCTCGCAGGTCTGGCCGCGGGCGCGCTTGCCCATGTGCTCGAACACCTGCTGCAGCCGCTCGACCTGGTGCTCGGTCTCCTCGCGGTGCTTCATGAAACCCTGTTTCAGCTTCTCGCTCTCCGCCGCCTTCGTCATCTTCGGCAGCGCCTTCAGGATCTGCCGCTCGGCGTAATAGATGTCCTGCAGCATGCTCAGGCAGGCGTCGTTGATCGTCTTCATGCCAGCGATCTCCTCCAGGCTTGGGGTGCGGTGATCGAACGGGGTGCTGCCGGGGCGGTTGCGCGGCAGCGGTGAAATTCCGCAGCTTGCCGGCTGCGCGCCGCACACCCATGCTTGCCGTTCCGCTGTCGAAGGACCGGCCATGCTGATCGTCTCGCACTGGCGGTGCGCCCCGGACCGGCGACGCCGCATCAACCCGCGGTGGCGGACGGAACCGCCGTGCCGGCCTGAGCTTTGTCGGCAGGCACGCGGGAGGGCTTGATGCTCGGCTGGATCGTGGTGCTGATCGCGCTGGCGACGGTGGCCGGGCTGCTCGGCTTCGCCGGCGTCGCCACCCCCGCCGTCGGCGTCGCCCAGGGGCTGTTCGCGGTGTTTTTGCTGCTGCTGGTGGTCTCGATCGCGTTCGCCGCGCTGCGCCGGCGCTGAGGTCAGGCCGCCACCTGCAACCGCGCCGCCGCGCGCGCCCGCCCGATCAGCGGCAGCAGCGTTTTCAGGTCCGGCCCGTGATCCTCGCCGGTCAGCGCCAGCCGCAGCGGCAGATAGAGCGCCCGCCCGCGCCGCCCGGTGCGCAGCTTCAGCGCCTCGGTCCACGTGGTCCAGACCTCGCCGTCCCACGGCTCCAGCGGCAGCAGGTCCAGCGCCGCGCGCAGGAACTCTCCCTCGCCCTCGATCACCGGCGGCACGATGCTGCCGGCCACCACGTCCCACCAGCCGCGCGCCTCGCCGAGCAGATCAAGATTGCCGCGCACGGCGCGCCAGAACGCCTCGGTGGCACCCGGCGGCAGGCGCGATGCCACCGCGGCGAAATCGAGACCGTGCAGCACGCGGCGGTTGAGCGCCTGCAACTGGGCGATGTCGAACCGCGCCGGCGCGGCGGAGAAATGCGAAAAATCGAAGTCCGCGGTCAGCTCGTCCAGCGTCGCCGGCACCGGGTCGCGGGCGGAGCCGAGGCGCGCCAGATAGGCGGTGAGCGCGGCCGGCTCCACCCCGTCGGTGCGCAGGCGGCGCAGCGACAGCCCGTCCAGGCGCTTCGACAGTTTTTCGCCCTTCTCATCGAGCAGCAGCGGCAGGTGCGCGAAGCGCAGCCGCGCCGCATCGCCGCCCAGCGCCGCCAGCAGATCGAGCTGCACGCCGGTGTTGGTCACGTGGTCCTCGCCGCGGATCACATGCGTCACGCCGGTGTCGAGGTCGTCCACCACCGAGCAGAACGTGTAGAGCGGCGTGCCGTCGGCGCGGATCAGCACCGGGTCCGACACCGCGCCGAGTTTGACGTGCCGCCGGCCGAGCACCAGGTCGTCCCACGCGATGGCGCCGTCCGACAGCCGAAAACGCCAGTACGGGCGCTTGCCGCCGGCCTCCGCCGCCGCGCGCTGCGCTTCGGTCAGCTTCAGCATCGCCCGGTCATAGACCGGCGCCTGCTTGCGCTTGAGCCGCTGCTCGCGCTTGGCGCGCAGCTCCTCCTCGCTCTCGAAGCACGGGTAGAGCCGGCCGGCGCGCTTCAGCGCCTCGGCGGCCTCGGCGTAGCGATCCAGGCGGGCCGACTGGCGGAACGTCTCGTCCCATTCCACGCCGAGCCAGCGCAGGTCATGGCCGATCGCCTCGGCATAGGCGTCCGTGCTGCGCGCGGCATCGGTGTCGTCGAGGCGGAGCAAATAGCGCCCGCCGCGGCGCCGCGCGCACAGAAAATTGATCAGCGCCAGCCGCGCGTTGCCGACATGCAGGTAGCCGGTGGGCGACGGCGCGAACCGCACCCGCATGACGGCGTCCGTCATGCCTCCGGCTCGGGGTCGCGGCGCGGGTCGAGTGCGCGCCAGTCGCGCTCCTCGGCACCCGCCGGGCGGTCGGCGAAGTCGGCAAGTTCGGTGCCGCTGCGCCAGCCGGAGTCGCCGGCATCCACCACCTCGGCGTCCTCGCCGAACGCGAACCAGATGTCCAGCACCTCGCGCGAACTATGGCCCGGTGCGCGGCACCGCTCGACGCTGTCGCGCACGTAGCTGCGGGCAAAAGCGTTGGCCTGCATCAGCGTGGGGAAGCCGGCCACCTCCTCGACCACGTTGCCCTCGGCGCCGCCGGAGAGGTCGAGGATGCGCACGCGCCAGCCGCCCGCCGGCGCGAACAGGTGCTCCGCGCCGAACGCGCTCATGTCACCAGCGCGGTAAAGCCGTTGGTGATCGGGTAGCGGCGGTCGCGGCCGAAGGCGCGCGGCGTGATCTTCACGCCCGGCGGCGCCTGCCGGCGCTTGTATTCGGCGCGGTCGAGCATGCGCCAGACCCGCAGCACCGTCGCCCGGTCGTGGCCGGCCGCGACCAGCGCATCGACGCTCTGCTCGCCTTCCACCAGCCCGGCCAGGATCGCGTCCAGCACCTCATAGGGCGGCAACGTGTCCTGGTCGGTCTGGTTGGGCTTGAGCTCGGCGGTCGGCGGCTTGGTGATGACGCGCTCCGGCATCACCGCGCCCTGCGGCCCGAGCGCGCCCGCCGGGCGGTGCGCGTTGCGCCAGCGCGCCAGCGCGAACACGGTCGTCTTGTACACGTCCTTCAGCACCGAGTAGCCGCCGCACATGTCGCCGTACAGCGTCGCGTAGCCGACCGACATCTCGCTCTTGTTGCCGGTGGTCAGCAGCATGTCGCCGAACTTGTTGGAGATCGCCATCAGGATCAGGCCGCGCGCGCGCGACTGGATGTTTTCTTCGGTGATGTCGGCCTGCCGTCCGGCGAACAGCGGCGCCAGCGCGGCTCCGAACGCTTCCATGGCCGGGGTGATCGGCACCGTGTCGCAGCGTATGCCGAGCAGGCGCGCGCATTCCGCGGCGTCGTCGAGGCTGTCGCGGCTGGTGTAGGGGCTGGGCAGCATGAAGCTGCGCACCCGTGCCGGCCCCAGCGCGTCGGCGGCGATGGCGGCGGAGAGCGCGCTGTCGATGCCGCCCGAAAGGCCGAGGATGACGCCGGGAAACCCGTTCTTGCGCACGTAGTCGGCCAGCCCGAGCATGAGGCTGCGATAGACCAGTTCCAGCCGCCCCGGCTCCGGCGGCAGCGGCTGCGGCGCGCACACCAGACGGTCGCCCACGCGCGTCCATTCGGTCAGCGTCACCGCCTCGCGCGAAATACGGCATCTGCACGGCGAGGCTGCGGTCGGCGTTGAGCACGAAGCTGGCGCCCTCGAACACCAGCTCGTCCTGGCCGCCGACTTGCGCGCAGAACACGAACGGCAGCCCGGTCTCGACCACGCGGCTGACGGCGAGCTGGATGCGGTGTTCCTGCTTGTCCACCTCGTAGGGACTGCCGTTGATCGACAGCAGCATCTCCGCCCCGCTCTCGGCCAGCGTTTCCGACACGGCCGGCAGCCACCAATCCTCGCAGACCATGATGCCGAGGCGGAAGCCGCGGAACGCGACCGGGCCGGGCGCCGGGCCGGCGTCGAACACGCGCTTGTCGTCGAACACGCCGTAATTGGGCAGTTCGTGCTTGGCGCGCCGCGCCAGGATGCGTCCGCCGTCGAGGACGAAGGCGGCGTTGTGGATTTTGTCCCCGTCGCGCCAGGGACCGCCGACCACCAGGCCGGGACCGCCATCCGCGGTGTCCGCGGCGAGCGCGGCGATGGCTTCCTCGCAGGCGGCGACGAAGGCGGGCTTGCGCACCAGGTCCTCGGGCGGATAGCCGGCGATGGAGAATTCCGGCGTCACCACGAGGTCGGCGCCGCGCCGCGCCGCGTCGGCGCGGGCGCGGCGGATGCCGGCGAGGTTGTCGCGGACCTGGCCTTCGTGCGGGTTGAGCTGGGCGATCGCCAGCTTCAGCGTGTCGGGCATGCGATGAAGCTAAGGGGGCGCCGGTGCCCGATCAATGCGCGGCGAGCGCGACCCGCAGCCCGGCCGACTTGCCCAGCCCCCGGGGGCCGTGTTAGTATCGCTGTCATGCCGCCCGCCGCTTCCCCCGCCCTGGCCGACCGTTTTGCCCATCTGGTCGAGGGGCTGCGCCGCGCCATCGCCGCCCGCGGCGTGGGCCTGGGCTCGCCGTGCCGCTGATGCTGCTGCTCTGGTCGCGGCTGCGCCGCACCGCGGAGCGGTTCGCCCGCCTCGCGGCAAAAGTCCATGCCGGCACGCTGCCGCCGCCGCGCCGCCGCCTGCGCTCTCCCCGTCCGGCCCGGCCCCAGCCGCTGCGGCTGCCGCGCGGCGTCGCCTGGCTGCTGCGCCGGCTGCCGCAGGCCGCCTCCGCCGCCTCGCAGTTGCAGCACCTGCTCGCCGATCCGGCGATGGCCGACCTGCTCGCCGCGGCACCCCAGGCCGGGCGGCTGCTGCGCCCGCTCTGCCAGATGCTGGGCGTCCGCCCGCCGCCGGCCCGCAGCCTGTCCTCGGGCCGGCAGCAGGCCGGTCCCGCGGCCCCGCCGCCGCCCGTCCCGCCCGGCGGCCCCGTCCCGCCCCGCCTGCCGTCCCCGGCCGCCGCCGCGCGCGCGGCCCCGCATCCTCTCCCCGCCCGTCCCCGGCATCCCGCCCGTTCCGGCGTGACCGCGCGGCGCCCCCGCACGGCCTAAATGTTCCGACATAAAAACATACCAGCCTGCGAACGGGGAGCAGGCGGTTTGCTGTCGTCCACGTTGAAACCGCGTCACTGCCCGCCCGCCGGCCCCGGACGCCTGGCCGATAGCGAATTGCCAACACGGCGTTTATGCTGGCCCCCGCGCCACCATATGACGCGGCGAAACCGCCGCGCTAGGAGAGGGGATCATGCAGCATATCGGGCGCGCCGTGGGCGGCATGGGGATCGCAGTTGCGGTAGCGTTGACGATGGCGCTGCCGGCCGCGCCCGCCGCACGCGCGCAGGAGATGATGCTCGGCCAGGCCGCGCTGGTGCGCGGCCTGCTGCCGACCGTGGTCAACATCGTCGCCCGCGCCGAGATCAGCACCCCCGCCGCGGACACCGTTGAAGCCGCGGCGGCGGATGCCCACCAGCAATACCAGATCCGCGTCAACGCCGGATCGGGGTTCGTCGTCCGGCCGGACGGCGTGATCGTCACCAACTGGCACGTCGTGGACGGCGCCTTCGAGATCTACGCGACGTTCTCCGACGGCACGCGGGTCAAGGCGCAGCTGCTCAACGCGGCGCGGTTGATCGACATCGCCGTCCTGAAGGTCGATGCCGGCCACAAGCTCGGCGCGGTGCGCTGGGCCGACAGCACGAAAGTCCAGATCGGCGACCCGGTGCTGGCGATCGGCAATCCGCTCGGCGTCGGCCTGTCGGTGACGGCGGGGATCGTCAGCGCGCTCAACCGCAACATCATGGACACGCCCTACGACGACTTCATCCAGACCGACGCGCCGATCAACCACGGCAATTCCGGCGGCCCGCTGTTCAACATGAAGGGCGAGGTGATCGGCATCAACACGGCGCTGATCTCGCCGACCAGCGGATCGTCCGGGCTGGGCTTCGCGATTCCGTCGCGGGACGCCGAGTTCGTCGTCGATCGGCTGCTGGCCTATGGCTGGGTGCGCCCGGCGTGGCTGGGCGTGAAGATCCAGCTGGTCACGCCGGACATGGCGGCGGCGATCGGCTTGGCGGAGCCGCAGGGCTCGATCGTCGCCTGGGTCGTGGACGGCGGACCGGCCCAGAAGGCCGGCGTGCAGCTCGGCGACGTGATCCTGCAGTTGGGCAATGAGGTCCCGACCGACGATCGCGACCTGCTGCGGCTGATCGCCGCCAGCCCGCCGGGCGAAAAGGTGACGCTTGCGGTGCTGCGTCACGGCCAGCAGATCGAGCTGCCGGTCACGCTCGCGGAATGGCCGAAGATGCAGTGGGAGGAACGCGACGCGCCGACCAAGGTGGTGCAGCCGCACTGGGTCATCCCGCCCGACCTCGGCATCAGCGTGCAGCCGCCGCCCCCCGATTTCATGGCGAAAAATTCATTTCCAGCGAGTGCGAAGGAGATCAAGGCGGTGCAGGTCAGCGGGATCGCGAAGGACGCCGAGGCGGCGCGGCGCGGCCTCGCGGTCGGCGACCTGATCTTGCGGGTGAACGACGCGCCGATCGGCAGTGCGGCGGACATGCAGCACCAGATCGATCAGGCGCGCGCGGCGCATCACGAGTTTGCGCTGTTCCTGATCGTGCCGCGCAATGCCTCGAAGATGGGCAGCAAGTTTCCCGGGCCGAAATGGATCACGCTGCGCGTGCTGCCGGGCTGAGATGTGCGCCCGCAGCCTCGCCGCGGGGCGGACTGCCATGCGCGCGTCGCGCCTCGGTCCGCCGCATGTCCGGTTTGCGCGGCCGCCCCGCCGCATCCGCCCGCAACCGTGCCACGTAACGTCTATGTCCGTCCCGAGACAGCCTTGCATCAGGTCATGCCCACCCCCCGGACGATCGGCCAGGGGAGCGGGACTTGAAAGCTAGGCCGTCATGCCGAACCTAATGCCTATAGTCCTTACCAGTGGAGAACCCGGCCATGAAGTTTCGTTATCTGGCGGCGACCGCCGCCACAGCGCTGCTGCTTTCGACAGCGGCGTTCGCCCAGGATGCCAGCGGGCTGAAGCCGTGCATGCCGACCCAGCAGGCGGCGCGCGGCAACGACAGCGGCGCCCCGCCGGACTCGCAGCTCGCCGCCAAGGGCAACGCCAGCGGCGCGGCGCAGCTCGCCGCCAAGGGCAACGACAGCGGCGCACCGCCGGACTCGCAGCTCGCCGCCAAGGGCAACGCCAGTGGCGCACCGCCGTCCGCACAGCTCGCCGCCAAGGGCAACGACAGCGGCGCGGCACAGCTCGCCGCCAAGGGCAACGCCAGCGGCGCACCGCCGGATTCGCCAGCTCGCCGCCAAGGGCAACGACAGCGGCGCACCGCCGTCCGCGCAGCTCGCCGCCAAGGGCAACGCCAGCGGCGCACCGCCGTCCGCACAGCTCGCCGCCAAGGGCAACGCCAGCGGCGCACCGCCGTCCGCGCAGCTCGCCGCCAAGGGCAACGCCAGCGGCGCACCGCCGTCCGCACAGCTCGCCGCCAAGGGCAACGCCAGTGGCGCACCGCCGTCCGCGCAGCTCGCCGCCGCCTCTTCGTGCGAGTGAACATCGGCGATCACGCGATCGCCTGACGCAAAAGCGCCGGACGGGTCCGCCCGTCCGGCGCTTTTCTTTGGGTCGCGCAGATCAGCCGGCGCGCCGGCGCGCCCCGTTCCGTAGCAGCAGGAACTCGCGCCCGACCTTGACCATCGGCACCCCGTCATAGGCCACGATGTCGGCCGTGGCGTAGGTCTCGCTCCACAGCTCCGGCAGGAAGCTGCCGGTGCCGACGAGGTCGATGGGGGCGCGGGCGTCGGCCATGACGCGGCACTTTTCCACGTTGAAGCCGGAACTCACGACGATCCGCACCGCCGGGAAGCCGGCCTCGTCCAGCGCCTCGCGCATGCGCCAGACCGCGGCGGCGGAGACGCCGGTGCCGACCAGGTAGCGCAGCTCGGTCTCGCTGCGATAGCGGCGGATCGCGCCCGGCCCGTGCCGCTCCAGCACCGCGTAGCTCTCGGCCGGATCCAGCCCCTCCAGGAACCGCCCGCCATGCGTGTCGAGCCGCACCGCCAGCCGCCCGGCCGCGGCCAGGTCGGGGAAACGGCGGGCGACCGCGATGCCGTCGCCGATCTCGCGGCCAAAATAGTCGGTCAGCACGGTCAGCTGCTCGTCGGGAAACGCCTCCTGGAACATCTCCGCCGCGCGCACCGTCGATCCGGCATAGCCGATCAGCGCGTGCGGCATGGTGCCGCGGCCGGCGCGCTGGCCGAACCAGTGCGCGGTGCCGTCATTGGCGTTGCCGACGAAGCCGACCGCGCCCTCGCGCTGCGCCGCGGCGCCGCCGACGCTCGCGGCGTAGGCCATCATCTCCTGCATCTCCGCCCCGGCGCAGTGGCGCGCGTCCATCGCCAGGAAGCCCACCTTCGGCAGCGCCATCGCCATCTGGTAGGCGTTGTGCGCGGCGACGCAGGCCGGACCGAGTTTTTGCAGCGTGATCGTCTCCAAATCCGCCAGGTGCATCAGGCTGCCGGTGATGTAGGCGATCGGCTCGCCGGCGCCGGTCCAGCTGCCTTCCGGATGCACCACGTCGATGTCGAACGCGGTCGCCCGCGCCGCCGCGACGCGCGCGAGCCAGTCCTGCATCAGCCGCGGAGCCGAGATCACCGGGCGGCGCAAAAACACCGCATAGGTCACGCGCTTGTCGCCAAAGCGCATGACCACCTGGCGCGTGCGGTTGAAATAGACGTCGGTGCGCGCGGCGATGTCGCGCCCGATCGCGTCGGCCGCGTCGTCCCCGTCCATCGCTACTGCGCCGCCACCGCCGGGGCTTCGCGCGCCGGCTGGCGCCGCGCCTTCAACTCCTCGGCAACCAGGAAGGCGAGTTCCAGCGACTGCTCGGCATTGAGCCGCGGGTCGCAGAACGTCTCGTAGCTGCGCGACAGATCGGCCTCGGTGAGGCGGTGCGCGCCGCCGACGCATTCGGTCACGTCGCGGCCGGTCATCTCGACATGCACGCCGCCGGCCCAGGTCCCCTCCTCGGCGTGCGCGTCGAAGAAGCCGCGCACCTCGGCCAGGATGGCATCGAAGCTGCGCGTCTTGAGCCGCGCTGCGGTCGAGATGGTGTTGCCGTGCATCGGGTCGCACAGCCACACCACGCGCCGCCCCTCGCGCTGCACCGCGCGCAGCAGCGGCGGCAGCAGCCGCGCCACCTTGTCCGCGCCCATGCGGCTGATCAGCGTCAGCCGCCCCGGCTCGTCCTGCGGGTTGAGCGCGTCGATCAGGCGCAGCAGGTCGTCCGCGCCGGTGCTCGGCCCGACCTTCAGCCCGAGCGGGTTTTTGACGCCGCGCAGGAACTCGACATGCGCGCCGTCGGGCTGGCGCGTGCGGTCGCCGCACCAGAGGAAATGCGCCGAGCAGGCGTACCAGTCGCCGGTGGTGGAATCGACGCGCGTCAGCGCCTGCTCGTAGGGCAGCAGCAGCGCCTCGTGGCTGGTGAAGAAGTCGGTCTCGCGGATCTGCGGCGTAGAGGCGCTGGTCAGGCCGCAGGCGGCCATGAAGCCGAGCGTCTCGTCGATGCGGGCCGACAGGTCGCGGTAGCGGTCGGCCATCGGCGAGCGCGCGATGAAGCCGAGATTCCAGCGATGCACCTCGTGCAGGTCGGCATAGCCGCCGGTGGCGAAGGCGCGCAGCAGGTTGAGCGTGCCGGCGGACTGGAAATACGCCGCCTCCATGCGCGCCGGATCGGGGATGCGCGCCTCGGCGGTGAAGTCCGGGCCGTTGATGATGTCGCCGCGGTAGCTCGGCAGCGTCTCGCCATCGACGGTCTCGCTGTCGGAGCTGCGCGGCTTGGCGAACTGGCCGGCCATGCGGCCCATCTTCACCACCGGCACGCTGGCGCCGAAGGTCAGCACCACCGCCATCTGCAACAGCACGCGAAACGTGTCGCGGATGATGTTGGCGGTGAAGTCGGAGAAACTCTCGGCGCAGTCGCCGCCCTGCAGCACGAAGGCGCGGCCGTCCGCGACCTGCGCCAGCCCGGCCTTCAGCCGCCGCGCCTCGCCGGCGAACACCAGCGGCGGATAGCGGCGCAGCTTTTCCTCCGTCGCGGCGAGCCGCGCGGGATCGGGATAGGCGGGAACCTGGCTGATCGGGCGGGCGCGCCAGGAATCCGGGGTCCAGGGGGCAGGCATCATCGCATCATGCTCGGTCGGCGGGAGAGTGGCGCGTTATCCCCCGATTTCATCCGGTTGGCTACAGTCAGCGGCCGACGCCCGCCTCGGCCGCGCCGATCTCCTCGGCCGGCATCGCCTGCGGGTCGCGCTCCAGCGGTGTGGGGCCTTCGGCGACGCGGGTGCGGGTGCGCAGCGTGACGAACTCCTCGGCCGCGGTCGGATGCACGCCGACGGTGCGGTCGAAATCGGCTTTCGTGGCGCCGCAGTTGATGGCGATCGAGAGGCCCTGGATGATTTCCGGCGCATCCTCGCCCAGCATGTGCGCGCCGAGCACCGCCTGGGTCTGCTGGTCCACCACCAGCTTCATCAGCGTGCGCCGCGCACGGCCGGTCAGCGCGTGGCGCATGGGCGTGAAGCGCGTCAGGTAGATGTCGGCCGGCCCGCGCGCCGCCGCCTGCACTTCCGTCAGGCCCACCGTCGCCAGCGGCGGCGTGGAGAACACCGCGGTCGCCACCCGGTCGAGCGCCCATTGCCGCGGGCCGGGACCGAACAGCGCATCGGCGAGCGCATGGCCCTCGGCGGTCGCCACCGGCGTCAGGTTCAGCCGGTCGGTCACGTCGCCGATGGCGTAGATGTGCGGCAGGTTGGTGCGCTGCTCGGCATCCACCCGGACCGCGCCGAACCCGTCCATCGCCACCCCGATGCGGTCCAGCCCGAGCGTCTCCGTATTCGGCACGCGGCCGATGGCGGCGAAGGCGAGGTCGGCCTCGATCACCTGCCCGCCCTTGAGATGCACGCGCCGCGCTGCGCCGTCGGCTTCGATGGCAGCCATCTGCGCGCGCCGGTGCAGGCGGATGCCCTGCGTCGCCATCGCCTCGGCCAGGGCGGCGCGCAAATCCTCGTCGAAGCCGCGCAGCGGCAGGTCCTGGCGGATGACCAGATCGACCTCGCTGCCGAGGCCGGCAAAGATGCCGGCGAATTCGACCGCGATGTAGCCGCCGCCGATCAGCACCACGCGCCGCGGACGCTCGGGCAGGAAGAAGGCGTCGTCGGAAACGATGCAATGGCTGCCGCCGGGACAGTCGGGCACGATCGGCCGCCCGCCGGTCGCGATCACGATGCGCGCGGCGGTGACGCGCCGGCCGCCGACATCGAGCGTATGCGGATCGACGAAGGCAGCGCGCGCCTCGAACACCGCGGCGCCCGCGCCGTCGAGCAGCCTGCGGTAGATGCCGTTCAGCCGCGCGATCTCGGCATCCTTGTTGGCCAGCAGCGTGCGCCAGTCATGCGTGCCCGGCGGGATGGTCCAGCCGAAGCCGCGCGCGTCCTGCGGCATGGCGCCGTATTCGGAGGCCATCACCAGCAGTTTCTTCGGCACGCAGCCGACGTTCACACAGGTGCCGCCCCAGAACCGCGCCTCGGCGATGCCGACGCGCGCGCCGTGGCCGGCGGCAATGCGCGCGCAGCGCACGCCCGCGCTGCCGCCGCCGATCACGAACAGGTCGAAATCGTAGGCCATGTCAGGCCCCGATGCCGCCGAACGCCATGTACTTGATCTCCAGGTAGTCCTCGATGCCGTATTTCGAGCCTTCGCGGCCGAGGCCGGAGGATTTCACGCCGCCGAACGGCGCCACCTCGGTCGAGATGATGCCTTCGTTGATGCCGACAATGCCGTATTCCAGCGCCTCGGCAACGCGGAAGGCGCGGCCGACGTCGCGGGCGTAGAAATAGGCGGCGAGGCCGAACTCGGTGTCGTTGGCCATCGCGACCGCCTCGTCCTCGGTCTTGAAGCGGAACAGCGGCGCCACCGGGCCGAACGTCTCCTCGCGGAAGATCGCGGCGGCGCGCGGCACATCGGCCAGCACCGTCGGCTCGAAGAACGTGCCGCCGAGCGCATGCCGCCTGCCGCCGGCGAGGATGCGCGCACCCTTGGCGGTCGCGTCGGCGATGTGCGCTTCGACCTTGCGCACCGCGTCCTGGTTGATCAGCGGGCCTTGCGTGACGCCGTCTGCCATGCCGTTGCCGACTTTCAGCTTGGCAACGGCGGCCAGCAGTTTTTCGGCAAAAGCGTCGTACACGCCGTCCTGCACCAGGATGCGGTTGGCGCACACGCAGGTCTGGCCGGTGTTGCGGTACTTGCACACCATCGCGCCCTGCACCGCGGCGTCGAGATCGGCGTCGTCGAACACGATGAACGGCGCGTTGCCGCCGAGTTCCATGCTGGTCTTCTTGATCGTCGGCGCACACTGCGCGAGCAGTTTCGCGCCCACCTCGGTGCTGCCGGTGAACGTCAGCTTGCGCACCATCGGGTTGGCGGTGAGTTCGCCGCCGATTTCGCTTGCCGGGCCGGTGATGACGTTGCACACGCCCGGCGGCAGGCCGGCGCGCTCGGCCAGCACGGCGATGGCGAGGGCGGAGAACGGCGTCTGGCTGGCCGGGCGGATCACGCCGGTGCAGCCGGCGGCCCAGCCGGGTCCGGTTTTCCGGGTGATCATGGCGGCGGGAAAATTCCACGGCGTGATCGCGGCGAACACGCCGATCGGCTGTTTTTGCACGATGATGCGCCGGCCGCGCGCGTTCTGCGGGATCACGTCGCCATAGACGCGCTTGCCCTCCTCGGCGAACCACTCGATGAAGCTCGCGGCATAGGCGATCTCGCCGCGGCTCTCGGCGAGCGGCTTGCCCTGCTCGGCGGTCATGATGACGGCGAGGTCGTCCTGGTTCGCCAGCATCAGGTCGTTGAGCTTGCGCAGGATGGCGGCGCGTTCTTTCGCGGTGCGGGCGCGCCAGTCGGGCAGCGCGCGGTTGGCGGCCTCGATGGCGCGGCGGGTTTCGGCGGCGGACAGGGCGGGGACGGTGCCGAGCGTTTCGCCGGTGGCGGGGTTGGCGACCGCGAGGGTGCGGCCGCTGTCGGCCTCGACCCATTTGCCGTCGATGCAGTTGGCCTGGCGGAACAGGCTGGCGTCGTGCAGCGGCAGCGGGGCGGCTTGGGTGAGCATGGCGGGTCCTCCTCTCGTGTCGGTCCGCCCCAGAGATAGGCCCGGCCGCGCCGGCTGTCAGCCGGGGCCTGGATCAGCGGCGGCGCGACTGCTCGCCGTAGTAAAAGCCGACCACCGCGCCGAGCAGCCCGACGAGGGGCGAGAGGACCACGGCGGCGAGCTTGACCACGTCTTCGATGGAGAAGCGGCCGGCGAGCAGGCCGCCGAGCACCACGGCGATCACGGCGACCAGCAGCAACAGCAGTCATTGCGCGATCCGGCCGCGGACCCGCTCGCGGTCCTTGGCGGGATCGTAAGGTTCCCGCTGGGTGCGCGGGTCATGTTCCGAAGGCGCGACAGTGAGGTCCAGCGCCCCTTGAACCGGCTCTTGTACCACGTCTGTAGGCCGGGTCGCGGTTTGCCGCCGCTATCGGCGCACGATGCGCTCGAAGCTGCCGTCCGGATGTTCGATGAGGACTTTGGCCGCCGCGGCTTCCTGCTCGACAAGCATCTTGTTCATCCAGATCGACTCGCGCAGCGCGTCGGTAAGATTGATACGGCGCGCCGCCGCAATCGCCTTGAGGGCGTCGATGTCGCCGGCGGGGAGGTCAACGGTCACGCGCGTGAGATCGCTCATGACAAACCCGGGGTCACACGTGTGCAATATGCGTCGGCTGTCGGCGCGCGACAAGGATTCGGGCAATGATCGGCCGTCATCCCTTGGCTGGCCGCCCGTCGCTGCCGGCTTCCCGGCCACTGCTCACTCCACGGTCACCGACTTCGCCAGATTGCGCGGCTGGTCCACGTCGGTGCCCTTCAGCACGGCGACGTGATAGGCCAGCAGCTGCACCGGGATCGCATACAGGATCGGCGCCACGAACGGATCGACCGCGGGCAGCACCACCGTCTCCGCCGCGATGCCGCGCAGCTTCGCCGCGCCCGCGGCATCGCTGAACACGACCAGCTGCCCGCCGCGCGCCGCCGCCTCCTGCAAATTCGACGCGGTCTTCTCGAACAGCGGGCCCGACGGCGCGATCGCGATCACCGGCACGCGCTTGTCGATCAGCGCGATCGGGCCGTGCTTCATCTCGCCGGCCGCATAGCCCTCGGCGTGGATGTAGCTGATCTCCTTCAGCTTCAACGCACCCTCCAGCGCGATCGGGAAACAGGCGCCGCGGCCGAGATAGAGCACGTCGCGCGCCTCGGCGACGCGCACGGCGAGGCGCTGGATGTGCTCGTCATGGTCCAGCACCTCCGCCGCCCGCCCCGGCACCTCCAGCAGCGACGCCGTCGCCGCCGCCTCCTGCGCCCGGCTCAGCGTCCCGCGCGCCCGCCCGGCCGCGAGCGCAAAACACGCCAGCACCGCCAGCTGCGCCGTGAACGCTTTCGTGCTCGCGACCCCGATCTCCGGCCCCGCCACCGTGTCCAGCACCGCGTCGCTCTCGCGCGCCATGCTGCTCTCCGGCACGTTCAGCACCGACAGCGTCGGCATGCCCTGCTCGCGCAGATAGCGCAGCGCCGCCACCGTGTCCGCCGTCTCGCCCGACTGGCTGACCAGCAGCGCCAAGCCCGCCCGCCTCCACCGGCGGCGCGCGGTAGCGCAGCTCGCTCGCCACGTCGGCATCGGTCGGGATGCGCGCCATCGTCTCCAGCCACCAGCGCCCGACCAGCCCGGCATAGAACGCCGAGCCGCAGGCACTCACCGTCACCCGCCGTATCGCGGCGAGGTCGAACGGCAGCTCGGGCAGCACCACCGCGCGCGAGCCGGGATTGACCATGCGCCGCAGCGTGTCGCCCAGCACCGCCGGGTGCTCGTGCAGCTCCTTCTCCATGAAGTGGCGGAAATTGCCTTTGCCGACCGCGGCGCCGGTCAGCGCGGTGCGGCGGATCGGCCGCTCCACCGGCGCGCCGGCGGCGTCGAAGAACCGCGCGCTGCCGCGCGTGACGACGGCCCAGTCGCCGTCTTCCAGATAGGCGATGCGGCTGGTCAGCGGCGCCAGCGCGAGCGCGTCGCTGCCGACGAACATTTCTTCCTCGCCGAACCCGACCGCGAGCGGCGGGCCGTGACGCGCGCCGATCACCAGCTCGGGATGGCCGGCGAACACCATCGCCAGCGCATAGGCGCCGTGCAGCCGCCGCAGCGCCTCGCCGGCCGCCTGCTCCGGCGTGCGGCCTTTCTGCAGCAGCAGATCGACCAGCTGCACCACCGTCTCGGTGTCGGTCTCGGTGGCGAACACCTGGCCTTCGCGCTCCAGCTCGGCGCGCAGCTCGGCGTGGTTCTCGATGATGCCGTTGTGGACGACGGCGACGCGGGCGGTGGCGTGCGGGTGCGCGTTGCTCTCGGTCGGCGCGCCGTGCGTCGCCCAGCGCGTATGGCCGATGCCGGTGCTGCCGGGCAGCGGCGAATCGTCCAGCACCGCGGCGAGGTTGGCGAGTTTTCCCGAAGCGCGCCGACGCTGGATGACGTCGCCGACCACGGTGGCGAGGCCGGCACTGTCATAGCCGCGATACTCCAGCCGCCGCAGCGCATCCATCAGGATGGGCGCGGCCGCACCGCCGCCGATCACGCCGACTATGCCGCACATCAGGCTTTCTTCCCCCGCTTGGCGCGAAACTCCGCCGCGCCGCCCGGCTGCGCCTGCTGCCGCGCGCGCCCGAACGCCATTGCGTCCGGCGCGACATCGTCGGTGATGACGCTGCCGGCAGCGATGAACGCGCCGTCGCCGATCGCCAGCGGCGCCACCAGCACCGCGTCCGAACCGATGAACGCGCCGCGTCCGATGCGCGTGCGGTGCTTGGCGAAACCGTCGTAGTTGCAGGTGATGGTGCCGGCGCCGACATTGGTCTTCGCGCCGATCTCGGCATCGCCGAGATAGGTCAGGTGGTTGGCCTTGGCGCCCTCGCCGAGCACGGTCGCCTTCAGCTCGACGAAGTTGCCGACATGCGCGGCGGCGCGCACGTCGGTGCCCGGCCGCAGCCGCGCGAACGGCCCGACGATCGCGCCGGCGCCGATGCGGCAGCCGGTCAGATGGCAGAACGGCAGGATTTCCGCGCCGCTCTCAACCGTGACGCCCGGCCCGAACACCACGTTCGGCCCGACCGTGACGTCCGGCGCCAGTTGCGTGTCGAACGAAAAGAACACCGTGTCGGGGGCGATCAGCGTCGCGCCGGCCGCCATCGCCGCCGCGCGCAATTCGCGCTGCACCACCGCCTCCGCCGCCGCCAGCTCGGCGCGCGAGTTGATGCCGCGCAACTCGCCATAGGGCGCCTCGACGGCAGCGACGCGCGCGCCCTCGGCGCGGGCCAGCGCCACCACGTCGGTCAGGTAGTATTCGCCGCTTGCGTTGTCGCGGCCGACCCTGCGCAGCCACGCCGCCATGCGCGGCCCGGACGCGCACAGCACGCCGGCGTTGCACAGGCCGACCGCGCGCTCGCCCTCCGACGCATCGGCCCATTCGACGATGCGCTCGACAAAACCGTCCGCGCCGATCACGCGGCCGTAGCGGCCCGGATCGGGCGGACGCATCGCCAGCAGCGCCAGCGCCACGTCGCCCGCCATCCGCCGCTCCAGCAGCCTTCGCAGCGTCTGCGGCGTGATGAGGGGATTGTCGGCATACAGCACCGCCACCTCGCCGTCGCCGAACAGGTCGGCCGCCTGCAACGCGGCATGGGCGGTGCCGAGCCGCTCCGCCTGCACCACCACCGGATGCGGCGCGGCGACGGCGGCGAGGCGTTCGCCCTCCGGTCCGATCACCACCACGATCCGATCGAACACCGCGGCGAGGCTGTCGATCAGGTGGCGCAGCATCGGCCGCCCGGCGATCGGGTGCAGCGCTTTCGGCAGCGCCGACTTCATGCGGGTGCCGAGGCCCGCGGCGAGGATGATGGCGGTCGTGGGCATAGCGATCCGGGTAGCGGGGCCGCGGGCTTCGTGTCAAAGGTTCCGCGATCACGCTTCATGTCGTCAGGCGACGAGATCGCCGCCCGGCTCAGGCCATGGACCGGCGATCAGCCGAACCGGAACGCCGACACCGCCTTGCCGGCGAGATGCTCGCCATAGACGTGCCGCCCGACATCGCCGCCTGCGGCGCCGGCCGCGACCATCAGCGGGATCAGGTGTTCCTCGTCCGGGTGGCAGTCGCGCGCGTGCGGCGCCGTCTGCCAGACGCGCAGCGCGGCATTGCGCCGCTCCGGGTCGGGGTCGGTGGCGGCGGCGACCAGCCAGTCGTCGAACGCCTGCGCCGCTTCGTTGCCGTGGCCGCTGAACAGCATGCGCAAATTGTGGTAGCTCATGCCGGAGCCGACGATCAGCACGCCCTGGTCGCGCAACGGCGCCAGCGCCTGCCCGATCGCCAGGTGCGCCGCCGGGTCGAGGCCCTGTTGCAGCGACAGTTGCAAGACCGGGATGTCGGCGTCGGGGAACGCCACTTTCAGCGGCACGAAGACGCCGTGGTCGAGGCCGCGCGTGCCGTCCTCCGCGGTTTCGATCCCCGCTTCGGCCAGAAGCCTCCGCCGCACCTCCGCCGCCAGGTCCGGGGCGCCGGCGACCGGATAGGTCAGGCGGTAGGTGTGCTCGGGAAAGCCGTAATAGTCGAACAGCAGCGTCGGCCGCGCCGCCGTGTTCAGCGTCGGGCGCGGCGCCTCCCAGTGGCCGGAGATCACCAGCAGCGCGCGCGGGCGCTGCGGCAGCGTGGCGGCGATGCTGCGCAAATACTCCGCCATCCGGTCCCACAGATGCGGGGCGGAAGGCGGCGGGTCCATGAAGAAGCAGGGGCCGCCGCCATGCGGGATGAACAGGGTCGGCTGACGCAGGTTCGTGTCGCTCATGGTGGTCGCGCTCCGGGCAAGCGCCCTATATGGGCGCTGGCGGCGATCCAGAAAACCGGCGGTTTTTCGATCGCGTCCATCGGGCCGGTCGATGGATTCATTCCGCGGCGGCGAGGCTGACCAGTTCGGCCCCGTCGTCCACCAGGTCGCCGGGGCGGCAGCGCAGGGCCGCCACGATGCCGTCGGCCGGGGCGGCGATGCGCATCTGCACCTTCATCGCCTCCAGCACCAGCAGCACCGCGCCGCGCGCGACGTGCTCGCCCTCGGCGACCAGCACCTCCAGCACCCGCCCCGGCATCGGCGCCAGCACGCGCCCGCCGGCCAGCGCCTCGGCGCCGGAGGGGGCGAGCGGATCGAGGAAGCGCACCTCATGCAGCACGCCGTCATGGAACACGGCAACCAGGTCGCCGTGCGGCACGGCACGCAGCCGCGCGCCGATGCCGTCGATGCGCAGCGCCAGCAGGAAGTCGCCGAGGTCGGTCGCGGACACCTCGGCGGGTCGATCCGGAAGATCGAGGCGAAAACTGCCGTCCGGGTGGAGATACGCGCGCAGCACGTGCTCGGCGTCGCCGATGCGCACGGAAAAATCCTGCCAGCCGTCGCCGTTCAGCCGCCACGCGGTTGCCAGCGCCCAGGGCGACCACGGATCGGCCTCGCCGGAGGCGGCGCGCGCGGCGTCCTGCGCGTCGCGCAGGTGCCGGCACACCGCAGCAGCCAGCACCTCGCGCGACGGCGGCGGCACCGGATGCAGCAGCGCCTCGGCGTGCCGCGCGATGAAGCCGGTGTCGAGCGCCGCCGCGCGGAAGGCGGGATGCGCCGCGACCGCGCGCAGCAGCGGCAAGTTGGTCTGCACGCCGGCGATCTCGTATTCGGCGAGCGCGCGCGACAGCGTGCGCACGCACGCCTCGCGGTCGCGGTCCCATACGATCAGTTTTGCGATCATCGGGTCGTAATGCACCGAAATCGCATCGCCCTCGCGCACACCGGAATCGAGACGCACCTGCGCCGACTCCGCCGGGGGGCGCAGGTGATACAGCGTGCCGATCGCGGGCGCGAAGTCGCGCGCCGAATCCTCGGCATAGACGCGCAGCTCGATCGCGTGGCCGTCGATGCGCAAATCCTCCTGCCGCAGCGGCAGGGTTTCGCCGGCGGCGACGCGCAGCTGCCACTCCACGAGGTCCTGGCCGGTGATCGCCTCGGTCACCGGATGCTCGACCTGCAGGCGCGTGTTCATCTCCATGAAGTAGAACGCGCCGTCCTCGGCGATGAACTCGACGGTGCCGGCGCCGACATAGCCGACCGCGCGCGCGGCGGCGCAGGCCGCCTCGCCCATCGCACGGCGGCGCTCCGGGTCGATGCCCGGCGCCGGCGCCTCCTCCGCCACTTTCTGGTGGCGCCGCTGGATCGAGCAGTCGCGCTCGAACAGCGACACGACATGGCCGTGCGTGTCGGCGAACACCTGGATTTCGATGTGGCGCGGCTGGGTCAGGTAGCGTTCGATCAGCACCCGGTCGTCGCCGAACGCCGAGCGGGCCTCACCGCGCGCCAGCGCCAGTGCGGCGTGAAAATCCTCGGCGCGCTGCACGATGCGCATGCCCTTGCCGCCGCCGCCGGCCCAGGCTTTTATCAGCACCGGATAGCCGATCTCCGTCGCCGCCGCATGCAGAAATTCGGCGTCCTGGTCGTCGCCGTGATAGCCGGGCACCAGCGGCACGCCGGCGCGCTGCATCAGCGCTTTCGCCGAAGCCTTCGATCCCATCGCGCGGATCGCGGCCGGCGGCGGGCCGACGAAGACGATTCCGGCGTCGGCGCAAGCTTGCGCAAATTCCGCATTCTCGCTGAGGAATCCGTAGCCGGGATGGATCGCCTCGGCGCCGGTCGTGCGCGCCGCATCGAGGATGCGCGCAATGGAAAGATAGCTGTCGCGCGCCGGCGCCGGCCCGATCAGCACGGATTCGTCGGCGAGTGCCACATGCAGCGCGCCGGCATCCGCCTCCGAGCACACCGCCACCGTACGAATGCCGAGGCGCCGCGCGGTGCGGATGACGCGGCAGGCGATCTCGCCGCGGTTGGCGATCAGGATTTTCGCAAACATCGCGCTCACATGCGGAACACGCCGAAACGGCTTGCCGTCTGCCCCGTCGCCACGCCCCAGCCCTCGACCGGCGCGTTCAACGCCGCCGAAAGGCCGAGTGCCAGCACCATGCGCGTCGCCGCCGGGTCGATCACGCCGTCGTCCCACAGCCGCGCGCTCGCGTAGTAGGGATGGCCCTGCGTCTCGTACTGCGCCTCGACCGGCGCGCGGAACGCCGCTTCCTCCTCGGCGGGCCAGACGCCGCCGCGCGCCTCGATGTTGTCGCGCCGCACCTGCGCCAGCACGGCGGCGGCCTGCGCGCCGCCCATCACCGAAATGCGCGCGTTCGGCCACATGAACAGCAGCCGCGGCGCATAGGCGCGTCCGCACATGCCGTAATTGCCGGCGCCGAAACTGCCGCCGATGATGACGGTGAACTTCGGCACCGGCGCGGTCGCGACCGCGGTGACCAGTTTTGCGCCGTCCTTGGCGATGCCGCCGGATTCGTATTTCCGCCCGACCATGAAGCCGGTGATGTTCTGCAAAAACACCAGCGGAACGCCGCGCTGCGCGCACAGCTCGATGAAATGCGCGCCCTTCACCGCACTCTCGCTGAACAGCACGCCGTTGTTGGCGAGCACGCCGACCGGATAACCCCAGATGCGCGCGAACCCGGTGACCAGCGTGGCGCCGTAAAGCGGTTTGAACTCGTCAAGCCGGCTGTCATCGACGATGCGCGCGATCACCTCGCGCACCTCGTACGGCTCGCGCACATCGGCCGGCACGATGCCAAAAATGTCCTCCGCGGCGTAGCGCGGCGGCACCGGCGCGGCGATGTCGGGCGCACGCGGCTTGCCACGGTTGAGATTGCCGACGATGCGCCGCGCGATGCCGAGCGCGTGCGCGTCGCTCTCGGCCATGTGGTCGGTGACGCCGGAGATGCGGCTATGCACTTCGGCGCCGCCCAGGTCTTCGGCCGAGACCACCTCGCCGGTCGCCGCCTTCACCAGCGGCGGGCCGCCGAGAAAGATCGTGCCCTGGCCGCGCACGATGACCGCCTCGTCGCTCATCGCCGGCACATAGGCGCCGCCGGCGGTGCAGGAGCCCATGACGACCGCGATCTGCGGAATGCCGGCGGCCGACATCTGCGCCTGGTTGTAGAAGATGCGCCCGAAGTGCTCGCGGTCGGGGAACACCTCGTCCTGGTTCGGCAGGTTGGCGCCGCCGCTGTCCACGAGATAGACGCAGGGCAGCCGGTTCTGCGCCGCGATCTCCTGCGCGCGCAAATGCTTCTTCACCGTCATCGGGTAGTAGGTGCCGCCCTTCACGGTGGCGTCGTTGGCGACCACCACGCATTCGCGCCCGGCGATGCGGCCGATGCCGGTGATGATGCCGGCCGCCGGGATGCTCTCGCCATACATGCCGTGCGCGGCAAGCTGCGAAAATTCCAGGAACGGCGAGGCGGGATCGATCAGCCGGCGGATGCGCTCGCGCGGCAGCAGTTTTTTTCGGGAGGCGTGTCGCTCCCGCGCCGCCGCACCGCCGCCGAGCCGGATGTCCTCGACCGTCGCACGCAGATCGGCGACCAGCGCGCGCATGCGTTCGGCATTGGCGGCGAATGCGGGCGAACGGGGGTCGATGCGCGAGGCAATCACCGACATGCGCGCGTTGCTCTCGCCCTCCGCCTGGATCATTCTTGCCCGAAGCATGGCATCGGGCGCCGGGCGGCGCAACGGGAGAGGACGAAGCATGAACGAACGGCCGGAGATCGCGGTGATCGGCGGGCAGCGCCCGCACACCCTCGCGCTGCTGGAGGCGGCGTTCACGATCCATCGCGTGTTCGAGGCGCCGGACAAGCTGGCGGCGCTGCGCGCGGTCGGGCCGCGCATCCGCGGCGCCGCGTCGAACGGCATGGCCGGGCTGTCGCACGCGCAGATCGAGGCGATGCCGAACCTGGAGATCTGTGCGATCAACGGCGTCGGGCTGGAGACGACCGACCTCGCAGCGTGCCGCGCGCGCGGCATCACGGTGGCGACGGCGCCGGTGCTGTACGACGATGTCGCGGACCTCGCGATCCTGCTGGCGCTGGCGGCGTGCCGGCGCATCCCGCAAGCCGATCGGTTCGTGCGCGCGGGCGGCTGGGGCAAGCAGCCATGGCCGCTGGGGCGAAAATTCACCGGCATGCGTGCCGGCATCATCGGTCTCGGGCGCATCGGCAGCGAGGTCGCAGCGCGGCTCGCGGCATTCAAGGCCGTGATCGCGTATGCCGATCCGATCGTACGCGACGTGCCGTATCGGCACTATGACAATGCCGAGGCGCTGGCGCGCGACAGCGACGTGCTGTTCCTCGCCGCGGCCGGCGGGGCGAAGGGCGCGCGTCCGCCGATCGTCGGGCGCGCGGTGCTGGACGCGCTCGGCCCGCGCGGCGTGTTCGTCAACGTCTCGCGCGGCTGGATCGTGGACGAGGCGGCACTGACGGCGGCGCTGAGCGAGGGAAGGCTGGGCGCGGCGGGGCTGGACGTGTTCCATGACGAGCCGACGGTGCCGCCGGCGCTGCTCGCATTGGAGAACGTCGTGCTGACGCCGCACATCGCCAGTTCCACCGAGGAGACGATGCGCGCGATGGGGGAGTGCGTGGTCGGCAACCTGGTATCGTGGTTCGAGGGCAAAGGGGCGCTGACGCCGGTGCCGATGTAGCGGCGCGTGAGGCTCCCCCCAATTTTCGTTGCGCGACAACAACTCCCTCTCCGCCCCTGTGGGGCGGAGAGGGCCGGGGTGAGGTGGGGGACGCGCGATGGTAGCCATTCGGTCGCGTACGGGAATCGCGCGCGGACTTCGCCGCGACGCCACGGACGCTGAGCGAATTCTGTGGCGCGCTCTACGAGAAAGCGCCCTGCCGTGGAAGTTCCGACGCCAGCACCCGATCGGACACCGCATCGCCGACTTCGCCTGCCCTGAGCTGAAACTCGCCATCGAGATCGACGGCGGCCAGCACGCCATCCAGCAGCAGGCTGACCTCGCCCGGACCGTGTCGCTCACCGAGCGCGGTTATCAAGTCATCCGGTTCCGGAACAACGAGGTGTTGGACAATTGTGAGGGCGTGCTGGACGCAATATGCCGGGCTTGCGAGTGTCCCCCACCTCACCCCAACCCTCTCCGCCCCCAGGGGCGGAGAGGGAGTTAAGCCCCGTGCCTGTCGCGACCCTCATGCCCGCTGACAGTAAGCACGCACATCGACGCGTTTTGGCAGTTCGGCTCAACAGGGCAGCGGCGCTGCGCCCGTCCGCCCTACGTCCATGCCTGCTACGCCGCCTTCGCCTGCATCGCGATCCGGTTGAGGCTCTCGACGATCTCCCGCGCCAGCTTCATCCGCTCCAGCACCGTCATCTCGCGCACGATCGCCAGCTTGTGGTCCGGACGCAGGCGGATCGTCCCGCCCTTGCTCGCCAGCCACGCGACCAGCCCCGATGGGTTGCGGAACGCATTGCCGCGGAAGCCCAGCACCATTCCCTTCGGCCCCGCCTCGATCTTCTCCACGCCCGGCCTCGCGGCACAGGCGCTTCAGCGTCACCACCGCCAGCAGGTTCTCCACCTCCTCCGGCAACGCGCCGAAGCGATCGACCAGTTCCGCCGCCATCGCCTCGGTCTCGGCGTCCGATGCCAGCGCGCCGATGCGGCGATACAACCCGAGCCGCACCGGCAGGTCGCGCACATACGCCTCCGGGATCAGCACCGGCAGGCCGAGCGCGATGTTCGGCGTCCAGTCGCGCGCCTCGACGCGCTTGCGCCCGCGCTCGGCGCGCAAATCCGCGACCGCGTCCTCCAGCATCTGCTGATAGAGTTCGATGCCGACCTCGCGGATATGGCCCGACTGCTCATCGCCCAGCAGATTGCCCGCGCCGCGGATGTCGAGGTCGTGCGACGCAAGCGTAAAGCCGGCGCCCAGCGCATCCAGCGTCTGCATCACCGTCAGCCGCTTCTCCGCCGCCGCCGACAGGTGGTGCATCGGCGGCCAGGTCAGATAGGCGTAGCCGCGCTGCTTGCCGCGCCCGACGCGCCCGCGCAACTGATACAGCTGGCCCAGCCCGAACATGTCGGCACGATGGACCAGCAGCGTGTTCACCGCCGGCATGTCCAGCCCGCTTTCGACGATGTTGGTGGAGAGCAGAATATCGTAGCGGCCGTCGCCGAACTCCGTCATCACGCGTTCCAGCTCGGTGGGCGCCAGCCGTCCGTGCGCCTGCGCGACGCGCGCTTCCGGCACGATCTCGGCCAGCCGCTCCGCCATGCGGCCGAGGTCCTCGATCCGCGGCACCACGCAGAACACCTGCCCGCCGCGGAACCGTTCGCGCTGCAGCGCCTCGCGGACCACCAGCCCGTCGAACGGCATGATGAACGTGCGCACCGCCAGCCGATCCACCGGCGGCGTGGCGATCAGGCTCATCTCGCGCACGCCGGTCAGCGCCAGTTGCAGCGTGCGCGGAATCGGCGTCGCGGTCAGCGTCAGCACATGCACGTCCGCCTTCAGCGTCTTCAGCTTCTCCTTGTGCGCGACGCCAAAGTGCTGCTCCTCGTCGATCACCAGCAGGCCGAGATTGGCGAACGTGACGCCCTTGGCCAGCAGCGCGTGCGTGCCGATGACGATCTGCACGTCGCCGTCGGCGATGCCGCGGCGCACCTCCACCGCCTGCTTCGCCGCCACCATGCGCGACAGCTGCGCCACCTTCACCGGCAATCCCGCAAACCGCGTCGAGAATGTCCGAAAATGCTGGCGCGACAGCAGCGTCGTCGGCACCACCACCGCGACCTGCGCGCCCGACATCGCGGCGACGAACGCCGCGCGCAACGCCACCTCGGTCTTGCCGAAGCCGACATCGCCGCAGATCAGCCGGTCCATCGGCCGGCCGGACGCCATGTCCTCCAGCACGTCGGCGATGGCGCGCGACTGGTCCTCGGTCTCGGCGAACGGGAAGCGGGCGCAGAACTCGTCCCAGCTGCCTTCCGCCGGCGCCATCACCTCGGCCTCGTGCAGCCGGCGTTCGGCGGCGGTGCGGATCAGGGCGGCCGCCATGTCGCGGATGCGCTGCTTGGCCCGCGCCTTGCGCGTCTGCCAGCCGGCGCCGCCGAGCTTGTCGAGCGCCACGCCGGCGCCCTCGCTGCCGAAGCGCGACAGCATCTCGATGTTCTCGACCGGGAGGAACAGCTTGTCGTCGCCGTCGTAGAGGATGCGCAGGCAGTCGTGCGGCGCCTCGTTCACCGTCAGCGTCACCAGCCCATTATAGCGGCCGATGCCGTGGTCCTGATGCACCACCAGGTCGCCCTCGGCGATCTCGGTGGCTTCGGCGATGAACTGGTCGGCGCGCTTGCGCCGCCGCGGCGGGCGGCTGATGCGCTCGCCGAGCAGGTCCTGCTCCGACAGGCAGGCGATGCGGCCGAACTCGGGGTCTTCGGCGACGAAGCCGCGCTCCAGCCCCAGCGTCACCAGCGCCGCCGTCCCGGCCGGCGTGCGCCGCACCGTCTCCCAGTCGTCGGCGGGCTCGGACTTGAACCCGTGCTCGCGCAGCAGATGCGCGATCCGCTCGCGCGAGCCGCGCGTCCAGGCCGCGACCATCAGCCGCCGCCCCTCGCCGTCCCAGCGTTGCGCCAGCGTCCGCAACTGCTCGAACGCCGAGCCGCCCGGCGCCGTCGCCTGCGCCAGGATCGGCGCCGGCCGGCCGCCGCCCTCGACGCCCTGCCCCTGCTCGGGCCGCGCGAACGGCGAGAACGCGAAGGCCGGGCCGGCGGCCAGCATGGCATCCCAGCCGGCGCGGTCGAGATAGAGCCGCTCCGGCGGCAGCGGGCGGTACGGCGTCTCGCCGTCGCGCGGCACGGCGCGGCGGGCGGCGAAGTGGTCGGCGATCATCTCCAGCCGCGCCGCCAGCACATCCTCGGCCTGATGGTCGAGGCTGACCGAGGCGCCGGGCAGGTAGTCGAGCAGCGTCTCCATCGCGTCATGGAACAGCGGCACCCAATGCTCCATGCCGGGATGCCGCCGCCCCTCGGAGATGGAGAGATAGATCGGGTCCTCGGCCGCGCCGGTGCCGAAAGCGTCGCGCCAGGAGGTGCGGAAGCGGGCGACCGAGTCGGGGTCGAGGAACACTTCGCTCACCGGCCGCAGCGCCAGCCGTTCCACGCGCGCGCCGCTGCGCTGGCTGGCGGGGTCGAAGGCGCGGATGCTCTCGATCGTGTCGCCGAACAGGTCGAGCCGCACCGGCTCGCGCCTTCCAGCCGGGAACACGTCGATGATGCCGCCGCGCATGGCGTATTCGCCCGGCTCCATCACCGTGCCGGCGCGGCCGTAGCCGTTGCCCTCCAGGAACCGCGCCAGTGCCTCCGGTGCGACCGTGCCGCCGGTCGCGAGCGTCATGCTCGCCCCCTGGAACACGTGCCGCGGCGGCACGCGCTGGACCAGCGCGTTCACCGTGGTCAGCACGATGCGCGGCGCCGCAGCCGGCTCCAGCAGGCGCGCCAGCGTCGCCACCCGCTCGCTGACCAGTTCCGGGTTCGGCGAGACGCGGTCATAGGGCAGGCAGTCCCAGGCCGGGAAGCGCAGCCGCTGCGTGTGCGGGGCGAAGAAGCCGAGCGCCTCGGCCATGCGCGCCATGCGGCTGTCGTCGCGGGCGACGTGCAGCAGCGGGCCGCCGCCTGACGACTGGCCATGCTCGCGCGCACGGCGGGCGAGCAGGACCGCGTCCCACCCCTCCGGCGCGCCCCAGACGGGAATAGTGGTCATCGCCCCGCCTCGGCGCGCATGGCGCGCAGCAGCGGGGCGGCGTCGTCCGGCAAGGCGCAGCGGCCGGTCAACCAGTCGGCGAGGTCCGGGTCGGGCAGTTGCAGCAGCGCCTCCAGCGCGTCCAGTTCGGCGTCGGACAACAGGTCGATCCGGCGGGCGACATAGCCGCCCACCAGCAGGTCGGCTTCCCGCGTGCCGCGATGGGTGGCGCGGAACAACGTACGGCGCCGGCGCGCGTCGCGCGGCGGGTCAGGGGAGTTGGGCATCGCGGTTGCCATATAGTCGGGTGTTTGGTCAGTGTCAGCCGTGCAGCCCGACCGACTCGCCCCGCTTTTCGCACCGCTGACCAGCCTGCGCGGCCTCGGCGAGCCGCGCGCCCGGCTGGTCGCCCGCGCCGCCGGCGGGGAACGGGTGATCGACCTGCTGTTCCACCTGCCCGAATTGTATATCGACCGCCGCAACCGCGTGGCCCTGCGCGCCGTGCCGCCCGGCCGGGTGGTGACGGTTGCGGTCGAGGTGGTGCGCATCGACAGCCCGGCCAACGCGCGCCAGCCGACCCGCGCGGTGGTGACGGACGGCACCGGTTTCGCCGAGATCGCCTTCTTCCGTGGCTTTCCGCACGGCAAACTGCCGGTGGGCGCGCGCGTCGTGGTCTCCGGCAAGGCCGATGAGCGGCGCAGTTTCGTCCACCCCGAGCATATCGTGGCGGAAGCGAACGCCGAGCGGCTGCCCGACGTGGAGCCGGTCTGGCCGCTCACCGCCGGCCTGTTCCCCTGGCATCTGCGCCGCCCGGTCGCCGAGGCGCTCGCCCGCGTCCCCGAATTGCCGGAATGGCACGACGCGGCGCTGCTGCGGCGCGAGCGCTGGCCGGGTTTCGCCGAGGCGCTGCGCGCCCTGCACGCGCCGGAGACGCCGCCGCCGCCCGGCCCGCGGCGGCGGCTCGCCTATGACGAGCTGCTGGCCGGGCAGGTGGCGCTGGCGCTGGTGCGACGGCGGGTGCGGGCACGGCCGGGCCGGGCGCTGGTCGGCGACGGGCGCCTGCGGGCGCGGGCGCTGGCGGCGTTCGGGCACGCGCTCACGCCGTCGCAGGCGGCGGCGCTGGCCGAGATCGACGCCGAGCCTCGCGGCGCCGCGGCGGATGCTGCGGCTGCTGCAGGGCGATGTCGGGTCGGGCAAGACGCTGGTGGCGCTGCTCGCCATGCTGCGCGCCGTCGAGGCCGGCGCCCAGGCCGCCCTGCTGGCGCCGACCGAAGTGCTGGCGCAGCAGCATCTGCGCACCCTCGCCCGCCTCGCGCCGGTGCCGGTGGCGCTGCTGACCGGCAGCGTCAAGGGGGCGGCGCGCGAGCGCATCCTGCGCGGCCTCGCCGAGGGGACGCTGCCGCTGGTGGTCGGCACGCACGCGCTGTTCCAGGAGCGCGTCGAATATCGCGACCTGGCGCTGGCGGTGATCGACGAGCAGCACCGCTTCGGGGTCGATCAGCGGCTGCTGATGGGCGGCAAGGGACGCGCCAGCGACGTGCTGGTGATGACCGCGACGCCGATCCCGCGCACGCTGCTGCTGACGCAATGGGGCGAGATGGCGGTCAGCCGGCTGACCGAGAAGCCCGCCGGGCGGCTGCCGGTGCGCACCACGCTGCACTCGCTCGCCACGCTGGACGAGGTGACCGACGCGGTCGGCCGCGCGCTGGACGGCGGCGCGCGCGTCTACTGGGTCTGCCCGCTGGTCGCCGAGAGCGAGACCGCCGACCTCGCCGCCGCCGAAGCGCGGTTCGCCGGGCTTCGCACGCGGTTCGGCCAGGCGGTCGGGCTGGCGCACGGCAGACAGGAGAGCGACGCTGCGCGAGGCGGCGCTGGCCGATTTCGCCGCCGGCCGCACGCGCCTGCTGGTGGCGACCACGGTGATCGAGGTCGGCGTCGATGTGGCGGAGGCCAGCGTGATGGTGATCGAGCACGCGGACCGTTTCGGCCTCGCCCAGCTGCACCAGTTGCGCGGCCGCGTCGGGCGCGGCCGGGAGGCGAGTTTCTGCCTGCTGCTGCACGAGGACGGGCTGGCCGAGACGGCGCGGCGGCGGCTGTTGCTGCTGCGCGACACCGAGGACGGGTTCCGCATCGCCGACGAGGATTTCCGGCTGCGCGGCGGCGGCGACCTGCTCGGCACGAAACAATCGGGCGCACCGGGCTGGCGGCTGGCCGACCCGGTCGAGGACGAAGGGCTGCTGCACATGGCCGCCCGCGACGCCGAGCTGCTGCTGGAAAAAGACCCGAAGCTCGCCGGCGAGCGCGGCCAGGCGGTGCGGCTGCTGCTGCGGCTGTTCGAGCGCACGGCGGCGATGCGGACGTTGCAGGCGGGCTGAGCCGCCGGTTGCGCCGCGGTTAAACCCGCTTCATCCCGGCATCATCCCCGGTTGCAAGCGCAGAAAATTGCGCTATTCGGGCGCCGGCGCGACGCCAGCGGCGGGAATAGGGAAACGTGGTTGCATTAATCGAGATCGCGGGCCTGAGCAAACGCTTCGGCTCCTTCACCGCCGTCGATGACGTGTCGTTCAGCGTCGCGCGCGGCGAGGTGCTGGGCTTCCTCGGCCCCAACGGGGCGGGCAAATCGACCACCATGCGCATGCTCGCCGGCTTCATGACGCCCTCGTCCGGCACCGCGCGCGTCTGCGGCCACGACGTGCAGACCGATTCGGTCGCGGCACGGCGCAGCCTCGGCTTCCTGCCGGAAGGCGCGCCGACCTACCCGGAAATGGCGGTCGAGGGTTTTCTGCGGTTTGTCGCCCGCATCCGCGGCTATCGCGGGCGCGAACTCGACGAGCGGGTGGCGCGCGCGATTGCGCTGACCACGCTGGCGGGCGTGCGGCTGCAGCCGATCGAGACGCTGTCCAAGGGTTTCAAGCGCCGCGTCGGCCTGGCGCAGGCGCTGCTGCACGATCCGCCGGTGCTGGTGCTGGACGAGCCGACCGACGGCCTCGACCCCAACCAGAAGCACGAGGTCCGCACGCTGATCCGGCAAATGGCGCCGGAAAAGGCGATCGTCATCAGCACGCACATCCTGGAGGAAGTGGACGCCGTGTGCTCGCGCGCGATCATCATCGCCCACGGCCGCGTGGTCGCCGACGCGACGCCGGCCGAACTGGAACAGCGCCATCCCTCCGGAAGGCTGGAGGACGTGTTCCGCGCAATCACGACCGAAAAGGCGGCAGCGGCATGAACGGCTTTTCCGTGCGCAACACGCGCGCCGTCGCCCGCCGCGAATTCGCGGGCTATTTCGCGACCCCCGTGGCGGTCGTGTTCATCGTCATCTTCCTGCTGTTGCAGGGCGTGCTGACGTTCAACCTCGGCGGCTTCTTCGAGCGCGACCGGGCCGACCTGGGGCCGTTCTTCAACTTCATCCCGTGGGTGTTCCTGCTGCTGGTGCCGGCCATCACCATGCGGCTATGGGCGGAGGAACGCCGGCTCGGCACGATCGAGCTGCTGCTGACGCTGCCGCTGCGGCAATCCGAAGCGGTGGTGGGAAAATTCCTCGCCGCCTGGGGGTTCTGCGCGGTGGCGCTGGCGCTGACCTTCCCGTTCTGGATCACCGTCAACTTCCTCGGCAGCCCGGACAACGGAGTGATCGCCTGCGGCTATCTCGGCGCGCTGCTGGTGGCCGGCGCGTTCCTCGCGGTCGGGGCGGCGATGTCGGCGGCGACCAAGAACCAGGTGATCGCCTTCGTGCTCGGGCTTGCCGTCTGCTTCGCGTTCGCCGCCGCGTCGTACCCGCTTGTCACCGACTTCATCGCCCGCGCCTCGCCGGCAATCGCCGAGTTCGCGCGCCGCATCAGCGTCGCCGAGCGGTTCCAGGATTTCACCCGCGGCGTGATCGAACTGCGCGACGTGATCTATTTCGCGTCGTTCATCTGCTTCTTCCTATTCCTCAACGCCGTGATCCTCGAACACCGCAAGGCGGCCTGACGCACCATGCGCAAACTCTGGTCCTCCGTCTTCGGCGTCGTCGCCGTGGCCGCGCTGCTGGTCGGCATCAACATGCTCTCGGACCGGTTCCTGCAGAATTTTCGGCTCGACCTGACGCAGCAGCATCTCTACACGCTCGCGCCCGGTACGCGCCGCATCCTCGCCGGGCTGAAGCAGCCGGTGACTTTGAAATTGTTTTATTCCCGTCAGCTCGGCGCCGCCGCGCCCTCCTATGGCGCCTACGCCGACCGCGTGCGCGCGATGCTGCAGGAATATGCCGCCGACTCGCACGGCAAGCTGCAGATAGAATTCTTCGACCCGGAACCGTTCAGCAACACCGAGGATCGTGCGCTCGCCTACGGGTTGCAGGGCGTGCCGCTGAACCAGGGCGGCGAGCAGGTGTATTTCGGGATCGTCGGCACCAACCTGCTCGACGACCAGCGCAGCATCCCGTTCCTCCAGTCCGAGCGCGAAGGTTTTCTGGAATACGACCTGACCCGGCTGGTCTATGAACTCTCCGACCCGAAACGCGCGGTGGTGGGCGTGATGTCGTCGCTGCCGCTGGAGGGCGATCCGCGCATGATGATGACCGGCCGCGGCGGCGGCCCGTGGGTCTCCATGCTCGAATTGCAGCAGAGTTTTTCGGTCAAGACGGTGCCGCTCGACGCGGCGACGATCGATCCGAGCATCAAAGTGCTGATCGTCGCCAGTGCGCAGGGATTGAAGGAACCGGCGCTCTACGCCATCGACCAGTTCGTCATGCGCGGCGGGCGGCTGCTGGCGCTGGTCGATCCGCACAGCGAAGCGGAGGCGGCGCAGCCGGACCCGTCGGGCATGCCGCGGCAGGACACCGGCAGCAACCTGGCCAAACTGTTCGATGCCTGGGGCATCGCGTTCGACCCGAAGGAAGTCGTCGGCGATCTGGACGGCGCATGGCGCGTGCGCTCGGGCCAGCAGGTGGTGGCCTACCTGCCGTGGTTCAACATCAGCGGCGCCGGCCTCGCGCATGACGATCCGGCGATGGCGGACGTGACGCAGGTGACGGTGGCCTCGGCCGGCGCGATCGCAAAGAAGAAAGGGGCCGCGATTGCGTTCACGCCGCTGCTCAGCAGCAGCCGGGAATCGGGGTTGATCCCGGTCGCCAAGGTCAGCGAGTTCCCCGATCCGGCCAGCATCCTTGCCGACTTCAAGCCGGCGGGCGGGGCGCGCGTGATCGCGGCGCGCATCCACGGCGACCTGAAATCGGCGTTCTCCGGCCCACCGGCCGGCGAGAAGCCGGACGCAAAACTGCCGCCGTTCAAGGCGCACACCGATGGCGCCGCCAACCTCGTCGTGGTTGGCGACAGCGATATCCTTGCCGATCGGTTCTGGGTGCACGTGCAGGACTTTTTTGGCCAGCAGGAAGCGGTGCCGTTCAGCGACAACGGGCCGTTCGTCGCCAACGTCGTCGGCACGCTCGCCGGCGGCGACGACCTGATCGGCCTGCGCGGCAAGGGCCAGATCGCCCGCCCGTTCACGCTGGTGGACGACATGCAGCGCAAGGCCGAGGCGCAGTACCAGCAGACCGAGAAGGCGCTGCAGGCGCATCTCGACGCGACGCAAAAACAGCTCGCCGATCTGCGCAGCGGCAGCGGGGCGCAGAAGGCGGCGGTCATCACCACGGCGCAGAGCGATGCCATCGCCGGCCTGCAAGCCGACATCGTGCAGACGCGGAGCAAGCTGCGCAGCGTGCAGTTCGACCTCCGCCGCGACATCGACGCGCTGGAGATGAAGCTGCGCATCCTCGACATCGTGCTGGTGCCGGTGGTGCTGGTGATGCTGGCGATCGTGCTCGGCCTGCTGCGGCGCCGCCGCCGCGCGCGGGCCCGGGCCTGAGAGGAACCAACAGAGATGCGCACGCGCACGACGGTGATCCTGGCGGCGCTCGGCGCGGCGGTGCTGGCGCTGGGGCTCGTTTTCGGCACGGGTCCGGGCGAGCAGACGCAGCTTGCGGCGAAAGGGCAGCTCGTCTTCCCCGGCCTGGTGGCGAAGCTCGCCGACGCCGCGAAAATCGAGATCACGCACAAGGGCAGCACGCTCACGCTCGACCGCGGCGGCAAGGGTGCCGCCGCGGACTGGGGGATTGCCGCGCGCGCCGATTATCCCGCACAATCCGGCAAGGTGCATGAACTGCTGGCGAACCTGACGGAACTGCGGCTGGACGAGCAGCGCACCTCGGACCCGGCGGAGTACGCGCGGCTCGGCGTTGCCGACCCGGCGGGCAAGGACGCCGATTCGACGCTGCTGCGCGTGCTGGACGGCAAGGGCGGCACCATCGCCGCACTGATCGTCGGCCACGCGCGCACCGCCCCGAGCGGCGGCGCCGACACGCTCTATGTGCGCCGGCCGGGCGAGGCGCAGTCGTGGCTCGCCGACGGCAAGCTGGCGCCCACGGCCGAAATGCAGGACTGGCTCGATCGCAACATCGTCAACATCGACGCGACAAAAGTCGTGACCGACGTGGTGACGCGCGGCGATGCGACGCTGACCTTCGGCCGCACCGGCGACAAATTTGGTCTTACCGCGCCGACCGATCACCCGAAGCTCGACGACGACAAGCTGGACGAGGTGGGCGGCGCGCTCGCCGACCTGACGCTGCAGGACGTGCGGCGGGCGCCGGCGCCGGGCAAGCCGCTCGGGCGCGCCGTGGTGACGACCAAGGACGGGACGGTGGTGACGGCCGATGTCAGCAAGGACGGCGCCGACATCTGGGCGACGTTCGCCGCATCCGGCAAGGACGCGGCGGCGCTGGACAAGAAGGTTTCCGGCTGGGCCTACGAGATCGGCAGCTGGAAGGAGCAGGCGCTGGTGCCGACGCTCGCCGACCTGAAAGCCGCGGAGCCGACGCCGGCCACGCCCGCGCCGGCCACGCCGGCCACGCCCGCTCCGTCCGCCGCCGCTCCGCCCGCCAAGTGAGCCGCGAATATCCGCCGCGCCCGATCGTCGGCATCGGTGTCGCGGTGCTGCGCCCGGGCGCGGTGCTGCTGGTGCGGCGCGGCCGCGCGCCGAGCCTCGGCGCCTGGAGCCTGCCGGGCGGCGCCCAGGAACTCGGCGAGACGGCCGAACAGGCGGCGCGGCGCGAACTGGCGGAAGAGACCGGGCTTGCGGTCGGCGAACTTTTTTTCGCGGCCAACGTGGACAGCATCCACCGCGACCCGGACGGGCGGGTGCGCTACCACTACACGATCCTGGATTTCTGCGCGCACTGGCAGGGTGGCGCGGCGCGCGCAGACGGCGACATCACCGAGGTCGCGTGGGCGGAGTTCGCGGCGTTCGACGCCTTCGATCTCTGGGAGGAAGCGCGCCGGGTCGTGAGAATCGCGAGACGGCTGCTGGGACTCTGAGCGCGGATCAGCCCCGCGCCGCCAGCCGCCGCGCCAGCTCCGCCCGCACGTCGCCGACGCATCCGCCCGCGATCCACCATGCGCGGATCTCGGCCAGCAGCTTGCCCACCTCCGGCCCCGCCGGCACGCCCGCCGCGCGCAGGTCGCGCCCGCGCAAGGCAAACTCCGGCGCCGGCATGGCTTCGAGCCGCGCGCGCAGCCCGGCATCGCCGCCGGCGAGCCACACGCGGCCGAGCAGCACGTCGCGCGGCACGTCGGCCAGCGCCCGCCGCAAATCGGCATCGTCGGCGTCCGGCGTCAGCACCGGCGCAGCGCGCAGCGCCAGCAAACGGTCCCGCTCGGCCGCGGACAGTTTCAGCCGCTCCGCCAGGCCGGCGGCGTCGCCGTCCAGCAGCGCCGCCAGCCGCAGCAGCGGGTCCGCCGGCGCGCCGCGCGCCACCAGCGCAGCGAGCCGCGACGGCGACGCGCCCTCCGGCAACACCGCCGCCAGCACGCCGAGACGCTGCATCAGCGCCACCGCCGCGCGCGGGTCCGGCGCGGCGAGGATGCGCTTGATCTCCATCCAGACGCGCTCGACGGAAAGCCGCCGCAGCCCCGGCACCGCCGCCGCGATCGCCGCCGTCGCCTCCGCGTCCGCCGCGCCGCTGCCGTAGCGCGCCCAGAACCGGAAGAAGCGCAGCACGCGCAAAAAATCCTCGGCGATGCGCGTCGCCGCGTCGCCGACGAAGCGCACGCGGCCGGCACGCAGATCGTCCGCGCCGTCAAAGTAGTCGAACAGCGTGCCGTCCTGCGCCATCGACATCGCGTTGATGGTGAAGTCGCGCCGCGCCGCGTCCGCCCGCCAGTCGTCGGTGAAGGCCACCTCGGCGTGCCGCCCGTCGGTCGCCACGTCGCGGCGCAGCGTCGTCACCTCGAAGCCGCGATGGCCCGCCACCGCCGTCACCGTGCCGTGGTCGATCCCTGTCGGCACCGCCTTCAGCCCGGCCGCGCGCAGCGCCGCCATCACCTGCTCCGGCGGGCGCGGGGTGGCGAGGTCGATGTCGGCCACCGGGCGCCCGGCAAGCGCATCGCGCACCGCGCCGCCGACCACCCGCGCCTCGGGCAGTGCCGCCAGCACCGCGCGCAGCGCCGGCTCCGCCAGGAACGGCGGCATCGCGCTCACCGCGGCGGCAGCTTCACGCCATGCCCCGGCACGATGCGCCCGTCCTCGATATGCGCCGGCACATAGCTCTCGCCGGGCGGCAGCCGGCGCGTCAGGCCATACCAGACCGTGCCCACGGCCAGCCCCGCGACCAGCGCCGCCACGCCCCACAGCAGCGCCGGCTGCGCCCGCGCGGACGCCAGCCGCCACGCCGCGTAAAGCGCGAATGGCGACAGGAACAGCGCGAATTCGGCCCAGCGCATCACCCGCCTCCGCGCAGCCGCGACGCCAGGTTCACCAGGATGCCGGCGGTCGCGCCCCAGATGTAATGCTCCGGGTGCGGCCAGACCCAGAACTCGCGCCACCGGCCGCGGAAATGCGCGCGCCTGCGCTGCGGCGCCGCCGGATCGAGCAGCACCGACAGCGGCAGTTCGAACACCGCCTCCACCTCCGCCGCCGACGGCCGCAGCGCCAGCGCGTCGAGCGGCACGCCCTGCGGCAGCAGCCCTAGCACCGGCGTGATGCAGAAACCGCTGCCGGTGACGTAGGCAGGCAGCCGCCCGAGCAGCTCGACATGGGCGGGATCGAGGCCGACCTCCTCCGCCGCCTCGCGCAACGCCGCGGCTTCGGCATCGGCGTCGCCGGGGTCGATGCGGCCACCTGGAAAACTCACCTGGCCGGCATGGGACGACAGGTGCGCGGTGCGCTTGGTCAGCAGCACGCCGGGCGCCGGGCCGAGCACGAACGGCACCAGCACCGCTGCCGGCGTCAGCGCACCGGGAAAGAGGTCGCGCGCATCATCGCCGGCGAGCGGTGCGGCGATCGCCTCGGCCCGTGCCTGCGTCAAATGCGCCGGCGGCACGGGCGCGGGATCGGGCGCGCGAGCGAGACGCGCGCGCAGGCTCGCAGCGTCCACCGTCGCCGGTCACGCCTCGCCGTTCGGCAGTTCGCCGAGCGGGAAAAAGACGCCGCAACTCCACACGCCCAGCATTTTCCGGCAATGCCGCAGCCCCGGCTCGGCCAGCGCGACCAGCTCGTAATAGACCGCGCGCGAAATGCGCGCCTCGACCGGCGCGACGTCGCCGCCGCGGACGCGAAGGTAGGGCGTGGGGTCGCAGGTCAGGATGTCGTGCGCCACCCGGATCGGGTGCTCGGGGCCGGCGGTGACCACTTCATCGACATTTGTGCGGAAGGTCAGCGACTGCTGCCGCCCGCAGCCGCACCAGTCCATCTCGACGGCGACGAACGGCACATCCTCCACCTCGATGCGCCCGCGCTCCGCCGGCGTTTGCAGCCAGTAGCTGCCATCCTCCTCGCGCCGCAGCACGGAGGCGAACAGACAGACCAGCTCCTTCCGCCCGATCGGGCTGCCGCGATACAGCCACGTGCCATCGCGGCGGATCAGGAACGGCAGATCGCCGCACTCGGCCGGCCGGCGCACCGGCCGCACCGGCGCGGCTTCGGCCACCTCCGGCACGTCCCCGCTGTGCATCGCGTGACCGTCCTTGCGCGTGTGCGTGGCCTCGTTCACATCATTGTCTCCGCCTCGCCCGCAGCCATTCACCCGGTTGTCGCGATATAGGGTCGCACCCCCGGCCGGTGAAAGTGCCCCGCTCATGTTCCTGTGGCGAAGTTCGTGCCTGCGTGCTTCGTGTGCGCTTTCCGGTGGCCCGCGCGCGCCAATATGCGTGACTTGGGCCGTTGTGCAGCGCAAGATCAGGGAGCTTCGATGACCGTGACCCACGCCGCCTTCGCCCCGCAAGCCGCCGGCAGCGAGCTCGTCGCCGAGGTCGAGGCGCTTGGTGCCCGCATCGCCGCGGTGCGCGCGCAGATCGGCCGCGTCATCCTCGGCCAGGCGGAGGTGGTGGACGAAACCCTCATCACCCTGCTCTCCGGCGGCCACGTGCTGCTGGTCGGCGTGCCGGGCCTCGGCAAGAGCAAGCTGGTCGAGACGCTGGCGACCACGCTGGGGTTGGCGTCGAAGCGGGTGCAGTTCACGCCCGACCTGATGCCCGCCGACATCATCGGCAGCGAGGTGCTGGACGAGGATGCAGGCGGGCGGCGCAGCTTCCGCTTCGTGCCCGGCCCGGTGTTCTGCCAGCTGCTGATGGCCGACGAGATCAACCGCGCCTCGCCGCGCACGCAATCGGCGCTGCTGCAGGCGATGCAGGAGCACCGCGTCGCGGTCGGCGGCGTCGAGCATCCGCTGCCGCGGCCGTTCCATGTGCTGGCGACCCAGAACCCGATCGAGCAGGAAGGCACGTATCCGCTGCCGGAGGCGCAGCTCGACCGCTTCCTGCTGCAGATCGACGTGCGCTATCCCGACCTGGACGCCGAGCGCGCCATGCTGCTCGCCACCACCGGCGCCGCTGAGGGACGGGCGGTGCAGGCGCTGACGCCGGAGGAATTGCTGGCGGCGCAGGCGCTGATCCGCCGCGTGCCGGTCGGCGAGACGGTGCTGGAGGCGATTCTGCGTCTGGTGCGCGGCGGCCGGCCGGAAAGCAGCGAGGACGCGACGGTGCGCGAGCACGTCGCCTGGGGCCCCGGCCCGCGCGCGGCACAGGCGCTGATGCTGGCGAGCCGGGCGCGCGCGGTGCTGGACGGGCGGCTGGTGCCCAGCGTCGAGGACGTGGCAGCGCTCGCCCATCCGGTGCTGCGGCACCGCATGGCGCTGAAATTCTCCGCACCCGCCGACCTGAGCCTCGGCGGCGTCATCGACCGGCTGGTGGAGCGCATCTTGTGAGCCTTGCCGCCCGCCGCGCCGAGGCGCTCGGCGCGCATCTGCCGCCGCTGCTGGTCGCCGCAACACGGGTCGCGAGCACAGTCGCGCAAGGCGTCCATGGCCGCCGCCGCGTCGGCCAGGGCGACAGTTTCTGGCAGTTCCGCCCGTTCCTGCCCGGCGACACGGCGGGCCGCATCGACTGGCGCGTCTCCGCCCGCTCCGACCGCACGTTCGTGCGCGAGACCGAGTGGGAGGCGGCGCAGACCGTGTGCATGTGGCGCGACGGCGGCGCCTCGATGCGCTGGAAGTCGCGCGGCCAGCCGGTGGAGAAGGCCGACCGCGCCGGGCTGCTGCTGCTGGCGCTGGCGGCGCTGCTGCTGCGCGGCGGCGAGCGGGTGCGGCTGATCGCGCCCGGCGCCCGCCCGCTGCACGGCCGCGCCGGCCTCGACCGGGTCGCCGAGGCGATGGAGCGGCTGGCCGACGCGGACGGGCTGCCGCCGGAGACAAGACTGCCGGCGCACGCGCGCGCGGTGTTGATCGGCGACCTGCTGGCGCCGCTCGACCGCTGGCAGGCGGCGATCGCGCGGCTCGCGGCGGTGCCGATGAGCGGCGTGCTGCTGCAGGTGCTCGATCCAGCGGAGGTCACACTGCCGTATGAGGGCCGGGTGCGTTTCCAGGGCATGATCGATACGCAGTCCACGGTCATCCCGCGCGTCGAGGGCGTGCGCGAACTTTACGCGCAGCGCTTGACGGCGCAGCAGCACGGGTTGGCCGCCATCTGCGCCGCCGCCGGCTGGGGCTTCGCCGTCCATCGCACCGATCACCCGCCGGAGGCCGCGCTGCTCGCCCTCTACACCGCACTGGCGCCGGCGGCGCGACGGCGGTGATTTTCGCGTCCCCGTGGATCCTGCTGGCGCTGGCGGCGCTGCCGCTGCTGTGGTGGCTGCTGCGCGTGACGCCGCCGGCGCCGCGGCGCGAAGTGTTCCCGGCGGTGCGGCTGCTGCTCGGCCTGAATTCCGTCGCCGAGACGCCGGCGCGCACCCCCTGGTGGCTGCTGGCGCTGCGCATGCTCGCCGCCGGCCTCATCATCGTCGGCCTCGCCCGGCCGGTGCTGGACGCCGGCGACCGGCTGGCGGGACGTGGCAACCTGCTGCTGGTGGTGGATGACGGCTGGGCTTCGGCCGGCGACTGGCCGCGCCGCATGGCCGCCGCCGACGCGGTGCTCGACCGTGCCGAGCGCGAAGGCCGCCAGGCCGCGCTACTCGCCACCGCTCCCGCCGACACCGGCGCCGCGCCCGCCGCCACCATCGCCATGCCGGTCACCGCACTGCGCGCGCGGCTGGCGGCGTTGCGGCCGAAACCCTGGCCGGTGGACCGCGCCGCAGCGACGCGCGCCTTGCAGCAATGGGGCCACACGGGCAGCGTCGCCTACATCGCCGACGGGCTGACCGACGGCGACGGCTGGAGCGATTTTGCCGCGGCGCTGGACGCTGTTGGCGCGGTGACCGAGCTGCGCGACCCGATCGCCTCCGCGCGCCTGCTGCTGCCGCCGACCACGGGCACGGAGTCGATCGACGTGCGCGTCGCCGCCGTGCCGCGGCCGCAGCCGGTGCCGCTCGCGGTGCTCGCGCAGACCGGCGACGGGCGGACGCTGGCGCGCCTGCCGCTCACCATCGCGGCGGGGGCTTCGACGGGCGCGGCGTCGCTGAAACTGCCGCTTGAGATCCGCAACCGGCTCGCCGGGCTGACGCTGGAGGGGCAGTCCTCGGCCGGCTCGGTGGTGCTGCTCGACGAACGCTGGCGGCGCCGCCCGGTCGGCATCCTCGCCGGCGATGCCGCCGGTGCCGACGTGCCGCTGCTCGGCGAGGCGTTCTATCTCCGCCGCGCGCTCGCCCCGTTCACCGAGGTGCGCGAAGCCGATCTCGACACGCTGCTTGCCCGCGACCTCTCGGTTCTCGTGCTCGCCGACCACGTCGTTGCCGACGGGCCGGAGCACGACCGGCTGGCGGCCTGGGTGGAGAAGGGCGGGCTGCTGGTGCGCTTCGCCGGGCCGGAGACGGCGGCGCATCCCGACAGCCTGCTGCCGGTTGCGCTGCTGGCGGGCGACCGGCAGCTCGGCGGCACGCTGTCCTGGAGCAAGCCGGCCGGGCTGGCGCCGTTCCCGCCCGGCTCGCCGTTCGCGGGGCTGCAAGTGCCGGCCGACGTGACGGTGACGCGCCAGGTGCTGGCCGAGCCGGGGCCGCATCTGGCCGAGGCGACCTGGGCGCGGCTCGGCGACGGCACGCCGCTGGTCACCGCTGCGCCGCGCGGCGCCGGGCGCATCGTGCTGTTCCACGTCACCGCCAATGCCGACTGGTCCGATCTGCCGCTGTCCGGCCTGTTCGTGCAGATGCTGCGCCGGCTGGTGGCGCTCTCGGCCGGCGTCGCCAGCCCCGCCCCCGGCGCGACCCCCCTGGCGCCGGCCAGCACGCTGGACGGCTTCGGCCAGATGGTCGCGCCGCCCTCCACGGCCGCCGCCCTGCCCGCCAACGCGGTCGCCACGACCGCGGCCTCGCCGCGCCATCCGCCCGGCCTCTACGGCCCGGAAAACGGCCGCCGCGCGCTGAACCTGTCGGCCCATGCCGCACCGCCGGTGGCCGCACCGCCGCTCGCCGGCGCGCGGGTCGAGCCGATCGCGGGCCGGGCGCCGGAGCGGGCGGTCGGGCCGTGGCTGGTCGCGCTGGCGCTGGCGCTGCTGGCGTTCGACCTGCTGATCTCGCTGCGGCTGCGCGGCCTGCTGCGCGCGGCCGCGGCGGCGCTGCTGCTGGCCGCGTCGCTCGCCGCGCCGGCGCAGGCGCAGGCGCAGCGACGCGAACGAACAGAATCCGGCGCTGATCACGCGGCTTGCCTACGTCGTCACCGGCGATGCGCAGCTCGACAACGTCTCGCGCATGGGGCTGGCGGGACTGTCGGACTACGTCAATGCGCGCACCGCGGCGACGCTGGGCGCGCCGGCGCCGGTCGAGCCGGGGCACGACGATCTCAGCTTCTATCCGCTGCTCTACTGGCCGATCGCCGGCGACGAAGCCGCGCCCTCGGGGGCCGCGATCGCCGCGCTCAACGACTACATGTCGCACGGCGGCATCATCCTGATCGACACGCGCGACGGCGGCAGCGGCGAGGGCATGGCGCCCGGCGCCGCTGCGGCACTGCGAACGTTTCGGCAAGGGGCTGGCGGTGCCGCCGCTGGCGCCGCTCACCTCGGCGCACGTGCTGGCGCGGTCGTTCTATCTGTTGCAGGATTTTCCTGGGCGCTACGACGGCGACACGGTCTGGGTGCAGCGCGACCAGGACCGCAGCAACGACAGCGTCAGCCCGGTGATCGTCGGTTCGCACGACTGGGCCGCCGCCTGGGCGGTCGATGCGCAGGGGCGCAACCCGTTCGCGACGCTGCCCGGCGGCGCGCGGCAGCGCACGCTGGCGTATCGGTTCGGCGTCAACCTGGTCATGTACGCGCTGACCGGCAACTACAAGGGCGACCAGGTGCACGTGCCGTCGCTGCTGGAACGGCTGGGGCAATGAAGTCGCTTCATGTTGCTCTCCGCCTGGAAACCCCCTCTCCGCCCCTGGGGGCGGAGAGGGCTGGGGTGAGGTGGGGGACTCACGGTGCGTGCCGATGCGCGCGGCCGTCGCCCCACCTCACCCTGACCCTCTCCGCCCCAGAGGGGCGGAGAGGGAAATGTGCTTCGACGTCGGGCATCTGATCCATGCACATGGAACAGGCCATCGCCGCCCTGCGCTTCCAGCCCGCCCTGCCGGTCTGGCTGCTTGTCGTGCTCGGCCTGCTCTGCGTCGCGGTGCTCGCGGTCGCGGCGTGGCGGCGCGCGGCGGGGACGGTCTGGCGCGGCATCGCCTTCGCCGTGGTGCTGGTCTGGCTCGCCGGGCCGCTGCTGGTCGAGGAAACGCGCCAGACCCTGCCGGACATCGGCCTGCTGGTGGTCGACCAGACCGCCTCGATGTCGGTCGGCCACCGCACGCATCTCGCGGACCTCGCGCGCCAGCGCATCGAGCAGGAGGCGCACGGGCTGCGCGACCTGGACCTGCGCACCATCACCGTGCCCGAGGGCGGCAGCGAGGGCACGCGCCTGTTCGCCGCGATCGACCGCGCGCTCGCCGACATCCCGCGCGCCCGGCTGGCCGGCATCGTCGCCATCACCGACGGGCAGATCCACGACGTGCCGCCAAAGCCGCCCGGCGGCGTGCCGCTGCACGTGCTGCTGGCGGGCAAGGGCGAGGAGACCGACCGCCGCATCCGTGTCATCGACGCGCCGGAATACGGCATCGTCGGCAAGTCGGTGCAGCTGCGCGTCGCGGTGGAGGATCTCGGCGTGAAGCACGGACTGCTCGACCGCAGCCCCGGCGCCGCGCGCCTGACCATCCGCCGCGACGGCGAGCCGCCGCGCATCGAGAGCGTGCCGGTCGGGCGCCCGCACGTGATCGACGTGCCGATCACCCGCGCCGGCCCGACCGTGATCGACATCGAGCGGCGAGAAACTCCCCGGCGCCGTCACCGATCTCAACAACCGCGCCGTGGTGGAGATCAACGGCGTGCGCGACCGGCTGCGCGTGCTGCTGGTCTCCGGCGAGCCGAACCCGGGCGAACGCACCTGGCGGCGGCTGCTGAAATCCGATCCCGCCGGTCGATCTGGTGCATTTCACCATCCTGCGCCCGCCGGAGAAAGACGACCTGACGCCGCTGAACGAGCTGGCGCTGATCGCCTTCCCGGTGCGCGAGCTGTTCCTGCTGAAGATCAAGGAATTCGACCTCATCATCCTCGACCGCTTCCAGAACCGCGGCATGCTGCCGCCGCTCTACCTGGAGAACATCGCCAACTACGTGCGCGAGGGCGGCGCGCTGCTGATGAGCGTGGGACCCGAGTTCACCGGCGAATCGAGCCTCGCCGTTCGGCCCGCTCGGAGCGATCCTGCCGGCGCTGCCGCCGCCGAGCGGCGGGGTGGTCGATGGCGCGTTCCGCCCGGCGGCGACCCCGCTCGGCCTGCGCCACCCGGTCACCGCCGAGTTGCCCGGCCTGCACGGCACGGCGCCGCCGGACTGGGGCCGCTGGTATCGCCGCATCGCGCCGATCGAGAGCCACGGCGAAGAACTGATGAGCGGGCCGGACGGCGCGCCGCTGCTGCTGCTCGACCGCGTCGGCGACCGGCAGAGCGGCGGGCGCGTCGCCATGCTGCTGTCCGACCAGATCTGGCTGTGGTCGCGCGGCCATGACGGCGGCGGCCCGCAGGCCGAACTGCTGCGCCGCGTCGCGCACTGGCTGATGAAGGAGCCGGAGCTGGAGGAAAACGCGCTGACCGTCCGCGTCGAGGACGGCAAGCTGACGGTCGAGCGCCGCACCATCGCCGATGGCCCGCCGGGGCAGGTCACCGTCACCGCGCCCGACGGCACGCAGCGCCGGCTTGCGCTCACCGCACTGCGCCCCGGCCGCGCCGTCGCCACCGCGCCGGCGCGCGCGCCGGGCGTGTGGCAGGCAAGCGACGGCACGCTCACCGCCTATGCCGCCGCCGGCACCGCCAACAAGCTGGAGATGGCCGATCTGCGGGCGACCGCGACCGTGCTGGCGCCGCTGGTGCGCGCCTCCGGCGGCAGCATCCACTGGCTCGACCCCGACGGCGCGCCGGCGCTGCGGCGCACCGAGCCGGGCCATGATGCGGCCGGCGCCGGATGGATTGGCTTGCAGCGGCGCCATGACCATCTTGTCACCGGAATCGCCGCGCTGCCGCTGCTGCCGGGCTGGGCCGCGCTGGCGCTGTTGCTGGGCCTCGCCGTCGCCGCGTGGCGGCGCGAGGCGCGCTGACCGACGCGAAGGAGAGCGTGCCTTCCAGAACGTGCAAGAACCGGAACGCGGCTCCTCCGGCTCCTCGACGCCCTGGCCGGCGCTGGTCGGGTTCGTCGGGCTGACCCTGCTGGTCGGGGCGGTCGATGCCGCGCTGACCGCGCCGGCGGTGCACACCTGGTATCTGGCGCTCGACCGGCCGCCCGGCACGCCGCCCAACTGGCTGTTCGCGCCGGTGTGGACGGTGCTCTACGCGATGATCGCCGTCGCCGCCTGGCTGGCCTGGCGCCGGCCGGGACATCGCCGCGGCCTGCTGCTCTGGGGTTGGCAACTGCTAGCCAATGCGCTGTGGACGCCGATCTTCTTCGGCCTGCACCTGATCGCGCCGGCGATGCTCGACGTGCTGGCGCTGGTGTTGCTCGCCGGCCTGACGGCGGCGGAATTCGCGCGTCTGTCGCGCCCGGCGGCGCTGCTGATGCTCCCCTATCTGCTCTGGACGTGCTACGCGGGCTACCTCAATGCCGGATTCTGGTGGCTGAATCCGGGGCAGGCCTGGGGATAGACGGAATGATGCGGACGGGGCGTGCGGCGATCGGCGTGGTGTTCGGCAGCTTGCTGCTGGCGGCGGGCGCGCAACCCGCGGCGGCGCAGATGGCCGGGGCGGCGATGTCCCCTGGTGGGGCCAACGGGTTCCAGCCGCTCGTCAAGCCGGACAGCACCGCGCCGAAGGCGGCGGCGCCGATCCCGTCGGCGCTGCCGGGTGCCACGCCCGGCCGCGGCGCCGCCCCGGCCGACAAAAGCGTCGCCGACCTGCCGCCCAACCAGGCGCTGTTCGACGCCATCAACCGCGGCGACATCGGCGAGGCGCGCGACGCTGTCGATCGCGGCGCCGACATCCACGCCGAGAACGTGCTCGGCATGACGCCCCTGGAGCTTTCGGTCGATCTGAGCCGCAACGACATCACCTTCATGCTGCTGTCGCTGCGCGGTGCCGCGCCGGGCGCAATCTCGGCCAAGGCAGTCGCCGCCGCGGCGCGTGCGCCGGCGCCGGCGCTGCGGCTGACGAAGGCGGCGGACAAGCGCGTGGCCGCGAAGCCGGCGCCGGCCGCCGCCCTGCCCCGCCAGTATGCCGTCTCCGCCGATCCCGGCCGGCCGGACCCGCAGGCGGGCTTCCTCGGCTTCGGGCCGAGCGGGCCGTAGCCCGGCTCAGCGCCGCGACGCCGCCATCTCCTCCAGCACCGCGGCGACGGTACGGCGGAGCAGGTCGATCTCCACGGTGAAGTTGCGCGCGTCGCCCGGCGTGCTCGGGTCGCGCCACACGCCATCGGAGGGCGGCACATAGGCGAGATGATGGCGGCGAATGCGGGCGATCTCGCCCTGCAGCCAGTTGTGCCGGTTGATCGCGACGACGCGCGTGCCGGCGCGCGCGAACAGCGCGTTGTGCAGCACCGAGCCGTATTCCGCCACGATCACCTCGGCGGCGCGATAAAGGTGCATCTGCTCGGGGAAGGCCAGCGTCTCGGGATGCACCACGGCGAAGCCGAGGCCGCGCAGCGCCTCCTCCACCTCCGGCTCGTTGAGCAGCCGCTTGGCGCCCCAGAAGCGCGCGCGCGACAGATAGAGCAGGCGCGGCCCGTCGGGCACCGTCTCCTCGGCGATGCCGCAGCGCGCGACCAGGTCGGAGACCAGCAGGCTGAACACCGGGCTCAGCGCCCAATCGACCTGCATCATGCCCGGCACCACGAAGGCGGGTGCGGCCACCTGTTGGCGCTTTGGATCGTACCACAGGATGCCGCCGAGCCCGCCATAGGTGACGGCGAAGCGCTTGGCCCATTCCGGCGCCTCGGAGGGCGCCGCGAGCGGGATGCGCCGGCCCATGCGGCCGAGCAGGTTCACCAGGAACAGCCGCGGCAGCACCTCGACCAGGAAATGCCCCCAGACCAGGTTGGGGTGGAACGCGGTCGCGATCGGCTGGTCGAGCCACAGCACCTCGGCCCCCGGCACGTCGAACGATCCGCCGAAATCCTGCGGCAGCGTGTGCGGAGACTGGTTCAGCCAGCCGAGAAAATAGTTCGGCAGGCAGTCCTCGCGATGGAAGAACCGGCCGCCGCGCACCAGCAGCCCCGAGCCGCCGAGGCGGAAACCGCTCAGCGCATAGGCGGCCACTTCGATCGGCGTGGTGGCGCGATGGTGGCGCGCGACGATCGCGGGATCGAGCGTCGCCTCGGCATGCAGCGGAATCGCCGGCGTCGGCGCGATGGCGGGGAACAGCAGCAGCCGCTCGTCGCGCCCGCGCAGCGCGAACTCGCCGAGATCGGCGGTCGGCTGGAACGTCATCGGCTCCAGCCCGCCCGGCGCCGCGTCAGCCGTCACGGCGCGTTCCGGTGCGGCAGCGGCAGGCGGGGGCGTCGTGCATCGGCCTCGCTTCGGCTCACGTGATCGGCCGCCGCATTGGCGCGATTGCGGGCGAGTGCGTCAAGCGCGGCGCGGGAGCGGTGAGGTGGAAGAGTGGCTGGCGGAGGCCGGAGCCGATCAGCGCCGTCGCGCCGCGACCGGTTCGGGACGGGCGGGAAGCGCTGGTCCCTGCACGGGCCGTTCGACCGGGCGAGGCCATGCCCGCCCGGCCGGCAGGAATCAGGCGGCCTCGGCCACCGGGCCGGACAGCGCGGCGGCGCGCGCCGCCAACTGCTCGCGCACTGCGAGCGGCAACTGGCGCTGCGCGCGGACCCGCGGGTAGGGCATTTCCTTGACCGCCTGCGGGGCCTTGCGCTGGTCGAAGTTCTGGAAGCCGATGTCCTCGACGCCTTCCAGGTAGCTCTCGGCCGCTGCCCCCTCGGCGAGCACCAGGGCGTGCGTGTCGAGTTCCAGATGGTAGTAGCTGAACACCGGCAGCACGTTCTGCTCGCGCACGATGGAGGTGCCGTTCACCAGCGCGCCGGCCTGCGCCAGCACGTCGCCGACGCGGATGGCGTGGCTGGGCGAGACCAGCAGGTCGCGGGCGGGCACGTTCGGCGCCAGCGCGCCGGCCTTGATGCGCACCGGCAGCACCTGCAGCGGGTCGGTGAAGGCGCGCGAAACCACCGTGCGGCCGAGCCAGCGCACCGGCATCGCCTCACCATCCGCGGTCAGCACCAGGTCGCCGGCCGCAATCAATTCCACCGGCACCGCGCCGGAGGGCGTGGCGATCAGCGTGCCGGTGACGAAGCAGGGGATGGCGCCTGTGGAAAGGTCCCATTGTGTCGAGGGATTGCTCGTGTTGTCCGGCGTGACCGTGAGGCTGCTATCGTTCGTCGGAGCGTGCTGAGCGGTAGGAACGAACAGGAAGTAATTTCCACCCATTTCACCGACGAAACCCTGATACGTCGAGTCTCCGACAGTATAGGTCGTGACGCCGATGTAGGTATAATTGTTGCTCAGGCCGCCGTACAGTAAATGTGTTATTGCCGCTGCTGCCCAGGAATTCCGGGCCTATCGCCTTGGCATAGCTGTCATCAGGGGTGCCCGACACCGTCCCCGTGTTCGCAGAGAAGCCGCTGATCGCATACTGGTCCATATGCTCGGTAACGTCTGACATCGTTGCCCCACCTGTCCCCGTTGCCCTTCGTGATCGAATGTCATGCCATATCCGACGCGCATGCGTCAAGATTTGTGTATCGGATTGATTCCGATACGAAGAGGGTCTCGCTCGCACATCAGGTGTCCCTGGAGACTGCTTGCGCTCCGCGATGCGCCCTGCGCATTGCCGCGGGCGCGGCCGGCCGCTTCAATGCGGCGCATGGACCTGCCGCCGCCGCCCACCGCACCCGCAGCCGCAACCCTGCTCAGCCCGCCATCCCTGGCGGCGCCGCTGGTGTTCGCCTCGCCGCATTCCGGGCGCGCCTACAGCGCCGCCTTCCTCGCCCTGACGCGGCTCGATCCGCTGACGCTGCGGCGCAGCGAGGACTGCTTCGTCGATGAGCTGTTCGCCGCCGCCCCCGACCACGGCGCGCCGCTGCTCGCCGCCACGTTTCCGCGCGCCTGGTGCGACGCCAACCGCGAGCCGTGGGAGCTCGACCCGGCGATGTTCGCCGAAAAACTGCCGCCCTGGGTCAACTCCGGCAGCGCCCGCGTCGGCGCCGGCCTCGGCACCATCGCCCGCGTGGTCGCCTCCGGCGAGGCGATCTACCGCGACAAGCTGCCGTTCGCCGCGGCCGAGGCGCGCATCCACGACTGCTGGCTGCCGTTCCACGACACGCTGCGCGCGCTGATCGAGGCCACGCGCGCCCGCTTCGGCCGCTGCCTGCTGATCGACTGCCACTCCATGCCCGCGGTGCAGCCCGGCGCGCCGCCTTGCGGCGGGGCCGACGTGGTGCTGGGCGATGCCCACGGCACCGCCTGCGGCGCGCGCACCGTGCGGCTGGTGCAGGAGACGCTGGAGCGGCTCGGCTATCGCGTGCGGCGCAACGAGCCCTATGCCGGCGGCTACATCACCCGCCATTACGGCCGCCCGCGCGAGGGCGTGGAGGCGCTGCAGATCGAACTCTGCCGCAGCCTCTACATGGACGAGGCGCGCCTGCAGAAGCGCCCCGGCTTCGCCGCGCTGCGGCGCGACATGACCACGCTGATCGCCGCGCTGGCCGCCGGCTGAGCGCAAAAAAATGGCGGTGCCCGAGGGCACCGCCAAGTTTAGGGAGGAAACGTCCAAGAAGCAGGAAAGCGGCATAGCCGCCTTGCTGCAGGACCGAACATAGGGGCGCGCTCATTCGTCTGCAAGCGAGTTTTTGCATTGCAGCATTTCGGAAGGTAACGGTGCCCCGGGGGTTGAACACGACCGCTTAACCCCTTTGCCCGACATTGCGGCCCTGCCATGCCGCGCCTCCTGCTCCTGCTACTCGCCCTGCCGCTCGCGCTGCCGCCCGCTCCGGCGCGGGCGCTGGCGCCGCTCGCCGATCCCGGCGGCCAGTGCCGGACCGCGATCGCCGCCGCCGAGCGCGCCTTCGCCATCCCCACCGGGCTGATGGCCGCCATCGGGCTGGTGGAAAGCGGCCGGCGCCGCGCCGATGGGCGGGTCGATCCCTGGCCCTGGTCGATCGACGCCGAGGGCAGCGGGCACGTGTACGACAGCAAGGCGGACGCCATCGCCGCGGTGCAGTCGCTGCAGGCGAAAGGCGTGCGCTCGATCGACGTGGGCTGCATGCAGGTCAACCTGCTGCACCATCCCGACGCCTTCGCGAGCCTCGATGCCGCCTTCGACCCGGCCGCCAACGTCGCCTTCGCCGCCCGCTTCCTGCTGCAACTGCACGCCACCGCCGGCTCCTGGCCGGCGGCGGCGGCGCTCTACCACTCCGCGACCCCTGCCCTTGCCGCCGACTACCGGCGCAAGGTGATGGCGGCATGGCCGGCCGGGTTCGCCGAGGCGGCGGCTGCGACACCGGCGGACGCGGCGGCGGGCATGCCGGTGCCCTCGGTCGGCGGCCTGACCTCCGGGGGCGCGCCGCTGGCGCACCGACTGCTGCGCAACCCCGGCAGCCCGCCCGCGATGGCGCCGCCGCCGGGCCAGACCGGGCGCAGCCTGGCCAACTACCGCGCCGCGCCGGTCCAGCTCGCGGTCCGCGTCCTGCCGCACCTGCCCGGCCGCAACTGAGGCGGCGGGGACAGTTGCTTTCCGGCGCCGGTCGCCCACAGAATAGGGCATGTTCGCGCGCGCACTGATCGTGCTGGGCCTGCTCGCCGTGCCGGCGGCGGCGCAGACCAATCCGGCCGTGCCGGTGCAGGTGACGGAGGCGAAGCGGCAGGACGTGCCGGTGCTGCTGCGCAATATCGGCGCGGTGCAGGCGTTCTACTCCGTGCTGGTGCGCGCCCGCGTCGATGGCAACCTCGACCGCGTGTTCTTCACCGAGGGCCAGGACGTGAAGAAGGGCGACCCGATCGCCGAGATCGACCCCCGCCCCTACGCCGCCGTGCTGGCCGCCGTGCAGGCCAAGCAGGCGGCCGACGAGGCGCAGCTGGCGAACGCCCGTGCCGACCTCGTCCGCTACTCCGCCCTGGTCAAGCGCAACTTCGCCTCGCAGCAGCAGGTCGATACGCAGGCGGCGCTGGTGGCGCAGCTGCGCGCGACCATCGCCGGCGACGCGGCTTCGGTCCAGACCGCGCAGCTCAACCTCGATTTCTGCCACATCACCTCGCCGATCAACGGGCGCACCGGGCTCAGGCTGATCGATCCCGGCAACCTGATCCACGCCACCGACGCGCAGGGCATCGTCACCATCACCCAGCTGCATCCGATCGCCGTGGTGTTCACGCTGCCACAGGACGACCTGCCGCAAATCCAGGCGGCGATGGCGCAGGGCACCGCGCCCGTGCTCGCCTATTCCGCCGACGACCGTACCGAGCTCGGCCGCGGCACGCTGATGACCATCGACAACCAGATCGACCAGAGCACCGGCACGATCAAGCTGAAGGCGGAGTTCGCCAACCAGGCGAATCGCCTGTGGCCCGGCCTGTTCATCAACGCGCAGCTGCAGGTCGCCACGTTGAAGGGCGTGGTGACGGTGCCCTCGACGGCGCTGCAGCGCGGCCCGAACGGGCTCTACGTCTATGTCGTGAAGTCTGATTCCACGGTCGCGATGCGGCCGGTCACGGTGCGCCAGGACGATGCCGGCCTCGCGGTGATCGCCGACGGCGTCGCGCCGGGCGACGAGGTGGTGGTGAACGGGCAGCTGCGCCTGCAGGACGGCAGCCGCGTCGCCCCGGTCAAGGCGAGCAGCTGAGTGGGCGACAGCGTGGCATGAGCATCTCCACCCCCTTCATCAAGCGGCCGATCGGCACGTCGCTGCTGATGGCGGCGATCCTGCTGGTCGGCGTCGCCGCCTATCCGATGCTGCCGGTGGCCCCGCTGCCGCGCGTCGATTTCCCGACCATCGAGGTCAACGCCCAGTTGCCCGGCGCCAGCCCGGAAACGATGGCCTCCACCGTGGCGCAGCCGCTGGAGCGCGAGTTCGCGGAGATTCCCGGGGTCGCGGAACTCACCTCGGTCAGCGTGCTCGGCCAGTCCCGGGTCACGGTGCAGTTCGACCTCAACCGCAACATCGACGCTGCCGCCGGCGACATCCAGGCGGCAATCAACGCCGCCGGCGGCACGCTGCCGAAAAACCTGCCGAGCCCGCCGAACTACTGGAAGGTCAACCCGTCCGACGCCCCCATCCTCATCATCGCCGTCACCTCGAAAAGCCTGCCGATGACCGCGGTGAACGACTACGCCGACAACATCCTCTCGCAGCAGATCTCGCAGATCGCCGGCGTGTCGATGATCTATATCGGCGGCCAGCGGAAGCCGGCGGTGCGCGTGCAGGTCGATCCGGCGCGGCTCGCCGCGATGGGGCTGACGCTGGAGGATGTGCGGACCATGCTGGTCAACGCCACCGTCGATGCGCCGAAAGGCGCGATCGACGGGCGCTACCGCACCTTCACGCTCTACGACAACGACCAGCTCAGCCATGCGTCGGAATATCAGGATCTGATCCTCGCCTACCGCAACGGCGCGCCGGTGCGGGTGCGCGACATCGGCCGCGCCATCGACGGGTCGGAGAACGACCTCACCACCGCCTATGACAACGGCCACCCTGCCGTGCTGCTGGTGATCTTCAAGCAGCCGGACGCCAACGTGATCGACACCGTGGAGGCGATCAAGGCGCGCCTGCCGTCGCTGGTCGCCTCGATCCCGCCGTCGGTCCATGCCGAGATCATGAGCGACCGCACGCTCACCATCCGCGCGTCGGTCAGGGACGTGCAGTTCACGCTGCTGCTGGCGATCGCGCTGGTGGTGATGGTGATCTTCATCTTCCTGCGCAGCGTGTGGGCGACCGTGATCCCCGGCGTGACCGTGCCGCTGGCGCTGGTCGGCACCTTCGCGGTGATGTACCTGATGAACTACAGCCTCGACAATCTCTCGCTGATGGCGCTGACTATCGCGGTCGGCTTCGTCATCGACGACGCCGTTGTGATGCTGGAGAACATCTTCCGCCACATCGAGGGCGGCATGAAGCCGATGGACGCCGCCATCAAGGGCGCGGGCGAGATCGGCTTCACCATCGTCTCGATCAGCCTCTCGCTGATCGCGGTGTTCATCCCGCTGCTGCTGATGGGCGGCATCGTCGGCCGGCTGTTCCGCGAGTTCGCCGTCACCGTCAGCATTGCCGTCGCGGTCTCGGCCTTCGTCTCGCTGACGCTGACGCCGATGCTGTCGTCGCGCTTCCTGCGCCACGACGCCGGCAGGCACGGCCTCGTCTATCGCATCATCGAGGGCTTCTTCGCCGGCATCCTCGGCTTCTACCGCCGCACGCTCGATGTGGCACTCCGCTTCCGCGCGGTCACGCTGCTGGTGTTCCTGGCCACCGTCGCGCTGACCGTGGCGCTCTACATCATGATTCCGAAAGGCTTCTTTCCGGAGCAGGATAACGGCATCATCTACGGCCTGTCGGAGGCCGAACAGGACGTATCGTACGACGAGATGAACCACAGGGAGATGGCGATCGGAAAAATCCTCTCCGCCGACCCAGACATCTACAGCTGGGGCAGCATCATCGGCGCCGGCCAGGGCGGCCAGCCGGAGAACAATGGCCGCTTCTTCATCACCCTCAAGCCGTTCAGCGAACGTACGGCGACGGCGCAGCAGGTGGTCCGGCGGCTGTCCGACAAGATGCAAAGCCTGATGGGCGTGCGCCTCTACCTGCAGGCGTCGCAGGACGTGCGTCTCGGCGCACGCATCACGCGCACGCAATACGAGTACACGCTGCAGGACGCCGATGTGGCGCAGCTCTATGCCTTGTCGCCGAAAGTGCTGGCCAAGCTGCGTACGCTGCCGCAGTTGCGCGACGTTGCCACCGACCAGGAGATGAACGGCGGCACTGCGGTCCTCACCATCGACCGCGACGCCGCCGCGCGCTTCGGCATCCTGCCGGCGCTGATCGACCAGACGCTGTACGACGCCTTCGGCCAGCAGCAGATCACGCAGTATTTCACCCAGCTCAACACCTACCACCTGATCATGGAAGTGCCGCAGGCCGAGCGCGGCGATCTCGACACGCTGAACAAGCTGTTCGTCAAGTCGGCGAACGGGCAGCCGGTGCCGCTTTCGACCTTCGTGAAGATCGATACCGGCACGGTGTCGCCGCTGTCGATCAGCCACGAGGGCCAGTTCCCGGCGGTGACGATCACCTTCAACCTCGCCCCCGGCGTCGCGCTCGGCGATGCGGTGGACGCGGTACAGAAGGCGATGGCGGAGCTGCACACGCCGCTGTCGTTGCAAGGCAGTTTCCAGGGCACGGCACAGGCGTTCCAGAGTTCGCTAGCGACACAACCCTATCTGATCGCGGCGGCGCTGATCGCGGTCTACATCATCCTCGGCATTCTCTACGAAAGCTATATTCTGCCGCTGACGATCCTTTCGACCCTGCCGTCGGCGGGCGTGGGCGCGCTGCTGATGCTGATGGCGTTCGGCTACGACCTGTCGGTGATCGCGCTGATCGGCATCATCCTGCTGATCGGCATCGTCAAGAAGAACGGCATCATGATGGTCGATTTCGCCATCACCGCCGAACGGCGCGACGGCCTGGAACCGCTGGAGGCGATCCGGCAGGCGTGCCTGCTGCGTTTCCGCCCGATCCTGATGACGACGATGGCGGCGCTGCTGACCGGCCTGCCGCTGATGCTCAGTCACGGTGCGGGGTCGGAACTGCGCCGGCCGCTCGGCTTTGCGATGGTGGGCGGGCTGGCGCTGAGCCAGGTGCTGACGCTCTACACGACGCCGGTGATCTATCTCTATCTCGGGCGGCTGCAGCACTGGCTGGCGCCGCGCCGGCGGCCGAGCCTGCCGCATCTGGCCGAGAAGATGGGCGCCGCCGCCGCCGACTGAGTGGCGGCGATCGTCGTTCGACCGGTCACAGCCGCGCCCGCACCGCCGGCCAGCCGGGCTTGCCGTCGAGCGTCGTCACGCCCGTCGAGCCAGGGTTCGACTTCGTCCTTGTGGTGCCGCGCCCAGACCGCGGCCGCGGTGGCCGGGCTCATCCTGCGGTTGATGATGTAGTTCATCATCTCGTCCTCGCCGCTGAGCGAGAATTTCTCGCCCTGCAGCAGCGCGACGACGTTCGGGCAATCCTGCGCGTAGCCGGCGCGGACGTTGGTGTACACTGTGGCGGCGCCGAAATCCGGGCCGAACGTGTCGTCGCCGCCGGTCAGGTAGGCGATCTTGTACATGGTGTTCATCGGATGCGGCTCCCAGCCAAGGAACACGATCGGCTTCTGCCGGCGATAGTCCTTGTCCAGTTCGGCCAGCATGCCCTGCTCGCTCGAATTCGACCAGCTGGAACTTGCCCAGGCCGTCGCGATTGGCCTTGATGAGGTCGAGGACATGGCGGTTGCCGTCGTTGCCCGGCTCGATGCCGTAGATCTTGTCATTCAGCTCGGCGCTGAACTTTTGGATGTCTTTGAAGTCGTGCAGGCCCTTGTCGTAGAGATATTGCGGCACCGCGAGCGTGTACTTTGCTCCCTCCAGGTTGGCGCCGAGAACCTCGACCGACTTGTCGGCGACGAACGGCTTGCGTTCGGCCTGCATCGCCGGCATCCAGTTGCCGAGGAAGACGTCGAGCTCGTTTTTCGCGAGCGACTGGTAGGTGAGCGGGATCGACAGCACGGTGATCCTGGGCCGGTAGCCGAGATCCCGCAGAATCATGCCGGTGAGCGCGGTGGTGGCGGCGACATCGGTCCAGCCGATATCGGCGAAACGCACCACCCGGCACGACGCCGGGTCGGCGGCCTGTGCGGTGGCGGCAACCAGCCCGGCGAGAGCACCGGCGGCGGCGGCCAGCGTGATTCGACGCATGAAGATCGCTCCCTCTTAAACGCACGTTCAGCCGATATGGCCCGGCCGGCCTTGACAGCGGAGGACGATTAAGTAAGCGTTCAGCCATTATCCGCGAGGGCAATATGCCGCACGCCGTGCCGCCGCTCGACCGACCGGAGCCGCAGGACGGTAGGCGCCGGCGGCTGATCGAGGCAACCCTCGACACGCTGGCCGCGTTCGGCGGCGCCGGCACCACGCTGGCCCGCATCGCGGCGCGCGCCGGCGCGTCGCCGGCCCTGCTGGTGCATCATTTCGGCGACAAGGAGCGGCTGCTGGAGGCCGCGTTCCGCGCGCTCACCGCCCGCCTGTCGGCCGCGGTCGCGTGCCGGCTGCGGAAGGCCCGCACGCCGCGCGCGCGGGTGCAGGCGGTGATCGACGCCACGCTCGCGCCCGAGGCGTTCACGCCGCGCGTCGCCGCGGTGTGGCTGGCGTTCTGGGGGCAGGTCGCGCATGCGCCGCGGCTGCGGCGGGTGCAGGCGGTCTATCAGCGGCGCATGCTGTCCAATCTGCGCCACGCGCTGCGCGCCGTCATGCCGGCCGCCGCGGCGCGCCACCGCGCCGCCATGATCGCGGCGCTGATCGACGGCGTGTGGCTGCGCGCCGCCCTCTCGGACTGGCGCGAGGCCGACGACGAGGCCGCCCGCGCCCTGGTCGCCAGCCTCGTGGACCGCAGCTTTGCCCAGGAGCCTGCCGCCATGCCCCCCTCCCCCGCCCCGACCGTCCCGCGCGTGCGCAACTGGATCGCCGGCGGCCCGGTCGCCGGCGCCTCGGTCTTCGTCACCCGCAACCCCGCGACCGGCGAGGTGCTGGCCGAGGTCGAGACGGCGGGGGCGGCGGAGGTGGAGCAGGCGGTCGCCGCCGCCGCGCGCGCGCAACCGGACTGGGCGGCGATGACCGGGGCGGCGCGCGGACGCATCCTGCGCCGTGCCGCCGATCTGCTGCGCGCGCGCAACGACGAACTTGCGCGGCTGGAGACGCTGGACACCGGCAAGCCGATCCAGGAGACGCGCGTGGTCGATGTGATCTCCGGCGCCGAGTGCCTGGAGTATTTCGCCGGCGCGGCGTCGGGGATCGTCGGCGAGCATGTCGATCTCGGCCCGGCCGCGTTCGGCTACACGCGGCGCGAGCCGCTCGGCGTCGTCGCCGGCATCGGCGCGTGGAACTATCCGTTGCAGATCGCCTGCTGGAAGTCCGCCCCCGCGCTCGCCTGCGGCAATGCGATGCTGTTCAAGCCGGCGGAACTGACGCCGCTGACGGCGATGAAACTGGCGGAGATTTATCGCGAGGCCGGCCTGCCCGACGGCATCTTCAACGTCGTGCATGGCGATGCCGACACCGGGCGGCTGCTGACGCGGCATCCGGCGATCAGAAAAGTGTCGCTGACCGGCGAGGTCGGCACCGGGCGGGCTGTGATGGCGGATGCGGCGGCGACGCTGAAGCACGTCACGCTGGAACTCGGCGGCAAGTCGCCGCTGATCGTCTTCGAGGACGCGGCGATCGACAACGCCGTCTCCGGCGCGCTGCTCGGCAATTTCTATTCCGCCGGAGAAGTGTGCTCGAACGGCACGCGGGTGTTCGTGCATCGCGCGATCAAGGCGGCGTTCCTGGAAAAGCTGCTGGCGCGCGTGGCGGCGATGCGGATCGGCGATCCGCTCGACCCGGCAACCCAGGTCGGCGCGCTGATCTCGCCCGAGCACATGGAAAAAGTGCTCGGCTACATTGCACGCGGGCGCGAGCAGGGTGCGCGGCTGCTGATCGGCGGCGCGCGGGTGACGCGGGACGTGCCGGCGGGTGGCAGTTTCGTGGCGCCCGCGATCTTCGATGACTGCCGCGACGACATGGCGATCGTGCGCGAGGAGATTTTCGGCCCGGTCATGGCGGTGCTGGAATTCGCCGACGAGGACGAGGTGGTGGCGCGCGCCAACGCCACCGATTTCGGCCTTTCGGCCGCCGTGTTCACGCGCGACCTGACCCGCGCGCATCGCGTCACGGCGCGGCTGCAGGCCGGCACGTGCTGGATCAACCACTACAACATCACGCCGATCGAGCTGCCGTTCGGCGGCGTGAAACTTTCCGGGCTGGGGCGCGAGAACTCGCGCGCGGCATTGGAACACTACACGACGATCAAAAGCGTGTACGTCGCCATGCAGGACATCGAATCGCCGTACTGATGGACGCATACGACTACATCATCGTCGGCGCCGGCTCGGCCGGCTGCGTGCTGGCCAACCGGCTGACAGCGGATGGAAGACATCGCGTGCTGCTGCTGGAGTACGGCGGTTCCGACCGCTCGGTGCTGATCCAGATGCCGAGCGCGCTCTCGATGCCGATGAACATGCCGAAATACGACTGGTCGTACGAGACCGAGCCGGAGCCGTACCTCGACGGACGGCGCCTGCACACGCCGCGCGGAAAGGTGCTGGGCGGGTCGTCGTCGATCAACGGCATGGTGTGGGTGCGCGGCAATCCGTTCGACTTCGACGCATGGGAGGAACTCGGCGCGGAGGGCTGGGGCTATCGTCACGTGCTGCCGTATTTCCGCCGCGCCGACGGGCACGAGGAAGGCGACAAGCAATACCGCAACGCCGCGGGCGAACTGCGCAACCGCTACGGCGCGCTGAACAACAAGCTGCACCATTCCTGGCTGGAGGCGGCGCGGCAGGCCGGCTATCCGGCGACCGGGGATTACAACGGCTACCAGCAGGAGGGTTTTGGGCGCATGGGCATGTCCGTGCATCGAGGCCGGCGTTGGAGCACCGCCAATGCCTATCTGCGGCCGGCGATGACGCGGCCGAATTTGCGCGTGGTGACGCACGCCTTGGCGACCGAAATCGTGTTCGAGGGCAGGCGCGCGGTCGGCGTGCGCTATCGCCACAGCGGCGCGGAGCACACGGCGCGGTCCAATGCCGAGGTGATCCTTTCCGGCGGCCCGATCAACAGCCCGGTGCTGCTGAAACTGTCGGGCGTGGGGCCGGGCGACGAGTTGCGCGCACTCGGCATCGCGGTGCTCCACGACCTGCCGGGCGTCGGCGAAAATCTGCAGGACCATCTGGAATTCTACTTCCAGGTCGAATGTCGCGAGAAGATGACGCTGTATTCGGCGATGAACCCGCTCGCAAAAGCCGCGATCGGCGCGCGCTGGCTGCTGCGGCATGACGGGCTAGGCGCCACCAACCATTTCGAGTCCTGCGGCTTCATCCGCAGCCGCGCCGGCGTCCGCTACCCCGACATCCAGTATCATTTCCTGCCGCTCGCGGTGAGCTATGACGGCAAGTCGCTGGCGAAAGGGCACGGGTTCCAGGCGCATGTCGGGCCGATGCGGTCCAAAAGCCGCGGTTGGGTGCGCCTCGCCGCGCCCGATCCGGCGGCAAAACCGCGCATCCGCTTCAACTACATGAGCCATCCCGACGACTGGGCGGAGATGCGCGCCTGCGTGCGGCTGACGCGCGAGATTTTCGCCCAGCCCGCCTTCGACCGCTGGCGCGGGCGGGAGATCCAGCCCGGCGCGCAGGTGCAGACCGACGCGCAGATCGACGCTTTTGTCCGCGCCAAGGCGGAGAGCGCCTACCACCCGAGCGGCACCTGCCGCATGGGGCGGGCGGATGATCCGATGGCGGTGGTGGACCCGCAGTGCCGGGTGATCGGGCTGGACGGGCTGCGGGTGATCGACTCGTCGATCATGCCGCGGATCACCACGGGGAACCTGAACGCGCCGACCATCATGATCGGCGAGAAGGGGGCCGACCACGTGCTTGGCCGGACGATGCTGCCGGCGGCCAATGCGCCGGTGTACGTTGCGCCGGATTGGCAGACAGCGCAGAGATGACGGCGCGCCCCGGATAACCCGACGATGCAGACTTTCTCCGCCTTTTCGCTGATCCGCGGCGCGCTGGGCGGCCACGCCGGCTGGCAGCCGCAGTGGCGCGCGCCGGACCCGAAACCTGCGTATGACGCGGTGATCATCGGCGGCGGCGGGCACGGGCTGGGCACCGCCTATTACCTCGCCAAGGAACACGGCCTCCGCAACATCGCCGTGCTGGAGCGCGGCTGGATCGGCGGCGGCAACACCGGGCGCAACACCACCATCATCCGCTCCAACTACCTGTTCGACGAGAGTGCCGCGCTCTACGACCATGCGGTAAAACTGTGGGAAGGGCTGTCGCAGGAACTGAACTACAACGTCATGTACAGCCCGCGCGGCGTGATGATGCTGGCGCACACGGTCCACGACGAGCAGGTGTTCAAGCGCCACGTGCATGCCAACCGCGCCAACGGCGTCGATAACGAATGGCTGACGGCACAGCAGGCCAAGGAGTTCTGCCCGCCGCTGAACATTTCTCCGCAGTTGCGCTATCCGGTGCTGGGCGCCGCGTTGCAGCGGCGCGGCGGCACGGCGCGGCACGATGCGGTCGCCTGGGGTTATGCGCGCGCGGCCGACGCGCTCGGCGTCGATATCGTGCAGAACTGCGAAGTGACGGCGATCCGCCGCGGCGCCGGCGGCGCCGTGGCGGCGGTGGAAACCACGCGCGGCACCATCCGCACGCCGAAGATCGGCGTGGTGACGGCGGGACATTCCAGCGTGGTGATGGCGATGGCCGGGCTGCGCGTGCCGCTGGAAAGCTATCCGCTGCAGGCGCTGGTCAGCGAGCCGGTGAAGCCGGTGTTCCCGTGCGTGGTGATGTCCAACACGGTCCACGCCTATATCAGCCAGTCCGACAAAGGGCGAGCTGGTGATCGGCGCCGGCACCGATGCGTTCGTGTCGTACAGCCAGCGCGGCGGGATGCACGTTCCGGCGCACACGCTGGATGCGATCTGCGAGCTGTTCCCGATGTTCCGGCGCATGCGCATGCTGCGCAACTGGGGCGGCATCGTGGACACGACGCCCGACCGCTCGCCGATCGTCGCGCGCACGCCGGTCCCCGGTCTCTTTGTGAATTGCGGCTGGGGCACCGGCGGGTTCAAGGCGACGCCGGGATCGGCGCACGTGTTCGCCTGGACGATGGCGAAGGACGAACCGCATCCGATCAACGCGCCGTTCACGCTGGAGCGGTTCCGCGACGGAAACCTGATCGACGAGGCCGCCGCCGCGGCGGTCGCGCATTGAGGAGCGGCCAGCGATGCTGCTGATCGACTGCCCGTATTGCGGCAAGCGTCCGGAGATCGAGTTTTCCTACGGCGGCGAAGCGCATGTCGCGCGGCCACAAGACCCGTCGGCGCTGAGCGACGAGGAATGGGCGGCGTTTCTTTACCTGCGCACCAATCCGAAGGGCCGGCACGCCGAGCGGTGGCGGCACGTGCATGGCTGCGGCAGGTTCTTCAACGCGCTGCGCGACACGGTGAGCGATTTCTTCGTTGCCACCTACAGGGTCGGCGAGGCGCGGCCGGATGCGGCGAAGCTGCCGCGGGCGGCGGAGTGATGATGCGCGTGTTGACGTGATTCGATTGCAGTCGTCATGGCCGGGCTTGTCCCGGCCATCCACGCCGCGCCTGCGGCGACGATGTTCGCCAGTTCGGACGCAGGCATTTGCATTGGACGTGCTGTACCGACTGAGCTGCGTGGATGGCCGGGACAAGCCCGGCCATGACAGCGAAGTATGGCGAGCATGACCGCCGCCTTCCGCATCGCCTCCGGCGGCCGCATCGACCGCGCGCGCCCGCTGCGCTTCACCTTCGACGGCCGCACCTGGCACGGCGTCGCCGGCGACACGCTCGCCTCGGCGCTGCTGGCGAACGGCGTGCATCTGGTCGGGCGGTCGTTCAAATATCACCGCCCGCGCGGCATCCTCTCGGCCGGCTCGGACGAGCCGAACGCGCTGGTCACGGTCGCGCGCGACGCCGCCCGCACCACGCCGAACCTGCGCGCCACCCAGGTCGAGCTGTACCAAAACCTCGCCGCCGAAAGCCAGAACCGCTGGCCGTCGCTCGGCTTCGACGTGGGGATCGTCAACGACGCGCTGTCGCCGCTGCTGCCGGCGGGGTTCTACTACAAGACGTTCAAGTGGCCCGCCTGGGCGTGGAAAAAACTCTACGAGCCGGCGATCCGCGCCGCCGCGGGGCTGGGCCGGGCGCCGACGCTGCCGGACCCGGACCGCTACGCCAACCGCTTCGCCCATTGCGACGTGCTGATCGTCGGCGCCGGGCCGGCCGGCCTCGCCGCGGCACTGGTGGCCGCCGACGCCGGCGCGCGCGTCATCCTCTGCGACGAGCAGGCCGAAATGGGCGGCTCGCTGCTGGCCGAGACTGCCGCGACCGTCGCGGGCAAGCCGGCGCAGGCATGGCTCGCCGATGCGCTCGCCGCCCTCGGCCGCAACCCGCGCGTGACCTTGCTGCCGCGCACCACGGCGTTCGGCTATTTCGCGCACAACATGGTCGGGCTGGCCGAACGCGTCACCGACCACCTGAGCGCCCCGCCGCGGCACCTGCCGCGCGAGCGGCTGTGGCAAATTCGGGCGCAGGAGGTGGTGATCGCCGCCGGCGCGCTGGAACGCCCGCTGGTGTTTCCGCACAACGACCGGCCGGGCGTGATGCTGGCCGATGCCGCGCGCACCTATGCCACCCGCTACGGCGTGCGCGTCGGACGGCGCGTCGTGGTCGCGACCGCGCATGACAGCGGCTATCGCGCGGCGCTGGCGTTGCACGCGGCGGGCGTCGCCGTCGCCGCGATCGCCGATCCGCGCGCCGAGCCCGGCGAGGCGGCGGAGGCGGCGCGTGCCGCCGGCATCCGCGTGCGTGCGGGCACCGCGGTCGCGACCACCGGCGGGCGGCTCCGCGTCGCCTGGGCGGGCTTGGTGCCGACCGGCGGCGGCAGCGTGGAGGCGGTGCCGTGCGACGCGTTGCTGATGTGCGGCGGCTGGACGCCGAGCGTGCATCTGTTCAGCCAGTCGCGCGGCAAGCTGCGCTTCGCGCCGGAGTTGCAGGCGTTCGTGCCGAATCTGTCGGTCGAGCGCGAACGCTCGGCGGGCGCCTGCCGCGGCGTGTTCGGGCTGGCGGCGGCGCTGGCCGATGGGGCCGCGTCCGGCGAGGCGGCGGCGCAGGCGGCCGGGCATGGCGGGGCCAAGGCGCCACGGACCGCGGTGGCCGACGCGCCCGCGTTCGGCGGCGGCGGCACGCTCGGGCTGGCGCCCGGCGTCGGGACGACGAAAGCGTTCGTCGATTTCCAGAACGACGTGACGGCGAAAGACCTGAAGCTGGCAACACGCGAGGGCTTCCGCTCGATCGAGCACGTCAAGCGCTACACGACGACCGGCATGGCGACCGACCAGGGCAAGACGTCGAACATGAACGCGCTCGGCATCGTCGCCGCCGCGCTCGATGTGCCGATCCCGCAGGTCGGGCTGACCACGTTCCGCATGCCCTACACGCCGGTGACGTTCGGCAGTTTTGCCGGGCTTGCGCGCGGCGAGCTGTTCGAGCCGGTGCGGCGCACGCCGATCCACGACTGGGCGGCTGCGCACGGCGCGGTGTTCGAGGATGTGGGGCAGTGGCAGCGCGCCCGCTATTTTCCCCGCCCCGGCGAGGACATGCACGCGGCGGTGGGGCGCGAATGCGTCGCCGTGCGCACCGCGGTCGGGCTGTTCGACGGCTCGACGCTCGGGAAAATCGAGATCGTCGGGCCCGACGCGGCCGAGTTCCTGAACCGCATGTATGTCAATGCCTGGACGAAGCTCGGGGTCGGCCGCTGCCGCTACGGCATCCTGTGCCGGGAGGACGGGTTCGTCACCGATGACGGCGTGGTCGGCCGCCTCGCCGAAGACCGTTTCCATGTCACCACCACGACCGGCGGGGCGGCGCGCGTGCTGGCGATGATGGAGGATTTTTTGCAGACCGAGTGGCCGGAGCTGGATGTCTGGCTCACCTCGGTGACCGAGCAATGGGCGGTGATCGCGGTGCAGGGGCCGCACGCGCGCGACGTGCTGGCGCCGCTGGTCGCGGACATCGACATCGCGCGCGAGGCTTTTCCGCACATGAGCGTGGCCGCGTGCCGTGTCGCCGGCGTGACGGCGCGGCTGTTCCGCGTCTCCTTCACCGGCGAACTGGGATTCGAGGTGAACGTGCCGGCGGATCACGGCCCGGCGGTGTGGGATGCGGTGTTCGCGGCCGGAGCGAAGCACGGCATCACGCCCTACGGCACCGAGGCAATGCACGTGCTGCGCGCCGAAAAAGGCTACATCATCGTCGGCCAGGAGACCGACGGCACGGCGACGCCGGATGATGCCGGGGTCGGCTGGGCGATCGCCAAATCCAAGGCGGATTTCGTCGGCAAACGGTCGCTCGCCCGCGCCTCGATGCGGGCGGCGGGGCGCAAGCAGCTGGTGGGCCTGCTCACCGAGGACCCGCATCTGGTGCTGGAGGAAGGCGCGCAACTGGTCGATGATCCACAACAGGCGGTGCCGATGCGGCTGCTCGGCCATGTCACCTCGTCGTATTTCAGCGCCAGCCTCGGCCATTCCATCGCCCTGGCGATGCTGGCGGACGGGCGGGCGCGGGTGGCGAGCAAGCTGTTCGTGCCGATGCCGGAGGGCGCGGTGCCCGTGCAGGTGACGGCGCCGGTGTTTTATGACCCGCAGGGAGCGCGCCTCGATGCCTGACGCCGCCCGCGCCGTGACGCTGGCCGCGGCGCCGCCCGCGGCGCGCTTCATCCTGCGCGCCCGTCCGGCGGCGATGGCGGCGGCGGCTGGGCCGCTCGGGACCGGGCTGCCGGTGGCGGCCTGCCGCGCGGCGAGCGTGGGCGAGGTGGCGGCGCTGTGGCTCGGGCCGGACGAGTGGCTGCTGCTGGCGCCGGAAGCCGAAGGGCCGGCGCTGGCGGAGCGGCTGGCGGCGGCGTTGGCCGGTCTGCCGCACGCGCTGGTCGATGTCGGGCACCGCCAGGGCGGGCTGCTGCTCGGGGGCGCGCAGGCGGCGGCGACGCTGAACGCCGGCTGCCCGCTCGATTTCGACCCGGACGCCTTCCCGATCGGCATGTGTACCCGCACCGTGCTGGCCAAGGCCGAGATCGTGCTGTGGCGCACCGGCGCGCAGGCGTTCCGCATCGAGGCGATGCGATCGTTCCTGCCCTATGTCCGGCTTTTCCTGCAGGAGGCCGCGCGCGAGTTCATGGCGGCATGATCAGCGTTTTCGAACTGTTCAAGATCGGCATCGGGCCGTCCTCGTCGCACACGGTGGGGCCGATGAAGGTGGCGGCCGCGTTCGTCGCCGGGCTGGCGGCGCGCGGGCGGCTCGACCTGGTCGCGTCGGTGCATGTCGATCTGTTCGGCTCGCTCGCCTGGACCGGCGAGGGCCACGGCACCGCCCGCGCGGTGGTGCTCGGCCTGGCCGGCGAGGCGCCGGACACCGTGGCGCCGGACCGCGCCGAGCGCATCATGGCGGATGCGACCGCGCGGCACGTGCTCGCGCTCGGCGGGCGCGTGGCGATCGGCTTCGACCCGGCGACCGACATCGTGTTCGACCGGATCAGCCCGACGCCCGCGCATCCGAACACGCTGGCGCTGATCGCGCGCGATGCCGCCGGCGCGGAGGTCGCGCGCGAGCGGTGGTGCTCGATCGGCGGCGGGTTCGTGGTGCGCGAGGAAGCGGTCGCGAACACCTCGCTGGTCGGTCCCGACGTGCCGTACCCGTTCCGCTCGGCCGACGAGTTGCTGCGCATCGGCACGCGCACCGGCCTGAGCTTTGCCGAAATCGTGCTCGCCAACGAGTGCGCGCTGCGGCCGGCTGCCGAGGTGGACGCGCATGTCGCCGCGGTGATCGCGACCATGATGGACTGCATCGACCGCGGCATGGCGGCCGAGGGCGTGCTGCCCGGACGGCTGCAAGGTGAAGCGGCGGGCGGCGGCGCTGCGGGTGGGGCTGGAGGCGGATCGGTTCCGCAACGTGCGCAACCCGCACGAAGTCATGGACCATGTCAGCCTGTTCGCGATCGCGGTGAACGAGGAAAACGCCGCCGGCAGCCGCGTGGTCACCGCGCCGACCAACGGCGCCGCCGGCGTGGTGCCCTCGGTGCTGCGCTATTTCCGCGACTTCTGCCCGGGCGCCGCGCCCGCCGGCATGGACAGCTTCCTGCTGACCGCGACCGCGATCGGCGCGCTGTTCAAGATGAACGCCTCGATCTCCGGCGCCGAGGTCGGCTGCCAGGGCGAGGTCGGCGTCGCCTGCTCGATGGCGGCGGCCGGGCTGGCGGCGGCGCTGGGCGCCTCCAACGCGCAGATCGAGAACGCCGCCGAGATCGGCATGGAGCACCATCTCGGCATGACCTGCGACCCGGTCGGCGGGCTGGTGCAGATCCCCTGCATCGAGCGCAACGCGTTCGGCGCCGTGAAGGCGATCAACGCCGCCTCGCTGGCGATGCGCGGCGACGGGTCGCATTACGTCTCGCTCGACCAGGTGATCGCGACCATGCGCGAGACCGGGCGCGGACATGCTGGCGAAATACAAGGAGACGTCGCAGGGCGGGCTGGCCGTCGCGTTCCCGGAGTGCTGAGCGCGGCCCGTGGGCCGGAATTCGTTGTAGATACGGAACATTATAGGGCGTGCGGAGGCACCGTGCGCTTATGCGGCAATTTGCGGCCGGCGGCCGGGCCATGGGACGTGCGGTTTCGGCCTGGGGGCCGAAGGCGGCCGGTCGGGAGGCCGTGCGGCCCGCGATGAAGCGGCGGGGCGCGGCGGCGGCTTCAGGCCGGGCGGCGGACGGACCCCCAGCATCCGGCAGAGCGGGCGCAGCAGGCGGCCCATCGACGGCGCCGCTTCGACCAGCGCCGCCATCTGCGGATCGGCCAGCAGGTGCCGCAACTGCGACGCGCTGGACGCGGCCTCCGGCACCAGCCGGACGACCCAGGCGAAGCCCTGCGGCAGCCGGCGCGGCGGCGGCCCGCCGGGACGCGGCGATGCGGGGCGGCGGGCGGGTGGCAGCGTGCCGAGGCGAAGCCGGGCGGCGAGACGGGCGACGCGCGCCGCCATGCGGCGCAGCCTGGACCAGAGCAGCAGGAGGATCGGCCCGGCGAGGCGGTGCCTCGCGCCGTGCGCGGCGACGGCGCGGCACAGCGCGTCGATGAGCTGGGCGAAACGCTCGGCCGGGGCGGGGTTGGGGGGTGGGGGCACGACAGGGATACTAACGCGAGACCCGGAGGGCTGGGCAAGCACGAGTAGGGCGTGCCGCCCGTGCAAGCGCGCGCCGGCCCTTCGCGTTCGCGCGCCGCACCCTCGTCAACCGCTCCGCGTCTGTTAGGCTTTGCGGCACCGCAGTTTTGCGAGGACCAAGCCGATGCAGTCCCCCCGCAAGCCCCTGCCGCCCAGCCTCTACGCCGAGACAGCGCGCCCGGCCGCGTTGACGCCGCCCCTGGACGGCGACAGACGGGTCGGAGTGGCCGTCGTGGGCGGCGGCTTCACAGGACTTTCCGCCGCACTGCACCTGGCCGAGGCGGGCGCAGACGTGGCGGTGCTGGAGGCGCAGGAACCCGGCTGGGGCGCGTCCGGCCGCAACGGCGGACAGGTCAATCCGGGGCTGAAGCACGATCCCGACCGGGTCGAGGCGGATTTCGGGCCGGACCTGGGCGCGCGCATGGTGGCCCTGTCGGGCAACGCGCCGAATGTCGTGTTCGACCTGATCCGCCGCCACCAGATCACCTGCGAGGCCCTGCAATCCGGCACGCTGCGCGCCGCCTTTACCCCGCGCAGCGCCGCTGCGGTGCGGCACAGCGCCGCCCAGGGCGCGCGGCGCGGCATGCCGGTCACGCTGCTGGAGCGGGACGAGGCCGCCGCGGCGACGGGCACGCGGCGCTATCTCTGCGCGATGCTGGACCGGCGCGGCGGGCGGGTGAACCCGCTCGGCTATGCGCGCGGGCTGGCGCAGGCGGCGATGCAGGCGGGGGCGGCGGTGCATGGCGCGACGCCGGTCATCGCGATGCGGCGCAACGGCCGCGAGTGGCAGCTCGCGACGCCCACCGGGACCGTGCGGGCGGAGCACGTGGTGCTGGCCACCAACGGCTACACCGACGGGCTGTGGCCCGGCTTGCGCCGCAGCGTCGTCCCGGTGTTCAGCGCCATCGCCGCCACCGAGCCGCTGCCGCCGGACCGCGCCGCCGCCATCATGCCGGCGGGATCGGTGCTTTACGAGGCGGAGACCGTGACGGTCTATTTCCGCCAGGACCAGCACGGCCGGCTGCTGATGGGCGGGCGCAGCGCGTCGCGGGAGATCGACGGGCCGGCGCATCTGGCGCACCTGACCCGCTATGCGCGGCGCCTGTGGAAGCAGCTCGACGGCGTGCGCTGGACGCATGGATGGAGCGGCCAGCTCGCCATCACCCCCGACCATTACCCGCATTTGCACGAGCCGGCGCCCGGCGTCACCGTCTGCCTCGGCTACAACGGCAGGGGCGTGGCGATGGCGACGGCGATGGGGCCGCAACTGGCGCGGCGCGTGCTGGGCGGGACGGCGGCGGCGATCGACATGCCGGTGACGACGCTGCGGCCGATCCCGTTCCACGCGCTCTGGCGCAGCGCGGTCGCGGCCCGCGTCGCCTACGCGCAAATCCACGCCTTCCTCGGCCTGTGAGCAACGCGCTGCCGCCCTCGCTCTGGGCCGCGACCGCCCCGCCGGCGGCGGCGACCGAGACGCTCGCCGGCAGCGTCCGCGCCGACGTGGCGATCGTCGGCGGCGGGTTCATGGGCCTCTCCGCCGCGCTGCATCTCGCCGAGGCCGGCGCGCAGGTGGCGCTGGTGGAGGCGCACGCGCCCGGCTGGGGCGCCTCGGGGCGCAACGGCGGGCAGGTGATCCCCGGCTGGAAGGACGACCCGGAGACGCTGGCCGCCCGGCTCGGCCCCGATCTCGGGGAGCGCATGGCCGCGCTCGGCGACGGCGCGGCCGATCTCGTGCATGCGCTGATCGCGCGGCACGGCATCGACTGCGACCTGCGGCGCGACGGCTGGATTCACGCGCTGCACGGCGCGGCGCCGCGCGCGCAGGCGGAACGGCGGGCGCGGGCCTGGCAGCGTTTCGGCGCCCCGGTGCGGCTGCTGGACGCGGCCGAGACCAACGCGCTGCTTGGCACCTCCGCCTATGCCGGCGGCTACCTCGACCCGCGCGGCGCCGGGCTCAATCCGCTCGCCTATGCGCGCGGGCTGGCGCGGGCGGCGATGCGGCACGGCGCCCGCCTGTTCGCTCCGGCCGCGGCAACCGGCCTCGCGCGGGAGGACGGGGTCTGGCGGGTGGCGGTGCCGCCGGGGCAGATCCTGGCCGGCCAGGTGCTGATCGCGACCGGCGCCTATTCCGGCGACCTCGTGCCGAAGCTGCGGCGCAGCGTGCTGCCGGTGCAGTCGATCCAGGTCGCGACCGCGCCGCTGCCCGAGCCGGTGCGGCGCGGCATCACGCCCGGCGGCCAGGTGGCGTCCGACACGCGCCGGCTGCTGCTCTACTTCCGGCTGGACGCGGCCGGCCGCCTGGTGTTCGGCGGACGCGGCGCGCTCCGCGGCGAGGCCCCGGCGCCGGCCTATCTGCGCGCTGTGACCGAGGCGATGCACCGCACCTTTCCCGCCGTGCGCGACGCGCCGGTCGCGCATGCCTGGGCCGGCCTGATCGACCTCACGCAGGACCGGTTCCTGCACGTGCACCAACTCGCGCCGGGGCTTGTCGGCGTCGTCGGGTTGAACGGCCGCGGCGTCGCGCAGGCGACGGCGATCGGCAAGGCGCTGGCGGAGGCGTTGTCCGGCTCCTTCGCGGCGCTGCCGCTGCCCGTCACGACTTTACGCGCGGTGCCGCTGCACGGGCTGCGGCTGCCGGCGATGGCGCTGGTCGCCGCCGCCTACCGGATGCGCGACCGCCTGGAGGCGGCTGCCCGCTGATCAGAGGCAGGGACGGCCGTCGGGAACCAGGCGGGTCAGCACCTCGCGGCCGGTCTCGGTGACGATCAGCGTGTGCCCGAGCGACATCGCCAGGCCGGCCGGCGCATCGACCAGGATGGCGTGCAGGAACAGCACCATGCCGGAGAGCGCCGGCTGCGCGTTGCCCGCGTAGAGCATCGGCGGCACGTCCATCCAGCTCGGCCGGTAGGTGGCGCCGAGCGAATAGCCGCAGGCCGCCATCCGCCGTGCCGCGAATCCGGCGGCATCGAAGACGCGGCGATGCGCGTCGTCGATCTCGCCGAGCGGCCGGCCCGGCCGCACCGCCTCCGTCATCGCCTGCAAGGCGTCGCGCGTGACCGCGAACATGCGGCGCTGGGCGTCGTTCGCCGCGCCGACCGGGACGGTGCGCATCAGGCAGGCGCAGTAGCGGCGATAGGAGGCGGCGAACTCGATGGTGAGCTGATCGACCGGGTCAAGATGCCGGAAGCCGGTGGCGCTGCGGACCAGCAGGGCGCGCTCGCCGGAGCCGAGGACGGGGCCGGACGGCGCCGGGTCGCCGCCGCCGCGCAGGACCGGGGCGACGCCGGCCGCCGCGATGTCGCCCTCGAAGGCGCCGGGGCGGGTGCAGGCCAGCATCGCCGCGAGCAATTCGTCGGCGAGGGCCGCGGCGCGGCGCACATAGGCGAGTTCCGCCGGCGACTTCACCAGCCGCAACGCCCGCACGAGGCCGGAGCCGTCGATCAGCTCGCACCATCCCGCCAGCCTCCGCGCGACGCGCGCGTGGTTGAAGCCGGTGAGGCCGAACGTGTTGAGCTCGATGCCGATGCGGGCGCCGCGCAGACCGTGTTCCTGCAGGATGGCGTGCAGGTCGGCCGAGGGATCGGCGCCTTCCGCGTCGTACCAGACGCGCACGTCGGCAATCGTCGAGGTGCGGTGCGCCTGTTCGAGATCCGGCCGGCGCGTGAGCAGCACGATCGGCCGCTCCGCCGCGGTGAGGACCGCGCACTGGAAGAACACGTAGCCGCTGGTGTCGTAGCCGGTGAGGTAATAGAGGCTCTCCTGGGCGAACAGCAGGATGGCGGCGAGATCCTGGGCGCGCAGCGCGTCCCGCGCGCGGCCGACGCGCGCGGCGAACTCCCCGCGGCTGAAATGCAGCGTCGGCACTGCGGCGGCCGGGATCATATCAGCAGCGTGTCGGCGACCGCCCAGGACAGCAGCACCCGCTCGCCCGGCGCGTGATCGGTCTCGCCGAAGCGGTGCTGCTGCTTGACGATCACCTGCGCGCCCTGCTCCGTCTCCAGCAGATAGCGGTGGGTCTCGCCGACGAAGATCGCCTCGCGCACCGTGGCCGGCAGCACGTTGCGCGCCGCGTCCTCGCCCGGATGCCGCCCATGCAGGGCGATCTTCTCCGGCCGCACCATGATGCTGGCGCTGCCGGACGGCGCGGCGCCGGACGCGCGCAGCACGCTCGCGCCATGGCGCAGCACGAGCGCCGCGCCGTCGCTTCCGTCGCGCGTCCCGTCGAGGAAATTGCTCTCGCCGATGAAGGACGCGACGAAGCGGTTGGCGGGACGGTCGTAGATGTCCGCCGGCGTGCCGACCTGCGCGATGCGGCCGTGCTCCATCACCACGATCCGGTCGGACATCACCAGCGCCTCCTGCTGGTCGTGCGTGACATAGACGAACGTGATGCCGAGCCGTTCGTGCAGGCCCTTGATCTCGTATTGCATCTCCTCGCGGAGTTTCTTGTCGAGCGCGCTCAGCGGCTCGTCCATCAGCAGCACGCGCGGGCGGAAGATCACCGCGCGCGCGATCGCCACGCGCTGCTGCTGGCCGCCGGAGAGCTGACGCGGATAGCGCGCCTCGAAGCCGCTCATCCGCACCAGCTCCAGGGTCTCGGCCACGCGGCTGCGGATCGCCGCCCGGCCGAGGCCGCGCTGGCGCAGCGGGAAGCCGATGTTCTCGGCGACGCGCATGTGCGGGAACAGGGCGTAGTTCTGGAACACCATGCCGATGTTGCGGCGATACGGCGGCATGCGCGCCACCGGCTGGGCGTCGATGTAGATCTCGCCCCGGTCCGGCGTCTCGAACCCCGCCAGCATCATCAGGCACGTCGTCTTGCCCGAGCCGCTGGGGCCGAGGAAGGTGATGAACTCGCCGCGCTCGATCGCGAGGCTCACGTCCTCCACCGCCACGATCGCCCCGAACCGGCGGGAGATGCCGTCGAGCGTGATGGCCGCGCCGCCCTTGGCCTCCGCCTGCCCGGACGCGGTCGGCGGCGCCCGCACGTCCATCCCGCTCTCCCTCGTGAACGGCGCCGCGGCACCGATCGCCTTCGCCGGATAGGCGCTTTACACGGTCTGCTGAAGGTTGGCATGGTTCCGCCGGGGCACGCAAGAGGACGCCCGGGATGGCGGGAGAAGCCAGTGGAGTGATGGCAGCCGCGCCGCGGCGGATGCCGCGGCTGGCGTTGCCTGCGCCGGGGCTGCTGCCGGTGCTGCCGCTGCTGCTGTATCTGCTGGTGCTGTACGCGCTGCCGGTGGCCGGCATGATGCTGCGCAGCATCGCCGAGCCGCACTGGACGCTCGCCAACTATGCCGCGCTGCTGCACGACCCGGTCTATGCGCTCGTGCTGTGGATCACGCTGCGCATCAGCCTGGTCGTCACGGTCGTGGTGCTGCTGCTGGGCTATCCGGTGGCCTATCTGCTGGCGCGGCTGCCGCCGGCGCGCAGCAATCTGCTGATGATCCTGGTGCTGCTGCCGTTCTGGAGCAGCATCCTGGTGCGCAGCTATGCCTGGATGGTGCTGCTCGGCCGCAACGGCATCATCAACCAGTTGCTGCTGTGGAGCGGCGTCATCGCGACGCCGCTCAAGCTGCTGAACACCACCTTCGCGGTCTATGTCGCGATGGTGCATGTGCTGCTGCCGTTCATGATCCTGCCGCTGTTTGCCGCGCTGCGCGCGATCGACCCGAGCCTGCTGCGCGCCGGCGCGAGCCTAGGCGCCCGCCCCGGCGCGGTGTTCCGCCAGATCGTGCTGCCGCTCAGCCTGGCCGGCGTTTCCGCCGGCTGCCTGCTGGTGTTCATCCTGGCGCTGGGCTTCTACATCACGCCGGCGCTGGTCGGCAGCCCGCGCGACCTGATGATGGCGATCCTGATCCAGCAGCAGATCGACCTGTTCAACTGGCCGCTCGGCTCCGCGCTGGGCGTCGTGCTGCTCGCCGCCGCGCTGGGCACTTTCGCGGTGTTCACCCGCGTGCTGCGCGTCGAGCAGACATTCGGGCGGGCGCGCGCATGACCGCGCCGCGCGCCGTGCCGCGCTGGCTGGCGGCGCTGGCCTCGCTGGTGCTGCTGTACCTGATGTTTCCGATCTTCGTCATCATCCCGGTGTCGTTCTCCTCCGGCAGTTATCTCAGCTTCCCGCCGCCCGGCTGGTCGCTGCGCTGGTATGCGAATTTCTTCGGCAGCGGCGAATGGCAGGCCGCCGCCTGGCTCAGCATCTGGGTCGGCGTCAGCGTCACGCTGCTGTCCTGCGTGCTCGGCACGCCCGCGGCCTTCGGGCTGGTGCGCGGCAAGTTCCCCGGCAAGCGGCTGCTGAACGGCTTCGTGCTGTCGCCGATCATCGTGCCGGGCATCATCGTCGCCATCGGCATCTACTTCGTCTATGCGCGGCTCGGCCTGATCGGCCATCCGATCGGGCTGGTGCTCGCGCACACCTGCCTCGCCGTGCCGTTCGTCGTCATCAACGTCTCGGCCGCGCTGTACGGCTTCGACGAGCGGCTGGAACAGGCGGCGCTCAGCCTCGGCGCGACGCCGTGGCGCTGTTTCTGGCAGGTGACGTTCCCGCTGATCCGGCCGGGCGTGATGGCGGGGGCGGTGTTCGCCTTCATCACCTCCTTCGACGAATTGCTGGTGGCGCTGTTCGTCTCCGGCACCACCGCGATGACGCTGCCGCGGCTGATGTGGCAGGAAATCCGCGAGGACATCGACCCGACGATCGCCGCGGCCTCGACGCTGCTGCTGGCGCTCACCACGGCCCTGCTCCTCACCGCCGAGCTGTTGCGGCGGCGGGGCGAGACTCTGCGCAACGCCTGAAACAAGGAGGGAAATCCCGTGTCCGAGAAACCCGATCTGGCCGACCGCCTGGCGCGGCTGGCCGCCGCCCCGCCGCACGTCGCCGATTTCGGCCGGCGGCAACTGATCCGCAACGCCGCCCGCTTCGGCCTCGGCGCGGCGGCGATGGCGGCGCTGACGCGGCATCTCGCCTTCGCCCCGGCCTTCGCCGCCGACGCCCCGGCGCTGCCGGAGATCACCTCGGTGCCCGACAACCTGAAGGGCAGCGGCACGGTGCGCGTCTGTTCGTGGGGCGGCGCGCTGCAGAAGGCGCAGCGCACGGCGTATTTCCAGCCGTTCGAGAAGCTGTGCGGCATCAAGGTGGTCGAGTCCGAGGGGCCGGATGCCGTGAAAGTCAAGGCAATGGTCGATACCGGCAACGTCGAATACGACGTGGGCGAGTTCGACCGCGCCGACGTCATCAACCTGGAGAAGAAGGGCGCCTACTGGGAGTTGATCGACTACTCCCTGTTCGACACGCAGCACATCGACCCGGTGTTCCGCTACAAATACGCCATCGACATGCTGCCCTACGCGCAGATGATGGCGTTCCGCACCGATGCCTTCGGCGGGCGCAAGCCGAGCGGCTGGAAGGAGTTCTGGGACCAGAAAGCGTTCCCCGGCCCGCGCACGATGAGTTCCGGCACCGGCGGCGTGCTGCCCGAACTCGAATTCGCGGAGATCGCGGCCGGCACGCCGGCGGAGAAAGTCTATCCGATCGACATCGACGCGGCCTATGCCAGCCTGTCGAAAGTGAAGTCGGCGGTGGTGAAGTGGTGGACGGCCGGGGCGATGCCGGCGCAGATGCTCGCCGACAAGGAGGTGCTGCTCGCTACCGCCTGGAACGGCCGCATCGACGCGATCCAGCGCGCCGGCGCGCCGGTGGAGATTCTCTGGGACCAGGGGATGCTGCGCAACGACGCCTGGGCGATCCCGAAGAACGCGCCGAACCGTGTGAATGCGCAGAAATTCAGCGCCTTCATCACGATGCCGGTGGCGCAGGCGCGGCTGTCGATGCTGATCCCCTATGGCTTCGTCAACAGCGCCGCGGCGTCGTACCTGTCGGCCGAGCGGCTGAAGGTGCTGCCGACGGCGCCGGCGATCCGCAACCGCCTGTTCGTGTTCAGCTCGCAGTGGTGGGCGGACAACGAAGACGCCGTCGGCAAGAAATGGGCGAGCTGGGTCCTGGAATAGCGATCGGACGGACGCCCGTTGCCCCCTCCCCTTGCGGACTTGGGCTGCGAAGCAGACCAAGGCCGGGGGAGGGGTCGCCAGCAGCCGGCAGCCACGCCCATTGTTGCACGAAGGAACGACGCCATGACCGCCGCCGCCGCCATCGCGCTCGACGAGCGCAAACGCTTCGCGCTCGACTGGATCGAGCAGAACCGCGCCCGGTTTTCCGACTGGAACCTGCAGATCTGGAACCTCGCCGAGCCGGCCTGGCGCGAATACAAATCGGCGCGGCTGTATTGCGACCTGCTGCGGCGCGAGGGTTTTGCGGTCGAGGAAGGCTCGGGCGGCATGCCGACCGCCTTCGCCGCCACCTGGGGCAAGGACGGCACGACAGTCGGCAGCTTCGCGGAATACGACGCGGTGCCCGGCAATTCGCAGGCGCTGGTGCCGCGCCGCGCGCCGCGTCCCGGCCTGCATCCCTGGGCGGCGGGGCACACCGACCCGCATTCCTCGCTCGGCACCACCGCCCTCGTTGGCGTCCTCGCCGCCAAGGCGACGATGGAGCGGTTCGGCCTCGCCGGGCGGCTGCGCTTCTTCGGCGAGCCGGCGGAGAAGATGTGCGGCTCCAAGCCGGTGCATGCCGCGAAGGGCTACTACGACGGCTGCGACGCCTTCGTCGTGTATCATCCGAACCGCGACAACTCGGTGTGCCACGAGACGCATTGCGGCGCCTACTGGAGCGTCGTGTTCACCTTCGAGACGCCGGAGCCGGAACGCTGGATCGACGCGAGCCTGCTGCCCTCGGCGGGGCCGCACGCGAGCGCCCGCTGCCCCGGTGCGATCGACGCGCTGTGCCTGATGTACACGACGACGAAATACACCAAGGAGGCGATGTTTCCGCATACCGGCACGTGGACGCTGAACGAGTTCGTGCTGGCGGCGGGCGACGCGACTTCCGACAACCTGCCGCCGCGGTTCGCGCAGATCCAGTATTCCTGGCGCTCACCGCTGCTGGAAATCCAGCAGCGCATCTACGACGTGCTGGCCGGCAACGCGCGCAGCGCCGCCGCCGCCACCGGCTGCATCGCCTCGGCGCGCTGGGTGACGAAGACGCGCGTGGGGCTGCCGAACCTCGCGATGACCGACCTCTGCTTCGCCAACATGCGGCTGGTCGGCGCGCCGTCCTTCCCGGAGGCGGCGCGCGAGTTCGCGCACGAGGTGCAGGCGAATCTCGGCCTGGAGAGGATGGCGAACCCGTTCGTCGATGCCAATGAGCGCCTGTCCGAGCCGAGCGCCTACGAGGCGGCGCTGCGGCAGGGCCTGCCGCCCTGGCAGCGCAACTTCACCTCCGACGATTATGTCGAGTACACGTGGCACGCGCCGACCGCGCGCGTGTACACGATGCGCCCGACCTTGCGGCCGCCGCAGCCGGGCTACGCCTATCCGGCCTGGGCTACCAACGTGATGGGTGGGCTGCCGGCGGCGATCGACCCGGGCGTGCTGCTCGGCGGCAAGACGATTGCGCTCAGTCTGCTGGACCTGCTGACGCGGCGGGACCTGCTGGAGGCGGCGCAGGCGGAATTCCGCCGCCGGACGGGGGGCGGGGTCGGCGGGACGGACTGGGTGGGGCCGCTGCTGTCGCGCGACTTCGTCGCCCCGGTCGATCTGCGGTGGCCGGAATACATCGCCACGCCACGCGGCGAGGAGTGGTGGCTGCCGACACCGCGCGACGGCTCGGGCGCCGGCGACCAGATCTAAGCAGACTCCGGCCGGTTGACCCACGGATGGCGCTCTGATTCGCTGCCGGCATCGATTGGCAGGTGCAAGACATGGCTGGAAAGTCGCCGCTCACGGCAACCAACGAACAACGCGCCGTCCTGGCAGTGCTGGCCGGCTCACGCGATCCGTGCTCGGGCGCCTCGCCGGCTATGAGGATGTCAACGACGCCGATCGGCTGGCGCATGATTCCGGCGATGCGCGCCGTGGTCGACCGCGGCGGGTTGGATGGACAGGCTGCCTCGGCCAGCCAGATGGGCCTTCACCTGGCCGGAAGGCGCGGTTGCCAGGACCGCTGACTGAGGTGGTCCCGGTGGTCTAGACAGATAGGCGGCCTGGATAAGCTCGTTGCCGCACCAGCCTTTTCGCGGCGGGCCAGGGCTCAGGGACGCCCGGAACTTGGCAAGATCCCTGCTCCTTCCCTGCAAAACAGGGAAACGGAGACGGGTTCGCCTCGGACTATCCTCTCCGCCAAACTAAACACCTGTTTCCGCGGCGTTTTTCTCCTGTTGGGGCGCCACGAAATGGCGCCCACGGCCGTTTGACGGCGGGCGGTCAGCCTGACGTTGCCCACGCCTAACGTGCGGTCTGCTTCCAGAGCTCGACCTGATCGATCTTGATCGGATCATCGTGCAGTATGTCGGCGACGTACTGGCGCTGAAGCTGGACCGTTCGCTGCTGGCGCAAAGCGCGCACCAGGGTCTCCCGCGCCTCCGCAAGCGTTGCCGTTCCTGCCGGCTTGATCCCAAGCACTTTGAGCACATGCCAGCCGTCAGGAGTCTCGATCGGCTCGCTCACCGCCCCCTGGGGGAGACCCGCCAAGCCTTTGCGCAAAGCCGGCACCAGTATGTCCTCGCGAATCCATCCGAGGTCGCCTCCATTCTCCGCGGACGCCTTGTCGGCCGACGCAGCCTTGGCAACCACGGCAAAATCCTTGCGCCCGTCAACAATCTGCTTGCGCAACTCGGCTGCGCGCTTTCCGGCGTCCGAATTCGCCTCTGGCGTTCCGCCCTGCGGCACCGCGATCAAAATCTGCGCCAAATGGAACCGCCGCGGTAGCAACAGCTTCGATTTGTTCGCGTTGTATGCCGCCGTGACATCCTGTTCGGTCGGGTAATCGGGCGGAAGCGCGACCTGGGCCGAGAGGAAGCTTTCCACGATCGCGCCCTGTTTCGCCAACTCGGCCCGATATACGACCTCGGGCCGCACGTCCCACTTCGCGGCGCGCGCGCGATCGAGCAGCACGAGTTGCACCATCCGGTCGCGCACTCGCTGCAACAACAGGCGGGGATCCCGCTGCATCTGCTGGCGCATTTCAGGGTCCGCCGCCGAGAGCATCTCACGCACCTCGCTGGCAGTCAGGCTTACGGTGCCCCTTTGCGCCACCACCGGATCCGGCACGTCGTCAGCACGCACGGCGGAACCCAGCAGCAGAATGGCGGCCGCCGCAACGAGGCATCGCACCGCGGCGCGCCGCTGCAGGTCGATGAGCAAGGTACGTGCCCGTGACATAGCTTCCCTTTCTCTGGCCCCTCGGGAACCGAGGTAGCGTCGCTGCCCGATGTTAATCCAACCGCGTCTCAATGCCACCTCATGGAGCGACGCCCGGGCGAGGAACGCTGGCCTGACGAACGCCGTCGCGCATGCGGCACGGCCGGCCGCCGAACCGGTTGCGCCCCGGCCGTCCCTGCGGCACCGTTCCCGGCCGCACGGCCAGGGGGGTGAACATGCGACGGAAGCTGATTTTGGACGTCGATACCGGGACGGACGATGCCGTGGCGGTGATGCTTGCGGCATTGCACCCTGACCTTGAACTGGTGGGCTGCACAACCGTCAATGGCAACATTCCCGTCGAGTTCTGCACCGAAAACACCCTCCGCGTACTGGACCATATCGGGCGCGGCGACATACCGGTGCATGAGGGTCTGTCTCGCCCGCTTGCTCGTTTCGATTTTCCAGTGCCCCGTCGCGATCGCGATCACGCCGGCAAATACCACCCGGACCTGCTGCCGATCGCGCCCACCACGCACCGGAAACGGCAATCTGGCGCCGTCGAGTTCCTGATCGAGACCTACCGTGCCGCGACCGACCCGATCACGCTTGTTCCCGTCGCGCCGCTGTCGAATATCGCGGCCGCTCTTGCGGTCGAACCCAAATTCGTGGACCTCGTCCCCGAACTCGTGATCATGGGCGGAGCCCATGCCTTCGGCAACGTCACTGCGTCTGCCGAGTTCAATGTCTGGGCCGATCCGGAAGCCGCGGCGGTCGTGTTGGCGGCAGGGTTTTCGAAGGTCACCCTGATACCTTTGGACGCAACGCATCAGGCGCTGATCACACATGACCACTGCGCGCGCCTGGAGGCACTCGGCACCCCGGCCGGGAAGGCGGCGGCGGCGTTCATCGGGCACCGAATCGTGGTTCACGACGAGCACCAGCGGCAGGCCATTGCGCACAGTACCCCAGTGCATGACGCGCTCGCCGTCGCCACCCTGGCCGAGCCAAGCCTGATCTCCACACGCCGCATGCATGTCGCGGTGGAAACCCGCGGAGATCTGACGGTCGGCCGCACCGTCATCGATACGCATGGGCGGGGCGGCGGCGCAGCCAACTGCGACGTTGCGTTCGGTGCTGACGCCGAAGGATTTGCCGCCTTGCTGCTGCGCAGCTTCACAGCCACCGCCTGAGCCGCCCGCGCGCTTGGGGGTCGCGAATCGGCAATGTTCCTGGCCCACGCATGATTGGCCGACTGTATTGGACAGCAATGGCAACTTTCTCGCAGCGCGAGATAGCCGCGGCTCCGGGAGACGGCCCCCGGCCGCATGCTTGCCGCGTCAGGCGGGCCAAGCATGCGCGGTGCCGACCAGGTCGGGGAACCAGTCTGCGCCGGCGAACGGACGGCGTACGTACGCAGTCTGGCGCTCCATTTCACGAAGCGGGAAGGCTTCGGCCAGTTGCGACTCGATGACGGTTTTTGCCCGCCGCGCTGTCCCCGCCCGGATAGTCAGGTTCGGGCAGGTACGGAAACGGGCCGGGATATGAATCGACAAACAGCACATGGCTTACGACCGAACCGTCGCTCTGCAGGAGATGCACACAATAGCCCGGCGGTTCCAGCACGAACCGTCCGCGGTCTTCGTGCAGCTCGAACGCGCCCTGGTGCGCCGCCGCCGGTGCCACGCAAACGATCGCAGCGCCGAGCCGTCCGGTCATGCTGCGATGGTGATGGCCGCAAAGCACGCGTTCGACCTGGGGGTGTCGCTGCAGCAGCGCGGCCAGCGCTTCCGCATTCCGCAGATTGATCGAGTTGTACACAGGCAGGCCGCACGACATCGGCGGATGATGCAGGGCAAGCAGGGTCCGACGCCCCGGCGCTTCAGCGAGCCGGGCGTCAAGCCACGCGAGCCGCTCCGCGCATAGCTCGCCATGGCCTGCGCCGGGCACCACACTGTCGAGCACAACGAGGCGCACCGGAAGATCGTCCACGACATAACGGACGAACTCGGAATCTGCCGTCACGCCCTCGAATTCCGCCAGCGCCCTGCGGAAGCTGTGCCGCCGGTCGTGATTTCCGGGCAGCAACAGCACCCGCTGGCCCTTCAGGTGGCTGCGCAGCATCCAGAGCAGTTCCGCATATTCCTCGGGCAGCCCGCAATCGGTCAGATCGCCGGTGATCAGTACGGCATCCGGCCGCGGGCGGAACGCCGCGACGGCGCGCAGGGCGCGCTCGGCAAGGTGCGATGTCTGGACAAGGCGCGACATCGGAACGCCGGGCGGGCGCACATGCAGGTCGCTCAGATGCAAAAGAATCACGTGCGGCCTCCGCGCTGCTACCCGCCGCTTCTACGGCACGTGCCGCGCACCGCGCCAGACTGCGCTGATAGCGCTCGGTGCCGGACAATCGCCAGCCGGCCGGCCGATCGCGCCTACGGCGTCGTAGCTGCGTCAAGAATGCGCCCGTCAGCGGCTTGGAGGAGCACAGCGAGGTGCTCGCCCGGCGGCGGCGTCGCGTCCACCAGCACCGCCGATCCCCGCCATTCACCGAGCGAGCGAATCGCTCGCACGACATTGGCCTCGAACAGCACGCGGCCTGCGTTTTCACCGTGCAAGACCGCAGTGCTGTGTCGCGAATCGTATCCTAGCAGGAACAGTGTCGCATTCCCCTGGCCGCGACCGACCGTCACACGGACGCCACCCCCCACACGCGTCACGGCCAATGGCACACGTGGCGGAATGTGGCGAGCCGCCGACGCCAAGGCCGCCTGCACGGCATCGGAGTCGCTGCCGACGACATCACGTACGCCGTCCACCACCAGTTGTGGCGTATAGACCGATTCGAGATGCAGACGCGCCGCGTAGGCGCGCTGTCGGGCCGTTGCTGCCGGCAGCGCAAACCGATCCGGCCATCCGAGATCGTCCCAGTAGGTCACGTGGAACGCCAGCGCGAGCACATCGGGCCTTCGCCGGGCCAACTCGGCAAGCAGGGCTTCGGCCGGCGGACACGAGGAACATCCTTCGGACGTGAACAGTTCCGCAACCACGGGGCGAAGGGGCGCATCCCGCCCCTGCGACGGTGCCGCCCCCAACGCCACCACCAGCACGAGTCCCGCTAACACCCGCATGACAACCTCGCGTCGCATTCCGAGTCCCGCCCGCGCGGCGTCGGCTTATAGCGGTCCCCGGTATCATGGCGATTGCGCCGCCAACGCAAACAGCATACCAAGACCACGCCCTTTGCAACACCTGCGTAGTTCGTGGCACGCCGGGACATCGCCAAACGTGGACTTGGCCGGCCTCTGCCGATCGCGCTAGAAGTAGCGGGCCAGCGTGGTCAGAGGCTCAGGGGATCGGCCGCGCCGAAACGCTTCGCGCGACCATCTCTTGCGCGTTCAACCTCTGTTTCGCAGCCGTTTGACTGGAGACATGCATGCGCAATTTCGCCTCAGCCCTCGCCAGCGTGACCTTGATTGCGAACGCGCTGTGCGTTCCGATGGCGCTTGCCGACCCGTGCGCGCGCACCGATGAGATGCAAGCATTTGACGTCGCGAGCCTGAAGAGCGAACTGATGGTGACCGCAATCACCTGCCAGCTGCAGGACAGGTACAACGACTTCGTGGTCCGCTACCAGCCGGAACTGCGGGCTGACGAACGGGCGCTGAGTCGGTATTTCTCTCGCGCGGCCGGACGGCACGCCCAGCAGAGCCACGATGACTACATCACGAGTCTTGCGAACACCCAGTCGGAGGAAGGCGTCCAGCAGGGCACCCTGTTCTGCCAGCGACATCTGTCGCTGTTCGACGAGGTCATGGCCCTGAAGAGCGCCAAGGAGTTGCCCGCCTACGCTGAGGGCAAGTCCCTCGCGCAACCGATCGGGATCGTGGAATGCCCGGCCACGAAGCGCAAGCTGCGGACGGCATCCGACAAATAGCCGCTCACCGGCCTGTCCCCATGAAAACGCCGCGGGGCGGCCACGCTGGCCGCCCCGCGCAATCAGCGTCCCGGCTCGCTCCCAAAATTACTTCAGGATGATCTCGACGCGCCGGTTCTGCGGCTCGCGCACGCCGGCCGCCGTCGGCACCAGCAGATGCGTTTCGCCGAACCCCTGCGTGACGATCTCGTTCTGGGCCACGCCGTCCCGCACCAGTTCCGCGGCCACGTTCTGGGCACGCCTGATCGAAAGCGCCTGGTTGTAGGCGGGCGTTCCGGAGGTGTCGGTGTAGCCGTTCACTTCGATGCGGGTCAGTTGCACCCGAGCAGCGTTTTGGGCGGCCTCCGCGATGATCTGCCGCGCCCGTTCGGTCAGGTCAGCCTTGTCCCAGTCGAAGAACACGAGGTAGGTGCGCGCAGGCGCAGGCGCAGGTGCCGCGACCGGAGCGGGCGCCGCCGCCGGCGGCGGGGGCGGCGGAGCCGCGTTGAAGGCATAGCGCAAGCCCAACAGGACCGCGTTGTTGAACTGATTCGCGAGCTTCACCCCGTTGTAGGACAGTTCGCTTGCGGTCGCCATGAAGCGGTATTCCATGGTGGCCGAAAGCCCGGGGACCGTAGGCACCGGGAAGGCTGCGCCGAGGATTGCCTGCCCCGCGATATCGGGCTTGTCGCCACTGAACTTCGCCCCGGTGCCGGTGACGCCCTTGCCGATGTCCTGAAACACGCCGCCGACGCCGATGCCGGCATACGGGTCGATGTACTTCGATCCGATGTCGAAGTCATAGAGGGCGTTCACGAAGCCGCCGAACGTCTGGTTCTGGGCCTTGGCGGCGTTCTCGTTCTGATCGGAATTGCGATAGTTGCCCTCGACCTCCAGCCGGAGGCCGTTGCCGAAGCCCCACCCGGCGCTGACGACCCCAACGGGCCCGCCGTCAGTCTTGAGCGTCCCGCCACCTGGATTCTTAACTTGTTGATTCTGAAGAAAATTATATCCAACTCCGGCGCCAACGTACAGCCCGTCAACGGGTTGCGCCAGCGCCGCGACCGGCAGGGCCAGCAGCCCAGCAACGATCAGTGGGTTCCGGAGCATCATTTGGGTCTCTCTCCTCTTTGGTCTCGTCCGGCGCAGTCGGCGCGCCCTGCCCTGAGCGGACCAACCGAGCCATCCCTTTCGCGGCAACGTAAGTGGCAAGCTGGCATGATGCCAGAACCGCTTACCGCATTAACGGCCGAGCTGCGCGCTTGCCGCCACGGCTGTTGCGGCGCAGCAACACGACGTCACCCGGAAATCACGATGGGCGGCGACCGAACCGCACCGTCGGCACAGGCGGCCTCCGCCGAACGTAGCAACTGATGAACGCCCGGCAACGAAACCGTCATCGGAGCCTAGACGAGCCGGGCCTCGAACGGCGGCAGCAAGTCGGGACTCTCGAACTCCAGCACCCACAGATCGGGATCAGTCCGCACCTGGCGCGCGACATAGGCGTCGGCGGTCGCCTGATCGACCGGCGCGGGGCCGGTGCCGCGCATCCACGCCAGCTCGCCGGCACCGGCGCGTACCTGGCCGAGCACGACCATCCCCTCGCGCCCGCGCAGCACGACCAGCACCCCCCCCGCATCCGGGTCGCCGCGCCGCAACACCACGCCGTAGCGGCCGGCGGAGCTGCCGAGTTGGAGCGCTGCCTGCACCCAGATCCCGGCCTTGAGTCTCGCCTCCGTCATAGCGCGCGTCCTCTTGAAGCCACCTGCCTGCACTGCCACAACCCCGCCGGCGCGCAAGAGGATGCCATGACGAAGCCGATGAGCGAGGGACAGCGCAGCTACGAGGCCAAGCGTGCGGCCAAGGCCGGCGTCAGCCTTGACAAATGGTTGCAGATGAAACGACGGGAGCGGCAGGAGGCCGAACGCTCCCGCGCCCAGGCCGCGACCCCGCCGAAGGCGGGCAAGCCCGGCCTGCTCGCCAGGCTGATTGAGCGCGCTCACAAGCCGCTCTGACGACACGCGCCATGCGCCGCACGATTGGTCGCCGCCGCGGTGAACAGGCGCAGCCAGCGCGGCACTTGCGCCTGCCGCTCGGCGCACAGTGTCTCTGACACGTGGCGCTCTGCTGGCCGCTCATGCCGACTGGAGCATGGACCCGCGCAAACGGTGGATGACGATTGCGCGTCGTCAGGGAAAAGGCTGGCGGGTCGTGGCGCCGCAACCTGTTGGTAGCCTCCCGACCGTTCTGGCGCGACTGACGGCCTGCGCCGACGGCTGCCCGGTGGTGTTCGGCGCCGATTTCCCGCTCGGCGTGCCGCGCGCCTACGCCGCCCGGCATGCGAAGGAACCGGACTTTCCGGCCTTTCTCCTGCGCCTCGCCGGGCGGCCGGAGTTCTTCGCCGTCTGCGACTCGCTCGATCAGGTCCAGCCCGGGCGGCCATTCTACCCCGCGCGCGGGGTAGCAGGGATGACGCGGGCGGCGCACGCCGCCGTCCTGGGACTTGGCGATGCCAGCGGCCTCTGCCGCGCCTGCGACCGGGCGACCGCCGAACGCCCGGCGGGTGCGCCGCTGTTCTGGACACTCGGGGCCAACCAGTCGGGCAAGGCGGCGATCGTCGCTTGGCGTGATCTGTTGCTGCCGGCGCTCGCGGCTCCGTCGCCGCCGTTGCTGTGGCCGTTTCACGGCGATCTCCCGACGCTTGTCGCGGCGGGCCGCACCGTGATCGCAGAGACGTACCCAGCCGAGGCACTGCGCCACCTCGGTCTGCGGTTGCGCGGCAGCAAACGCCGGCAGTCCGACCGGATCGGCTTGGCGCCAGCCCTCCGCGCCGCAATGGCAAAGCTGGATGCGACCGCAGACGCGGCGCTGGACGCTGCCCTCGACGCGGGGTTCGGCCCGGATGGCGCCGGCGAAGATCGGTTCGATAGCGTGCTTGGCGTGCTCTGCGTGGTGAACGTGCTTGCCGGTCATCGGCCGGGCAGCGCGCCCGACGATCCATGGATCCGGCGCTGGGAAGGCTGGGTCCTGGGGCAAACGGCGCTGCCCCGATTCCCGCCGACTTGACCGTCGCCCTGTGTCAGGTCCCGCAACGAACGCAAACCATCGGCCGTCACGGACCGCACGTGCGCGCGGCTCGCCGCCTCACGTGCCGCAGTATTCGATGTCGACGTCCATCCGCTGTCCACGGCTTTTTGCCGCCCCACGGTGACAGGCAGTTGCGGCGACCGTCGAGGATCGGCCAGTTTGCAGCGACAGCAAGGAGGCCTCCGGGCAGGGCCATGGACAGTGCGGCATCGGCATCCGACGTGCATGGCCGGTCAAGGCAGGTCGTTCCGGTCATTCTGTCGGGCGGCTCCGGCACGCGGCTCTGGCCGGTGTCGCGGGAGAGCTTTCCCAAGCAGTTCTGGCCGCTGCTGTCCGACCGTTCGTTGATCGAAGAGACCGCGCGACGCGCCGCGGGCGCTGCGTTCGCTGCCCCAATGGTGATCTGCAACCACGAGCACCGCTTCCTGGCCGCCGAACAGATGCGGCAGGCAGGCGTCGCCGACGCACGCATCGTGCTGGAGCCGGTGGGTCGGAACAGCGCGCCCGCCGTGGCGGCCGCAGCGCTGCTGGCGGCCGAGGAGGACCCGCAGAGCGTCCTGTGGATGATGGCCGCAGACGCGGCGATCAGCGACGTCGCCGCTTTGCACGGCCTTTTGGCGGAAGCCGTGGCCGCAGCCCGACGCGGCCGGATCGTGATGTTCGGCATGCGCCCGACCGCACCCGAGACCGGCTACGGCTATATCGAAGTCGGGCCCCCGATGCCGGACCTGCCGGCGGTGTGCGACATCGCCAGCTTCGTCGAGAAGCCGGACAAGGCCACCGCGGTCACGCTCGTTGCGGACGGAAGGCATCTATGGAACTCGGGCATGTTCGTGTTCACCGCGGCCACGATGCTGGAGGAAATGCAGCGCCATGCCCCGGAAGTGCTGGCCGCGGTGCGCGCCGCCGTTACCGGACGTACCCGGGACCTCGACTTCATTCGGCTGGCGGCAGCCCCGTTCGCCGAAGCGCCCAGCATCAGCCTCGACTACGCCATCGCCGAACGCACCGACCGTGCCGCCGTCGTGCCGGCCGACCTCGGTTGGTCGGACGTCGGCAGCTGGGGCGCCCTGTGGGAACTGGGCCGCAAGGACGATGCCGGGAACGTTGCCGTGGGGGACGTGCTGCTGGAAGGCGCACGGCACTGCTACGTCCGCAGCGACGGCATCCTGACCGCCGTGGTTGGGCTGCAGGATGCCATCGTGGTGGTCACCGAGGACGCCGTGCTGGCGATGCACCGGGACCGCTCCCAGGACGTGAAGCGTATTGTCGATCGGCTGCGCGCGGACGGACGGCGCGAGGCGGCCGAGCACAATCGCTTCTATCGGCCCTGGGGCTTCTTCGAGACGCTGTTCGCCGCGGAACGCTTCCGCGTGCATCGCGTCGTGGTGGCCGCCGGACAGAGCCTCTCGCTGCACAAGCATTTTCATCGTGCCGAGTATCTGACCGTGCTGGCAGGCACCGCACTGCTCACGCGCGACGGCGAATCCCGGCTGGTGCGGGAGAACGAGAGCGCCGACGTGCCGATCGGCTGCCTGCATCGGGTCGCCAACCCCGGCCGGATTCCGCTGACGCTGATCGAGGTGCAGGCGGGAAGCTATCTCGGCGGGGACGACGTGGTGCGAGTTGAGGACAGCTACGGCCGGGCCACGGCAGGATAGCGGCTATCGCTGTCTGCGGCACAACGTCAACGGCCATATCAGACGCGAAACGCGGTCGATCTGCTCCTCGGCGCGGATGTGGTGGCCGTGGAACACCAGCACGACGGCGACCGCAGCCGCCAAAGGGATGGCCACGCGCAACCCCGCGGGGCGCGGGCCGGCTAGCTTTGCGAGGGCAAGGGCCCCGGCCATGCCGAGTGCTGCCCCGGCCAGCACGTCCGAGCGCGTATGCACGTGCAACGCCAGCCGCGTGTCGCCGAACAGGACGGCGAATATGCCCGCCAGCAGCAGGACCGCCAGCGCACGCCGCAGGCCCGGCCGTGACTCGGGCAGCAGCAAGGACAGCAGTCCGCCATAGACCGCCGCGGCCGACGCGGTATGGCCGCTCGGGCTATGCAAGCCGTGGAACGGCAGCCACGTCCCGCAGGCTGCAACCACCAGCTTTGCCAGCAGGACCGCGAGCAGGGTTGCCGGCACGACCAGCGCCCACGCCGCCGCGCCGCGGCGCCAGCCGGCGGCCAGCAACGCGATTGCCACCGCAACCGCGAGCGGGAGGACGACCGCAAGATCGGCAAAATCCGTCAGGAACAGCATGGGCACGCAATCATAACCGATAGAGCGGACTTCGTTCACGCCGCGGCCGACACAGGGGCGTGTTGTCAATGCCTTTGCCGCTGGTGTCGCCCGTTGGCGCGGACGGCGTCGGGATGGCTGGGCCGGTCCCGCTGACGCACGCACCGCAACGAGACCTCGAGACGGCGAACCAGCTCACGCCACGAACTGCTCCGCGATGATCCGCTCGGAAAGCCCCTGGTCGGGGTCGAACAGAACGCAGACGCTGGTGTCCCGATCTTCGCTGACGGCAACACTGACCACGTCGCGGACCTCGGTGAAGTCCGCCACTGCAGCGACCGGCCGCTTGTCCGCCTCCAGCACCTCGAACAGCACTTCGGCCGCGCTCGGCAGCAACGCGCCCCGCCAGCGTCGCGGACGAAACGCGCTGATCGGCGTCAGCGGCAGCAGGTTCGCCGACAGCGGCACGATCGGCCCGTGCGCCGACAGGTTGTAGGCGGTGGACCCGGCCGGCGTGGACACCAGCACGCCGTCGCAGATCAGCTCCGGCAGCCGAACGCGCCCGTCCACGGTGATGCGGATCTTCGCCGCCTGGCGCAGCTGCCGGAGCAGCGACACCTCGTTCAGCGCCAGCGCCTCCTCGACCCGTCCGGTGACTGTTACCACGGACATGCGCAGCGGATGCAGGATCGCCGCCTGGGCGCGCGCCAGGCGGCCCGGCAGGTCCTCCTCGCTGTATTCGTTCATCAGGAAGCCGACCGAACCGCAGTTCATGCCGTACACCGGCGCCGCCCGCGCCAGGTTACGATGCAGCGACTCAAGCATGAATCCGTCGCCGCCCAGGCACACCAGGGCATCCGCCTCGTCTATCGGGCAATCGCGGTAACGCTCGGTCAGGCGTGCCCGCGCCGCCTGGGCTAGCGGCGTCGGCGATGCGGCGAAGGCAATGCGCCTGAACCGTTCCTCCGCCGCGGCGGCCGCGTCGGTCGCAGTCACGCGAGCTTGCGGTGCTCGAGCACGGGCATGTCGCGCCGGACGCGCGCGGTCAACTGCATGTCGATGCGCGCACTCGCCCATCCCACGCCGTCGGAGGCGCGCGCCACCACGGCGCCCCAAGGGTCGCAGACCAACGAGTGACCATAGGTGTAGCGCGGCCCGCCGCCGCCGTCGGTATGGGCGCCGCAGGTTGCCGGGGCGGCGACCCAGCACTGCGTTTCGACGGCGCGCGCCCGCAGCAATACCTCCCAATGGTCCTTGCCGGTTTGCAGGGTGAAGGCCGCGGGAAGGAAGATCAGCTCCGCGCCGGCCCGCCGAAGCGCCAGGAAAAGTTCGGGAAAGCGCACATCATAGCAGATTGCCAACCCCACGCGGGTCCCGTCGACCTCGCACGTGACCACTTCGCTCCCGCTGCCGAAGGTCGCGCTCTCGCGATAGCCGGTGCCGTCGGGGGTGACGATGTCGAACAGGTGGATCTTGCGGTAGCGCGCGATCTCGCGCCCCTCGGGGTCGAACAGGACGGTGGTGTTGAACAGACGCTCGCCGGCGCGTTCGGCCATCGAGCCGCCGTGGACGTGAATGCGCTGGCTGCGGGCGACGCCGCGCAGGAACTCGTACGCGGGGCCACCGGGCTGATTGGCCTCCGGCGGCGGCAGTTCCTCCGCCGCGTCAAATTTGGCGGCGCGATCGCCGCCGAGGCAGGTCCACATCTCCGGCAGCGCGACCACGGAAGGGCGATCGGCCGTGATGGCCGCGCCCAGCAACCGTTCGGCCTGCGCCAGGTTCTGGGCCTTGTCGTGCCCGACATTCATCTGCATCACGCTGACGCGCATCGCCCACCCTCCTGCGGCTGCCGGGAAGCTACCGCCTCGCGCTCATCACGGCCAGTCAAGCCGTGGTTCCGACCGCCCCCCCGGCCCGCGAAGCCGGCGCGGCACGTCGTTTTGCTCATCGCTCCAGTCATCATCCGCGTCCTGCGGCGAAGGCCGGTGCGGTGGCTCGTCAGGCGATGGCGCCGGGGGGATCGGCGGACGGCCGCCCGGGTCGCGGCGATGCGGCGACGGGTCGGCAGGATCGGGAAGCCGCAGGCTGAGGGTGCGGATTTCGCCCTGGATCTCGTCAAGCCGCGCTTCGATCAGCTCGAGTCGCCCCTTCACGCCGAACACGCTGAACGGCATCAGCAGGAACACGGCCAGGTACAGCAGAATCGGCACCAGAACGGCCAGCGGCACCCACCAGGGCAGCCAGTCGGGCAGGGCGAAGGGCATGGTCATGTTGCAATCGTAGCAGGGGCTGCAGATCAGGGCGACACGTGGCGAGTCTGGATTGTTGGCCCGTAGGATGCCACGACCGCGCCACTGGAACGAGACCCGCCATGCTCCTGCTGATCCCCGGCCCCGTCACCACCCGCCCCGAAGTGCGCGCGGCCGCCGCGCTGGACTATGCGCCGTGGGACCGGGATTTCAGGCCGCTGTACGCTGCCGTGCGCGCTGCGATCGGCGCGCTTGCCGGCGACGTTCTGAAGACCCATGCCGTGCTTCCCCTACAAGGCTCCGGCCATTTCGCGATTGAGGCAACCCTGCGAACCTTGGTGCCGCGCGACGGCCGCATCCTGATTCCGGTCACCGGTTCGTACGGCGAACGCATGGCGCGGCTGGCGCGCGAAATCGGCCGCGACGTGGTCACATGGCCGATAGCCCTCGACGCGCCGCTCGCGCCGCAGGCCGTCGCGCAGGCCCTCGCGGCCGATCCTGCGGTGACGCATGTCGGGCTGGTATATTCCGAAACCAGCACGGGCGTCGTGCATGACCCGGTGGCGATCGGCGCGGCGGTCCGGGCGGCGGGGCGGCGCGTCATTCTCGACGCGGTGTCCGCATTCGGCGCCTTGCCCCTCGACCTCAGCCGCCATCCCGAGATCGATGCGGCGGTGTTCACGGCCAACAAATGCCTGGAAGGGCTGCCTGGCCTCGCGGTCGTGATCGCGCGGATCGACGCGCTGGCGGCGGCGCCGCCGGGGCAGGCGGGAAGCTGGTGCTTCGACCTGCGTGACATCTACGAGGCGGGCGAGCGCGACGGCTGGGGCAGCTTCCGCTTCACGCCGCCGGCGCAGATCGTGGCGGCGCTGCGCGTCGCATTGGGGCTGCACGCGGCCGAAGGCGGTGCCCCGGCCCGCCTCGCGCGCTACCGTGCCAACGCTGGGGTGCTCTACGACGGCATGAAGGCAATCGGCCTCGCGCCGTACCTCGCTGCCGCTGTGCAAGGACCGATCGTGGTCAATGTGCTTGCGCCCGGCGATCGGCGGTGGTCGCTGCAAGCGTTCGTCGATGTGCTGAAGGCCCGTGGTTACCTCATCAGCAATTTCTACAACACGCAGCGCCCAGGTTTCCGCGTCGGCTGCATCGGCGCCGTTGCGCCGCACGACATGCACGGCTTCGTAGCGGCGGCGGATGACGCACTGCGGACACTGGACATCAGCGAGCGCGCCCCCCCAGACTAACTCGGGTCCGAACAGGTCTGTGCCATGCCGAGCGACCTCGAGATCGCGCGTTCCGTTCGCCTCCGCCCAATCGCGGAGATCGGCGAGCGCGCCGGCATCCCCGCTTCGGCCTTGCTGCCCTATGGCCGTCACAAGGCCAAGGTCGATTTCACCTTCGTGCGGCAGGCCTCGCAGCGCCCGCCGGGCGCGCTGGTGCTGGTCACCGGCATCACGCCGACGGCAGCCGGCGAGGGCAAGACCACGACCAGCGTCGGCCTGGGCGACGCGCTGAACGCCGCGGGACGGCGGACCATGATCTGCCTGCGCCAACCCAGCCTCGGCCCGTGCTTCGGCATGAAGGGCGGCGCGACCGGCGGCGGCTGGGCGCAGGTTGCGCCGATGGATGAGATCAACCTGCACTTCACCGGCGATTTCCATGCCATCACCTCGGCCAACAACCTGCTGGCCGCACTGATCGATAATCATCTCTATTGGGGCAACCGGGTCGGGCTCGATCCACGGCGGATGACGTGGCGGCGCTGTCTGGACATGAACGACCGCGCGCTGCGCAACACCGTGATCGGCCTCGGCGGCGCAGCGAATGGCGTGCCGCGCGAGGAAGGCTTCGACATCACCGTCGCCTCCGAGATCATGGCGGTGTTCAGCTTGGCTCGTGACCTGGAAGACCTGCAAGCCAGGCTCGCGCGGATCGTGGTGGGCGCGCGCACTGACGGGTCGCTGGTGCAGGCCGCGGAGCTCGATGCGGTGGGCGCGATGGCGGCCCTGTTGCGCGATGCGCTCATGCCGAACCTCGTGCAGACGCTCGCAGGCTCGCCGGCGCTGGTGCATGGCGGCCCGTTCGCCAACATCGCGCATGGCTGCAACTCGGTGATGGCAACGCGGCTCGGGCTGGGTCTGGCCGACATCGTGGTGACCGAAGCCGGCTTCGGCGCCGATCTCGGCGGCGAGAAGTTCCTGGATATCAAATGCCGCCTCGCGGGTTTGCAACCGGCCTGCGCGGTGGTGGTGGCGACCGTTCGCGCGCTGAAGATGCATGGCGGGGTGGCGAAGTCCGCCCTGGACCGCGCCGACCCCGCCGCGGTCGGCCGCGGCGTCGCCAACCTGCGGCGCCACGTCGAGAACATGGCGAAGTTCGGCCTGCCTGTGGTGGTGGCGGTGAACCGCTTCACCTCCGACAGCGACGCGGAGATCGCCGAGGTTCAGGCGGCGACGGCTCCGCTCGGCGTCGCTACCGCGCTCTGCACGCACTGGTCCGACGGAGCGGCCGGCGCCGCCGAGCTCGCGGCGCAGGTGCTGCATGTGCTCGACGGCGAACCACCCGGCATCCGCCTGCTCTACCCCGACGCCCTGCCGCTCGCCGGGAAAATCGGCGTCATTGCGCGCGAAATCTACCGCGCCTCGGAGGTGACCATCGCGCCGGCCGCTCTGCGCAAGCTGGCATCCTGGGAAGCGGCCGGCTTCGGCGCCGCGCCGGTGTGCATTGCGAAAACCCAATACAGCTTCAGCGCCGACCCGAGCCTGCTCGGCGCGCCGGAGAACCATCTCTTTCCTGTGCGCGACGTGCGGCTGTCCGGCGGGGCAGGCTTTGTCGTTGCCCTGGCCGGCGACATCCGCACCATGCCGGGCCTGCCGCGCGTTCCGGCCGCGTCCAAGATCGGCCTGGACGCCGATGGCGAAATCGCCGGGCTGGGCTGACCAGGATCAGGAATCGTAGGCGACCAGCGCCTCGAACGGCACGTCCAGCCGGCTGCGGCCATTAAGGAAAGTGAGTTCGATTAATGCCGTGGCAGCGGGCACGACGGCGCCCACCTGCCGCAGCAGCGCGATGCCGGCCGACATGGTACCGCCGGTCGCCAGCAGGTCATCCACGATCACTACGCGCTGCCCCGGTTCGACCGCGTCGGCCTGGATCTCGATCCGGTCGGCGCCATACTCCAGCCCGTAATCGAACCCGATGGTTTCGCCCGGCAGCTTGCCCCGCTTGCGCAGCATGATGAAGCCGCAACCGAGCTTGAGCGCGAGCGGCGCCGCCATCAGGAACCCGCGCGACTCCAGGCCGGCCAGCAGATCCGGCTGGTAGGCGCGCACCGCCTTCGCCATGCGCCCCATCGCCACCTGCCAAGCGTCGGCATGCCGCAGCAGCGTCGCAATGTCGTAGAACAGGATGCCCGGCTTCGGGAAATCGGGAACGGAGCGGATGTGCTCCTTGAGGTCCATGGCGTGTCCGTCTCCTCGCCGCGGGCATTCTGGCTGTCAGGCGGGCGGGCCATGGTCGGAGTGAGAGGATTCGAACCTCCGGCCCCTGCGTCCCGAACACAGTGCTCTACCAGGCTGAGCTACACTCCGATGCGGCGCCCGCATATAGCGACCGCAAAGCGCGGCGGCAAGCGCGTCACAGCAACGACGCCGCGCCCCCCGCGACGGTGCCGAGCGTCGCCAGCCGAGCGAGCAGGGCCGGGACACCGTCCGCGACCTCGTAGAACGCCCGGGCATCCGCCGGCGCGAACCCGTCGGCGATCGCGCCTTCGATCAGCGCCAGCAACGTGGCCGCCGAGCCGTCCACGTCGCAGATCAGGACCGGCTTGTCGTGCAGCCGCAACTGGCGCCAAGTGAGGATTTCAAAGGTCTCGTCGAACGTGCCGAGACCGCCGGGGAACGAGACGAAGGCGTCGGCCAGCTCGAACATGCGCCGCTTGCGGGCGTGCATGCTGTCGGTCACGACCAACTCGTTGACCCCCTCGTGGGCAACCTCCCATTGCCGGAGAAATTCCGGGATGACGCCGATGACACGCCCGCCAGCGGCCAGCGTTGCGTCGGCCAGCGCCCCCATCAGCCCGATCCGGCCGCCGCCATACACCAGCTGCACTCCCGCGCGGGCCAGCCCTTCGCCCAACTCGACGGCCGCGGCGCGGAATGCTGGCATATGGCCTGTCCTGGAACCGCAGAACACGGCGACGGAGCGGATGACGGGCATGCTTGTCCTTTCGGTCGGGGCCAGTCCCAGGGTTTGTCGGCCGCAACGCCCGCCGGCAAGAGCGGTCGGCAGATTTTTGCGCCGCCACCTGGCCGAGGAGTTGTCAATCGGCCCGCGACATCATCTAACGATTGGTGACCCAGGGGGAGTGGAAGCATGCGAGGAGGAACGATCAGGCTCGCGGCGGTGCTGGCTGGCGGCTTGGCCTTGAGCGGCACGATGATCGCCCTCGCGGCGACGCCCGCGCAGATCATCGCCGAGCGGTGAGCCGGCTACAAGCGCATGGGGCAGAATTTCAAGGCGATGAAGGACGCCATCGACGCGGGCGCCCCGGTCGCGCCGCTCGCTCCGAAAGCAGCCGAGATCGTGGCGTGGGCGAAGCGGATCCCGACGATGTTTCCGCCGGGCACGGAAACTGGCGGCGGGACGCATGCCAAACCAGCGGTCTGGTCGGAGCGCGGCGGCTTCGAGAAGGACGCCGCCGCTCTGCAGGAGCAGGCCGGGAAGCTGGAACAGGCCGCGCAATCCGGCGACAAGTCCGCCTTCGCCGCGCAGTGGAAGGCCAGCGCGAATGCCTGCGGCACCTGCCACAAGACCTACCGCTACAAGCTGTCCTAGTCAGACCCGCGTCGCGATCAGCAGGGTCGCCGCAACCGCCAGCGCGAGCACGACGAGCGCCAGCAACGGGCTGGCGAGCCGCGGCGCGCGGGTGGCGGCGGGAAGCCGCTTTTTCCCGGTAATCATCGGCCGGACCAAGTTCTGGCCCTTGATCGCGGCATACAGCGCGATCGCCAGGAGGTGCAGCACGACCGCGGCAATGATCGCGTCCACCGTGTAGGAATGGATCACCGTCAGCAGATCGCTCGCACGGCCGCCGAGGTGCTTTGCCAGCGGTCCCTCAACGACGCCGAGGCCGTCATTGGCGCCCAGCCCGCTGCCAAGCTGGATTGCCAGCAACAACAGCAGCACCAGCACCATCCACCCGCCGGCGGCATTGTGGCCGAGCTGCGTATCCGGTTCGCGGGTGGGAAACGTCGCGAGATGCCGCAAGCCGGAGACCGGGCTGACCAGGAACCGGCTGAAGCGGGCGGTGTCGCTGCCGACGAAGCCCCATGCCAGACGGAACAGGAACAGCGCCAGCAGCACGTAGCCCAGTTGCAGATGCAGGTCCATCCAGCCGAGCCGGGCGGTCGCGTAGTCGGCCGGCAGCAGTACCACGAGCAGCCAATGGAACAGGCGCGTGGGCGCGTCCCAGACTCGCATGGGCAGGTAAAGCATGGTCTGACGCGTGCGCAGGGCCATCTGTCGCTCCTGTCGAAGCCATTCGGGCGGTGGGGTGCCGCAATTTGGCGCACCCGCGGGGCGGGCGCGATCCCCGGAGGCGATCAACCCTGGCGACCCGTTTCGTGTCCGGTGACGCGATCGTGATGCCGTGCATTGCGCAGGAACCGCGGAGTTCCTAGTGTTGCGGCATGTCGGACACCGCTCCGCTGCCGCGCCGACGGGGCGCGTTGCGTTGGATCGTCGTCGGGTTGCTGAGCTTTGGCATCCTGGGGCTGGCCGCGTTGCTTGCGTATCGGCACCTGCAGGCAACGCTAACGGAACCGGCGCCGCGGGTCACGCAGGCAGCGGCGACCCGGGCCGCCGATCTGCCGCCGCGGCCCGCAGCTCCAAAGGCAGAGCAAGCAGCGAAGGGTGCAGGGGCCGAGACGCCATCACCCGATCGGGCGGCGGCCTCGGTGCCGCCCGCCGGCGGCACGGCATCCTCGGGCGCACAAGTAGTGACAGCTTCGCCCGACCACGCGACGCCTGCGGTGCCGCCCGTCAGCGGCTCGGCATATGCGGATGCACAAGTCGTGACGGCATCGCCCGATCACACGACGCCCTTGCCGCCGCCGCCCGGCCGCACGGCATCCTCGGGCGCAGGGGTCGCGTCGGTATCGCGCGACCGCACGGCGCCCTCGGCACTGCCTGCCGGCGGCACGGCGTCGACGAGCGCCCCGGTCGTGACGGCCTCGTCCGGCCGCACCGCACCCCGAACGCCGTCCTCCGGCGGCACGGCATCCGTGAGCGCCCGGATGGTGACCGCATCGGCCGACCGCGCCAAACAAGCTGGGTCGCCCGCCGGCGGCGCGGCGGCCACGGAGGCGCCGGTTCTGCGTCCCAGCTTCGACATCGTGCGGGTCGCCCCCAGCGGTTCTGCGGTGATCGCCGGGCGGGCCGCGCCGGACACGGATGTAACCCTGCTCGACAACGGACGCGAGATCGGGCGCGCCAAGGCGGATGAAACCGGCCAGTTCGTGGTCATCCCCGACCAACCGCTGCCCGCCGGCGGCCAGGAACTCGCGCTGCAGGCCGAACAGTCCGGCACCGCGCCGGTGACAGGGGACGCGCCGGCGCTGCTGATCGTGCCGGCAAGGCCGGAGGGCCACGCGCCCGTTGCCGCTTCGCCGCACGAAGCGCCAAGGGAGAAGTCAGGCGGCGCCGTGGCGGTTCTCGCGCCGACGGATGCCGCGCCCCGGCTACTGACGGTTCCCGCGGAACCGGGAGGAGCGCCGGGCCAGGTGGCGCTGCGGGTCGTGGACTACGACGCGCATGGCACGATCCGCTTTGCCGGTACCGCGCGTCCAGGCACCTCCGTCAGGCTCTACATCGACAACGCGCCCGTGGGCGAGGCCTCGGCCGATTCGCAGGGTCAGTGGAACCTCGTGCCGACCGGCCCGGTCAACACCGGCGAACATCGGCTGCGCGCCGATGATCTCGGGCCGCGTGGGCAAGTTCTGTCGCGGGCGGAACTGCCGTTCCAGCGGGCAGCCTTTGGGCCCGACGACCTGCGCACCGGCCAGGTCGTCGTGCAGCCCCGGCAAAGCCTCTGGCGCATCGCGCGCCACGTCTATGGTCACGGCATGCGCTACACGGTGATTTACGATGCCAACCGCGACCAGATCCGCGACGCGAACCGCATCTACCCCGGGCAAATCTTCACGCTGCCCTCGGCCGCAAGCGCCGCCGTCCTTCCCGGGCGGGCAGCCGGCGGTGCGGACTAGCGCCGCCGCTGCCGGTCGTGGCGCCAAGCCAGCAGTCTTGCCCCCTTCCCGGCAACTCTCCATAAGCGGGCGATTGCTCAAGGCCCCGCGATGTCATTTGCCGCCACGACCCGCTTCGTGTTCGCACCGCCCCACCCGGCTGGCCATGGCCTCCTGATCGGCGGCGGCGTCGTGTTCCTGCTCGGTCTGCTGACGGCTTGGTGGGTCGTCTGGGTGGGACTGCTGTTCGTGCTGTTCTGCCTGTATTTCTTTCGCGACCCGGAGCGCGTTCCGCCCGGCCGGTCAGGGCTGTTGCTCGCTCCGGCGGACGGCCATGTCGTCTCGGTGGCACCCGCGCCGCCGCCGCCGGAACTTGGGCTCGGGCTGGAGCCGCGGTGGCGCGTGGGGGTTTTCCTGTCGCTGTTCGACGTACACGTGAACCGCATCCCCGCCGACGGCACGGTGACCCGCATCGCCTACCGCCATGGACGGTTCGTCAATGCCAGCCTCGATAAGGCCAGCGTCGAGAACGAGCGCAATGCGCTGGCGATCCGCCTCGCCGATGGGCGCGAGATCGGCGTCGTGCAGATCGCCGGGCTGGTCGCGCGACGCATCGTCTGCAGCGTTCGCGAGGGCGATGCGGTGCGCGCCGGCGATCGCTTCGGTTTCATCCGGTTTGGCAGCCGCACCGACCTTTACTTGCCGGAAGGCGTTCGCCCCCTGGTCGCGGAAGGCCAAACGATGATCGGGGGGGAGACCGTGATCGCCGACATGCTGTCGGATACGCTCGTCGGCGCGAGGCCCGCTTGAACGGGCCGCATCCGCTCAGGCCGCATTCCCTGCGCCTGCCGGTGCGGCGGTTGCGACGCCGGCTGCGGCCGCGCCATCGGCCGCGATTCCGTGGTCTCTCGTTCAACCGCGTGGTGCCCAACCTGCTCACCCTGGTCGGACTGTGCGCGGGGCTCACGTCGATCCGCCTGGCACTGGAGGGACGGTTCGGGGCCGCCGCCGTCGCCATCGCGGTCGCCGCCGCGATCGACGGTCTCGACGGAAGGCTGGCGCGGCTGCTCAAGGCGGTCACCCGCTTCGGCGCCGAGTTCGACAGCCTGACCGACTTCCTCTGCTTCGGCGTGGCGCCTTCGCTCATTCTCTATCTTTGGTCGCTGCAAGCGTTCCGTGGCTTCGGCTTCGTCCCCTGCCTGATGTTCGCCGTCTGCATGGCGCTGCGTTTGGCGCGCTTCAACGCGGCGCTGGATAGCGGCCCGCATCCTGCGTACGCCTACAATTTCTTCACCGGCGTTCCGGCGCCGGCCGGCGCCGGGTTGGCGCTGTTCCCGCTGTTCATCGGGCTGGAAGCGCGGGCGCTGGGCTGGAACTGGCTGTTCGCCGCGTCACGGTTCCCCCCGTTCTGCGCTTTCGTGCTGATCGGCACCGCGCTGCTCCTAGTCTCGACCCTGCCGGTATGGAGCTTTAAGAATTTCAAGGTCCCCGCCGAGTATGTGCTGCCGCTGCTGCTCGGCACCGGCTTGTTCGTGGCCCTGCTGGTCGCCGACCCGTGGGCGGCGCTGGCGGCGGCGGGCCTGATCTATCTCGTCATGCTGCCGTTCAGCGCCCGCAGCTTCCGGCGGCTCAAGCAGGCGGCCGAGGGTGCCCCGGACGGGGACGAAGCGCCGGGGTGACCGGGGCGACGAAGGCGCCGGCAACCCCTATCACGCGCACCCGCCATGGGCTGCCGCTCCGGTTGTTCGCCGGACGGGCAAGCTGAACGGCGCGTACATCGGTCAATAGCCGAGATAAAATCCGCGTCATCCTATGCGCCGCCCGGCGATGACGCGAGTTTCATTCGTCCGAAAGAGCAACAGACAGCCGTGAGCGCCATTATACCCACAGTCGCCGGACGGAGTCTCCGCCCGGAACTTTTGTGCATGGAGACAATGAGCATGAATATTTCACGCCTGGTACCGCGCGGCACGCGCGGTGCCTTGCTCGTCGGGCTGTTGAGCACGACGGCGCTGGCCGGGTTTGGCGTGGGCGCGGCCAGCATCGCCGAGACGCCGCAGCCGGCGCCGATCCAGCCCGCCCAGCCGGCGCAGATGCTGCCGAGCTTCACGGACCTGGTGACTCGCGTTCGGCCCGCCGTCGTCTCGGTCACCACCGAACTCAAGGCGCAACCGCAAGGCGCGGGGATTCCCACACCGTTCGGCATGATGATGCCGCAGCATCCGCAGGCGGTGGAGGCGCGCGGCTCTGGCTTCATCATCGATCCGGACGGCGTGATCGTGACCAACAATCACGTCGTGCAGGATGCGAAGTCGGTCAGCGTGACGCTGAGCGACGGCACCGAGTTGCCGGCCAAAATCATCGGCCGCGATCCGCGCACCGACCTGGCCGTGCTGCGCGTCGATGCCGGCCACAAGCTGGCCTACGTTCAGCTGGGCAATTCGGCCGACGTGAAGGTCGGCGAATGGGTCGTCGCCATGGGCAATCCGTACGGCCTCGGCGGGACCGTGACGGCGGGCATCGTCTCGGCACGCGGGCGCGATATCGGCGAGGGTCCGTACGACAACTTCCTGCAGATCGACGCGCCGATCAACCGCGGCAACTCCGGCGGGCCGCTGTTCACCCAGGACGGCCGCGTGGTCGGCGTCAACACCGCGATCCTGTCGCCGACGGGCGGCAGCATCGGCATCGGTTTCGCCATCCCCTCGAACATCGTCAAGACGGTGGTGGCCGATCTGGAGAAGACCGGCCACGTGACGCGCGGCTATCTCGGCGTCGAGGCGCAGCAGGTGTCGCCGGCCATGGCGGCGGCGCTCAATCTGCCGAAGCAGAACCCGGATCAGGCCGGCGCGCTGATCGCCCAGGTCGAGGCGGATTCGCCCGCCTCCAAGGCCGGGTTGCAGCCCGGTGAAGTGATCACCGCGGTTGACGGCAAAACCGTCGGCAATCCCCGCGATCTCGCGGTCGACATCGCCGCGGTAAAGCCCGGCGACGAGGCCAAGATCGACGTGCTCCAGCAAGGGCAGACCAAGACGATGTCGGTCAAGGTCGCCACCCTGCCGTCGGAGCAGCAGACGGCGAACGCCAATGCTGCCGGGCCGCAGGAGGGGGTCGGCCTCGCGCTGGCGCCGATTTCGCCGGAGATGCGCAGCCAGCTCGACCTGCCGGAGCACATGAAGGGCGTGGCGGTGGTCGATGTGAAGCCTGGTTCCCCAGCGGATCAGGCAGGCATCCAGCAGGGTGACGTGATCGTCGGCGTGGGCGTCGAGCCGGTCAGTTCGGCGCGGCAGGCGGCGCATGCCATCAGCGAGGCTGCGAACAGGAACCACGCCGTCGCGCTGCGCGTGTTCCGCAACGGTCAGACCGAGTTCGTCGCCATCAACGTCAACCGCAAGTCCGGCGAGGACGACAACGGCAACGGCAACGCCGGCTGAACGTCACGCCGTACCGCACGGGACCAGCGCGTCCCGTGCGGTCAGCCGGACCACGGCGGCCAACAGGCGCAGTGCCTCCGGTCCACCCCGGTCCGCAAGACCGCCATATTCGATTTCGCCGGCCAGCACTTCCGCCTGGCCGGCGATCGTTTCTGCGGCGCGACGCATTGCCTCCTGGGCGAGAACCAGTTGCAGGTCGTCCGGGAGACATTCCCAGTCGGGGGACATCGGGTCCACCCCCGTGCTGGCCGTTCTGGCGTGGAGCCGCGGAAAGTTGCGCGCGGCGTGAGATGACACGATAGGCCGCGCCGGGTTAACGCCGGCTTTGCGGCGTCAGACGAAACGCAGCCGCACCTCGGGCAGCGCATCGAACACGATGCGGACGTCGCAGGGACCGTCGAGTGCAATCGATGGGATGACGCTGCCGAGCAGCACCATCTGACCGGCGCGCAACCCGCCGAAGGCTGCCGCGACAGGACTCCCGGCCAGCCACGCCAGTCCGCGCAGCGGATGGCCCATCAGTTCGCCGCCGCGCCCGGCATTGCGCGTCTCGCCGTCGATCGCAGCGCGGCCCTCGATCCCGACAAGGTCGAGCGCGCGCCAGCCTGCGACCGGGGCACCGATCACCGCGGCGGCGTGGTAGAACTGATCGGCAACGACCGTCGGCAGCCCGACCGCCGCAACGTCGCCGACTGGCGGCGGACCATAGCGGTTCTCGACGATCTCGATCGCAGCGCACACCGCCTCGATCGCGTCGGCGGCCTGCTCGAAGCTGCACGCACCGGGCGGCAGGTCGCGCGAGAGGCGCACGGCCAGTTCGCACTCGACCTGCGGACTGCGGAAGTTTGCGAACGGCAGGTCGTGCGGCGCCTCATGGATATCCGCCGCGGCCATGAAGCCGGCGCAGGGATGGTCGATGCCGAGAAACGCCTGCATGCGCCGGCCGGTCGCGCCGATCTTGAAGCCGCCGATCGGCAACGTGCCGCGCCGTTCCGCCATGGCGCGCTGCACCGCGGCGGCCTCTTCCGCGTCGCGCGGGGCGATTTCCGCCGGCAACGGGCCGGCGACGCGGCTTGCCGCGCGATGCGCGAGCAGCGCGTCGGCCGCCGGGTACGGATCGAAACCGCTCATGGGCGGCGCCCCAGTTCGTAGAGTGCGATGACCGCGGCGGCGGCCACATTGAGGCTGTCCAACGCCCGGCTGCCGCCCGGCATGGCGATGCCGGCCACTTCGTCGCAGGTGTCGCGCGTCAGCCGGCGCAGCCCCTCGCTCTCGCTGCCCAGCACCAACGCCACCCGACGCTGCGCCAGATCGGCCCCCGACAGAACCGTGCGCGACGCGGCGTCGAGCCCGACCACCCAGCACCCGGCGGCCTTCAGCGCGACCAGCGTGCGCGCGATGTTTACCGCACGCAGCAACGGTACCGTCTCGAGGGCGCCCGACGCGGCCTTGGCCAGCGCCCCGGTCTCCTCCGGCGCGTTGCGTTCCTGGGTGATGATCCCGGCGGCGCCGAACGCGGCAGCCGATCGCAGGATGGCGCCGACATTACGGGGATCGCTGACCTGGTCCAGCACGAGCACCGGGCCGGGACGCTCTAGCAGATGCGCGAGCGGCGGCGGCGCCAGCGGGTCGGCGAGCAGCGCCGCACCCTGATGGACCACGTCGCGACCGAGCATCTGGTCGAGCCGCGCCCGGTCGGCCCGTTCGGCCCCGATCGGCCAAGGCCGCGGCAGGCGGGCCGCAAGGCTCGCTTCGGCCTCCTCGGTCAGCAGCAGGCGGCGCAGCCGTCGCGTGGGATTCGCCAGCGCCGCCGCGACCGCGTGGCTGCCATAGAGCCACACGCCTCCACGCGGTGCTTCGGGGCCATGCCGCGGCGTCGGGGCGTGAGTTTGGTGCGTGCGCGGACGCCCCTCGCGCGGCAAGCGGTCGGGCTTTGGTGGCCGGCCAGCGCTGGTCATGCCGGCGTGATGGGAACGTGGCGGCTTCATGAGGCTGCGGTATAGCGGGGCCGCCGACAGCCGACAATTCGCCTGCACCGCGGCGTTTGACACCATGGGGAGATGGCGATAGTCGCAGCGTCACTGCCGCGGCAGGAGGGGTGCCCGAGTGGCTAAAGGGGACGGACTGTAAATCCGTTGGCGTGCGCCTACGTTGGTTCGAATCCAACCCCCTCCACCATGGCAGGCGATGGCGGCGTGCCGGTGCGGGTGTAGCTCAATGGTAGAGTCCCAGCCTTCCAAGCTGGCTGTGCGGGTTCGATTCCCGTCACCCGCTCCATTCCCTGGTCGTCGGAACACAGAACGCCAGCAATTCGTTGCATGGTGGGCGCGACTGGGATTGAACCAGTGACCCCCACCGTGTCAAGGTCGATGCCGCGGTCAATTTCGCCTTCTGCATCAGCATCTTACGCGCGGTCGCGGGCGGCATGTCCAGTCTGTGTCCATCCGCCTGCCGCGCCGGCAGCAGCGGCGTCCACGAATGAGGCTCTGCAGCTCGCGCCGGCCGAGGCGTCGGTCGCCGTCCGCGCCGCCGCGGGCGGCCGGGAGTGCCTAAGGAAGTCCCTGCACGGGATGGCGGCGCTCCAATCGGCGAAAACCGCGGGATCGTGGGATCATTCATTCTTTGTTCTCATAGAGAGATAGATAGATCAATGGTTTATCTGATCCCACGCCTGATCCCACTACACCTTTCAGAGTGGGATCAGTGGGATCAGCCGCCGCCCTGCCTGCCGCCTCGGCCGGCGGTCCTCTGGCTGCTGAAACGGGGGACCGGCAGCGCCGGAGGTCGCGCGGGTCCTTCCTGGGATTGACGTCGGACACGGGTAATTTGCACCCCGGTTGGTCGGTCCCGTTGTGCAAAAAAAAATCGGTTGGTGTTGTTGTTGTTGTTTACTGGCCGTTGGCCGAGATCAACGCGCCGGCTGCGTTCTATCGAGGTCGATCGTCAGCACCGCGCACGGCGTTCCCGCACCCCACAGCTCGGCCGCAGGACCCTCGGCGGGCGCGACGTGGAACGCGACCAGGCGGCCGGCGAGACGGGTCCTGGTGTAGCCGAGGGACAGCACCACGGGACGGCCAGGCGCGCAGGTCCGGGGGTTCCAGCGCGGCCCGAGGCGTCGCCATTCCTCGCGCTTGTCGCCGCGGGCGAACGCGTCGAAGTATTGGCGGCGGAGCGGAATGAAGATGGGCCGGTCGCGCATCGAGGTCGGTTCCGGGGTCGAGCCTGCGGCCTGAGACTGACGGCGCCCGGCGGCCCGTCAAGACCCGTTCCGGCGGGACCGGGGCAATCGTCGCGATCCGCTTGCAAAACCGGGCGCGCAGGCCAACTCTGCGGGCATGCGCGTGACCCTGAACAAGAACGAGCTGGCGGCCGAGCTCGGCGTGTCGCTGCCGACGCTGAGGGCATGGCTGCAGCGCTACGGGGCCGACTTCCCGGTGGCCGAGCGCGGAGCAGGGCGCGGCGGCTGCCGCTTCGACCTGGCCGACGTGCAGCAGTTCCTGCGCGCCCGCGGGGACGATGCGCGCCAGGCGCAGGAGCGCGATCGCGAGCGGCTCGCCGCGCTGCCGGCGCCCGTCGTCGCGGCGCCCGCCGAGGCGCCCGGCGCCGCGGCCACCAGACAGGCGTTGGAAGCCTGGCGGCTGCGGCGGGCGCAGCGGGAGGAAGCCGAGCGCGCCGGCGCCTTGCTGCCGGTCGCCGCGGTCGCGCCGGCGCTGGCCGAGACGTTCGCCCGGCTGTCGCGGAACATGCGCGCCTTCGTCCGCCAGCTCGGCCGCGAGCGCGACTGGCCCGATCCCTATCTGCGCCAGGTCGAGGCGCGGCTGGCCGAGCAGCAGCGCGCCAGCGTCGCCGCGGCGCTCGCCGAGCTGGGCGAACCGGCATCCGCGCCCGGCGCGTGACGCACAACCGCCGGTGCCACGGCCGCATGATTGACGCAGCTTCGTCCGCACTGGCAGCATCGGCGCCGCGCGAGAGCCGGTAACGCACGCCGAATGCTGCTGCCGCCAGGGACATTGCGGGCGCTGAAGGGCTACCCGGACGGCATCGTCACGGTCGTCTGCCTGTTGTTGGCGTTCAGCGCCGTCGCGCTCGGCGTGCCGACCCGGTCGGCGTTCGCGCTTCTGGCACTCGCCCTCGCCATGTTCCATATTCGCTGCATAGGCAGGGAGCGCCACGATCGCGCGATGGCGCGCATACAGGTGGAGCAAGCGGCCGTTAAGGTGGAGGCGGTCAAGGCGCGCCACGTCGAGCTGCTGCGGGTCGCGCAACCGACGCTGCAGCTGGAACGCCGATACCGGGCGCTGCGCCCGGGGGGCGGACGGGAGGATGGATGACGATGCCGGCGCTGCCCGACCTTTGGCCTGCGCTCGCCGCCGTGCTCGGCGCGGCGTTGTTCCTCGCGGTCAGGACGTCCGCACGCCTGGCGTCGGACGCGCGGGTCCGCCAGCTCGGCGAGGCGGCGGAGCTGCTGTCTCGACACGCCGCCGCCCTGGAACGCTTTCTTGGCGATCCCACTTCCCGGCCGACCTCAAGCGGCTGCTGCTGGGCCTGAGCGACGCGATGGCCGACCGCGGCACCGCGGTGAAACTGGCGCGCTGGGCGGCGGGGCGCCCGTGGTGGGACCGGCGGAGTCGCCAGAGGCTGCGGCCTCGATGAAATCGCTGCGGGTTCTCGCGATGCACCGTCCCGACTTGCTGGATGCCTTTGTCGAGGGCGCCACGACGGCACTCGCCGGCGCCACGCTGCGCTGGCCGGAAACGGCGGCGCTGGTCGATCGGCTGCTGCCGCGGATCGTCGGGGCGCCAAGGCACGACGTTGCCATTGCCGTTGCCGCGACCGGCTTGCAGGAAGGCGCGCCGTTCAGCTTCCGGCCGGCGCCGGTCGCCGCCTAAAGTGACCGGTCGAGTTGGCCGAGCGCGATCCGCAGCCGGCGCCGGCGATCGCCCGGGCGATGGCGGCGTGATGGGCGCCGTGG
>CAWAZU010000008.1:0-406214 GCA_963786445.1 uncultured Pseudomonadota bacterium
GATGCGAGGGTATCACGCGGGGTGCGAGCTGGGTTCAGGCTTGGCCGCAGCAGCGCTTGTATTTCTTGCCTGAGCCGCAGGGGCACGGGTCGTTGCGACCGATCTTGGTGCGGCGCGCGTCGGGCTGGGCTTGGGATCGGCTTGCCCGCAGTTGCGCGATCTTTCTCAGCAGCAGGATCGCTCGCGGGATCTCCGCGGCGGCTTGGTCGAGCCGGTCGTCGATGTCCGCGGCCGGCTCGAAAGTCTCGTCGCCGGCATCGATGAAGCCGACGAACGGGGCGATGATGACCTGCGTGCGCTCGTCGGCGGCCAGCGCGTGCCAGTCCGCGGGGATCAGCGCCATGGCCCGCCAGAACCCGCCGACCCAGGTCTTGACCGCGTCGTGCGACGGCTTGCTCTCGGTTGGCTGGAACGCCGGGCGGTAGTCGCAGACACGCTCGGCCTCAAGCCGGCGCAGGCTCCGGTCGATCCTCGCGCTGAGCATGTTGAACAGGATGCCGACCGCACTGAGCACCGACTGGATCTGTGCGGCATCGTCGAAGACCGGCTCGTCGTCGGTCCACAGCCCCGCCATCCATCGGCGGGGCCGGATCAGGCTCGGCGCGACGATCACGCCGGTCAGATAGCCATCGAGTTCGAGCAGCGACATCGCTCGTGCCGGCGCCGCCGGCGATGCCAGGAAGGCCAGCCACGTCGACACGGCCTCGCTCGCTGCTGTGCGTCCGTCAAGCGTAACCGATGCGAGGGTATCACGCGGGGTGCGAGCTGGGTTCAGGCTTGGCCGCAGCAGTGCTTGTATTTCTTGCCTGAGCCGCAGGGGCACGGGTCGTTGCGACCGATCTTGGTGCGGCGCGCGTCGGGCTGGGCTTGGGATCGGCTTGCCCGCAGTTGCGCGATCTTTCTCAGCAGCAGGATCGCACGCGGGATCTCCGCGGCGGCTTCGTCGAGCCGGTCGTCGATGTCCGCGGCCAGCTCGAAAGTCTCGTCGCCGGCATCAATGAAGCCGACGAACGGGGCGATGATGACCTGCGTGCGCTCGTCGGCGGCCAGCGCGTGCCAGTCCGCGGGGATCAGCGCCATGGCCCGCCAGAACCCGCCGACCCAGGTCTTGACCGCGTCGTGCGACGGCTTGCTCTCGGTTGGCTGGAACGCCGGGCGGTAGTCGCAGACACGCTCGGCCTCAAGCCGGCGCAGGCTCCGGTCGATCCTCGCGCTGAGCATGTTGAACAGGATGCCGACCGCACTGAGCACCGACTGGATCTGTGCGGCATCGTCGAAGACCGGCTCGTCGTCGGCCCACAGCCCCGCCATCCATCGGCGGGGCCGGATCAGGCTCGGCGCGACGATCACGCCGGTCAGATAGCCATCGAGTTCGAGCAGCGACATCGCTCGTGCCGGCGCCGCCGGCGATGCCAGGAAGGCCAGCCACGTCGACACGGCCTCGCTCGCTGCTGTGCGCCCGTCAAGCACGGCTTCGTCGATCATGCGGCGGCCGCGGTGCCGGGCGCGAGCCGGTCGATCCCGGACGCGGCTCGCCAGTTCCAGGGAAGCAATTCACGCAGCGCGTTGACCTTGGTGCGGCCCGAGACGATGCGGTCGAGCACGTCGGCCAGCCAAGTCTGCGGATCGATGCCGTGCAGCTTGGCGGTGTTGATCAACGACGCCAGTACCGCCCAGCGTTCACCGCCAGCGGCCGAGCCGGCGAACAGGGCATTTTTCCGCCCCAGAGGTATCGGCCGGATGCTGCGCTCGACCGTGTTGTTGTCCACTTCGACCCGGCCATCGCTCAGGAACACGGTCAGCCCTTGCCAATGCCCGAGCGTGTAGCGGATCGCGGCCGCCAGCGAGGATTTCGTCGAGATCTCGGCAAGCCGCTCCATCAGCCACGACCGCAGCGCCGCCATCAGCGGCGTCGTCTCGACCTGGCGGACGGCGAGGCGCTGTGCCGCGGTCAGGCCCCGGACGCGGGCCTCGATCGCATAGATCTGGCCGATCCGGCGCAGTGCGTCCGCGGCGATCGGGTCTGCGGTCTGCTTGTGCACATCGAAGAATTCCCGTCGCGCATGCGCCAGACAGTAGGCCAGCGTGATCGCGCCGCCCGGGCGGTCCGGCTTGGCGAGGTCGTCATACCCGGAATAGCCGTCGACCTGCAGCACGCCATGGAACCTCTGAAGATGCTCTTTCACATGGCGGCCGCGGCGGTCCTCGGCGTAGCGGTAGACCACCGCGGGCTGCGCGGGCCCCTGCCAGGGCCGGTCATCCACGGCATAGCACCACAGGCGGCCGATCCGCGTTCGCCGTCGCGTGCGATCCAATACCGGCAGCGGCGTGTCGTCGCAGAACACTTTCGGCGCCGTCATCACCGTCTGCACCAGCAGCGCATGCAGCGGCTGCAGCCACCACGCCGCCCGCTCGATCCAGCGCACCAGCGTGGACCGGTCGAGATCGATGCCGTGTCCCGCCAGCATCTGCGCCTGCCGGTACAATGGCAGGTGCCAGGCGAACTTTGATACCGCGACATGGGCGAGCAGTGCCGTGGTCGGCAGGCCACCATCGACCGCACGCGCCGGCGCCGGCGCCTGCACCACGGCACTCGCGCAGGCGCGACAGCCGTAGCGCGGCCGGCGGATCCGCTTGACCCGCAGGATCGCCGGCACGATGTCGAGCATCTCGCTGATGTCTTCGCCGATCCGATGCAGCGTGCCCTGGCAGCAGGGGCAGGCGGTGACCCCGGGATCGATCACAACGTCCTCCCGCGGCAGATGTCGCGGCAGGGCCCCGACGTTGCGCGCCGCCTTACGGCGCGTGCGCGGATCCTGCGAACGTGGCTTTGCGGGATCCGGCGCCGGCTCGACCGGCGTTGTCGAGACATCACCGAGACCGAGCAACAGCTGTGCGGGATCGGCGTCGAACTTCTCCGAGCGCGCGCCATACAGGGCCCGCTTCACCGTCTCCAGCATTGCCCGCAGCTTGCCGTTTTCGTCGCGCAGCTCGACGATCATCCCGATCAGGACGTCCGGCTCGCGCGGCAGGGATGCAACATCGGGCGCCATGCCGGGATGATACGGACCCGCGCAGGCGTTTCGCCAGAGTCGCAGCACAGCCGCGGCAATTTATTCGGCCGGCACCGCCACCGTGCGTACGCCGAGCTGCGTCCAGTCCAGGCCGGTGAACAGCAGCCGCAGTTGCGCCGCCGTCAGCGTCACCGCACCGTCGCGCACCGGCGGCCAGGTGAACGCGCCGCTCTCCAGCCGCTTGGCAACCAGGCACAGCCCGGAACCGTCCCACACCAGCAGCTTCAGCCGATCCGAGCGTTTCGACCGAAAGATGAAGACATCGCCGGCGAACGGGTCGGTCCCGAGCGCCTGCACGACCAACGCCACCAGCAAGTCCATGCCCTTGCGGAAATCGATCGGCCGGGACGCCACCATGATCCGCAACCCGGGCCGCGACGGCACACCCAGGATCACGCCCGCCGCCCCACATGCGCGAGCACCACGTGCAACGCTGCTGCGTCGACCTGGCCGGAAAAGCGAACCCGCAGCCCGCCGTGCTCGATCTCGATCAAGCCCATCGTCACAGCAGCCGGCGCGGGCGATGCCGAAGAACCTGCGTCAGCTATTGGAGGGCCGCAGTCCCTCGGCGAAGCGGCGTCCTCGATGCGCAGCGGCACAAACATCCCGGCGCGATCCGCTGCCTCCCGCATCGCCGCGCGTCGCCACGTCTGCAACAGCCCGCGGGCAACGCCGCGCCGACGCGCCAGCGCCGAGACATTCATCCCCGGCTCCAGGCTCTCTGCCACCAGTGCCGCCTTCTCTTCAGCTGTCCATCGACGCCGCCGCGCAACTCCCGTGATCAGCTCGATCCGGCGATACTCGCCGCCTTCGTGCCTGTGCTGATGCATGGCATTATCGCTGCCACTATCCATCCCGCCCACCCGCAACCCCAGTCCCCATCCCTAAGACTGGACCCGCAACTGCCCGTGCCGCGAGGTGGCGGTCTCGCAGCGGTTACGGTCATGTCGCACTACCCGGAGATGGATCGGTGCCCCGGTCGGGCGCGCGGCGTGATCTCTTGCCGAGCCCACGTCGTGCGCTGGCCACACGCTTCTCCAGGGTTTGCATCCACTTGACCTGCGCGCCACGGGTGCGCTGCTGGGCGTAGTAGCGTGCGGTCGTTTTGGAATCGCTATGGCCGAGCAGGGCCTGCGCGACCGGCAAGTTGCCCTCGTCGTCATCAAGCAACAGGGTCGCTGCGAGGTGGCGGGCGAGGTAGACGTTAAACTCAGCCCCGATTGGGATTGCCCCGCCTTCGTGGACACCCTGAAGCTTTGACCCCAAGGTGTCCTTATGCCCGAAACCCGTCTGCCCTATGCGCCGGAGTTCCGGCGTCAGATGATCGAGTTGGCCCGCGCCGGACGTGATCCGGAGGATCTTGCTCGCGAGTTCGAACCGACCGCGCAGTCGATCCGCAACTGGATTGCTCAGGCCGATCGCAGCGAAGGCCGCCGGGAGGAGAAGGTGGAGCCGACGTCCAGTGCCGAGCGGGAGGAACTGATCAAGCTCCGCCGCGAGGTGCGCCAGCTCCGGCTGGAGCGTGACATCCTCTCAAAAGCCGCGGCCTGGTTTGCCCGCGAGAGCGGCGCGGTATCGTCCGGATCTTCGGGTTCATGAGCACCAACCAGGCCCTGTTTCCCGTCACGACCATGGCGCGCGTGCTCGGCGTCTCCACCGCTGGCTATTACGCATGGCGCGATCGTCCACCATCGACGCATGCGCGAGCCGATGACGCGCTGCTGACGCGCGTCAGAACCATCCACGCCAGCTCACGACAGCTGTATGGCGCGCCACGTATCCACGCTCAGCTCCGGGCAGACGGCGAAATGCATGGGCGCAAGAGGATTGCTCGTCTGATGCGCGCCGCTGGGCTGGTGGGCGCCTGTCATCGTGGACGTGGTCCCACGACAACGCGGCGGGATCAGGATGCCCGGCCAGCGCCTGACCTGGTCGATCGCAAATTCGTCGCGGAGGCGCCCAACCACCTATGGGTGGCCGACATCACCTTCGTGCCGACTGCGACCGGGTTCCTGTATCTTGCCGTGGTACTCGACGCCTGCAGCCGCAAGATCGTCGGCTGGTCAATGGCCAGCCATCTCCGCACGGAGCTGGTCCTGGACGCCTTGGAAATGGCCGTCGGACAACGGCGGCCGGACGATGTCATCCACCACTCCGACCAAGGCAGCCAATACACATCGCTTGCTTTTGGCGGCCGCTGTCGGGAGGTCGGCGTCCGGCCCTCAATGGGATCGGTCGGCGATGCTTACGACAACGCCATGTGCGAGAGCTTCTTCTCCACGCTCGAGTGTGAACTCCTGTCGCGAAGAAAATTCGCCTCGCAAACTGAAGCGAAGACCGCCTGCTTCAGCTACATCGAAGGCTTCTACAACCCGGTCCGCCTCCACTCAGCGATCGGATACAAATCGCCCATCCACTATGAGCGGGAGCTTACCCCAGAAACCGAAACCACCCGATAACCGCCCAAGCCCATCAACCGTCCACAAAGGCGGGGCAACCCCAGTCGTGGCGATCGCACGGGAGTTGGCAGCGTTCGTCTGGTCGATTGCCCGCATGGTGCAACTGCCAGCGCGAACCGCGTAGTCGTCCGCAGCAACACGCGACAGCCGGATACGGATACGGAAGGAACAACGCGATTCCAGTCCTGCGCAGCGGTGGGCCCGGCGGCAGGTCAGGGCAACCCTCGATCTGATTCGGCGAGTTATCTGTGAAATCGCGCGCAATTGTGACCCCACCCAGAAGCCCGGCTATTGCATTGATTCTGCTTGTAAAAGCCGCAATGGGCGGGGTCACTTTTCGCGTCCAAACGAGACCCCTCCAAACATGTAGATCCGCAAGCAAAATCAATGAGATGTCCGATTTTTAGGAGGGATCACGGTTGGATGCGATTTCACAATCCACAAGCCCGTCCTGTCTTTCAAAACGCGTCCCGCGCGTCTTAGCCGCGCGGGACTGTTGCTGGGCGTGAGCCTTGTGTGTGTTTCGGCGTGGGAAAGGGCTCTGACGCAATGTTGGTGCTGAGGTCGCCCACAATCACGTCGCGCCGATAAGGCGGGCTCGCAGCAGGTCAAGACTGGCTCGACCGTACATCTGCCGCTTGACCAACTTCAGCTTCGTGTTCTGCCCCTCTGTCTGGCCATTCGACCATGGTTCTATCAGTGCCGCCTGCACCGCCGCGTGGTCCTGAGCAATGCCGGAAGCGAACGAAGCCATCAGACCCTGCTTCGCATCTCCAAGCCATTCATCCAGCCGTTTGGATTGCCGGTGCTGGATCAGACGGTGGAACCGGTCGAGCAGATCTCGCGCTGTCGTCAGATCTGGCACGGCCGTTCCGATTATCGCGATTGTCCGGGCAATGACCTTCGACAGCGTATCGCGCTCGGTCGTCATCAGGCGGGCGATGCGGCGGGCCGATGGTGTTTTGCCAGGCCGCTTATCCCGCGTGGCGGTTCCTTCATCTCTCCGCTTCCGGGTCACCCATTCCGTGATGACACGCAGGCTGCCAGTGAAACCCTTGGCTTTCATGGCCCGCCACAACGCAGCACCGTTACGGCTACCATCGGTCCATGCGGTCTCAAGCTGCGTCATAAAGGGATCGAGTGAACTCATCCGGCTGCGGAATATATCATGGCGCCCACCGCGGACCACCTGGCGTACCAGCCCACGAGATTTGTCAGTTCGCCGCATGATCTCCTTGATCGCCACGCCTTGTGCCGACAGTGCCAGGATATCGGCATTCTCGGCTTCACGGCGTAGCCAGCCCGTATGCTGGCGGCGTTCCGCGGCGCTTAAAGCCTCCGGATCGACGGCGCCTGTACCCACGGCCTTACGGATTGCGCCCATCGAGCGTTGCACCGCGGTGAGGAAGGCGGCACTGGCGTTTTCCATCAGGTGCCACCGGTCAGCGACCTGAACGGCGTCAGGACGGCCCTCGGCGGCGGCCTGCCGGTAACCGGCGCCGCGATCGCGCGCGATAATGTTGATCGAAGGATGCCCTGCCAACCAGGCTGTCGCCGTCGCGGCTTCCCGATCCGGCAGAATGTCGATGAGGCACCGCCGTTCCAGGTCGCAAATGACCGTCCCGTAACGCTGACCGCGCTTCCAGGCAAAGTCGTCGATACCGATCACCCGCGGTTCCTCCGGCGATCGGACGGCACGGCGCCGAACGGTGCGCAGCAAGGTGTCGTTGCTCACGGGCAGCAGCAGGCGTTGCGCGAAGCTTTGTCCAGGACGTCCACCCAGCGCCAGGCCGAGATGATACACAATCCCCTCGAGACGCGTTGTGCGACGCGCAAACGGGCCACCAACTGTCGTCTCAAGCCGTTCGGCGAAAATCCGCCGGCGACAATCCATCGTGGTGCAGCGGAAACGGCGGGCGCGGATGGTCACCACCACACGGCGTCCCTGCGACGGAAGATCGGTCAGTGTTCGCCGATAGCGGCTGTGGATGCGGGCCGACATGGTCCCACAGATCGGGCAACCGGCGGTCACGTTGAGGGGTCTTGCGCCAATCCGCAGTTCGTCGGCCCCAGTTTCGATGCTCTCAATGGCGAGCCCGCACGGAGAAAGCGTGATTCCACGACCCATGACGGTCATTCCCTACCAATTCGCCCTCCACGATCAGGGTAAATTGCATCAGGATTAAGTCTGAGCCCCTTTGCGCGCCGATTGACAAACAACGCGCCCATAGTTGGCGTTTGGTCGAATGAGGATGCCCCTCCAACGCAGGCATTCCGTGCGCTGACGCGCCCGGTTGCAATGGTTGGAGACGGCACTCGGCCACTGCCGAGATTCCGGTGGGCCGGATAGTGAGCGGGCAATTGGACGTGCGTCATTCGACCGGGATATTCTCGTGCTTCAACTCCGCCTCGACGAAGGCGGCGAATGCGCGGGCCTTGGCGGTCGGCATGCGGCCCATGGGATAGACGGCCCATAAGTCAAGCAACGGCAATGACCAGTCTGCAAGCACCGGGCGCACGTCGCCCGAGGCGAGCTCCGGGCTGAACATCCAGGCGGAGACAATGGCCAATCCCATATTTGCCAGGACGGCAGCCCGCACACCTTCGGCCACGTTGACCCGAAGCGGACCCGAAACGCTGACAGACACTTCAGTCGAACCCTGGCGGAAGCGCCAGGTACCGCCCTCCCTTGCATAGATGACCGCTTCATGGGCGGTGAGCTCGGCCGGCGTCGCTGGTACCCCCGACCGCGTGAAGTAGGCGGGAGTCCCCACGACATAATGTGGGACGGAAGCAACTTTTCGTGCCGTCAGGGAAGATAAGTCTTCAAGCGAGCCCATTCGCAGCGCGACGTCTGCGCCCGCTTCTACAAGGTCGATGACTCGATCGTCGAGAATCACATCCATCTTCAGGCCGGGATGCGCTGCCAGGAATTTCGGCAGACGAGGAATGACGTGCATTCGCGCGAAGGTAACGGCGGCACAGACACGCAGACGACCCGTCAGGCCGGCGCCGGCTCCGCGCGCGACCAGCTCGGCCTCGTCCGCCTCCTCGATCGCGCGCCGCGCACGGTCATAAAAACTCTGGCCGGCCTCGGTCGGCGATAGCCCGCGCGTGGAACGCATCAAGAGGCGCACACCCAGCCGCGCCTCCATTTGCGCGATGGTCTTAGAGACCGCCGGCTGACCGACATTCAGTGTCCGCGCCGCCGCCGAGAACGAGCCGGTCTCGACAACGCGGACAAAGGTTTCCATCGCGGCTAGCCGATCCATCCGCTTACCCCCAAGACCCCATTCCTCCAAGGAATAAAGCTTATCGCCGTGCCATGCCTGCCGCGCCAGCCCTGTGCTCGCCAAGTTCGTCATGGCGCGCATCCCACCGCCAGCCATCCGGAGAAACGGATGCCCGCGAGAAACGCGATGCCCCTGCAAGCCGAGGCGCGCACGGTGATTGAGACCATGCACCGCGCGACCGCCGAACTGATCGCCTCCGGCGTCGGGTCACGCGCCTTGAAGGCCGGTGATACCGCCCCGCCCTTCGTGCTGAACGACGCGAACGGCAATGCCGTCGCCTCGTCCGCGCTGCTCGCGCAAGGCCCGCTTGTCGTCAGCTTCTACCGCGGCGTCTGGTGCCCGTACTGCAATATGGAGTTGCAGGCGCTGCAGGAGGCGCTGCCGGCGTTCCGCGCGCTTGGCGCGCAACTTCCTGGCGATCTCGCCACAAAATGCCGTGAACAGCCGCAAGTCGATGCGCGACAACGGGCTTGATTTTCCAATTCTTTCCGATCCCGGCAACGAGACGGCGGCCGCATTCGGGCTGCGCGTCGCGTTGCCGGGCTACCTCGTCGACCTGTACAAGAGCCTCAAGAATGACCTGCCGGCCTTCAACGGCGATACGAGCTGGACGCTGCCGATGCCGGGCCGCTTCGTGATCGGCCAGGACGGGATCATCCGGTACGCGGAGGTCAATCCGGACTACACGCACCGTCCCGAGCCATCGGACATGCTGCCGGTCCTGCGCACTCAGGCGGCCCGCGTCGCATAGCGGTGCCGCCCGGCCGGGCTTGGTCCCGGTCGCACTCCCGAAGAGCAAATGCGAGACATGGAGGGCGCGATGGCGGAACCGGAACGGCTCGACGTGCTGATCCTGGGCAGCGGCCAGGGCGGCAAACTGCTGGCGTGGCACATGGCGCGGTCGGGGCGGCGCACTGCCGTCGTGGAGCGGCGGTATGTCGGCGGCTCCTGCCCCAACATCGCCTGCATGCCCAGCAAGAACGAGATCTGGGGCGCGCGGGTCGCGCACCTGGCACGGCACGCAGCGCAGTTCGGCACGATGACCGGCACCGTCGCCACCGACATGGCGAAGGTCCGCCAGCGAAAGCGCGACATGGTCGAGCGCGAGGTCGCAGCGCACCTGCAGAACTACCAGGCGAGCGGCGCCGAACTGATCATGGGGACCGGGCGGTTCGTGGCGCCGAAGACGCTGGAGGTGGAATTGAATGCAGGCGGGACGCGCCTGCTGACAGCCGAACAGGTGTTTCTCAACCTCGGATCGCACGCGGCCATCCCGGGCGTTCCGGGCCTCGCGGATGCTCGGCCACTCACGCATATCGAGCGCTCTGGAACTGGACTACGTGCCGCAGCACCTGATCCTGCTCGGCGGCGGCTATGTCGGGTTGGAAATGGCGCAGGCCTACCGCCGCTTCGGCAGCCGCGTGACGGTGATCGAGTCAGGGCCGCAGCTCATGGGTCGGGAGGACCCGGACGTCGCGGACGCCATGCAGCGGATCCTGAGCGATGAAGGCATCCGCGTTCTGCTGTCTGCGGAGACGCGCAGCGTGCGCGGGCGCTCCGGCGAGGGGGTGTCGCTGTCCGTGCGCACTGCCTCCGGCGAGGAGACGATCGAGGGCAGCGACATCCTGGTCGCTGCCGGACGCATCCCGAACACGGCGGGGATCGGGCTTGAGCAGACCGGTGTCGAGCTGGACGCACGCGGCTACATCCGCGTCAACGAGCGCCTCGAGACGGTGGCGCCCGGCGTCTGGGCGCTGGGGGAATGCGCAGGCAGCCCGCAGTTCACGCATGCCTCCGTCGACGACTTCCGGATCATCGCGGACAACCTGGCCGGCGGGACGCGCAGCACACGCGACCGGCTGGTGCCGTACTGCGTGTTCACCGATCCGCCGCTCGCCCATGTGGGGCTGAGCGAACGCGATGCGCAGCACGCCGGGATCGCCGCGCGCGTCGCACGGCTGCCGATGGAGGCCGTGCTGCGGGCGCATACCACGGACGAGACGCTCGGCTTCATGAAAGTGCTCGTCGGCGGCAGCGACGATCGCATCCTCGGCTTCACGATGATCGGCTCCGAGGCCGGCGAGGTCATGGCCGCGGTGCAGACGGCGATGCTGGCGGGGCTGCCCTATCCCAGACTCCGCGACGCCGTCATCGCACATCTGACGATGGCGGAGGGGCTGGGGTTCCTGCTCGCGAACGTACCGCCACGCTCGGCGGTTGCCTGAACAACACCGGAACGGCTGCGCGCGCAGCTTGCAACAAGGAGAGGATCAATGACTCGCTTCGATGCCTATCGCGACAGTTTTCCCAATGCCCGGCTCAGCCGTTCGCCGACCGGCGTGCTTGAAGTGGCGCTTCACACCGATGGCGGAACGCTGATCTTCAACGGGCACACGCACGAACAGTTCGTCGACCTGTTTCACGCGATCGGTTCCGATCGCGACAACCGGGCCGTCATCCTGACCGGCAGCGGCGGGTCGTTCATGGAGGAGATCACCCTCGACGGCTTCGATTTCTTCACCCCGCAGGGCTACGACAAGATCTACCGCGAGGGCAGAAAGGTCCTGATGAACCTCCTCGACATCGAGGTGCCGCTGATCGCCGCGGTGAACGGTCCGATGCGGCTGCATACCGAGTACGTCCTGCTCGCCGACATCGTGCTGGCGACACCCTCGGCGGTGTTTCAGGACAGGCCGCATTTCGGGTTCGGCATCGTGTCCGGCGACGGTGTCCACCTGCTGTGGCAGGAGGCGATCGGAACGATACGAGGCCGGTATTTCATCCTCACCCGCCAGGAGCTCGATGCCGAGACCGCCAAGGCATGGGGCGCGGTCAACGAGGTCGTCCCGGCCGACCGGCTGCTCGCCCGCGCGCGCGAGATCGGCGAAGGCCTCGCCGCCCTGCCGCCGCTGGCGACGAGCTACACGCGCATCGCGATGACCCAGAAATTGCGCCGCATCATCGACGAGGGCGTGACCCTCGGGCTCGCCTTGGAGGGCATCTCCGCGGCGGATGTTGCGCGCTCGCGAACCGCGGCGTTGAACCATCGGCACGTCACGGCGCATCGCGGCGCGACGTGCCGCCTCATGCGAAGGGGTGGAGAATGGGCCAATGCGTGCAGGTCCCGATCGAACGCCACGCTCGACAGCGGACCTGCTGGCGCAAGGATGGCGGAAACCGGATCTCAAGGCGGGCGTGGGGAATGTCCCGGCGCCTGTTGCGGGTTCGCCGCGTTGGCCCCGGGGACGGCGTCTGCCGCTTCGCATCTGGCGAACAAGCCGAGGAGACCGAAATGATCGACCTCTACTATTGGCCTACGCCGAACGGCCACAAGATCACGATGTTCCTTGAGGAAGCGGGAGTCGACTACGCGATCCATCCGGTCGATATCAGCGCCGGCGATCAGTTCAAGCGCGATTTCCTCGCCATCTCGCCGAACAACCGCATGCCGGCGATTATCGATACCGCGCCGGCGGACCGAGGCGAGCCGATCAGCGTGTTCGAGTCAGGCGCCATCCTGTTGTACCTGGCCGAGAAGACCGGCCGCTTCCTGCCGAAGGACTTACGCGGCCGGAAAACCGCGACGGAGTGGCTGTTCTGGCAAGTGGGCGGGCTGGGACCGATGGCCGGACAGAACCACCATTTCGGCGTCTACGCGCCAAGCAGGATTCCTTACGCGATCGAGCGATACGTGAAGGAGACGAACCGTCTGTACGGCGTCCTCGACCGCCATCTCGAAAACCGCACGTTCATCATCGGCGACGACTACAGCATCGCCGACATGGCTTCCTATCCGTGGATCGTTCCCTGGAAGCGCCAGCAGCAGAATCTGGACGACTTTTCGAATTTACGGCGCTGGTTCGACATGGTGCGCGCTCGCCCCGGAACGCAGCGGGCCTACGCGAAAGGCGAGCCGTACTCGGGCCGCCCCACTGTCACCGAGGAAGGCAAGAACATCCTGTTCGGCCAGACCGCCAATAGAGCGCCGGCAGCCTGACGGTAGAGGCGCGAAATATCCCGACTTCCCATTGCATGATGGAGGAGAAGATGACGCTCACGTCTTCAGCGGAGCAACAGCAGGCAGCCGAGCGCCGGTGCATCGATCAGAGTAAGATCGCGTACCAGAAGCCCCAGCCCGCAGGCATGGTGCCGGATGTATTCGTCGGCTCCGCATTGGAGCTTGACGGCGATGAACGCGAATGGGTGCCGCAGTCGGACACGGTCGCGTTCAGGCCGCTCGTACTGAACGTGAGCCAGGGCTACTACATCAACATCCTGCGGGTTCGGTCCACCGGCGTGCTATCGCGCCACCGCCATTCCGGACCGGTGCACGCCTTCACGCTGCGCGGAATGTGGCGCTACCTCGAGCACGACTGGGTTGCGTCTCCGGGCGACTACGCGTTCGAACCGCCCGGCGAGACCCACACCCTGGTCGTTCCCGACGATGTAAAGGAAATGGCCACGCTCTTTCACGTGACAGGCGCGTACATCTATGTCGATCCCTACGGCGAGGCGCTCGGATACGAGGACGTTTTCACCAAGCTGGAGCACGCAACCAAGCACTACGAAGCCGTTGGGCTCGGCAAGGACCATGTGAGGCGGATCGTCCGATGACAAGACGCGAGACAGTCGATGTCGGGGGCGTTCCGATCAGCTATCTCGCCGCCGGCGAACTCGGTCCCTTGGTGCTCCTGCTTCATGGCACCTATTGGAGCCGCATCTGGCAGCCTGTGCTCGACGGCATCGCCGCCGCCGGCCTTCGCCCGGTGGCGGTCGATTTCCCCGGCTTCGGACGCTCGGGAGGTGAGCTTACTGCGAGCGAGGCTTCGGTCCCGCGTCTTTCCGCCTGGCTGCTGCGCTTCCTCGACGCGTTGGGGCACACAGGCCCGGTCATGGTTGCCGGTCACGACATCGGAGGAGGCGTCGCGCAACATCTCATGCTCACAAACAAGGTGGAGGTGCAGCGGCTCGCCGTGGTGAACGGGGTGATGTACAACTCATGGCCGGTCCCCGGCGTTGCCCGCTTCCGGGATCCAGCCGTGGCCGCCGCAACGACAAGGGACGACGTTCTCGCCGCGCGTCGCGTATCGGTCGTGAAGGCGCTCGGACGCCCGGCAAGCGAGGTCGAGATCGCGGAATATCTCGATCCCTGGACAGACCCAAGGGTTTCCCGCTCGTGGCTGGCGCTCGCGGGCGCCTCGGACAACCGGTACACCATGGAGATGCTGCCTGCTCTGCTACAGTCGAAGACGCCCAAGCTTCTGGTCTGGGGCGAGGATGACGGATTCCAGACGGTCGACTTTGCCGAACGCTACGCCCGCGAAATTCCGGAGACGAGGCTCGTCCGCATCAAGTCGGCGGGCCACATTCCGATGGAGAACGATGCCAAGGCGGTAGCGGGAGCTCTGGCCGAGTTCTTTGCCGCCGATCACCCGTTCCGGAAGCCGGACAACGTCCTCGCGACGCCTCACATCGGCTACGTCGCCGAGGATCTCTATCGGACCTTCTACGGCGATGCTGCCGACGGAATTGCAAAGTGGCTTGCGTCCATGCGCCTGAGCGTCACCGTGAACGGCCACGCTCGCACGATCATGGTCGAACCGCGCATGACCCTGCTTGACGCGCTGCGTGAAGAACTGGCGCTGACCGGCACGAAGAAAGGGTGCGATAGGGGTGAGTGCGGCGCATGCACCGTCCACGTTGAAGGCCGTCGCGTTCTGTCCTGCATGACCTTAGCGGCGATGCAGGACGGCAAGCGGATCATCACGATTGAAGGATTGGAGCACGACGGCATGCTCCATCCGCTCCAGGCGGCGTTCATCGAGCACGACGGGTTCCAGTGCGGCTTTTGCACGTCCGGGCAGATCATGTCGGGCGTTGCCGTGATCGAAGAGGCGAAAGCGGGCTGGCCCAGCGCCGCGACGGCCGACGTCACGAAGCCGTTCGCCCTCTCGGACCTGTCGAGCGCTGAGATCCGAGAGCGGATGAGCGGCAATCTCTGCCGTTGCGCCTGCTATCCCAACATCGTCGACGCCGTGGCCGATGCGACGGGAAGGAGCTGAACCATGCACAGCTTCGCTTTGTCGCGGGTCGATGATCCGGCGAAGGCCATAGCGGCTCACGCCAAGGACGCACAACTCGCCTTTATTGCGGGAGGCACGGACCTCCTCGGCCTGATGAAGGACCGCGCGACGCTTCCCGAGCGCCTGCTGGACATCAACGGACTACCCGATATGGCGCGGATCGAAGCGTTACCGGACGGCGGCATACGCATTGGCGCGCTGGCCCGGATGAGCGACGTGGCGGCGAACATCGACGTGCGCCGGCGCTTTCCTGTCATCGCCGAAAGCCTGCTGTTCGCCGCATCCGGCCAGCTGCGCAACATGGCGTCGATCGGCGGCAACATCATGCAGCGGACGCGCTGCGCCTATTTCCGCGACGACGATGGCCCGCCGTGCAACAAGCGGCGACCCGGCTCCGGCTGCTCGGCCCGCCACGGCCGCAATCGCAATCACGCGATCTTCGGATGGTCCGACGCCTGTGTTGCCACCCATCCTTCCGACCTTGCGGTGGCACTGGCGGCCCTGGACGCAAACGTCGTCGTGCTTGGGCTGGCGGGAGAGCGTTTGATCCCGTTCACGGACTTCCATCGCCTGCCTGGCAGCACGCCGGAGCGCGACAACACGCTCGACCGCGGCGACCTGATCGTCGCGATCGACGTGCCCCCAAGGGTCGAGGGCCGTGCTTCTCATTACCTGAAGGTCCGTGATCGCGAATCCTACGAGTTTGCCCTTGTGTCCGCGGCGGCCGCGGTCGCGACCGATCGCAGGCGCCTCCGCTCGGTGCGGCTCGCCATGGGCGGCATTGCGCACAAACCCTGGTGCCTCGCAGCCGCCGAAACAGCACTGCGCGGCGTTTCGTTGGACGATATCGACGCGCTCAGGTCGGCGATCGCTGAATCCTTCATCGATGCTCGGCCGCTCGACCAAAACGGTTTCAAGGTTGAGCTTGCCCAGCGCGTCGCTTTGCGTGCGCTGCAAACCGCGGGAGAACGCGCATGAACGCGGTCGGACAACCGATTTCACGCGCCGATGGATGGCTGAAGGTGACCGGCCGCGCGCGTTACACGGCAGATGTCCCGCTCGTGGGCGCCGCACACGCTGCCATCGTCCACAGCACCATTGCGAACGGGCGGACGGTATCGATCGATATCACCGCCGCCGAGAGGGCACCGGGTGTATTGGCGGTGTTTACATATCACAACATGCCGCGGATGAACCCAACACCCAAGCCCTGGAGCCACCTCCATCCACACGGCCAAGGTTACCTCCCGCTTCAGAACGACGAGATCCACTACGCCGGCCAACCGATCGCACTGGTGGTCGCGACGACGCGCGATCAGGCGATGCATGCCGGGACACTGATCAGTGCGGAATATGCGGCTGAGCAACCGGTCGTATTCAACCGCCAGATAGCAAACGAGGCCGTCGATCCTCCGCAATTCCTCTGGCCGGTCGCATCGTCGGTCGGCGACGCCGACAAGGGAATCCAAGACGGCGCCGTGGGGATCGAACAGACCTATACGACGTCGGATCGCCATCACAATCAAATGGAGCCGCATGCGACTGCGGCTGTCTGGGATGCGGACGGCGCGCTGACGCTCTATGAGACCACCCAGCACATCTTCGGGGCCAGGGAACTGGTGTCGATCGTGCTCGGCGTGCCGATCGAGAAGATCAACGTCGTGTCCCATTTTCTGGGCGGCGGCTTCGGAGGGAAGGCTTATGTCTGGCCGCATACGCTGCTGACTGCGCTCGCGGCGAGAGTGCTGAACCGGCCGGTGCGCATCCAGCTTACGCGCGCGCAGATGTATTCGATGGTCGGCCACCAGTCGGCGACGATCCAGACGATTGCGCTCGGCGCCGACAAGGACGGTAAACTGACCGGCATTCGCCACGAAAGCATTTCGCCGACACCGGTATTCGACAACTACATCGAATACGCGGCAATCGCGTCACGACATTTGTGGGCCGCCAGCGGGGGAATCTCGACGAACCACAAGGTCGTCCATGTGAACCGCAACACGCCGACGGCAATGCGCTCTCCGCACGAGGCCCTCGGCCATTTCGCGCTCGAAAGTGCGATGGACGAACTCGCTTACGCGACCGGCGTCGATCCGGTCGCGCTACGTCTGCTCAACGACACCAAGATTGACCCGCTGAGTGGCCGTCCCTTTTCGACGCGCGCGATGCGCGAGTGCCTGACGAAAGGTGCCGCGCGTTTCGGCTGGGACAAACGGACGCCCGAGCCGGGTTCGATGCGCGACGGTCGCTATCTGGTTGGCCAGGGGATGGCAGGCGCGATCTACACGCATTGGAGATGGCCGGCCAAAGCACGAGTTACCATCGATCGCGACGGTTCCGCACTCGTCGAGACCGGGACGCACGACCTCGGCACCGGCACCTATACCGTGATGCGGCAGGTGGCCGCCGACGCGCTCGGTCTGGCCCCGGAGAAGGTGACCGTGCGACTGGGCGACACGAGATTGCCCGAGTCCCACGCGTCGATCGGTTCGGCCACGATGGCCAACGCTGGCGCGTCGGTCATGCTCGCGGCGAAGGCCGCCCGCGACAAGGCGATCGAGCTGGCTCTGACCGGTCAGGAGGCCCCTTTTGCCGGTTCGGTTCCCGAGGACGTGCTCATCGACGACGGCAGGCTGGCGCTGGTGAGAAAGAACGTGAACATCACCTATGCCGAGCTGCTGGCGCGCAATGGGCTTACCGAACTGGTGGCCGACGGGGACTATGATCCGGTCGAGGAGGCCAACGGACCGAAAGCGATCTTCAGCTTCTCCGCCGTGTTCGCGGAAGTGCGCGTCGACCCGGAACTTGGGTTGGTACGCATGAGCCGCTTCGTCGGTGCTTACGACGCGGCTCGCATCATCAACCCCAAGACCGCGCGGAGCCAGGCGATCGGCGGCATCATCTGGGGAATCGGGCAAGCGCTGCTCGAGCAGTCAGAAACGGATCTACTGATGGGCCGCTTCCTCAACCGCAACTACTCCGGCTACCTCGTTCCTACCAACGCCGACATTCCGGAACTCGATGCGCTGTTTGTCGGTGACTTCGACGAAGATGCGAGCCCTCTTGGCGCCAAGGGTCTAGGCGAGCTGACTGCTGTGTCGGTGGCACCTGCAATCGCCAATGCGGTCTATCACGCGACTGGAAAGCGCGTGCGCGATCTGCCGATTACAGTTGAGAAGCTTTTGTGAAGTAGCGTGAGGAGCGGCTGGCGATGCCTCTCGTGGTCACGAGCGCAACCGGGGCAAATGGCGATGGCTACGGCGCTCTGCTCGCATTTGATTCGCGAGGGCCGCCGCTATGCCGACCAACGCGACCTCGCCGATTTCCTCGACGCCGAGGGGATTGACGTGCGGATTCCCTTCGTCGACGAAGCGAGCCTCAAGCTGTGGAATATCGAGGTTGACCGGCATTAGGTAGTCGGCCATGTGCGCATTGACGGGACGACCGTCGCACCGATCGAGGACGGCGCGCTCCATCGATGCCGTGCCGATTCCCCCGACCGTGCCGCCGGTGCACTGGCTCGCGGTGAAGCGCGGATTGACGATCCTGCCGGCCGCGTAGCAGCCGAGCGCGCGACGGACCCTGATGGTTCCCGCATCGGGGTCGACGGCGACTTGGCCGCCAGCGTGACGTGCGGCCAAAGGCTTAGCCGGCGCGCTCCGCTTTTGGCGTCATCGAATATTGCGGCAACCAAGTCTGGCCATGTTCGGCTGCTTCGTGACCGCGCCCAACGATGTCCCGCGCCAGCTGGACAGTTTGCTCGTCACTGCCGGGTCCCTTCGGTGATCCGCCGGTTTCAATAGAAGCGGGGAATCGGGCCGTTGTGCGGCGTCGTGCGATCGCTGAGGTCGAACATCACCTCGTCGACATAGCACCAGCCCCAGCCTTCCGGCGGATCATAGCCTTCGATGATCGGATGGCGCGTTGCGATGGAAATGTTTGGTGGCGTGGCGGTTCGGCGAATCGTCGCAGCAGCCGACATGGCCGCAGGTGCGGCAGAGGCGCAGATGCACCCAAGCGCGAACCGATCTTCAGGCATTCCTCGCAGCCGAGCGCGCTGGGCGTCACGTCGCGGATGGCGTCGGCATGGGCGCATTCGTCGGCCATCACGGTCTCTCCGATGCGGGCTGGCGAGGCGCGGCCTTGTCGCTCGGCTGCGCGCCAGAAAGGCGTGCAGCGCCGCCACCACTTGCGCGCCTTCGCCCACCGCCGCGGCGACGCGCTTGACCGAGCCGGAGCGCACATCGCCGATGGCGAAAACGCCGGGCAGGCTGGTTTCGAGCGGCTGCGCGGACGTTCGCCGCCGGTGCGCACGAAGCCCTTGTCGTCGAGCGTGACGCCGGAGCCTGCCAGCCAGTCGGTATTCGGCTCGGCGCCGATGAACAGAAACAGGTGGCGGATCGCGCGCTTGCATCTCCTCGCCCGAGCGCGTGCGAGCGGCAGCGGATCGCTTGCCAGGATGCCGTCCTGCGCCTTCGAGCGCGGTGACCGTCGGTCTCGGTCAGGACTTCGATGTTCGGCGTGCGCGGCGATGCGGTCGACCAGATAGCGCGACATGGTGGCTTCCAGGCTCTGCTCCGCGCACGATCATCCAGACCTTGGCGACCTGGCTCGCCAGATAGACCACCGCCTGGCCGGCGGAATTGCCGGCGCCGACCAGCGCCACCTCCTGCCCTGCGCACAGCCGCGCCTCCAGCGGCGAGGCCCAGTAATGCACGCGATGAGCCCTCGAAGTCGGCGAGATTGTCGACATCGAGACGGCGATAGCGGGCGCCGCTGGCGATCACCACGGTGCGGGCGCGGACCGTCTCGCTGATCGGCAAGGTCAAGCGCAAAGCGGCCGGCGTCCGATCCGACCTGTCGCCTGCAAGCTCGTGACCTCGTCGGGGATGGCCATCTCGGCGCCGAATTTCTGCGCCTGGTTGTAGGCCCGCGCCATCAGCGCCATGCCGGAAATGCCGGTGGGAAAGCCGAGATAATTCTCGATGCGCGCCGAGGCGCCGGCCTGGCCGCCGAACGCGCGGCAGTCCAGCACCAGGACGGAAAGCCCCTCGGACGCGGCATAGACCGCGGCGGCAAGGCCGGCCGGTCCGGCGCCGACGATGACCACGTCGTAGATCTTGTCGGGATCGATCGGGCCGACCAGCCCGATGCAGCGCGCCAGTTCGGCCTCGCTCGGATTGCGCAGCAGCTGGCCGCCCGGGCAGAGCACGATCGGCAATTCAGCGGGCGGTGATATGAAAGCGCTCGATCAGCGTGTGCGCGCACGGATCGGTATCGGGGTCGAGACGCTGGTGCGGGTGGCCGTTGCGTGCGAGGAAGCCTTCCAGCCGCAGCACGTCGGCTTTGTCGGCGCTGCCGACGATGACGGGGCCGCCGGCGCCCGTCTCGAGCAGGCCGACACGGCGCAGGATCAGGGCCCGCATGATCCGCTCGCCCAGTTCGGCTTCCTGCACCAGAAGATCGCGCAGGCGGCGCGGCGGAATCACGAAGTGCCTCGACCGGCTCGCTCGCCACGGCATCGACCAGCGACGGGCGGTCGGAGAGCTGCGCCAGCTCGCCCATGAACGAGCCCGGACCGTGGGTCACGATCGGGTCGGAATGCCCGAGGCCGCGCTGGCTGACCTGGACCCGTCCGGTCAGGATGACGAAGGCTCCCGGGGCAATCATGCCGGTGACGACGAGGCTTTCGCCGGCGGCATAGGATTTATGCTCGCCGAAGCGCAGCAGCCGATCGATTTCCGCCGGCGTCAGTATCGGGAACATCTGATCACGTCGGGTCTCGATGACCGACTGCGCTGACGGCGGCATGATTCCCTCGCGGCAGGGGGCATCAGGAGAAAAACCGCCACCTGAGCGATCCATCCAGGGTAGCGGCGTCGAATATATATAGGACCGCACCCCGCCCTGTGACATCCTGTGGAGACCCGATAGAGTGCGCCGGCGTCGGAGCTGGCGCGTTTCCCTTAAGCCTTCGAGTCTTACGCGAGAATTCACGACCATGTCCGATGAAAGGATGATGGCGCAAATCTCCAGGCAAGGCGGGCTTCATCGCCGCGCTTGACCAGAGCGGCGGGTCGACGCCCGGCGCCCTGCGCCTCTACGGCATTCCGGACAGCGCCTACAGCGGCGATGCCGAAATGTTCAAACTCATGCAACGGATGCGGGTGCGCATCATGACCTCGCCGGCCTTTACCGGAGCCAAGGTCATCGCGGCCATCCTGTTCGAAGGCACGATGGACGGTGAGGTTCAGGGAAAGCCGGTTCCAGCCTTCCTGTGGGAGGAGCGCGGCGTCATCCCCTTTCTGAAGGTCGACAAGGGGCTTGAGGCCGAGAACGACGGTGTCAGCCTGATGAAGCCGATGCCGGCGCTCGATGCGCTGCTCGCCCGGGCGGTGAAGCTCGGCGTCTTCGGCACCAAGATGCGCTCGGTCATCAACCTGCGCCTCGAAAGACGGGATCGCTGCCGTGGTGGCGCAGCAGTTCGACGTGGCCGCGCAGATCGCCGAGCACGGGCTGATGCCGATCATCGAGCCGGAAGTCTCGATCAAGAGCCCGGACAAGGCCGGTGCGGAAGCCATCCTTCTCGCGGAATTGAGCGGGAAGCTCGATACCCTGCCGGATGGCCGCCAGGTGATGCTCAAGCTGACGATCCCCGATGTCCCGGATTTCTATTCGGCGCTGATCAACCACAAGCGCGTCGCCCGGGTTGTCGCGCTGTCCGGCGGTTATACGCGCGCCGCTGCCTGCCAACGCCTCTCCGCCAATCACGGGATGATCGCGAGCTTTTCGCGGGCCCTGGCCGAAGACCTGAGGTATTCGATGAGCGATGCCGCGTTTGACGCGGCGCTGGCAAAGGCCATCGACGAGATCTATCGGGCCTCGACCGCGAAGATTTAATGCCGGGCTGCTTAAGACGAGGGCCAGGGATGAGCTCGATTGGCTCGACCCGGGCACGCCATGCGCATCGGGGGCAGGTATAGGGGGCACCAAAGCCGGTTCCGCACCAACAGCGCCAGTTCCGGGAGCGGCAGCCCGGCGCCGTTAGCGGACTCCGCGACGCCAGTTAAAAGGCGTCGAGGAGAAGCTTTGCTTTTTTCAGGTCCGCGGTGTCGAACCCTTCGGTAAAGCGATGGTAGACCGGCTGGAGAAGAGTCTTCGCATCGGCAGAACGGCCTTGGTCGCGCAATAACCCGGCAAGGCTCATGGCAGCACGCAATTCCCGGGACAAGGCGCCCTGGCCACGTGCGAGATCGAGGGCTTGCCGGAAAAGATCCTCGGCTGCGGCCGCCGCAGTCGGTCCACCCTGCAACAGAAGAAGCTCGCCTTTGATGCGCAACATCTCGGCAATCATCCACCGTTCTTCAGTGACGATGGCAAGCCGCTTGGCCCGTTCACCCGCGAGTCCCGGATCGCCGAGCCGCGCGGGCTTGCCGTCAACCGGAAGGATGGGCTGCTGTTCATCAACAGTGCCACCGACCGCGTGCTTGCGATCGACCGCAATGGCGTGGTGGTGCACGATAGCGGCCCGATCGATGGCGCACGGCAGACCCGCAGATGATCGAGACCAAGTTCTTTCGCGTTGTGGACAACAATGCGGCTCCCGTCCTCGAGAGCATGATACGGGAAGGGCCGGCGACGCTCGGTGAGGACAAGAGACGCAGTTGGACGCTCTTCCTGATGTCGATGCTCATTCGCAGCCCGAACTCATTGGTCGAGATCAGGAGCGTTATACATGGCTTCCTAAGGGCCAATCTCGAGGAGTTGCGTCAGTCGGACTACGCGGCGTCCCGTCAGCCTGACGACCCGGAATCCATCTACGACTTCGCTATGGCGCGGGCGCCGGAGCTAATGGAAGCCTACAAGGCCGCGCTGCCGGACATGATCGACAACGACGTTGTTGGTCAGCACATTACCAACATGCGATGGGCGGTGCTCAATCTCTCGGCGGCCCCGCATACGCTCGTGACAGGGGACAGGCCCTGCATGACATCACGAGGAATAGCCGATCCGGCGTGCATGCTGAGCCTGCCGGTTTCGCCAACGCACCTCTTCGTGGCGGCGCACGATATCGCGCTGTTGCGCCGACTTGGTGCGCAGCCCGCTCGGGACACAGGTACGCAACTCGAATGATTGCATCGTTAAGTTGGCCGTGCAGAACATCTATGGTTGCACCGGAGCCCATCTGACCTTTGTCGAAAATAGGCTCCGCAAGGCGGATGATCCGATCGTTCCCGGCGTCATCCTGCGTGGCAGCGCTCAATCTCCTGCCGTCGCCTGATCGTGTCCTCGCTGCTCGGGAGACAGGTCGCCATAAGCGCGTTGTTGCGGGGCTGGTGGCCGGGCTTCAACGTTATCCTCTCGAAGTGCTCTGGCTCCTGCGCATGGGTAAGCTGCCGTCTCGTTTGTGCGTGAGGCAGGAAGGGCAGAGCGGCCAGGCTGCAACGGGAAGAGGTAGCGTCTTGTCGCCCCGCGCCCAGCGCTTCTAGCTTGTAAGCTATGAGCGTCTCGATCTCCGATCCATCTTTCTAGGCCGGAAACTCAAGATGTTGGCCGCAACTGGGTGGGTAAGTCTAGACATGAAGGACCGCAATCCCGGCACTGGCTCATCAAAACAGTCGTCCGATAACGACCAGTCACCGCCCCCAGGGGTCTGCTCCCGCACGTAGACGCGGAGGGTCACACGCGCGCCGCACCCTGCGGAATGCGTCATCCAAGTCCGGCCGCTCGCGCAATCAGGAACAGCCCTGTCCCCACGATGACGGCTCCGATGGCGCGCGCGATTCGCTCACCGCCCGGTGCAAGACGCTCGACGGTGATGGCTGCCGCCACGACAACCATCGCGCGCAGGTCCATGACTCCGACGACAAGGAGGATCGCCATCAGATTAGCACAACAGTCGCTGCAGTGGAGGCCGAGGCGCAGGCCGTGTCGCCAAGCCGTGCCGGCGTCCGCCGGCAACGGACGGCCGCGCCCGGGTGCCTCCCGGCAGCAGGCAAGGTGATGGGCCTTCCACGCGGTGAACTGGAGCGCGCCGGCGATCAGGACGACCGCACCGACCGCGATCGGGACGGCGCGCGCCAGCGCCGGCAGCTGCATCTCAATCGCCGCCAGCGCGACGCCCAGCGGAAAGGCGGCCATTCCGAACATGGTCCAGACGAAGAAGTACCCCGCGCCCACCAGCGCGGTCAGCCGGCCCAGGCGCGTCTCGCCGGTCCTGCCGACGGCCTGGCGGTAGCGCCGCAGCATCGGCACCAGGGATGGTAGCATCATCGCCACCATCATCACGACCCACATGCCGAGGAACGACGCCGCGGCGCCAAGCCACGTCTGTCCGGGCATCCGCATCCACGCCATCGACATCGTCCAGCCGCCTGGCATCGGCATCTCGCCCATCGCCGACATGGACGCGCTCCAGACGATCGTCACCGCCGCGCTGGCGGCGAAGAGCAGCGCCGAGACGCCGAAGAAGGCTCGCTCGGAAGCTCGCTCGGAAGCCAGGTGACGCGACATCTCCCGTCCCGCCAGTTGCGCGAATGGCACCCACGACGTGGCTCAGCGCTGGTCGTACTCGTCGTGGCGGCGCCACCAGACGCCCGCCTCGTTGCGCCCCTTGGGGGCGCGGTCGAGCCACTGGTACATGCCCCAGAGGCCGTCCAGCCCGCGCGCATAGGTGGAATAGGTGTGGTAGACGACGCCGTCCTCGAGCACGAACGCGCTCATGCCCGGCCGCTCGCGCACGTAGGTGGCCGCGTCGGTGCCGGCCATGGCCGCGTTCTGGACGACAGGCTCCGGAAGCGTCGTGCGCGACCATCGCGTGGCCGCCGCGCCGATAGTTGTATTCGATGCCCCCTTCGCGCTGTTGCTGCCTCGGTGATCGAGACGTTGAAGTCGAAGTTGAAGTCGCTGCCGAGCGAGGACGCCCAGGGAAACGTCCACCCCATCCGCTGCTTGTAGGCCTGCAGCTTCGCGAGCGGCGCCCGCGACACCGCCGATAGCGTGACGTCGTGGTTCGCCAGGTGGACGACGAATCCGTCGAACCCGTCCGCGATCGTCGAGCAGGACGGACAGCCCGCCGTGTAGTCGGGCCCGAACATGAAGTGGTAGACGAGGAGCTGCGAGCGCCCGCGGAAGAGGTCTGCCAGCGAGGCGCTCCCCTCGTCGGTCTCGAACCGATACTCCTTGTCGATCCGAACCCACGGCAGCTCCTGCCGCCGCCGCGCCAGCTCGTCGCTGCGCCGCGTCAGCTCCTTCTCCGCCTCGAGCAGCTCGAGCCGCGGCCGCCAGCCACTCTTCGCGTGTCCCGATCGTGTGTGGTCGTCATGGCGTTGCACTCCTTTCGCTTCCGGTGGTCGTGACGTGCGCTAGATTGGCGAGCGGACACCGGGACGGTGGGAGTGACAAGTGTGGCGGGATTCCGATGGACTCGCTGATCACGGCCGCGGCGCGCGCGCTCGCCGCGGGCGATCCGCTCGGCGCCCTGAACCGGGTCGCCCTGCGCGACGACGCGCCTGCGCTCGCGCTGCGCGGCATCGCGATGGCGCAGCTCGGCGATCTCGCTCGCGCCAAGGCCCTGCTGCGAAGCGCGGCGCGCGCCTTCGGTCCGAAAGAGGCGGTGGCCCGCGCGCGATGCATCGTCGCCGAGGCCGAGATCGCGCTCGTCTCGCGCGATCTGGGCTGGCCCGCGAAGGCGCTCGACGCGGCGCGGGCGACGCTCGAAGCGCACGGCGACCGGGTGAACGCCGCGCATGCGCGGCATCTCGAGGTCCGGCGCCTGCTGCTGATCGGGCGCCTCGACGAGGCCGAGCGCGCGCTCGCCGAGCTCGACCCCGCGCCCTTCCCGCCCGCGTCGCGGGCCGCCCACGAGCTGGTCGTTGCGGGAATCGCGATGCGGCGCTTGCGGACGAAGGCGGCGCGCGCTGCGCTCGCCCGGGCCGAGCACGCCGCGCGCGCAGGCGGACATCCCCGCGCTGACGGCGGAGGTCGAAAGCGCATCCCTGGTGCTGAACACGCCGGCCGCGCGCCTGATCGCGCGCGGCGAGGAGCGACCCCTTCTGCTCGAGGAGGTCGAAGCGCTGCTGGCGTCGGACGCCCTCGTCGTGGATGCGTGCCGCCATGTCGTGCGGCGACGCGGGCACGGTGGTCTCGCTCGCGACGCGCCCGGTCTTGTTCGCGCTCGCCCGCGCGCTGGGCGAAGCGTGGCCCGGCGACGTGCCGCGGGAGCACGCTCGTCGCGCGCGCGTTCCGGGCGAAGCACGCCGATGAATCGCATCGCGCGCGGCTGCGGGTCGAAATCGGGCGGCTTCGCGCGGCGCTGCGGACGCTTGCCGACGTGCGCGCGACGAAGCGGGGCTTTGCGCTGGCGCCGCGCCGCGCGCGCGAGGTCGTCGTGCTGGCGCGGCCGGTCGAGGAGGCAGCATGCGGCGGTGCTCGCCTTCCTCGCCGACGGTGAGTCGTGGTCGAGCTCGGCCCTGGCGCTTGCGCTTGGCACCAGCCAGCGCACCGTGCAGCGGGCGCTCGATGCGCTTGCGGCGGCGGGCAAGGTGCAGTCGTTCGGTCGCGGGCGGGCGCGTCGCTGGATGACCCCGCCCGTGCCGGGATTCCCGACGACCTTGTTACTCCCCGCGTCCGCTGCCCGAGTGACTAGGATGGAAGCATGAAACGATCAGCGGCCGAAATCCTCCGTGAGTATGGCCCCTTTCCGGGTGCCGACCGCGTGAATGGGGTCACCTATGACGGCCAGCACGTCTGGTTTGCCAGCCGGAGACAAGCTGAACGCCCTCGATCCGGCGAGCGGGAAGACGGTGCGCTCGATCGATGTCGCCGCGCATGCGGGAACGGCCTTCGACGGCCAGCACCTGTTTCAGATCGCCGAGGATCGAATCCAGAAGATCGATCCGAAGACCGGCCGCGTGCTCGCCACGATCCCGGCGCCCGGCGGCGGCGGTGACTCAGGGCTCGCGTGGGCCGAAGGGACGCTCTGGGTGGGGCAGCATCGGGACCGGAAGATCCATCAGATCGATCCCCGAGACAGGGGCGATTCTTCGCACCATCGAGTCCAACCGCTTCGTCACCGGGGTCACCTGGATCGACGGAGAGCTCTGGCACGGCACCTGGGAAGGTGACGAGAGCGATTTGCGGCGAGTCGATCCTCGAACGGGAGAGGTCCTGGAGAGGCTCGAAATGCCGCCCGGCATCGGCGTGTCGGGGCTCGAGTCCGATGGCGGCGATCAGTTCTTCTGCGGCGGCGGAAGCAGCGGGAAGGTGAGAGCCGTCCGCCGGCCCAGGCGAATCTCCACGAAAGACAGCAGCTCCGAGACCGGCTTCGAACCCGCGAGCAAGTAGGGAAAGCTGCCCTCGCGGGCAGCAAGCCAGGGCGTTCAGTAAGTCCGCTCTTCCATGAGCCTCGCCTCAAGCTGCCGGTCTGCTATCGGCCAAAAGCAATCGAAGGAATGCCGAGCTAAAGGGGGATGTCCCGGCGCGTGTTGAAACTCGCCTGACGGCCAATGTCCGATTCCAACCTACGCGGCGATTGAGTTTGGTTCAACAGCGGGACTGCTCCCGTGCCGGGCTTGCAGGGCGGCAAAGTTGGGGTTGCCCCGCCTTTGTGGACGGTTGATGGGCTTGGGCGGTTATCGGGTGGTTTCGGTTTCTGGGGTAAGCTCCCGCTCATAGTGGATGGGCGATTTGTATCCGATCGCTGAGTGGAGGCGGACCGGGTTGTAGAAGCCTTCGATGTAGCTGAAGCAGGCGGTCTTCGCTTCAGTTTGCGAGGCGAATTTTCTTCGCGACAGGAGTTCACACTCGAGCGTGGAGAAGAAGCTCTCGCACATGGCGTTGTCGTAAGCATCGCCGACCGATCCCATTGAGGGCCGGACGCCGACCTCCCGACAGCGGCCGCCAAAAGCAAGCGATGTGTATTGGCTGCCTTGGTCGGAGTGGTGGATGACATCGTCCGGCCGCCGTTGTCCGACGGCCATTTCCAAGGCGTCCAGTACCAGCTCCGTGCGGAGATGGCTGGCCATTGACCAGCCGACGATCTTGCGGCTGCAGGCGTCGAGTACCACGGCAAGATACAGGAACCCGGTCGCAGTCGGCACGAAGGTGATGTCGGCCACCCATAGGTGGTTGGGCGCCTCCGCGACGAATTTGCGATCGACCAGGTCAGGCGCTGGCCGGGCATCCTGATCCCGCCGCGTTGTCGTGGGACCACGTCCACGATGACAGGCGCCCACCAGCCCAGCGGCGCGCATCAGACGAGCAATCCTCTTGCGCCCATGCATTTCGCCGTCTGCCCGGAGCTGAGCGTGGATACGTGGCGCGCCATACAGCTGTCGTGAGCTGGCGTGGATGGTTCTGACGCGCGTCAGCAGCGCGTCATCGGCTCGCGCATGCGTCGATGGTGGACGATCGCGCCATGCGTAATAGCCAGCGGTGGAGACGCCGAGCACGCGCGCCATGGTCGTGACGGGAAACAGGGCCTGGTTGGTGCTCATGAACCCGAAGATCCGGACGATACCGCGCCGCTCTCGCGGGCAAACCAGGCCGCGGCTTTTGAGAGGATGTCACGCTCCAGCCGGAGCTGGCGCACCTCGCGGCGGAGCTTGATCAGTTCCTCCCGCTCGGCACTGGACGTCGGCTCCACCTTCTCCTCCCGGCGGCCTTCGCTGCGATCGGCCTGAGCAATCCAGTTGCGGATCGACTGCGCGGTCGGTTCGAACTCGCGAGCAAGATCCTCCGGATCACGTCCGGCGCGGGCCAACTCGATCATCTGACGCCGGAACTCCGGCGCATAGGGCAGACGGGTTTCGGGCATAAGGACACCTTGGGGTCAAAGCTTCAGGGTGTCCACGAAGGCGGGGCAATCCCACCCAGGTGGCACAGGTGGCGGTGGCGAACTCGGTGTGCGCCAAGCCGATGCGGCGCAGCGCGCACAGCAGCACGTAGGCGGCGGAGGCGAACCACAGGCGCAACTGGTTGGCGCGCATCGTGGCCGCCGAGGTGCGGTCGGCGAACAGGTCGAGTTGGCACTCCTTGATGCGGTTCTCCATCTCGCCGCGGGCGCAGTAGATCGCCTCGTAGAGGTATCGCGCTTCTGCCTCGGCGGGCGCGAGCGAGGTGACGACAAAACGCGGATTGGCTTCGCCCTGCGTCCACTCGGCCTTGCCGACGACGCGGCGGGTGCGGCTCCAACTGTCCAGTGTCGCCCAGGTGAAGTCGCGGAACCGGCGCGCCGGCTTGCCGGTTGCCTCGGCCTCGGCGCGGGCGGCCATCATCTCCGCCGCGATCTCCTCGACCAGGCGGGCATTGCGCGCCAGGCCGAACAGGAAGTCGACCCTGTTGGCCTCGCACCAAGCCATCAGCGCCTCGCGGGCGAAGCCGCTGTCGGCGCGCAGCAGGATGCGGACCCGCGGCCAGCGGGCGCGGATGCGGCGGACGATACGGGCGACTTCCTCCACGGCGCCGGCGGCGGCGTCGATGTTCGACCGCCGCAGCTTCGCCGCCAGCAGGTGCCGGCCGCAGAACACGTAGAGCGGCAGGTAGCAGTAGCAGTCGTAGTAGCCGTGGAAGAACCTGCCCTCTTGATGCCCGTGCAGCGGATCGTCGGTGGCGTCGAGGTCGAGCGTGATCTGCTTCGGCGCCTTGGCGTGCGCGTCCAGGAAAAGATCGACGAACAGCGTCTCGATCGCCACGGTGTCGGCGGCGAGCCGGGCATAGCGGGTCGGCTCGGGTCGGCTCAGTTCCAGCCGGTTCAAGGTGCTCTTGCCGGCCAGCGGCGCGCAGTCGGCACGCCGGGCCGCGAGCTTGCCGGCGAGGGTCGCCATCACCGGGTCATGCCGCAGGTCGTCGTGGTCGATCAGGTCCTCATAGCCCAGCGCGATGCCAACCACGCGCTGCATCACCAGCGTCTCGACGGCATGCTCGACGAGCGTCGGGTTGCGGGCGTCCGTGAAGCAGGCGGCAAGCCGCCGCGTCAGCCCGATCACCCGGTCGGCCGCGCCGAGCAGCAGCGCACCGGCATCCGAAGTCAGCCGCCCGCCGTCGAACGAGGCCATCACGGCCCGGCCTTCCACGCGTGCAAAGTCGAACAGCGTCGGGTTACACTCTGTCGGCACCGGGGATGTCCTCTGCTCAGCGACAAGGCTTTTGTTGCAGAAGAACTTTCGCCGAATTCAGAGCCCCGGTGCACCTATCCCCGTGAGAAATCCGGGCTAGGGATCTGCCAAACCGGTCAGCTTCAGCTTGGTGCGGGCGGGGGGACTTGAACCCCCACGGGCTCACGCCCAACGGATTTTCGTACCGCTACGGCTTTCGCCGCCCCGTCCTCACATGATCGATGCCAGGGCAGGTTCGTGGTCTGGACTATCCCTTCGCCTTAGCGCGTGGCCTTAGGCGCTGCCCGTCTAGTCTCTACACCTTCCCGTTGCCGGGCTTGGCTCGGGATTGCCATGTGACAGGTTTCCCCGAGTTTGAGCAGTTCTGCACCGCCGGTTTCCCGGCGGGCACTCAAGTTTGGATCAAGTCCGGTGCGTCTACCATTCCGCCACGCCCGCATCCCGCGCTCGTCTATACCGGGCCCTCCGGCCAACGCCAAGGTGAACTCGTGCTCGTGCTCAACGGTCGCCGTCGAGGGCGGTGGCCAGGCTGCGGGCGATGTCCAGCGCTCGCCGCAGCAGCGTCTCGCTCGCTTCCGGCGTGCGGAAGGCGCTGTGCGCCGACAGCGTCACGTTCGGCAGGTCCGCCAGCGCATGCCCGGACGGCAGCGGCTCCTCGACGAACACGTCGAGCGCGGCGTGCCCGATCCGCCCGCTGCGCAGCGCCGCCACCAGCGCCGCCTCGTCGATCAGCGCGCCGCGCGCGGTGTTGACCAGGATCGCCCCCGGCCGCAGTCGCGCCAGCCGCTCCGCCGAGAGAACCCCGCGCGTCGCGTCGGTCAGCAGCAGGTGCAGGCTGACCACGTGGCTCTCGGCCAGCAGCGTGTCGAAATCGACGAAGGTGACGCCGGGCGCGGACTTCGCCGAGCGGTTCCACGCCAGCACCCGCATCCCCGAGCCGGCCGCGATCCGCGCCACTTCCGCGGCGATGCCGCCGAACCCGATCAGGCCGAGCGTCTTGCCGGTCAACTGGACCCCTTCGGTGCGCGGCCAGTCGCCGGCGCGGATCGCCCGGTCCATCGCCGCCAGCCCGCGCGCCGCCGCCCACATCAGCGCGACCGCGTGCTCGGCGACCGCGGTGTCGCCATAGCCGCGGATGGTGTGGACGGTGATGCCGAGTTCCGCCAGCGCCTCGGGGTCCATGTAGCTGCGCGCGCCGGTGCCGAGGAAGATCACGTGCCGCAGGTCGCGGCAGGCGCGCATCGTTTCGGTCGGCAGCGCGGTGTGGTCGATCAGCACGACATCATGGCCGGCGAACAGGCCGGGCAGTTCGGCCGGCGCCAGATCGTGCTGCAGGTTCACCGCGACCGGCGGGTCGCCGGTGCGGCGGACGCGATGGAACACGGCGGCGAGTTCTTCGGTGGCGTCGGCGAACAGGCCTGGCATGGGCACTCCCGGGTGAGGCGGCCATACTGCGCAGTCGGATCGGGTGCGGCAAGCGCGCGGGCGTGGCGGCGCGGCGGCGCGGCGGCGTAAAGGAAGGGGCGATGTACCGCGCGCCGCAATTCTACGGGCTGCCGCAGGCCGCGCCGCCGCCGCCGCGCGCGGCCGAGCCGCCGCGGCGGCGGCTCCGCTGGCGGCTGCTGCGCTGGGGGCTGATCGGCGGCGTGTGGGGCACGCTGCTGGGCGGCGTGCTGCTGCTGTGGTTCGCGCGCGACCTGCCGCGGCCGGACTCGGCGCTGGATGCCGTCCGCCGCCCCAGCCTGACCCTGCAGGACCGCAGCCGGGCGCGTGTTCGCGACGTTCGGCGACGTGGTCGGCGAGCCGCTGCGGCTGGCCGACCTGCCGCCCTATCTGCCGCAAGCCGTGGTGGCGGTGGAGGACCGGCGGTTCTGGTGGCATTCGGGCATCGACCCGATCGGCATGCTGCGCGCCGCCTGGGTCGATCTGCGCGCCGGCCATGTCGTGCAGGGCGGCTCGACCATCACCCAGCAGGTGGCCAAGAACCTGTTTCTCAGCAACGCCCGCACATTCCGCCGCAAGGTGCAGGAGGTGCTGCTGACGCTGTGGCTGGAGCGGCATTTCTCCAAGCGCGAAATCCTCGAAATCTGGCTGAACCGGGTCTATCTCGGCGCCGGCGCCTGGGGCGTGGATGCGGCGGCGCGGGTGTATTTCGGCGTCTCGGCGCGGCACGTGACGCTTGTGGCAGGCGGCGGTGCTGGCCGGCCTGCCGCGCGCGCCCTCGCGCTTCTCCCCGCGCAGCGATCCCGACGCGGCGGCGGCACGGGCGCGCGAGGTGCTGGCGGCGATGGTCGAGACCGGCGCCATCACCCAGGCGCAGGCGGCGCAGGCGAGTGGCCGCATCGCCTTCCCGCCGCCGCCGGACGGGGCGGGCTGGTTCGCCGACTGGGCGGCGCAGGGTGCGGAGGCGCTGGTCCCGGAGAACGCCGATGCCGTGGTGCGCACCACGCTCGACGCGCGGCTGCAGAGTGCCGTGGAAGGAAAACTCGCGGCGATGCTGGACGGGCCGGGCGCGCGGCTCGCGGTCGGCGAGGGTGCGGTGGTGGTGCTGGACGCGGCGACCGGCGCGGTGCGCGCGATGGTCGGCGGGCGCGACCGGCGCACCAGCACCTACAACCGCGCCGTGCTCGCCCGCCGCCAGCCCGGCTCGGCGTTCAAGCCGTTCGTGTGGCTGGCGGCGCTGGAACACGGCACGCGGCCGGACGATCTGGTCGAGGACGCGCCGCTGCATCTCGGCGGCTGGAGCCCCGCCAACTACGATGGCCGGTTCCGCGGCAAGGTGACGGTGGAAACCGCGCTGGCCGACAGCCTCAACACCGCCGCGGTGCGGCTGGAACAGGCGGCCGGCGGCCCGGCGGAGGTGGCGGACGTCGCGCGCCGGCTCGGCATCGCCGACCGGCTGCCGGACAATGCGACGCTCGCGCTCGGCACCGGCAGCGTCGGCGTGCTGGAACTCACCGCCGCCTATGCGGCGTTCTGCAACGGCGGGCTGCGCGTGACGCCGACCGGCATCGAGACGATCCGCGCCGAAGGCCGGGTCGCGGCGCCGCCGCGACCGCCGCCGTCGCGCGTGGTGGCGCCGGACCTGGATGCGATGATGCTGCGCATGATGACGTCGGTGGTGACGCGCGGCAGCGGGCGCGCCGCCGCGGTGGCGGGGCGCCAGATCGCCGGCAAGACCGGCACGACGCAGGATTCGCGCGACGCCTGGTTCGTCGGCTGCACCGGCGGGACGGTGATCGGCGTCTGGATGGGCAACGACGACGACCGCCCGATGGACGGCGTGACCGGCGGCAGCCTGCCGGCGCGGCTGTTCCGGGACATCGCGCTGGAACTACACGGCTAACCCATTACTGCATCGAACGCAATCCAAGGTACCGATACACGAAGTCTGGATAGCATTTCGGCCAGCTACCTAAGATCAGGAACAGTCTGGGGGCAGTGACGCAGTTTGAACTCGAACGACCGCAAAACGCCTGCTCCCCGTTCGCAGGCTAGTATGTTTCTGTATAGGAACATTATGGCCGTGCGGGGGCGCCGCGCGGTCACGCCGGAACGGGCGGGATGCCGGGAAGCGGGCGGGGAGAGGACGCGGGGCCGCGCGCGCGGCGGCGGCCGGGGACGGCAGGCGGGGCGGGGCGGGGCCGCCGGCCGGATCGGCGGCGGCGGGCCCACGGGACCGGCCTGCTTCCGGCCCGAGGACAGGCTCCGGGCCGGCGGCGGGCGGACGCCCAGCATCTGGCAGAGCGGGCGGAGCAGCCGCCCGGCCTGGGGTGCGGCGGCGAGCAGGTCGGCCATCGCCGGATCGGCGAGCAGGTGCTGCAACTGCGAGGCGGCGGCGGCGGCCTGCGGCAGCCGGCGCAGCAGCCAGGCGACGCCGCGCGGCAGCCGCAGCGGCTGGGGCCGGGCCGGACGGGGGGAGCGCAGGCGGCGGCGCGGCGGCGGCAGCGTGCCGGCATGGACTTTTGCGGCGAGGCGGGCGAACCGCTCCGCGGTGCGGCGCAGCCGCGACCAGAGCAGCAGCATCAGCGGCACGGCGAGACCCAGGCCCACGCCGCGGGCGGCGATGGCGCGGCGCAGGCCCTCGACCAGATGGGCAAAACGGTCGGCCAGGGCGGGGGAAGCGGCGGGCGGCATGGCAGCGATACTAACACGACCCGCGGCGGGCTGGGCAAGCCGGCCGGGCCGCTTGTCGTGTCCCGGTTTGAACTGGTGTGGCAGCGAGGTCATGGCCGGGCTTGTCCCGGCCACCCACGCGGTGCCACCGGCACCCGCGCCGCAGGGTGCGACGCTTTCCTGCCAACCCACCGGCAATTGCGCGACGATGGCGCGGATGGCCGGGACAAGCCCGGCCACGACGATAGAGGAGCGACTGTCTTGTTGGTCAAGTGTGATCCGAGGGCGGCCGTTCTGTTGGTAGTGTATCAGTTCGAATTTCGGGTTTGGGTGGAGAGCGGACTGTCTGCTTTCGGGCAGGAACCGAGGAAGCGGAAACCATTCGCCGAAACGAGCCACTTCGCTCTGACTGGCGCTAGCGAGCTGATTTGCATCAAATCGAGCCATGCTGTTCGAACAGGCCCACATCGACGCTATCGCCCGTGCCTGACTGACGAGGGTCTGACCGGGTCGAGATCGGCCATTTGCTTCGGGTATGCAAAATGGAGGGGCAGGACCTGGGGCGGGTATCACGAAGTGGAAGCGACTCCAAATAGCTTTCGCTAGACGGCAGAATCTTGGCCAAAACAGTCGGGCAATCCAGGAGTTCATCCGCCAAGCAATGGCTCCTGCCATCTCTCTCTGACACCTGGCCGGATGAAGCCATCCGGGGTCCGGCCGAAATCAGGCCCTCTTGCTCGCAGGGTTCAATGCACGGAAGAGGGCAAGCTGGAAAGGGCAGAGGCGGCCACGCCTTGAGCCAAGCCGAGAGCCGGGCACGGAGCAAGCGGGCCGGCTTGGAGCGCAGGAACGTCCACCCGGAAGTGCTGCGGTTCTGTTCGGCCGAGTGGCTGGCGGACGACTATTTCCACGCGGTCCAGGAGGCTGTGAAGAGCGTGATGGATAGGCTGAGGAAGAGTACGGGGCTGACCACGGATGGGGGCGAACTGGTGTCTTTGGTACTTGGTGGTGACACTCCCATGCTCGCCATCAACGCGCGGCAGACGAAGAGCGAGAAGGACGAGCAAAAGGGGTTTGTGAACCTCCTGATTGGGGTGTACGGCATGTTCCGTAATGCCACCTCCCACGAGGCACGTATCCACTGGCCCATTACGTAGCAGGACGCCGAAGACATTATGTCTATGTGTCCCTACGAGACCGCCGCCTTGATGGGCCGACCATGCCGCCGAGGGTGTGATGCAGCAGCGCGATTGGCACCACGTCACGGACCTGACCCGCCGGACCATCTTCGATGCCTTGCGGGTGGGGGAAGCAATATTGGGCAGGCAAGCTAGGCGACGTCGACTTCCTCTCCCGGCTCTTTGACCTGAGACAGCCTTCCGTCGCGCGACAGCCGGCACAAAGACATGGCGCGGAATAATCTGGCTCATCGCATCATAAACCCCGAGAATTGGGACCCAATTGGGTGTTTTCTGACGATCTCAACCTGTGGCGGCGACGATGTGTTCTTAGGATCCTGTGCGAGATGGTCCACCCCGTCGTGCGGGATGAGGTGGAGGTGGACGACCTAGTGGCCACCTTCAACCGATACCTCGCACCGGACGGTTACCGGCTGGCCGTGGTGGACATCATGTCAGGACGCCGGATTTTCGGAGCGGAGCTGGCACTGGCGGGTGCTGATGGGGCGCTAGACGACGCGAGGCGGATAGCCAATGCGCTCTCTTCCGGGCATGTCACGGCTCAGATAACCCGGATGCGGGCGAACATCGTCCAAGACGCCCCGCTCGCCATCGGCAGCGCCAAGGAGTTTGTGGAATCCCTTTGCAAAGCCATCCTTGATGACCGCCAGGTGACGCGCACCGGCAAGGAGGACTTCCCCGCCCTGGTGTCGATGACACGAGAGGCACTTGGGCTGAAGGTCAACCCGAAGAGCGACGTCACCCTGAAGTCGATGCTGGGAGCGTTGGGCACCATAACCAATTCCATCGCGGAACTACGTGGCCAAGTGGGAACGGGCCACGGCGGAACCCCCGAAACGGAGGCACCGCCAGCTGGAGTTGCCCGATTGACGGTAAATGCTGCCTTGGCTGTCGGGGTGTGCCAGTGGGAGACGCACGAGGCGTCAGCCGGTCGGACGCCGTAAGCCAAAGTTCCACGCCTTAACCGATGGGATTCCGGTCGGGTAGTGAAACCTCACCTGTCGCAGATCTTGGCTGATTGCACGTTGCTTTCCGACGGATAGAGTCGGCCTTATGCACAGCGATGATACCCTTACTGTCATTGACCAGCTGCGTGAGGACTACCTAGAACTCCTGGACATGAGCAAAGCCGAGCAGCTGTACAAATCGCTTCGAAAGAATAACATTCGCAACATAACCGCACGAGTTTGTGCAAAATCACGGACTTCATTTCAATCTGGTTTAACGCAAACTTGGGTTTGGCTCCGACTATAACTGTGATTTTTTTTCTATGTCGAAAAGCTCGGACGACTAATCTGGTTTTTCGAGATCGAAAATAAGTCCGTTTGTTAGGAGGCGATCGAGCAACTTCGATCCGTATTTAACACTGCGCTTCGGCAGATCGGACGATGGCGAGCGTGGCTGTCGAAGCCAGCCATTGTTGGTGCCTTTCTTGAGATGATCAGCCCATCCGCCTACCGCACATTATGCGGCGTAACCCCAGCTACCCCAAGTTGGTACTCGTCCACGGCAGACGCGACGAGGAAGCTGGTAACGACGAACGGCGCGGCATGATCCGTGCCCAAGAGCGCGACGATTTCAAGATTATCAGCTTCTGACTGCCTGGCGGAGATCTCCATAACAAGCTCGAGTGCTACATGGGGTGCGTCACAACGTAACCATTCAGATCCGGGGTGATCGGATAGTGGCGACTAGCCTTATAGCCTGGATACCGCCGGCCTCAGCTCATTATGAATAATTCCGACTCTAAGCCGCATCGCCGGCGCAGCCGGGTGGATCGGTTATTCAGGTCGTTCCGACGCGTCCGAAAGGAGGTGGGCGCTTTGAGCTGTGTGGCGGAATCGATTTTGAGCGTCGAAGGGCACAAAAGCCAGACCGGTACAGACGCAGCAAGTGGGGAGCGCTAACAACAGTCTAACCTACGGTAGAACAAATGGCACTGAACGTCCGCTTTCGGGAAACGCTAAGCGGCCGTCATCGGCCGAGATGGGTCGAAACCCGAAATTCAAATTGAGACGCTACCGTTCTGTTGGACTTGTTGACAACACCGGCAGGCGGCTGCCATGAAGCCCAGCGTGAAGGCGGAACTGCTGCTTCGGGCGGAATGAACACGGTCACGCTCTGCATTGCCTCGCGCGAGGACATGACGCAGCGTGCGTTGGCGGCGTTCCGCGGCGCGGCCCAGGGCGCCTTCATCTCCTTCGCCTCGACCGACCTGCTCTGGCAGACGTTGACGCGCCGGCGCTGGGACATCCTGAAGGCGATGACCGGCCAGGGCGCTCTTGCCATCCGCGACGTCGCGCGCCGCGTCGGCCGCGACGTCAAAGCGGTGCATGGCGACGTGCATGCCCTGTTGAACGCCGGCGTTCTCGACCGTGCCGAGGATGGCCGCATCGTCTTTCCCTACGATGCCGTCCACGTCGATTTCACGCTCCACAAGGCGGCCTGACGCTCAGTCGATCCACAGCCCCCGCGTGCGGTGCCAGTCGGCGATCGACTGCTCGGGGTATTCGTCGAAGCACGCGTCGTCGGGGCCGACCGCCGGCTCGACCCAGGACGGTTTCGACCCCAGCATCAGATGCACGCGCGACGGCGGGCGGGGCAGTTCGGTGTCGATGGCGGAGGCGAAGGGATGCACCAGCTCCGGCCACTGGTCGTCGAACAGCCACAGGGCGGTCGCGCAGCGCGGGCAGAAATGCCGCTCGGCGTTGCTGCGCTCGCCGTCGATCTCGGCGTGGAACACCGCGGTCTTGATCCGGCCCTTGACCGCAAGCGTCGCGGCATCGGCGCCGAGGTTGATCGCATAGCCGCCGCCGCCCGCGGTCTTGCGGCAGATCGAGCAGTAGCAGAGCTGATACGGATACGGCGTATGGCTCGCCACCGCGAAGCGGATCGCCCCGCAGCGGCAACTGCCGTTCAGTTGCATCGGCATCGTCCGGCCTTCCCTCCCGCGACGGGCATCGTCGCACGCGGTGCGGCGAACGCGCAGGCGGCGGCAGGCGTTGCCCCTGCCGCCGCCCGCACATCCCAGCCGCGCTTCAGCGGAAGATGATCTCGACCCGCCGGTTCTGCGGCTCGCGCACGCCGTTCGCGGTCGGCACCAGCAGGTGCGTCTCGCCGAAGCCCTGCACGGTGATCTCGGCCTCCGGCACGCCGTCGCGCACCAGCTCGGCGGCGACGGTCTGCGCGCGCCGGATCGAGAGCTTCTGGTTGTAGGTCGGCAGGCCCGAGGTGTCGGTGTAGCCGTTCACCTCGATCCGCGTGACCTGCACGCGCCTGGAGTTCTGCGCCGCCTCGGCGATGATCTGGCGCGCCCGGTCGGTCAGGTCGGCCTTGTCCCAGTCGAAGAACACCAGGTAGGTGCGCGCGGGCGCCGGCGCCGGCGCGGCCACCGGCGCGGGCGCGGGCGGGGGCGGCGGCGGCGGCGGGGCGGCGTTGAGCGCGTAGCGCAGCCCGACCAGGATGCTCTGGTTGATCTCCTGGCCCATCCGCAGCACGCCGGGAATGACGCCGGCCGGGGTGGTGAAGCCGGCGCTGTACTTGCGGTTGAACGGCATGTCCATCGCGCGGTATTCGAGCGTAAAGGCCAGCCCGGGCACCGACTGCATCGGCACGGCAAGGCCGATGATGCCCTGGTAGGCGAAGCCGTTCGCTCCCTTGTTGTTGACCGAAAGCTGCGCGCCCGGCGGCCCGCTATAGACGCCGTTCCAGCGCGTGAACTGATAGCCGGCGCCGACGCCGACATACGGCTGCACGAAGTCGATCGCGGCCAGGCCGAGCTGCTGGAAGCTGAAGTCGTACAGCACGTTGACCATCGCGCCGTATTTGTTCTCGAAGCCGTTGGACGGCCCGGAGGCGGAGAAGTTGCCGAGCTGGTTGCGGTAGAAATCGCCCTCGATCTCCGCGCGCAGGCCATTGCCCAGGCCGTAGCCGACGCTGACCTCGCCGAGCCAGCCGGCGTCGAAGTGTGCGCCGTTTTTCAACCCGAGCTGTGTGCCGTCCGGCAGGCCGAAGCCCTTGTTCGGCTCGGCGAACGGCAGGGTCGCTCCGGCGCCCGCACCGATATAGAGTCCGCTGATCGGCTGCGCCGCCGCGGTGGCCGGCAGCGCCAGGATGGCTCCGACCAGCAAGGCTTGCTTCACGTTCATCCGCCCTATCCCTCGCTGAAGATGCGTTGCCATGGCAGCCCCCGTTGCTGGAGACCTGCACCGCGGCCAGAAGCCTAGCCGCCGGTATGCGGTTCCCCCGCAACACATCTCGGCGCGTTAACGCGCCGAGAACTGTTGCCCCCCTGCAACACGGTTCCCCGGCGGCGCCGCCGCGGCTATGAGGGTGCCCATGAGCGATACCCCCATGCCAACCGGCCCGTTGCGCGGCCTGCGCGTGTTCGACCTCACGCGCGTGCTGGCCGGCCCGACCTGCGTGCAGATGCTGGCCGACCTCGGCGCCGACGTGGTCAAGATCGAGAAGCCCGGCAGCGGCGACGACACCCGCGGCTTCGCCCCGCCGACCCTGCCCGGCAGCAGCGAGACCGCCTATTTCGCCGGGGTGAACCGCAACAAGCGGTCGGTCACGCTCGACATCGCGCAGCCCGGAGGGGCAGGCGGTCGCGCACCGCCTGCTGGCGCACTGCGACATTTTTGTGGAAAACTTCAAGGCCGGCGCGCTGGCCCGCTACGGCCTCGGCTGGGAGCAGGTGCGCGGCGAGCATCCGGGGCTGATCTATTGCTCGATCACCGGCTTCGGGCAGACCGGGCCGTATGCGGCGCGGCCGGGCTATGACAGCCTGATCCAGGCGATGGGCGGGGTGATGAGCCTGACCGGCGAGCCGGAGGGGATGCCGCAGCAGGTGGGCGTGCCGGTCGCCGACCTGTTCGCCGGGCTTTACGGCTGCATCGGCATCCTCGCCGCGCTGCGCCACCGCGAGCACACCGGGGAGGGCCAGTACATCGACATCGGCATGCTGGACACGCATGTCGCCTGGCTCGCCAACCAGGGCATGAACTACCTGGCGACCGGCGAGGACCCGGTGCGGCTGGGCAACCAGCACCCCAACATCGTGCCGTATCAGGTTTTCGCGACCGCGGATGGGTACGTCGTGCTGTCGGTCGGCAACGACGCCACCTTCCGCCGCTTCTGCGATGGCTTCGGCATGGCCGACCTGCCGTCCGACCCGCGCTTCGCCACCAACGCCGCGCGGGTGCAGAACCGCGCGCTGGTGACCGAGACGCTGGCGCCGGTGTTGCGGCAGCACCCGACCGCGTGGTGGCTGGAGCGGCTGGAGGCGCTGTAGATCGGCTGCGGCCCGATCAACCGCCTGTCGGAGGTGTTCGCCGACCCGCAGGTGAAGGCGCGCGGCATGGTGGTGGAGATGGCGCATCCGACCGCCGCGGGCGGGCGGGTGAAGCTGCTCGCCAACCCGGTGCGCCTGTCCGCCACCCCGCCCGACTACCGCCTGCCGCCGCCGCTGCTGGGCGAGCACACCGACCAGGTGCTCGGCGGCCTGCTCGGCATGAGCGCGGCCGAGATCGCCGGCCTGCGCGAGCGGGGCGTGGTCTAGCAGCCGCGCCGCATGTGGCGTGTGCTCGCGGCACTGCTCGGGCTTGCCCTGGCCGGCTGTGCGGCGCCGGCGGCGTCCTTCCCGCCGGCGCCGGCGACCGCCTGGATCGCCGTCGCCGACCGCGGCTGGCACACCGACCTCTGCGTGGCCGCGCCGCCGGCGGACGATCCGCTCGCCGACCTCGCAGCGGGTTTTTCGGGCGTGCGCGTGCTCTGTTTCGGCTTTGGCGAGCGGCAGTATCTGGTCTCGCAGGACCACGGCCTGCTGACCGAACTTTCTGCGCTCTTGCCGAGCCGGGCGGCGCTGCTGATGACGGCGCTGCGCGCGCCGCCGCAGGCCGCGTTCGGCGCAGAGAACGTCGTCGTCCTGCACGTTTCGCCGGCCGCCGAGGCGGCGCTGCGGCGGTTCATGGGGCGCTCGCTGAAGCGGGACGCGGCCGGCGCGCCGATCCGGCTGCGCGACGGCCCCTATCCGGGCAGCGTGTTCTGGGCCGCCGCCGGCACCTACGATGCGTTCAGCACGTGCAACACCTGGACCGCCGACGGCCTGCGCGCCGCCGGCGTGACGCTGGGCGGCCCGATCGTGTTCGCCGGCCAGGTCATGTCACAGGCGCGCGAGGCCGCGGCCGAGCGGCAACGCTAGCAGGGCGGCGCGGTGCCGTTGGCGCAGACGGCCGAGGAGCCTGGCGGCACCACCACGGTGTTGCTGGCCGGCGGCGGCGGGTTGCTGCTGCTGAACGACAAGCAGCCGCCGAGCGCCAGCGGCAGAAGCACGATGATCCAGGATATGCGCACCCGAAAAAACTCCTTGCGGTTCGGAACGGCCAGCCCCGAGCATAACGCTGCCGCCGGCCCGGGTTGGTTGCGCGGCGGTCAAGACGCCGTGCGCGTCCCTGCCGCCCGGTGTCCGCAGGGACGGCCCGCTGGAGGTCGTGATGGCCGATGACGCCTTGGACATACGCGCGCCGCCGGCGACCGTCGCCGCCGCGCCGCACCGGATCGTGGTGGTCGGCGGCGGCGCCGGCGGGCTGGAACTGGTCACGCGGCTCGGCGAGACGCTCGGCAAGCGCGGGCGGGCACATATCTCGCTGGTCGAGCGCGCGCGCACGCATCTGTGGAAGCCGCTGCTGCACGCCGTCGCCGCCGGCAGCATCGACCGCGCCCAGCACGAGCTGAACTATCTCGCGCAGGCGCACTGGCGGCATTTCACCTACCGCTTCGGCGAATTCGTCGGGCTCGACCGCGCGCGCAAGTTGATCCGGCTCGCCGCCACGTATGACGAGGAGGGGCGCGAGATCACGCCGCCGAGCAGCCTCGGCTATGACACGCTGGTGATCGCCATCGGCAGCGTCACCAACGATTTCGGCACGCCGGGCGCGCGCCAGTTTGCCGTGCCGCTGGACACGCCGGAGCAGGCGACGCGCTTCAACCGCCGCCTGGTCAACGCCTGCCTGCGCGCCAACACGCAGGCGGAGCCGGTGCGGCCGGGCCAGCTGCATGTCGCCATCATCGGCGCCGGCGCGACGGGAACGGAACTGGCGGCGGAACTGCACCGCACCGTGCGCGCGGTGGTCGCCTACGGGCTGGACCGCATCGACCCGGAGCGCGACATCCACATCATCCTGATCGAGGCCGCCGACCGCATCCTGCCGGCGCTGCCCGAGCGCATCGCCGACGCCACGCGCACGCTGCTGGAACAACTCGGCGTCGAGCTGCGCACCGGGGCGCGGGTGAACGAAGTGCGCGCCGACGGCGTGGTGCTGGCGAGCGGCGACTTCATCGCCTCGGAGCTGGTGATCTGGTGCGCCGGCGTGAAGGCGCCGGACGTGCTGCGCGACCTGGACGGGCTGGAGACCAACCGCATCAACCAGCTGGTCGTGCAGCCGACGTTGCAGACCACGCGCGACGCCGACATTTTTGCGTTCGGCGACTGCGCCTGCTGCCCGCGTCCCGGCCGCGCGCAGCCGGTGCCGCCGCGGGCGCAGGCGGCACACCAGCAGGCATCGCACCTGCTGCGCCAACTGCGCCGCCGGCTCGCCGGCGAACCGCTGCTGCCCTACGTGTATCAGGATTTCGGCTCGCTGGTGTCGCTCGGCAAATACTCTACCGTGGGCAGCCTGATGGGCGGGCTGCTCGGCCGCAGCGTGTTCATCGAGGGCTATTTCGCCCGCTTCGTCTATCGCATGCTTTACAGGATGCACCAGGCGGCGCTGTACGGCGGGCGCGCGGTGTTTTGGCGGACGCTGACCAGCGGGCTGACCCAGCAGCCGGGACCGAGCGTGAAGCTGCACTGAGCGCGGCGTCGCGTTCGTCTGTCACGAATGTAAGGCACCGACCACGGCTGCGAGCACGGCCAGCGCGTCGTGCGTGCCGTCGGCCTCGCCTTTCTCGAAATCGGCGTCGGCCTGGCCCATCGTGTTGGTAACATGCGCGAGGCAAAGCACCCGCACCCCGGTCGCTTGCGCGAAACTGTAAAGCGCAGCTGCCTCCATCTCGACCGCCAGGATGCCTTTGGTGCGCGCGGCGTCGATCGCCGCCGCGGTTTCGCGGAACGGCGCATCCGTCGTCCAACTCGATCCCACCACCACCCGCGCGGCCTGCCCGGCCAGCGCGCGTGCAGCGGCGGCGACAAGGCGCGCGTCCGCATCGGCGAACTCGGCCGGTGGGGCGTAGTGATAGCTGGTGCCCTCGTCGCGCAACGCGCGGTCGATGACGACGAAGTAGGGCGGCCGCCCGGCCGGCACGATCTGCCCGGCTGAGGTCAGGCTCACCAGCAGCTGGCAGCCGCTCGCGAACAATTCTTCGGCCACCAGCACAGCGAACGCCGCGCCGACCGCACAGCCGATGACGCCGACCGGCTGCCCGGCCAGCACGAAGGTCTCAAGCGTCGTGTGATAACATGGCCAGCCCGCGAATGGTGCGGCCTGGCTGCGCTGGCGCAGCGCGCGCACGATGTCGCCGTCGGGATCGAGCAGGCAGACCGGCGGCACCGCGACCGTGGCCAGCCGCTTCTGCCGCCGCGCCTCGCGCAGCAGTGCCGCGGGCAAAAACACCGACGGCGCGCGCGGGTGCTTGTTGTCGAGGATGGGCGGCATGGCCATGTTCAACTCCGACGGGGATCGACACCGCGGGTGCGGAGTGAGGGTAGCGTGAGCGGCACGGCGCGTCAGGTCCATTGGCAGACCGTCTATCGCAGCAAGGGTGAGACCGACGTGAGTTGGTTCGAGGCGGAACCTGCGGTCTCGCTCGACCTCGTTGCCCGCGCGGGAACGCCGCCCGAGGCCGCCGTCATCGACATCGGCGGCGGCGCTTCGCGACTGGTCGATCATCTGCTGGACCGCGGTTTTGCCGACGTGACGGTACTCGACCTGTCCGAGGCGGCACTCGCCGCTGCCCGCGCGCGCCTCGGCGGTCGGGCGGCTCAGGTGCAGTGGATCGTCGCCGATGCGACCACCTGGACGCCGCCGCGCCGCTACCACCTCTGGCACGACCGCGCCGCGTTTCATTTCCTGACCGAGCCGGCCGATCGCACCGCCTATATGGCGCGGCTCCGGCAGGCCATCGCGCCCGGCGGCCATGTCGTCATCGGCACCTTCGCCCCGGATGGCCCGGCGCGGTGCAGCGGCCTGCCGGTGATCCGCCACGACGCCGACAGCCTGGCGGCGGCGCTCGGGCCTGGGTTTGTGCTGGTGGACACGCGGCGGCAGGCGCACGTCACGCCGTCCGGCCCGGTACAACGGTTCCAGTTCTGCACGTTCCGCCGCGCGCCAGCTACCGTCCCGTAAGGAACCGCGAGAACGCCGCCAGCGTGGCGTCGGAGACGTGGTGCTCGATGCCCTCGGCGTCCTGCTCCGCCGCCTCCGCCGGCACGCCGAGGGCGAGCAGCACATCGACCACCAGCCGGTGCCGCTCGCGCACCCGTGCGGCCAGCCGCTCGCCGCTCTCGGTGAGGAACACGCCGCGATACGGCCGCGCCGTCGCCAGCCCGTCGCGCTTGAGCCGGGCGATCGCTTTTATCGCGGTGGCGTGCGAGACGCCGAGCCGGCGCGCGATGTCGGTCGGCCGCGCCTCGCCCTCGCTCGCCAGCAGGTCGGCGATGAGTTCGGCGTAGTCCTCGACGAGCGCGGTCGCCTGCGCCGTTCGCGCCTTGCCGAAGCGGCGCGCCTGGGTCGGCTCGGCGGGCAGCGAGGCGGGCGGCACGGACAACGGCAACTCCCCCGGAAGCCTGCCCGCGCGTATCGCCCGCGCCGCGCCTTGACGCAACCCGGCCCGTGTTCCAAATCCCTTGCTGTCATTTGTAGCCCATGCTACAAAATCGGGACGATGCTGAAGACAACGGACGACGCCGAGGGCGACGCGGGAGCGAGAGTGCCGATGAGTGATGCGGCGATGCAGGGCATGAGCGCGCGGACGGCTGCGGCCGCCCACGAGGTGCTGATCGGGCGGCGGGGCGGGCTGCGGGCCGGCCTGCTGTTCGCGGGACCGGCGGTGATCGCCTCGATCGCCTACATGGACCCCGGCAATTTCGCCACCAACATCCAGGCCGGCGCCGGCTACGGCTACGCGCTGCTTTGGGTTGTCCTGATGGCCAACCTGATCGCCATGCTGTTCCAGGCGCTGTCCGCCAAGCTGGGCATCGTCACCGGCCGCAACCTCGCCGAGATGTGCCGCGATCAGTTCCGGCCCGGCGCCGTCTATGCCATGTGGGGGATCAGCGAGGTGGCCGCGATGGCCACCGATCTCGCCGAGTTCCTGGGCGGCGCCATCGGCCTTGCGCTGCTGTTCGGCATGCCCCTGATCGCCGGCATGGTGGTGACCGGCATCGTCACCTACGGCATCCTGATGGTCCAGGGACGCGGCTTCAGGCCGATCGAGCTGATCATCGGCGGCCTCATCGCCGTCATCGGATTGTGTTACCTGATCGAGATGTTCGTCGCCCCGGTGGCGTGGGGGCAGGCGGCGCTGCACTCGGTCCTGCCGGCCATGCCGGATGCGGCCGCGCTGACCATCTCGGTGGGCATCATCGGCGCCACCGTGATGCCGCACGCGATCTACCTGCATTCCGGACTGACGCAGGGGCGCGTGCCGTCGCGCAATGCGGCCGAACGCCGGATCGTGCTGCGCTTCTCGAACCGGGAAGTCATCATCGCGCTCATCGTCGCCGGGCTGGTCAACATGGCGATGGTGGTCATGGCGTCGGCCGCGTTCCATGCCGGCCATAGCGACGTCGCGGAGATCGCGACCGCCTATCATACGCTGACCCCGCTGCTGGGGGCCGGTGCGGCGACTGTGTTCCTGATTTCGCTGATGGCGTCCGGCATCTCCTCCTCGGCGGTGGGGACGATGGCCGGGCAGATGATCATGCAGGGCTTCGTGGGCTTCCACATCCCGATCTGGGTGCGGCGCCTGGTCACCATGCTGCCGGCCTTCGTGGTGATCGGCCTCGGCGCGGACGCGACCAGAGCGCTGGTGATCAGCCAGGTGGTGCTGTCCTTCGCCCTGCCGATCCCGATGGTCGCGCTCGTCCTGTTCACCCGCAACCGCCGCATCATGGGCGAGTTCGCCAACAGCCGGCTGACCGACGTGGCGGCGATCGTCGGGACGGCGATCATCCTGGTGCTCAACGTCGTCTTGCTGCTGCAGACTTTTGGCGTCAACATCCCTGGCCTGCCGGCGAGCTGATGCGTCCGAGGTGTCCCGATATGTCCTGCGGCGATCCGTGCTGCGTGCCTCAAGCGCCGGGTTCCGACCGCGCGGCGCTGATCCGCGACGCCTTCCGGCTGGAATACCTGACGCTGGCATGGATGGTGATCGAGGCGGGCGTCGCGATCTGGAGCGGCGTCCAGGCCGGCAGCGTTTCCCTGATGGCGTTCGGCATCGACAGCGTCATCGAGCTTGCTTCGGCCGGCGTGCTGATCTGGCGCCTGACCGTCGAGCTGCGACGGGGCGAAGCCTTCGCCGAAGGCGCGGAACGGATGGCCAGCCGCGCCGCCGGCTTCCTGTTGCTGGCGCTCGCGGCCTATGTCGTGCTCGCGGCGGCCTGGAAGTTCGGGATGCGCACGGGTTCCGCCTTTTCCTGGCCGGGGCTGATCGTCGCCGGCCTCGCGATCCCGGCGATGTATGGCCTCGCGCGGCGCAAGCTTGCGGTCGCCGACAGGCTCGGCAGCCGCGCCATGCGCGCCGACGCGATGGAAAGCGTCACCTGCGGCTGGCTGTCGGTGGTGGTGGTGGTCGGCCAGGTTGCCGAGGCGCTGACCGGGGCCTGGTGGGTCGATCCCGTGACTTCCCTCGGCGTCGTCTGGTTCCTGGTCAAGGAAGGCCGGGAGGCGTGGCGCGGCGAGGCATGTTGCGCCGTCCCCGATCGAGGCTGAGCCGCGTCTGCCGGCGAGCCTTCGATCCTAGCGGCGGCCCAGCAGCCGGGCAGCGGCGGGCGCGAAATACGTCAGCACGCCGGCCGCGCCGGCGCGCTTGAAGGCGAGCAGGCTCTCCATCATGGCGGCGTCGTGATCGAGCCAGCCGTTGCCGGAAGCGGCCATGATCATCGCGTACTCGCCCGACACCTGATAGGCGAAGGTCGGCACGCCGAACCGCTCGTGGACGCGCCGGACGATGTCGAGATAGGGCAGGCCGGGCTTGACCATCACCATGTCGGCGCCTTCGTCGAGGTCCATCGCCACCTCGCGCAGCGCCTCGTCGGAATTGGCGGGGTCCATCTGGTAGGTGCGCTTGTCGCCCTTGAGCGCGCCGGAGGAGCCGACCGCGTCGCGGAACGGGCCGTAGAACGCCGAGGCGTATTTCGCGGCGTAGGACATGATGCGGGTGTGGATCAGCCCCGCGGCGTCGAGCGCGGTGCGGATCGCGCCGACGCGCCCGTCCATCATGTCGGAGGGTGCGATCACGTCGATCCCGGCCTCTGCCTGCACCACCGCCTGGCGGGTCAGCACTTCGAGGGTTTCGTCGTTGGCGACGTAGCCGTGGCGGATCACGCCGTCGTGGCCGTGGTCGGTGTAGGGGTCGAGCGCCACGTCGCCGACCAGCCCGACCTGGGGGAATTCGCGCTTGAGCAGCCGGGTCGCCGAGCAGATCAGGTTGTCGGGGTTGGCGGATTCGGTTCCCTCGGCGTCCTTCTTCTCGGGCGGTGTCGCGGGGAACAGGGCGATGGCGGGAATGCCGAGATCGACGCCCTCGGCGACGTGGCCGGCGAGCCGGTCGAGCGTCACCCGCTGCACGCCGGGCATGGAGGGCACGTCTTCGGCCGTGTTGCGGCCTGCCATGACGAACACCGGCCAGATCAGGTCATCGACCGACAGCCGGTGCTCCGCCACCAGCCGGCGCGTCCAGGCATCGTGCCGGTTGCGGCGCGGGCGGGCGGCGGGGAAGCGGCCGAGGGACATGGCGCGGAACTCCGGGCGGGCGAGACAAGATGGCTTAGGCTCGGCGGAGCGCGATGCCAAGCGCCGCCGCGTATTGCAGACTGCACTACAATCGGCTACGTCTCTGGTACGACAGGAGAATCCCATGACGACCAGGGCCGGACGCAAAGATCATCCGTTGTCGATGCGACTGCCGTCGGCTGACCTCGCGATCATTGACCGGGCGGCCGGTCTGCGTGGGCGGTCGCGGACCGACTTCATGCGTGACGCTGCCGTACGGGCGGCCGAGGACGTGCTGATGGAAGCGGCGCTGGTCCGCATGACGCCGCGGGACTTTGCCGCCTTCAGCGCCGCCATCGCGGCGCCGGCGGTCGCTGTTCCGGAAATGGTCGCGCTGCTCCGCCGCCCGACGCCCTGGGAGAAGCCCGGACACGACAACTGACGGCGAAGTGGTCTCGACGCCCGAACTTCTGACGCCTGTGCATTCGGTCGCAGGGTTCTCCTGCGGCAAGCCGGTACTCGACCATTGGCTGAAGGCTCGCGCCCTGGCCAACCAGGAGCGCGGTTTCACGGTCGTCGTGGTCGTCCACGAGGGCGGCGACGTGGTCGGGTACTACGGCCTGGCGCCGACCGCCGTCGTGCCTTCCGCCATGCCGCGCAGCATCCGCACCGGGCAGCCGCCGAACCCGGTCCCTTGTCTCCTGCTCGGGCAACTGGCGGTCGATACGCGATGGACCGGCCGGGGCGTCGGCTCGGGTTTGCTGCGTCACGCCTTGTTGCGCTCGGTGGCCGGCGCGCAGCTGGTTGGCGGACGTGCCTTGCTCGTGCGCGCGGTCGATGCCGATGCTGCGGCGTTCTGGCAACGGCGCGGCTTCCTGCCGTCCCGCGACGAGCCGCTGATGCTGTTCCGCGCGGTTGCCGAGATCGCGGCGTCGTTGCTGGAGTCCCGAAGATAGACTCATTTCGCGCGCCGCACGCCGTTTCGCCCCGCCGCCGCCCGTGTTACAGCACCCGCCCCGCGTCCGGAGGGATGCCCCGATGAACGAGCAGTCGCCCGCCGCCAGCCTGCGGCGCTTCTTCGCCGCCCCGCTGGCCGAGACCGATCCCGAACTCGCCGCCGCCATCGGCCGCGAACTGGTGCGCCAGCAGGACGGCATCGAGCTGATCGCCAGCGAAAACATCGTCTCCGCCGCGGTGCTGGAGGCGCAAGGCTCCGTGCTCACCAACAAATACGCCGAGGGCTATCCGGGCCGGCGCTACTACGGCGGCTGCGTCTAGGTCGATGTGGCCGAGCAGCTGGCCATCGACCGCGCGAAAAAGCTGTTCGACTGCGGCTTCGCCAACGTGCAGCCGCATTCCGGCGCGCAGGCCAACCAGACGGTGTTCCTCGCCCTGCTGCAGCCCGGCGACACCATTCTCGGCATGAGCCTCGCCGCCGGCGGCCACCTGACGCACGGGGCGGCGCCGAACCTGTCGGGGAAATGGTTCCACGCCGTGCAGTACGGCGTGCGCCGCGAGGACGGCATCCTCGACTACGAGGAACTGGAGCGCCTGGCGCGCGAGCATCGGCCGAAACTGATCATCGCCGGCGGCTCGGCCTATCCGCGCGTCATCGACTTTCGCCCGGATCCGCCGCGTCGCCGATGAGGTCGGCGCGTATTTCATGGTCGATATGGCGCATTTCGCCGGGCTGGTCGCCGCCGGCGTCTTTCCCAGCCCGCTGCCGCACGCGCATGTCGTGCACCACGACGACGCACAAGACGCTGCGCGGCCCGCGCGGCGGCATGGTGGTCGGCAACGACCCGGAGCTCGGCAAGAAGATCAACGCCGCCCTGTTCCCCGGCCTGCAGGGCGGCCCGCTGATGCACGTCATCGCCGCGCAAGGCCGCGGCGTTCGGCGAGGCGCTGCGGCCGGAGTTCCGCACCTACCAGCGCGCGGTGGCCGAGAACGCGCGCGCGCTGGCCGAAACCCTGGTCGAGCAGGGGCTGGCGATCGTCACCGGCGGCACCGACTGCCACCTGATGCTGGTCGATCTGCGCCCCAAGCGCGTGACCGGCAAGGCGGCGGAGGCGAGCCTGGAGCGCGCCCACATCACCGCCAACAAGAACGCCATCCCGTTCGACCCGGAAAAGCCCACCATCACCTCGGGCATCCGCCTCGGCACGCCGGCCGGCACCACGCGCGGCTTCGGCGGTTGCGGAGTTCCAGGAGATCGGCCGGATGATCGGCGAGGTGCTGGACGGGTTGGCGCGCTCCAACGACGGCAGCCAACGCCGCGGCCGAGCAGGCGGTGGGCGAGCGCGTGCAGGAGCTGTGCGCGCGGTTTCCGATCTATGCGGGGCGGCACTGACGCGCGTGCCCGAACACGGCTGACCGTCCATGCACTGCCCGTTCTGCGGCCACGACGACACCCAGGTGAAGGACAGCCGCCCGACCGACGACGGTGCGGCGATCCGGCGCCGCCGCTTCTGCGCCGCCTGCGGCCAGCGCTTCACCACCATCGAGCGCGTGCAGCTGCGCGACCTGATCGTTGCGAAAACCGACGGGCGGCGCGTGCCGTTCGACCGCGACAAGCTCGCCCGCTCGGTCCGCGTGGCACTGCGCAAGCGGCCGGTGCCGAGGAGCGCATCGAGCGCATCGTCAACGGCATCGTCCGCCAGCTCGAAGCCTCCGGCGAGAGCGACATCCCCAGCAAGCAGATCGGCGAACTGGTGATGGAGACGCTGAAGGAGGTCGATGCGGTGGCCTATGTCCGCTTCGCCTCGGTCTATCGCAACTTCCGCGAGGCCAAGGATTTCGAGGCCTTCCTCGGTCAACTCAGCGAACCCACATAGCGGCGGGATGGCGGATCAGTCACACATGCGCGCGGCGCTGGCGCTGGCGCGGCGGGGTCTCGGCAATTCCTGGCCCAATCCGGCGGTCGGCTGCGTCGTGGTCAAGGACGGCCGCGTGGTCGGCCGCGCCGTCACCGCCCCCGGCGGCCGGCCGCATGCCGAACCGCTCGCGCTGGCGATGGCCGGCGCCGCGGCGCGCGGCGCCACGGTCTATGTGACGCTGGAGCCGTGCTGCCATCACGGCCGCACGCCGCCCTGCACCGACGCACTGATCGCCGCCGGCGTCGCGCGCGTGGTGGCGGCGACGCAGGACCGCGACCCGCGCGTGAGCGGCCAAGGCCTCGCCCGCCTGCGCGAGGCCGGCATCGCGGTGGAGGCGGGGCTGCTCGGTGCCGAGGCGGAGGAGGTGAATGCCGGCTTCTTCGCCCGCGTCGGCCTCGGCCGTCCGCTGGTGACGCTGAAACTCGCCGCGACGCTGGACGGGCGCATCGCGACGCACGGGGGCGAGAGCCGCTGGATCACCGGCGAGGCAGCGCGGCGTGCGGCGCATGCGTTGCGCGGGCGCAGCGACGCGGTCATGGTCGGCGTCGGCACGGTGGTGGCCGACGACCCGGACCTGACCTGCCGCATCCAAGGCTTCCGCCCGACGCCGCTGGTGCGCGTGGTGGCCGACAGCCACCTGCGAACGCCCCTTACGGCGCGGCTGGTCGCGACCGCGCGCGAGACGCCGACCTGGATTCTGGCGCGTCACGACGCCGATGCCGAGCGCCGGCGCGTGCTTGTCGGGGCAGGGGTGGTGGTGCTCGGCGTCGCGCCGGCCGGCGCGGGTGTCGGGCTGGGGGTCGATCTCGTGGACGCATTGCGCGTGCTGGCGGAGCGCGGCATCACGCGGCTGCTGGTCGGAGGGCGGCGCGCAGCTTGCCGCGGCGCTGCTGCGCGCGGATCTGGTGGACCGGATGGCGTGGTTCCAGGCGCCGGCGGTGATGGGCGGCGATGGCTGGCCGGCGGCGCAGGCGTTCGGCGTCACCCGCCTCGCCGGCATGCCCCGCTTCGTGCGCGAGGCGACGCGGCCGGTCGGCGCGGACGTGCTGACCGAACTCAGGCGGGCGGCGTAATGGACGATCGGCACCCGCCCATCAGCGCCGCTGCTTCTCCCTCTCCACCCCTGGGGGTGGAGAGGGAACTGACGGAGGGCTGATGTTCACCGGCATCGTCACCGGCCTCGGCACCGTGCGCGATGTCACGCCGATCGGCGGCGGGCGGGACATGCGCCTCGTCATCGCCACGCCGCCCGGCTGGGCCGACGCGCAAAGCATCCCGCTCGGCGCCTCGATCGCCTGCTCCGGCTGCTGCCTGACCGCGGTGGAAAGCGGGCCGGACTGGTTCGCCGCCACGGCCTCGGCCGAGACGCTGGCGAAAACCACGCTCGGCCGCTGGCGCGCCGGCACGCGCGTCAACCTGGAACGCCCGCTGCGCGTCGGCGACGAACTCGGCGGCCACATCGTCTCCGGCCACGTGGACGGCGTCGGCGACGTGCTGTCGGCGACGCCCGAGAACGGCTCGACCCGCTGGCTCTTCCGCGTGCCGGCGCCGCTCGCGCGCTTCATCGCGCCGAAAGGCAGCGTCGCCGTCGACGGCGTGTCGTTGACCGTCAACGAGGTCGAAGGTGCGACCTTCGGCGTCAACATCATCCCGCACACCGCCGCGGTGACGACATTCGGCCTGCTGAAGCCGGGCGATGCGGTGAACATCGAGATCGACATGCTGGCGCGCTACGTCGCGCGGCTGCAGGAGACTTCATGAGCCACGACCTGATGACGCGCGGCCTGCACGACTACCTCTCCTCGATCGAGGAACTGGTCGAGGAGGCGCGCAACGGCCGGCATGTTCATTCTGGTGGACGACGAGGACCGCGAGAACGAAGGCGACCTCGTCATCCCGGCGCAGTTCGCCACCCCCGAAGCGATCGACGTTCATGGCGCGGCAATGCCGCGGCCTGATCTGCCTCGCGCTGACCCGGCATCGCGTCGAGCAGCTCGGCCTGCCGCTGATGAGCCAGGCCAACGGCACGCGCCACCAGACCGCCTTCACCGTATCGATCGAGGCGCGCGAGCGGCGTGACCACCGGCATCTCCGCGCACGACCGCGCGCACACCATCGCGGTCGCGATCAATCCCGAATGCGGCCGCGACGACATCGTGACGCCGGGCCACGTCTTTCCGCTGGTCGCGCGCGAGGGCGGGGCGCTGGTGCGCGCCGGCCATACCGAGGCGGCGGTCGATATCGCGCGGCTCGCCGGCCTCAATCCGTCGGCGGTGATCTGCGAGATCATGAACGACGACGGCACGATGGCGCGGCTGCCCGACCTCGTCGCCTTCGCGCAGCGCCACAACTCAAGCTCGGCACCATCGCCGACCTGATCGCGCATCGCCGCCGCACCGAGCGCCTGGTGAAGCGCGTGGAGGAAGGCACGCTCGCGCACGAGATCGGCGGCGACTGGCAGTGCCTGGTCTATGCCAACACCGTCGAATACGCCGAGCATCTGGTTCTGGTGAAGGGCGATGTCGCATCCGGCGGCCCGGTGCTGGTGCGCATGCACGCCGTCGATCTGCTGGACGACATCGTCGCCGGGAAATCGCGCTGGCGGCGCTGCACGCGGCGATGCGCATGATCGCCGCAGACGGCCGCGGCGTCGTCGTGCTGATCCGCGAGAACCGCGCGACCAAGCTTTCCGAGCGCGTGGGCACGCTCTCGGCCAGCCCGCGTCCGGCCGGCGAGCTGCGCGACTACGGCATCGGCGCGCAGATCCTGCTCGACCTCGGCGTGCGGGACATGGTGCTGCTCTCCAACACGCACCGCACCATCGTGGGACTGGAGGGCTACGGCCTGAACATCGTCGAGCAGCGCTCGCTCGGCTGCCCATGAGCACGCGCGACGCGAAGCCGCCCGCCGTGCCCCGCCTCGACGGCGCCGCCGCCGCATTTGCTGATCGTGCGCGCGCCGTACTACGCCGAAGTGGTCGATGGCCTGCGCGACGGCGCCGCGCGCCTGCTGACGGAGGCCGGCGCCAGCTACGACGTTCTCGACGTGGCCGGCGCGCTGGAGCTGGCGGGCGCGGTGCGGCTCGCGTTGCGCGGGCGGCGGCGCTTCGACGGCTTCGTGGTGCTGGGCTGCGTGGTGAAGGGCGAGACCGACCACTACGAGTTCGTCTGCCGCGAGGCGATGGCCGGCATCACCGCGGTGGTGCTGCAGTTCGCGCTGTGCCTCGGCAACGGGCTGCTGACGGTCGATGCGCTGGCGCAGGCCGAGGCGCGCTCCGGCAGCGACGGCCCCAACAAGGGCGCCGAGGCGGCGGCGGCGGCGTTGCGGCAGATCGCGGCTGCGCGCTGGCTGGGAGCCGAGTGATGGCGCGCGCCGCCGCAACACCGTCCGCGCGCGCGCACGGCCGCGCGCCTCGCCGCGGTGCAGGCGCTGTTCCAGAGCGAGCAGGCGCAGACCGGCGCGGAAACCGTGATCGACGAGTTTGTCCGCCACCGTTTCGGCGAGCTGCCGGGTAACGGCGGGTTCGAGGAGGGGCGGGCGCCGGACGCGCATGTGCCGCTGTTCGCGTCGCATCGTGCGCGTGGCGACGCGCGAGCAGGAGCGCATCGACGGGATGATCGCCGAGGTGCTTTCGGCCGATTGGCCGCTGCTGCGGCTCGATCCGGTGCTGCGCGCGGTGATGCGCGCCGGCACCGCCGAACTGCTGATGCCGGAGGGGCCGCCGGCGAGCGTCGTCATCAACGAGTATCTCGACGTGGCGCACGGCTTCTTCGACGGCGACGAGCCGCGCATGGCCAACGGCGTGCTCGACCGGCTGGCGCGGCAGTTGCGGCCGGGCGAATTCGCGCCGGCATGACGGCGGACCCGCTCCCCGCCGAATTTTCGCTCATCGCGCGCCATTTCCGCCCGCTCGCCGGACCGGGCGCGCTCGACCTGACCGACGACGCGGCGGTGCTTGCCGTGCCGGCGGGCCGCGAGCTGGTGATCGCCGCCGACGCGATGGTGGCGGGCGTGCATTTCCTGCCGGACGATCCGCCCGACCTGGTCGGCCGCAAGCTGCTGCGCACGAATCTTTCCGACCTTGCCGCGATGGGGGCGGCGCCGCTCGGCTACCTGATGACCGTCTCGGTGCCGCGCGCCACGCCGGACGCCTGGTTCGCCGGCTTCGCCGCGGGGCTGGCGCAGGACCAGCGCGAGTTCGGCATCACGCTGCTCGGCGGCGACACCACCTCGACGCCTGGCCCGGTCAGCCTGTCGCTGACCGTGCTCGGGACGGTCGCGGCGGGCGAGGCGGTGCGGCGGGTCGGCGCGCGGCCGGGCGATGCGCTGTGGGTCACCGGCACGATCGGCGACGGCGCGCTCGGGCTGCTGGCCGCGCGCGGCGAGCTGGCCGACCCGACCGGCTACCTCGCCGACCGCTACCGCCTGCCGCGCCCGCGGCTCGGGGTCGCGCGGCACGGCATCGTCGCGGCGGCGATGGATGTGTCGGACGGGCTGGTGCAGGACGTAGGGCATCTCTGCCGCGCCGGCGGCTGCGGCGCCGAGATTTTTGCCGCCGACCTGCCGCTGTCGCCGGCGGCGCGGGCGACACTGCCGGACACGCTCACGCGCATCCTCACCGGCGGCGACGATTACGAACTCGCGATGGCCGTGCCGCCCGACCGCGAAGCGGCCTTGCGCGATGCTGCGGGCGCGGTGCCGGTGACCCGCATCGGCCGCTTCGTCGCCGGCCCGCCGCGCGTGGTGGTGCGCGATGCCGACGGAGCGGAACAAAAGCTCGCCGTCGGCGGCTGGAGCCATTTCGGCTGACCTACCACCGCCGCAGCTCCGCCAGCATCGCGCCGCGCCAGTCGAAGCGCGGCAGCCGCGCGTGTTCGTCCGCGGTCAGCGGCGGATAATCCGTGTAGCCGCGCGCATCGCCGCCGTAATACGTCGCCGGGTCCGCCGGCCGCAGCGCCGCCCCGAGTTTCAGGCGCTGCACCAGGTCGGGGTTGGCGATGAAGGCGCGGCCGAACGAGATCAGGTCCGCCCGCCCGCTGCGCAGCGCCACCTCGGCGCGGTAGCGGTCGAAGCCGCCATTGGCGATGTAGAGGCCGCGGAACCGCCGCCGCAGCCGGGTCCAGCTGAACATCGGCCGGCGCGTGCGCGTCTCCGCCACGTGCAGGTAGGCGATGCCGCGCAACGACAGCGCCTCCGCCAGCCGGCCGAACAGCCCGGCCGGATCGCTGTCGAACATGCCGCCCCATGGATTGATCGGCGAGACGCGCACGCCGACCCGCTCCGGCTGCCACACGCCGCACACCGCATCGACCAGCTCCAGCGGGAACCGCAACCGGTTAACCTGCGTGCCGCCATAGGCGTCGCCGCGGCGGTTGCTGCTCTCGCGCAAAAACTGGTCGATCAGGAAGCCGTTGCCGCCGTGCAGCTCGACCCCGTCGAACCCCGCCCGCCTGGCGTTCTCGGCCGCGTCGGCGAATTGTGCAACCATCTTGCATATTTCGCCGGCGCCGAGTTCGTGCGGCACTGGGAACGGTTTCGGTCCCTCCGGCGTCTCCGCCAGGCCGGGGGCGGCCAGCGCGGAGGGGGCGACGGGCAGCGCAGCGTCGGGCTGCAGCAGCGGATGCGAGACGCGCCCGACATGCCACAATTGCAGAAAAATGCGGCCGCCGCGCCGATGCACGGCCTCGGTGGTCAGCCGCCAGCCGGCGATCTGCGCCGCGCTGTGGATGCCCGGCGTGCCGGGGTAGCCCTTGCCCTGCGGTGAGACCTGCGCGCCCTCGGCCACCAGCAGCCCGGCGGCGGCGCGCTGGGCGTAGTATTCCGCCTGCAGCGCGTGCGGCGCGTCGCTTGCGTCGGCGCGCCGGCGCGTCATCGGTCCCATGACGATCCGGTTCGCCAGCAGGTACGGGCCGAGACGCACCGGCGAGAACAGGCCGCGCGCTGGCGCCGGGGTTGTCATCGGGTCCATATGATTTCTCGGGGGCGTCGTTCGCCCGCCGCAGTGTGCCGCGCGAATGCCCGCGGGCGACTTCACGTCTGCGCAATCGGCAAGGTTTCTTACCCGGTTTTTCTTGAGTTGGGCCGCGTATCGTCTAGCGTCCGCCCTTGACGGGCAGAGGGATGCAGCATGGCGCTGGGCTACGAGCGGGACTACTTCATCGCCCGCCAGCACGGCTGGAACGTGTCCGCCGACGTGGTCGCGGACCTGATGCTCAATCTGTTCACGGTCGGCTCGGCGGTCGAAATCGGCTGCGGCACCGGCAATCTGCTGGCCGCGTTCCGCCGGCGCGGAGTTCGGCGACCTGCTCGGCCTCGACGGGCCGAACGTGCCGCGCGATCTGCTGTGCATCCCCGAGACGATGGTGCGCGGCTGGACCCTCGACCGGCTCACGCCGCTGCCGCGCCGCTTCGACCTCGCCTGCTCGCTGGAAGTCGCCGAGCATCTGCCGCAGGCGGCGGCGGAGGATTTCGTGCGGCTGCTGGTCGCGGCGGCGCCGGTGGTGCTGTTCGGCGCGGCGATCCCCGGCCAGGGCGGGCCGGGGCACGTCAACGAGCAGCGCCAGTCCTGGTGGGCGGCGAAGTTCGCGCGTCACGGCTACGTCGCCGTCGATTGCATCCGGCCGGCGGTCTGGCACGTCCCGGACGTCGAGTGGTACTACGCCCAGAACATCCTGGTGTATTGCCTGCCGGAGAAGCTGCCGCCGGGCCATGCGCCGGTCGCCGCGCGGCTCTATCTCGACCTGGTGGACGACCGCGTGGCGGGACCGTTGCGGCGCGGGCCCGACAGCATCAAGGGGGCGGTGCGCGCCTTCCGCCGCGACATCGGCGCGCTGCTGCGGGCGTTGCGGCGGCGGATGCTGGCCGGCTCCGAGATGCCCCGGCAGGAGGCGCACGCCCACGCGGGTGCGGGTTGAACCGCATGTCCGCAGCGCCGCAGTTGCGCGAACGCGGAGGATTACGGGTGGGCGCGGCTTCGCTCTACGACCACGGCTACTACGAGATGAAGCAGGACGGCTGGTGGGCGAGTGCCGCCGCCATCGTGCCGGCGCTGGTGCGCTGGTTCCCGGCGCGCTCGGTGCTCGACGTGGGCTGCGGCACCGGCAACCTGCTGGCGACGTTCGCGCGCTATGGCGCGACCGACCTGCTCGGCATCGACGGCGACCAGGTGCCGCGCGACCTGTTGCACATCGCGCCGGAGCAGTTCCTGGTGGCCGAAGCGGCGCGCGTCGCCGGCCTCGGCCGCCGCTTCGACGTCGCCTGCTCGCTGGAATATGCCGAGCATCTGCCGGCGGCGCGCGCGCCGGAGTTCGTGGCGCTGCTGGCCGAGGCGGCGCCGGTGGTGCTGTTCTCGGCGGCGGTGCCGGGGCAGGGCGGCCTGGGCCATGTCAACGAGCAGAAGCAGTCGTGGTGGGCGGCGCTGTTCGCCGCGCACGGGCTGGTGCCGGTCGATTGCATCCGCCCGGCGATCCAGGACGCGCCGGGCGCGGAATGGTATTATGCGCAGAACACGATCGTTTACTGCGCGCCGCCGCGCGTGCCGGAGGGGCTGTCGCCGGTCGCCAACCCGCTCTACCTCGACCTGCTGGACGACCGCGTGTTCGGTCCGATGACGCGGCCGCCGGACAGTTTTTCCGGCTCGCTGCGCGCGTTGCAGCGCGACACGACGGCGCTCCTGCTGGCGCTGCGCCGCCGCGCAGTGCGCCGGCAGCGGCCGGGCTGACGTCGCCGCCGCTTTGCCCGCCGTCAGTAGTTCCCCGGCGTGTTGGTCGAGGACGGGGTGGCCGCCGGAACCGCGCCGGCCGGGTTGAAGCGGCCGATATTGCCGATCAGCTGCTGCAGGAACGACGCATGGCTCCCGGGCGAGGGCGTGCTGCGCGCCACCACCTGCACCGGCAGCGCGTCCGCCTTGTCCTTCACCTTGATGCCGCGCAGCACGCCGGCGTCGTCGAAGCTCAGCGCATAGACGCGCTGCCTCAGCACGGTCTGCGTGCCGGCGATCACCGGGCGGGTGACCTGCGAGACGTAGATCCAGGTGTTCGGGTCGAAGCTGGCGGTGAGCGTCGGCGTGCCGAACAGCGCCGTCACGTCCTTGCGGGTGGAGGTGCCGGGAGTGAGCTGCGCCATGTCGGCCGGGTCCACCTGCTGGCCGCGCGGCTGCGGCGGCCAGGAGAACAGGCCGACGGTACCGCAGCCCGCGAGCGGGGCCAGCAGCAGGGCAAGCAGCGCGATGCGGGCGAGGCTGGCGGCGGGCACCGGGACATCCTTAGCGGCAGGTTCGGCCCGCGCGCCGCGGCGGTTGACCGGGCGGGGGCGGGTGCTACCTGTGGCGTGTCACGGCGCGGTCGCGTTTGTCAACTCGCACGCCCGCGCCCGCGAAGGAGAGTGAGCCGGCGTGCTGGGATTTCTGCATCGTTCGCGCCACGGGCGGGCGGCTGCGGCGCTCTATGCCGAAGCGGTCGCGGCGGCGCGCGCGCCCGTCTTCTATGCCGCGCTCGGCGTGCCGGACACGCTGGACGGACGGTTCGACCTGGTCGGGCTGCACGCCTTCCTGCTGATCCGCCGCCTGCAGCACGCCGCCCCGCCCGGCCCGGATCTGGCGCAGGCGGTGTTCGATGCGATGTTCCGCGACATGGACCACAACCTGCGCGAGCTCGGCGTCGGCGACCTGTCGGTGGCGCGCAAGATGAAGCAGATGTGGGAGGCGTTCCACGGCCGCGCCGCCGCCTACGAGGCCGCGTTCGCCAGCGCGGATGCGGCGGCGCTGCCGGCGGCGCTGGCGCGCAACGTCTGGCGCGAAGCTGCGGCGCCGCACGCCGCCGCGCTCGCCGATGCGGCGCGGGCGCAGGCGGCGCATCTCGACGCGCAGAGGCTGGCGGCGTTCCTCGCCGGCACCGCGACATTCCTCCCCGCGGAGGCGGTGCTGACATGACCGGCGGGCCGGAATTCTCCCGTCTGGTGCCGGTCGATCGCATCGGTCCCGGCGGGATCGAGCAGACCGTCACGGCGACGCCGGCGGAGTGCGCGGCGCTGGCGGCGCGGCTCGGCGTGCCGTCGGTGCTGGCGCTCGCGGCGACGTTCCGGCTGGTGCGCGGCGAGGCCGGGCGGATCGCGGCGACCGCCGCGCTGGCCGGTCGGCTGGTGCGGGAGTGCGTGGTCTCGCTCGAACCGTTCGAGACCGGCATCGCCGAGGATTTTGCCGTCGCCTTCGTGCCGGAGGCGGCGCTGGGCGAGGCGATCGACCTGGAGGGGGTGGACGAGATCCCCTACGCGGGCGGCGCCATCGACCTCGGCGAGGCGGCGGCGGAGCAGCTGGCGCTGACGCTCGACCCGTATCCGCGCAAGCCCGGTGCCGCGCTCGACGCGGCGGTGGCAGGCGAGCAGGAGTCGCCGTTCGCGGTGCTGCGCGGGCGCAAGGGGTGAGCGGTCACAGCGGCACCGCCTGGCGTGCCCTGGCGCGCTGCCAGATTGTGGCGCGGTCGGCATCGAACAGCAGCTTCATGTCGTCCGGCACCACGATCCAGTCGTGCCGCATCAGCTCGAAGCGAAGCTGCCCCGGCGCCCAGCCGGCATAGCCGAGCGCGAACAGGCTGTGCTTCGGCCCCTTGCCGCGGCCGATGTCGCGCAGCACGTCCGGGCTGACGGTCATCGCCACGTGCTGATCGACCGCGATCGTGCCGCGGCGGCGATACTCGGCGCTGTGGACGACGAAGCCGGCCTCCGGCTGCAGCGGGCCGCCGGCGAAGACGCGCACGCTGCCCGCCACGCCGGCCGCGTCCTGCCCGGCGTCCTGCAGCAGCTCGGCGATGGAGCGCTCGCCGATCGGGCGGTTGATGGCGATGCCGACGGTGCCGTTGGCGTCGTCGATGACCACGAGGATGACCGTGCGGACGAAGCGCGGATCGCCGATCGACGGGTCGGCGACCAGCAGCTGTCCGGCCAGCGACTCGGACGGCGGCGCGGCGTCCTGCGGGGGCAGCGCCGCCGCCGCCAGGCTCGCCGTGGCGAGCACGACGGCAGCGGCCAGGACGGTGCGTCTGAGCGGGTGCGCGGACACGCCCCGCAGTATACACGGAGCGGACGCGGCATGCAGCGGCGCGCCTTGCCGGCGCAGGGCGCCTCTGCTAAGCGGCGCGGCTCGTTATGCCAGATTCGTGACAGCACCGGCGCGGCCGGGCGCGTCACCGCGATTCGGAGTGCAGCCCGATGGCCGTCCCCAAGCGAAAGACCTCTCCGTCGCGGCGCGGCATGCGGCGCAGCCATGAGGCGCTGCCGCACGAGGCCCATGCCGAGTGCCCCAATTGCGGCGAGCTGCGCCGCCCGCACCATGTCTGCGGCCACTGCGGCCATTACGACGGGCGCGAAGTGGTCGCTGCGGGAAAAGCCCTGAAGGCCGCCGTCCGCATCTGACGCGGCACGCGCGCGGCGTGCGGTCGCGGCGGTGAGCGAACGTTTCACCCTGGCCGTGGACGCGATGGGCGGCGACCACGCGCCCGACATGGTCGTGGCCGGGGTGGCGCTGGCGGCCGAACGCCATCCGGCGGCGCGCTTCCTGCTCTGCGGCGACGAGGTGCGGCTGCGCGGGCTGCTGCACAGGCACCGGCGCGCGGCGGCGCACTCGCGCGGTGCGCCATGCGCCGGCGGCGATCCCGCAACGACATGAAGGCGGCCGCGGCGCTGCGGCTGCGCGGCGCCTCGATGCGGCTGGCGATCGACGCGGTCGCAAGCGGCGAGGCCGAGGGCGTGGTGAGCGCCGGCAACACCGGCGCGCTGCTGGCGCTGGCGAAAATCGTGATCAAGACGCTGCCCGGCATCGACCGCCCGGCGATGGCGGCGATCGGACCCACGGCGCGCGGCGACGTGGTGATGCTCGACCTCGGCGCCAACGTCGCCTGCGACGTGCGCAACCTGGTCGAGTTCGCGGTGATGGGCGACGTGTTCGCGCGCACCGTGCTCGGCCTGCCGCAGCCCAGCATCGGCCTGCTCAATGTCGGCGCCGAGGAGATGAAGGGCGACGAACAGCTGCGCCAGGCGGCGGACGCGCTGCGCGAGAGCTATCTCGGCGCGCAGTTCTACGGCTTCGTCGAGGGCCACGACATCGCCGCCGGCACCACCGACGTGATCGTCACCGACGGCTTCACCGGCAACGTCGCGCTGAAGACCGCCGAGGGCGCGCTGAAACTGGTCGGCGGCCTGCTGCGGCAGGTGTTTTCCTCGTCGCTGTCGGCACGGCTCGGCTATCTGCTGGCGCGGCCGGGGCTGGACCGGCTGCGCGAATGGCTCGACCCGCGGCGCTACAACGGCGCGGTGATGCTCGGGCTGAACGGCGTCGTGGTGAAATCGCACGGCGGCACCGACGCCCCCGGCTTCGCGCACGCCATTGACGTGGCGATGGATATGGTGGTGCATCGTTTCAACGACCGCATGCGCGAGGGGCTTGCGCGCATCGTCGTGCCGCAACCAGGGGTAGGACCCACCGATGGACCTCGCAACGGACACGGCCCCCGGCTTGCAGCTTCCCGCTGAGCGCGACGCGCCGGCGCGCCGGCGCGTCATCCGCGCCGTGTTCGCCGGCATCGGCGGCTACCTGCCGGAGACGGTGGTGAGCAACGACGAGCTCGCGCGCACCGTCGCGACCTCCGACACGTGGATCCGCGAGCGCACCGGCATCGCCCAGCGCCACATCGCGCAGCGCCACGAGACCTGCGGCTACATGGCGACGCGCGCCGCCGCCGCGGCACTCGCCGATGCCGGCGCGACCGCGGCCGACGTCGATGCCATCATCCTCGCCACCGCCACCCCCGACGAGGCGTTCCCGGCGACCGCGCTGCGCGTGCAGGCGGCGCTCGGCGCCAAAGGCTTCGGTTTCGACCTGTCGGCGGCGTGCAGCGGCTTCGTCTATGCGCTCGCGATGGCCGACGCGCTGATCCGCGTCGGCCAGGCGCGCGGCGTGCTGGTGATCGGCAGCGAGGTCTATTCGCGCATCCTGAACTGGCAGGACCGCAACACCTGCGTGCTGTTCGGCGACGGCGCCGGCGCCGTGTTCCTGCGCGCCGGCGAGGGCACGGGCACCAGCGCCGACCGCGGCATCCTGTCCACCCATCTGCACGCCGACGGCACGCTCGGCGACATCCTCTACATCGACGGCGCGGTCGGCCGGCCGGAGCGGCCCGGCCATCTGATGATGAACGGCAAGGAAGTGTTCCGCCACGCGGTCGTGCGGCTGGCCGAGGCGGTCGATGAGGCGCTGCGGGCCAACGGGCTGGATCGCTCGGCGGTGGACTGGCTGGTGCCGCACCAGGCGAACTCGCGCATCATCGAGGGCATCCGCAAGCGCCTCGGGCTGCCGCCGGAGCGCGTGGTGCTGACGGTCGCGCAGCATGCCAACACCTCGGCCGCCTCGATCCCGCTGGCGCTCGCCGACGCGCATGGCAGCGGCAAGCTGCGGCCCGGGCAGCTGCTGCTGCTGGAGGCGCTGGGCGGCGGCCTCACCTGGGGCTCGGCGCTGGTCCGGCTCTAGCCATGGCGGCGACGGCCACGGTCAGCGAGGCGCCGCGGGGCGGTCGGTTCGACGCCATCGTCGAGCGGCTGCACCGGCTGCATCCGCGCCAGATCGACCTCAGCCTGCACCGGCTGGAGCGGCTGCTGGCGCTGCTCGGCCATCCCGAGCGGCGCCTGCCGCCGGTGATCCATGTCGCCGGGACCAACGGCAAGGGCAGCACCTGCGCCTTCCTGCGCGGCTTCGCCGAGGCCGCCGGGCTGCGCGTCCACGTCTATACCTCGCCGCATCTGGTGCGCTTCAACGAGCGCATCCGCATCGCGGGCAGGCTGGTCGAGGACGCGGCGCTGGCCGAGGCACTGGAGACGGTGGAGCGGGCGAACGCCGGCGGCGCGGTCACGGTGTTCGAGGTGATGACCGCGGTGGCCTTCGTGCTGTTCGCACAGGTGCCGGCCGAGCTCGCGGTGCTGGAGGTGGGCCTGGGCGGGCGGCTGGATGCGACCAACGTGATCCCGCCGCCGGCCGCCGCGGCGATCACCTCGATCTCGATCGACCATCGCGACTGGCTCGGCGACACGCTGGCGCAGATCGCCGCCGAGAAGGCGGGGATCATCAAGCCGGGTGTCGCGGTCGCGACCGGGGCGCAGCCGGCAGCGGCGATGGCGGTGCTGCAGGCGCGGGCCGCGGCGACCGGCGCGCATCTGCTGGTGCGCGGGCGCGACTGGAGCGTGGCGCCGACGCCGGGCGGGCTGCGCTATGCCGATGCGGGCGGGGTCCTCGACCTGCCGCCGCCGTCGCTGCCGGGACCGCACCAGTTCGACAACGCCGGGATCGCGCTGGCGGCGGTGCGGGCGAGCGGATTGGCCCTGCCGGAGCGGGCGCTGGCGCGCGGCCTCGCCACGGCGGAGTGGCCGGCGCGGTTGCAGCTTCTGACCGGAAACCTGGCGCGCACGCTGCCGGCGGGGTGGGAGCTGTGGCTGGACGGCGGCCACAACGCGGGCGCCGGCGAGGCGCTGGCCGAGCATCTGGCCGGCTGGGCGGACCGGACGCTGCATCTGGTCGTGGGGATGAAGCGGTCGAAGGACGCGTCGGGCTTCCTGCGCCCGCTGCTGGCGCGGGCGGACACGGTCTGGGCGGTGGCCGAGCCGGGGCAGCATCTGGCGCAGCCGGTGGCGGAGATCGTGGCGGCGTCGGAAGGGAAGGCGCGGCCCGGCCCGACGGTGGCGCAGGCGCTGCGCGCGCTGCCGCGCGGCGACGGTCCGGCGCGGGTGCTGATCTGCGGCAGCCTCTATCTCGCCGGCGAGGTGCTGAAGGCGGACGGCGCCTAGATCAAAACACCAGCCGCGAGCCGACCAGCAGCAGCACGCAGGCCAGCGCCGGGCGGACCACTGCATCGGGCACGCGCACCGCGATCAGGCTGCCGATGATGATGCCCGGGATCGAGCCGGTCAGCAGCGACAGCAGCAGGTGCCAGTTGACCGAGCCGAGCAGCAAGTGCCCCGCGCCCGCCAGCAGCGTCAGCGGCACCGCATGGGCGATGTCGGAGCCGATGATGCGCGCCGTCGGCATGCGCGGGTAGAGCAGGAACAACACCACGGTGCCGAGCGCGCCGGCGCCGACCGACGAAAGCGTCACCAGCACGCCGAGCACCGCGCCGGTCAGCACCGTCAGCGCCGGCGCGTTGCGCGGCCCGTCGGCGCCGATCCGCGCGCCGACCACCCGCAGCAGCCAGTTGCGCGACAGCAGCAGCACCGCGGTCAGCAGCACCGCCAGACCCAGCACGAACGAGATCAGCCCGCCGAGATGCCCGCCGCGCGTGCCGCCGAGCAGATACACCACCAGCACGGTCGCGATCGTCGCCGGCACGCTGCCGGTGGCCAGCCGGCGCACCAGCCGCCAGTCGATGGTGCCGCTGAAGCCATGCACGGCGGTGCCGACGCTTTTCGTCGCCGCCGCATACAGCAGGTCGGTGCCGACCGCGGTCGCCGGATGCACGCCGAACACCAGCACCAGCAACGGCGTCATCAGCGACCCGCCGCCCACGCCGGTCAGCCCGACCAGCATCCCGACCACCAGGCCGGAGAGCGAATACAGCGGATCAATCGCAGCCGGCTGAACCATCATGCCCCCTCACGGACGGCAACACACTGCCTCAGGCGTGAAATTCGTGCAACTGCGATCGCCGAACGGAGAATTGCCGGCCTGGCGGCCTGGCCGGTCAGAGCACGGCGACGACCCAGTCGCGCAGCACGCTCTTCGGCGCCGCGCCGACCTTCGTCGCCACCGGCTTGCCGTCCTTGAACAGCACCAGCGTCGGGATGCCGCGCACGTTGTAGTCGTTGGGCGTGCGCGGGTTGTCGTCCACGTTCACCTTGGCGATGGTGAGCTTCTCGGCGAACTCGGCGCCGATCTCCTCCAGCGCGGGGGCGATGGCGCGGCACGGGCCGCACCATTCCGCCCAAAAATCGACCAGCACCGTTCCCGGCGCGCCGAGCACATCGGTGGCAAAACTGGCATCGGTGACGGGTTTCGTGTTCGCGCTCATCGTGGCAGTCCCGATAATGACATAGTCTGTAACATGGGGCGAGCGCAGAGTGCGATCAAGCCGCCTCGGCGCCGGGGGCGTGACGGTCGAGCAAGCGATCCGGGCAACGGCATCACCCGCGCCCCCGTGGTCCATACCAGCGCGCAGAGCGTTTCCCGGTCGGGATGGATCGCGCGCAGCACGGCACGATACGCCGCCATCTGGCGCAGATACAGCACCGGCACGGTCGCGGGGTCGGCGGGCGGGACGCGGCTCGTCTTGTAGTCGGCGATCAGCACGCGGTCGGGCAGCACGGCCAGCCGATCCACCAGCCCGCCGACGACCCTTCCGGCGATCACGCCGGTCAGCGGGACTTCGGCGCGGCCCTCCGGCCCGAACAGCGGCGCCAGCAGCGGATGCGCCAGCACGGCGAGCACGTCCTGCGCGATCGCCTCGGCCGCGCCCGCCGCGAGCGCATGGCCGGGGCGCGCCAGAAACCGCCGCGCCGCCGCCGGCCGGTCGGCCTCCGGGAGTGCCGGCAGGTGCTGCAGCAGCGCATGCACGAGCCGCCCGCGGCGGAAGCGCGTGCCGGTGGCGTCGCGCGCGGCGAGCGGCGAGGCGGCCTCCGGCACCGGCCCCAGCGTCGCGTCCTGCGGGCCGGCTCGGCGCCAGCGGGGTCGGCAGCGGCGGCTCCGGCGGCGGTGGCGCGGCGCGCCAGTCGGGCGCGGCGCCGGCCCATTCGGGCAGCGGCGGGGGGGCAACCGCTTCGACCGGGCGGGCGGCGCGCTCCGGCGGGCGAAGCTGCGGCGCGGCGTGGCGCAGGCCCAGCGCCGCCCAGGGCAGGCTCAGCGGCGCCGGCGCGGCGTCGAGCGTGGCAAAGCCGCGTTCCACCAGCTTGTACCAGCAGGTCTCCGGCGGTGCCTTCCTTGGCTGCCAGCCGCACACCACCAGCCGGTCCTCGGCACGGGTCAGCGCCACGTAGAGCAGGCGGTTGTGCTCCTCCATGCGCCGCCGCGCCGCCGCGTCGCGCAGCGTGCGCGCCGCATTGCAGGAAAGCTCCTGACGCGCCACCCAGACCGGCAGCGCCGCCGCGCCGTCCTGCTGCCACAGCAGCCGGTCATGCTCCTGCGGCAAGGCGGTGGTGTCGGGCAGGATGACCAGCGGCGCCTGCAAGCCTTTCGCGCCATGCACCGTCATCACGCGCACGAACGCGCCGGCGCCCTCGGCCTCGCGCTTCACCTCGGCGGCGGAGGCGCGCAGCCACTGCACGAAACCCTGCAACGACGGCGGATGCGCGGCGGCGTAGGCCAGCGCGGCGTTGAGCAGTTCGTCGATCGGCTCGGCCGCCTCGTGGCCCAGCCGCGCCAGCAGCCGCGCCCGCCCGCCGAGCGGCCCCAGCGCCTCGGCGAACAGCGCGTGCGGGGTGGCGTAATCGACGCGCGCGAACAGCGTGCGCAGGAACGTCCAGGCCGCGTGCCACTCCGCCCGCTCGTGCGCGCGGCGGCGCAGCGCGTCCCACAGCGCGCCGTCGCGCGTGGCGGCGAGGTCCATCAGCGCGGCGTCGTCGAGGCCGCCGAGCGGGCCGGTGAGCACGCAGGCGACGGAAAGATCGTCCTGCGGCAGCAGCAGCGCGTCGGCGAGCGAGAGCAGGTCGGCGACCGCCGGCTGCTCGGTCAGCATCATGCGGTCCAGCCCGGCGACCGGCACGCCGCAGCCGTTTCAGCGCGCGCACCAGCGCATGCACGAACGCGTTGCGGCGGCGCACCAGCACCAGCACGTCGCCCGGCCCGAGCGTGCGCCCGCGGCTTTCCAGCATCACGCCGCCGCCGGTCTCGCGCGCGATCCACGCCGCCAATGCCTCGGCCAGAAGCTGCAAGGCACTCGGCGCGTGCAGGTTGCGCTCCGGCACGCTCCACGGCTCCGGCGGCGCCACGTCCGCCGCCGGCGCCAGCGGCCAGAGTTCGACGCTGCCGGCGTGGCCGGTGCGGTCGGCGTGATGATGCAGCTCGCCCGGCACGCACACGCCGGCGGCGGCGTCGCGGGCGGCGAACACCGCATCGACCAGCGCCAGCACCGGCGCGGTCGAGCGGAACGACACGTCCAGCGTCACGTCGGCGAACGTCTCGCCGGACGCCTGCACGCGCTTGCGCAGATGGTCGCGCCAGGTGTCGAACTCGTCGGGGTCGGCGCCCTGGAAGGCGAAGATCGACTGTTTCCGGTCGCCGACCGCGAACACGCTGCGCCGCACGCCCTCGCGCGCGCCCGCGTCCGGCGAAGAATTCCTCGGTCAGCGCGCCGGCGATCGCCCATTGCGCCGGCGCCGTGTCCTGCACTTCGTCGAGCAGCAGATGATCGAGCCCGCCGTCGAGCTTGTAGAGCACCCAGGCGGCGCCCGGATCGACCAGCAGCGCCGTGGTGCGCAGGATCAGGTCGTCGTAGTCGAGCAGCCCGGCGCCGTCCTTGCTGAACGGCGAACGCCGCCGCCACCGGCTCGGCGAGGCGGATCAGCGCCGCCGACAGCGCGGCGGCCTTTGCCGCGGCGCGGGCGTCGTCGATGCCGAGGATGCGCGTCTGCTCGGCCGCGAGCACGTCCGCCAATTCCGGCCGCGTCTTGGCAAGGCTGGTGTTGAGCAGCGCGCCCATGCCGCGCGCCTCGCCCGCGCCGGTGAGAAACTCGCAGCGCCAAGATTCCCAGTTCTCGCCGCGATCCTCGGCGCCGAGGCCGAGCCAGTCGAGGATCCGCAACGCGCGTTCCGCGACTTTCGGGGAGCCGTGCTCGGCGATGGCGCGGGCCGCCTCGCGCATCGCGGTTTCCGCCGGCCACGCCACTGCGCGTATCCGCAGCGCCGCTTCGTTCGGCTCGCCGCCGAGCGCACGGGTCAGCGCCGCTTCGATTTCCCGCTGTCCCCGCCTGGCGAATTCCGGCCATTGCCGGCTGTTGCGCAGCCGATCGACCAGCTCGCCGAACTCGGCGAGCGACACCAGCCCGGCGAGCGATTGCAGGTCGCCGCGATGCGCCATGTCGTCGGCGTGCGCCAGCACCGCCTCCTGCGCCTCGACCAGCGCCGCCGCGGCATCGGCGTCGGCGAGCAGGCCGAAATGCGGCGACAGCCGCGCCTCCAGCGGGAAGCGCCGCAGCAGCGACTGGCAGAAGGCGTGGATGGTGCTGATGCGCATGCCGCCGGGCAGGTCGAGCACGCGCGCGAACAATTCCCGCGCCTTCCCGCGCGTCTGCGCCGAGGGCACGACGGCGAGCGCCGTCAGCTCCGCGTCCAGCGCCTCGTCCGGCAGCGTCACCCAGCGCCCGAGCCGGCGTTGCAGCCGCAGCGCCATCTCCGCCGCCGCGGCCTTGGTGAAGGTCAGGCACTGGATGCGCGCCGGATCGGCGCCGGCGAGCATCAGCCGCAGCAGCCGGTCGGTCAGCAGCTTGGTCTTCCCCGACCCCGCCGAGGCGGCGACGAACGCCGACACCGCCGGATCGGAGGCACGGCGCTGCGCCGCGTTGGCGCGGTCCTGCGCCGTGCTCATGCGTCCTCGCCGCCCGCCCACTCGGCGCGCCTTGCCAGTTGCGCGTAGTCGTCGAAGCGCGCGGCACGGCCGGGATGCGGCGCGCTGAGATAGGCGCGCTCGGGCCGGTCGAACTCCGCGATCAGCGCGTGCAGCCGCCGCTCGGCCTCGCGCGCCGCCGCGGCGAGCGCCGAGGCATCGCCCGCGAACAGCGAGCACGCCTCGCCCGCCGTCGCGCCGCCGGTGAGCCGCCAGTAGGTCAGTTCCGCGACGTCCGCGCGCAAATCGGCGCCGAACCCGCCGGCCAGCGCCATCGCCGCCTCCAGCGGCAGTTGCGGCGCATGCCCGGCCTCGGCATCGGCGCGCCTGGGCATCGTGCCGGTCTTGTAGTCGAGGATGGCGAGGCGCCCGTCGGCGCGGATTTCGATGCGGTCGGCGCGCCCGCGCAGCAGAAACCGGCCCGGCACGTCGAGCGCCCATTCGCCGCCGCACTCGGCCACGATGCGGGCGAGCGGGGCGGCGCTGCGGCGGGCCACCTCGTGCTCGGCCACCCAGTCGGCGATGCGATACAGCCGCGGCGCCCACCACGCCGCCAGCGCCGGCCGCACCCGCTGTTCGAGCAGCGCGCGGTCCATCGCCGAGGTGAGCAGCAGCCGCGCGTCGGCCGGCCAGGCGGCGCCGGCGTCAGCGAGAAAAAATTGCAGCGCGCGATGCACCAGCGTGCCGTAGTCGATCGCGTCGGTCGCCTGCTCCAGCGGGTCGAGCGGGCGCAGTTTCAGCACGTGGCGCGCATAGATCGCGTAGGGGTTGGCGATCCAGGTCTCGATCTCGGTGACGCCGAGCTTGCGCGGGCGCAGCCCGACCGGCGGGCGCGGGGCCGGCGGGTCGAGGCGGCGGCGTTCCTCGGCCGGCCGGTCGAGCGCGCGCGCCCAGCCCACGGCCGGATGGCGGGGCAGGGCGGCGCCCTGGCCGGCCAGGAACGCCTCCAGCCGCGTGAGCCACCGTGACGGCACGGCGGGCGCGGCGTCGCGGCGGCGCGGGCAGGAGAGCACGGCGACCGGCGCGCAACAGGCCGCCATGACGAAGTCGTGCGCCGCGAGGCCGACCGCCTCCTCCGGGCTGCGCAGCCCGGCGGCGACGCGCATCGGCCGGCTGAGCCACGGGCCGGGATCGGTCGCCGGCGGCCACACGCCCTCGGCCAGCCCGCCCAGCACCACGACATCGACCGTTTGCAGCCGCGCCTCCAGCAGCCCCCAGATGAACACGCGCGGATGCTCGGCGGCATGATCGCGCCCGCGCAGCGCGCGCCGGCTGCGCACGGCAACTCCCTCCAGCAGCGCGTCCAGCAGGCCCGGCAACACCGACGGCTTCTGGTCCGGCAGGCGCGGCAGCGCCGTCAGCGCGGTGGCGAGGGTGGCCGCCAGCGTTTCGCCCTCTTCGTGCGCCCACAGCCGGGCCGGGCCGGGCGTCTCGTCGGTCGCGGCCAGCGCCTCGCCGGAGGCGACCAGGGCGGCCAGCATGTCCGCCGGCGCGGCCGCCTTCGCCGCCGCGACGCGCAGCAGCGGGGCGAGGCAGGATTCCAGCCGCGCCAGCAGGTTGCGGGCGGCGTCCGGCACGCCGTTCCGGGCGGCGTGTTCACGCAGCGCGGACAGACCGGAGGGCGGGCGCGGGCCGCGCAGGGCGGTGCGTTCCAGGGCGCGGGCGGCGTCGCGGCAGGAGGCGGGCGGCAGGCCGGCGGCGGCCAGCGGGTGTTTCAGCAGCGCCAGCAGCGCCACCGGCCCCAGCCCGTCCGCGACCGCGCGCGCCAGCAGCCGCAGCAGCACCGCGGGCGGCGTTTCGGCGAGTTTTTCGCCGGCGCTGTCGTCGGCCACCACGCCCCAGCGCAAAAGCTCCGCCGAGACCCGCGCCGCCAGCGCGCGATCCGGCGTCACCAGCGCCGCACACCGTCCCGGCCTCTCGATCGAATTCCGCAGAATCAGAGCGATGGCGACCGCTTCTTCCTGCGGATCGGCGGCTTCCAGGCGGCTGAGGCCGGCCGTCTCCGCCTCGCATGCCGCCCGCCACGCCGCCAGCGCCGGCGCCGGCAGCAGCGCGGTCGCGAGCGTGGCGACGCGCCCTTCCGGCACGTCGCTCGGCGCGGTCCACCGCGCCACGTCGCCGCGCGCGGCGCCGAGGCCCGCCAGCAACGCGCGCAGCGCCGCCTGCGGGTGCGGCGTGTCGATTGCGTCCCACGCCGGATCGGCCATCGCCTCGTCCAGTCCGGGCAGCACCACGCAGCCGTTCGGCAGCCGTGCCACCGTGCGCAGCAGCTCGGCCACCGCCGGCAGCGCGCCGGCGGTGCCGGCGACCCACACCGGGTCGGCGGGCGGGGCGTCCTGCCAGGCGCGCGCCTGCGCCCGCAGCAGCGCCACCTGCCGCGCCACCGGGTTCATCAGCCCCTGCTCGGCGAGCCACGCCGGCCAGGCCCGCGTGACGATCTCCAGGAAGTGCAGCGTGACCTGCCAGTGCTCGGCATGCGCCGCGTCGGCCGCACCGGCCAGCGCGGATTGCAGCGCGATCTCGGCCCATTCCGCCTCGTCCATCAGCTCGGCGAGGGCGGCGGCGAGGCGCCAGGCGCGGTCGGCGCCGGGCGCACCGCCCTGCGGCTCCGGCAGCGCCATCACCAGCCGTGCCAGCACCGCCAGCCGCTCGGCCGGCTCGACCGCGGGCGGCAGGTCGAGCGCGCCGGCCAGCGCCAGCGGCGCCTCGTCCAGCGCGCCGATGGCGGCGATGCGCGGCAGCAGCATCGGGCGGCCGTCGGCGGATCGCAGGAACGCCTCGGCGAGCGCGCGGGCGGCGCGGCGGGTCGGCAGCAGGATCAGCCCGCGCGCCGGGTCGGGCACCGACTCGCGCCAGCGCGCCGCCAGCGTCGCGAGGAACGGCATGTGCGGCGGAATGCTGGCGAGCCTCATTGCGCGTCGCCGACCGCGCGCGCCTGCAGGTCGGATTCCGCGTCCGCGAGGTCGGGGGGCGTGGAGAGGTGGAACCACAGCCCGTCATGCACCACCGCGTCGAGCCGCCCGGCCGCGATCGCCCGGTCCCACAGCGGGTTGAGGCTGAACGGCGCGGCCGGCGCGGCGGCGAACAGCGAAGCGGCGGCGAGCTGCACGCCGGCATAGGCGTAGGGCACGATCTCGTTCGCCCGCCGCCGCCGCACGCGGCCCAGTTGGTCGAGGGCGAAATCGCCGGCATCGCGCCCGCCCTGGATCTGGAAGGTGCGATGCACCAGCAGCACCGCGTCGGCCGCGCCGCGCCAGGCATCCGCCAGCCGCCGCAGGGCCGGCGTCGGCCCGTCCAGCCAGAACGAGTCGCCGTTGACGACGTAGAACGGTGCTTCCCCGAGATCGCCGAGCGCCGCCTGCACCGCGCCGCCGGTGTCGAGCAGTTCGCCCTCGGTGCGCAGCACGATGCGCATTCCGTCCGGCTGGCGCGCGGCGAGGTGGGCGGCGACGCGCTCGGCCTGCCAGTGCGCGTTGACCACCACGGTCTCGACGCCGGCCGCGGCCAGCCGGTCGAGCGCATGGTCGAGCAGCGGCCGCCCGCCGAGCGGCAGCAGCGGTTTCGCGGTGTGCTCGGTGAGCGGACGCATGCGCAGGCCCAGCCCGGCGGCGAGCAGCATGGCGGCGCGCGGGCGCATCAGCCGAGCGCCCCGATGCGGTCGGGCCAGCCGGCGAGCGTGGCGCGGCGGGCCTCCTCGGCAGCGCCGGCGGCAAGCGTCACGGTCAGCGCGTCGTCCGGCCGCAGCGCGCCGAGCCGGTCCGGCCATTCGACCAGCACGAGGTCGGCGCGCGCGTCGTCCCAGCCGAGTTCGGCGAGCGATTGCGGCCCGTCGAGCCGCCAGAGATCGAAATGGTGGGCGCGGAAATTTCGCGTGTCGTAGCTCTGCACCAGCGTGTAGCTCGGGCTGGGCACGTCGAGGCCGGGGTCGGCCGCTGGCGGCGCGCAGGAAGGCGCGGGCGAACGCGGTTTTCCCGGCGCCGAGCGGCCCTTCCAGCAGGATCGCATCGCCGGCACGGGCCAGCTCCGCCACGCGCGCGGCGAGGGTCGCGGTGGCGGCGCGGGTCGGGAGGTCGATCGACAGCACCCGCTCATTCTGCCGTAGCCGGCGGGGCCGGCACAACGGTGGGCGGGCTGGCCGGGTCGGACAGCGGCCGTTTCCCGACCGGGCAACCAATCGGCCGTGCCGCTTCCCCCGCGCCGCCCGCCCCGGTAGCCTGCATGGCATGACCGAGACGATTTCCGCCGACGTGGCCATCATCGGCGCCGGCCCCGTCGGGCTGTTCGCCGTGTTCGAGTGCGGGATGCTGCAACTCTCCTGCGCCGTGATCGACGCGCTGGGCGAGCCGGGCGGGCAGTGCACGGCGCTCTATCCCGAAAAGCCGATCTACGACATCCCCGCCATCCCGGCGATCGAGGCCGGCGAACTGGTCGCGCAACTGGAACGCCAGATCGCCCCGTTCGGCGCCCGCATGCTGATGGGACGGCGCGTGGACCGGCTGGCCGGCGGCGCCGGCGCGTTCATGCTCGGCACCGACCAGGGCGACACGATCGCGGCGCGCGCCGTCATCCTGGCGGCCGGCGCCGGGGCGTTCGGGCCGAACCGGCCGCCGCTCGCCGGGCTGGCGGCCTACGAGGCGAGCGGGGCAGTGCAATACTACGTGCGCCGGCGCGAGGAACTGCGCGGCAAGCGGGTGGTGATCGCCGGCGGCGGCGATTCAGCGGTCGATTGGGCGCTGGCGCTGCGCGGCATCGCCGCCTCGATCATCGTGGTGCATCGCCGGCCAAAATTCCGCGCCGCACCGGAGAGCGCCGCGCAACTCGACGCGGCGGTCGCGCGCGGCGAGGTCGGCCTGAGCATCCCCTATCAGTTGCACGCGCTGCACGGCGCATCGGGCGTGCTGGACGCCGTGGAGGTCGCCGACCTGGACGGCGGAACGCGCCACCTGCCGGCCGACGTGCTGCTGCCGTTCTTCGGCCTCTCGACCGATCTCGGCGCCGTCGCGGATTGGGGGCTGGCGCTGGAGCAGCACCATGTCGCGGTCGCGCCGGCGACCTGCGAGACCAGCCTGCCGGGCGTGTTCGCGATCGGCGACGTCGCGCACTACCCGGGCAAGCTCAAGCTGATCCTCCAGGGGTTTTCCGAGGCGGCGATGGCCGCCCACGCCATCCACCCGATCGCCCGGCCCGGCACCGCGCTGCACTTCGAGTATTCGACCACCAAGGGCGTGCCGGCCACAAGCTGAGTGCTACTGCGGCACGCGCCGCCGTGCGCCGTGCGACGCCTTGCCGCCCTTGCGCCCGGCGGCGGCGGCGAGTTCGGCGCTGCGGGCGAACGGGCGTTTTTCCGGCGGCACCGCGCTGCCGCCCTTGGACGCGATCGCGCGCTGCTTCGCCGCGTCCATCGACGCAAAGCCCTGCTTGCCGCCGTGATGGGCGCCGTGGTCCTCCGCATGTCCGACCATGACCGTGGCCTCCTCCGTCCTGTTCGGAAACCAACGGAGCGCGGGGCTTGGCGGTTCCATCCGCCGGGTCAGACGGCCAGTACCTGCCGGGCCGCCTGCGTGATCGCGGCGCGGTCGCCGGCGGCGATGCGCTGCTCGTCCACCAGGTTGCCGCCCATGCCGACGAAGGCGGCGCCGGCGGCGAGATAGGCGGCGACGTTGCCCGGCTCGACGCCGCCGGTGGGGCAGAACGGCACGCCGGGGAAGACGCTCGCCAGCGCTTTGATGTGGCCCGGCCCGCCGGCCGAGGCGGCCGGGAAGATTTTCACCACATCGGCGCCGGCGGCGCGCGCCGCCCGCACCTCGGTCGGCGTGACGGCGCCTAGCATCAGCAGTGCGCCATGCGCGCGGCACGGTGCCGCCAAAGCCGGATCGACCCACGGCGCGACGATGAAGCGCGCGCCGGCGTCCAGGCACGCCTGCGCCGTCGCCACATCGGCGACCGTGCCGGCGCCGATCAGCAGGGCCGGGTCGCGCGCCAGGTCGCGGATCAGCGCCGGCGCGCCGGGGATGGTCATGGTGACCTCGAACACGGTCACGCCGGCGTCGCGCAGCCAGCCGATGCCGGTCGCGGCGAGGTCGGCGCGGCGCGTGCGCACCACCGGCACGACGCGCACCGCGCGCAGGCGGTCGAGCAGGGCGAGGTCGGTCATGGCGCATGCTGGCATGGCGGAGCGGGCGCGAAAAGCCCGCGCCGGCCGGGTCAAAGGAAGGTAATGCTCGCCCCGATCAGCCGCAGCGCCAGCACCGTGATGAGCACGATCAGCACCACGATCGACAGCGCCCAGCGCAGCGTCGTGTAGCCCGAGGGCATCAGCAGGCCACGGCGGCGCATATGGTGCTCGCCGATCACGGTGGCCAGGAAGCCGATGATCAGCACGACCAGCCCCACGTCCGGGATGCCGTAGGCCGGCGTCAGCAGCGCCGCCCAGGCGATCAGCGAGGGCAGCACGCCGAGGCCGAGCCTTGTCGCGTCGCGCCGGGCATCCGGCGTCATGCCCTCCGGCAGCACCGGGTGCAGCACGAACCCCCAATGCACGCCGCCGAGGAACGCCAGCACCACGCCGCCATAGGCGATCAGCGCCAGCAGGTAGTGGTTGGCCGACACCGGATTGATCGCTGCCAGCGCGGCGATGCCGAGCACGATGAACGGGACCAGGCCGGCAATGCCGAGGGCGACGGCGGCGGGGTGCAGGCGGGAGGGCATGGGTGGCTCCGGGCGGACCTGCGTCTCTCCTTACCGCAAAGCCGCGCGCGAAACAGGCCCGCCGCCGCTATGCTGCCCGATGCACGATTTCTGGACCGAAGCGACGCAATGGACATCGCCGCCGAACTGCTCGTCATCCTGCTGCTGATCCTGGTCAACGGCGCTTTTGCGCTCAGCGAGCTGGCGCTGGTCTCGGCCAACCGCGCGCGGCTGGCCGTGCTCGAACGCAAGGGCCTGCCGGGGGCGGCGCAGGCGCGCGCGCTCGCCGAGGACCCGCAGCGCTTCCTGCCCACGGTGCAGGTCGGCATCACGCTGATCGGCATTCTGACCGGCGTGTTCGGCGGCGCCCAGGTCGCGGCGCGGCTGCGCCCCGCGATCGCCGCCATCCCCTGGCTGGCGCCGTTCGCCGGCGGCCTGGCGCTCGGCGTCGTCGTGGTGGCGATCACGTATTTTACTCTCGTGCTCGGCGAGCTGGTGCCGAAACAACTGGCGCTGCGCCAGCCGGAGCGTGCGGCGGCGCTGGTGGCGGGGCCGCTGGCAGTGGCGTCGCGCATCGTCGGCCCGTTCGTGTTCGTGCTCGGCCATTCCTCGGCGCTGGTGTTGCGGCTGTTCGGCGCCCACCGGCCGCTGCCGCAGACGGTGACCGAGGAGGAGCTGAAGGCATTGCTGGCCGAGGGCGAGCAGACCGGCGTGCTGGAGAGCGAGGAGCGCGACATGATCGAGCGGGTCTTGCGGCTCGCCGACAAGCCGGTGCGCGCGATCATGACGCCGCGCACCGAGATCGTCTGGATCGACCGCACCGACCCGGCGCGCGAGATCGCCGCGGCGCTGAAAAGCGCGCCGCATTCGCGCTTCGTGGTCTGCGACGGCGCGGTCGATAACGTGGTCGGCGTGGTGCAGGCGAAAGACCTGCTCGACCGCATCCTCGACGGCAAGGACCTCAGCATCGCCGCCGCACTGCGCCAGCCGATCGTGATGCCCGACACGGTGACCGCGCTCGATGCGCTGGAGCGGCTGAAGGCCGATGCGATGGGTCTGGCGCTGGTGCTGGACGAGTACGGCAGTTTCGAGGGCGTGGTGACCGAGGCCGACGTGCTCGGCGCGATCGTCGGCGAGGCGGCCGAGCCGCCCGTCGCCGGGGCGAAGCCGGAGGCGGATGGCGTGCTGCTGCTGGACGGCATGACGCCGATCGACGAGTTGAAGGACCGGTTGCAACTCCCTGACCTTCCGGCAGAAGGCAGCTACCACACCTTGGCCGGGCTGGTGCTGGCGCTGCTGCGGCGGGTGCCGCGGCTGGGCGACCGGATTGCGTTCGCCGGCTGGATGTTCGAGGTGACGGCGATGGACGGCAGGCGCGTCGATCGGGTGCGGGCGAGCCGCGAGCCGCTGGCGGCAGGATAGCAGGGCAGTTTCATGTCGAACGACAATCCGATCCACGATGTTATCGGCTTCATCAGGACATTGGCCTGGTCCGACCTGCCCGAAGCGGTGCGCCGGCAGGCGCGGCGCTGCCTGCTCGACACGCTCGGCGTTGCCGCCGGCGGATCGGTTCTGCCGGTGTCACGCATCCTGCGCGACTTCGCCGCGCGGCACCTGTGCAGCGCCGGCGGCGGCGTGCGGATGCTGCTGGACGGGCGGCACGTTTCCATCCCCGCCGCCTGCATGGCCGGCGCCGGCAGCATCGACGCGCTGGACGGGCACGACGGCCACGTGCTCTGCAAGGGCCATGTCGGCGTCACCGTCGTGCCGGCCTGCCTCGGCTTCGACGAGGCATTTCCGGCGGCCGGCATGGAAGACCTGCTCACCCGGCTGGTGCTCGGCTACGAGATCGGCACCCGCGCCGGCGTCGCGCTGCACGCCAGCGCCGCCGCCTACCACACCTCCGGCGCCTGGAACGCGCTCGCCGCCGCCGCGATCGGAGCGCGGGCGGTCGGGCTGGACGACGAGCAGACGCGGCACGCGCTCGGCATCGCGGAATATTACGGGCCACGGAGCATGATGATGCGCGTCGTCGCGCATCCCTCGATGCTGAAGGACGGCTCCACGATGGGCGCCTTCGCCGGAGCGTCGGCGGCGCTGCTGGCGGCGGACGGGTTCACCGGCGCGCCGGCGGAGACCGTCGAGTTGTTCGCCTCCGACCGGCACCCGGAGCTTTGGCACGATCTCGGCCGGCGCTGGCGGGTGCTCGAACAATACGTCAAACCCATGCCGGTCTGCCGCTGGGCGCAGCCGGCCGCCCAGGCGGTGCTGGCGCTGCGCGCCGCGTATCCTCGGATGACGGCGGCGGACGTGCAGCGAATGGAAGTCCGCAGCTTCCGCGAAGCGGTCAGCCTGGTCTGCCGGGAACCGGCGGACACCGACGCGGCACAGTACAGCCTGCCGTTCGCGACAGCGGCGACGCTCGTGCATGGCCGGCTGACCGCCGCCGAGCTCGACGGTCCGGCCTTGCACGACCCCGCGGTTCTGGCGCTCAGCCGCGGCGCGCGGCTGGTCGAGGCGCCGGACTACTCGGCGCGCTTCCCGGCCGAGCGCTGGGCCGAGGTGCTCGTGACGCTGACGGATGGGACCGTGCTGGCAAGCGGTCCGACCACCACCATTGGCGACCCCGAACGGCCGCTCGACGACGCCGCGCTGGCGGCAAAGTTCAGGGCCGGCAGCGAGGCCGCCTGGGACCGCGACACCGCGGCTGCGATCGAGGCCCTGGTGATGACCGGCACCGGCAGCACGGCGGCATTGCGCGATCTCGTGCTCGCGGCGCCGCGCCGCTGATCGCTACTGCCCCGCCGCGGCTGACTGCGGCGGCATCAGGGCATCGTCGATTTCCCGCGCGCGCACCGCCGCCGGGCGCCTGGCGATCCGCGACCAGTAGCGTTCGAAGGCCGGCCGCTTCTCGATCGTGCCGAACTGCATGCCCCAGCCGATCTGCGCGCCGAGATACACGTCGGCGGCGGTAAAGCTGTCGCCGGCCACATAGTCGCCGTGGCTGACCGCCTCTTCCAGCGCCTCCAGCACGTCCGCCATCCGCCCGTATCCGGTCGTGCCCTCGCGCCCCTCCGGCACCGCCAGGTTCAGCGCCTGGTTGGTCGCCGCCGCCTCCACCGGGCCGGCACCGAAGAACAGCCAGCGATAATACGGGCCGCGCAGCCGGCTGCCGGGCGGCGGGGCCAGCTCCGCCTGCGGGAACGCATCCGCCAGATAGGCGCAGATCGCCGCGCACTCCGTCACCACGGTTTCTCCGTGCCGGATCGCGGGCACTTTTCCCATCGGGTTGATGACGCGATAGGCCGGCGCCTTCATCGCCGGGCCGAACGCCAGCAGTTCGGTGCGATAGGGCTGGCCGAGTTCCTCCAGCATCCAGCGCGCGATCCGCCCGCGCGACATCGGGTTGGTGTAGAAAACCAGTTCGTCGGTCATGTCGAATGCCTCCCCGTCCGCACCGGCGGCAGCCCGCGCCACCGCCGCGGCGCCATGCGCCAGCAAATCCCCAAGCCGCCACCGCGCGGCCGAGCGGGCGCCACGGCCCCCGCCGTCCACGCCGAAAATTCCTTCAGCACGCAAGGCTCAGCGCAGCAGTTCGACCTCGATGAAGGCGTATTCGTGGCCGGAGGCGTTGACGACGTTGTGCTCGACCCCGGCGCGGCGGGCATACGGCGCGTGCGCGCGCATCGGCACGGTGCGCGACGTCCCGCCCGGCTCCTCCAGCAGCAGCGCCCCGTCCATCATCGGCACCACCACGTAGTCGTGGCCGTGGACGTGCCAGCCGGTCTCGGCGTCAGGCGCGAAGCGCCATTCGGTGACGCGCACATACGGCTCGTCGATCACCACCGTCGCCACCGCCTTCGCCCGTTGCGCCGCCATTGCGTCCTCCCTCTGCTCACGCCGCGCGCTCGGCCAGCACGATGCGGTTGCTGTTGGTGCCGCCGCTGTTGTTGGCGACCCCCCAGCATTGCGCGGTCTTGGTGAAGCGCTGGCGGTTGAGCATCACGCCGAGCAGGCGGAACGGCAAGCCCGCGATCGCCGTCGCCACGTGGCGTTCCAGCAGTACACGGCCGTGGCGCACTTCGCCGACCTCGAACGCCACCATTCCGCCGGGGCGCAGCACGCGCGCGAACTCGGCGAAGGCGCCGCGCACGAAGTTTTCCCATGCGGCGAGGTCGCGGTGCCGCGCCAGCGCCACCTCCTCCGCCGCGATGCCGGCGAACCAGCAGCGCAGCCAGTTGTCGCCGCGGTAGTCCACAACATCCAGGAACGGCGGCGAGGTGACGATCAGATCGACCGAGCCCGCCGCCAGCGCCGGCGTATCGTGCGCCGGGCGCGTCATCAGCAGCGGGGCGGGATGCGGCGGCGGCGGCCCCTCGGCGAGCAGGGCGGCGCTCTTGCGCAGGATCAGTGCCGCCACGTCGCGCGACGGCGGCGACTGCCCGCGCGCGGCGTTGATGCGGCGCTGTGCCGCGGCCGAGGTCGCCTGGTTCGGCGGCAGCGTATAGACCGAGAAGAACCCCGGCGAATGTCCGGTCAGCCGGTTCAGCGCCACCATGCGCAGCCACGCATCGGTGGCATCGAGCGGGCCGCGCGCCGCACGGCCGAGCAGATGCGCGCGCAAGGCCGCGATCTGGCGCAGCGTGTCGGGGTGGAAGAAGGCGAGCAGGTCCGGCGCGTCCACGCGCACGTCGCGCCGCAGCAGGTCCAGCGCCGCCAGCCGCGCGCGCAGTTCGGCCAGCGTCGGCGGTGCGAGCCGCGGTGCCAGCAGCATGGTGCCGAGCGGGTTGACGTCGTTGGCGACCGGCCGCCGCCGCATCAGCGCCGCCTGCAACGCCGTGGTGCCGCGGCCGGAGAACGGGTCGTACACGGTCTCGCCCGCTGCCGTCAGCCGCGCGATGAAGAATTCCGGCAGTTGCGGCTTGAAACAGGCGCGATAGCTGACCTCGTGCAGCCGGTGCGCCTGCCGCTGGCCGGCGGTCCAGAATGCGTTGACGAAGTAGCGCAGCCCGCCCTCCGTCGTCGCCTCGGTCGGCTGGCCGGCGACGCCGGCGCCGCGCAGCAGCGCGGGCAAGGGTTCGATGGTGGCGCTCATGGCGCAATGATGCGCCGAGGCGGCGAGTCGCGCGCCCGACGTCAGGCGGCGGCGGGCTCGCGCCGCCGCTAGGCCGCGTCGTGCATCCGCTCGACCGCGGCCGGCGCGGCGTCGAGCACTGCGCCCGCCCCCGGCAGCCGCCGCGCCTCGCGTCCCGCCATCAGCGCCAGGTTGCGCAGCGGCACCCAGAGCAGCCTGGCGGGGCTGTCGTATTCGCCCTGGATGTCGTGCGGCAGGCCGAGCGCGAAGCTGCCGCGCGCGAAGCTCTCCTGTGGCGTAGTGTACACGATCGTGCCCAGCCAGCGGTCCCACCACGAAAAGCACAGGCCGAAATTCCTGTCGCAGTGCCGCTCCTCGCGGCTGTGATGGATCTGGTGCTGCGCCGGGCTGATCATGTGCCGCTCGAACCAGCCGTAGCGCATCGCGATGTGCGAATGCCGCAGATGGTAGAAGCTGAGCATGTTGAGCACGAACGCCGCGTCCAGCCCGATGACGCTGTTGTCGTGGATCGGCAGCGCAAAGACGTAGGAGGTGACGCCGAGGATCAGTCCCACGGGAATCATCGTGAACGCATTGTCCATGATCGCCTGCAGCGGGTGGAAGCGGCGGTTGCTGATCGGGATCAGGAATTCGACCGAGTGATGCACCTTGTGCAGCTCCCACAGCCAGCTCACGCGATGCTGCCAGACATGGGCGACGAACGTGCCCAGGTCCTGCACCACCACGCAGGCGCACAGGATCACGAACCAGAGCCACGCCGGCTCGACATTCTGCGCGTGAGCGCCGAACAGCGCGGCGAGCCCCGCATAGGACAGCTCGGCGACGGCAAGGTTGCTCACCATCACGAAGGCCGGGACGCCGAGGAAATGCGTCGCCGCCGAAAACATCGCGTCCAGCCGGCAGGACGGATGGCGGAGGATCACGGAGGGGAAGCAGAAGCGGAGGAAGCCGCGAACGCTTTTCGGGGATTCCTCGTGCTGCACGAGATAGGTGAAGGCCGCGCCGGCGAGTGCGCTGAACCAGGTCGCGAGCACCACGGCGGCGTCGAACGACCAGAAATGCGTCTGCAGCTTGTGCAGAAGTCCCGTCCACATCCCGACCGCTTCCTCTTCTCGTGCGCGCGGCCTGCGGCGGCCGCGATCGGCACGCGCGGCAGAATGCGGCATCGGTGGGGCGCTGCATCGAACGATCGCGTGAGATTATTGCGATTTTATAGAGATCACCTGTCGCGATCACCGCCTGAGCGATCTGCGCGCGGGGCGCGCGGCCGCTACGGCGCGAGCGACGTGGCGCGCACCAGTTTTCCGATCGGCGACCAGACATAGGCGGTCTGTACCACCGGCGTGCCCGCGACATGGATCGTCGCCTCCGCCGCGGTGCGTCCGCCCAGCCGCTCGTAGAACCAGCGGCTCGGGTTCGCCCGCAGCACCCAGACGAAGGCCGAGCGGCACCCCGCCGCCGCCAGGTGCGCCGCCGCCGCGCGCATCAGCCGCCGCCCCAGCCCGCGATCGCGCCAGTCGTCGAGCACGTAGAGCGTCTCGATCTCGCCCTCGGCCGGCGGCTCGCTCCAGCGCCCCTCGCGCGCCGGGCTGCCGGTGACGAAGCCGACCACCCGCGCGGCCTCCCCCACCGCGCCGAGATCGGCCCCCGAGGCGGTGGCGACATGCACACCCACGCCGGAGCGCACCGCGCTCTCGTAATAGGCCGCCTGCCGGGAGACCGAGAGCCGCGCCAGGTAGCCGTCCGGCAGGATGCCGGGATAGGCGCTGCGCCACGCCGCCACATGCACCGCGCCGATCGCCACGGCATCGCCCGGCCGCGCCCGGCGCACGGTAATCACGCCGTCCGCTCCAGCACCGCGGCGAAGAACCCGTCGGTGCCGTGCCGCAGCGGCGTCAGCGTCAGGAACGGGCCGGGGCCGGGCGGCGCGCCCGGCAAGTCCCAGGCGCGCGCCAGCGGCACCACGGCGAAATCCGGATTGGCGGCAAGGAAGCCCTGCACCTGCGCCTCGTTCTCCTCGGCGAGCAGCGAGCAGGTAGCATAAACCAAACGCCCGCCGCTGCGAACCAGCCGCGCCGCCTGGCCCAGGATGGCGGCCTGCTTGCCTTGCAATTCCGCCAGGTCGCGCGCCGACACGCGCAGCCGCGCGTCGGGGTTGCGCCGCCAGGTGCCGATGCCGGTGCAGGGCGCATCGACCAGCACCCGGTCGAACCCGCCGGCGCGGCGCTTGGCCCAGCGGTCGCCCGGCTCGACCACGTGGCGCTCAACGTTATGCACGCCCGCCCGCCGCAGCCGCCGCACCGCGCCGTCCAGCCGCGCCGCGGAGACGTCGCAGGCGGCGATATGGCCGCGGTTCTGCATCGTCATCGCCAAGGCCAGGGTTTTTCCGCCGGCCCCGGCGCACCAGTCGGCCACCCGCATCTCCGGCCTCGCGCCGACCAGTGCGGCGATCAGCTGGCTGCCTTCGTCCTGGATCTCCACCAGGCCTTCCTGGAACGTGCGCCCCGCCGTCACCGGCCGCCGCCCCGGCACACGCAGCCCCCACGGCGAGAGCGGCGTCGGCGTCGCCGCCACGCCCTCGGCGGCAAGCGATTCCTGCGCCTGCTCGCGCGTCGCCTTCAGCAGGTTGGCGCGCAGGTCGAGCGGCGCCGGTTCGGCGAGGGCGGCCAGTTCCTCGGCAAGCTGGGGGCCGAACCGCGCCTCCAGCGGCGGCAGCACCCAGTCCGGCACTTCCAGCCGCACCGCCGCCGGCATCTCGGGATGGTCGAGCGTGTGGCCGTCCAGCAGGCGCAGGACGGCGGCCTCTTCCGGGCGCAGCCCGTCGGGGCCGAACTTGCCGCCCGAGAACGATTTGGCCACGCCGTCGGGCTTCCAGCCCTGCAGCAGCAGCGCGGCGGCGACCAGCAGGCGCGGGGTGGCCGGCGCCTCGCCGCTCGCCAGCCACCAGGCGAGGCGGCGGCGGCTGCGCAACACGCCCCAGACGCGGTCGGCGACGGCGCGGCGGTCGGAGCCGCCGATGAAGCGCCGCTGGCGGAAGAAATCGTTGGCGACCGCATCGGCGGGACGGCGCGGATCGGTCTCGATCGCGGCCAGCAACTCGATTGCGGCGGCCAGACGGGCGGCGGGTGTCACCGCGCGAGGAGCGCCGGCAGCGCCGCGAGGTCGGCAAGCTCCGTCACCTGCCCGCGCAGCCCGTATTGGTCCGGCAGCCCGGCGCGGTTGATCCAGGCGATCGGGAAGCCGAAATGCCGCGCGGCAAACGCATCCCACGGGTTCGAGGTGACGAACAGCAGCCGCTCCGGTGCGACCTCGAAGTGCTCGGTCGCCAGCCGATAGACGCGCGGATCGGGCTTGAACACGCCGACCGATTCGACGCTGAGGATGGCGTCGAGCAGCGTGTCGATCCCCGCGGCGGCGGCGGCCTCGGCCAGCATCGCGGGCGTGCCGTTCGACAGGATCACCTGCGCGATCCCGGCCTGCCGCAGCGCCGCCAGCGTCGGCTTCGCATCCGCGTAGGCATCGAGCCGGCGATACGCCGCGCGCAGATCGGCGAGCAACGCCGCATCCGTGATCTTGTGGCGCGCCGCGACGAAGGCCAGCGCGTCGTCGGTCACCCGGCCGAAATCGCGATGCTGCGCGGGACCGGCGAGCGTGCGCACCCAGGTGTATTCCGTCTGCTTGGCGCGCCATTCCTGCGACAGCGCCTGCCATTGCGGCCCGAGCCGGGCCGCGTGACGCGACATGGCGGCGTCCAGGTCGAACAGCGTGCCGTAGGCGTCGAAAATCGCGGCAACAACATTCCTGGCCATCACGTCTCCTGGCGGTAGTTCGGCGCTTCGCGCGTGATCGCCACGTCATGCACGTGGCTCTCGCGCAGGCCGGCGCCGGTGACGCGGCGGAAACGGGCGCGGGACTGCAACTCGGCGATCGTCGCGCTGCCGGTATAGCCCATGCCGGCGCGCAGTCCGCCCACAAGCTGGTGAACCACGCCGGCGACCGGCCCTTTGTAGCCGACGCGGCCCTCGATGCCTTCCGGCACCAGCTTCAGCGTGTCGCGGATTTCCTGCTGGAAGTAGCGGTCGGCCGAGCCGCGCGCCATCGCGCCGATGCTGCCCATGCCGCGATAGGATTTGTACGAGCGGCCCTGATACAGAAAAACTTCGCCCGGCGCCTCGTCGGTGCCGGCGAGCAGGCTGCCGACCATGACGCAGTCGGCGCCGGCACCGATCGCCTTGACGATATCGCCGGAGGTGCGGATGCCGCCGTCGGCGATCGCCGGCACGCCGCCGTCGCGACAGGCGGCGGCGGTTTCCAGCACGGCGGTGAACTGCGGCACGCCGACGCCGGCGACGACGCGGGTGGTGCAGATGCTGCCCGGCCCGATGCCGATCTTCACCGCATCCGCCCCTGCCGCGATCAGCGCCGCGGCGCCCTCCGGCGTGGCGACATTGCCCGCCACCACTTGCACCGCGTTGGACAGGCGCTTGATGCGCTCGACCGCGGCGAGCACGCCGGCGGAGTGGCCGTGCGCGGTGTCGACCACGATCACGTCCACCTCGGCGTCGATCAGCGCCACCGCGCGCGCGTGCCCGTCCTCGCCCACGCCGGTCGCCGCCGCGACGCGCAGCCGGCCGAGCGCGTCCTTGTTGGCGAGCGGATGGCTCTCCGCCTTGTCCATGTCTTTGACGGTGATGAGACCAACGCAGCGGAAGGCGTCGTCCACCACCAGCAGCTTCTCGATACGGTGGTGATGCAGCAGTCGCCGCGCCTCCTGCGGGTCCACCCCTGCGGTGACGGTGACGAGGTTTTCGCGCGTCATCAGTTCGTACACTTTGACCCCAGGGTCGGTGGCGAAGCGCACGTCGCGATGCGTGAGGATGCCGACCAGCCGGCCGGTGCCGCGCTCGACCACGGGGATGCCGCTGATGCGGTGCGTGGCCATCAGCGCGCGCGCGTCCGCCAGCGTCTGGTCGGGCTGGATGGTCACCGGGTTGACGACCATGCCCGACTCGAATTTCTTGACGCTGCGCACCTGGGCGGCCTGTTCGGCGGGCAGGAGGTTCTTGTGGATGACGCCGATGCCGCCGTGCTGGGCCATCGCGATCGCCATCCCGCCTTCGGTGACGGTGTCCATCGCCGAGGAGATCAGCGGGATGTTGAGGCGGATTTCGCGCGTGAACCGGGCCGCGATGTCGGTGCTGGCGGGGAGCACCTGCGAGTAGGCCGGCGCCAGCAGCACGTCGTCGAAGGCGAGCGCCTCGCTGATGCGCTGGGCCGGATCGAAACTGTCCTCGGGTGCCATCGGCGCGCCTTTCCGCAACCTTGGCGCGCCCCCATAGCCGGTCGGGGGAGTCGGCGCAAGCGCGTCGGAGTCAGAGCGTCAACAGGCCGAGATGCCGCTCCATCGGCCGGAAGTCGCAGTCGTCGTGCAGCAGCGCATGGCCGTGCAGGATGCAGAACGTGCCGATGAGCATGTCGATGTCGCGGCGAATGGTTACGCCGAGGCCCCGAAGATGACGCCAGTTGCGGGCCGCGGCCTCTGCGACATCGCCGCCGACCAGGGCGACGGCGGGAAACTCGTGCAGGTGGTTGCTGATTCGCTCTGCCTGCGCCTCGTCGCGCGCGCCCATGAGCACTTCCATCAGGATCAAGTCGCCGATCATGACCCGCTGCCGGGTCGGCTGGAGTCCTTGGAGTTTGCGAACAGCCTGCGTGTCTCGACCGCGCAGCTGGTCGATCCAGACCGGCGAGTCGACAAGGATCACGGAAAGCGCGTCTGCCGCATCACGTCCAGGTCGCCTTCCCAACCCAGCCCCCGCATGCCGCGAATGGCTTGTTCCTGACGGGCGCCGGCGATGAGGCACTTCAGCGTCTCCTCGACCGTCGCCTTCTTGGTCGGCAGGCCGGTGATCGCCATCGCCTCGCGGATCAAGGCCTCGTCCAAGTCTATGTTCGTGCGCATGACGCCCGATGTGTGTGTCCCGCACGGGCCGAACGGTGCAACCGGGCGCGGCGCGGGTTGCACCTGCCTCAGCCCGCGGTTGCACCCGGGTGCAACCCGCCATGAAAGCCCGTGGCGACCACGTAGAGCTCGCTGCTCTGCTTGCGGCTGGCCGGCGGCTTGGCGTGGCGGACATTTGTGAAAGCCGCTTTCATATTCGCCAGCATCGCCCGCTCTGCCCCGCCCTGGAACACTTTGGCGACAAAGGCGCCGCCGGGCGCCAGCACGTCCGTCGCCACCGCCAGCGCCAGTTCCGCGAGTGCCACGATCCGCATGTGGTCGGTGGTGGCGTGGCCGGTGGTGTTGGGCGCCATGTCGGACAGCACGAGGCCGGCTGCCCCGCCGAGCAGCGCCGCCAGCCGCGGCGGCAGGGCCGGGTCGGCGATGTCGGCCTGCAGGAACGTGGCGCCCGGCACCGGGTCGATCGGCAGCACATCGACGCCGACCACACAGGCGCCGCGCTGCACCGCCACCTGGCTCCAGCCGCCGGGGGCCGCGCCGAGGTCGAGCACGCGCAATCCTGGGCGCAGCAGATGGAACCGCTCGTCGAGTTCCAGCAGCTTGAACGCGGCGCGGGACCGATAGCCCTGGGCGCGGGCGGCGGCGACGTAGGGATCGTTGAGCTGGCGCACCAGCCAGCGCTGGCTCGCCGGGCTGCGGCCGGCGGCGGTGCGGACGCGCACGCCGAGCGTCCGCGGACCCGCGGGCGTGCGGCCAGGCATCAGGCCGGGGCGTGCAGCCTCGGCGCCCGCGGGCGTCGGCCGCGCTCGGCGCGGATCAGGCGCAGCAGCATGCCCTCGCGCAGCCCGCGATCGGCGACCGTCACCTCCGGCGCCGGCCAGAGGCCGTGGATGGCGACGAAAATGGCGCAGCCCGGCAGCACGAATTCTGCCCGTTCCGGTCCGACGCAGGGGTGGCGCGCCAGTCCCTCGCGCCCCATCTCGCGCAGCTTGTCCACCGCCTGCGCCGCCGCCTCGCGCGACAGCACGGTGCCATCGACGCGGCTGCGGCAGTAGCGCGGCAGGTCGAGCGCCAGGCCGGCCAGCGTCGTCACCGTCCCGGACGTGCCGAGCAGGCGCACGCCGCCGCGGCGGATTTCGTGGCCGATGCAGTGGATGTGGTCGAACGGCTCCAGCCGCGCGCGCACGTCCTCCATCATCGCCTGGAAATGCCCCGGCTCGCCGGCACGGTCGGCGAACCGTTCGGCCAGCGTCACCACGCCGACCGGCAGCGACACGTAGCCCACCAGCTCCGGCCGGCCGGTGCCGCAGGGCGCGGCGGCGCGCACCCAGGCGAGTTCGGTCGAGCCGCCGCCGATGTCGAACAGCAACGCCCGCCGCGCCCCGCCGGCGAGCAGCGGGGCGCAGGATTCCAGCGCCAGCTCCGCCTCCTCGCGAGTCGAGATCACGGCGATCGGCAGCCCCGTCTCCTGGCGCACGCGGGCGAGGAATTCCGGCCCGTTGGCGGCGCGGCGGCAGGCTTCGGTGGCGATCGCGCGCAGGCCGCGCACCGGCCGGCGGGCCAGCCGCGCGGCACAGCCGTGCAGCGCCCCGAGCGCACGCTCCATCGCGGGGGGGCTGAGGCGGCCGGTGTGGTGCAGCCCCTCGCCCAGGCGCACGATGCGGCTGAAACTGTCGAGCACGCGAAACCCTTCGCCGGCGGGCACGCCGACCAGCAGCCGGCAGTTGTTGGTGCCGAGGTCGAGTGCGGCGAACGCCGGCGGGCCGAGACGCGGCGGCGGCTCGGGCAACGCTTCAGCCTGGGGTTCGGCGCATTCGACCATGGCGGACTTCCGCCCCAAAGATGGTATCTTGTCCGCCGCGAGGGGAGGGGGGCAAGCGTTCATTGCGCCGGCCGGCCTTGCGAACCGCCCGCGCGTCCTCACGTTTTCGACCCGACGGGACCGGGAGGGAAGGATGCGTTGCGCCGCCGCGCTGTTCGTGCTGGCCGTATTGGCGGTTGGCGGCCCCTCTCGCGTCGCGGTTGCCGCCGAGACCTACGCGATCAACCAGGATTTCGGCGACATCGCATTCACGGTGCGCCATCTCGGGCTGTTCAGTTCGTCGGGCACGTTCCGCCGCTTCTCCGGCGAGATCACCATCGACGAGGGGCACCCCGAGGCCACGCGTGTCGCGGTGACGATCGCGACCGGGTCGGTGGCGATGAACTGGGAGAATGCGGCGGCGATGCTGCGCTCGCCGCCATATTTCGACGTGGCGCGCTACCCCGACGCGCGTTTTTCCAGCACCCGCGTGATGCCGCTTGGGCCGGACCGCTACGATGTCGAGGGGTTGCTGAAACTGCGCGGGGTGACGCAGCCGGTGGTGCTGCATGCGGAACTGGTGGGCAAGCATCCGGGGCGGGTGGCGGGCGAGGAGATCGCCGATTTCGTGGTGACGGGGATGCTGCGGCGCTCCATGTTCGGCATGACGGCCAATCCCGCGTTCATCTCCGACCGCGTCAAGCTGCGCATCGATGCGCGGGTGCGGCTGGACGCGGCGGCGCATGCCGGTTGAGGCGCGGACCGGCTGGTCGCGCGCCCAGCGGCGTGTGCACTGGTGGGCGGCGGGGCTGATCGTGGCGGGGTTTGCGCTGGCGTGGCTGATGGTGGCGGTGCCGCTCGACCAGTTGCTGGCAAAATTCCTGCTGTATCAGGCGCACAAGACGATCGGGCTGCTGGTGCTGGCGCTGCTGCTGTGGCGGCTGGCGCTGCGGCTGCGCCGGGGGCGGCCGGCCTGGGAGGCGGGGTTGTCGTCGTTGCAGGTACGGCTGGCGGGCGGGGTGCATGGGGCGCTGTATGTGCTGATGTTTGTCGTGCCGGTGCTGGGCTATTTTGTCGCGGCGACGGCGCCGGCGCGGGTACCGACGCTGTTTTTGCTGGTCGTGCCGGTGCCGCATGTGGTGGCACCGGACGCGGCGGCGTTCGCGGTGCTGCGCGCGGTGCATCGGGCGGCGGCAATTCTTCTCGTTGCGCTGGCGGCGGGGCACGCGGCGATGGCGGTGCGGCACCACACGCAGGGGCGGCGGGTGCTGGCGCGGATGTGGGGGGTGGGGTAGCGGCGGGCGTTGCAGGCGCAGGACCCGTGTGCTACCTGCGGCGCTCGCCGCTTGGGGGATAGTTTAGCGGTAGAACTCCCGGCTCTGACCCGGGCAGCCTTGGTTCGAATCCAGGTCCCCCAGCCACGCCTCCGCCTCCGCGCCGCCGGTTGAACGCTCACGTCCCGCGGTACCGTCGCGCGAACGCGGCCACTTCGCCCGCCGGCGTTTCGCGGCGCGGCTCCGGCAACCCGAGTCGGCGCGATCCGTTGTGCGGCCACGCAACCGGAGGTCCGCCATGAAAACCCTGCTCGCATCCGCCGCCGCTCTCGCGCTGCTGACCGCTCCGGCGCTCGCGCAGAACGCCGCGACGACCGCGAACCCCGAACACCTCACCCAGCAGGACGAAACGTTCGCCCGCGATGCCGCCACCGGCAACCTCGCCGAGATCGATGCCGGCCGCGCCGCCGAGCAGCATGGCGGCTCCGCGGCGACGCGCGAATTCGGCCACTGGCTGGTCGCCGACCACACGCTCGCGGAGCAGTTGCTGGAATTGTCGGTCCGTTACACCGACATAAAACTGCCGACCGAACCCGACCAGATGCAGCAGCAGATGCTGCATCGCCTGTCCGGTCTGCGCGGGCGGCAGTTCGACCGCAGCTTCGCCGCCGAGATGGTGCGCGACCACGAGACCGCCGTCTCCGCCTACCAACGCGAGCAACAGGACGGTCGCGGGCGGATGAAAGGCTACGCGATGCTGATGCTGCCGGGCCTGCAGGCACATCTGGCCGAGGCGCAGGAGTTGCAGGGCGGGCGAGGCGGCATGGCGAGCGGCGAACACGCGCCGGGTGCGGCCATGCAAGGCACCGGCACCGGCTCCCCCGCCGCCGTCGGCGGCGCGCCGCCGGCGCAATAGCGCCGGCGGGCCGGGTCAGGCCGTGCGCGCCAGCGCGGCGCGGTCGGGTGCGATCCAGCGCACCGCGCCGCCGCCCGCGTCCTGCATCGTCCAGCCGAGCGAAAGCGCCTGCGCGATCAGGCGGCGATAGACCCGCTCACGCGCCGGCCCTGCGGTCACCAGCTCTGCGCACGCTGCGCTGCGCCACACGGAGCGGGCGAAGTCGGCATGCAGCAGGACGACGCCGCCGCCATTGGCGAAGGCGGTGCGGTTGCCGGTGTCGAGATAGCTTTCCGCCGGCAGCCCGTCGGCCAGCAGCACCACATGGCGGGGCAGCTCGACGTGCCAGTAGGTGATTTCGGCCGTCGGCTCCTGCACGACCGTGGCGCCGTTGAGCAGGTAGCGGATGGGGATCAGCACGTCGTCCACGAACACCGCATGGTCGGGCGAGAGAAACAGCTCGCGCCGGGGGCGGTCGAGGCCGAAGGCGTGCGCCGCGATCCGCACCGGCCAGACATCCGCCGGGCGCGGATGGCGGGCGCAGTCGATGCGGCGATGGCCCACCCATACCACCGGCGCCGAACCGCCGCCGGCCAGCCGCAGGCACATGCCCGACGCCAGCGTCTCCACCGTCCGCTCCCCGTCGGGCGTGGCGAGACGCGTGCCGGCGGCGAAGCAGGTGGGGGTGAAATCGGGCGCAAAACTCTCGTTCACCGCACCGGTCTGCTGCGGCCCGAGCGACAGCACCGCGGCGCCGACATTGAACGTGGCACCGTCGGCCACGAGGTCCTGCACGCCGACCAGCGCCAGCGTGCCGTTGATGCCATAGACGCCGACATCGCCGGTCAGCGCGACATCGCCCAGCAGGCCGGCACTCACCTGCACGCTGACATGCAGCGTGGTGCCGTGCTCGGTCTGCGGCAGCGTGAAGCCGGGCGGGATAGTGATGCCGGGCGGAATGTCCGCGGTGGTCAGCGTCACCGTCGCGGCGGTGTCGACGCTCTCGATCGTCGCCGATTCCAGCGTCACGTCGACGATGCCGAGGCCCGACAGTGAGAACGGCGAGGACGTCTCGGACGCAGCCACATCCTGAGTAATCGTGATGTCGCTGATGGTCGGCGGCGTGATCGTCGTGTCGAAATCGACGCTGCCGACCTGGGTCAGCGCGATCTCGCCGGTCGCGCCGGTGGTGTTGCTGCTGCCGATGAACACCTGACCCGCGGCGAAGCTGAGCGTGCCGGACATGGTGGCTTCGATGCCTCCCCCGCAGATTTCCCAATCGAACCAGTTACCAGTTCGCGCAATAACTCAGAACGCACAATGCCGTGACCGGAGGGCCCGGCAGCCGGATGACGGCGGTTCGCGCGGCGTCTATACCCGCCGCGATGACCGACTATCTCGCCCGCCTCAACCAGGAGCAGCGCGAGGCCGTCGAGACCCTCGACGGGCCGCTGCTGGTGCTCGCCGGCGCCGGCACCGGCAAGACGCGCGTGCTGACCACGCGATTCGCCCATATTCTGCTCACCGGCCGCGCCTGGCCCGGCCAGGTGCTCGCCGTCACCTTCACCAACAAGGCTGCGCGGGAGATGCGCGAGCGTGTCGGCGCCATCCTCGGCCGCCCCGCCGAGGGGCTGTGGCTCGGCACGTTCCACGCGCTCTGCGCGCGCATGCTGCGGCGGCATGCGGCACACGTCGGCCTCACGTCGAACTTCAACATCCTCGACGCCGACGACCAGCTGCGGCTGCTGAAGCAGGTGATGGAGGCGGCGCGCATCGATGCCAAGCGCTGGGCGCCGCCGGCGCTGATGGCGATCATCCAGCGCTGGAAGGACCGCGGCCTGCCGCCGGCGCGCGTCACCGCGGCGGAAGACACCGATTTCGCCAACGGCCGCGCGCGTGGAACTCTACAGCCGCCTATCAGGAACGGCTGCGGACGCTCAACGCCGCCGATTTCGGCGATCTGCTGCTGCATGTGACGGAAATCCTGCGCACGCAGCCGGATATCCTTGCCGCACTACCAGCGCACGCTTCCGCTACATCCTGGTGGACGAATACCAGGACACCAACCTGGTCCAGTACCTCTGGCTGCGGCTGCTGGCACAGGCGCATCGCAACATCTGCTGCGTGGGCGACGACGACCAGTCGATCTATTCCTGGCGCGGCGCCGAGGTGGAGAACATCCTGCGCTTCGAAAACGATTTTCCGGGCGCACGCATCGTGCGGCTGGAGCGCAACTACCGCTCGACCGCGCCGATCCTCGCCGCCGCCGCCGGGCTGATCGCGCACAACGCCGGGCGCCTGGGCAAGACGCTGCGTCCCGGCGGCAACGATGCCGAGGGCGAGCGGGTCAGCGTGGTCGGGCTGTGGGATTCCGACGAGGAGGCGCGCATGGTCGGCGAGCGCATCGAAAGCCTGCGTCGCGACGGCCACGCGCTCGCCGAGATGGCGGTGCTGGTGCGCGCCGGGTTCCAGACCCGCGCGTTCGAGGAGCGGCTGATCACGCTCGGCGTGCCGTACCGCGTGGTCGGCGGCCTGCGCTTCTACGAGCGCGCCGAGATCCGCGACGCCATCGCCTATATGCGCGTGCTGCACCAGCCGGCCGACGACCTGGCGTTCGAGCGCATCGTCAACGTGCCGCGGCGTGGCCTGGGCGAGCAGGCGCTGCGCAACATGCATCAGATCGCGCGCGACCGCTCAATGCCGCTCGCCGCCGCCGCTGCCGCGCTGATCGAGACAGGGCGGGCTGCGCGGCAAGGCGCGCGAGGCGCTGGGCGGCCTGCTGCGCGGTTTTGCGCGCTGGCGCGAACAGCTGCCGAGCGCGACGGCCACGTCGTGACGGTCGCGACAATGCTGGACGAGAGCGGCTACACCGAGATGTGGCAGCAGGACAAGTCGCCGGAAGCGCCGGGGCGGCTGGAGAACCTGAAGGAGCTGGTGCGCGCCCTGGCCGATTTCGAAACGCTGGCCGGGCTTCCTCGACCACGTCTCGCTGGTGATGGAGAACGAGGAAAACGACGAGACCGACCGCGTCAGCCTGATGACGCTGCATGCCGCAAAGGGCCTGGAGTTCGACACGGTGTTCCTGCCCGGCTGGGAGGAGGGGCTGTTCCCGAACCAGCGCGCGATGGACGAGAACGGCGCGAAAGGGCTGGAGGAGGAGCGGCGGCTCGCCTATGTCGGGCTGACGCGGGCGCGGCGGCGCGCCATCGTCAGCCACGCCGCCAATCGTCGCATCTACGCCAACTGGCAGACCAGCATCCCGAGCCGCTTCCTTGACGAACTGCCGGAGGAGCAGGTCGAGCGCAGCGGGGCGGCGTCGTTGCAGCGCGAACGGATGCTGTCGGCGCCGGCGGTTTTTCCGGGCCAGTTCCCGCTGCTGGCGCGCCGGGCGAAGGTCGTCGAGGCATGGGAGCAGCCCGGCCGCAAGCCGCGCGAGGATGCGGTCGAGGTCGGCGCGCGCGTGTTCCACCAGAAATTCGGCTACGGCACCGTCACCGCCACCGACGACGACCGGCTCGACATCGAATTCGACAAGGCCGGCGATCGAAGCGCGTGCTCGATCGCTTCGTGGAACGCGCATGACGCGCCCGCGCCACGCGACCGCGCTGGAAACCGTTTTTTTCGTTGTCCCCGAACACGCGCTCGCCGCCTACGAGGCGGCGCTGGCGCAGGTCTGCGGCACGGTCGGTCTGTTTCTCGACGAGGCCACGGGATTCTGGATCGTCGAGGGCGTCAAGGACCAAGGCGCAAACGAAGAAAAACTCGCCGTGTCACTGGCGCTCGCCGCGCACGCCACCGGCATCGCCGCCACACCGCAGCGGCGCGCGACGGAAGCGGAAGGGTGGCTCGCGCGCACGTACGCGGCGTTTCCGGAGCAGCGCATCGGCCGCCGCTTCGCCGTGCGCGGCACGCATCTGGACGGCAAGACCACGCCGGGGCGGATCACGCTGGTGCTCGACGCGGCGGTGGCGTTCGGCTCCGGCGAGCACGGCTCGACGCGCGGCTGCCTGCGCGCGCTGGAGCGTATCGCGTGGTGCAGGCCGCGCCGTATCCTCGACCTCGGCACCGGCTCGGGCATCCTGGCGATGGCGGCGGCATCGCTGCTGCACCGGCGGGTGCTGGCGAGCGACATCGATCCGTGGTCGGTGCGCGTCGCCCGCGCGAACGCCGTGCGCAACGGGCTGCGGCCGCGCGTGCGGGTGGTGCTGGCCGACGGCTGGCGCAGCCGCGCGGTGCGTGCGGGCGCGCCCTACGACCTGGTGTTCGCCAACATCCTCGCCCAACCGCTCGCGCGCATGGCGGCCGACCTGGCCGTGCATCTGGCGCGCGGCGGCACCGCCATCCTGTCCGGCCTGCTCGCCGCGCAGGTTCGCTTCGTGCTGGCGGCGCACCGGCATCACGGCTTGACGCTCGCGGCCAGCTTGCGGGAAGGCAACTGGGCGACGCTGGTGCTGCGCCGGCGGGCAGCGGAGGGACGGCGATGACGAGCGAGCGCGTGCCGACATTCGATCCGCGTCGGGCGTTCCGGCTCGACGGGCAGGTGTGCGTGGTCACCGGCGCCGCGCGGGGAATCGGCCGCGCGGTGGCATTCGGCGCCGCCCGCGCCGGCGCGCGTGTCCACCTGCTCGACCGCGACGCCGAGCCGCTTGCCGCTACCTGCGCCGCGATCGCCGCCGAGGGCGCCCACGCCACCGCGCACGTCGTGAACATCACCGACGAAGCCGCGGTCGCCGCCACGGTCGATGCCATCGCCGCCGCCGAGGGCCGGCTCGACGCGCTGGTCAACAACGCCGGCCTCGCGCTGCGCCGCCCGGCGGTGGAGCTGACGCGCGACGAATGGCAGCGGGTGATCGACGTCAACCTGACCGCGGTGTTTTTGTGCGCGCGCATCGCGGCACGGCACATGCTGGCGGCTCGCAGCGGGGCGATCGTCAACATCGCCTCGGTCATGGGGCTGTCGGGCGGCGGCCTCTACCCGAACATCTCCTACCAGGCGAGCAAGGGCGCGGTGGTGAACCTGACGCGGGCGCTGGCGGTGGAATGGGCGCCGCATGTGCGGGTGAATGCGGTGGCACCGACCTGGGTGCGCACCGGCTTCATCGCCCCGCTGCTGGCCCAGCCGGAACTGGTGGCGCGGCTGGAGGCGCAGATGCCGCTCGGGCGGCTGGCGGAACCGGAGGACGTGGTGGGCGCGGTGCTGTTCCTGCTTGCGCCGGCGGCGGCGATGGTGACCGGGCACACGCTGCCGGTGGATGGCGGGTTTTTGGCGCAGTAGCCTACGCCGGCGCGCGCAGCCTGCGCACCATGCGCGGCAGCAGCGCCGCCAGCGCCAGCACGGCCAGGCCGAGCAGCCCATAGCGCACCGCCGCCATGTCGCCCGAGGCCGCCTCGCGCCCGGCGTAGCCGAGCCACGTGTAGGCGATCGAGCCCGGGATCATGCACAGCGCGGAGGTGCCGAAATACCGCCAGAACCCGATGCGCGTCAGCCCGAACGCATAGTTGAGCAGCGTGTACGGGATGATCGGCACCAGCCGTGCGGCGGCCACGAAGCGCCAGCCCTCGGCTTCCACCCCGGCCACCAGCCGCGCCAGCCGGCCGCCGACCCGGCGCTGCACCCAGGCGGCGGCGAGGCCGCGGGCCAGCAGGAACGCCGCCCCGGCCCCCAGCGTCGCCCCCGCGAGGTCGAGCGCCGCGCCCCATACCGGCCCGAATGCCGCGCCGCCGGCGAGGCTGAGCAGGGCGGCGGGGAACAGCACCACCGCGCCGAGCGCATAGAGGATGACGAAGATCAGCGGCGCCCAGACGCCGAGCGCCTGCAGATCAAGCGCGATCGCCGCCGGATGCATGGCGTCGCGTTGCAGCGCGATCCACGCCACGGCGGCGAGCGGCACGGCCAATGCGGCAAGCCACGGCGCGGCGGCACGGAACTGAGGCAAGGCGGCGTTCCCCTTGCGGCGACCCCCGGCAGATAGGGTGACCGCGCGCAGTTGCCACGACGGGGTCCGAGTCGCGCTATCACCGGATCGCCGAGGAGGATCGCGCTCATGGACCTGACCGACTGGATCGGCCGCAGCATGACGGCGTCGGACGTGCTGACGCCCGGACCGTGTGCGGCGCTTGCCGCCACGCTCGATTGTGCGTCCGATCGGCCGGTGTCGGGCATGCAGCTGCCGCCGCTCTGGCACTGGCTGTATTTCCTCGACCTCGCCCGCCGGTCGGAGCTGGGGCCGGACGGGCACGCCCGGCGCGGCGGGTTCCTGCCGCCGGTCGCGCTGCCGCGGCGCATGTGGGCCGGCAGCCAGCTGCAGTTCCACGCGCCGCTCCGCATCGGCGATGCGCTCACGCGCACTCTCGACGATCGCCGACGTCGCCCGCAAATCCGGCCGCGGCGGCGATCTGACGTTCGTGAAGGTGCGCCATGAGATCGTCCGCGCCGGCGATCCCGCGCCGGCGTTGAGCGAAGTCCACGACATCGTCTATCGCGACGCCCCGCGCCCCGACGAGGCAGCGCCCGTGCCGGTGGCGCCGCCCGAGGCGGCGGAGTGGCGGCGCGAATGGGTGCCTGACCCGGTGCTGCTGTTCCGCTACTCGGCGCTGACCTTCAACGGCCACCGCATCCACTACGACCGCAGCTATGCGACCGGGACCGAGGGCTATCCGGGACTGGTCGTGCATGGGCCGCTGATCGCGACGCTGCTGCTCGAACTGCTGCGCGAGGCGCTGCCGGAGGCGGTCGTCACCGCCTACCGGTTCCGCGCCATGCGCCCGACATTCGACACCGCGCCGTTCCTGGTCAGCGGCCGGCGGCAGCCGGACGGGCGGAACGTGCGGCTGTGGGCGCAGGACCAGGCGGGAGCGCTGACCATGGACGCGACGGCGGAGATTGCGTGAACCGCCCCGGCGTCACGCCGCCTAGCCGGTGGTTTCAGAAACCAGTGGCAGTGCGCCGGCCGCCGGCTCGGCGTTCGCCTCGGTGTCAGTCAGCGTGCGCCACAGCCCGCCGGCCAGCACCTCGGCGGGGCGGAAGCGCGCCTTGTAGGCCATCTTGCGGCTCTCCGGCACCCAGTAGCCGAGATAGACGTAGGGCAGGCCGAGGCCGCGCGCCCGCTCGATCAGCCACAGGATCGTGTAGGTGCCGAGGCTGCGCCGGTCCAGCTCCGGCAGGAAGAAGGAATAGACGGCCGAAAGGCCGTCGCTGAGCCGGTCGGTGAGACACGCACCCACCAGAAGATCGTCGGGGTCGCGGAACTCGACGATGAACGTCTCGATCGGCGTGTCCTCGACCATCGCGCGGTAATCGTAAAAGCTCATCGTTGCCATGTCGCCGTCGCCGTGCCGGGCCTGCTGGTAGCGCTGGAACAGCTGGAACTGCTCGGCGGTGGCGCGGGCCGGCACTTCGAACCCCTCGACGCCATCGTTGGCGCGGGCAATGCGGCGCAGCGAGCGTTCGGGCCGGAACGCGGCGGCGGGGATGCGGATCGGCACGCAGGCGTTGCAGGCTGGGCAGACCGGCGCGTAGGCGATGTTGTGGCTGCGCCGGAATCCCGCGCGCGACAGGCGGTCGTGCAGCGCGTCCGATTCCGGGCCGGTGATCTCGGTCACCACCTTGCGCTCCGTCCGCCCGGCCACGTAGGGGCAGGGCAGCGGCGCGGTGGTGTAGAAGAACTGCGGCCGACGGGGCGGCTTGTAGCTCATGCGGCTGGCGCACCTCCCAGGCGCATGTTCCAGAAGCGGGGGGCCTCGGTCAACGGTCACGCGCGGAATGTGTCGCCCGCATCATTTGCCACCCGGCGTCAGCGTGATTCGCACCGCCGTCGTCGGCGCCTCGGCGGCCAGCATGATGCTCGCGCCGTCGCGCCAGCGGGTGAGGAAGTTGCGCGCCGCGCGGCTGAACGGGTTGCCCGACTGGCCGGGCGCGATCACGAACAGGCTGCGGTCGAGATCGGCAAGGTCATAGACGCCGCGATACTCGGGCCCGTGGATGTCGGTGAACGTGTTCTCGGCCACGCCGCCGCGGTCGATGGTGTTGTCGTCGCCGGGTGCGGCGATCCGCCCCTCGGTGAGCTGGCCCACCAGCGGCAGCAGGCGCAGCACCGGATGCGCGAACACCGCTTCGTGCGCCGCGCCCCAGCGCCACGCATCCGGGTCGGGGCCGAAGCGGCGTGCCAGGTCGGCGGTCGCTGCCCCCAGGCTCTCGGCCAGCAGGGGTGCGCAATCGCCGCCGCACCAATGTGCGCCTGCGGGCGAGAGCGCGTAGGGGATGAATTGCGGCCACGGCGCCACCGCCGCCATGCCGGCCTCCGGCACGCCGATGCGCGCCAGCAGCAGGGCATAGAGGCGCTGCATCCAGGCAGTGAAGATCAGCGGCTGCGGCGCATCGCGCATCGCCCCGCCGTTCCAGTTGCCCAGCAGCGCCAGCGCCGCGGCGGCCGGCGCATCCGGCGGTTTCACCAGCCGCAGACGCGGCAGCAGGTCGCGGGCGGCGGGGTCGATCACGTCGGCCTGCATGGCGGCGAAGTCGGCCGTGCCGTGATGGTCGCCGGCGCCGAGCAGCGCGCGGATGCGCTGCGCTCGCCAGTCGTCGTACCAGTCGCGGCCGAGGAAGACCGGGAAGTCGGGCGGGGCGGCGCGTTCGTTGGCATTGACCAGCCGCCCGCTCGCCGGCGCGACGTAGTGCGGCAGTTGCGCCCCGCTGGCCCAGCCGATCCAGTCGAATTTTCCTTCCGCCCCCGGCACCGGCCGCGCCCCGTCGCCGGCGCGCCGGATCGGCACCCGGCCGGTGACGTAGAGCGCGATGGTCTTGCCGTCGGCGACGATCATGTTCTGCACCGGCGTGGTTATGTCACCTGCGGCCTGTCCGGCCTGCTCCACGGTTTCGGCGCGGTCCAGCGCCTCCAGGCCTGAGGCTGCGATGTCGTCGGGCGCCAGGTCGGACGCCGCGAGCGCCAGGACCCGGACCGGCGGGATCGGCGAGGTCGCTGATCACCGGCCCGTGCCGCGTCTCGCGCACCTTCAGCACCTCGTCGGGCGCGCCGCGCACGCGAATGCGCTCCTCGCGCACGGTGAACGGCAGCGGGCCGCCGGGGGCGGCGTAATGTGTCGCGTCGGTCTGCGTCTCGACGAACAGGTCCTGGGTGTCGGCGCCGGTGGTGGAGAAGGTCCAGGCGATGTGGCCGTTATGGCCGAGGACCAGGAACGGCACACCGGGCGCCGTCGCTCCGACACGCTCGCCGCCCGGCCAGTCGAGCCGCGCCAGATACCAGGTCGAGGGGAAGCCGAACCCCAGGTGCGGGTCGCCGGCCAGCAGCGGCGCGCCGGTCGCGGAATGCCGGCCATCGACCGCCCAGGCGTTGCTGGCGGTGTCGGGCAGCGTGAACGGCGCCGGGAAGCGCGGGATCGCCGCGGCGAGTTTCGTGGCCAGGCGCACCAGCGCGGGAGCGGGCGTCAGCGCCGCCTCCGGGTGGCCGGCGCCACCCCCCGGCGGCCAGAGTTCATCGACCGCTGCCGGTGCCATCTTCGCGTCGAGCACCAGCCGCGCCCGCTCGGCGCGCCAGTTGCCGGCCAGGTAGAGCGACATGGTCTTGCCCCACAGCAGGCTATCGACCGGCGTCCAGGGCCGCGGCGTGCCGAAAACGACGAACTCGGGGGCGGCGAAGCGACCGCGCAGCGTGATCCAGGCATTGACGCCGCGCGCATAGGCATCGAGCAGCGCCCGCGTGTCCGCCGGCAGCTTCGGCAGGTCGGCGAGCGCGCGGGGCCGCAGGCCGAGCGTGCGCATGAAGCGGTCGAGCGGCAGCGCCTGCCTGCCGAACAGCTCGGCGAGTTCGCCGGAGGCGGCGCGGCGCGCCAGGTCCATCTGGAACATCCGCTCGCGCGCGTGCAGGAAGCCCAGCGCGGCGACGGCGTCGGCCTCGTTGGCCGCGCGGACATGCGGGATGGCGTCGGCGTCGATCGTGATGGCGACGGGTGCGGACAGGCCGGGGATGGCGACGGCGAGGTCGCCGCCCGGCAGCGTGATCCAGATCAGCCCGGCAACGGCAACACCGGCCAGCAGAACCAGCGTCGCCGCGACGGCGAGCACGCGGCGGAGGATGCGGAACGGCCGCGCCATGTGTCAGCGCGACTGGAACGAAAGTCCGGCGTACAGCTCGGCCAGCGGCAGCGCGACGCCGAGCGCGGGCAGGTCGATCACGGCGCCGATACCCTCGATCAACACATCGATCCAGCGTCGAGCGGCGTCGCGCGACCAGAGGATCACCTCCGGCGCGTCTGGATCGACCAGCAGGATATGGTCGAGGCTTGGCACGGACTTGTACTCTTCGAGCTTGCGGGCGCGGTCAAACGAACGCGTGGTGGGTGACAGCACTCCGACCACCAGACGCGGCGCCGCCGCGTAGGTGAGGTCGTCGTCATCCGGGCCGCAGACGATGCCGACATCCGGCCGGCGGACGTTGCCGTTCGGGATGCGCACCGCGGTATCGGCAGTGAACGGCAGGCAGGGACCGGCACGCAGCCGCGACCGCAACTCGGCAAGCGCGTTGACCACGACCCGGTCGTGGCGCCGCCGAGCGCCGGTCATCGCCACCGGCACGCCGTCGATCAACTCGTGCCGCGCGTCCGGCTGGTCGAGGTCCCATTCGAGGAACTCGTCGGCGGTCATCCGGCGCAGCGCAGACTGGCTCATGGCGCGACTATAGCACGAAGCCGCGCCCGTCCCACGCGCCGGTGCGCCAGCCGTCCCGGCCCGTCCTCATCCCCGGCCCCGCAGTGCCGCCACGATCAGCGCGATCCCCTGCGCGTGCCAGCGCTGCACCGCCTTGTGGTCCGCGCCGACCGCCGCGCCCAGGCGGCGCCAGGGATAGATGTGCCGGTCGGTCAGCGGATGCACCAACGCCCGCGCGCCGACGATGCGGCGCAGCACGTAGCGGTCGCGCGGGATCAGCGCGATCCAGCCCAGCGCCTCGTCCATCCGCGTGATCCGCGCCGCCGCCGGCACCGCCGCGCGCATCCGCGGCTGCTCCCAGCCATAGCCCTCGATCGCGCTCTGCAGCACGTCCCAGACGCTCACCCGCAGACGCGGGCTGGGCCCGCTGTCGGGCAGCGCGAGCAGGGTGCGCCCGGCGTCCTCCAGCCGCGCCGTGACCAGCGCGGCGTCGATCGCGGCAATTGCGCCATCTTCCGGGCGAGCGGCAGCATCGGAGTGCACCGACCGCGCGCCCTGTTTCCGCGGCATGGCCGGGGCAACGGGTGCGTCCGGCGCAGCCCCCGCCAACGGAGCGCCTTGCGGCAATGCCGAGCCACTCACTGCGTCATTCATGCGGCGTCGTTTCCTTGCTGCCCATCATGGGCGGTTTCGCGTCGTTGCCCATTGCCCCGCCTGGTCAGCGGATCAGGTCCATCCCGGCCAGGCGGTGCCGGCGAGCAGCGTGCCCTCGGTCAGCAGCACCCAGGTGCGCGGATGGCCCGGCGGCAACGGCGGTCGTGCAGGATCCTCGCGCGGCGGGGCGGCGGCAGCCGCCGGGCGCGGCGCGCCAATGCGCCGGCCACGCTCCCGCGCCGTGTCGGCTGTTATTGCCAGTGACGCGCCGATCTCCGCCCAGGTGGCGCCTTCCAGCCGTAGGCGGCGCAGCTGCGCGTCGCGCGCCTCGGTCCACGCGTCTGGTGCTTCGGGCTGTGACATCGCACCTCCAGGGCAAAATCCCCGGCGGAAAGTTAGACGGACTAACCAATCCCTGTCAACGAGATTGTCATAGACCCGTTAGTGAAAATCACTTATCTACTGGCAATCAATGGCGGGGGCGAAGGGCGGCGATGACGGAGGCGGCGGGGGCGCCGGTCGGCACGCGGATACGCGCCGCGCGGTTGGCCCGAGGGATGACGCAGGCGGCGCTGGCCGATGCGGTCGGCGTGACGCGCAGCGCGGTCGCGCAATGGGAGACGGATCGCGCCGGTCAGGTGCGCGCCAACCTCACGCGGATCGCCTCGGTGCTGGGGGTGTCGGTACAGTTCCTTCTGGAGGGCAACAGCGGCAACGCGCCCGAGCGGCCGGAGAATGCGACCGAACTGGCCTTGCTGCGCCTCTATCGCACCTGCACCGAGGACGACCGCGCCTTCCTGCTGCGCACCGCGACACGACTGGCGCGCGCGGCGGAGCGGGAGAGCGGCGCGCGGTGACCGGCCGGCGTCGCCGGCGCGACTCCGCGGTCACACGTTGGGGGCGCGGTAGCTGGTCTTGGTGTCGTGGGCAAGCCGCATCGCCGCAGCGGCTTCCTCGCCTGTCATCAGCGCCGTGGTCTCCCACGCGGCGAAGGCGCCGGTCGCCCCCGCCGCCATCCCCATCGCGACCGCCGCACTGACGTCGGGTGCCTCGCCGATCGCCACGCCGTCGAACTCGCCGAGCGCGAAGTAATAGCAAAGCATCCGACCGCCGAAGCTTTCGATCAGCCGCCGCGCCTCCGCCGTGCGGTCCTGCGGATGTCCGACCATTGCCTTGACGGATGCCGGTGAGAACTTCCACCGGATCATGAAATGAGCCATGTGCGTCCCCTGGTCTTGTTTCGCGAGTGATCCACCGTCGCGCCAACAACGCTAAACCATCCTTCATTTTCCGCGGACTCCCTTCTGCTCACAAAGCGGTGAGCGCCCGGCGCGCCCGACCGGCCGCCGGCCCTGGACACGGGCGCTGCGAGCGCGCACCTGAACGCTGATCCTGCCGCACGGAGCGCCCGATGCTGTTCGACTTCGCCACGTTGTCGCCGGACAACCGCTACAAGCTGCTGACGGCGACGATCGTGCCGCGGCCGATTGCCTGGATTACTTCGCTGGATGCCGAAGGGCGGCTGAACGCTGCACCGTTCTCGTTCTTCAACGCGCTGGTCGGCGATCCGCCGATTGTCGGCATCGGCATCGGCGGAGGGCATTCCGGCCGTACGCCGGGGCGCTGGAAGGACAGCGCGGCCAATATCCGGGCGACCGGCGCGTTCGTGGTCAACCTGGTGCCCTTCGCCCTGCGGGAGCGGATGAACGTCACCGCGATCGAATTCGACGCCGCGGTGGACGAGACCGCGCAGGCGGGGCTCGAGATCGTGCCGAGCGCGAAAGTGGCGCCGCCGCGGCTGGCGCAGAGCCCGGTGTCGCTGGAGTGCGAGCGGTTCGTAATCCTGGAGGTCGGCATCGACCGCACCATCGTGCTGGGCCGCGTGGTGGCGATGCACGTGCGCGACGACGCGGTGCTGGATGTCGAGCGCTGCCATATCGACACGCCCGCGCTCGACCTGATCGGCCGCATGCACGGCCGCGGCTGGTACGCGCGCACCACCGACCGCTTCGAGATGCCGCGCATCGCGGTGCAAGACTGGGTGTGGAGGGGATGACGGCGCCCCTTCGTCCGCTGCGGTTCACGCCCAGCCGCCGTGCCACGCCACGGCGGACGATGCCGGACCGCACCGGGGCCTGACGCCAGCCGCGATCACGCCGTATCGGCCTGCTCCAGAATTGCCAGCAGTGCTGGCCGCAGCCGGTGCAGTTCGCGCAGGTGCGCGGCCGATAGCCCCGCCAGGTGCCGCTCCGCCGCTGCGGTCAGCGCCAGGGGCACGCGGCGACGGTCGTGCGGGTCCGTCTCGCGCTGGATCAGCCCTGCCTCCGCCAGCCGATCGACCAGTTCCACCGCGCTGTGCGGCCGGATGCCGAGCCGCTCGGCGAGGTAGCCGACCGTCGGCACCGTCCCCTCCGCGACACCTTTGATCGCCAGCAATGCCTGGTGCTGCCGCACCGTCAGCCCGGCACGACTCCCCGCCGCTTCGCTGAAGGCCAGGAACTGGCGCAGCAGATAGCGGAACTCCGCCAGCCGCCGGTAGTCGCGCGGCGCGAGCGGCCCCGCCATCTGGTCCGGCGCATCCCTGCCCATCGCCATGCCATCCTCGCGCAGCCGTCGGCTTGCCGCCACTATGTCGTGGCACGATATTCCGCGCCGCAACCGCCCTGATGTGGAGACCATGCAGCACCCGACCCAAGCCGGCATCCGCCATCTCGGCGATTTCACCACCAACCCGCGCGTGCTGGTGATCGCCGCCATCGCGCTGGCGGTCGGCACCGGCGGCACCATCGCCGGCGTGATTCTGCTGCAGCTGATCCGGCTCACGACCAACCTTGCCTATTTCGGCGCCTTCAGCCTCGCCGACCTGCCGCTCGCGGCCTCGCCGCTAGGCGCCCTTGCGGCCGTGGTGCCGGTGTTAGGCGCAATCGTCGTTGGCGTGATGGCGCGCTACGGCAGCGAAAAGATCCGCGGTCACGGCATCCCAGAGGCGATCGAGGCAATCCTGCTCGGGCGCAGCCGGCTCGACGTGAAGGTGGCGATCCTGAAACCGCTGTCCTCGGCGATCTCGATCGGCACCGGCGGGCCGTTCGGCGCCGAGGGGCCGATCATCATGACCGGCGGCGCCATCGGCTCGCTGATCGCGCAGATGCTCCCGGTCAGCGATAGTGAGCGCAAGACGCTGCTGGTCGCCGGCGCGGCCGCCGGCATGACCACCGTGTTCGGCACGCCGATCGCTGCCGTCATGCTCGCCGTCGAGCTGCTGCTGTTCGAGTGGACGCCGCGCAGTTTTGTTCCCGTCGCGGTCGCAGCGATCACCGCGGATGTCGAGCGCACCTGGATCGGGCTGCCGACGCCGCTGTTTCCCTTCGTGGGCGGCGTGGAAATCTCCCTTGCCACGGTGCTGTGCTGGGTGCTGGTCGGGCTGCTGTCGGGGCTGCTGTCGGGCGTACTGACGCGGATGGTGTATGCCTGCGAGGACGCGTTCCAGAAACTTCCGATCCATTGGATGTGGTGGCCGGCGCTGGGCGGCGTGGTGGTCGGCATCGGCGGGCTGATCGAGCCGCGCGCGCTCGGCGTCGGCTACGCCAACATCGCCCAGATGCTGCACGGAAACATGTTGCCGCTGCCGGGGGCGGTGCTGCTGCTGGTCAAGGCGATCATTTGGGCGGTGGCACTCGGCTCGGGCACGTCGGGCGGCGTGCTGGCGCCGCTGCTCATCATGGGCGGCGGCATGGGCGCGGCGCTGGCGCATCTACTGCCCGCCGCCAGTCCCGGCTTCTGGGCGCTGCTGGCGATGGCGGCGACGATGGGCGGCACCATGCGGTCGCCATTGACGGCGACGTTCTTCGCCGCCGAGGTCACCGGCAACACGCACGTCCTGCTGCCGCTGATCGCCGCCTGTGTCACCGCGCATGTCGTCACCGTGCTGCTGATGCGCCGCTCCATCCTTACCGAGAAGGTAGCACGGCGCGGGCATCATCTGTCGCGCGAGTACCACGTCGATCCGTTCGCGCTGACGCGGATCGCCGAGGTGATGACCACGAAAGTGCAGACGCTGCCCGACGACATGACGCTGCACGCAGCGGCACGATTCCTCGCCGATCCCGCGACCCGGCACCCGAGTTTCCCGGTGGTGGATGCCGAGGGCCGGGTGCTCGGCATCGTCGATCCGCCGACGGTGCTGGCCTGGCGGCGCGCCGGCAAGCACCGGCAGGCGACGATGCGCACACTGATCGGCGCGCGGCGGCCGCCGGTCGCCTATCCGGACGAGTATCTCGATGCGGTGATCGAGCGCATGACGCAGGCGAATGTCGCACATATCGCCGTCGTGTCGCGCGCGGACGGGCGGCTGGCCGGCTATCTCGGCTGGAAGGATCTGATGCATGCGCGGGCACGCCTGCAGGCCGAGGAGCGCGAGCGGGTGGTGTTCTATCGCGTGCGCTGAGCATGCCTTGCGTCGCGACCCCGGTCGAGGGGTTGGCGATGCCGGACGGCGTGACCGCCAGCACCGCCCGGGTGCTGGCCGCGCGCTATGGCGCCTGCATGAGGATGCGGCAGCGAACGGGGCGGCCGGGCAGGCGATGCTGACGCTCCACCACGATGCGGCGTCGGTACTGCGCCCCCTGGCGCACGTGGTCGGCGGTTGAGCATCAGCGACCAGCGCGCGGTTCCGCTGCGGCGAGCGCCGCCTCCAGCGCCTCGGCGGAGAACGGCTTGACGAGATGCACGATGCCGTCGTCGCGCAACTGCTCGATACTTGCCGGGTGGCCGGAGCATAGGACCGCGCCCAGCCCCAGGGCGCGCGCCTGCGCGGCAAGGTGCAGGCCGCTGCCCCCGGGCAACACCAGATCGGTCAGCAGTACGTCCCATTGCTGCTGGCGCAACAACACCGCGGCGGCGGCGAAATTGGCGACGCCGAGGGCGTGGTGACCGGCCGCCGCGAGCAGGTCGCCCAGCGTTTCACGCACGGCGGCGTCATCCTCGACCACAAGCACGCGCATGCTGCCGCCCCCTGCGCCGAGACGGCAGCAGAATACCGCATCGGCTCGCCGGAAGTCATGCGTACGAACGTTAACATTTTAGCTGTACTGCATACAGTGCGCGCTTGGCGTGACCCTTTCCCGCAGTGGCGTCAGGCGGCAACGAAATCGCCCGGGCGAACGAGGCCCCCTGGCGGGCCGTGGCAATGGCGGCGAGCAGTTCGCTGTGGCGGAACGGTTTGAGCAGCAGTGGGATGGTGCGCGGCAGGGTCGTCGGTACCGACCCGGCCGGGCCGGCATAGCCGGTCGCGAGGACGACCGGCATGCCGGCATGCAGCGCCAGCGCGGCCGCCGCCACGTCGAATCCGCTGAACGGGCCGCCCAGGATCACATCGGTCATCAGCAGATCGAACTGACCGCGCGACGCTTCGGCCAGCACCTGCAATGCCGGTTCGGCGGCCTCGAGCGCCGTGACCCGCATGCCCTCGGCCTCCAACAGAGCCTGAGTGGCTTCGCGCACTTCCGGATCGTCTTCGACCAGGAGCACGTGCAGACCATATAACACGCCGGACGGCGGAGCAGGAGCGGACATGGGTTGCAATGCCCAGGGGGAGGAGGAGTGCCCGACCATCGAGCCAAGCGAGTATTATGCAGATTCTTCGCGGCATAGGTTATATTTGACCGCGGCAAGGTTCAACTTTCTGTGCGGTACAAGATGCGTTGCGGAATGATCGGCATGTGTTTGTTAGTTTTCCTTTCGGAATGCGGCGCCGACATCAGCGCACAGCGGCGCTACACAGGATCGCTCGCCGGCTGCGATGGCACCATGACAGCGACACTGACGCTGATCGGCAACCAGTTCGCCTTCGCACCCGCCAACGGGGCATTGGTGATCCGCGGCACGGTGGCGGCGAATGGCAGCCTGTCCGGCAGTCTCGACACGCAGCCGGCCGGCAAGCCGCCATATCTGCTGACGGTGGCCGGCACTGCCGCACGCGAGGCCGTGACGCTGACCTACGTCACGCCCCGATGCACGGCGCAGGGCACGCTCGCGCTGCGGCCAGCGTCGCTGCTGCCCTGAGGCGTGGGGCGGAGCCGGTCAGGGCGTGGTGAGCGTGACGTGGGCGACGCCGCGGTCGAGCATGCCAAGGGCCGCGGCGGCGGCGCGGCTGAGGTCGATGATGCGGCTGCGGGTGCCCGGCCGGTCGTTGATGGTGACCACCACCGAGCGGGCGGTGCCGTCGAGCGCCACGCGCACGCGAGCGCCGAGCGGCAGCGTGGCGTGGGCGGCGGTCAGCCCATTCTGGTCGTAGCGCGCGCCGGACGCGGTGGCATGGCCCTGCCAGCGCGGGCCGCCGTACCAGGAGGCGACGCCGCGCTGCCGCCAGCCATTGCCGTCATCGAAGAAGGCGACGGTCTCGGCCGCTGCGGCCGGCGCGGTGCGGCGACGGGCGAACAGGTGGTGGCGGACCGGCTTGTGGCGGGCGGCGGCGGCGCGGCGGTGCTCCGGTGCCTTCTGGTGGGCGCCGACAAAGGTGTGGCCGTCGGCGTGGGCCGGGGTGGGCAGGAGCGGGGCCGTCAGCAGCAGCGAGGCGAGCATGCCGGGAACGATCCGGCGGTTGCGCGAGGACATGCAGACTCTCCCTTTTGTTTCAGGCGGCCAACGCGCCGGGAGCGCACGGCCGTCGGATCGACAACGGGACCGAAACGGTCAGGCAGTAGAACAGGCCGCAAAGCGAATAGGTCGGGATCAAACGCGGGTCGGATGTGAGCAAACCTGTGCCTGCGGGTCAACCCCCGATCTCATCGGCCCCGCGAGAGCGTCGAAGAAATCGGAACGAGCGGCGGCCAAAGCTCGCCACAATCCCGCCATAATCAGGATCGATTGGCGCCATGCCAATCACTTGCGGCCGTTACTTGCGACTCACGAGAGCGTTGCTGAAAGACACCACGAAGGATTGTGCGGCGCGATGGAGGCCCGCCAAGCCCGGACCGTGGCCAGGCTGCCACGGTCGTTAGTTACGGAGGATTTGACGTTAGACACACTTGCCCATCCGCCCCGGAATCCGCTATCAATCTCGCCATGATCGGCGGCGTGTGCGGGCGCGGTGCCCCCGCCCGCCGCCGCCGCGGCTTCTGGCACCGGGTGGACATGACGCTGCAGCAATGGGCGAAGCGGGCGCTGCGCGCGCAGCGTCTGGCGCCAGCCGAACATCACCTGCTGCTGCTGGACGAGCTTGCCGACCTCGCCGCGCGGCGCAGCGACCGGCTGCTGGTGGCGATGCCGCCGGGCAGCGCCAAGAGCACTTATGCCAGCGTGATCTTTCCGGCCTGGCTGCTGCGACAACGGCCGCATACGCGCATCATCGCCGCCTGCCACACCGAACAGCTGGCCGCGCATTTCGGCCGCCAGGTACGTGGGCTGCTGGCCGCCGAGGCGGAGCCTGGGGCGGCGGCGATCGCGCGCGACGAGCGCGCCGCGGCGCGCTTTGCGACCGCGGCGGGCGGCGGCTACTTCGGTGTCGGCGTGCGCGGGCCGCTGGCCGGGCGGCGCGCCGACGTGATCGTCATCGACGACCCGGTGAAGTCGTGGGCCGAGGCCGACAGCATGGCGGCGCGCGAGGCGCTGTGGGACTGGTTCCGTGCCGACCTGACCACGCGGCTGACGCCCGGCGGGCGGATCGCCCTGGTGATGACGCGCTGGCATGAGGACGACCTGGCCGGCCGTGTGCTGGCGAGCGGCGACGGCTGGCGGCGGCTGGCACTGCCGGCATTGGCCGAGGCGGCGGGCGATCCGCTGGGCCGCGCGGCCGGCGAGCCGCTGTGGCCGGCGCAGGAGGACGCTCTCGCTCTGCAGCGCCGCCGCGCGGTGCTGGGCCCGCGCGCGTGGGCGGCGCTGTACCAGCAGCGGCCGCAGTCGGACGCGGAGGCGCTGTTCCAGACCGGCAAGATTGCGGTGCTGGACGAGATGCCGGCGTGCCGGCGCATCGTGCGGGCGTGGGACCTGGCGGCGACTGCGGTGGGGGGCGGGTCGCACGACCCGGACTGGACGGTCGGCGTGAAGCTCGGGCGGATGGATGCGGGCGGCGTCGCGGTGCTGGACGTGCTGCGTCTGCGCGCCGGCCCCGTGGAAGTCGCGCAGGCGATCGTGCAGACGGCGAAACTGGACGGCACGAGCGTCACGATCGGGCTGCCGCAGGATCCCGGCCAGGCCGGCAAGCAGCAGGTGGCGTGGCTCGCCGGCTTGCTTGCCGGGTTCCGTGTCGCGGCAGGGCCGGAGACCGGCTCGAAGCTGACGCGCGCGGCGCCGGCGGCGGCGTGCGTTGACGCGGGGCAGATGACGGTGCTGCTCGGCGCCTGGAACCGCGCATTTCTCGACGAACTGCGCGCGTTCCCCGGCGGGCGCAAGGACGACCAAGTGGACGCGCTGGCGCGGGCGATGGCGATGCTGGCCGAAGCGCGCGCGCGGCGGCTGGACATGGCGTTCATGGCGCGTTGATCAATCGTTGCCGGCGACCCGACCAACACTCCACGCAATCCAAATAGCATGGGGCGCCGCTGGGATTGCCGATAACCAGGCAAGAAGGGCTGGAGGCGCTGGTATCCTGAGGCGACGTTCAGCGAGAAGAGCAAGTGAACGGGCAGTCGCCGCCTTTGGAACGCCGAGCCTCGGGCGCGCATGCACGCGCTAGACGCCGCCGCCCGGTGGGCGATGATGAGCACTACGGATGAACGCAGCGGCGCGGGCGCCGAACCCCGGCGCGACCAGGGTGCGCAGACAACGGAGCACGCATGTTCGACACCATCGCTTCCCTGATCCCGCGCGATCCGGACTATCCGCCACGCACGCGTCGGCTCGATTTGTTGACGCGCGTGCTGGAAGGGCGGCTGTACGATGTGCTGCCCTACGCCTTTCACGAAGAGCGCGGCGCGGGCGGCGAATACCTGCCGCTGCGGAAACGCCGGCCGAGCGTCCGCTATCCGCTGGCGCGAATCGTGGTCGATGACAGCCTGTCGCTGGTGTTCGGCGAGGGGCATTTCCCGACGCTGGAGTGCGACGATGCGGCAACGCGGGCGGCGCTGGCCGACATCGCGCGCGACTGCGGCCTGAACGCGACAATGCTGGAGGCGGCGCTGCGCGGCTCGGTCGGCAGTGTTGCGATCCTGCTGCGGGTGCTGCGCGGGCGGGTATTCTGCCAGGTGCTGCAGACACTGTTCCTCACGCCGCAATGGGACGCCGAGGCGCCGGACCAGCTTGCGCGCGTGACCGAGCGACGCAAGGTGCCGGGCACGGAGTTGCGTGCGCGCGGCTTCGACATCGCCGATCCGCAGGCCGAGTACTGGTTCATGCGCGTGTGGGATGCCGAATGGGAACGCTGGTTCGTCCCCACGCCGGCGGTCGGCCCGCCGCCCAGTATTGCCGATGAGGCGCGCAGCGTGCGGCACGGGCTGGGCTTCGTGCCAATGGTGTGGGTGCGCAACCTGCCCGGCGGCGACGAGATCGACGGCGCCTCGACTTTTGCCGCTGCGGTCGAGACCGGCATCGAGATCGACTACCAGTTGTCGCAGGCGGGGCGGGGACTGAAATATTCCTCGGACCCGCTGCTGCTGATCCGCGAACCGGCGGCGACCGACGGCGAGATCGTGCGCGGCGCCGGCAATGCGCTGGTGGTCAGCGAAAAGGGCGACGCCAAACTGCTGGAGATCGGCGGCACCGCGGCGGGCGCGGTGCTCGATTACGTGCGGCTGCTGCGCGAATTCGCGCTGGAGGGCGTGCATGGCAACCGCGCCAGTGCCGAGCGGCTGGCGGCACCACAAAGCGGTCGCGCGCTGGAGCTGATGAATCTGGGACTGATCTGGCTCGCCGACAACCTGCGCGTGAGCTACGGCGGTGCGCTGATCGAGATCGCACGGATGATCGTGGCGGCGTCCGCGATGTTCCCGCTGCGCACGCGGGCGGGCGAGGCCGGGCCGATGGATGCGGCCTCGCGCATCACGCTGCGCTGGCCGAACTGGTATCCGGCCGATGCGTCGGACCGCAAGCTGGATGCGCAGACGCTGGCGACGCTGGCTGATGCGGGACAGATCAGCCGCGAGACGGCGGTGAAGTTCATCGCCGACGACTACGGGATTGCGGATGTGGCGGCGGAGCTGGGACGCATTGCGGCGGAGGAGCTCTCACCCGGCTCGCTGCGAAGCAGATCGGCGGTTGGGTGAGAGTGTAGCGGACAGCAAAGGCGCAGCACATGAGCGAAGAAACCACCGACGACCCGGCGGCGCGGCTTGCCGCGCTGGAACGCCGGCTCGCCGAGGTCGAGGCGGACGCGTGCGCGCGCATCCTGCACGCCGAGCTGAAGCACGAGGCAGTGCGCGCGGGGATGGTCGATTTGGATGGCCTTAAGCTGATCGACACGGCGAAGCTGAAGCTCGCCGACAGCGGCGAGGTGGAGGGGGCGACGACGCTGATGCGCGACCTCAGGCGCGCGAAACCCTGGTTGTTCGTACCGGCGTCGTCGTCATCGACCGCCGCCGCGCCGCGCACCGATCCGCCGCGCCCCAAATCGGCGACGGAGATGACCGAGGCGGAATGGCGCGCCGCACGGTCGGAACTGCTGCGCCGGCGCTAAGGCGATGGACACGCAGCAGAGCTGGCAATGCCAGGGTCAGCAATATCACGGCTGGTTCGACAACGGCACCTGCCCCGACAGCCATTCGTCGCAGGATGCGCGCGCCGGCGCGGCGGATGCGGCGCAGGCGCGACACATGCTGGCGGTGCTGTACGGCGTCGCCGGCATCCTGCCCGTGCCGCAGCGGCAGCGATGGGAAGCCTGGCTGCAACGCGGCAACGCCACCCGCTTCGCAACCCTGGCGGGGCGAGTACACGACCAGGGCCAAAGCCGAGGCCGCGATCACGCGGCGCAGCGGCGAGGAGGGATCCCGCGACTGGCCGCACGGCTTCCGCATCGAGGTGCTGCCGCTGGATGTCGGCATGGCAACTGCCCCGGCCGGGTGCCTGGAGCGGACGTACGATGGCTGGCATTTCCGCATCAGTCGCGACGATGAGGAGGACACGGACGATCCGACGCAGGCGCCCAATAAGCTGGGCGTGTTCTCCAGCGAACAGAACGCAAAGGCAGTCATTGAACGCTCCCGGCGCGATGCCCGTTTCGGTGATTTCCCCGACGGATTCCGCACCCTCAGCGCGCCGCCGGACAGCGATCACTGGGACGGCGGCTTCATCTCGTGGGATGATGCGTGAGGAGGCCGAGTTCATCGGTGCGGGGTCGAATGCGCCGCGTGTGCCCGCGCCCAGATTGCTGACCGTCATAAGCTGACGTCGCACAACCGACGTCCGCCCCGGACCCCGCCGGCATGCCGCGCGGGGCGCTTGCGCGTACGCGCGCCACCGACCCTCCACAACGAGGACCATCATGGGCATCCAGAACTTCCCCGCCGCCTTGCAGCCGATCATCCAGCAGGGCTTCCTGGAGCGCGAGTTCCAGGCGGCGCTCGCCAGCAAGCTCGGCTACCGCGCCGTCGCCGACCGCGAGGACTTCGCCGTCGGCATCGGCGAAACGCTGACCAAGACGCGCGCCGGCCTCAAGCCCAGCGTCACCACGCCGCTGGCGCCGGCCACCAACACCAACCTCGACAACGGCCTGACGCCGGCGAGTTTCGGCGTGGAACAGTATACGCTGACGCTGAACTTCTACGCGGCGACGGCGGACCTGAACATCGTCACCAGCCGGGTCGGCATCGCCAGCCAGTTCCTGCTCAACGCCGCGATCAACGGCGAGCAGGCGGCGCGCAGCCTCGACGAGTTGGCGCGCAACGCGCTGTTCAACGCCTATTTCGGCGGCAACACCCGCGTGCGCACGGCGTTGACCACGGCCCAGCCGACCGTGGAGGTGGACGACATCCGCGGGTTCATCAACGCCTTCGTCAACGGCGTGCAGACCGCGGTGAGTGCGAGCAATCCGCTGACGGTGACGGTGGGCAGCGATGCTTACACGCTGGTCGGCGTGGCGGCGGATGCGACCAATGTCTCGATGGCGCCGAACGGGGTTTCCGGCACGCTGACGTTCAGCGGCAACGTTTCGACCACCGACGGCGCACTGGGGGCGACGGTGCAGGCGGCGACGGCGAGCGCGATCCTGCGGCCGAACGTGCGCGCCAACACTTCGCTGATCCAAACGACGGACGAACTGGACATGAGCACGCTGCTGGAGGCAGTCGCCACCCTGCGGCAGAACGCGGTACCGGAGATCGACGGCGCGTACAACTGCTATCTCGATCCGCAGAGTGCGCGGCAACTGTTCAATGACGAGGCGTTCCAACGCCTGTTCACCGGGGCGACCAGCGCCAATGCGGTTTACAAGCGCGGCATGGTCAACGATTTCCTCGGCTTGCGCTTCGTGCCGACCACGGAGGCGTTCGTGCAGCCGCATCCCACGATCGCCGGCGCGCTGGTGCGACGGCCGATCGTGTGCGGCCAGGGCGCGCTGATCGAGGGCGACTTCGCCGGCATGGACCAGGCCGACGTGGCACCGAAGGACGCGATCGTGTCGATCGTGGACAACGTGGCGATGGTGACGCGCGAGCCGCTCGACCGGCTGCAGCAGATCATCGCGCAGAGCTGGTACTGGATCGGCGGCTTCGTGGCGCCGAGCGACACCACGACGACGCCGACGACGATCCCGACCGCGACCAACGCCGCGTTCAAGCGCGCGGTGATGGTGGAGCATATCGGGTAGCGCGCCCTCACCCCGGCGTCGATCTGCTTCGCAGCTCGACCCTGCAGGCGGGAGAGGGGGGCGGCCGGCGCGCTGCCCGCACAGCAACGCCGGCGCGGGGGCGGTGGCTGCAACGCGAAGGAGCGAAGAGCCGGTCGAAAGTGCTCGGCGCGTGGAATGCGGCGCGGTTGCATCGCGCCGCATTTCGGGGTTCCCGCGCCTTTCGGGATCCTCGCCCGGTCGTGCAGGCGCTTGATGGCAAGGACCACCAAGCCTGATCCGAGGAGGTGGCGGTGTGACCGAGCTTTTTGAGGCATGGCACTGCAGAGTCCGCGAGGGCGATGTGCCTGACAAGACAGACGGGCAGCAGGACGCAAAGCCGCTTGGTGATTACACGAATAGAGCCGGGGCCGAAGCGGCGATCAAGCAGCGCGCCGGAGAGGAAGGGTTTCGCGATTGGTCGTCTGGTTTTCGGATCGAGGTCGTCCCGGTCGACGAGGACCTGCCGAGTTCGGCTGACGCGCCGCTTGCTCGTTATTATCGCGTCTGGCATTTCCGCATCGGCCCCGATGACGAGGACGATGAGGACGATCCGGCGCAGGCCGCAACACAGGTCGCCTGTTTTCCAGCGAACCGAACGCCAAGGCGGCAATCGAGCGCCTGCAACACGATGCCCGGTTCCATGACTTCCCGTACGGCTTCCGCATCAGCAGCGGCCCGACGAACGTGGACTACTGGGCGGGCGGATCCATTCTCTGGGATGAGGCGTAAGGGACCGCGACAGCCGGCCTAAGGCCCAAACGTCGTTGGACGCCGGCGCCGGGCGCGGCCGTCCACCGTAGCGTGTGCGAACCGTGCTCCGCTTGTCCGCCAACAAGGCACCAACATGGCATTCACATCGGCGCAGGCGGCGGACATCCGCCGCTTCTGCGGCTATCCCGCGTACGGCGCGGGGCCGGCCGGGTTCCAGGGCTGGCGGTTCTTCACCGCCTACGGGCTGCTGGAGTTCCGCATCAACAACCTCAGCCCGGACGAGGAGAATGTCGTCACCAACTACCTCGCCCAGCTCTATCGCCTCGAAGGCGCGGTGACGGAGAGCGGCGAGCGGCTGGACACCGCGCAGGCCTCGATTTGGACGCGCAACCCGGCGGAGCTGCGCGAGCGGGTCGGGCTGTTCGACGACTGGCGGCGCCGGCTGTGCGGGTTTCTCGGCCTGCCGCCGGGGCCGGCGCTCGGCGACGGCACGCTCAAGCTGGTGGTGTGATGCTGCCGGGACGCAAGGTTCCGGATATGATCCGGCGTGGCCTGGGTCTGGCGGGGCGCGGGGCGGGCGACTGGTGCGACCTCTATCGTGCGGGCTCGGCGGAGATGCCGCTGGCGGCGGCGAATCGGGTCATGCGGCTGCCGGCGGCATTCGTGGCACTGGACAACCCGAAATCGGCGGTTTCGTACGGTGTTGCGGTCTGGCAAGGGATTTTCGACGCCGGCTACGCGCAGCCCGGCGATTATCTGGTCGGCGCAGACGGAGTGTTCTTCGTGGCCAGCATGCCACGGCTCGGGCCGGTGCTGTGCGTCAAGACGAACCGTACGGTGACGCTGGCGCGGCCAAGCGCGCCGGCGATGGCCGGTCTGACCCGCTATGGCGGCGTGTTGCCGACGCAGACGACACCGCTGATGACGGCGTGGCCGGCGAGCGTGTTGAACCGCCAGCGCGACGGCGGACGCGGCGCGCTGCCGGGCGATGCGCCCGGACTGCCGGGCGGCGCCGGCGGCTGGGAAGTGCTGATGCCCGGCACGCCGGGGGTATTGCTGCGCCCGGGTGATCTGGTGAGCGACGACCTCGGGCGGACCGCGGTGCTCTCCGGCACGGAGCTGACGGCGCTCGGCTGGCGGCTGTTTGCGCGACAGGCGGGAAGCTGATGGCGGACCAGGCGGATGTCGAGACGGCGCTGGCCGGCATCGTCGGCGGTGCGCTGTATCCGAGCGGACTCGAAGGCGGCTGCGCGGTCGCCGGCGCGATCGTACGCATCTATCGCGGCTGGCCAACGCCCGCCGCGCTGGATGCCGATCTTGCAGCGGGGCGCATCAATGTCAGCGTCGGCGCGGTGCCGGGATCGGCGCAGGTAACGACGCGCTACCCCGATCAGTGGACGGTAGCGAAGCCGGTGGTGCCGGCGTTGTCCGCATCGGTCTTCGGCGACGTCGCGACCTTTGCCGGCACGGCGTCGCTCGGGCAACTCGCGGCGCTGCTGGTGGACGGGCGCGCAGCGGTGCATCGCACCGAGGCTGGCGATACGCCGGCAAGCGTGGCGGCGGCGCTGGCGACGGAGTTGCAGCAGGTCGGCGTCACGGCGACAGCGAGCGGGACGGCTGTCACGGTGAACGGCGCGCGCAACGTGGTGGCGCGTGTGGTCGCCGACCAGGCGGCGACGCGGGAGACGCGGCGGCAGCGGCAGCATTTCACGGTGACGTGCTGGTGCGCCGATCCGCCGACGCGCGATGCGATCGGGAGCGCGATCGACGCGGCGCTGTCGGGCATCGACTTCGTGGGTCTCGCCGACGGATCGAGCGGGCGGCTGCTGTTCGTCGCCTCGGTCACGTCGGACCGTTGGGAGGATGCGACACTGTATCGGCGCGAGCTGACGTACAGTGTCGATTATGCCACCACGATCACGCAGACGCAGCCGCGCCTTATCGTAGGCGGGATGCAGATTACACCCGACGGCGTGACGATCGCCAATCTGCTCGGCTGAGCCGATCGACGCGGATCGGGGCTGGCAGTGCCGGGGCCGGCAAATATCACGGCTGATTCGGTGATGGCACATCCGCCGACCGCGGCCTGTTGCACCATCGGTGCGCGGGTGCGGCGGAGACGGCGAAGGCTCGACCCGTCCTTGCGGCCCTGTACGGCGTGGCCGGCGCGCTCGCTGGACGGCAGCGACGGCCGCACGCCGCGCATCACCTGACTGCCGCGCGCCGACTGCAGACACGCCCAATCAATGACCCGGCGCGCCGCGCCACCTCGGTCCCGGTGCGGGCGAGGCAAAGAACAGGAGACATCTCGCCATGCCGATCGTGCAGCAGGGCAGTATCAACACGACCGCGCTGGTGGTGCCCGACCTCTACGTCCAGATCGTGCCGCCGCAGAACCTGGTGCTGAACGGCGTGCCGACCGACATCGTCGGCGTGGTCGGCAGCGCCAGCTGGGGCCCGGTGGGCCAGCCGGTGATCATCGGCACCATGTCCGACTACGCCGTCGCGTTCGGGCCGGTGATGGCGCGCAAATACGACATGGGCACGCAGGTAGCGACCGCAGTGCAGCAGGGCGCGCAGAACTTCCGCTGCGTGCGCGCGACCGATGGCACCGATACCGCGGCGTCGCTCACGTTGCCGTCGATCGGCTTTAGCTTTACCGCCGCTTGCACCGGCACGCTCGGCAACCAGCTCAGCGTGGTACTCTCGAGCGGGTCCCAGGCGAACACCTGGCGGCTGACCGTGGCACTACCCGGGCTGGTGCCGGAAGTGTACGACAACATCGCAGGCACCGGCACCGCGTTCTGGCAGGCGCTTGCGAGTGCGGTGAACACGGGGCAGGGGCCGCAGCGCGGGCCGAGCGCACTGGTCACTGCCAACGCGGGCGGCGCCAGCGCCGCGCCAGCGGCGTTCAGCTACTCGTTCACCAGCGGCACGCCAGGCAGCGACGGCGCGGCCGGTGTCACGGCGACGACGCTGGTCGGTCTCGACGTCATCCCGCGCAAAGGGATGTATGCGCTGCGCAGCCAGGGCTGCAGCATTGCGCTGCTGGCCGACGCGGACGACCCGACGCAGTGGACGACACAGGCGGCGCTCGGGCTATCCGAGGGCATCTACGTGATCCTGACCGGCCCGGCCGGCGACAACATCACCAACGCGGTCGCGACCAAGCAGTCGGCGGGGCTCGACACCTATGCGTGCAAGCTGATGTTCGGCGACTGGATCTGGTGGAATGATCCGGTCAACGCGGTGCTGCGCGTGGTCTCGCCGCAGGGGTTCGTGGCAGGGCGGCTCGCAAATCTCTCGCCCGAGCAGTCGAGCCTGAACAAGCCGCTATATTCGGTGGTTGGCAGCCAGAAGTCGGGCACGCCGGGCAGCGGGCAGAGCACCAGCTACGCGACGGCGGACCTCGCGGCGCTGCTGCAGGCGGGGATCGACGTTATCGCCAATCCGCAGCCGGGCGGTTCGTTCTGGGGCGTGCGCGGCGGGCACAATTCCAGCAGTAATGCTGCCACTGACGGCGACAACTACACGCGGCTGACCAACTACATCGCGGCGACGCTGGCCTCCGGCATGGGGCAGTATGTGGGCGAGGTGATCAACGCGACGCTGTTCCAGCGCATCCGAGCCACACAGCTGAGCTTCCTGCAGAACATGCTCGGCCAGGGCATGCTCGGCAGCACCGATGGCAGCCTGCCGTTCAGCGTGATCTGCGACACCTCGAACAATCCGCTGAGCCGTACATCGCTCGGCTATGTGCAGTCGGACGCGCAGGTGCAATACCAGGCGATCAACGAGAAGTTCATCGTCAACATCGAGGGCGGGCAGACGGTGCAGGTGGCGACGCAGGTGTTGCCGAGCACGCCGGGCGCGCTGGCGGCGTAAGGGGAAAGCAGCATGTCGGGCAACATATTCTCGGTCGGCCGCGACTGCCAGGTCGTGGTGATGGGGCCTTACGGGCGCGTCGATCTGACGCACGTCACTGGCTTCGACAGCCGGCAGCTCACCGCCTCGGTGCGCGTCGATCGCATCGACGGCACGCACATGGGCGCCGAGTTGCCGAAGGGTTGGGATGGGCAGTTCGATCTGGAGCGGGGCAGTTCCGACGCGGAGGATTTCATCGCCAAGCTGGAGGCGGACTTCTACGCTGGCAACATGCCGGCGACCGGCACGATGTACCAGTACATTGCGGAATCTGACGGGTCCACCAGCACCTACCAGTTTGACGGCGTGGTGTTCAAGCTGTCGCAGGCCGGCGCCTGGCGGGGAGACGCGAGCGTAAAGCAGCGGCTGGAGTTCTTTGCCTCGACGAGGACTCGGCTGTGAGCGATACACCTTCGGGACGGCTGATCGCCGAGGCGCAGGCGGCATCGGTGGCGACCGACGAGGCCGGCCGGCGGCTGGCGCTGCGGCGGCTATCGGCGCTCGACAAGCTGCGACTCTACAGGGCGGCAGGGCCGGCTCTGGCGCAGAACGCGCCGTGGATGGGGGTGGCGCTGTTGGCCGCGAGCGTCGCCGCGATCGACGACATCCCGGTACCGCCACCAGCAAACGAGGCGCAGATCGAGGCGCTGGTCGGCCGGCTCGGCGAGCACGGGCTGGCGGCTGTGGCCGACGCACTGGCGGAGCCGGTGCAGGAGGTGATGGACGCGGCGGGAAACTCGCGCGGCACCCCGACCTGATCGACTGCCTCTATCTGGTCAGGAACGGGGTGCCGTTCGACGTGGCGTTCTCGCTGGATGCGACGGAGCGGCTGGCGTTCGTCGTGGTGCTCGGCGAACTCGACGGTGGCAGCTTCGACTTTGCCGCGCGGCGATGGAGGGAACAGTGATGGTCGCAGGCGATCCACTGCACGCCGACGCACTGGATGCGGCGGAGCGGATGCTGGGGCTGATGGCGCGGGCGGGTTTGGTCATGCTGGGGTCGAAGCAGGGGTCAGCGGCGCTGCCGAAACCGCGGGCGACGCGCACCGGCGCTGCGCCTGTGGCTTTGGAACGCACGGCACGCACCGCTTTCCCCAAGCCCCTTCCGCAGTGGCAGGGGGACATTTGGACGCGTGATGCCGCTCCCCCGGTTGCGCCGGCGCCGAGGGCGGTGGCGCGCGCCACGGTCTCCGCTCCTCCTCCTCCGGGGGGAGAAGGACGGGAGAAGAGACAGGTGGGGCGGCCACCGCGGCGGCCGAGACCGGCGTCGGTGCCGTCGTTGCCACAACCGCGCCCCCCGGAACATGTATTGCCGGCGGCTGTTCCTGCGCCGCTGCCGCCAGCGGCGCGGGTCGGCCCGACGGTGCGGCCGCTCGAGCGGGGGCCAGGACCCATCGCCCCGGTCGTCGTGCCGCCGCCCGCCACGACCCTTGCCCCACGTCGGCATCCCGACCTGCCGCGCTTGCCCGGCACAGACGCGGTGCCGGCGCTGCCTGCCCGGCAGCCGCCCGCCCCGCCGCAGCTGGACGAGGCGCGGCTCGGCCGCTGGCTCGCCGAGCACCTGGCCGACGAGACGCGACGGCCGGCTCGCGGCGGTACAGGGTTCGACCCGCGGCTCTCGCCGGGCTGGCCGGGCACGCTGCAAGGCCCCTGGGGCTGGGGAGGCTGACGCATGGCCGACTTCCTGTTGCTAGGGCCGGTAACGTTCCGGAGCTTCGAATTGCCGCCGCGCATCGGCTTCGGCGGTGCCCAGCGCCTGACGGTGCATCGGCTGCCGGGCGGGGCACGGGTGATCGACGCGATGGGGCCGGACGATGCGGCCATTGCTTGGTCCGGTGCCTTTTCGGGCTCGGACGCCGCCGACCGCGCCCGCGCGCTCGACGTGCTGCGCGCCGACGGGCAGCCGCTGTCGCTGGCTTGGGACGCCTTTGCCTACCTGGTGGTGATCGCACAGTTCGAGGCCAGCTACGAGCGTCCGAATTGGGTGCCGTACCGCATCGCCTGCACGGTGCTGGCCGATCAAACGCAGGTGGCTGCGGCACTGGCGACGCCGCTGGCGACGACCGTAGCCGCGGACCTGACCGCCGCAGTGGCGGTCAACACGGCGGCGGCGGCGGCGGCGCTAGTGGCAGCGGGGGCGACGACGCTTGGCACCGCCGCCTACGGCGCGGCGGTCGCCGCGGTGGGCGCGGCGCAGATAGCGGCTTCGTCGGGCAGGACCAGCGCCGGGGCGACGCTGCTTGCCGCCGAGGATCCGGTAAGTGCCGCCGCGGCGGCGGGGCAACTGGCGCAGTTGGCGGACGCCAACGGATTCCTCTCGCGCGCCTCGGCCAACCTGGCGAATGCGACGAGTTGAGCTGCGGGTGCTGGACGAAGCCGCGGGCGGTGTGCCATGCGTCAACGCACGAAACCGTGCGAGGCAAAATGCCGCCTGCCCTGCCGCCCGATCCGGTTGCTGTCGTGCGCGAGGAACGTGCACTCCGCGAGCAGCGGCGCTGGGCGGAGGCCGAGGCGATGCTGGCCGCCGCGGTCGCGGCTTGGCCGAACGACGAGACGCTGCTGGTCGATTTTGGCCTGCTGGCGCACCAGCAGATGCACTGGGCCGAGATGGCGACGCGCTTCGCGGTGGTGCGCGAACGCTGCCCCGGCCATTTGTTCGGCTACTCGCGCGGCGGCGAGGCACTGTTGTGGCTCTGTCAGGGGGAGGCGGCCGAGGCGGTGATCGCCGCGGGACTGCCGCGGTTCCCGGACAACCCGGAATTGCGGGTGCAGTGGGTGCTGGCCGCCTGTGGCCGCCAGGACTGGGCGGAGGCCGAGCGGCGGGCCGAGCAAATGCTTGCGCTGCTGCCGGACGCGGCCGAGAGCTATCGTTTTGCCTCCGAGGTGCCACTACGGCAGGGCAAGCTGCTTGAAGCTGAGAACGTGATCGGCGAAGGGCTGCAGCGGATTGGGCCCGTGCCGCTGCTGGTGTACCGATTTGCGGAGCTGGCGGTGCAGCGCGCCGACTGGCCGACAGCGGCGCGGCGCTGGGCGGCGGTACTGAAGCATTTCCCAGACGATGGGGATGCGCGAGGGCAGCAAACGCAGGCGCTAGCAAACCTGGGGCGCACTGATCTCCAGCCAGCCGCCGTCCCGGTGCTTGTGCCGACAGCAACGGCTGAGTCACCGCGCGGCGCGCCGGCGGTGGTGCCGCAGGATACGAAGCAGCTGCTGCTGGGCTTCGAGCCGCTCGGGCGGGACTGCGAATTCGGGCTGGTACAGCGGCATTTCGGCCTGGAACCGCTGGCACTGCTGCGCTACGCCGCGATCTCGCTCGACAATCTCATCGCGGCGCTGGACAGCGACATGGCCGGCATCGGCGATCCGGCGTTCACGCGGATGCAGCTCGGCGCCGGCAATGAGTTCTTCATCGAAGATACGCGCTACAGCCTCGAAATCCGTACTCATACCGGCCCGGACCGTACCAGCGCCCAGGCACTGTTGCCCGGCGCGCAGCGACGGATGACGTTCCTGGCGCGCAAGCTGCTGGAGGACATGCGCGAGCCGCTGAAGATTTTCCTCCGCACCTGCGACCCGCCGGAGCCGCCGGCGCGGCTGCTGGCGCTGCACCGGGCGCTGCGCCGCCATGGCGATGCGACGCTGATGGTGGTGGAACAGAGCATTGACCCGGCGCGCATCGGCCGCGCCGAGTGGCTGGCGCCCGGCATGATGCGTGGCTGGATCGAACGGTTCAGCACGCTGGGGCCGCTGTACGAGCAGTGGGTTTCGGTCTGCCGCAGCGCCTATGCGCTGTGGGTGGGCGGCGGATCTCCGGTGCGTCAGGAGCCGCCGGAGCCGCAGCCGCCAACAACAGCGACGCTGCTGCAGCCGATCACCGTCACGCCGGCCTTGATCTACGGGACGATGCCGGCGCGGCAAGCATCGGCGGCGCTCGCGGCGCCTGCTCCGTCGGACCTGCCGCGCACCGTGCCGCAGGATACGAGGCGGCTGCTACTGGGTTTCGAACCGCTCGGACACGACGGCAAATTTAGCCTTGTGCAGCGACATTTTGGACTAGAGCCGCTGTCGCTGCTGCGCTTCGCAACAATCCCGCTTGATGGCTTGATCGCTGCCCTCGACAGCGACCTCGCCGGTATCGGCGATCCGAAGTTCGCCCGGCTTCGGCTTGGCCCCGGCAACCAGTATGTTGTCGATGACGCGCGCTATGGGATGGAAATCCATACCCATATTGGTCCCGACATTATCGGCGCGGGCGCGTTGCTGCCGGTGGTGCAGCGGCGGATGGCATTCCTGGCCCGCAACATGCTGGAGAATTTGCGCGAGCCGGTGAGGATTTTTCTGCGCACCTGTGACCCGCCGGAGCCGCCCGAACGGCTAATGACGCTGTTTCGAGCGCTATGCCGGCACGGGAGGGCGACGCTGCTGGCGGTGGAACGGAGCAGCAACGCCGCGCGCAATGGCCGCGTGGAATGGCTTGCGCCTGGGGTAATGCGCGGCTGGGTGGAGCAGCTCGGCACTCAGGAACCGCCCGGGAATCAATGGATTGAGCTGTGCCGCAGCGCCTACGCGCTCTGGGCCGGCGGGCCGCTGCCGGCGGGACAGCAGCCGCAGATGCCGACGGACACGACGGCGTTGCTACAGCCGTTCGCGATCCCGCCGGCCGTCACGTTCGCTACCGCGCCGTCGGGACAAACCGGTGCCGCCCGACCGGTAGAAAGGTCGGCAGTATGACCAAGCGCGCACCGCTTGCCGTGGTAACGATGGTTTACAACGAGAGCGACTTCCTGCCGCTGTGGCTACGCTACTACGGTGGGCAGGTCGACCTGGAAAACTGCTTTGTCATCGATCACGGCTCGGACGATCAGAGCACCGACGTAATCGCGCCGGCGAACCGCATGCGCATTCCCCGTTCGCCGCTCGACGAGGGTCCGCGTGCGCACTTTATTTCCGGCTTCTGTAGTTCGCTGCTCACTTGGTATGATGCCGTGATCTACTGCGACGTGGACGAAATCCTGGTGGCCGATCCGGCGCTCTGGGGCGGGCTGGTAGATCTGGCCGTCAGCACGCGCCACCACGTCGTGACCGCGTTTGGCATGAACGTCCTGCACTGGCTGCATCGCGAAGTGGAGCTTGTTCCGGCAGCGCCAATCTTGCCACAGCGGCGGCGCGCGTTCGTTGCGTCCTCGATGAGCAAGCCATTGATGATCCGCCGTCCGGTCACCTGGGAGGCCGGCTTCCACTCCGCCGACGCTAGTGTGGTGTTCGACGGTCTGTTCAACTTCCATCTTGCCTATTTCGACCTCGGGATCGCTTGGCGCCGGCAAGCCAAGCGGCGGGCCACCAGCTACCGTGACGACGAGGTCGCCAAGCATCACCGCATCAGCGACGGGCAACTGCTCGAATGGATGGATAACTGGTCACAGATGCCACCGCTGGATGAGGTGCGCCTGGACGAATCCTGCCCGCAATACAACGAGGTGCTGCGCCGTATCCTAGCGAGCGAACGCACCGATGGTAGGCCCGGATATCGCATCGACACTGGCATCTGGGGCGATCGGCTGTGGCGGATTCCCGATCGCTTCAGCATCGCATTCTAGCATCAGGCCACTGGCAGCGATGTAGTGGCGCGTTGGCGCGGACATTCGGCAAGCGCACCATCGCAGGATCGATCAGCGACATACCGCGCGGGCCTCAGAACTTCTGGGTTCGGCTGTGTGGGTGGAAACACAAAGCGTTGCCGTCGTTCGCCAGCGGCTGAGCTGAGCAACCGGCTCCGGCCGTTGCCGCAGCCATCGCAGTGATCATTCATGACGTGGTTCGAGATCAACCCGGACATGCCCGGTGGGCCGAGGCGTGATTGCATAAAAAAGGGGTGACTGGTGCGCCGCGAAGCGACACGGTTTCGCTCCGGTCACCACGGAACGCGCGCCCTGACGTGGACAGATTGCGATGCTGCGTGATGCGGGGATCGTGCGCGGCCACTACACGATCGATAAGGAGGCGTTCGACCGCTTCTCCATGCGGCCTGCGCCGCCGGCCGAAGTCGTCAGTATCGGACCGGGGGCGGCGCCGGATTGAACAACGGGAGAGGCTCATGCAAACCATCCAAATCGCGGGCGGCGACCTTTTCCGTGTCGCAGCCACGTATCTGAACGACGCGACGCAGTGGATCCGCATCGCGCAGCTCAACGCGATCAGCGATCCGTGGCTTTCCGGCGCAACCACGCTGCGCATCCCTAACCAGAACCCCTCCGCAGGAGGCGGGGTTGCCGCCCAGTGACATCTGGCGTGCGCCGCGGCTACGCGTGCTCGCCAATGGCGTGTCGCTCACGCGTGCGACCGAGGCGAGCGTGGTCTCGGCCGGCGCGTTCTCGGCGGACTTCTTCCGCGTGCGCGCCGCTCTTGCCGGTGATGCGGCGGATTGGGCGACGTTGACTGGGGTCGCCATCGACGTGCAGATGGCGCTCGACCCGTTCGGGGGCTTTACGAGCGTGGTGCAGGGCAGCACGGACGCCATCGGTATCGACCCAATCGCGGGCACGCTGACCCTCGAGGGCCGCGACTACGCGGCGCAATTGATCGAGGCGCGCACGCAGGAGACCTTTGCCAACCGCACATCGAGCGAGATCGCCGTCATCCTTGCCGGCCGTCATAACCTTGCGGCCCAAGTGCAGGCGACGACCACGCCGGTCGGGCGCTACTGGGAACTTGAGCACGACAGCCTGACGTTGAACGCCGGCACGCGCGCGACGACGGAGTGGGATTTGCTGGCGACGCTGGCGGGGTGGGAGGGGTTTGATTTGTGGGTGGCGGGCACCACGCTCTATTTCCGCCCCCCGGACACCACGAAGCTGGCGCCGGTGTTGTCGGCGGTGGCCACGCCGACGGGGCCTGCCGATTTCGTGGCGCTGCGGCTCGAGCGGGCGCTGAGCTTCGCCGGCGACATCAGTGTCACAGTGAAGAGCTGGCACAGCCGTGCCGGCACCGGCACGGTGCAGACGGCTGCCACCGACCGCGGCGCTGCAGCGGTGCAGAACTACATGTTCGTCGTGCCAAACCTGACGCCGGATGCGGCGCTGCTGCTGGCGCAACGGCGGTTGGCGGAACTGGCGGCGCACGAAATGCTGCTGCGCGCGGAGATGCCGGGCGAATTGTCGCTGGCCCCGCGCGCGTTTTTCCAACTCGTCGGCACCGACACGCTGTTCGACCGCGTGTGGCTTGTCGACGAGGTGGAGCGACGCATGTCCGTGCGTGAGGGGTTTTCGCAAACGCTGCGCGCAAGAACCGGATCGGCGATGTAGTGGCGGCTGGGGTCCGCCGCCGGAGCAGTAAAACATGCAGCGCTTCTTCAATGCACTGAAGGCGCAGGCGACTGCGCTCGATGCGGGACACGGTCGGCCGCGTTTCGCGACCGTGGTGAGCGTCGATCCGACACGGCACGCGGCGCGTGTCGCCTTCCAGCCGGAAGGCGTGATCAGCGGGTGGTTGCCTGTGTTGAGTCCGCTGGTCGGCGCCGGCTGGGGCATCGCTGTGCCGCCGATGCCGGGACAACAGGTGCTGGTTCTGCCACAGGACGGTGAAGGCGAACACGGCGTCGTCATCGGCGGCGCCTGGAGCGATACGGCGACGACGCCGGGCGCGCCAGTGGGCGAGATATGGCTCGTGCATCAGTCGGGCAGCTTCGTGAAGCTGACCAACGACGGCACGGTACAGGTCAACGGCGACCTGCATGTCAACGGTGACGTCTATGACCGCCATGGCAGCATGGACCGGCTGCGCGGCAACTACAACGCACACACGCATCCCGACCCGCAGGGCGGAACGACCGGCACGACGTCGAACCCGGATCCGGAGTAAGCGGCACTCGATCGCTCCCCCCGGGCAGCCTCCCGCAACGGGAGACGAGGAGTCATCATGCCCGATCTCTCGCACCTTTACGGCGGCGACCTCTCGGTTGCCGCTGGCGGCGATCTTGCGACCGTCGACACGACCGTACTCGGCCAGCAGCGCGTGCTGCGCCGGCTGCTCACCAACCCCGGCGATTACCTTTGGAATCCAGTCTACGGCGCCGGCCTGGGTCAGTTCGTCGGCCAGCCGGCGAACGCGGCTCGCATCCGCTCTGTGATCCGCAGCCAGATTTTCCAGGAGGCCGCGGTGGCGCGATCGCCGGAGCCGACAATCGATGTCGCCGCGACACCCGACGGGTCCATCACCGTCGCAATCCTTTATTCCGACGCGACCACGGGAGGAACGCAGACCTTGACCTTCACCGTGGGAGCCGTGTGAGCGATGCAACTGAACCTGCGCACGTTCGACGCCGTCGTCACCTCTGCCGCGGCCGCCGTGCAAGGCGCGGCGACACAAGTGCTCGATCTCACGGTCGGCTCCGTGCTGCGCGCGGTGCTGGAAGCGAATGCGGGACTCGGCCTGTGGCTACAATGGCTGATCCTGCAGGTGCTGCAAATGACGCGCGCGGCCACCAGCACCGGCGCCGATCTGGACAGCTGGGTGGCGGATTTTGGCATGACGCGGCTGCCATCCGTTGCTGCGACCGGTAGCGTGACCTTTGCGCGATTTTCGCCGGTGACCTCTGCGCTGGTTCCGGTCGGCACGCTGGTGCGTACCTCGGACGGCACCGAGAGCTTCACCGTGACCGCCGATCCCACCAACGTCGCGTTCAATGCCACGCTGAACGGCTACCAGCTCGCCGTCGGCACCGCCACGGTGACGGTGCCGGTGCAGGCGGCGGTCGCGGGCTCGTCGGGAAACGTGCAGGCGGGCACGATCAGCCTGATCGCCGCGGCAATCCCGGGCGTTGACACGGTCACCAACACCGCGCCGATCTTGGGTGGGCTGGATGGCGAGAGCGATGCCGCGTTACGCGCCCGCTTCTCTACCTTCCTCAACAGCCGGGCGCAGGCGACGGCTGTGGCGATCGGCTACGCCGTCAGTTCGGTGCAGCAAGGCTTGCAGTACACAATCCAGGAGAACGTGACGCAGTCCGGCGCCACGCAGCCGGGGTGCTTCGTGGTCACCGTCGATAATGGCAGCGGCACGCCGCCGGCAACGCTGCTCGCCGCCGTCAGCACCGCGATCGAGGCGGTGCGGCCGCTGGGCTCAATCTGGACTGTGGTGCCGCCGGCCGTCGTGAACGCGGCGGTGAGTATGACCATTGCGACGGCCCCGACCGCGACCCATGCCACCGTGACGGCAACGGTCACAGCAGCGCTCACGAGCTTCATCGATGCGCTGCCAGTGGGCGCGGCCCTGCCCTGGTCGCGGCTGGCGCAGGTGGCATACGACGCCTCGGCGTCGGTGACGAATGTAACCGGCGTGACGCTGAACGGCGGAGCCGCGGACCTCGCGCCGGGCCAGGGCGGGGTGGTGAAGGCCAGCACGGTCACGGTGAACTGACATGACCGGAGATGCCGCCGACATGCTGGCGCGGCTGGCCAGTCTGCTGCCGCTGCGCTGGTTCCCTGACACTACGCCGGTGCTGTCGTCCCTGCTGGCGGGCCTGGCCGACGGCTGGGCGTGGCTCTACACCATGCTCGGCTATGCGCAGCTGCAGACGCGGATCGCCACAGCGTCCGACACCTTCCTCGACTTAGTGTCGCAGGACTGCTTTGGCGGCTCGCTGCCGCGTCGCCTCGGCGAAAGCGACGCCTCGTTTCGAGCACGCATCCGGAGCGAGCTGCTGCGCAATCGCGCCACGCGGGCGGCGCTGATCTCCGTGCTGACCGACCTGACCGGCCGCACGCCTGTAGTGTTCGAACCGGCGCGACCGGCCGATACCGGCGCATACGGCATCGCACTCGGCTACGGCGTTGCCGGTGGGTGGGGCAGCCTGGCGCTTCCGTTCCAGAGCTTCGTCACCGCGTTCCGCCCACTCGGCGTCGGCGTGCCGAACGTAGCGGGTTGGGGCGTCGGTGCCGGCGGCTGGGGCGCAGGCACGATCGAATATGCCTCCACTCCGATGGTCGAGGCGCAGGTCGCCGACACCGACATCACCACCGCCATCGCGCGCACCGTCCCGGTCGCGGCGACCGCCTGGACCCGCATTTCCGATTGAGCCGACTTCTGCGAGGACCTCATGGACCGCATCATCGTCTATCCCGGTAGCATCCCGCAGGACACCGACCTGCTGAACACCAACCGCAACGTCATGCTGGCGCTGCACGGGCTGATCGCAGCCACGCTGGGCACCACAGCCGCGGTTGACGGGCTGCTCGTGGCGCCGACCGCGCCCGCCTCGATGAACATTACCGTCAGCCCCGGGACGCTCACGCAATATGGGCCGGTGGACAGCACCGCCTACGGCTCCATTGCCGCCGACACGCTCGACCAGATTGCCAAGCAGGCGGTGCAGGTACAGCCAGTGACAATGTCGGTAACGGCGCCGCTGACACCCGGCACCACCATTGCCTATCTGCTGGAGGCGACGTTCAGTGAGACCGATACGAACGCTGTCGTGCTGCCATACTACAACGCAAGCAACCCCACGCAGCCTTATCTGGGGCCAGGTAACAACGGCTCGTCGCAGAACACGCTGCGCCAGCAGAGCGTCGTTCTGCAGCTCAAGGCCGGAGCACCGGCAACCACCGGGTCACAGGTGACGCCACCGGTCGATCCGGGCTGGGTCGCGCTGGCGGCCCTGGCAGTCAGCTACGGGGCGACCGAGATCGATGCTTCGCTGATCTATCGGGCTTGGACCACGCGCTTCGTCAGCTTCAAGCTTCCCGATCTGCGGCCGGGGTTTGCCAGCGCGACGACGTTCACCACGAGTGGCAGCTTCACCGTGCCGGCCGGGGTGACGCGGGTAAAGGCAGAGGTGATCGCCGGAGGTGGGGCGGGTGGGACGCATTCAAGCCAGCCCGGCGGCGGCGGTGGTGCGGGGGGGAGGGCGACGATCTGGCTGTCCGGGCTGACGCCCGGTACCGCGATCCCTGTCAACGTCGGCGCCGGCGGCCAGCCGAGCAGCGGGCCGGGCAACGGCGGCAACGGCCAGACGAGCAGCTTCGGCAGCTATGTCTCCGCGACCGGCGGGACGGGTGGTGGCGGCGGCAGCGGGACCAGCACTCCGACCGGCGGCGAGGGCGGAACGGGTGTTGACGGGGCGGTGAACCTTGCCGGCTCGTGGGGCGGCGACGCGATCCCCTCCGATGGGCGCGGCGGTGACGGCGGCGGGCCGGGTGCGGGCAAGGGCGGCACCGGGGCGGCCGGGCAGAACGCTCCGCTCAACGGCGTGGGCGGCGGCGGCGGCGGGGGCGGCAACGCGCTGGCCGGTGGCGCGGGCGGAGGTGGCCTGGTGGTGGTGGAGTACTGAGCGATGGCAACGACGGCGGTTCCCCAGGTCTGGCGGCCGTCCGGAGCGCGCACGGTGGCGCTGGACGGGCTGCTGCCGCTCCCGCGCGGCGTGCTGCCGAGTGACGTGCCGCCGTTGGTCTGGCCGGCCAAAGACCCCGGCGACGTGCTGGACTTTGCGCTCGACGCGACGGCGGCGCTGGCCGGCGACACCACCGACCGCATCGCGACGGTCGCAGTGACGCTGGTGCCGGACGCATCAGGTGCCGACCTGCAGCTTGGCAACGTCGTCGCCGACGGCGCGGTGGTGGTGATGTGGCTGTCGAGCGGCCAGGCCGGCACCGTCTACTCGGTGCAGGTCACGATGAGTACGGTGAACGGGCGCATCATCGGGCGCACCGTGCTGCTGCCGGTGCAGGAAATGGCCGCAGTGGCACCGCCTGCCAGCGTTTTGACCACGTCCGCCGGCGCCATCGTCACCGATCAGAACGGCAATCCGATCTTGGTCGGCGCTTAGACTGCATTCCTCAACCGGATCACTGCGCGGCCGTCCTCCTCCCGCTCGCGGGAGGAGGCCGAAGCGGCGCACGCACATTTCGGAGATGCCGATGCCTACTGTTCAGCAGTTGCCTCCGGCCGTTGCCGTTAACCTGACTGACGAGGTTATGCTCGATCAGGGCGGCAACAGCGTCGCCGCAACGGTTGCTCAGGTGCTCGATACGCTCCCGCTCGGCACCGGGTTGGTGCGCAGCAGCAACACGGTGGCGGCCGACACGACAGTGCTAGCGCCGCTCGCTAGCCCCGCACTGACCGGCACGCCGACCGCGCCGACGCCGCCCACGGGCGACAACTCCACGCGCGTCGCCACCACCTCCTTTGTGCTGGCCAACGCCGGTAGCAACGGCGGCAATGGCACCTTGACGCTCACCGGCGACGTGACCGGGTCGGGCAGCGGTACCATCGCGACGACGCTCGCCGTTGTCGGCACACCCGGTACCTACGAGAAGATAACCGTCGATGCCAAGGGGCGCGTAACCGCGGGGACGACGCTTGGTGCCGCCGACATTACGGCGGCCCTGGGCTTCACGCCGATTGCGGGCAACCAGACTATCACGCTGTCGGGCGACGTGTCGGGCAGCGGCACCACTGCGATCACGGCGACGCTGCCAGCAGTAGCCACACCCGGCGCCTATGCCAAGGTCACTATTGATGCCAAGGGGCGCGTGACGGCGGGGGGTTCGCTTGCGACTGCCGATATCACCACGGCGCTGGGCTTCACACCGATCGCGGGCAATCAGACGATTACGCTTTCGGGTGACGTGTCCGGCAGCGGCACCACCGCGATCACTGCAAGCCTGCCGGCCGTGGTCACGCCCGGTGCTTATGCCAAGGTGACCGTTGATGCCAAGGGGCGTGTCAACGCCGGTGGCACGCTCGCCGGGAGCGACCTTGCTGGGGTCGATCTGTCCGCTGGCGACGCAACTGCGAGCGGCAGCACGTCGGCGCGTACGCTGGCCGCGCGCGCGCACGACGTCATCAATGTGCTCGACTACGGTGCCGATCCGAGCGGCACGAACGATAACACAGCCGCCTTCACCGCTGCGATGGCTGCGGTCGCCGCCAACACGTGGAGCCGGGTATTCCTGCCACGGGGCATCTACAAACTGGCAAGCGCTGTTAACCAGCCGTCCGGCCTGTCGATCGCGATGATCTTCGATGATGGCGCGAACATCTCGGGTGAGGGCTATCTCGGCGTCGATCGCGTGGAAAGCACGCAGGGGCCGTTCGCGTTCCGCCAGAATTCCGGCGGTTTCTTCGGCTTCGCGCCGACCGTGGGCAATACGCAGAACTCCGGCTTCACTACCGACTTGATCTTCAATACGCCCCAAAACAGTCTGTCGATGCGTGTCGGGTGGGACCGACGTTACACCAATACCAACATCTACGGAAAGGTCCACTCCGGCATCGACATTGCCGAGCAGCAAATTCACTCGTGGCCGAACATGTACGACAACAGCTCTGGCTGGGGACTGTGGGAAGTTATCGACGGCACCACGCTCGACGAAGACACGGCTGCGCGCGCGGGTCTTTCGGCCTCGGCCGAGCTGTGCGAGATCGACGTAGTCAACAACGGTGCGGAAGCCGGTTGGACTTGGCAAGCCGGCCTTGGCACCGCCGTGCAGGGCATGTCGATCGACCCTTGGGGGCAGAACGGCATCTACGGCGGCAGCATCCTGTTCACTTACGGCACGGTCGGCTCGTACGACGGCAGTGTCGGGGGGTTGAATCAACGCTGGTTCAGCTATCCGGCGGTGTTTTCCGCTGGGAATCCGGGCGTCGTTGCCGCCGGGAGCACCATCATTGTCAACGGCACGACGATTACACTGACAGCAGGCGAGAGCCTCGCCGGCATCGCCAGCGCAATCAACAGCGCGAACGTCGCCAATGTGCGCGCAGCGGCCAACACTTGGGGCGGCGTGGTATCGCGGCTCGTGATCTACAGCACGCTGGCCGGTGACCTGGGTACCGTGACGCTGTCCGGAACAGCGCTGCCGAATCTTGGCATCAACGCCGGGAGCTACACGACGTTGCGGGGGAATTACGCAGTCGCGATCGGCAGCTCAGGTTCGGTCAGTGTCGGCGATAAACTGGTGGTAAACGGCAACACGGTAACAGTGGGCGGCAGCGGCACGGCGTCTGATGTGGCGGCGGCGATCAACGGCGCCGACATCGCCGGCATCGCCGCCGATACCAACGCCAACGGTGTCATCGTCATTACCTGTTACATGCCGCTGCAATCCGGTGGCCTCGTGCTGGCGAATGCCAGCGGGTACAGCACGCTCGGCAAGATCGCGCTCAATCCGGGCACCTTTTTGCCGCCGACGCCGCCCAAGGCATTTGCGACGGCGTATTCCGACCTGACAACGCCGGTGTGTCTGGCGACCGACCAAATCACTATCAGCGCCACCGACATCAACGGCACCGTGCATGGGCCGGTGACCGTGACGCTGAATGGAGGGGACGGCTCGGGCTGGCCGCAGGCGGTGGCGGCGTCGATCCAGGCTGCTCTGACGGCCGCAGGCTTCTACAGTGGCAATTTCACGGCTCTTTCGTCCGGTAGCGCGGTGGTCGCTGCGCGCGCGGTGGGCGGTGGCGCAAACCAAGGCGTGCAGATTAGGAACACCGCAGGCGGTACTCTGACGCTTGCGAATGCGCACGGCATGCCGCTCGACACGCTCGGTATCCCGGCGGGGACGTTCCAACCGGGCGGCTATTCCGCCGGTTCGCAGACGGCGTTCATGGCCGCCGAGGATGCGATCGCCGCGGGCGGACGCGGTGTGTTCATCGGCGGGGTGTCAAACGCCACCGACCTGACCGTCTATCCGCACACGCCATTCGAGACACGCGGCGGGTTCCTGCATGGGCTGCGGCTCGATCGCGCCAGCTTCAACGACGGCAACGCAATCATCGTTGCACCGACGCACGCAATCGCGTGGGGCAGCCTGGCGCAGGGGCAGAACGTGCTGTCGGTGTCGTCGGGTACGTTGGAGTTCAACGGTGCACCAATTATCAACAGCGCGGCATTCGACGCTGCGTACGGCAGCGAGGTCGGCGATCTGCTGGTGCGCGCGACCGCGGGCTGGGCGGCGCTAGCGCCCGGAGCGCAGGGCGCGATGCTGACGGCGAATGGTCCCGGCACGCCGCTCGCGTGGACACAGCCGGTGCCGACCGGCGCCGCCGGTGTGGTGTTGGCGACGAGCGGCACGGCGGGCGTTGCGGGTACCATTTCCCCGAGCGCGATTATTGACGGCATAGGCAGCACTTACGGAGACATTTTGTACCGCGGCGCGACGGGGTGGCTCGCGCTTTCGCCAGGCACTACGGGTCAAGTGCTGCAGTGCGCGGGGCCAGGCGCCGCGCCGAGTTGGGTCGCGGCGAGCGCGCTGCACGAGAAGTACGTGCTCAGTATTTCCGGCACGCTAACTCCAAGCACGCAGTATTGGACCGTACCGGTCGCCGATCCGTCAATCATCCCGGCCGGATGGAATGCGCCGTCCTCGGTTGGCGCGTGCAGCGTCGCGGCTGCGTCGGTCCCCACGGTGCTGACGGTTTCCTATGTACGCAGCGGCGCCACCACCGCCGTCGGCACGGTCAGCTTCAGTGTCGGTGCTACCACGGCGAACCTGACTGGCCCGGGTTCGTCCATTTCGTTGCAGGCGGGCGACGTCCTGATCGCCGCAACCGGGGCCAGCACTGACGCATCGCTCGCCAACGTCGGCTTCACGATGGTCGCCACGAAGGAATAGCAGATGAGCAACATCGCCAAATGGGTCGGCGGCGCCGGCCAGGGACTGACCTGGGGCGCCGCGTTCGGGGCCGAGCTGAACAGCCTCGCCAGCGGCAGCGTCGCGGTCTACAGTACTGTGATCAACAACAGCGCGGCGCTTGATCTCTACGCCGATGTGTCGTTCTCGCTCACCGGCACCACGCCGTCGAGCGGCGTTGCCTAATTTGCACTCTACCTGCTGCCGCTCAACCAGGATGAAGGCACCTATGGCGACGGCACGACGAGCGGCTCGATCCTGCCTGGCGCGAACTATCAGGTCGCTTCCGTGCATGTGCCGCTCAACAAGACTGTTGCGGTGCTGACTGGGATGGCGCGCGGAATCATCCTGCCGCCCGGCAACTTCAAGTTCGCCATCGCCAACCAGACCGGCAACGCCACCGCCGGCAGTGGCAATCCCATCGACTATCGCACCTTCAACGAGCAGCTGAACGGCTGACGCATGCACCTCGCGCATCGCCACCGGACGCCGGACTTCTGGACGCCCCAGCGTGTGCCGATCGGGCTGGTCGAGCTTGGCCCGCTCCATCCGCTGGCATTTGGCCTTGAGCGCTACCTGTTCTTCTCCACCGCTGGCTGTGTTGACCTCGTCGGCTGCAGCGGGCCGGTGATGCAGAATGGCGCAATCCTTTCGGTTACCGGCTCGCTTGGCCCGGCTGCACTTTCAGTTCGTCGAATGTCGCGCTGCCTGTCGAGGCGAACCCACAAATGTATACCTTTGAGGCGCTGATCGAGACGCCGGCCGGCACGATCACTTGCTGCATTCTCGGTTACGACTTGGACCCGAACGCGGACAACAATGCCTATGATCGGTAGGTCTTACTCGAATCGAATCAACTGAAGCATTATACCTACAATGGGGGCACAAACGCCGTCAGCGCTCCGACATTGGCCGACAATTCTGTATATCATATCGCAGCCACGTCCACCGGTTCCATGCAGGTCCTGTATGTGAATGGCTCGCAGGGCGCGAGCGGGGCTTATGGAGGCGGCTATAATGGCTTCACATCGCCATTCCTGTGCGTTGGCCAGTTGCAGCCAGGAAAATCCCTATAAGGAGGGGTTTTCACGGGCATCGTACATTATGCGGCGCAGCGAAACGTCGCGCTGCCCTCCGATCTGATTGCTCAACTCGCCGCCACGCCGGTTGCTATGCTACGGCCGAAATTCGCACCGCGGCGGCGCGGGTCGCTGACGACGCCCGCGACGATGCAGCAGCCGTTGGTGTTTGCGATCACTTAGCAATCACTGCCATCTTCGTTTGACCTCCCATGTCAGCGAACCTCGTGTTCCTGCAACCATCCGGGTCGGATGAAGAGGCTGGCACGATCAGGCGAAGATATCATTCGGGATGGGATTTAAGACAAGGGGCGGAGATGTCCGGAGCGTCCGATCATGGGTTTCTGGCCTGGATCGGCCTCGCCGTGACCGCGATCGGTGGGCTGCTCGGCCATCTGCACCTGCGGATTAACCGACTGGAAGACCGCGTCAGCGGCAACCATGTGGCGCTGCAGGCGCAACTCGGCGGGGGCGACGAGAAGCTGTGGGTCAGGCTGGCCGAAATGCGACGGGACGAGACAGCGTTCCGCGAGCGATTGCTGCGCGAAATGGCAAGCAAGTCTGATATCAGCGAGCTCCGGGCCAGCCTGGAGCGGCTTGCCGCCGACCTCAACGGCCGTCGTGGCGGCGGCGATTAGGGGCCCCCTGCGTGGTCGCATTGCATCGACCTTTCCTGACAGTCCTGCTGATTTTCGACCCCGCGGCGACCGACGGCACCGATCGCGGTGCGTGCCGGCTGGAGGTGGTGCTTGGGTCGGCGCCGATGACGAAATCGGCCCGGAGGTGCTTGCACTGCGCGGGCAGCCAATTTCGATGGGCTGCGCGCGGATCAGTAATCAGAGCGGTTCATGCGGATGGTTGGGCCGCTGACTTAACCCACGTTCAGCTCTACTAGGGCGTACTGCCCATGCGGGCGCGCCGTTCAGGGCGCTCGCGGCTCGACGCATCTCTCCTCTAGGACGCACCATGCGCGCCGACCTCCTCCACGTCGTTACGGCGGTGGCGAACCCGATCCGCTGGACCAGCCGTATTGCGCTCTACAGGCAGTTTGAACGGCACATGCTGGCGAGTGGCGTGCATCTGACCGTGGTCGAATGCGCCTACGGCGAGCGGCCCTGCGCGCTCATCGGCACGCCGCGCGTCACGCATATTCCAGTGCGTGCAAAAACCATTGTTTGGAGCAAAGAGAACTTGCTCAACCTCGGCATCGCGCAGCTGCCTTCCGACTGGAAATACGTCGCCTGGATTGATGCCGACATCGTGTTCCGCAAACCTCACTGGGCGGCCGAGACCGTGCATGCGCTGCAACTCTACGACGTCGTCCAGCCGTGGTCCGACTGCTACGACCTCGGTCCTGACGATGAGCATCTGGCGGCGCACCGCAGCTTCTGCCGGCTGGTGTTCGATGGCGGGAAGATCGCGCAGGGCCCGAACGTGCATGAGGGATATCCGTTCGGCCATCCCGGTTATGCCTGGGCGGCGACGCGGCAGGCGTTGGAGTGGACCGGCGGTTTGATCGACACGGCGGCCCTCGGCGCCGGCGATCATCACATGGCGATGGGCCTGATCGGCCAGGTCGGCAACTCAATCCCCGGCAATCTGACCGAAGGCTACAAGGCGCCGCTGTATCGCTGGCAGGCCCGCGCATTGCAGCATATCTCCGGCAGTATCGGCTACGTGTCGGGGACGATCGAGCATTCCTGGCACGGGCCAAAGCCCAAACGCGCCTATGTCGAACGGTGGGACGTCCTGGCGCGCCACGCATTCGATCCGGCCACCGACCTAAAGCGCAACGTCTTCGGCGTGCTGGAACTGGCTGGCAACAAGCCGGCGCTGGCGCGTGACATCGACCGTTACTTCCGCGCCCGCGACGAGGACGCAAACAGTCTCGGCGCATGTCCCACTCCGAGAGGATGACCATGACCGCCACTGGCATCAAGGCTTGGTTCGGCCAAGTCACGACCGGCGCTGGCTTCATGCTGCTTGCGCCGACGGTGCTCGCGCTGCTGGCGCACCAGATCACACCGGAACAAGCGTTCCCGGCGCTTGCCGCCGGCATCGTCGGGCTGATCTGGCCGGAGAACAAGGCCCTTGCCAGCGCTGTCGAGAACGGCGCCGTGCAGGCCATCGGCGCGACGCCCGTCGCCCTCTCGACCATCGAGACAATCGTCGCCGCCTACCGCACCGGCGTACAGCACGGTGCCGCGGGCGGCGCGCCCGCTATCCCCGCACCAAAAGCACAGTGACAACCGCCATGCACAAGCCCGTCGTCCTCGCAGTCGCCGCCGCGATCGCGTTCGTTGGCTGTACTGCCAGCCCCGGCACCACGACCACTATCACCAGCACCGCCTCGCGGCTCGCGAGCGACGTGAACCTGGTGGCGACCGGGCTTGCTGCGGCGCTCCCCGCCATCGCCCAGGTGCCCGGCGTGCCGGCGGCGACCATCGCGCAGATCAACGCCGACCTCGCGAGCATCCAAAAGGATGCCGCGGCAGTGCAGGCGGCGACCGCCGCCAACGGCGCCGCACCGGCCTCGACGGTGCAGGAGATCGCCTCCGTTGTCGGTGACATCGCGACCGTGGCGCTGCCGCTGGTGCCGGGCGGCTCGGCGATCGTGCCCGTCGTGCAGGCGGCCGAGGCGCTGCTGCCCGGCATCCTGAGTGCCGCCGGCGTCGTCGCGGCCGGCGCCCCTGCCAACGCGATGGACCCGAGCTCCGCCAGGCTCATCCTGCGCGGTGCGGCGTATTGATGCGGGACTTTGCTCTGGCCGTCGCCCTGTGCTCCGGCGCCTGCGCCGCCCGGCAGGCGCGGGAGGCGCAGCGCGCCCTCATCGGCCGCTCGCTGACCGGGGCCGACGGCGGGTTGTCGGGAACGCATGCGGCCTGCGCGCCGATCGTGCGCGGGTGCTTGGAGGACCGCCCATGAGCTGCGCCGTTCGTCTCGGCTGCCTGCCGCACGATCCTGACAAGGCCGCAGCGATGCGCGCGATGCGCTACGGTACGCAGATACCGCCGCCGTCGCTGCTACGCGCCGAGTGGCGGCCCTGCCTGTGGGATAATGATACGATACCGAATTGTACTGCGGTCGCACTCGGTCATGCCGCGCGTGCGTGGTGCGAGCGAATGGAGGGGCCCAGCAACGACCTCTCGATCGCCACGCCTTTCATCGACCGGCTCTACGCCGAAGCGATTGGCCAGCCGGCGGCCACGCTGGCGCAGCTCGCCGCGACCGAGGGTGCCGACCCGCTGGCGGTGGTGGAGACGGCGCAGACTTCCGGCTTCGACGTCGGTGGCCAGGTACGGCTCGTACCGGACTTCGCCATTCTCCCACCTGCCCGCACTACGCTTGCCAACGGCATGGTGCGGAGCGGCTCGGTGATGCTGGCGCTGACACTCTACGCCGAAGACATGGATAATTTCCAAAATGGAAAACCTTGGGTGCTTGTAGGCGATCCCGGCCCAGCCGAGGGTGGCCACATGGTCGCGGCCGTGTCCTATGACGGGCTGCAGGAAACCGGGAATGTCCAGATCGCGACATGGGGGGTTTGGAAGTCGGCATCGTGGGAATGGGTGCAGGCGCGGCTGCGGCTCGCGCTAGTAACGGGGTGGCGACAACTCGTGCCCCCAGGCCAGTACGCTACCTATGACGCGCTGTGGGTGGCGGAAATCGCGTAGCGGTCGGACGGCTCGCGCTTTGAACGCGCGCGGAGATGTCGTTGCGACGCGTGCGCGGGGGCGATATCGAGGCAGCCTCAAATGCTGAGGACGGCCGATCCGGCGGGCGCATGGAGAATGAACCCAGGAATTCGGCTGCACGCTGGCTGCCGGCCGTGGTACTGCTGGTGCTGGCGGCGCTTTGGGTCGGCGGATGGCTGCTGTTCCCGCGGCTGGCCGTGTACATGCGCCGCCAGGACTGCATCGCTGCCGGGCACATGAACTGCGGCGATTGACATCGTGGCACGGCACACAAAGGCGCGCCGGTGCGTAGTAGACGACGCTGACGTTGAAGTGGCATCGGATCACCGGCGATCAGAAGGTGTTCACTTTCGTCGCAAACGCTTTCCACCCGGCTTCTAGCGGTCATGCTGCCGGCGGCCGGCCTTGGCCGCGTCTCATGTCGCCGGATTGGCACCTGGCTAGACGGCAGGCGCGCCGAGCAGCCAGCCCTGCGCCAGATCGATGCCGGCGCGCTGCATCGCCCAGAGTTGCGGGAGAGTCTCGATCTGGGTGGCGACCATCCGTCCGCCCACCGCCTCGCCCAACCGCAACAGTTCCGTGAGCAGGGCTGCGGCCGCGCGGGCCGGTGATCGCGCCCCGCACCACCGTACCCGACAACTTCAGCGCATCGAACCGAGCCGCCTGCAGCAGGGCGAGGGATGCGGTGCCACCGTCAAACTCATCGAGCGCCACGCTCACGGCGCAGGCGCGCAGTTCGTTCACTGCGCCGGCGACAGCGGCAACATCGTCGATCGTGTCGCCGCGGACCAGCTCGATGGCCTGTGCGCCCGCGTCGAGCACCGCGCGCACGAACCCAGGGTGCTGTAGCGAGCGGGCGCAGATGTTGATCGACACTCGCGACGGCGCGCGGCAGGCCATCGCCAGCACCGCGGCGTCCAACGCCGGGCCGAGACCGGCGGCGTCGGCCGCTGCAACGAAGCTGCGCGGCGGTTGTGTCAGCGGGGCGGCGAGGCGCAGAAGCGCCTCGGCATGGTCCGGGGCGCGGCTGTTGATGCCGACCACCGGCTGCAGCGCCAGGCTGAAGCGCCGCTCGGCGATGATTCGTGCGATCTCTTCGCGGGGCGCGTGCGCGGTGGGGACGGCAGGGCGGCGCAACATATAGGACATGCAGCGGAAACTACCGCACCGGCACCGATCAGCGGAAGTCGCGCGAGCGAGGCAGCGGACGGTTGCGTGGGATCTGTGGGCGCGCCACCTCATCGGCACGTGCGAGCGGCACGGGAGTGCCTGCGGCATTGAGCCGGCGCAGCGTCGCCGTGCGATCCTCCGGCCGCTCGGCAACGAGATGCACGACTCCCTCGGGCGACTCCATTCCCTGCCTGCGCCAGAGGACCGACCGGCACCGTCTCGATGAGTTTCCCACGCGTCAGCGCAAAAGTGCGCCGCCTGTGGCCCAGCTTTGCGCCGACAGCGCCGACGTCGCATCCACCGGTAACCCCATTGCCTTGCCGACTTCGCGCATCGCCATCTTCGGGCAGTCGTGGATCACGGTCGCGGTGATCGCCGCGGTGACGTCGGGACAGTCGCGCACAGCAGAGTGCGCCGCCAAGCCGCATCCCTGGGTGAGAAATATTTTCTGCTGCGCGAAGCAGACCATATCGCGGACGGAGAGCCGGTAACGTGCAAAGCCGAGTTCCACGATGAGCGCAAGTTTCTTTGCGATCGCGTCGCGCACTTTTCCCGGCACGCCGGCGGGATAGCGGCGCGCGGCGCCTTCCCGCACCGGCATTGCCAGATGGGCGTCCGGCGTGACGCCTTCCGGCACCGGCTCGTCGGGATACTCGTGGGCGAGGTCGTCGGGCGAGAAGCCGGAGCGTGCGACAATCCCAAGCGTGCGCGCGAGTGCCGCCGCGCCATCTCGGCGGGCGCTCGGAGATCGCCATCATCACGTCGTGCAGAGGCTTGCGTTCCGGTGCGTGATACAGTGGCTTGTTGACAGCCACGCAATGCGCGTCCAGCGCTGCCAGCCTGCCAGCCTGCCAGCCTGCCAGCCTGCCAGCCTGCCAGCCTGCCAGCCTGCCAGCCTGCCGAGCCTGCCAGCCGCTCGGCGTCGAACGCATCAAGCCGGCAACAGGCGGCGAGCGCGGGCCGCAGGCCGAGCGCTGCGCGCGCTGCGCCAAAGGCGACAGCGAAGGCGGCATCCGGCTGCTGCGGCGGCAGCGCGGTCGAGCCCGCACTTGCCCCTCGGCGCGCGGCGCTTGCCAAGGCTGAGCGGGGCCGCCAGGCGGCCCCGTGGGCGCGGTCCTCGGGAGAGGCGTTCAGGTCGGGAGTGCCGTGGCGAAAGGCCAGCGGCTACTGACCAGCAGTCTGCTTCGCCGCCTCATGGGTGCGCACCACGCTCTCGACGTTATTTCGGTCGCGGTCGGGTGCGAGAACAAAAAGTGAACCGATCGGAGATGGACAACCCGGCGGTAACACGGCTTTACGCAAGTTGCTCCCTCACTCGGTGCTCGCTACAGCGCCCGCCGCCCCGGTTGCGCACGGAATCCGCCCCCGCTAGGGTCCGCCGGCACTTCGGGGACGCCGCGTGATCACCATTCTGTACGAGATCGCCGAAACACTGCTCGGTATCTATCGCTGGGTGGTCATCCTGGCGGTGATCGTCAGCCTGCTGACTGGCTTCGGCGTGCTCGACACGCGCAACCGTGTGGTCTGGACCATCGGCGATTTCCTCTATCGCCTCACCGAGCCGTTGCTGCGCCCGATCCGCCGCTACATTCCGCCGTTCGGCGGCCTCGACATCACGCCCGTCATCCTGCTGGTGCTGATCTGGGCCGTGCAGATGCTGCTTACGCGGATTTACTCGGCAGTCGCGTTCGGCGACGTGCGGGCGCTTGTGCTCTGATGGCGTTGGCGGCGGCGCGGATCATCGACGGCAAGGCGGTCGCGGCGCCGCTGCGCGCGCAGGTCGCGGCGCGTACGGCGGCCCTCGGCTACCGGCCGGGCCTCGCCGTGGTGCTGGTGGGCGAGGATCCGGCCAGTGCCGTCTATGTCCGCAACAAGGACCGCGCCGCCAACGCCGCCGGCATCGCCGCCGAAACGATTCGCCTGCCCGCGAGCATCGCCGAGGCCGCGCTGCTGGCCGCGATCGCGCGGCTCAACGCCGACGCTTCGGTGGATGGCATCCTGGTGCAACTGCCGCTGCCGCCGCAGATCCGCGCCCGCGCGGTGATCGAGGCGATCGACCCGGCAAAGGACGTGGACGGGTTCCACCCGGTCAATGTCGGCCGGCTGCATGACGGCGTGGCGACGCTGGTGCCCTGCACGCCGCTCGGCGTAATGAAGCTGCTGGCGGCGGCGGGCGTGGCGTTGCGCGGGGCGCGGGCGCTGGTGCTCGGGCGCTCGGCGATCGTCGGCAAGCCAATGGCTGCGCTGCTGACCGCAGCCGACGCGACGGTGACGGTCGCGCATTCTCGCACCCGCGACCTGGCGGCCGAATGCCGCCGCGCGGAGGTGCTGGTGGCGGCGGTCGGCCGAGCCGAGATGGTGCGCGGCGACTGGATCGCGCCGGGTGCGGTCGTCATTGACGTGGGCATCAACCGGCTGGCCGACGGGCGGCTGGCGGGCGATGTCGCCTACGACGAGGCGGCGTCGGTCGCCGGCGCGATCACGCCGGTGCCGGGCGGCGTCGGCCCGATGACCATCGCCTGCCTGTTGGAGAACACGCTGCGCGCCGCCGAGGCGCGGCGCGCGTAGCTACCGCCGCGCCGCGTGGAGCACGGCGGTGCCGAAGGCGATCCCCATCAGCGTCACCACGCCGATGATCCAGCGCGACCGCTCGGCGGCGATGCGCGCCTCCTCGGTCAGTTCCCTGCGCATGGCGCGGCGCGCGGCAGCGATGCGCGCGTCCATGTCGCCGCCGACCGGCAGCAGCGCGTCCGCACTCTCGCCCAGAACCGGCCGCAGCGCCTCGATCGCCGCCTGCGGGTCCGGGCGGTGCGCGGCGGCCTGAGCCTCATCCAGCGCGGTTTCGCGCTCCAGCGCGCGGGCGAGCGGCAGGGGGGCCGCGTAGCTGGCGAACATGCCGGCGAGGCCGACGACAACAAAAGCCATTGCCAGGAAAGCCGACCAGGTCCCGGCCGAGCCGTCGCGCTGCATGAAAGGGCCTCCCTCGTGCACTGCTCATCGCGTGCCGGCCTCGGCGGGTCAATCCGTGCGCGTTGGAAGGGGTTTGTTAAGCGAGGCCGGGCACCGTGCCCGGCAAACTCGGATATCTGCCATGCGCCTCAAGGAGTTGCGCCATTGGCTGGGAAGGAGCCCGGCGGACCTGCCGCCGCTGCTGGACCCGGGCGTCGTCGATCCGGACGTGTTGGCCGGCGAAGGCGATTGGACGCGGCCGCGGTTGCGCCTGGCCGAGGAACTTTGGGGCGAGGGATTCCTGTTCCCCGGCGGTGCGAGCGAGATGCGGCGGCTGGCAGTGCCGCTCGGCCTGTCGGCGACCTCGTCGCTGTTGCTGCTGGGTGCGGGCAGCGGCGGGCCGACCCTGGTGCTCGCGGGCGAGCTCGGCGTGTGGACGCATGGCTACGAAAGCGACCCCTTTCTGGCTGCGGTGGCGGCCAGGCGCATCCAGCGCGCCGGCGTCGCCCTGGCCAAGCGCGCGACGGTGGAGCGGTGGGACCCCGAGCACCCTGACTTCGCCCGCCGTGCCTTCGACCTCGCGATCGGGATCGACGTGCTGCGCGCGCGCCGGCCGGAGGACGTGCTGGCAGCACTCACTCAGGCGGTGCGGCCGGGCGGTCAGATCGCGCTGCTGGAGACGGTGGCGCCGGCACCGCTCGACCCGGCCGACGCCGCCGTTGCCGCGTGGCTGCGGCTGGATCTGCGCGGCGCCATGCCGCCCGACCCGGCGCGAGTAGCGCGGGCGTTGGAGCGGCTCGGCTTCGTGCTGCGGGCGGCCGAGGACGTCTCGGCGCGCCATATGCGCCAAGTGGTGAGTGGTTGGCGGCGGCTGCTGCGCGACCTGCGCGCCGAGCACCCGGATGCCGCGCACGCTGCGGTGCTGGTCGCCGAGGCGGAGCTGTGGCTGCGCCGCGTGCGGCTGATGCGGGCCGGGCGGATCGGGATGATGCGGTGGCTGGCGGCGGAGCGGGGCAAGGCGGCTTGACACGATCCTCCACCGTCTCTAATGCGCCGCGCTCCGAGACCCGCGCTTCCGCAAGGCCATCGCCATGAAGATCCGCAACAGCTTGAAGTCGGCAAAGACCCGCGACAAGAACTGCCGCGTGGTGCGCCGTCACGGCCGCGTCTATGTCATCAACAAGAAGAACCCGCGGATGAAGGCCCGCCAGGGCTGACTCCGCACGCCGGGCGCTTGCCGAGGCCCCCCGGCGGGGCCAGAGTCCCGGCCATGAGCCGGGGAGACGCCGCATGATCCAGCAGCCCGCACCGAAACCGGACGTGCTCGCCCGCCGCGACGCGATCGTGGCCGGGCTGCGGCGCCTGCTGGCGGAAAGCGGCGTCATCGCCGAGCCGATCCGGCTGAAACCCTACGAGACCGACGGGCTGACCGCCTACAGGCAGGTGCCGCTCGCCGTCGTGCTGCCGGAGACCACCGAACAGGTCGCCGCCGTGATGCGCTTGCTGCATCACGAGGGCGTGCGCGTAATCCCGCGCGGCGCCGGCACCAGCCTCTCGGGCGGCGCGCTGCCGATGGCAGGACGCGGTGGTGATCGGCATGATGCGCCTCAACCGCATCCTCGACATCGACTACGCCGACCGCTGCGCCACCGTGCAGGCCGGCGTCACCAATATCGGCATCACCAACGCGGTGCAGGGCGCGGGGTTCTTCTATGCGCCCGATCCGTCCAGCCAGCTCGCCTGCATGATCGGCGGCAATGTCGGCATGAACTCCGGCGGCGCGCATTGCCTGCGCTACGGCGTCACCGCCAACAACCTGCTCGGCCTGAAAATCGTCACCGTCGACGGGCGAGATTCTCGATATCGGCGGCGCGCATCTCGACGCCGCCGGATATGACTGGCTCGGCCTGCTCACCGGCAGCGAAGGCCAGCTTGCGCTCATCACCGAGGTCACCGTGCGCATCCTGCGCGGCCCGGAAGGCGCGCGCGCCATGCTCGCCGCGTTCCGGTCGAACGAGGTCGCCGGCGCTTGCGTCGCTGCCATCATCGGCTCCGGCATCATCCCGGTGGCGCTGGAGTTCATGGACCGCCCGGCGATCCACGCCTGCGAGGCGTTCGCGCACGCCGGCTATCCGCTCGACGCCGAAGCCATGCTGATCATCGAGGTCGAAGGCAGCACCGCCGAGCAGGATGTTCTGCTCGCGCGCATCACGCGAGATCTGCGAGCGGCACGACCCGATCAGCCTGAAGGTGTCGGCATCGGCCGAAGAGTCCGCGGCGATCTGGAAAGGCAGAAAAGGCGCGTTCGGCGCGGTCGGGCGGATCAGCCCCGACTATCTCTGCATGGACGGCGTCATTCCGACCAGCCGCCTGCCCGACGTGCTGCACCGCATCGGCGAGATGAGCGCGAGCTACGGCCTGCAAGTCGCCAACATCTTCCACGCCGGCGACGGCAATCTGCATCCGCTCATCATGTTCGACGCCAACGACCCCGGCAGTTTTGCGCGCGCCGAGCGGTTCGGCGCCGATGTGTTGAAGCTCTGCGTCGAGGTCGGCGGGTGCCTGACCGGCGAGCATGGCGTCGGCGTCGAAAAGCGCGACCTGATGGGCGTGCAGTTCACCGCGACCGATCTCGCGCAGCAGCGCCGCATCAAGGACGCCTTCGATCCCGGCTGGCTGCTCAACCCGAGCAAGGTCTTCCCCCTGATCGACGCGCAGCCGCTGGCGGCATGAGCGACGCCGTCGCGCCGACGGAAGAGGCCGGCATCGTTGCCGCCATCGCCGACGCGCACGCCGGCGCGACGCCGCTGGAGATCACCGGACGGGGCAGCAAGCGCGCCATGCTGCGCCCGGTGCAGGCGGCGCGGAGCCTCTCGGTGGCCAGCCATGCCGGGATCACGCTCTACTCGCCGCAGGAACTGGTGATCGCCGCCAAGGCCGGCACGACGATGGCCGAGATCGCCGCCGCGGTCGCCCTGCACAACCAGCACATCATCTCCGAACCGCCGGATTTCTCGGGTCTTTTTGGTGGTGAAGCGGCACAGACCCTGGGCGGCGTGGTGGCGGCGAATTTGTCCGGACCGCGGCGGGTGGCGTGGGGCGCGACGCGCGACCACGTGCTCGGCGTGCGCGCGGTGAACGGGCAGGGCGAGTTGGTGCGCTCCGGCGGGCGGGTGCTGAAGAACGTCACCGGCCTAGATTTGTGCAAGCTGCTCGCCGGCAGCCACGGCACGCTCGCGGTGCTGACCGAGATCACGCTGAAAGTGCTGCCGGCGCCCGAACGGCGCGGCACAGTGGCGCTGCCGGGTCTCGATGCGGCGCAGGGGGTGGCGGCGCTGTCGGCAGCGCTGGGGTCGCCCTATGGCGTCTCCGCGGCGGCGTATCTGCCGGCAGCGGCGGCCGCGCTGGTGCCGGCGCTGGCCTGGCTCGGCGGGCCGGTCGCGATCGCGCGTGTCGAGGATTTTTCCACGTCCGTCGCCTACCGCACCGACCGGCTGCGCGCCGAGCTGGCGTCATTCGGCGGCGCCGAAATCCTCGATGACGCAGCGAGCGTCGCCGCCTGGGAAGCGGTGCGCGACGCAGTGCCGCTGCATGGCGAGGCGGGCGCGGTCTGGCGCGTCTCGGTGCGGCCGTCGGCCGGACCGGCGGTGGCGGAGGCGGTGGCGCGGGCGTTCGGCGCGCGCTGGTTCCTCGACTGGGGCGGCGGCCTGGTGTGGATCGCCGGCCCGGCCACCGAGGCGGCGCACGCGGCCGTCATGGCGGCGGCGCGGGCGGGGGGCGGCACCTGGCTACTGCTGCGCGCGCCGGAAGGGCTGCGCGCCGCGGTCGCCGTAATCCCGGAAGAACCGCCCGCGCTGGCCCGCATCACCGCTTCGGTGAAGGCGGCCTTCGACCCGAAAGGCATTCTCAATCCCGGCCGCATGTACGCGGGCGTCTAGGCGGAAGATGCAGACGAATTTTACCGAAGAGCAGTTGCGCGATCCCGGCATTGCCGCGTCCAACCAGGTGCTGCGCACCTGCGTGCATTGCGGCTTTTGCACCGCCACCTGCCCGACGTTTGTTCTGCTGGGCGACGAGTTGGACAGCCCGCGCGGGCGCATCTACCTGATCAAGGACATGCTGGAATCCGGCCGGCCAGGCGACCGAGGAGGTGGCGCGGCACATCGATCGCTGCCTGTCCTGCCTGTCCTGCATGACCACCTGTCCCTCTGGCGTGCATTACATGCACCTGGTCGATCATGCCCGCACGGTGATCGAAGAAACCTACCGAAGGCCCTGGCACGACAGGCTTTTGCGTTCGGCGCTGGGCGCGGTGCTGCCCTATCCGGCGCGGCTGCGGTCGGCGCTGGCGGCGGCGCGGCTGGGGCGGCCGCTCATCGCGCTGCTGCCCGGTGGCACGGCGCTCGGCAAGCGGGTGCGGGCGATGCTGGCGCTGGCGCCGTCCCGCCTGCCGCGCCGCAGCGCGCTCGACGGCGCGCGCATCCATCCGGCGGAGGGCACGCGGCGGGCGCGGGTGGCGCTGCTGGACGGGTGCGCGCAGCGCGTGCTCGCCCCCGGCATCAACGACGCCACCATCCGCCTGCTGACGCGGCTCGGCGTCGAGGTGGTGGTGGCGCGCGGCGCCGGCTGTTGCGGCGCGCTGACGCACCACATGGGCCGCCACGACGCCGCGATGGCAAGCATGCGCGCCAATATCGCGGCCTGGACGCGTGAGGCCGAAGGCGAAGGGCTGGACGCGATCGTGGTCAACGCCTCGGGCTGCGGCACCACGGTGAAGGACTACGGCTTTATGTTCCGCACCGAACCCTCGCCCTGGCGTGAGCGGGCGGAACGGGTGGCGGCGCTGGCGCTGGACGTGAGCGAGTTCCTGACCCGCACCGGCTACGCGCCGACGCGCGAGCCGCCGGGCCTGACGGTCGCCTACCATTCCGCGTGCAGCCTGCAGCACGGCCAGAGCGTCACCGCCGAGCCGAAGGCGCTGCTGCGCAAGGCCGGGTTCCGCGTGGTCGAGCCGGCGGAGGGGCATCTCTGCTGCGGCTCGGCCGGCACCTACAATCTGCTTGCAGCCGGACATCGCGACGCGGCTGCGCGCGCGCAAGCTGGCGAACATTTTTGCGACCAGGCCCGACCTGATCGCCGCCGGCAACATCGGCTGCCTGACGCAGTTGGCCGGCGCGGGGTTGCCGACGGTGCACACGGTGGCGCTGCTCGACTGGATGGCCGGCGGGCCGCGACCCGAGGCGCTGGCGGGGGCGCCCGTTGCGGGCTGACCTCGGCGCCGGCGGTGTCGATGGACTTTCGCCAAGCCGTGCGGTCGTCGCGCAGAGTTGTTCTTGTGACGATCTGGCCGTTGCGGCGGCGGCACGGCCGGCGAAGGGAGCAACTTGCGAGACCCGCTCTCCGCAATTCGCGAGACCGGCGTGGCCGTCGCGTGCCTGCCCGGCATTGCTGGCCGGCTGGTGCTCAATTCGCGAATCCTGTTGCGAGGTCTGCACACTTGCAGTGTGACGGCACTCGCTGCGTGCAACAGGGAGACGGCGAATGGTGAGCGGCGAACGGCGGTATCGGGAAAGTGCCGCCCTCAGGGAACGCAGGGCCGCACTGACAAGAGAATTGAGCGACGGGCGTGCGTTGTCGAGAAATCCCGAAAACAATCCGGTCTGCCTGATCCGAGTTGATGAAACCGCGGCGTGCGTCGTCGTGATCTGGCAGGAGTATGCAACGAGCACCCAGCTGCGCTTCACGCACGAACACATCCTCCACCTGCTCCAAAGGCACGGCCTGCGCAATGTTCTTGGCGACGATACGGTTTTGCCGATGATCCAATGCGAGGACCAGGCGTGGATCGTGAACGACCGGATGCCGCGCGCGATTGCGGCCGGTCTGCGAGCCGCGGCCAGCAAAAGTCCGGCAGCGCATTTCGGCCGCGTGTCGGTTGACAGCGGCAAGGAAGCCCTCTCGGCAAACATCACCATTCGTTCGTTCGAGGATTTTGCTGAGGCGCGGGAGTGGATCGCGGGTGTCGAGGCGTAGGAGGAGTGCGGACGAGCGAAACGTCATCCTCGAAGCGGCCTTGTTGCCAACACCAGGACGGCTTCAGCGCCTCCGAACAGGACGAGCGGCACGATCGCGCCGACCGGTCCGGCGACCTCGAAGCCGAACCTGGCGCAAACATATAGCAGCACCAGCAGGCTCAGCACCATGCCGGGCGCGCCGGCGCCGCGCCGGACTGAGCCGCGATGGTAGCCGATCCAGAAGGCGATGCGCGCGACGATCCATACGAGAGTCGTCGCGGCGACCGCACGCATCGCACCCCCGTTCGGACAATAGATGGCGAGGCCCAGCAGTCCCGGCACGAACAGAACAAGCTGCTCCAGCGTGTTCTGCAGGTAGCGGAGATTGACCCGCATCCGATGCGTCTCGTAGCCCGAGAGCGGGTCGATCGCCGGCGAGCGCAGCCGTTCATGCGCGACCGCCTCGATCCCGGTTGCGAAGCAGAACAGGATCGCGAGGCAGCTGCATTTCAGCGCAAACACCAAGCGTGCGGGTATGTTCTCCATACCGGCAAGCGGCGGCGGCAGGTAATAGGTGCCGACCCACAGCAGGATCGCGACCGGCATCGCGACCGCGATCGGCACGATGGCGGCGGCACGCTGGCTGCGAAGCTCGAAGCCGGCCGGCTGCGGCGGGTCGGCCGGGCTGGGGTTGTTCATGCGCCTTTTCCTTCCGAAGCAGGATCAGAAGCGGGGCGGATAAGCCTAGCGCAATCCGCCGTGCCGTCGGCGTGCCTGGAATGGCGGATCGCGCTTCGCTTATCCGCCCGACGATCGCGTTCCGCGCGCGTTACCGGCACCGTTGCAATCGGCCCGCCTCCGGCGCGATGATCGTCGCATGATGCACAAACTCCTGGCCCTGACTCTGCTCGCCGCCGCCCTGCTCGCCCCCCCTGCGCGGGCCGACACGCGTGCGGCGGCGCGGCAGGCGCAACTCGACCGCCTGTTCACGGCCCTGCGCGCCGCTCCCGACGAGGAGGCCGCCGGCATGATCGAGCAGAGCATCCGCCGCCTCTGGGCCGAGCAAGCCTCGCCGGCGGCGGCGCTGCTGATGGCGCGCGGCGACCGCGACCTGCACAACGACGCCGAGGGCGAGGCGATCGACGATTTCAGCGCCGTGCTCGACCTGGAGCCGGATTACTCCGAGGGCTACACGCACCGCGCCGTCGCCCGCGCCGCCGCCGGGGACTATGCCGGGGCGGTGCGCGACATCGAGGCGGCGCTACAGCACGATCCGCATAATTTTGCCGCCCTGCAGGCGCTCTCGCACATCGCCGAGCAACAGGGCAACTGGCACGGCGCGCTGGACGCCTGGCAGAAGGCGCTCGACCTCGACCCGCGCACCCCCGGCGGCGCCGACCGGCTGGAAATGCTCACCAAAAAACTCGAGGGCGAGGCCACCTGAGCCATGCGGCACTGGCTCGCCGCGCTCGCACTCCTGCTGGCGCTGGCCGGCCCGGCCGCGGCGCAACCTGCGCCGCCCTCGCGGCTCGATGCGATCCTCGCCGGCGGCACGTTGCGCGTCGGCATGCCCGGCGACTACCGGCCGTTCGGCCTGCACGATGCGGCGAGCGGCAAATGGCAGGGGCTGGACGTGGACGAGGCGCAGGCAATGGCGCACGCGCTCGGCGTCAAGCTGGAGCTGGTTCAGACGAGCTGGTCCAAACTGCTGCCCGACCTGCTGGCCGGCCGGTTCGACATCGGCGCCGGTGGCGTGTCGGTGACGCTGAAGCGGCAGGAGCTGGCGTGGTTTTCGTCGCCGATCCTGCGCGACGGAAAAACGCCAATCGCACCCTGCAACGTCGCCGATAAATTCCAGTCACTTTCACAAATAGACCGGCCGGGCGTGCGGGTGATCGTCAACCCCGGCGGCACCAACGAGGCGTTCGACCGCGCCCATCTGCACGCAGCCGAGATCGTGGTGTTCCCCGACAACACGCATGTCTTCGACGCGCTGCTCGCCGGCCGTGCGGACCTGATGATCACGGACGCGACCGAGACGCGGCTGCAGCACGCGCTGCATCCGGCGCTGTGCGCGATCCATCCTGATCACCCCTTCGATTTCAGCGAAAAGGCGTTTCTGCTGCCGCGCGACGTGGCGTTGCAGCAATGGGTGGACCAGTTCCTGCACATCCAGCGCGAGACCGGCGAACTGGACGCGCTGATCGCGAAATGGCTGCCCTGAGCGGCGGGTGACATCCGGCCGCAGCCGGACATCATCCTTGCGGACGAGGCCGCGGCGCGATGGTGCGCGCCCTAGGCCCATCCGGGCCGCGCCGGACTACACCCAATGCCCGACTCCCAGCCGCAGGCCGCACCCGCACACTATCACCGCGTCATACCGGGACGGCACAAAGACAACATGCCGCCCGCGTGTGACGGTTCGTCCAGTCAACCAGGATCGAGGAAGGAACAGGCAAGATGCGGAAGGCACTGTTTGCGGCCGCGGCGCTGCTGGCGCTCGGGAGCGTCACGCCGGCGTTTGCCGGCGGGTCCGGCAACGGCAATGGCAATGGCAACGGCAATGTCGGCAGCGTGAACGGCAACGGTAACGGCAACGCCAACCATGGCAGCTTCAACGGCAACCTGAACGGCAACGCCAACCACGGCAGCTTCAACGGCAACCTGAACGGCAACGCCAATCACGGCAGCCTGAACGGCAACGTGAACGGCAACGCCAACCACGGCACCCTGAACGGCAACGTGAACGGCAACGTGAACCACGGGTTCGCGAACGGCAACGCCAACGGCAACGCGAACCACGGGTTTGGCAACGGCAACGTCAACGGCAACGGCAGCTGGTAGTCTGCCCGTCGAGTGTGCTCCCTCTTCCGGTCGCGGGAGAGGGATGCGCTTCTGCCGGGGCATCGCTCGGACATTCCGGCAGACAGCGCTGCGTGCGCGGGCGTCGTTTCAGGGGAGAAGGCGAGAAATGCGCAGATCACTCATGCTGGCAGCGGCCTTCGGAGTCGCGGCCAGTCTCGCGCTGGCGCCGCCCGCGATGGCGGTGGGCAGCAACAACGGCAACGGCAACGGCAATGGCAATGTCGGCAACGGCAACGGCAACGGCAACGGCAACGGCAATATCGGCAGCCTCAACGGCAGCCTGAACGGCAACGCCAATCACGGCAGCCTGAACGGCAATGCCAACGGCAGCGGCAATGCCGGCTTCGGCAACGGGCTCGGCAACGGCAACGGCAATAGCGGTGCCGCGAACGGCAATGCCAACGGCAACGCCAATGCGGGCGGCGGCAACGGCACCGGCAACGGCAACGGCAACACCGGCGCGCACAACGGCAACGCGAACGGCAACGGCAACGCCGGCTTCGGCAACGGCAACGGCAACGGCAACGGCAACACCGGCGCGCACAACGGCAGCAGCAACGGCAACGCCAACGCCGGCAGCGGCAACGGCAACGCCAACGGCAACGGTCCGCCCGGCACGAACGGCAACATCGGCTACGCCAACGGCGGGCACAACAACATCGGCGCCTTCAACGGCAACGGCAACACTGGCACCCACGACGGCAACGGCAATGTCGGCGCGCTGAACGGCAACAACAACAGCGGCAGCGGCAACGGCAACGGCAATACCGGGAGCGTCAACGGCAACAACAACGGCGGCGGCGGCAACGGCAACGGCAACACCGGCAGCGTCAACGGCAACAGCAACGGCAACGGCAACAGCGACTGAGTGCGGCCTGCGTGCCTGCGGCGCGTCGCGCGCGTCGCAGGGGCGGGACGCCGCGCGCAACGGCGAAGGAGAGACGCGATGAGCAGGGGTCTGCTGGCCGGCACGGCACTGGTGCTCATTCTCGGCACCCAGCCATGGCCAGGGTCGAGTAGCTGGCAGCCGGCAAAGGCTGCAGCGGGTGGCCATGCCGCGGCCACGGCCAACGGCAGCGGCAACAACAACGGCAACGGCAACACCGGCAACAACAACGGGAACGGCAACACCGGCAACAACAACGGCAACGGCAACGCCAGCAGCAACAACGGCAACGGCAACGCGACCAGCGGCAACGGCAACGGCGCAGCCGCCGGCACGGCCGCGTCGGCGGCGGGCGGCATGGCCGGCAGCGCGGGGTCGAGCGGCGGAGCAGCGGCTGGCGCGGCCGGGTCGGCCGGAGGCGCGGGTGCCAGCAGCGCGGGGTCGAGCGGCGGAGCAGTGGCTGGCGCGGCCGGATCGGCCGGAGGCGCGGGTGCCGGCAGCGCGGGGTCGAGCGGCGCGGCAGCCACCGGCGCGGCCGCATCGGCCGGAGGCGTGAGTGCCGGCGGCGTGGGGTCGAGCGGCGCCGGCGGCGGACAGACGAGACAGCAGTAGCCAACCGACCGGAGCTCGGTCAGGCGACAGGCGAACCGGCGCGGTCGGCCGGTCCCGCCGGCAGCGGCCAGGTCAGCACCGCGAGTTGCGTGCGGTTGGTGGCGTGCAGCTTGCGCATGATGCTGCGCACGTGAATCTTCACCGTGCTCTGCGAGATCGCCAGTTCATAGGCGATCAGCTTGTTGGGCTTGCCTTGCCGCAGCAGCGCAAGCACCTCCACCTCCCGCCGCGTCAGCCCGTACCTGCCGGCCGGTGCCACTCGCGGCGAGGTGGCAGCGGTACAGTCGGCGATCAGGCGCTGCGGCACGAAGGTGCCGCCCGCCAGCACGAGGCCGATCGCGGCGGCGAGCAGTTGCGCGTTCAACGACGTGGGCAGATAGCCGCGCGCACCGCGGCGGATTGCCTCCACCGCCAGCCGGCCGTCGTCGAGTTCGGCGATGACGAGCAACGACGCTCCATCGAAGCGGGCAGCAATGTCGGCGATGCGCGCCGTCACCGCCGCGTCGTCGACCCGCGCGGCGTGGATGTTCAGCAGCACCGCGTCGGGCGGATCGCCCTGCGCCTGCTCGGGGCTGGCGACACTGTGCAACAGAAAGTCGCCGGTCTGCTGGCGCAGCGCATGGGCAAGGCATTCGCGCGTCAGCGTCAAGCCATCGATCAGCAGTACGAGCGGCACTGCAAGCGCGGGCCGCGCTGCCGCCTCGATCGGCTTCAGGAGCGGATGGCCGGGCAGATGATTGAGCAGGGTCATGGTGACGCTCCAAACGGCCCGAAATCCGGGTTCAGCACGGCGCGACGGCGCTTGCTGCTGCCGCGCTGGCGGCCCGGTGCATCCCGGGCCGAGTTTGCCGCCACCGCCATCGCCGCTTCTGGCTGGTGCAGATGATTTCAAGACCGGCGGAGCCCAACACAGCTCCAGGAACAGAAAAAACCATTTTTATGTGTACGCTTGTGCGGCCAAGCGCCACTTGCGGCGACACCGTCATTATCGCAGCAATTATTCTATCAGACCGTTAGAAATGCAATCGGTATCGCCTCACATTCAAGTGGCAACCGTAAGTGTATTGCTCCTCGTCAAGCCCAGCGTCATGCACGTGCTTCGGCGTGCTCTTTGTTCCGCGTGCGCAGGTCTCTCCGCTGCTCGCATTTGACACCGGGCGCGATTTGCCTGTGTTTGCTGCGCGGCGGGCTCTCCGCCATCCGCACGCGGACGCGCGGGCCGGTGCCACAGACGCGGCCTGCCCGAGCGGTGCCGACCGGCTCAGCCCTGCAGCACGAGCGAATGGTGTGCCAGCAATTGCTGCAGGCTCGCCTGCACGCCCATCAGTTCGGCCACCGGCGCGCCGGCGCAGGCTCCGGCAACCGTGATCCAGGTGTTGCCCGCATCCGTCGTCGCCTGCAGGCTGCAACCGAGATCTGCGATCCGGCCGTTCCATCCCGCCGCGCACAGCGCCTTGCTCAACTCCAGCTGATCGCCGTTGTCGAGGGTGAAGTTGTAGATCCGGTCGTAACCTTGGCCCGGCAGCGTGGTCACGAACGTATCGTCGCCGGCGCCGCCGTAGATGATGTTCATGGACGGCGCGGCGCCGGCGTCCACCCAGTTGTCGGTGCCGCTGAGCCGGATGACGTCATCGCCGGCGCCGGTCTCGATCACGTTGCACCCGCTGCCGGACAGCATCACCTGGTTGCCGCCGTTGCCGAGCTGCACGGCCGCATGATTGACGGTGCCGCGCACGCAGTCGCCGCCGTTGCCGGCGGAAACGACGTCGTAGGAGCCGCCGAGCGTGATCTCATCGGCGCCGTTGCCGGCCCGCACCGTGGACAGCCCGGCGGTCGCCCTGATCACGTCGTTGCCGTTGCCGACCACCACGGTGTCGAGCCCGCCGGTGAGCGTGATGCCGTCGGTCGCCCCGGCGACCTGAGTCGCCGGTGGCGTGCCGTTGCCGTTGCGGCTGCCGTTGTCGTCGCCGAGGTTGGCATTGCCGTTGTCGTTGCCGTCGTTCACGCCCGTGTTCAGGTTGCCGTCGAGCGAGCCGTTGAGCACGCCGGTATTGCCGTCGCCGTCCCCGGTGCCGTCGTCCGCGCCGATGTTCAGGTTGCCGTCGAACACGCCGTTGAGCGCACCGATATTGCCGTTGCCGTCACCGGTGCCGCTCGACCTAGCGGTATTGCGGTTGCCGTTCAGGTCGCCGTTGAGCACGCCGATATTGCCGTTGCCGTCGTGGCCTGCGGCGTTGCCGTCGCCGTCGAACGTGCCGGTGTTGTCATCGCCGCTGCCGGGGCTGTCGTTCCAGCCGTCGAACAGGCCGATATTGCCGGTGCCGCAATCGAACCACCCCCAGTTGCTCCATTGCGCTGGCGATACAGGCTGCCCGAGCGGGTCAGGCACCGCCAGGCCGAGGGTCGCGACCAGGGAATCATCGTAGCTGAGTTGCACGCCGCGGGTGCCGAAACAGACGGTCGCCTGGGCCGTGCCGGCATCGACGGTGTCGTTGCCGTTGCCGAGCACGATGGTGTTGAGCGCGCCGCCAAGCAGGGTGCAATCGTTACCGTCGCCGAGCGAAAGGCAGGTCAGCCCGTCGCCGCCCCGGATCAGCACGCCGCCGCCGCCCGCAGCGACGACGTTGGCGATGCCGCTCAGGGTGAGCGACCTGCTCTCGCCGCCGAGATTGACGGCGAGTGGGTTGGTAGGCAGATCGATGCTGACCGGACAGACCGGCAGCGCGGCGGGCGTGGGCGTCGATGGCTTGGACCCGTGACCGCTCGATCGCGGATCGGGGTCGAAGTCGCGGCGTTGCTTTGTAAGGCCCGGAATGATTCCATTGGCGCAGTTGAGCCGGCCCCAGTCACTCCCTGGCGCCGGCGGGACCGGCCGACCGGGCGGGTTCGGCGGCGCCAGGCCGAGGGGCGCGATCGGCGAGTGGGCGCAGCGCGGCGGCACCTCGCCGGTGCCGCAGCCGGCCGTTGCCCGGGCCGTGCCGGCGTCATGGATCGGGCCGCCGTTGTGGCCCACCGCGACGGCGTTGGCGATGCCGCTCAGGATGAGCGGTCTGGTCTCGCCGGGATTGATAGCGCGCACGCTCGCGGGCGGATCGATGGCGACCGGACAAATCCGCGGCGCCGGAGGCGAGGACCTTGGTGACTTGAGCATGCGACCGCTCCCTTGCGGATTGCAGTCGAAGTCGTAGCGTTGCCTTATCGCCCTGCGGATAATTCCGAGTTGAACTCACGTTGTTTTGCGCAACAGTAGATCAGCCATTACCTGCGCGACTTAACTTGCGATTTGTCTGCGGCGGCTGAATTCTACCTTCGCGTGAAACCCCTGGCGGGACCGGCCGGGCGGGGCCAGATGGGGCGTCATGCTGCCGCATCCGAAGACCTGGCTGAAGGTGACGCCGTCCGGCCTCTATTGCGAGCCGGGCGGGTTCTTCATCGACCCGCTGCGCGCCGTCGCGCGCGCCGTCGTCACCCACGCCCATTCCGACCACGCCCGTCCCGGCCACGAAGCCGTGCTCGCCAGCCCCGCCACGCTCGCGCTGATGCGCACGCGGCTCGGCGACGGCGCCGGACGGGTGCAGCAGGCGCTCCGCTGGGGCGAGCGGCTGCGCGTCGGCGAGATGGAACTGTGGCTGGAGCCGGCCGGGCACGTGCTCGGGTCAGCGCAGGTGGCGATGGAATGGCGCGGCAGCCGCGCGGTGGTCAGCGGCGACTACAAGCGCCGCCCCGACCCGACCTGCGACAGCTTCGTGCCGATCTCGTGCGACGTGTTCGTCACCGAGGCGACGTTTGCCCTGCCGGTGTTCCGCCACCCGCCCCCGGAAGCCGAGATTTCGCGGCTGCTGGCGAGCGCCGAGCTGTTTCCGGATCGGACCCATCTCGTCGGCTGCTACTCGCTCGGCAAATGCCAGCGGGTGGCGGCGCTGTTGCGCGCGGCCGGGTGGGACCGGCCGATTTTCCTGCACGGCGCGCACGTGGCGCTGTGCGCGACCTATGCGGCGCTCGGTGTGGCACTCGGCGAACTACGGCCCGCGACCGGCGCGGCAAAATCGGAGCTGGCGGGCGCGATCGTGCTGGCGCCGCCCTCGGCGGCGGCAGATCGCTGGGCGCGGCGGCTGGCCGATCCGGTGGTGTGCGCCGCCTCCGGCTGGATGCGGGTGCGCCAGCGGGCGCGCCAGGGCGGGGTGGAGCTGCCGCTGGTGATCTCGGATCACGCCGACTGGGACGAGCTGAACGCCACGCTGGACGAGGTCGGGGCGCCGGAAGTGTGGGTGACGCACGGGCGCGAGGAGGCGCTGATCCACGCCGCGGCGCGGCGCGGCATCGAGGGTCACGCGCTGCGTCTGCTCGGTTACGGCGAGGAGGACGAAGCCGAGGCATGATCGCGTTCGCCGCGCTGCTGGAGCGGCTGGCGTTCACGCCGGGGCGCAACGCGAAAATCGCGCTGCTGCGGCGCTATTTCGCCACCGAGCCGGACCCCGACCGCGGCATCGGGCTGGCCGCGGTGACCGGCGAGCTGGCTTTCGCCGCGGCCAAGCCGGCGCTGATCCGCGACCTCGCCGCCGCCCGCACCGATCCCGAACTGTTCGCCTGGTCCTACGATTATGTCGGCGACCTCGCCGAGACGGTGGCGCTGATGTGGCCGGAGGCGCCGACCAGCGCCGCGCCGCCGTCGCTCGCCGAGGTGGTGCGGACGCTGAACCGCGCCTCGCGCGCCGAGCTGCCTGCGGTCGTCGCCGGCTGGCTGGATGCGTCGGACGCCTCGGTGCGGCTGGCGCTGCTGAAGCTCATCACCGGCGGCTTGCGCGTCGGCGTCTCGGCGCGGCTGGCCAAAATCGCGCTCGCCGAGGTGGCGGAGGGGCGCATCGCGCCGGACGAGATCGAGGAAGTCTGGCATTGCCTCGCGCCGCCCTACGAGAAGCTGTTCGCCTGGATCGAGGGGCGCGGCCCGCGCCCCGATCCGGCCGACGCGCCGGTGTTCCGCCCGCCGATGCTGGCGCATCCGCTGGACGCGGCGGATTTCGCCTCGCTCGATCCGACGGCGTTTCGCGCCGAGTGGAAATGGGACGGCATCCGCGTGCAGCTGGTGGCGACCGAAGGCGGCAAGCGCCTCTATTCGCGCGGCGCCGACGACATCTCGGTCGCTTTCCCCGAGATCATCGACGCGATGAATTTCCGCGGCGTGCTTGACGGCGAGCTGCTGGTGATGCGCGAGGGCGTGGTGGCGCCGTTCGCCGACCTGCAGCAGCGGCTGAACCGCAAGGCGGTGACGGCGCAAGATGCTGCGCGAGTTCCCCGCCGCGGTACGCCTGTACGATTTGCTGTTCGAGGGCGTGGAGGACCTGCGCCCGCTGCCGTTCGATGCGCGGCGGGCGCGGCTGGAGGCGTGGATCGCGCGCGAGCGTCCGGCGCGGATGGATTTGTCGCAGCTGCTGGCTTTCAGGTCGCTCGATGATCTGGCGCTCGCTGCGGGAAGGCGCGCGGGCGGCCTCGATCGAGGGGCTGATGCTCAAGCGCGGCGATGCGCCCTACGTGCCGGGGCGGCCGCGGGGTCTGTGGTGGAAATGGAAGCGCGATCCGCTCGCGATCGACGCGGTGCTGATGTATGCGCAGCGCGGCCACGGCAAGCGCAGCAGCTTCTATTCCGACTACACCTTCGGCGTCTGGCGCGACGAGGAACTGGTGCCGGTCGGCAAAGCCTATTTCGGCTTCACCGACGCCGAGCTGGCGTGGCTGGACCGCTGGGTGCGCAACCACACGATCGCACGCTTCGGCCCGGTGCGGGAGGTGGAGAAGGCGCTGGTGCTGGAGGTGGCGTTCGACGCCGCACAGCTCTCGACGCGGCACAAATCGGGCGTGGCGCTGCGGTTTCCGCGCATCGCCCGGCTGCGCACCGACAAGCCGGCGGCGGAGGCGGATCGGCTGGAGACGGTGATGCGGCTGGTGTCCGCGCCTTCCTCCGCCTAGGCTGCGCCCTCCAAACGAAGGAGGCGCCGCATGCCCGACATCCCCGACCGTCCCGAATACAAGGGCGAGTTGTTCGAGCGCGGGCTGAAGGTGCGGCGGGACGTGCTCGGCGCCGACTACGTGGACAAGTCGCTGGCCGACGCCGACGATTTCTACGCCGCGTTCCAGAAGGCGACCACCGAGCAGGCCTGGGGCATGATCTGGACCCGCCCCGGCCTGCCGCGCCCCACGCGCTCCATGCTCAACATCGCCATGCTGGCCGCCCTCGGCAAGCCGCACGAGTTGCGGCTGCATGTGCGCGCCGCCCTCGGCAACGGCGTCACCCGCGATGAGATAAAAGAAGTGCTGCTGCAGGTCTGCGGCTATTGCGGCATCCCCGCCGGCTTCGAGGCGTTCCGCGTCGCCCGCGAAGTGTTCGCCGAGATCGACCGCACGAAGCCCGGCGCATGAGCGCACGCACCCAGGAAGCCCTCGCCGCCGCGCAGTTCGGCGCGCAGGCCGGCGCCTACCTGACCAGCGCCGTCCACGCCGAGGGCGCCGACCTCGCATCCCTGGCGGCGCTGGCGGAGGGGCAGGCGGGCGCGCGCGTGCTCGACCTCGGCTGCGGCGGCGGCCATGTCGCCTATGCGGTGGCGCCGCATGTCGCGGAGGTGGTCGCGTACGACCTCGCGTCCGAGATGCTGGCGGTGGTGGCGGCGGCGGCGCGCGAGCGCGGGCTGGCCAACTTGCAGACGGTGCAGGGGCCGGCCGAGCGCCTGCCGTTCGCCGATGCCGGCTTCGACCTTGTGCTGAGCCGCTATTCCGCGCACCACTGGCGCGATTTTTCCGCCGGGCTGCGCGAGGCGGCGCGGGTGCTGCGACCGGGCGGGCGCGCCGGCTTCGTCGATGCGGTCTCCGCCGGCGGCGCCGCGTCCGACACGTTCCTGCAAGCCGTCGAATTGCTGCGCGACACATCGCACGTGCGCGACCGCACGCGCGCGGAGTGGGAGGCGGCGCTGGACGATGCCGGGCTCCTGGTCGGCGCGGTCACGGCATTCCGCGTCCGCCTGGATTTCGCTTCGTGGGTCGCGCGCATGCGCACCCCGCCGGCACAGGTCGCGGCGATCCGCGCCTTGCAGGACGCCGCCACGGACGCCGTGCGCCGGCACTACGCGGTCGAACCGGACGGCAGTTTCGCCATCGACGTGGCGCTGTTCGCCGCGACGCGGCCGGGCTGACGACAAAACTTAAGCACTTGCCTCACCGTCCGCGCCGTGATACTAAAGCATGTGCTTAACCATCAACCCTCCCTCGACCTGACGTTTCAGGCGCTGGCCGATCCGACGCGGCGGGCGATGGTGGAGCGGCTGTCGCGCGGGCCGAGCTCGGTCAGCGAGCTGGCGCGCCCGCTCGCCATGTCGCTGCCGGCGGTGCTGCAGCATCTGGCGGTGCTGGAGAGTTCCGGTCTTGTCGATGTCGGAAAAGATCGGCCGCGTGCGCACCTGCCGGATCGAGCCGACGGCGCTGCATCACGCGCAGGCCTGGATCGACGCGCGGCGCGCCGAGTGGGAGCGGCGGCTGGACCGGCTGGGTGCGTATCTCGATGAAATGCAGCGCAACGGAGACGACAATGGCGCAGACAAGTGACGCACGGCCCGGCTTCAAGCCCGAACCGCTGGTGATCTCCCGCAGCTTCGCCGCGCCGCGCGAGCTGGTGTTCAAGGCATGGAGCACCGCCGAGCACATGAAGCGGTGGTTCAGCCCGGAGGGGCTTTCCGTTCCGGTGGCCGAGGTGGATTTCCGTCCCGGCGGCGTCTGCGTCATCTGCATGCGCGCGCCCGACGGGCAGGAGTTCTGGTCGCGCGGCCATTACATCGAGATCGCGCCGCCGGATCGGCTGGTGTTCACCTCCGGAGTCACGATCGGCGACGTGCTGCGGTTCACCGCCCGCACGACGGTGACGTTCGAGGGCGAAGGGCCGGCGACACGCATGACCGTGCGGCAGGAATACGAGATTTTCGACGAAGCGTTTGCCAACGCCGTCGCCGGCGCGACGGAGGGCTGGCGGACCACGCTGGACAAGCTGGAGCGCGAAGTGGCGCGCATGCAGGCGTCGGACGGGCATTCGGTGGTCCACGCCTTGTTTTCGGTCGAGCGGAGCTACAGCGCGTCGCCGTCGCGCGTATTCCGTGCGTTCACCGACAGGACGGCGAAGGCGCGCTGGTTCGGCGACGCGCAATCGGAGCTGGAGCGGGAGATGGACGTCCGGCCGGGCGGGCGCGAGAGGCTGAAGGCACGCTGGCCGAACGGCACGGTCTCGACGTTCGATGCAACCTACTTCGATGTCGTGCCGGACGAGCGGCTGGTCTATGCCTATGAGATGCACCTGGATGCACGAAAAATCTCCGTCTCGCTGGCGACGGTGCAGTTGCGGGCGGAAGGCGCGGGGACGCGGTTGGTGGTGACCGAGCAGGGCGCGTTTCTCGACGGCTACGACGACGCCGGCTCGCGCGAGCGGGGGACGGGGTTTCTGCTGGATCGGCTGGGCGCGTCGCTCGAGGGGTGACGATCACCCGCACGCGCGCTGGACGTTTCTTCGCGCCGTCAACAGCACATTGCCGAACGGGGTGCCGGCCCAGCAGGGCGCGACCTGCACCGACCAGCCGGCACTTTCGAGCTGGCCGGCGATCCAGCCGACCGGGCGGGCATTCACCACCGCCCCGGCATGCGGCCAGACCCGCCGCCCGGACCGCTCCAGCATCCGTGTCAGCCAGGCACGGCGACCCTGGGCCGGGTCCGCGGTGCGGATCAGCACCTGCCGCCGTGCCGACCGCGCCGCGGCATGCAGCAGCCGCGCCTGCGCCGCCGTCGGCAACTGGTACAACACGTCGAACAGCAGCACCGTGTCCGCCTCCGGCACCACGGCATCCGCGCCCAGGTCCTGCACGCGCCCCTCGAAGCGGAGGTCGTGCAGGGCACGGCGCGCCTGCTCCAGCAGGCGAGCGTTGGCGTCCAGCCCGACCACCCGGCGCGCCAGCCCGGCCTCCAGCAGCAGGCCCGCGAACTGGCCGCGGCCGCAGCCCAGGTCCGTGACCTCGCCCAGTTCCTCGGCTGCCCCCAGCGCCAGCAGCACGCCGGTCAGCGGATCGTGGCGCAGCTTGCCGGCGACGTAATGGGCAGCGAACCGCCCGCTGCCCCGGTAGCGGCCGGCGACCTGCGCCAGCAGCGCCGCCCGGTCGGCCACCGCTATGCCGCGGTCCGCAACGGCCGCATCCAGCGCAGCGCCGACAGCAGGTAATAGACGCCACGGAATGCGAGGACCGGAACGATCATGCGAGGATCGGGCCGCAGATTGCCGGCCAGCAGCGCGATCACGCCGTCGCACATGCCCAGGTGGTTGCTCGGGGACAGGAACATCTCGCGCAGCACCGGCGTGTTGATGCGATAGATCAGCCAGCCGATGCGGTCCATCGCCGCGCGCGTCCGCCGCTCGTTGCGCCGCGCCAGCGCGGCACCCCGCCGCGGACTGGCCAGCCAGGCGCTGGCAATTTCGGCACCCTGTTCGCCCGCGGTCATCGCCAGCAGCACGCCGCTCGAGAACACCGGGTCGATGAAGCCGAAGGCATCGCCGATCATCAGCCAGCGATCGCCCCACGACCGGCGCGCACGGTACGCATAGTTGGCGGCGCTCATCACCTCGCTGATGCGTTCGGCCCCGGCCAGCCGCGCGCGCAGGCTCGGGCTTTCCTGCAGACGCCGGGCGAAGAATGCCGGCAGCGGATCGCGCCGCTCGCGGAACGCCGACGGATCGCCGACGAAGCCCACGCTCGTCACGCCGTCGGGCAGCGGGATCATCCAGAACCAGCCGTCGCGGACCAGATGGATGCTGATTGCGCCGGGCATCCCGCCGGTCGGTGCCGCCACGTTGCGGAAATGCGCGAACACCGCTGCGGTGTTGTTGCGCTTGTTGCTCCGTTTGGTGCCGAGCCGGCTCGCCATGAACGTGTCGCGCCCGGAGGCATCGAGCACGAAACGCGCCAGCAACGCCCGCGTCGTGCCGTTCGCGGCACTGGCGATGACGCGCAGCCGCCCATCGGCCGCTGCCGTCACGTCGCTGACCCGCGTGCGCTCGGCGGTCCGCGCCCCCTTGGCGCCTGCGGCTTCGAACAGCATCCGGTCGAAGTCCGAGCGGCGGACCTGATAGGCATGGTCGGCGCCGGCGAGCAGCGAGCGGGCGAACGGGAATGCCACGCATTGCCCGGTCTCGTCCGAGATGAACTCCGCGCCCGGCTTGTGAACGCCCATCGCCGCCACCTGGTCGGCGACGCCCAGCCGCTCGAAGATGGCAAGGTTCCGCGGCAGCAGCAATTCGCCGATATGGAAGCGCGGGTGTGCGTCCCGTTCCAGCAGCACGACATCCACCCCGCGCTCGGCGAGCAGGGCGGCAGCGGTCGATCCGGCGGGACCGCCGCCGATCACCAGGACATCGCAGGTCTCGTCGGCAGGGGGCATCGGTGCGCGGGCTTTCACGCCAGGCCGCCGTTCACGGCGATCGTCTGGCCGGTGATATAGCCGGCCCGGTCAGAGACGATGAAGCCCACCAGGTCGGCCACTTCTTCCGGGCGCCCGGCGCGCTTCATCGGCACCATTGCGGCGATCGCGCCGGCGTCGAACGCGGCGTCGGCGGCCGGCGAGGCGATGATGCCCGGCGCCACCGCGTTGACCGTGATGCCGCGGCTGGCGACCTCGCGCGCCAGCGCCCGCACCGCCCCTTCGAGCCCCGCCTTGGCCGCCGCGTAGTTGACCTGTCCGCGATTGCCGAGCCGGGCCGCGATCGAGGAGATGGCGACGATGCGCCCCCAGCGCGTCGCCATCATGGGCAGCAGCAGCGGCCGGGTGGCGGCGTAGAAGCCATCCAGCGTGACGCCGATCACGCGGCGCCACTGCGCCTCGCTCATGCCGGCCAGCGGCACGTCGTCGTGGATGCCGGCGGCGTGGACGAGGATCTGCGGCACGCCCTGCGCCAGCAGTGCGCGCAGCGCCGCCTCGGTCGCGGCAATGTCGGCGAGGTCGCAGGCGAGCACGCTGCCCCCGAGTTCTCCGGCCAGCGCCTCGGCCGCCGCGACGTTGGCGTGGGCGTGGACGACGACCTGGTGGCCGTCCGCCGCCAGCCGGCGGACGATCGCCGCGCCCAGCGTGCTGGCGCCGCCGGTGACCAGCGCCCTCATGGCTGCAACCGCGGCAGCACGATGGTTCCCCGCCCCTCCAGCAGCGTGTTCCCCCGCACGTCGGCGAGGCGGAAATCGTAGATCAGGCCGCCGGGGTCGGCCAGTTCCAGGACCGCCTCGACCGCCAGCGTGCCGAGCGCCGGGTCGTCCAGCCGGGCGGCGGCGATGCGGCCGAGCCGCAGCGCGGCCAGCCGTCCGGCCGGCTGGGGCACGCCGCCGCCCATCAGCGCGCCGTGCAGGGCGGCGGCCTGGAAGGCGTATTCGCAGCCGCAGATCGCCGCCAGCCGTCCGTTGCGGCGCAGTGGGTTGGCCGGGTCCAGATGCGAGCGCGCGCTGGCCGCGATGCGCGTGGCCGACCAGGCGCGCGCGCTCTCCAGCAGGCACATCGCCCCCTGGTGGGGGATCAGGGCGCGGATGGCGTCGCGGTCGAGCATGGGTCCACCTGCACCCGGACGGCGCCGTCCAGCAGGCCGAACGAAGCCGCACGGTCGGTCGTGCCGGCGGCGATCGCCTGCAGCACGCGCAGCGACCGTGCGGCCGGGTTGTCGCGGCTCAACGCCGCCAGCGCGGCCCCTCGCGGCAGGTCGGCGCCGCATGCGGGCGGCGCCGCCTGCCAGGATGCCGCCAGCCCGGCCAGCGCGCCCGCTCCCGCTGCCGGCGTCAGCACCAGGGCGCAGGCAAAGGCGCAGCCGGTCGGCTGGTTGGCGGAAAGCGGCTCGGGCAGCGGGACGTCATAGACGCACATCAGCACCGGCGCCTGTTCTTCCGCGACTTCCGCCAGCGCCTTCAGCAGCGTGGCGGCAAAAGTGCCGGCATGGGCACCGAGGCACGTCACCGGCTGGTGCGAACGCGCGCCCATCGCCCAGTAGCCGGCCACCGCGTTGTGAACCGAATTATGAAACTGAGTTGGAGAAATGAGCGGCGCCTCGGAGGTCAGCGTCTCCAGCAGCCCGTGCAGGATCACTCCCTCGCCGTTGGCGCTGCCGAACACGCCGCGCACCGCGTCCGGCGGCAGCCTGGCCATCTCCACCGCCTCGGCGGCCACGGCGAGCGCGAGGCGGGCCGGCAGCCCGGCGCGGCGGCGCTCGTTGGGCGCCAGCAGCGTCGTCGGCGGCACCACGGTCGGCGCCGCGGTCCAGGCCTCGGTTCCGGCCAGCACCGCGCGCGAGGCCGCCCAGCCGTTCAGGCCGGGGCCGCGCAGCCCGATGCCGGCGACGAACGCTTGCGTCACAGGTGCCCCAGCACCAGGCTGACATTGACGCCGCCGAACCCGAAGGAATTGCTGACCAGCCGCCGCAGCTTGCGATCCTCGTTGCGTGTCGCCACCTGCGCGCGGAACGCGGGATCGACCTGTGTCACCCGCAGGCAGCCGGGCAGCAGGCCGTGCTGCAAGCAGAGCCGACTGATCACCGCCTCGACGATGCCGCACGAGCCCATCGTGTGGCCGGTGAAGCCTTTTGTGGAACTCGCCGGCACCGCGTCGCCGAACACCGCGAACACGGCCGCGTCCTCGGCGGCGTCGTTGGCTTTCGTGCCGGTGCCGTGCAGGTTGATGGCGTCGATGTCGCGCGGCGCGAGGCCGGCGCTGTCGAGCGCGCGGCGCATGGCCAGTGCCGCCCCGGCACCGTCCGGGTGCGGCGAGGACATGTGGTAGCCGTCGCTGGACGCGCCCGCGCCCAGCAGGGCGATGCCCGCATTGCCCCGCTCCAGCAGGCAGAACCCGGCCGCCTCGCCGATGGAGATGCCCTGGCGCCCGGCGTCGCAGGGGCGGCAGGGTTCCGGCGCGACCAGTTCCAGCGCCGCGAAGCCGGCGAGCGTCAGGCGGCACAGACTGTCCGCCCCGCCCACCACCGCGGCGTCGGCCATGCCGGCGGCGATCAGGTGCGACGCGTCCAGCATGGCGCGGGCGCTGCTGGCGCAAGCGGTCGAGACGGTCAGCGCCGGCCCGGCAAGGCCAAGGGCCGTGCGCACGAACCAGGCCAGCGATTGCAGGTCGTGGGTGCGGTGGTAGTCGAACCCATCGGGCAACGCCCCGGTTGCGCGGTCGCGCCGGACATACGCCTCCTCGCAGGACAGCATGCCGGAGGTGCTGGTGCCGACCACCACGGCGATCCGATGCGCGCCATACCGCGCGGCGGCCTCGGCCACTGATGCGACAAAGTCGTCGCTGCGCAGTGCCATGTCGGCCAGACGGTTGTTGCGGCAGTCGAACGCGGCCAGCGCCGGCGGCAGTGCGTGCGCCTCCACCTCCGCCACGCGGCCGATGAAGCCGTGCCCGATGCCGGCGAAATCGCAGCGCCGCAACCCGTCGCGGCGCGCACGGAGGGCCGCCAGAGTGGCCGCCTGGCCGCCGCCGAGCGCGGTGACGAGACAGGCGGCGGACAGCACGAGCGGCGTCATGCCACGACTTTCGGGCCGGCGAACAGGAAGGTAAACCCCAGCGCCGCGGCCACGCCGACGGCCACCGTGGCGCCGATGCCGCGCAGCAGCGGCGTGCGGCAGAGCGACAGCAGCCCGAAGCTCAGCAGCGCCATGCCGGCGCAGGTGACGAGGGTGCGCAGGGTGCGCGCCCGCTCCTCCTCGTCCACCTGCTTGCGGGCGAAGAACAGCGCGTAGTCGAGCCCCACGCCGGCGACGAATTGCAGCGACACCAGATGGATCAGCGACAGCCGCACGCCGAACTCGGTCAGCGCCGCCACCGTGACCAGCAGCGCCGCCGCGATCGCCCCCAGCACCCGGGCAACGCGCAGCGGGTCGCGCAGCGCCGCCAGCAGGCAGAGCACCGACGCTGCCGCGCCGCCCGCCAGCAGTGGCCAGGCCGCGCGCACGAAGCCGCTCGCCATCGCGCTGGTCTGCTGCGCGACATCGATGACCACCACGTCCGCCAGGCCGGTCAGGGCCGCCGCCAGCCGGGCAGGGTCGCGCACCGCGCGCGGCGCGACCAGGCCGATCCAGCCGCCCTGGTCCGGCATCAGCAGCGCGTCCAGCCGGGCGGCCAGCAAGGGGCTGTCGATGTCGGACGGGCGCACCGGCGCCATCTGCCGTGCGGCGGCGACATCGTGCTCGAACCGGTCGAACGCCGTCGGCGCGAAGGGCATCCCGGCCCGCGCCTGCGCCACGCGGGCGGCGAGCGTGGCGGCGTCGGGCAGCGCCGCCTGCCGGGCGCGCTGGCGGGCGGCGCTGGGCAGCAGCCGGGCCGCCATCTCCGCGCCGCCGATCGCGCCCTCGGCGATCAGCCGGTCCAGCACCGGCTGCAACGCCTCCTCGCGCTGCAGCACTGCTTCCGCGGAGGCGCCGCGCACCAGGGCGAGCTGCCCCGGCTCCGGCGCGCCGAGCTGGCCGCGCAGTTCGGCGTCCAGCCTGCGGGCGGCGGCCGGGACCGGGGTGAGCGCGCCGAGGTCGCGCTGCCAGGCCGGGCCGCCGTGCAGCGCCAGCAGTCCGGCCGCGATCGCCGCCACGGCGAGGCCCGCCGGGCGGAAGCGCCGCCAGCGTTCGACCCGGTGCAGCAACGCGGGATCGCCGGCCGCGACCGGGGCGAGGGCGGCGGCCACGATCAGTCGCGGCAGCAGCCAGCGCGTCGCGGCGGCGGCGGCGAGCAGCCCGGTCACGGCGAACAGGCCGAGCTGGGCCACGCCGGGCGCGTCCGCGAACACCATGCCCGACAGGCCGATCGACGCCGTCAGAACGGCGAGCGAAAAGGTCGGGCCGATGCGCGCCAGCGTGCCCGCAGCCAATTCGTGCTCCTTGCGGTGGCCGATCAGCAGCACCGGGTAATCGGCTGTAACCCCCAGCATGGTTATACCGAAACCGAGCGTGATGCCATGCACGAAGCCGAAGCCGAGCGCGGTAACGGCGGCGGCGGCGGCCACCCCGAGCAGCACCGGCACGGCGATTGCCGCCAGCACCCAGGGCGAGCGGAAGCGCCAGACCAGCAGCGCGCTGACCAGCAGGACGGAGGCGATCGAGATCAGCCGCACGTCGGCGCGGATCGCCGCAGCGGCGTCGTGCGCGAGCACCGCCGGCCCGCCCAGCAGCAGCCGCGCCGTCGTCCCCGCGCTGGCCTGCGCGAAGGCACGCCGCACCGCAGCGATCGCCGCACCCTGGGCGGCGAGATCGAGGCCGGTCGCCTGCGTGCGGATCAGCAGCAGCGCCCGCGGCGTCGCGCCGGCGCCGGCGGCGAACCAGACACCGTGGGCGCTGCGCACCCGGCTCTCCACGGTCCAGGAAGCGATCAGCCGCGGGAACGCGCCGGTCGGGTCGGGCAGGCCAAACCGCTCCACCAGCGGCGCCGCGGAGGATTGCAGCCCGTCCAGGAGTTGCGCGAAATCGCGCCGCAGCGCCGGCGTCTCGAACGCGGCGGCGTCGGTCGCCGGCGAGAGCAGGTAGCGGCGCGCGAACAGCGTCGCCAGCTCCGCCTCGCCCAGCACATGCCGCCCGTTCTGGACGAAGGCGATGCGGTCGTCGTGGCCGAGGCGGTCGGCCAGGCGGTCGCTGATCGCGGCGAGCGTGGCCTCCGGCGCCCCCTCGATGCCAACCAGGATCAAGCTGGTGGCGGCGCCGGCGCGCAGCTCGCGCAGCATCAGCCGGTCCGCCTCGGTGCGGCCCTTCGGCAGCAGCCCGGCCATGTCGCTGCGCACCGGCACCACGGCGAAAACCGCGGCGAGCAGCAGCAGGGACGCGAGCAGGGCGGCAGCGAGCGGCCGCCGGTTCATCGGTGTCGCGTCATTGCAGGGTCAGGCGATCGGTGTCGCCGTTCTCCTGCTGGATGACGATCTGGCGCAGGTCGGCGCCATCGCCGTCGAGCGTCACCCGCGCCAGCGCGCGCCGCAGCGCCGGCGCCCTGGGCATCAGCATCAAACGCCATTCCTGCCGGCTGCCCTGTTCCTCGATCGCATAAAGCCGCCGCAGCGTCGCCAGGTCGCCCAGCAGCGCGGCGCGCAGCGTGTCGGCGATCGCACGCAGCACCGGGTGCTCGTCCAGGGCGACGGTGCGCGGCGCCGCGCTGCCCTCGGCGATGGTCAGCCGATCGCCGTCGATCACCAGCCGCTCCGGCTTCGGCGCCGCGGTGTCCTTCTCCAGGTGCGCCGGGCGGATGAACACCAGCCGGCCGCGGCTGACCAGCGGCGCGGTCAGGCTGGCGAGGTGCTTCTCCTCGACGAAACCGATGCTGCGCGACGGCAGACCGGCCTGTTGCGCCATCACCGCCTCGGCGAGCGGGACGGCCGGCGCTGCCGCCAGCAGCGCGACCAGCAGCGGCGCCGCCAGCAGGCTGCGTCGGTCAGCCATGCGACGGCTTCCAGAACGGATAGAAGTTGAACCAGTTGAACGGGTGGGCACGGCAGGCAGTTGCCAGGCTGCGGCTGTAGGCGTCGATCCACGCCCGCAGCTCGGCGTCCCGGTGCGCGCGCGGCAGCACGATCCGCTCGGCGAAGGGCTCGAAGCGGATGACGTAGCGCCGCGGCGCGGTGCGCACGCCATAGAACAGCACCACCGGCGCGCCGACGACCGCGGCCACCACCAGCGGGCCGGCCGGGAACGCGGCCTCGCCGCCCAGGAAGGCCGCGGTCACCATCCGGTCCTGCTTCGGCGCGCGGTCGGCCAGGAACCCGACGATCTCGCCGCGCTCGACGCATTCCTGCACGCGCAGCATCCCCTCCGGCGCGCCGATCTCGATCACGTCGCGCGCCAGCTCCGGGTCCAGCGCCTCCAGCAGCCGCGTCAGGTTGCCGCTGTTCAGCCGGAACATCACCGGGCGCACCCGCACCGGCGCGGTGCGCCCGAACGCGCGCAGCACGTCGAAACTGCCCAGATGCGAGCCGAGCAGGATGCAGCCGCGGCCGGAATTCACCACCGCGGTGATCGCCTCCAGCCCCTGCACCCGCAGGTCGTAGCCGGCGGTGCGGCCGGACAGGAAGAACACGCGGTCGAGGATGACGCAGGCGAAAGTGAACAGGTGCCGCATCACGTCGCGCCGGCGGGCCGGGCGGCCGAGCACGCGGGGAAGATAGTCGCGCGACGCGGCGCGCGCGGTGGCGGAAGTGCCGTAGAACCACAAGGTGATCGGGTAGAGCAGCATCTGCCCGGCCGGCCAGCCCAGGTTCCGGGCGATCCAGATCATCAGCCGCAGCAGCGGCGCGCTGCCGCGCTCGCGCTGGCCGGTCCAGGTCACGAGGCGACCTCGACCGAGCCATGCATGACCGTCTCGCCGTCGCGGGTCGCCGCGAAGCCGATCCGCCCGGCAGCGGCTGTCGCCGTCACTTCGATCGTCTCGTTCGGGTGGACCGCGGCGATGAAGCGCACGCCCGGCAGCGCCACGGCGCGGCGCCCGGCGCCGAGCACCAGCTCCAGCACATGATCCAGCAGCACCACGCCCGGCACGATCGGCTGGCCGGGGAAATGCCCCGGCAGGCTCGGGTGGTCGGCCGGCACGACGAAATGCCCGACCACGCTCATCCCGCGGCGGCTCCCGCCAGGGCGGCCAGCAGGGCGGCCCGCGGCAGCTTGCCCAGCGCGTCGCGCGGCAGCGCGTCGAGCAGCACCAGCGGGCGCGGCAGGAACACCGGGTCGATCGCCGCGCGCAGCGCATCGGTCAGGCTGGTGACGCTGTGCGCCGGCGCGACCGCGATCGCGACCAGCCGCGCGGTGGGGCTGCGGTCGAGATCGTCGGGGGCCAGGAAGGCGCCGTCCTGCACGCCGGGGATGCCGGTCAGGATGCGGCTCAACCCGGCCAGCGAGGCCCTGCGTCCGCCGAGCTTCACCAGGTCGCTGGTGCGCCCGACCAGCCGGAAGCGCCGCCCGTCCGCGCTCCGCTCCAGCACGTCGCTGATCCGCCGCTGCTCCGCCCAGGGCGCGCCGGCCATCGGCGCGTCGTCGGGACCGGACAGCACGACGCCGGGATAGAGCGTCCAGTCCGGCCCGGCGGTGGTCTGCCGGCTGGCGATGGAGCCGACCTCGGTGGCGCCGAAAATCTCCAGCATCGTGGTGCCCCACGCCTGCTCCGCCTGCTCGGCCAGCGCGCGCTCCAGCGGGGCGGTGGCCGAGACGACCCGCTCCGGCGGGCGCGCGGGCGGCGCGCTGCGCAGCAGCGCGCGCAGGTGCAGCGGCGTCGTCACCAGGATGCGCGGCCCGGGCAGGCCATCCAGCGCGGCGCCGATATCGGCGGGAAAGAAGGCCGGGCCGCACCAGACCGAGACGGCGGCATGCAGCGGCAGCAGCACGGTCGTCTCCAGCCCGTACATGTGGCCGGGCGGCACCGTGCCGACGATCGCGGCCGGCGCCGCCTCCGCCAGCGCGAAGCGCATGCCGGCGGCGCGGCTGCGGGCCACCAGCTCGCCCCAGCACTTGCGCGTGCCCGCGGGGCGGCCGGTGGTCCCCGAGGTCAGCACGATCATGGCGGGCTGGCGCGCATCGATCTCCGGCATGGGCGTGCCCTCGGGCGATCCGATTTCGCGCGCGATCCGGTGCCGCGGCAGCTGCGTGGGCGGCGGGTCGTCGTCCCGGTCGGTCAGCACGTAGGCGTCCGGGTATTCCTGCGCCAGCCAGGCCAGCACGGCGGCGGACGGATCGCCCGAGAGCAGGCTGAGCTGGCCGCGCAGCAGGGCGGCGGCGAGGCCGACGGCAAACCAGTAGCGGTCCTGGCAGAGATTGGCGACATGGGCGCGCGCCGGCAGCGCGCGGGCGAGATGGGCCGCATCGGCCAGGAAGCCGGCGGCATCGACCGTTCGTCCCGGCCGGTGGAACAGCACGGCACCGGGCGGCCGGTCGGTCAGCTTCAGGCGTTCGGTGCGCGGCCACGGCGCGGTCCGCCGCCTGGTCAGGCAGGGCGGCCTGCGGCAATGAAGCGCGACAGGCTGCGCAGGCTGGCGAAGATCTCCGCGTTGCGCGCATCGTCCGAGCGCAGCGTCACGCCGTATTTCCGCGACAGCGCCAGGGCCAGCTCCAGCGCGTCGATGGAATCCAGTCCCAGCCCTTCGCGGAACAGGGCTTCTTCCGGCGCGATGGCGGCCGGGTCCAGCTCCAGGTGCAGCACGTCCACGATCAGCGCGGCGATCTCCGCCTCGATCGGCAGCTGCGCCTGCGGGTCGGACGGCGGCGTTGCTGTGGACACCGAAGCGTTCATCGAGATGATCCTTGTGTCATACTGGCAGGGGTCCGGTCGGTCGCCTGCGGGTCGCCGCATCGCGCCGGGTGGCATCGTTCCCGTTGCAACAACGGGCGATGCTAGCCGTTGCGCCGGTTGGGCGTCACGGATCATTTTTCCGGGGCGGGCGGAATGGCGTCAATGCCCGCGCCTGCCCGGCGTTCGGTGCATGGAGGCGAACCTGTTGACTGGCCTGTTGCCCATTCTGCTGCGTGGCCTCGCGATCATGCTGGCGCCGCTGGCCGTGCATGCGGCGCTGGCGCGGTGCGGCGGGATTTCGCTCCCGCTGGCCGAGGCGGGGGCGGCGTCGGAGGCGGCGGCGGTCGCCTGGATCGTGGCCGGCACCGTGACCGGCCTGGCCGGGTGGACGCGCCGGCTGCTGGCCGGGGCGGCGGCGATCGCGGTCCTGGCCGCCGCCGATGTCGCCGCGAACTCCAGCCTGATCGCCGTCGCGGCGGTGACGCACGGGGCGATCTATCTTGGCCTGGGCTTGCTGTTCGGCCTGTCGCTGCTGCCCGGCCAGGAGCCGCTGGTCAGCCGCCTCGCCCGTCGCGTCGAGCCGGAGCCGACGCCGGCGCTGCTGGCCTATACGCGCCGCGTCACGTTGCTGTGGGCAGGCTTCTGCGCGGCGCAGCTTGCCGTCTCGGCGCTGCTGCTCGCCGCCGCGCCGCTGCCGGTCTGGTCGCTGTTCGTCAACGTGCTGGACGGGCCGCTGATCGCGCTGACTTTCGCGGCGGAGTATGCGGTGCGGCGCTGGCGGTTCCGGCACGCGCGGCTGGCCTCGCTGGCCGATACGGTGCGCGCCTTCCGCCGCCGCGGCGCCGCCGGCGCGGTGGCGGGCGCGTACGGCGCGCCGCCTTGATCCGCCTGCCTGCCCCGTCGCGCCTGCCGGTGGTGCCGCGCGTCTCGATCGGCGTGCATGCGGCGGCGGCGGCGCTGGCCATGGCGGTGCCTGCGGCGTGGCCCTGGGCGCTGGGCGGCGTGGCGCTGAACCAGGCGGTGCTGATCGCCGCCGTCCTGTCGCCGCGCAGCACGCTGCTGGGGCCGAACCTGTGGCGCCTGCCGAGCCACGGCCGCGCCGAAATCGCGCTGACCTTCGACGACGGCCCCGACCCCGAGGTGACGCCGCGCGTGCTCGACCTGCTGGATGCGCACGGCGCGCGCGCGAGCTTCTTCTGCATCGGCGCGGGCGCGCGCGCCAACCCCGCGCTGGTGCGCGAGATCGTCCGCCGCGGCCACAGCGTGGAGAACCACACGTATCGCCACCCGCACCACTTCGCCGCCCTGCCGCCAAGCGGGCTGCGGCAGGAGATCGCCGCCGCCCAGGCCACGCTGGCGGAGCTTGCCGGGACGCCGCCGCGCTTCTTCCGCGCGCCGATGGGGCTGCGCAGCCCGCTGCTGCAGCCGATCCTGGCCGAGCAGGGCCTGCGCCTGGTCTCCTGGACGCGCCGGGCGCTCGACGGGCTGCGCGGCGATCCGGTTGCGGCGGCGGCGCGGCTGCGGCGCGGCCTGGCGGCCGGCGACGTGCTGCTGCAGCACGACGGCCGCGCCGCGCGCACGCCGGACGGAACGGCGGTCGCGCTCACGGTGCTGCCGGGCCTGCTGGCGGTGCTGGCGGCGCGCGGCCTGCGCAGCGTGACGCTAGGCGATGGTTTGGCGGCGTAGCCGGCGCGCGACCCAGGCCAGCATCAGCCGGACATGCATGCCGGTCAGCAGCAGGTTGTCGCGGCCATAGCGGAAATGCGACACCCCGCCGGCTTCGGCCGGGGGATAGGCGACCGGGGCGGGCAGGTTGATCGCCCGCACGCCAAGCCAGCTCAGCCGCACCGCCGCCTCCGGGTCGAAGTCGAAGCGGCGCATCCAGCGCGTGGCCTGCATCACCGCGAGCAGCGGCGCGATCGGATAGACCCGGAAGCCGAACAGGGAATCGGCGATCCGTCCGCCGGTTTCCAGCCGCGCCCACCAGTTCGACACGCGCCGCCCCTGCACCCGCAGCGCCGGGGCGGCGGCGTCGAACACCGGCACCCCGAGCACCATCGCCGCGGGATCGGCGGCCGACGCCGCCATGAATTCGCGGATATGCGAGGCCGGGTGCTGCCCGTCGGCATCGCAGGTCAGCGCGTGGGTGAAGCCGGCAGCCGCCGCCGCGCGCAGCCCGTGCAGCACCGCGCCGCCCTTGCCCTGGTTCTGCGCCAGCACCAGGACACGCAGCCCGCCGTCGCGCGCCGCCTCGTCCTGCAGCAGCCGGGCGGTGCCGTCCGTGCTGCCGTCCACCACCACCCACACCGGCGCCCAGGCGGCGCGCGCGGCGCGCACCGTCGCAACCGCCAGGGGGCCGGGATTGTAGCTCGGGATCACGACCAGATGGGTCGTGGACGGCGTCATGTGCGCGCCAGTTCCTCGGCGAAGTAGCGTTCGATCGCGGCCGAGGCGGTGCGCGGGTCGCCCGCCACCGCGAAGCGCCGGCCGCAGCGCGCGCGGTAGGCGAGCGGGAACGCGGGCATGCGGTGCAGCGGCCAGCCGCGGCGCAGATAGGGCGTGTTGCTGTGCAGGAAGACGGTCTGCACCGGCACGCCGGCAATCCGCGCCATCGCGGCGAAGCCCGGCTTGAAGCGTCCCAGCCCGCTGCCGTCGGAGCGGGTGCCCTCCGGGAAGATCACCAGTTGCCGCCCCTCAGCCGAGCGCGCGCGAGGCGGCGCGGATCAGCGCCAGCGGGGCATCGTTGCGGATATAGCCGGCCAGGCGCACGCTGCCGCCAAGCAACGGATTGTTCCACAACCCGGCCTTGGAGATGCACACCATATCGGGCAGGCGGGAGATCAGCAGCACCGCGTCGATCAGCGACAGGTGGTTGCAGGCGATGATCGCCGCACCCTGGCCGCGCAGCGCATCCAGTTCGGCCAGGTCGAAGCGGGCCAGCGCGCTCACCCGCATCAGCCCGAGACCGGCGCGGCAGCTGGCCATGAAGACGCGCCGCCCCAGCGTGCCCCCGGCCCGGCGCGGCAGCAGGCGGAACAGCACGCCGGCAAGCAGGCTCCAGACCAGGCTGACGACGCAGAAGATTCCGAGCACGACGCAGAACATCACCCGGTCCCGCATCCGCGCCAGCCTGCCGCGGTGGTGGCCCGGCTGCGCGCGGTCACGGGCAAGCTCCATGGCGATCCTGCCTTCGCTGCTGTCGGCCGTAGCTGCGATGAACGGAGTGGCACGACGGCGCATTGCCGGCAAGTCGGCGGCCGCGATAAGCGGCCGTTCCTGAAGGATCAAGCTCCCCGATGGACCCGCCCCATCCTGCTCTGACGGCGTATTACGCCGGCGCGGCCGAGCGCGAAGGTTTCGTGCGCCGCTTGTTCGATGCCACGGCAGGCGACTACGACGCCATCAACCAGGTCTTTTCCTTCGGCACCGGGCGGCGGTATCGGGCCCTGGCCTTGCGGCGGGCGGGGCTGGTCCCGGGGAGCCGGGTGCTGGACGTGGCGACCGGCACGGGCATGGTCGCCGCCGCGGCACTGCGCCTGGTCGGGCCGTCCGGCAGCGTCACCGCGCTCGATCTCAGCGCGGGCATGCTGCGCCGGGCCCGCCGCCATGCCGGCCTGCTGCTGGTCCAGGGCTCGGTGGACGCGCTGCCGCTGGCCGACGCGCAGTTCGACCTGCTGACCATGGGATACGCGCTGCGCCACGTGGCCAGCCTCGATGCCGCGTTCGCCGAGTTCGCGCGCGTGCTGCGGCCGGGCGGGCGGGTCCTGCTGCTGGAGATCGGCCGTCCGGACGGCCGGCTGGCCCGCGGCCTGGCCCGCGCCTATCTGGGCCGGCTGGTGCCGAAGCTGAGCCGGCTGGTCGGCGCGGGCCGTCAAGCCGAGACGCTGATGCGCTACTACTGGGACACGATCGACAGCTGCGTTCCCCCGGACGCCATCCTGGCCGCCCTGCGCGGCAACGGACTGCGCGACGCGCGCTGCGCCACCGAGTTCGGCATCTTCAGGACCTATACGGCCACGCGGTGACATCCGATCGGCCTGTAGCACCGACGTGCTTCACGCGGTGCCGGACTGCGCGCTTAAATGGCGCCATGCAGAGACGCCATTTCGTGCTCGCCGTGCTGGCTGCAACAGGACTGCGCGCAACCGGCAGCCGGGCGGCCCGGCCGGACCGCGCGGCGAACTTCATTCGGCAACTGGGGCACGACTTGCCCGGCGTGGTGGGCGATGCGGCGACCGACGCGGAGAAGCGCCGCCGCCTGGAATCGTTCCTGGTCCGTGTCGTGGACGTGGACGCGATGGCGCGCTTCTGCCTCGGCCGCTACTGGCGACAGGCGACCCCGGCGCAGCAGCAGGAGTATCGGCGGCTGTTCCTGCGGGTGCTGGACAATGCGGTGCTCGTCCGGCTGGGCAGCTATGGCGGGAGCACCGGCAAGGTGACGATGCTGGCGGAAATTTCCGGGCCGGACGGCATCCATGTGCCGACCATCGTGCAGACCGGCGACGCGCCGCCGGTGCGCGTCACCTGGCTGGTGGAGACCGGAGCAGGCGAGGCCGGTGCCAGCCCGTTCCGCATCCTCGACGTGGAGGCCGAGGGCATCAGTATGCGGCTCTCGCTCCGCAGCGACTACACCTCGTTCATCGGCCGCAACGGCGGCAACCTCGACCTGTTTCTGCGGGCGCTGCGCGAGCACACGCCGTAGCCGGTCCGGTTTCGCGCAGGCCGGCTGCCGGCGGACCACTCGCCTCCGCACCGGACATCACGTAGCTGCAAACCTCGCCACCAGTTCCCGAACTTTCGCCGCCGCCGCCGGTCCCTTCAGCGCGTCGCGCCACTGCGACTCGGCGACGCGCTGATGCACCGCCACTGCCTCCTCGGCGGTGGTGATCGTCGCGACCCCCGTGCTCGCGAACGGCGTGCCGTCGGGGCGGAACGGGTTGATCGCGACACTCGCCCGCTCCCGCCCGCGCAGCAGCAAAAACGACGCGCTGGGCTCGTGGCCGGCGAGCAGGCCGAACTGCAGCCCGATCGGCTCGCTCTCCATCAGCTCCGCCAGCCGCGACAATTCCGTCGCCGCCGCCTGCCGGCACTGCCGGCGCACCCGCTCCGACACCGCCAGCCCCGTGCCCACGCCGCCCTCCAGCAGCGCCGCCATCCGGCTCGCCGCCAGCAGGCAGATCACCGCCGGGCGGCGCTGGCCGAACGTGCGCTTGCGCGCCGCCTGCACGCCCATCACCTGCTCGATCGAGGTGCGCATCTGCGTGCGCTCCGCGCTCCCCGCCTCGCTCGCCTCCGCCAGCGCCTCGGCCAGGGCGGCGTCGAACGCATCGCCGGTGGTCAGGTAGCAGAGCGCGCCATCGACCTGCAGCACCTGATCCGCCATTTCCTCCAGCTGCCGCAGCCGCTCGAAGAAGCCGACGGCGCGGCTGTAGTATTCGACACCCACGCCGAGCAGCGCCATCGGCGAAATCTTCAGCAGCTCGGCCAGCCGCTTGACCGTGTCGAGCTTGATGACTTCGCCCTTCTCGTAGCGATACAGTGCCGCCCGCGACACGCCGAGCCGCGCCGCAATTTCTTCCGCGCGCAGGCCGGATTCGAGCCGGAACGCCCGCAACTGGTCGCCGATGTCGGAAAAGCGCATCCCGTCCGCCCCGCACGCTGAATCGGATCGCCCCGCGAGACGCCACGCAGCAAATCTAGTGGTGTCTCGCGAATTGATCCGCGGGCCAGCTTATGATCGAGCCGGTGGTTAATGCAACATTGATACAAGGTCCGCGCGGGGCGTTCAGTCCGGAACCCCCGCCATCCGCTCGATCGCGCGCACCAGCGCCGAGTGGTCCTGGTCGGCGCCGCCCAGCGCCGTCACCGAGGAAAACATCTGCTGCGCGATCGCGGTGTTCGGCAGCGCCATGCCCATCTCCCGCGCCGCACCCAGCGCCAGCGACAAATCCTTCTGATGCAGCCGGATGCGGAAGCCGGGGGCGAATTTGCGCTCGATCATGCGCTCGCCGTGCACTTCCAGGATGCGCGAGGCGGCGAAGCCGCCCATCAGCGCCTGGCGCACGCGCGCAGGGTCGGCGCCGGCCTTGCGCGCGAAAGTCAGCGCCTCGCCGACCGCCTCGATGGTCAGCGCCACGATGATCTGGTTGGCGACCTTGCAGGTCTGGCCGGCGCCGTTCTCCACGCCGACCAGCGTGATGTTCTTCCCCAGCTTCTCGAACAGGGGCCGGGCGCGCTCGAACGCCGCCTCCGGCCCGCCGGCCATGATGGTCAGCGTCGCCTGCCTGGCGCCGACCTCGCCGCCGGACACCGGCGCGTCGAGATAGTCGCAGCCCAGCCCGTTGACCCGTGCCGCGAAATCTTTCGTGGCGATCGGGCTGATCGAGGACATGTCGATCACCAGCTTGCCCGCGGTCAGCCCCTCGGCGACGCCGTGCGCGCCGAACAGCACGCGCTCCACGTCCGGCGTGTCGGGCAGCATCAGGATCACCACCTCGGCCGCCTCGGCGACCGCCGCCGGGTCGCCCACCACGGTCGCGGCTTGCCGCAGGTCGTCTTGCAGGCTCTTCCGGTCAGGCACGATCAGCTCGTGCCCGGCCGCCTTCAGGTTGAGCGCCATCGGGCGGCCCATGATGCCGAGGCCGATGAATCCGATCTGCATGATGGTTCCCTTTCCCTCAGACGCCGAACATCTTGCGCCAGCCGAGGCCGGCGACGGTCGCGCCGGCCGGGCGGTATTCGCAGCCGACCCAGCCGCCGTAGCCGAGCGCGTCGATGCGCCGGAACAGGAATTCCCAGCCGAGCTCGCCGGTTCCCGGCTCGTTGCGCGCTGGCACGTCGGCGATCTGGATATGGCCGATCACCGGCATGAACGCCTCCAGCCGCTTGCTCACGTCGCCCTCGGTGACCTGGCAGTGATAGACATCGAACTGCAGCCCGAGCCGCGCGACGCCGATCGCGGCGACGACGGCGGCGCCCTGCGCCATCGTGTGCAGGTGGTAGCCGGGCATGTCGCGATGGTTGATCGGCTCGATCACCAGCCGCTTGCCGGCGGACGCGGCCTGCTCGGCGGCCCAGGCGAGGTTGGCGGCATAGACCGCGGCGGCGGTCACCGGCGCCACGTCGGCGGCCGGGATGCCCGCCATCACATGCACCAGCGGACAGTCGAGCGCCGCGGCATAATCCAACGCGCGGGCGATGCCGTCGCGGAACTCGCGCTGCCGTCCGGGCAGCGCGGCGAGGCCGCGCTCGCCGCCGGCCCAGTCGCCGGGCGGGGCGTTGAACAGCGCCTGGGTCAGGCCGTTCTCGTCGAGCCGGCGGCGGATGTCGGCGGCCTTGTGCTCGTAGGGGAACAGGAACTCGACCGCCTTGAACCCGGCCCCGGCTGCGGCGGCGAAGCGGTCGAGGAACGGCACCTCGTTGAACATCATGGACAGATTGGCGGCGAAGCGCGGCATGGCGTGTCCCCCCTTCTCGGCGCGGCGGCGGAGGCTAGCGGCGGCGGCGGAAAATGACCATAAGCGGCGCCGCCCCGGCTCCGGCATGGTGGGGTCGGCGGGCCGGCGGGCCGGCGGCAAAAGCTGGTTTCGCAGGCGCGCATGGTGTAGCACAGCACACGAAACCGCGAGAGTACGCCGCCCGTGTCCCGCCGTAATCCCGCCCGATGAGCGCCGTCACCCCGCTGCCCGCGCCCGCCCCCCCAAGCGTGCCGGTGCCGATCGCCGAACTGCTGACGGTCGTGCGCGAATACATCGACGCCAGCCGCTACGACGCGGCCGAGCGGCTGCTCGACCACGTGCTCGCCGCGACGCCGCGGCACGGCGAGTCGCTGCACTTGAAGGGCTACATCGCCTTCAAGCGCGAGCGCGGGCAGGAGGCGGCGACGCTGATGGAGCAGGCGCTGGCCGCCGGCGCCGCCGCGCCGCGCCAACTCTGCAACCTCGCCGAGGTGTACCGGCTGCTCGGCCGGCTCGACGACGGGCTGAAAATGATCCGCCGCGCCCAGGCGCTCGCGCCGAGCGATGCGGTCGGGCACTTCAACGAGGCGATGCTGCGCTACGAGCGGCTGGAAACCGACCTCTGCATCCGCGCCGCCCGCCGCGCCATCGCGCTGAAACCCGATCTACCGGAGGCGCATATGCGCCTGGGCCAGACGCTGCTGCTGATCGGCGACCTCAAGGACGGCTGGGAAGAATACGAGTGGCGCTACCAGATCGCCGGCGCCCAGCCGCTGATGCCGAAAACCGACCGGCCGCAATGGGACGGCAGGACGCTCGGCGAGGGCGAGCGGCTGCTGCTGGTGGCCGACCAGGGGTTCGGCGACGTCATCATGTTCGCCCGCTTCCTGCCCTGGGCGATCGAGCGCGCCGCCCAGGTCTCGGTGGCGACGAGTGCCGAGATGCGGCCGCTGCTGGAACGGCATTTTCCCGGCCCGACCTATTTCTCGCGCTGGGACGAGGCCGGGACGTTCGCGTGCTTCTGTCCGTTCTCCGGCCTGCCGCGGCTGGCCGGCACGCACGTCGAGTCGATCCCCGACCCGACGCCGTATTTCCGCGCGCTGCCGGACCGGCTGGAGAAGTGGCGCACCCGGCTCGACGAGCTGGTGCCGGCGGGCAAGCGGCGCATCGCCATCGCCTGGGCCGGGCGGCCGACCCACAACAACGACCGCAACCGCTCGATCACGCTCGACATGCTCGCCCCGTTCGGCGCCATTCCCGACGTGGCGCTGCTGGCCTTGCAGAAGGGGCCGGCGGTGGCGCAGGCCGCCGGCTGGCAGGGCGCCGCACCGCTGACCGTGCTCGATCCCGAGATAAAGGATTTCGACGACACGGCGGCGATCCTGCACCACGTCGATCTGCTGGTGTGCGTCGATACCTCGCTCGGGCATCTCGCCGGCGCGCTGGGGCGGCCGGCCTGGATCATGCTGCCCTACGCGCCGGACTGGCGCTGGCTGATGGCGCGCGGCGACAGCCCCTGGTATCCGAGCCTGCGCCTGTTCCGCCAACCGGCGCCGCGCGCCTGGACGCCGCTGATCGAGGCGGTCGCCGGCGAGCTTGCCGGCTTCGCCGCTCAGGCGCCAAGCAGCAGCGGATAGGGCTCCGCCGTCAGCACGACGATATGGCTGTCGACCGACTTGACGCCTGGCGTGCGGGTGGCGGCGAGTTCCAGCGCGCGGGATTCTTCCTCGGTCCCGGCGAGGCCCCACAGATGCACCACGCCGTCATTGACCAAGATGCTGTTCTCCGGCCGCCGGCTCCAGCTCTGATGCGCCAGTTCGGCGAGCAGCGCGTCGCGGATGGCGGTGTCGGAGGCGTTGGCCGGCTTGGCCTCGCCCGGCAGCGACGCCCAGGCGCGCAGCAGGTTGGCGCGGCTGACGATGCCGACCACGCGGCCGTCCTGCACCACCGGGACGCGGCGGATGCGGCGGCTTTCCATCAGGTCGGCGATCTCGGCGAGCGGGGTTTCCCGCGCCACCGCGACGGCGCCCTGCGTCATCACGTCGCTGACCTGCAACCCGTGGCTGCGCACATACTCGCGCGCCAGCACCGCGGTGCCGGTGAAGAAGGCCGCCCAGGCGCCGCGGCGGCGCTCGGTGCCGAGCTCGGCGCGGCGAATGAGGTCGCTCTCGGTCACCATGCCGACCAGCACCCCGTCGTTGTCCACCACCGGCACGCCGCTGATGCCGCGGGCGAGCAGCAGGCGGACCAGGTCCGGCACCGGCGTCTCCGGGTGAACGGTGACGGCGTCATGGGTCATGATGTCGGCGGCATTCATCGGCTGGTCCTCCATCCCTGTCGTGGAATCAAGACAGCAGCTGGGGCACGGCGCCGCATTGATCCAGGTCAGCGCAGCCGGGGGCGCAGCGCCGCCAGCAGGGCCTCGCGCTCCTGCGGCTTCAGGGCGGCGGCCGCGCCCAGCAGCGCGTCGAGGGCATGGCGCAGGTCGTAGAGCTGGTCGAGCAGCGACAGCACCAGCGGCAGCGTCTCCGGCTCCACGCCCATCGCGTGCCGCAGGTCGCGGAGCAGGCGGACGCGCGCCACGTCGATCTCGGCGAACGCCCAGTCGGGCGGCGCGCCCTCGGGCAGCACCCAGCCGCGCCCGATCCAGTCCTGCAGCTCCGGCGCCGAGACGTCCGGCACCAGCGCGATCACGGCGTCGAGCCGCATCACGACTCCTCCAGACCGGCGCGGGGGTTGAAGTCGTGGGCGGGCTGCCACTGGCGCAGGAACTCGGCCAGCGCCGGCTCCTCGCCCGGCGGCAGCACCGGATGCAGCACCACGTACTGGTGCCCGCCGGCGATGCCGCGGCCCTTCAGCCGCAGCCGCGTGCCGTCGCCGGACCCGGGCGGAATGGCGAGCCGCACGCGACCCTTGACGGTCGGCACTTCCACCGTCGCGCCGAGCACCGCCTCCTGGAGCGTGATCGGCAGGTCGATCAGGATGTCGTCGCCCTCGCGGCGGAACACCGGATGCGGTGCCACGCTGATTTCCACCAGCGCGTCCCCGGCGGCGCCGCGCGTGCCCGCCCGCCCCTGGCCGCGCAGCCGCAGCACGTGCCCGTCGCGCACGCCGGCGGGGATGGTCACGTCGAGGGTGCGCCCGTCCGGCAAGGTGACGCGCCGCACCGCCCCGGTCGCCGCCTCCAGGAAGCCGACGGTGAGGGAATAGTGCAGGTCGCGCGAGCGCCGGCCGCCCGAACCTTCGCTGAACGCATGGCCGAACAGGGTTTCCAGGTCCTCGGCGGTAAAGCCCTGGCTGGCGCCGCCGTAGGGTTCGGCGCCGGCGTATTGCCGCCAGGCGCCGGCCTGCGCCGCGGCGGTCTCGTGGCCTTCGGCGTCGATCTCGCCGCGGTCGAAGCGGGCGCGCTTCTCCGTGTCGGAGAGGATGTCGTTGGCGGCGTTGATGGTCTTGAACCGCTCGGCGGCCTGCTTGTCACCTGGGTTGAGGTCGGGGTGGTGGCGCTTGGCGAGCTTGCGGTACGCTTTTCGGATCGCCTCCTGCGAATCGCCGCGCCGCACGCCGAGGGTCTCATACGGGTCTGCCATGCCGCCAGAGATAGGCCACCAGGGCCGGCCGCGGGAGGGGCCGCGGAACCCGCGCGGCATCTGGCGCGTCAGCACGGCCATGCGCGTGCATCATCTCAACTGCGGCTCGATGTGCCCGCTCGGCGGGCCGGCGCTCGGTTGTCACTGCCTGCTGATCGAGACCGGGCAGGGGTTGGTGCTGGTCGATACCGGGTTCGGCACCGAAGACGTCGAGCGGCCGCGGCCGCGCCTCTCGGGGTTGTGCATCCGCCTCGGCCGCATCCGCTTCGAGCCGATGGACACGGCGCTGGAACAGGTGCGCGAACTCGGCTTCAAGCCGCAGGACGTGCGGCACATCGTGCTCACGCACCTGGATTTCGACCACGCCGGCGGCATCACCGACTTCCCCGCCGCGACCGTGCACGTGCTGGCCGACGAGGCCGCCGCGGCGCGCCACCGTCACGGTTTCGTCGCCCGCCGCCGCTATCGCCCGGCGCAGTGGCGGGCCGCGGCGAAATGGCAGGAATACCAGCCGGGCGGCGAGACCTGGTTCGGCTTCGCCGCGGTGCGGCAATTGAAGGAGCTGCCGCCGGAGATCCTGCTGGTGCCGCTGGCGGGCCATTCGGCCGGGCATTGCGGGGTCGCGGTCGGCGAGGGCGGGCGCTGGCTGCTGCATGCCGGGGACGCCTATTTCCATCGCGCCGAGATGCACCCCCAGCATCCGCGCTGTCCGACGGCGCTCGCGGCCTACCAGTTCCTGATGCAGACCGACGGCAGGGCGCGGCGGAACAACCGGCAGCGGCTGCGCGAACTGGCGGCGCGGGCGCGCGAGGAGGTGACGATCTTCTGCTCCCACGACATCGGCGAGCTGGAAACCTGCCAGCGCGTCGCCGAGCAGGCGCAGCGCGCCGCGGCCCGGCCCGCCGCCGCCAGCAGCGAGGGCGCGCGCGGCAGCGCCGCTTGACCGGCAGCGACGCAGTTTCAACTCAGACGACCGCAAAGCGCCTGCTCCCCCCTTCGCAGGCCAGTATGTTTCAATGTCGGAACATTATGGGCGTGCGGGGGCGCCGCGCGGTCATGCGGGAACGGGCGGGATGCCGGGAACGGGCGGGGAGAGGACGCGGGGCTGCGCGCGCGGCGGCGGCCGGGGACGGCAGGCAGGGCGGGACGGGGCGGTCGGCCGGACCGGCGGCGGCGGGCCCACGGGACCGGCCTGCTTCCGGCCCGAGGACAGGCTCCGGGCCGGCGGCGGGCGGACGCCCAGCATCTGGCAGAGCGGGCGCAGCAGCCGCCCGGCCTGGGGTGCGGCGGCGAGCAGGTCGGCCATCGCCGGATCGGCGAGCAGGTGCTGCAACTGCGAGGCGGCGGCGGCGGCCTGCGGCAGCCGGCGCAGCAGCCAGGCGGCCCCGCGCGGCAGCCGGAGCGGCTGGGGCCGGGCCGGACGGGGAGAGCGCAGGCGGCGGCGCGGCGGCGGCAGCGTGCCGGCATGGACTTTTGCCGCGAGGCGGGCGAACCGCTCCGCGGTGCGGCGCAGCCGCGACCAGAGCAGCAGCATCAGCGGCAGGGCGAGCCCGAGTCCGGCGCCGCGGGCGGCGATGGCGCGGCGCAGGCCCTCGACCAGATGGGCAAAACGGTCGGCCAGGGCGGGGGAAGCGGCGGGCGGCATGACAGCGATACTAACACGACCCGCGGCGGGCTGGGCAAGCCGGCCGGGCCGCGTCGATTTGCAAGGTGCGACACGACCGCTTGACCGCGAACCTTGCCCGCCGTCGCCGCCGACGGATATGATCGCGTGATGCCGGACACCACGCTCGTCGTGCAGGTCGAGGACGAACTGGGCGCCGCGTTCGCGGAAGCCGCGCGTGCGGCCGATCGGTCGTCGGCCGACCTGATCCGCGACTTGATGCGGGATTTCGTCAGCCGCCGCGCCAAGCGCGCCGCCTATGATGCGTGGTTTGCGAAGAAGGTGGCGGTTTCCCGCGCTGCGGCAGAACGCGGCGAACTCGTGGACCACGCCACGGTGGAAGCGGAGATGGCGCAGCGGCGCGCGACGGCGTTGCGCCGTGCGCGCGAACGCGGCGTGTGAGGATTGTCTGGACTGATCCCGCCGCCGCTGCCCTGACTTGACGCCCGCCTGTCCCCGGCCGCTTAGTTCCGGGCGGGGCAGGAGCGTTTTCATGGATTTCGGCCTGAGCGAAGACCAGGCGGCGTTCGTGGCGACGGCGCGCGGCTTCGCCCGCGACCGGCTGGCGCCGCACGCCGCCGCCTGGGACGAGCAGCGCCATTTCCCCGCCGAGGCGCTGCGCGAGGCCGCCGCCCTCGGCTTCGCCGCGATCTGCGTGCCCGAGACGCTCGGCGGCAGCGGCCTTTCCCGCCTCGACGCGGCGCTGATCTTCGAGGAACTGGCGGCGGCCGACCCGTCCACGGCCGCGTTCCTGTCGATCCACAACATGGTCGCCTGGATGGTCGCGCGTTTCGGCGGTGCCGGGCAGCAGGCGCGCTTCCTGCCGCGCCTGCTCACCTGCGAGCATTTCGCCAGCTACTGCCTGACCGAACCCGGCAGCGGCAGCGACGCCGCCGCGCTGGCCACGCGCGCGGCGCCGGACGGCAACGCGCATTATCGGCTGAACGGCAGCAAGGCGTTCATCTCCGGCGGCGGCACGTCCGACCTTTACGCGACGATGGTGCGCACCGGCGGCGAGGGGCCGCGCGGCATTTCCTGCGTGCTGGTCGAGAAGGACACGCCCGGCCTGAGCTTCGGCGCGCCGGAAAAAAAGCTCGGCTGGAACAGCCAGCCGACCGCGCAGGTCGATTTCGCCGACTGCCGCGTGCCGGTGGACAACCGGCTGGGCGCGGAGGGCGAGGGGTTCCGCATCGCCATGATCGGCCTCGACGGCGGGCGCATCAACATCGCCGCGTGTTCGCTCGGCGGCGCGCGCGCCTGCCTCGATCTGGCACTCGCCCACGTGCAGCAGCGCCGCGCCTTCGGCCGCACGCTGGCGGAGTTCCAGGCGCTGCAGTTCAAGCTCGCCGACATGGCGACGGAGCTGGAGGCGGCGCGGCTGATGGTGCATCGCGCCGCGGTGGCCCTCGACGCGGCGGCGGCCGACGCCACCATGCGCTGCGCGATGGCGAAGCGCTACGCCACCGACGTCTGTTTCCGCATCTGCGACGAGGCGCTGCAACTGCACGGCGGCTACGGCTACATCAAGGACTATCAGGTCGAACGCTATTTGCGCGACCTGCGCGTGCATCGCATCCTGGAGGGGACGAACGAGATCATGCGCGTCATCATCGCCCGCAAGCTGCTGGAGGTTTCGTGATGCGCGTGGCGTTTCTTGGCCTCGGCAACATGGGACGGCCGATGGCGCGCAATCTCGGCCGCGCCGGGCATGACGTGCGCGGCTGGGACGTGTTCGCGCCGGCGATGCAGGCGTTCGCCGCCGACGGCGGCACGCCGGCGACGGATCGCGACGACGCGCTGCACGGCGCCGAGGCGGTGCTGACCATGCTGCCGGCGGGCGAGCACGTGCGCGCCGCCTGGCTCGGCGAGAGCGGCATCATCGCGCGCGTTGCCGCCGCGCGTCCGCTGCTGATCGACTGCTCGACCATCGATGTGGCGAGCGCGCGTGCGGTCGCCGCCGCTGCGGCGGCGGCAGGACTGGAGATGCTGGATGCGCCGGTCTCCGGCGGTGTCGGCGGCGCGGCGGCGGGCACGCTGACGTTCATGGTGGGCGGCCCGGCCGCGGCGTTCGCGCGCGCCGCGGCGCTGCTGCCCGCGATGGGGCGAAAGATCGTGCATGCCGGCGGCGCGGGCGCCGGACAGGCGGCAAAGATCTGCAACAACATGATGCTCGGCATCGGCATGATCGCCACCGCGGAGGCGTTCGTCCTCGCCGACAAGCTGGGGTTGGACCGGCAAAAACTGTTCGACATCGCCAGCGTCTCGTCGGGCCAGTGCTGGTCGCTGACGGGGTATTGCCCGGTGCCCGGCCCGGTGCCGACATCGCCCGCCAACCGCGACTACGCGGCCGGATTTTCCGCAGCCCTGATGCTGAAAGATCTGACGCTGGCGCAGGCGGCGGCGGCGGCGACGGGGGCGGCGACGCCGCTCGGCGCGCACGCGGCGCGGCTGTATCAGGCACTGGTGGAGGCGGGCGAGGGCGGACGCGATTTCTCGGCGATGTTCCCCTATCTCGCGCGCACGGCGCGGCCGGAGGCGACATGACGGGCGCGGCTTCGTTCAAGGCGGCCCGCGATTTTTTGCTCGCGCACCGCACCGACTACGCGACGGCGTACGCGCAATTCCGCTGGCCGGAGCTGCCGATATTCAACTGGGCGCTGGACTGGTTCGACGCGGAGCTGGCGCGCGGCGCGAACGGCGATCGGCCGGCGCTGCGCATCACCGGGCCGGGCGCGGCCGAACTGACTTTTTCCGAGCTGTCGGTACGATCAAACCGCGTCGCCAACGGCCTGCGCGCGTTGGGTGTCGCGCGCGGCGACCGGGTGATGCTGATGCTCGGCAACGTCGCACCGCTGTGGGAGGTGATGCTGGCGGCGATGAAGCTTGGCGCTGTCGTGGTGCCGGCAACCACGCTGCTGCCGCCTTCCGACATTGCCGAGCGCGTGGCGCGCGCCCGCGTGCGCGCGATCGTCGCCGGCGCCGACGATGCCGCAAAACTCGCCGGCCTGACGATCCCGCGCGTGGTCGTCGGCGGCGCGCCGGGCTGTCACGACTACGCCGCTCTGCTGCGCGCCGACGCGCATTTCATCCCCGACGGCGAGACGCGCGGCGACGATCCGCTGCTGCTCTATTTCACGTCCGGCACCACGGCGAAACCGAAGCTGGTGCTGCACTCGCACGTCTCCTATCCGGTCGGCGCACTGTCGCGACGATGTACTGGCTCGGGCTGCAACCCGGCGATCTGCACTTGAACGTGTCCTCGCCCGGCTGGGCGAAGCATGCGTGGAGCTGTTTCTTCGCGCCGTGGAATGCCGGCGCGACCGTGTTCATCCACAATCAGCCGCGCTTCTCCGCGCCCGGACTGCTCGACGCGATCGCCACGCATCGCGTGACCACGCTGTGCGCGCCGCCGACGGTGTGGCGCATGCTGATCCAGCACGACCTCGCCGCCGTGCGCGTGGCCTTGCGCGAAGTCGCCGGCGCCGGCGAGCCGCTCAATCCCGAAGTGATCGAGCGCGTGCGCGCCGCCTGGGGCCTGACCATCCGCGACGGCTACGGCCAGACCGAGACCACGGCGCAGATCGGCAACCCGCCCGGCGCGCTGCTCAAGCCCGGCTCGATGGGACGGCCGCTGCCCGGCTACCGCATCCGCCTGCTCGACGTCGAAGACGGCGACGCCGACGAAGGCGAAATCTGCATCGCGCTCGATGCGCGTCCCGCCGGCGTGATGCGCGGCTATCTCGACGAGGACGGCGGCATCGTGCCGGTTACCGGCGCGGTGTATCGCACCGGCGACGTGGCGGCGCGCGATGCCGACGGCTATTTCACCTATGTCGGCCGCTCGGACGACGTGTTCAAAGCCTCCGACTACCGCATCTCGCCGTTCGAGCTGGAGAGCGTGCTGATCGAGCACCAGGCCGTCGCCGAAGCCGCGGTGGTGCCCGCGCCCGATCCGTTGCGGCTCGCCGTGCCGAAAGCGTTCGTCACCCTGGTCGCCGGGGCCGAGCCGTCGCGCGAGACGGCGGCGGACATTTTTCGCCACCTGCACGCGCGCCTCGCGCCGTACAAACGCGTCCGCCGCATCGAGTTCTCTGATCTGCCGAAAACGATCTCGGGAAAAATCCGCCGCGTCGAGCTGCGCCGCCTGGAAGCGGGCCGCAGCGAGCGCGCGTCCGGCGAATTCCGCGAGGAGGATTTTGCGGAGACCGCAGGCCGATGATCGCCAACGCCGACTACGCCCTCGATCTCGATCTCGGCGAGGACATCGACCCGTTGCGCGACACCGTGCGCCGCTTCGCCGGCAACGAGATCGCGCCGCGCGCCGCCGCCATCGACCGCGACAATGATTTTCCGGCCGATCTCTGGCCGAAATTCGGCGAACTCGGCGTGCTCGGCCTGACCGTCGCCGAGGAATATGGCGGCGCCGACATGGGCTATCTGGCGCATTGCGTGGCGATGGAGGAGATCAGCCGCGCCTCCGCTTCGGTCGGATTGTCCTACGGCGCGCACTCCAATCTCTGCGTCAACCAGATTTTCCGCAACGGCACGCCGGAGCAGCGGCGGCGCTTTCTGCCGCGACTGATCGCGGGCGCGCATGTCGGCGCGCTCGCCATGAGCGAGTCGGGCGCCGGTTCGGACGTCGTCTCGATGAAGCTGCGGGCGGACAGGCGCGGCGATCGCTACGTCCTGAACGGCACAAAATTCTGGATCACCAACGGACCGGACGCCGACGTGGTCGTGGTCTATGCGAAGACGACGCCGGACGCCGGCCCGCGTGGCGTCACGGCTTTCATCGTCGAGAAGCGGACAAAAGGCTTTTCCTGCGCGCAAAAGCTCGACAAGCTCGGCATGCGCGGCTCCAACACCGGCGAGCTGGTGTTTGCCGACTGCGAAGTCCCCGCCGAGAACGTGCTCGGCGCGCTCGATGGCGGCGTCGCGGTGCTGATGAGCGGGCTGGATTACGAGCGTGCGGTGCTCGCCGCCGGGCCGCTCGGGATCATGCAGGCGTGTCTCGACACCGTGCTGCCCTATGTCCACGAGCGCCGGCAGTTCGGCCAGGCGATCGGCGAGTTCCAGCTGATCCAGGGCAAGCTCGCCGACATGTACACGACGCTGAGCGCCGCGCGCGCCTACGTGTACGCCGTCGCGAAGGCGTGCGACCGCGGCCGCACCGCGCGCAAGGACGCCGCCGGCGCGATCCTCTACGCCGCCGAACGTGCGACCTGGATGGCGCTGGAGGCGATCCAGTGCCTCGGCGGCAACGGCTACATCAACGACTACCCCACCGGGCGCCTGCTGCGCGACGCCAAACTCTACGAGATCGGCGCCGGCACCAGCGAGATCCGCCGCATGCTGATCGGCCGCGAGCTGTTCCGCGAAACATCGTGAAGTTTGCTGCAATGCAGCGTGACGAAATAAAGTTGCGCGGGGTGCGCGTGCGTGCCTGCCGCCGCCTTGGCGGCCGGTGCCGCCTGCGACGGGAAACTGCGATTTTGCGCCGGCCCTTGGAGGGCTTGCGTGCGGTCCCTATTGTCTGGATGCGGAAGAGGGTCCCGCCGCTCACGAGGACGCGCCCATGAAGCACACCGCCGTCACGCTGGACGACAAATACCAGGCCGAAGTGGAGCGCGTCTATCTGACCGGCACGCAGGCGCTGGTCCGCCTGCCGCTGTTGCAGCGGGCGCTCGACCAGGCGGCGGGGCGCAACACGGCGGGTTTCATTTCCGGCTATCGCGGCTCGCCGCTCGGCGGCCTCGACATTCAGCTCTGGCACGCGCGCCAGCACCTCGACGACAACCACATCCGGTTCTGGCCCGGTGTCAACGAAGACCTTGCCGCCACGGCGGTCTGGGGCACGCAGCAGGCGGCGCTGCTGGAGCACGCGAAATACGACGGCGTGTTCGCGATGTGGTACGGCAAGGGGCCGGGCGTGGATCGCAGCGGCGACGTGTTCAAGCACGCCAACCTCTCCGGCACCTCGCCGAGCGGCGGCGTGCTGCTGGTCGCCGGCGACGACCACGCCTGCAAGTCCTCCACCGTGCCGCACCAGAGCGAGCCCGCCTTCGCGGCGGCGCTGATTCCCGTGCTGGTGCCTGCGGACTTGCGCGACATTCTCGAACTCGGGCTGCACGGCTGGGCGATGTCGCGCTGGTCCGGCCGCTATGTCGGCTTCAAGACCGTGGCCGACGTGGTCGATTCTTCTTCGTCGGTCGCGTTCGCACTCGACGCGCTGCGGATGCGCCTGCCGGACGGCCCGCCGCCGCCGGTGCATATCCGCGTCGCCGACCAGCCGCTGGAGATGGAGGCGCGCATCCACGCGCTCGGCCTGCCGGCGGCGCAGGACTATGCACGCGTCAACGGCCTCGACCGCATCGTGCTGGACGCGCCCGATCCCGCGCTCGGCATCATCACCTACGGCAAAAGTTTTCACGACACGATGCAGGCGCTGGCCGATCTCGGCGGCGCGTCGGTGCGGCTGCTGAAGCTGGCGCTGGTCTGGCCGGTCGATCCCGCGACGGTGCGGCGCTTCGCCGCCGGGCTGCGCGAAATCATCGTGGTCGAGGACAAGTCGGCGTTCGTCGAACGGCAGGTGCGCGACATCCTCTACGACGTGCCGGACCGGCCGCGCGTGCTCGGCCGGCACGACGAGACCGGCGCGCCGCTGCTGCACACCGGCGGCGAATTGTCCGCCGACGAGATCGCCCGCGCGCTCGCAAGCCGCCTGCCGCAGACCGAGGCGCTGCGCGCCCGCCGCGCGTTCCTTGAAGCGCGGGCCGAGGAACTCGCGCACACCGAGATCGCGGCCGTCAGAAAGCCGTATTTCTGCTCCGGCTGCCCGCACAACACGTCCACCAAAGTGATCGACGGCAGCCGTGCGATGGCGGGCATCGGCTGTCACTACATGGCGCGCTGGATGGACCGCTCGACCGAGTTCTACAGCCACATGGGCGGCGAGGGCGCGGCCTGGATCGGCCAGGCGCCGTTCACCGAGGAGAACCACGTCTTCGCCAATCTCGGCGACGGCACCTACTACCATTCGGGGATCATGGCGATCCGCGCCGCCGTCGCCGCGGGCGTCAACATCACGTACAAGCTGCTGTTCAACGACGCCGTGGCGATGACCGGCGGGCAGCCGGTGGACGGGCCGATGACGGTACCGCAGCTCACCCGCCAGCTTGCCGCCGAAGGCGTGGTCCGCATCGCCGTCGTCACCGACGAGCCGGAAAAGCACGCCCACGTCGCCGACTTCGCGCCGGGCGTGCAGGTCCATCATCGCCGCGAACTGCCGGAGGTGGAGCGCGCCATGCGCGACACGCCCGGCTGCACCGCCATCGTCTATGACCAGACCTGTGCGTCGGAAAAGCGGCGGCGGCGCAAGCGCGGCACCTATCCCGATCCGCCGAAGCGCGTGTTCATCAACGCCGAAGTGTGCGAGGGCTGCGGCGACTGCTCGCAAACCTCGAACTGCCTCTCCGTGGTGCCGCTGGAGACGCCGCTCGGCACCAAGCGGCAGATCGAACAGTCGAGCTGCAACAAGGACTATTCCTGCGTCGAGGGGTTCTGCCCCAGCTTCGTCACGGTCCACGGCGGCGGCCTGCGCCGCCGCGCCCGCGTCACCCCGGACGATGCCGGCCTGCCGGAGCCGGCGCTGCCCGCGCTCGACGCGCCGTGGAGCCTGCTGGTCACCGGCGTCGGCGGCACCGGCGTGGTGACGATCGGCGCGCTGCTCGGCATGGCCGCGCACACCGAAGGGCGGCATGTCGGCGTGCTCGACATCACCGGACTCGCGCAGAAGGGCGGCAGCGTGTGGAGCAACATCCGCATCGCCGGGTCGGCGGACGACCTGCACGGGCTGCATGTCGGGCTCGGCCAGGCGGACGTGGTGCTCGGCGCCGATCTTGTCGTCACCGCCGGGCGCGAGGCGCTCGGCACGCTGCGGCGCGATGTCTCGCGCGTGGTGCTGAACACGCACGAATCCGTCACCGCCGATTTCGTGCTCGACGGCAGCTTCCGCCTGCCCGCGGCGCGCCTGCGCCGCAGCATCGTCGAGGCGGCCGGGCCGGCCAACGTCGATCTGCTCGACGCGACCGCGATCGCCGCCGCGCTGCTCGGCGACGCCATGGGCACCAACGTGTTCCTGCTCGGCTACGCCTGGCAGAAGGGGTTTATTCCCCTCGCGCGTGCCAGCCTGCTCGATGCGATCGCGCTGAACGGGACGGCGGTGGAGGCGAACAAGGCGGCCTTCGCCTGGGGCCGCCTCGCCGCCGCCGACCTGCCGCGCGTGCTCGCCGCTGCGGGGCTGACGGAAAAGCCGGCGGCGCCGCGCACGCTCGACGAGATCGTGGCGCACCGCGCGGCGCATCTGACCGCCTATCAGGGCCGCCGCTACGCCCGCCGCTACCGCGCCCTGGTCGCCCGCGTGCAGGAGGTCGAGGGCCGCATGTTCTCCGGCTCCACCGCGCTGGCCGAGGCGGTGGCGCGCAATTACGCCAAATTGCTTGCGTACAAGGACGAATACGAGGTCGCGCGCCTGTATCGCGCCGCCGGCTTCCGCGACGCGCTGGCGGCGCAGTTCGAGGGCGTGCAGCGGATCGAGGTGCATCTGGCGCCGCCGCTGCTGGCAGGGCGCGACAAGCGCACCGGGCGGCTGCGCAAGCGCGCCTTCGGGCCGTGGGTGTTGACCGCGTTCCGCTTCCTCGCGCCCCTGAAGCTGCTGCGCGGCACCGCGCTCGATCCGTTCGGCCGCACCCAGGAACGGCGGGCGGAGCGGCGCCTGATCGGCGAATACGAGGCCACCGTGGCAGAAATGTTGGCGCTGCTGTCGCCGGCGACGCTGGCCGGCGCGGTGGCGCTGGCGTCGTTGCCAGAGCGCATCAGGGGCTTTGGCCACGTCAAGGAAAAGGCCATGCGCGAAGCGGCGGCCGAGCGAACCCGCCTGCTGGAGCGCCTGCGCGCGCCGCCGGAGACGAAGCTGCCGCTGGCCGCAGAGTAGCAGCGCGGAAACCCCGTTGTGTTTCTCGCGCCGGTTGGTCATAGTCAATTAATAGCGAGTTGATGGGTGAAATATGCAAGCTCTGCTGTCCGGCATTCCAGCGAACCGCCGCAATGCCGACTCGGGCGCGGCGGCGTTCGCTCATGCCGGAGTGCTGGGCTTCGAACGCGGGGCGGCGGGAGTAGTTGCCGCCAAATGTCGTGAAATGTTAATGTTTGTTGCAGGGATCGCTGCGGTCTGCAATAAATTTTTAAAGGACAATGATGTGTCGCGCGTTCATATTCGATTAGGAATTATCTGCGAAAAAGCCCCCGAATTGCAGACGGACACAGTCCTATGACGCACAAGACAGGCTTTGGTTTGGTGCCGGTTGACCGGACGCTGGCGGCGATCGCCGGCGAGGAGCAGCGGCTGGAGGATGCGGCTGCGGGGGGCAACGACAACCCCCGGGCGCTCCAGGCGCTCGCGTCCGATCCGCGCATGATCGTGCTGCGCGGCACGCTGCTGGCGCTGGTCCGGCGCGACGGCCGCGACCTCACGGCGCGCCAGCTCACCGCGTTCCTGACCGTCTACATGGACGAGGTGACGCACACGGTCAGCAGCCTGGCCGAGCTGCTGCACATCTCGCGCCCCGGCGTCACCCGGATCATGGACCGGCTGGTGCAGTTCGACCTGGTCGCCCGCGAGGAGGACAGGGAGGATCGGCGGCGCGTACTGGTCCGCCGCACCACTCGCGGCGCCGCCTTCTTCCGCGAACTGGTCAACATCAGCCGCAGCATCGGCAACGAATACCTCGACGCCGCGGTCGCCTGACCGCGCGGTCAGCCTGCTGGCCGGCAGAAGGCGAAGTCGCAGCCCGCGTCGGCCTGCAGCACCTGGTCGAGGAACAGCCGCAGATAGCCGCGCTCCGCCCCCTCCGGTGGCGCGGGAGGGGTCCAGGCAGCGCGGCGGCGGTCCAGTTCCGCCGCATCCACCAGCAGATCGAGCCGGCGCCTCTCCGCGTCCAACCGGATGCGGTCGCCGGTGGCGACCAGCGCCAGCGGCCCGCCCACCGCGGCCTCCGGAGTGGCGTGCAGCACGATGGTGCCGAACGCGGTGCCGCTCATCCGCGCGTCCGAGATCCGCAGCATGTCCTTCACCCCGGCGCGCGCCAGCTTGCGCGGGATCGGCAGCGCGCCGGCCTCCGGCATGCCGGGCGCGCCCTTCGGCCCGGCATGGCGCAGCACCAGCACGTCGTCGGCCCGCACGTCGAGGTCGTCGCGGTCGATCCGCGCCGCCAGGTCGGCCAGCCCGTCGAACACCACCGCCCGCCCCTCGTGGCGCAGCAGCGCCGGCGTCGCGGCCGAGCGTTTCAGCAGGGCGCCGGCCGGGGCAAGGCTGCCGCGCAGCACCGCCAGCCCGCCGCCGACATGGATCGGGTTGTCCCGGCTGCGGATCACGTCCTGCCCCGGCACGCGCTCCGCCGCCGCGACCGCGTCGGCCAGCGTCCCGCCGGCCACGGTCGGCGCCGACAGGTCGAGCAGCGGCGCCAACTCGGCCAGCAGGCGCGGCACGCCGCCCGCCCAGTGGAAATGCTCCATGTAGTGCAGGCCGGACGGTTTCAGATCGACCAGCACCGGCACCTCGCGCCCGAGCCGGTCGAACGCGTCCAGATCGACCGGAATGCCGAGTCGCCCGGCGATGGCGGTGAAGTGGATCAGCGCGTTGGTCGAGCCGCCGATCGCCTGCAGCACGGTCAGCGCGTTGTGCAGCGCCGCCGGTGTCACGATCTGGCGCAAGGTCGGCCCGCCGTCGCGCGCCAGCCGCACCGCGGCCGCCCCTGACGCCTCGGCCAGCCGCACCCGGTCGGCGTGCGTCGCCGGCGCGGTGGCCGCGCCGGGCAGGGCGAGGCCGATCGCCTCGGTCATGCAGGCGATGGTGCTCGCCGTGCCCATCACCATGCAGGTGCCCTTGGTCGGCGCCAGCCGCCCGCTGATCGCGTCGATCTCCGCCGTATCGAGTTCGCCGGCGCGGTGCCGCGCCCACAGCCGGCGGCAATCGGTGCAGGCGCCCAGCACCTCGCCGCGATAGTGGCCGACCAGCATCGGCCCGGTCGGCAGCACGATCGCCGGGATGTCCGCACTCGCCGCGCCCATCATCTGCGCCGGCAGCGTCTTGTCGCAGCCGCCGATCAGCAGCACCGCGTCCATCGGCTGCGCGCGGAGCATCTCCTCGGTGTCGAGCGCCATCAGGTTGCGCAGGAACATGCTGGTGGGATGGGCAAAGGCCTCGTGGATGGAGATGGTCGGGAACGCCATCGGCAGGCCGCCCGCCAGCATCACGCCGCGCCTGGCCGCCGCGATTAGGTCGGGGACATTGCCGTGGCAGGGGTTGTAGTCGCTCGCCGTGTCGGTGATGCCGACGATCGGGCGGTCGAGCGCGTCGTCGGAGAACCCCATCGCCTTGATGAACGCGCGGCGCAGGAACAGCGAGAACGCCGCGTCGCCGTAGCTGGTCAGTCCCTTGCGCAAGCCGCCGGCCATGCGTCCGTCCTCCGCTGCGCCGCGCAGGCTAGCGCAGCGCGCTGTAGCCGGACAGCGCCGGCCTCGCGCCGCGCGTCCCGTGGCGCGCAGAAAGCATTTGCGGCAGCAACATCCGGCCAATTATCATTGCATCGCGCGAGCGGTCAGCGGTCCGGCCGCTCGCGCCGTCGTCGGATGTTTCCGCGATCGCGACCCGCCGTGCGCGCCGCACTTGCAGGGAGACAGACATCATGCCCGAGCCATATCCGAATTCGGTCTGGGACCGCAAGAAATGGCAGACCGAGCGCGACAAGGCCGGTATCGCCAAGGGCGCCTGCTCCAAGGTCAGCGTCGGCGACGAACTCGACAAGTTCCACAAGGAATTCGCCAAGGGGTATAGCAAATACAAAGAGGCGACACAGCGGCTGATCGACAAGATCGACATCTACGCGGCGGCCCTCGATAAATCCAAAAAGCCAGACGAAAAGAAGTGGGCGGGCCATGTGCGTACCGTAATTGTCGATAGATGCACCGAAATGATGAAGGACTTTGACCTGATCGAAAAGGCCCGCGGCGATTACAACAAGGGCGTGCAGATCGCCAAGGCGGCCTGGCCGAAAGTGAAGACCGAGGCGCTGCTTTGGCTCACGAACTCGGATGGCGAGCCGCTGAAGGTCCCGCAGATGAAGGCATTCGTCACCGGCCTGCAGGCGGTCGATACCCACGGACGGCGGCTGCGCTACGCCACCGACGAGGTTTCCAAGGAGCTCCAGGTGACCGCCCACAAGACCTGGTATTTCGTGGACGGGGGCGGGGCCGTCGATGTCGAGTGGGTCAACTCGACCGACCAGCTCGTGAAGAGTCTGCCCGTGCTGGCCTGAGACCGCCGCGCCGCTGATTTTCGCCGCCGGCGTCGCTGACGCGCGTTGCTGCCATCCGTTGCGGAACGCTGCGCAACCCGGCCGGCGGGTCTTGCCAGTCCGCGCGCATGCGTGCGATGTGGGCAGGCACATTGGCCGGCCACAGATCCGGCCAGGATGGGAGGGTCGTGCCATGACAGCCCGGCAGATCGCCGGCGGGTTCGGGCGTCGCTCGGTCATCACGGCGACCGCGGCGGCCGGACTCGCCCAGCTGGCTTCCCCGTTCATCATCGCCGCGCGCGGCGAAACGCCGCTGCGGATCGGCATGGTCGATCCGCTGACCGGCGCCTATGCCGCGCTGGCCCGCAACGAGGTGGCCGGCGCCCAACTCGCGGTCGCGCGCCTCAATGCCGCCGGCGGCGTGCTTGGCCGGGAGGTCGTGCTGCTGGTCGAGGATTCGGCCAACGATGTCGGCACCGGGGTGCAGAAGACGCGCAAGCTGATCGACCGCGACCAGATCGATTTCCTGATCGGCGACGTGAACTCCGCGATCGCGCTGGCGATCGCGCAGGTGGCCGGCGAGAAGGGCGTGCTGCACATCGTCTCCGGCGGCCACACCGATCCGATCACCGGCACGGACTGCAAGTGGAACGTCTGGCGCGTCTGCGCCACGACGCGCATGGACGCCAACGCGGTGGCCGCGCTGCTGGTGCGCAAATACGGCAAGAAATGGTATTTCATCACGCCCGACTACGCCTACGGCCACACGTTGCAGGCTGGACTGGAGGCGAATCTCCGGCGTCTCGGCGGCACCGCGCTCGGCGCCGCGCTGACGCCGGTCGGCACCACAGATTTCTCGGCCTATCTGATCGAGGCCCGCGCCGCGCGTCCCGACGTGCTGCTCCTGCTGGTGGGCGGCCAGGACGCCGTCAACTGCCTCAAGCAGGTTGTGCAGTTCGGCATCGACAAGCAGATCGCCGTCGGCGGCGCGTTGCAGGAACTGGAAAACCTGGAAAGCCTGCCGCCGCAGGCGCGCATCGGCACCTGGATGTTCGAGTGGTACTGGAATCAGCCCGGTGTTGCGCACGTGGCCGACTTCGTGGCCGATGTCCGCAAGGTGAATGACGGACGGGTGCCGACGGCGCGCCACTGGTTCGGCTTCACCTCGGTGATGACGCTTGCCCTCGTCGCGGCGCAGGAGAAGACCACGAACGGGCTGAGGCTCGCGCACGCCCTGGGCGGTTCGAACTGCCGCCGGAGGTGAAGCTGCAACCCAACAAGGTGTTTTACCGGGCGGGCGACCATCAGCTGATGAGTTCGTCCTTCGTCGGCCGGGCGCGCACGCAGGGCGCCGCCGATCCCGACGACCTGTTCGCGGTCGATGACGTGGTGGCGGGCGAGAAGGTGGCGCAGCCGGTCGCCGACACCGGCTGCATCGTGCGCTGGCCGGCGTGATCCGGCCGCGCCGTCCGGCGCCGGGGACTATCTTGGTGCGCCGTGGCCGGACAGCACCTGCAGCGCGCCGCGCACGCCGTCGCGGAACGCGGCATCGAAATTGACGCCGCGTACGCCCCAGTCATGGCCGGCGCCCTGCCAGTCGAGATGCCAGGTCGCGACCCAGCCCAGCGCCGCCTGGCTCAGCACCAGCTTGCCGGTTAGCGGAACCGGGCCGGGCGGGGAGGCGGCGGGATCGGAGGCGATGCGCCACGCCATCCCGTATTTTGCCCCGGCGTCGGCAAGGGCGGCCCTCATGCCATCGGCTCTCGGCTCCCGCGTCGTTATGTCGAATTCACCGTGCGCGCCGACGACATGCACGCGCAGCAGCAGCGTCGGCCGCGGGCCGTGCCACGGCGTGCGGCCGAGCCGGCGCAGCGCGTCATCGACGCGCTGCGGCGAAAACCGGACCGTGAGGTTATAGGGCCGGTCGGAACTGCCCTGCTCGTCGTGGTGCGGGATGCCGCTCATGCGGTCCCAATAATCGAAGCCGGTTGCATAATCGGCTGCCTGCGCGGCCAGCGCGGGCAGGCGAGGGTCGTCCAGGATCGTCGGGTCGCCCGAGACCTTGACCAGCACATCGGCGAGGCAGGCGGCGAGCCCGGCGGGGCGGCTGCGCAGGTCGGTGCCGGTGACGATGGTGCGCGCCTCATAGCGCCCGAGCTTCGGATCCTGCTCGGCGGCGAACCCAGGTGCGACGAGGCCCGCCAGAGCCACGAGCACGGCCAGCATCCGCGGCAGCGACATGGCCCCCTCCGTCACTGACAAAAAATATAGCCGTTGTCGGACCTGCATCCGACCCGACGCGCTTGCAGGGCGCAACATTTTCGGTTCCCATTGTCATTCTGGTAGCACGGTGGGCGCCATGTGCGAACCCAATGCAGCCGCGCGGCGCGGCGTGCCGGCCCTGGTGATCGCGGCGGCGGTGCTTGGTGCCGCGCCGGGGGCCTCGGCCGGTCCAACGGCGACCTACACGCTGACCGGCACGCTCGACGGTTCGATCGGCGCGACCACGCTGACCGACGATCCGTTCACCTGGACGCTGGTCGGCAATCTCGGCGCGCCGACCACGCTCGCAGGGTTTCCGGCGCTGCCGGCGATCAGCGACACGATCGCGCTCGGCGGTGTCGGCACCGCGACAGCGAGCGTGCCGACCTACGTGGCCCAGAATACCGTGTCGTCCGCGGTGGGCTTCGCCAACGCCGGCTTGTCGGAGGGCATGTCCTGGACGGCGGCGGCGCTCGCCGCCTATGCGCTCCACAACAGCCTCGGCCCGCTGCCGGTCGGTTTTCAGGCCGACGCCGGTCCGCTGTCCACCTCGCTCGGCACACTGTCCATCAGCAGCGCGAGCGGCCTCGTCTTCACCGCGCAGGCGCCGCCGGTGCCGCCGATCAGCTACACCCTCACCGGCAACCTGACCGGCACATTCGGGGGGACGACGCTGACCAACGATCCGTTTACCTGGACGATGGTTGCCAACGCTGACGCGCCGACCACCATCGGGGGGCTGCCCGCCCTGACGGCGATCAGCGACACGATCACGCTCGCCGGCATCGGCAGCGAAACGCCGAGCAGCACGCTCTATGCAGCACTCAATGCCAGTCTCTCGGACATGGGCTTTTCGGACGGCGCCCTCAGCGAGGGGCTAACCTGGACCGCCTCGGCGCTCGCCAGCTACCCGCTCGGCGACGCCATCGGCCCGCTGCCGGTCAGTTTCATTGCCGCTTTGCCGGTTTCGACGTCTGGCGGTTCGCTGGACATCACGTCGGCGAGCAACCTCGTGCTCAACGGCGTGCCGCTGCCGGCTGCCGTGCCGGAGCCGGCGACCCTGGCGCTGCTCGGAGTGCCGCTGGCGGCACTCGGGATGCTGCTGCGGCGGCGGCTGCGGTCCGGCTGAGGCGGGCCGCCGCGGCTCACTCCGCGGCCAGTGCTTTCGCTTCGACGATCCGCCCGACCTGGTTCGGTTCGCGGTCCAGCACCAGATGCCGCGCCGTTTCGGCGGACGGCGCCGGGCGGTGCTCGATCGCCACCACCGTGGTGTTCGGCAGGCGGCGGCGGATCGACTCATAGAGCTCCGCCTCCGCCTCCGGGTCCAGGCTCGCCATCGCCTCGTCGAGGAACAGCCAGTCCGGCTTGGCCAGCAGCGCGCGCGCCAGCGCCAGCCGCTGCTGCTCGCCGCCCGACAGCCGCATCGTCCAGTTGTCCTCGGCGTCGAGCCGCGTGGCCAGATGCGCCAGCCCGGCCTCGGTCAGCGCATCGATCACCTCGGCATCGTCGTAGGCGCCGTCCGGCGCCGGATAGGTGACGGCATGGCGCAGGCTGCCGAGCGGAATGTAGGGGCGCTGCGGCAGGAACAGGCTGGTCCCGGCCGCCCGCTGCACGCCGCCGCTGCCGAACGGCCAGATGCCGGCGAGCGCGCGGAACAGCGTCGATTTGCCGACCCCCGATCGCCCGGTGATCAGGATCGGCCGGCCCGGGGTGAGCATCAGGTCCGCCTGGTCGAGCAGTTTCTGCCCGTCGGGCAGCGCGATCGTCGCGCGGTGCAGCGCATAGGCGTCGCCGGTCGCGGCTTCGGTCCGCACGCCGTCGAAGGCATGCGCGCGCGCCGCCTCGATCGCGCGCCAGAAGCTCGACAGACGCTCGACGGTGGCGCGCCAGTAGGCGATCGTGCTGTACTGGTCAACGAACCAGGACATGGCGCCCTGCACCTCGCCGAACGCATTGGCGGTCTGCGTCAGCGCGCCAAGTTGCACCAGCCCGGCGAAGTAGGGCGGGGCCGCGATCACGAAGGGGAAGACGCCCGCGATCTGCCCATAGGTGCTGGTCAGCCCGATCAGGTATTTGTAGCGCGTCATCAGCTGGCGCCAGTTCGTTATCAGCGCCGTGAAGCGCTGCAGCAGCGTCTGCTTCTCGTCCGCTTCGCCGCCATACAGCGCGATGCCCTCGGTGTTCTCCCGCACCCGCACGAGAGCAAAACGGAAATCCGCCTCCACCTGCTGCTTGCGGTAATTCAGCGGCACCAGCTTGCGCCCCACCAGATGCGTCAGCCAGGTGCCGAGGATCGCATAGAGCAGCGCGATCCAGACCATGTAGCCGGGCACCGCCCAGCCGAACACCGAGAAATGCCCGGAAAGGCCCCAGAGGATCGTGATGAAGGAGATCAGCGAGACGATGTTGGAGAGCAGATCGACGCCCAGATACAGGATGCCCTGCGAGCCGCCGATCGAATCGCCGATGAAGTCGCGCAGGTCCTCGGCGATGCGCTGGTCGGGGTTGTCGGTGTAGGTGGCGGCGTTCTCCGTCTTCGGCTTGAGGCTGATGCGGTAGTAGGCGCGATCGGACATCCAGCGGTCGATGAACTGGTGCGTCATCCAGCGCCGCCAGCGGATCTGCAGCAGCTGGGACAGATAGACCCGCGCCACCGCGATCACGATGAAGAGTGCCGCGAACAGGCAGAAGCCGGGCATGATCGTGCCGGAGTGCAGGCGCTTGCCCAGCAGCAGCAGGTGGATGAAGGTGTTCCAGTCCCGCTCCTGCAGCGAGGTGAACCAGGCATTGTTCCAAAAGCTGTAAATGACGTTGATGCCGACCATCATCAGCCGCAGTGCGACGATCGTGAACAGCAGCCCGCGGGCCGACCAGCGTTCCGCGCATCCGGCCGCGAAATACGGCCGCGCCAGGTACCAGGCGTCCTTCAGGAACCGAGTCATGCCGTTCATTGGCCACTCTCCGGATCAGCAACGCGGCGGCCCGTGCCGGTTCCTGCGATCGTGGCAGCAGGCCGATGACGCTCCTGTCGCAATAGTCGCTCTAGCCCATCATCGCGCCAGAATGCCACCGGTGCCGTGCGCCGGCGCCTATCAGCTCTCCTGGTCGAGCCGCTGCAGCAGCGCGCCGACCACCGCCTCGAACATCGCCTCGGTCAGCCGGCCGGTCTGGGTGTTGTAGCGCGAGACGTGGTAGCTGTCGGCGAGCAGCAGGCCGTCCGGCAGCGCGTGGACCTCGCCGTGGCGGAAGCGGATGCGGGCCGGCTGCATGCCGCACGCCTTCAGCACCGCGGCATGCGCCAGCACGCCCAGCGCCAGCACCGCGCGCAGATTGGGCATGCCGTGCAATTCGCTGCGCAGGAAGCGGTTGCAGGTGGTCACCTCCGCCGGTTCCGGCAAATTGGCCGGCGGCACGCAGCGCACCGCATTGGCGATGCGGCAATCGGCGAGCGTCACCCCGTCGTCCGGCTCGGCGCGATAGCTGCCGGCGGCCAGCCCGAAGCGCAGCAGCGTCCGGTAGAGCAGCACGCCGGCATGGTCGCCGGTGAACGGGCGGCCGGTGCGGTTCGCCCCCTTCACCCCCGGCGCCATGCCGACGATCAGCAGCCGCGCGTCGGCCGGCCCGAAGCTCGGCACCGGCCCGTTGAACCAGCCCGGCTGCGCCGCCCGCTGCGCGGCGCGATACGCGGCCAGCCGCGGGCACAGCGGGCAGTCGTGGTCCGGCTGCTCGATGCCGGCGAGGGCGAGGCGCTGCACGGCTCAGGCCGCGTCGTGCGGGTCGGCGGCGAACGGCTCGGCGGGCGTCTGGCGCAGGCCGCCGGCCATGCGGTGCGGCCGCGGCTCCATCTGGCGGCGGGTGAACTCGGGCGCGATCTCGGCCAGCTCGATGAACTGGTCGGCCTGCCGGCGCAACTCGTCGGCGATCATCGGCGGGCTGGTGCGGATCGACGAGACCACCGAGACGCGCACGCCGCGCCGCTGCACCGCCTCCACCAGCCGGCGGAAATCCGAATCGCCGCTGAACAGCACGGCATGTTCCAGCTTGTCGGCGAGTTCCAGCATGTCGATCGCCAGCTCGATGTCCATGTTGCCCTTGACGCGGCGGCGGCCGGTGGCGTCGGTGAACTCCTTCGCCGGCTTGGTCACCAGCGTGTAGCCGTTGTAGGCCAGCCAGTCAGTGAGCGGCTTGAGCGGCGAATACTCCTCGGTCTCGACCACCGCGGAGTAGTAGTAGGCGCGCAGCACATTGGCCTGCTTGCGGAAAAACTCCAGCAGGTTGCGGTAGTCCACGTCAAAGCCGAGATTGCGCGAGGCGGAGTAGAGGTTGGCGCCGTCGATGAACAGGGCCGTCCGCTCGGAAGGCAGAAAATGCATGATCGCGTAACCTTTCGTGAAGCCGATGCATGGCGACCGGGCAATCTCCCGGCGCGTGGCAACGCCGCATATATTGAACTCGGCAGCTTGCCAAGCAGTGAAGCTGTGATGAGCAGTTTTCAAGGAGTATCTGAGTGATTCTGATCGCGATCGGCGCCAACCTGCCGGGCCCGCATGGCGAATCGCCGCTGGTTGCCTGCCGCGCCGCCGCCGAGGCGGTGCGCGGCCTGCCCGGCCTGCGGTTCGCGGCGCTGTCGCGCTGGTATCGCACGGCGCCGGTGCCCCCGTCGGGCCAGCCGGACTATGTCAACGGCGTGGCGCGGCTGGAGGGGGAGGCCGATCCCGTCCGGCTGCTGCGTCTTCTGCACGCGATCGAGGCGGCGGCGGGGCGGCTGCGCGGCGCGCGCAATGCGGCGCGCACGCTCGACCTCGACCTGATCGACGTGAACGGAACGGTGCGCGACGCGCCCGACCCGGCGTTGCCGCACCCGCGCGCGCACGAGCGCGCCTTCGTGCTCGTGCCGCTGGCCGACGTGGCGCCGGACTGGGTGCATCCGCGTCTCGGGCGGACGGTGGCGGAGTTGGTCGCTGCGGTGACCGCGCAGGGGATCACGCCGGCCTGACGCGCTGCGGGCGAGGCGGCTCCGTCACGGCCTCCGCGATCGCACCGATGTCCGGCCGGCGCGGTCGGAAGTCAGCAAGTCAACCGTCGCGTGGCCCGAACGGTGGGCGGACGCCGCGGCTGCGCGCGGCATCCTCGATCGCCCGCAACAGGCGCCGCTTGGACTCGGTACGGCGCCGGCCGTCGTTGCGGGGCAGGAAGTCATTGCCGACGATCCCGAGTTCGCGCTTGCGCGCAATCAGGTGCCGCTCAAGGTCGCGGAAGTGCAGCTCGATCATCGGTCAGCCACTCCTGCAAACGGTCGAATGTCAGCCGCAGGCCGGTTTCGTCTTGCACGCGACGCAGCAGGTAATCCTTGTCGGAAATCGGGGCAAGCCGCAGCATCATGCGCGCAATCCGCAACTGATCGATGCTTGCGGCTGGGTTCGCGGCGAACTGGCCCAGCCGATCGGCGATGACGTCCTCCGGCGGGATCACCAGCACGCGCATTCCCGGCGCAAACTCCAGCAGCACGAGCCGTGCCGAATTGGCGCGGCCATCGAACAACTGGCCCGAAACGAACTCGACGCCGATGCACAGCTCGGGATGATACAGGCCGCCGCGCAGCCAGCCGTCGCGATCCTCGCGGCGGAATCCTCGCGCGAGCAGCGCCGCCTCGATCGCAATGGTATCCGGCGCGAGCAGGTCCAGGTCGCCGGAAAGATACCGCCCTGTGGTCCATAGCTCGACCGCCGCACCGCCGACGAGGATCGGGCGCGGATGCGCGTTTGCTGCAACCTCCTCCTCGGCCTCGGCCAGCAGAGTCAACGCCGCGACGAATTCCGGGAGAAAGCCGTCCGCCTCGGGGACGAGCCGGCCCACCGCTACTCCGCCGCCGCCGCATACGCCTCGACCGGCGCGCAGGTGCAGACCAGATGCCGGTCGCCATACGCATTGTCCACCCGCGCCACCGGCGGCCAATACTTCGCCTCGGCCACGAACGGCAGCGGGAATGCAGCGGTCTCGCGCGCATAGGCGTGCGGCCACGCCTCCGCCGCCAGCGCGCGCGCGGTGTGCGGCGCCCCCTTCAGCGGATTGTCGTCGCGCGGCCACTCGCCGCGGGCGACGCGCGCGATCTCCTCGGCGATCGCCGCCATCGCCGCGATGAAGCGGTCGAGTTCCGCCTTCGGCTCGCTCTCGGTCGGCTCGACCATCAGCGTGCCCGGCACCGGCCAGCTCATCGTCGGCGCGTGGAATCCGTAGTCCTGCAGCCGCTTTGCGATGTCCTCCACGGTCACGCCGGCGCTCTGGGCGAAGCCGCGGCAATCCAGGATGCACTCGTGCGCCACCAGCCCGCCCGGCCCTGTGAACAGCACCGGATATTGGCCGCGCAGCCGCGCCGCGACGTAGTTCGCGCTCAGGATCGCGACCTGCGTGGCGCGCCGCAGACCGTCCGTGCCCATCAGGCGGACATAGGCGTAGCTGATCGGCAGCACGAGCGCGCTGCCGAACGGCGCCGCCGCGACCGGCCCGGCGCCGCCCGCGCCGAGCGCCGGATGGCCCGGCAGGAACGGTGCCAGATGCGGCGCCGCGCACACCGGCCCGACGCCCGGCCCGCCGCCGCCATGCGGGATGCAGAAGGTCTTGTGCAGGTTGAGGTGGCAGACATCGGCGCCGCACGCGCCGGGGCTGGTCAGCCCGAGCTGCGCGTTCATGTTGGCGCCGTCCATGTACACCTGCCCGCCCGCCGCATGCACGATCGCGCAGATGTCGCGGATCGCCGGCTCGAACACGCCGTGCGTGCTGGGATACGTCACCATCAGCGCCGCCAGCCGCGCCGCGTGGTGTTCCGTCTTGCCGCGCAGGTCCGCGAGATCGATGTTGCCGTCCGCATCGCACGCGACCACGACGACGCGCAGGCCCGCCATCGTGGCACTCGCCGGGTTGGTGCCGTGCGCGCTTGCCGGGATCAGGCAGACATCGCGCGCCGCCTCGCCGCGCGCGGCGTGCCAGGCGCGGATCGCCAGCAGCCCGGCATACTCGCCCTGGCTGCCCGCGTTCGGCTGCAACGACACCGCGGGCAATCCGGTCAGCGTGCCGAGCCAGGATGCCAGAAGCGCCGCCAGTTCGCGCGAGCCTGCGGTCTGATCGGATGGCGCGAACGGATGCAAGTCGGAAAATTCGGGCCAGGTGACCGGCAGCATTTCCGTCGTCGCGTTCAGCTTCATGGTGCAGGAGCCGAGCGGGATCATGCTGCGGGTGAGCGCGATGTCGCGGTCCTCCAGGCGTTTCAGGAAGCGCAGCATGGCGTGCTCGCTGCGGTGCTCGGAAAACACCGGCGCGCGCAGATACGCCGACTCGCGCAGCAGCGAGGGCGGGATCGCGGCCGGCGCGTCCCCGGCCGGCGCACCGAGCACGGCGCAGATGCGTTCCAGCTCCGCGCCCGTCACCGTCTCGTCGAGCGCGATCGCAACCCCCGTGGCGTCGAGCCGACGCAGGTTGAAGCCGGCGTCCAGTGCGGCGCGCATGACCGCGTCCGCGCGCGCGCCGCATTCGATCGCGACGGTGTCGAAAAATTCCGTGTGCCGCAGCGCGAATCCGGCGCGCGCCGCCGCGCCCGCGACCAGCCGCGCCAGCAGGCTCACCCGTTGCGCGATGCGGCGCAGCCCGTCCGGGCCGTGCCACACGGCATAAAACCCTGCCATCACCGCCAGCAGCACCTGGGCGGTGCAGATGTTGCTGGTGGCGCGTTCGCGGCGGATGTGCTGTTCGCGCGTCTGCAACGCCAGCCGCAGCGCCGGCGTGCCCGCCGCATCGACCGACAGGCCGACCAGCCGCCCCGGCATCGCCCGTTTGTACAGCTCGCGCGTTGCCAAAAATGCCGCGTGCGGTCCACCAAATCCCATCGGCACGCCAAAACGCTGCGCCGATCCGACGACGATGTCGGCCCCCATCTCGCCCGGCGGCGTCAGCAGCGCGCACGCCAGCAGATCGGTCGCCACGATCGCCAGCGCGCCGGAATCCTGCGCCGCCGCGATCTGTGGTGCCAGGTCGCGGATCGCGCCCGACGTGCCGGGAAATTGCAGCACCACCGCGAACGGATTGGCGGCGCGCAGTGCCGTCGTGTCGCCCGGCGCGATATCGACCAGCGTGAGGCCGAGCGGCGCGGCGCGCGTCGCCAGCACTGCACGCGTCTGCGGATGCAGTTCGGCGGTGACGGCAACCGTCGTGGATTTCGCGCGCGCCAGGCCCTGCGCCATGTGAACCGCCTCGGCCACGGCCGTCGCCTCGTCGAGCAGCGAGGCGTTGGCGATCGCCATGCCGGTCAGCTCCGCCACCATGGTCTGAAAGATCAGCAGCGCCTCCAGCCGCCCCTGCGCGATCTCCGACTGGTACGGCGTGTACGCCGTGTACCAGCCGGGATTTTCCAGCACGTTGCGGCGGATCACCGGCGGCGTGTGCGTGCCGAAATAGCCGCAGCCGATCAGCGACCGTCTTATCACGTTCTTCGCCGCCAGCGCGCGCAGCTCCGCGATCACGCCGGCCTCGTCCAGCGGCGCCGGCAGTTCCGGCGGCGCAATGCGGATCGCCGCCGGCACCGCACGATCGGCGAGCGCGTCGAGGCTCGCCGCGCCGACTTCGCGCAGCATGGCGTCGATGTCGCCATCGTCCGGCGCGATATGGCGGGCGGAAAAGCCCGGCGCGCGTTCCAGCGCCGCCAGCTCGGCGAGCGCGTCCATCACGCTTCCTCCGTCAGTTTCGCATACGCCGCCGCGTCCAGCAGCGTCGCGAACGCAGCGGGATCGGCGAGCGTCATGCGGAAGAACCAGCCCTCGGCTTCGGCCGCGCGGTTCGCCAGTGCCGGATCGTCGGCGAGCGGCAGGTTCACTTCGGTCACGCGCCCGGCGAGCGGCGCGAACACGTCGGAGGCGGCTTTGACGCTCTCCACCACCGCGCAGGCCTCGCCCGCTGCCACGGTGCGCCCGGGCGCGGGCAGTTCGACGAACACGATGTCGCCGAGCTGCGCCTGCGCATGGTCGGTGATGCCGATCGTGGCGACGCCGTCGTCGAGGCGCACCCATTCATGGTCGGCGGTAAAGCGGGTTTCTGGCATCGCACACTCCGGTCAGCGTGGATAGCGGTGGGGGACGAAGGGCAGCGGCACGACGCGCGCCGGCACCGGCTTGCCGCGCAGCATGGCGAACACTTCGGTGCCGTCATCGGCGAGGTCGCGGCGCAGATAGGCCATCGCGATGCAGGCTTCGCGCGTCGGCGAAAAAGTGCCGGAGGTGACGGTGCCCGCCGCGGTGCCGTCGCGGGCGACCAGGTTGGTGCCGGCGCGCGCGGGGCTGCGCCCCTCCACCAGCAGCCCGACGCGGTGGCGCGGTGCGCCGTGGTCGAGCTGATCGCGGATCGGCGCGGCACCCGGAAAATCCCAGTCGATGCGGCGCTGTTTGCCGATGGTCCAGGTCAGCGCGGCCTCGACCGGCGTGGTCAGCTCGTCGATGTCCTGGCCATGCAGCGGCAGCCCGGCCTCCAGCCGCAGCGAGTCGCGCGCGCCGAGTCCGGCCGGCTTCACCTCGGGCTGCTCCAGCAGCCGTGTCGCCAGCCGCTCGGCGTCGGCGCGCGGCACCGACAGCTCGAACCCGTCCTCGCCGGTGTAGCCGGAGCGGCTGACGATCGCATCGGCGCCGGCGACGGTCATTTCGGCCACGTCCATGAAGCGCAGCTTTGCCGCATCCGGCGCGATGCGGCCGAGCGCTGCGGCGGCGCGCGGCCCTTGCAGCGCCAGCAGCGCGCGGTCCTCGTGGTGGGTGAAGGTGACGTGCGCCGGCAGATGCTGTTCGAGATGCGCCAGGTCGAACGCGGTGCGTGCGGCGTTGACGACCAGGAGCAGCCGGTCGCCGAGATGCGCTGCCATAAGATCGTCGATGATGCCGCCGGCTTCGTTGGTGAGCAGCGTGTAGCGTTGCCGGCCGCGCCGCAGGCCCGCGATGTCGCCGACGGTCAGCGCCTGCAACGCCGCGGCGGCGCCCTCGCCCGCGAGCGTGAGCTGGCCCATGTGCGACACGTCGAACAGGCTGGCGGCCTCGCGCGTGTGGCGATGTTCGACGATGATGCCGGACGGGTACTGGATCGGCAGGATCCAGCCGGCAAACGGCGCCATGCGCGCGCCGAGCTTTTCGTGCAGGGCGGCGAGCGGCGTCGATTTCGGCGGCGGCGGCTCGTCCGGGGCGATCTCGATGGACATCTTCAGGCTCCGCGTTTGTGGGGCGACTCTCCGACCGCAACGCGCGCGGACAGAAAATCGCGCCCCCCTCTGTCGCGGAACCTGAGAGATTCGGGCGCTTGCGCCCTTACTCCGTCGGTGCGGCCGGCGCGTGGCGGCGCCGCCCGGCTTTCCAGAGGCTCGCTCCCCCGCAGCGGTCCTTGGTGCCTGAGCGTTTCCGGGGGCCGGTTGCGCCTTCGGCGGCAGGCGGTCGGCCTGCACTCTCCTGCACGGGCGATGTGCGAACGGCCGGGAGGATGGCGCCGCGCGCGGCGTTATGCAACCGCAATCGCGGTCACGTTCATTGCCGGCCCGCGCTCTGCCGGTTGTAGGCGAGTTCGTCCGGCGTCAGTCGGAAGCCGACATAGATGTGGTAGGCCGCGGCGGTTTTGGCCGCGGTCACCGGCAGCAGGATGTCCACCTGGTCGCCGGTCACGCGGACCTGATCGACATTGGTGCGGAATTTTGCCGCGAGCGTGAAATCCTGCTCGCTGATCACTTTGCCCTGCTCCATGAGGGCGACGAAATACGGCACGCTCACGGCATTGCCCTGCGCCGCCGGCCCGCGCCGCACGTCGGCGGTGAGTTCAAGCATCGCCCGCACCTTGCCCGCCCCGCCGTCCTCGCATTTGGCCGGCACCGCCACGATGCGCGCCGCCAGCAGCAGCGAGCGCGCATCGTGCGACGCGCCGGGCGCGCCGGAAAAGCGCGTCAGGTCGCCGGCATCGCGCAGCAGCGACAGTTGCGGGCAGGCGGGCGCGAACTGCGGCGCGTCGGACCCGCAGCCGGCGGCGAGCAGCGCCAGCAGCAGCACCGCCGCCACGGCCGCCGGGCGCGCGGCGCGAATCGGACAGGATGACATCGACAACTCCGGTTGCGGCGCCGCCCCGGATAAGGCATCGCCAGGATGCGCACAACCGCCGGCGAGGGGGCATGGCCGTCTATACCGAAGTGACCGACGACGCCCTGCGCTCGTTCCTCTCGGACTATGATCTCGGCGATCTGATCGCCTTCCGCGGCATTGCCGAGGGCGTGGAAAATTCCAACTATGCCCTGAAAACAAGCGCGGGCGATTTCATCCTCACACTTTACGAAAAGCGGGTCGATCCCGCCGACCTGCCGTTCTTCCTCGGCCTGATGGAGCATCTGGCCACCCGCGGCGTGTCCTGTCCGCGGCCGGTGCCGGGGCGCGACGGGGCGGCGTTGCGGCTGCTGGCCGGGCGGCACGCGGCGATCACCACTTTCCTGCCCGGCGTCTGGCCGCGCAGCGTGCGGCTGGCGCATTGCGCCCCGGTCGGCGCGGCGCTGGCGGCGCTGCATCAGGCCGGCGCCGACTATCCGGCGACGCGCGCCAATGCGCTCGGCCCCGCGGGCTGGACGCCGCTGCTGGCACGCGCGCTGGCCGACGGCGGCGCGGCGGCGGAGGCGCTGTCGCCCGGCCTGCCGGACGAGCTGCACGCGGCCCTGGCGCGCATCCTCGCCGCGTGGCCCGGGCAACTGCCGCGCGGGCAGATCCATGCCGACCTGTTCCCCGACAACGTGTTTTTCCTCGATGGAAAAGTCTCGGGCCTGATCGACTTCTATTTTGCCGCGACCGATTTCCTCGCCTATGACGTGGCGGTCTGTCTGAACGCCTGGTGCTTCGAGACCGACCTTTCGTTCAACGTCACCAAGGCGCGGGCGCTGCTGGCCGCCTATGCGGCGCGCCGGACGCTGGCGGAGGCCGAGCTGTTTGCGCTGCCGGTGCTGGCGCAGGGTGCGGCGATCCGGTTCGCGCTGACACGGCTGTATGACTGGGTCCACACGCCGCCGGGCGCGCTGGTCACGCGCAAGGACCCGCGCGACTACGTCCGCCGCCTGCGCTTTCATCTCGCCGCCAGCGATGTCGCCGCCTATGGTCTCTGAGACGCTGGTCGAGGCGTGGACCGACGGCGGCGCCAAGCCGAACCCCGGACCGGGGGGCTGGGGCGCGGTGCTGCGCTACGGCTCCGCCGAGCGCGAGCTGTCCGGCGCCGAGCCGGCAACGACGAACAACCGCATGGAGCTCACCGCCGCCTGTGCCGCGCTGGAGGCGCTGACGCGGCGCTGCCGCGTGGTGCTGCACACCGACAGCGAGTATGTGCGCAACGGCATCACCCGCTGGCACGCCGGCTGGGTGCGCCGCAACTGGCGCAACGCGGCCGGCGACCCGGTCGCCAACATGGACCTTTGGCGCCGCCTGCTCGCCGCCGCCGCGCAACACGACGTCGAGTGGCGCTGGATTCGCGGCCATGCCGGCGACGCCATGAACGAGCGCGCCGACCGGCTGGCGACCGCGGCGCGCGAGGCGCTGGGCGCCGCGAGCTGACCGGTCAGGCGTGCGCCGGGTCGCCGATGCCGACAGTGGCAACCGCCGGAACGGCCGGCAGCGCGACGCTGAAACAGGAGCCCCGGCCCGGCGTCGAGCGCACCGCGATGTCGTGCCCGAGCAGCAGCGCGGTGCGCTTGACGATGTTCAGCCCCAGCCCGACGCCGTCGTTCGATCCGGGCGTGAGTTGGCGGAACTCGTCGAAGATCGCATCCTGGCTGTCCCGGGCGATGCCGATCCCGGTGTCGCAGACGCGCGCGAGCACGCGGCTGCCGCGGCGCTGCACGCCGACCAGCACGCCGCCGTGGTCGGTGTATTTGATCGCGTTGCCGATCAGGTTCCGCATGATCGTGGCCAGCATCGTCGGATCGCTGCGGACCCGCGCGGTGGAGGCGACGTGGCGCAGCCGCAGTCCCTTTTGCCTGGCGAGCGGCTGCAGCTCGTCGCACAGCTCCGCGAGCAGCGGCCCGATGTCGATGGCGCGCGGGTCGGCCGGCATCCGGCCCGAGGAGAGCCGCGCCACCTGGCTGAACTGGGAGAAGGCGCGGTCCAGCTTGGCGATCGCCGCCTCGCCGCGACGCGCCTCCTGCGCTCCGGCGGGGCCGGCGCGATCGGCCAGCGCGCCGAGCGCCAGCATGATCAGCTGCAGCGCCTGGCGCAAATCGTGCCCTGCGGCGGCGAGGAAGCGGCTCTTCGCCTGGTTGGCGCGATCCGCCTCGTCCCGCGCGGCACGGAGCGCGGCCGCCGTGGCCTGCAGTTCGCCGGCACGACGCTCGGCCAGGTCGCGCAGCTGTGCGATCTGGTTCAGCGCCCGCCGCCGCTGGCTGATCTCGCGGGTTGCGTAGGTCGCCGCCAGCGCAGCCGCCGAGGCGGCGAGCAGGATCGCGGCCAGCGCCATCCAGGCGGTCCACTGCTGCATCGCCACCTCCTGCGCCTGCCGCTGCGCCAGCAGGTCGCGTTCGGTGCCGAGCATGGTCTCGACCTGCGAGCGAATCTCGTCCAGCCGGTGGTGGTGGTGACGGCTGCCGAAAGCGGTGCGTGCGGCGTCCTGGCCTACGTTGCGCGCAAGCTGCACTTCGTCGTCGAGCGCGCGCAGCGTTAGGGAGATTAGTTCGGACAGCCGCGCGGTCCGGATGCGCTGCAACGGGCTGTCCGCAACAAGCTGGCCGATCGCTGCCACATCCTCGTTCAGCCGCTGCGCGGACGCGCCGTGGGGGTCCAGGTCGGCAGGATCGAAGGTTAGTAGGAACGCGCGTTCCCTGCTCTCAAGGTCGGTCACCTCCCAGCGCACCCGGTAGAGCGTCGCCAGTACCTGGGACGTATGCTCGACCCAAAGCGCCGCCGCCTTTCCCTGCCGCCAATATCGCACGTCCAGGACGCCGATTGCGGCCGTCAGGGTCAGGAATGCCACGCTAGCCAAGAGTGCCGCCCGGGCGAAGCGCACCGGCGATCCCGGCGGAACGCCGGCCCGCCCTGGGTTCGGCTCGCGGACTTCGGAACTGACTGTCATACTCCCTCGGTATCGTTTAAAGTTGGGGTTAACAATGATCCGTGTCAATCGTCATCTGTCGGTCGCGGGCGGTCGTGCGGTAACGGCCCGCAGATCGGCCCGATTTGCCCATTAGGTAGGCCCTCCACGCCGTCTGACGGTCATTATGCCCCGAATCCGAGCGGGTCCTGGATCACGCCGTGGGCTGGGCTGGGGCGTGGTGCGATGGCCGGGCGGCTGCTATAGCCATGCCGCACCGCCCGCCCGCGGTGGCGCGGCCCGCCGTCGCGCCGTCGCGACGCCTCGGGGACGGCCCCGGGGGAGCGGCACAGGAATCGCGTTCATGGCCCGCCGCCGCCAGCTCTACGAAGGCAAAGCGAAAATCCTGTTCGAGGGGCCCGAGCCGGGCACGCTCGTGCAGTATTTCAAGGACGACGCCACTGCCAACAACGCGCAGAAGCGCGGTGTCATCACCGGCAAGGGCGTGCTGAACAACCGCATCAGCGAATACCTGATGCTGCGGCTGGCGGAGATCGGCGTGCCGACGCATTTCGTGCGCCGGCTGAACATGCGCGAGCAGCTGATCCGCGAGGTGGAGATCGTCCCGATCGAGGTGGTGGTGCGCAACGTCGCCGCCGGCAGCCTGACCACGCGGCTCGGCATCCAGGAGGGCACCAGGCTGCCGCGCAGCATCATCGAGTACTACTACAAGAACGACCAGCTCGGCGACCCGATGGTGACCGAGGAGCACATCACCGCGTTCGGCTGGGCGAGCACGCAGGACATGGACGACATCGTCTCGCTGACGCTGCGCATCAACGACTTTCTCACCGGGCTGTTCCTCGGCGTCGGCATCACGCTGGTCGATTTCAAGGTGGAGTTCGGCCGGCTGTGGGAGAACGAGGACATGCGCATCGTGCTGGCCGACGAGATCAGCCCCGACAACTGCCGGCTGTGGGACAGCAAGACCAACGAGAAGATGGACAAGGACCGGTTCCGCCGCGATCTCGGCAAGGTCGAGGAGGCGTACCAGGAAGTGGCGAAGCGGCTGGGGATTCTGCCGGAGGCCGGCATGCGCGACCTGAAGGGGCCGGAGATCATGCAGTGACGGTCTTCGTTATTCCGGCGCGCACCACCGTCATGGTCGGGACAAGCCGGGCCATGTCGGCGGGGGCGGAGACGGTTGCCATCGTGAAAGCCGTCGTCACCGTCATGCTGAAGCCCGGCGTGCTCGACCCGCAAGGCCGCGCGATCGGGCAGGCGCTGCAGCATCTCGGCTTCGCCGGCGTGGCCAACGTGCGGGCCGGGAAAGTGATCGAACTCGACCTCGCCGAGACCGATCCCGAACGCGCGCACGCGCAGGCCGAGGACATGGCGCGGCGATTGCTCGCCAACACGGTGATCGAGAGTTTTCGCGTGGAGGTGGCGTGAACGGAAGGTGTGGGTGAAGCTCTTCGACATCCGTCGCGCGTGCACGCGGCGACGAAGCCCGAGATGACCGCCGCTATCGTCGTCTTCCCCGGCATCAACCGCGAACGCGACATGGCGATCGCGCTCGCGCGCAGTTTCGGCCGCGCGCCGCGCATGGTCTGGCACCGCGACACCGACTTTTCCGGCATCGACCTCGTCGTCATTCCCGGCGGCTTCTCCTACGGCGACTATCTGCGCTGCGGCGCGATGGCGGCGCAGTCGCCGGTGATGGCGGCGGTGCGCGCGCACGCCGCGCGCGGCGGCTACGTGCTCGGCGTGTGCAACGGGTTCCAGATCCTGACCGAGGCCGGGATGCTGCCCGGCGCGCTGCTGCGCAACGCCGGCCTGCGCTTCATCGCCATCGGACTGCCATCTGCGCGTCGAGCGCAGCGACACGGCCTTCACCGCGCACTACCAACGTGGAGAAATCTTTCGCGCGCCGATGGCGCACGGCGACGGCAATTTCTTCGCCGACGCCGCCACGCTCGACCGGCTGGAGGGCGAGGGGCTGGTGGCGTTCCGCTACGCGCCGCCGAGCGGCAACCGCAACGGCAGCGCACGCGACATCGCCGGCATCCTCTCGCCCAATCTGCGCGTGCTCGGCCTGATGCCGCACCCCGAAGACCTGGTCGATCCGCTGCTCGGCGGCGAGGACGGCAAACCCCTGTTCGACAGCCTCGCGGCCACGCTCGCCGCATGACGAGGCGCCCGGTCGATGCCGCGCTGGCAAAGGAGTTCGGCCTGAACGCCGAGGAATACGCGCGCGTGCTGGCGATCATGGGAAGCGTGCCGACGCTGACCGAACTCGGCATTTTCTCCGTCATGTGGTCGGAGCACTGCTCCTACAAATCCTCCCGCGTGTGGCTAAAACAATTGCCCACGACGGCGCCGTGGGTGATCCACGGGCCGGGCGAGAACGCCGGCGTGGTCGATATCGGCGACGGGCTGGCCGCCGTGTTCAAGATGGAGAGCCACAACCACCCGAGCTTCATCGAGCCGTACCAGGGCGCGGCCACCGGCGTCGGCGGCATCCTGCGCGATGTGTTCACCATGGGCGCGCGGCCGATCGCCAATCTCAATGCGCTGCGCTTCGGCGATCCCAGACACCCGCGCACGCGGCGCATCGTCGATGGCGTGGTGCGCGGCATCGGCGGCTACGGCAACTGCGTCGGCGTGCCGACGGTCGGCGGCGAGGTGAATTTCCACCCCGCCTACAACGGCAATCCGCTGGTCAACGCGATGACCGTCGGCATCGCGCCGCGCGACCGGATCTTCCTCTCCGCCGCCGCCGGCGTCGGCAATCCGGTCGTCTATGTCGGCTCCAAGACCGGCCGCGACGGCATCCACGGCGCCACGATGGCCAGCGCCGCGTTCGGCGAGGACAGCGAGGAAAAGCGCCCGACCGTGCAGGTCGGCGACCCGTTCACCGAAAAGCTGCTGATCGAGGCATGCCTGGAACTGATGGCGACCGACGCGATCGTCGCCATCCAGGACATGGGGGCCGCGGGCCTGACCAGTTCCTCGGTCGAGATGGCGGGCAAAGGCGGCGTCGGCATCACGCTCGATCTCGACGCGGTGCCGCAGCGCGAGCACGGCATGACCGCCTACGAGATGATGCTGTCGGAGAGCCAGGAGCGCATGCTGATGGTGCTCCGCCCCGAGTGCGAGGGCCTCGCCCGTGCCATTTTCGACAAATGGGAACTCGACTTTTCCGTGATCGGCCGGCTGACCGACAGCGGCCGCATCGTGGTGCGCCACCACGGCCGCGTCGAGGCCGACATTCCGCTGGCGCCGCTCGCCGATCAGGCGCCGCTCTATCACCGCCCGACCGCACCGACCCCGCCGCCGGCGCCGTTTGCCGAAATTGCCGATCCGATCGGGCTGGAAGCGGCGCTGCTGCGGCTGCTCGGCTGTCCCGATCTCTGTTCGCGCGCCTGGATCTTCGACCAGTACGACGCGACCGTGGGCGGCCAGACGGTGAAGCGGCCCGGCACCGCCGACGCCGCCGTGGTGCGCATCGAAGGGCACACGCGGGCGCTCGCGCTCACCACCGACTGCACGCCGCGCTACTGTGCCGCCGATGCGCGCGCCGGCGGCGCGCAGGCGGTGGCGGAGGCGTGGCGCAACCTCACCGCGGTCGGTGCCAGGCCGCTCGCGCTCACCGACAACCTCAATTTCGGCAATCCGGAGCGGCCGGAAATCATGGGCCAGTTCGCCGATGCCATCGCGGGGATGGCCGAGGCGTGCCGCGCGCTGGATTTTCCGGTCGTCAGCGGCAATGTCAGCCTGTACAACGAGACCGAAGGAAAATCCGTGCTGCCGACGCCGGCGATCGGCGGGCTGGGCGTGCTGGACGATGCGGCGCAGGCGGTGGGGATTGCACTGCGGCCGGGCCTTGATCTCGTGCTGCTCGGCGCGATCACGGGGCATCTCGGGCAATCGCTGTGGCTGCGCGAGGTGGCGGGGCAGGAGGCCGGTCCGCCGCCGCCGGTCGATCTGGCGGCGGAGCGGCGGGTCGGCGATTTCGTGCGCGCGCGCATCCTGGCGGGCCGGGTCGCCGCCTGCCATGATGTTTCCGACGGCGGACTGCTGGTCGCGGTGGCGGAAATGGCGCTGGCAGGCGATGTCGGCGCCAGCCTGCTGCCCGGCCCCGATGCACTGGCGGCCGAAAAATTCTGGTTCGGCGAGGAGCAGGGGCGCTACCTGCTCGCGGTCGCCGATCCGGCGGCGCTGGTCGCGGCGGCGGCTTCGGCGGGCGTGCCGGCGCGGCTTCTCGGTGCGTCCGGCGGGGGGGATTTGACACTGCCGGGGGGTGCGACAATATCCCTTGCTGTTCTGCGCCACACGCACGCGCGGTTCCTGCCCGACTGGCTGGAGGGATGAGCATGGCGATGGCGGCGAGCGAGATCGAGGCGCTGATCAAGGCGGCGCTGCCCGATGCGCGCGTGACCATCGAGGACCTGGCCGGCGACGGCGACCACTACGCGGCCACCGTGGTCAGCGAGACGTTCCGCGGCAAGAACCGGGTGCAGCAGCACCAGATCGTGTTCGCCGCGCTTCACGGCCGCATGGGCGGGGAGTTGCACGCGCTGGCGTTGCAGACCGCCGCCCCCGAATAAGGAAACCCGCTATGAGTAATGCCGTCTTCGAGCGCATCCAGGCCGAGATCACGGAAAACCCGGTGATGCTGTACATGAAGGGCAACGCGATGTTCCCGCAATGCGGATTTTCCGCACGCGTGGTGCAGATCCTGACCCATCTGGGGGTGCCGTTCCACACGGCCAACGTGCTGGAAGATGCGGACCTGCGCGATGGGGTCAAGCAGTTCTCCAACTGGCCGACGATCCCGCAGCTCTATGTGAAGGGCGAATTCGTCGGCGGCTGCGACATCGTCACGGAGATGTTCCAGTCGGGCGAATTGGGCACGCTGCTGGACGAAAAGGGCGTGCAGCACGCGCCGTCCGCCTAGGCCAGCGCCTCCGGCGCGTGGGCGGCGAGCCAGTCGCGCAAGCCGCCTGGGCCGGCGTCGAACGGGTCGGCGAAATGCTCCATCAGGTCCGGCCGCTGCCGATACAGCAGGCGGGCGGCGTGCGGGATCGACGTGCCGTCGCTGAAACGCCCGTAGTGCCAAATGGGCGGCGGCGCGGCATGAGCGGCGAGGCGGCGGCCATACCAGCACCAGAGCTCGTGCGGCACGTGGTTGGTCCCGGCGTAGCGGTCGGTCATCGCATCGCCGGCGCCGCCGTGCTTGCTGAAATGGTAGAAGGCGAGCCGCGAACCGTTGGCGGTGATGTCGCCCTCCGGCGTGATTTCGACGCGGCGGCGGCTGAGGTTCCAGCTCGCCACGTTCCAGCCGGGATCGCGCACGATCGCGACCCGGTCGAACAGCGCCGGCACCAGGTCGCAGTATTTCTGGTCGGTGAACAGGCCGCTGGCGGGGTCGTCGAAGCATGCCTCCTGCAATCGCGCCGCCCACCAGGACGCGAAGGCCCGCCCGACCGCATCGCCGCGCACGGCGAGGAAGCCGAGATTGAACACGCCGTAGCGCAGCGCCGCGCCCTCGTTGTCGGCGATCGCACCCGGCGCGTCGTTGGGCGCGAGCTGGTGCGGGGTCAGCGCGATCGAGGCGTCGTCGAGCAGCGCCGGCAGCGCGGCGAGCGGATGGAACACCGCCACATCGGGGTCAAGATAAAGCACCTTGTCCGCCCCGTCGGCCAGCAGCCGGCACAGCATCGCACCCTTCATCGCGGTGCAGGCCTCCACGATGTCGTGCCGGAACAGCCAGGAACAGAAGCGCGGCAGGCCGAGGTCGGCGGCGGTCACCACGTGGTCGAAGCCGGACAGCGCGCCGTCCGGCGGCGGCGCATCGACCACCAGCGCCCAAAAATTCCAGTCGGGGTGCGCGGCGCGCAGCGTCTCGGCCAGCACACAGGCGCGCGGCAGGTAGTTGAGCGCGAAACTGGTGAAGCAGATCACGCCGGCTCGGCCGGCACCGGCGCGACGCGGTCCAGCGCCCGCGCCAGCGTCGCGGTCGAGCCGACCGGCAGCAGCAGCGCACTCGCCCGCCCGGCCGCGCGGCGGCGTCGCGCGTAGGACGCTGCTTCCCCCGTGAGCACGAAGGCGGCGAGGCTGGCCGCGTCCACGAACACCACGCCGCGGCCGAGGCGGCGCACCAGCACGGCGATGTTGCCGCTGCCTGCCTGCGCCAGCAGGTCGGCGCCGGCGGCAATGGCTTCGTGGGCGACGTAGCTGAACGTCTCCGGCCACGGCGACAGCGCCAGCACCAGGTCGATGCGGTGCGCGGCGAGCGCGCGCTGCATGCCCGAGGGGTCGGCGGCGCTGGCGGCGGCGGCGACCGAGATCAGCCCGTCCATCGGCTGCAATTTTCCGGCGCTGGCGAAGTGGAAGAACCGATAGTCGGCAAGCCCGCGCGCCTGCCTCAGCAGGTCGCAGAACAGGCCCCAGCCCTTGTGGTAGTCGGTCGCGCCGACGAAGCCGAGGCGCACCGGACCCTCCGGCACAGGCGGCGCGGCGGGCAGTGGCCAGAGCCGCACATGCGGATGCACCTGCACCGAGGCGACCGGCAGCCGCGCCGCGCGCAGCCAGGTCTCGGCGGCGAGCGCGGAGGGGGCGACGAGGTGGAAGGGCACCGCGGCGAACAGCGCCCGCATGCGCGCCAGGTGGTCGGCGCGGGCGGCGCCGTGGATGCAGATGCGGCAGCCGAAACTGTCGGGCGGCGGGGCGGCGCAGAACACGATGTCATTGCGCAGCAGCCGCGGGCTGGCGCAGGCGGCGCCGTAGTCGTGCGCCCAGAACACGGCATGCGCCGGGCGCAGCGCGGCCGCCAGCGCCGCCACCGTCTCTGGCCGCCAGCCGTGCAGCGCATGCACCGCCAGAATCCGCCGCAGCCAGGCCGGCAGCCCCGCCAGCGCCGCCGCGATGGCGTCGGCGCTCGCCACGCCGCGCCACGCGCCGTCCAGCGTCACGCCGAGCGCCTCCCGCCCGTCCGAGGCCGGCGCCAGGCCGAGCCGCGCCTCGGTCGGCGAGAGGTGCAGGTAGGCGGCGCGGTCGGCGTTGAACTTGCGCTGCTCGTCGGCGATCAGGCGCTGCGTGCCGCCCGGCACGTTCGCGTAGCGGTCGTGGCTGACCGACAGCACCAGGTCGGGCGCATCGGCGCAGGCCAGGCGGAGCAGGCGGCGCAGCGCCGCGTCGGAGAGCGGTCGCGCGGCGGTCGCCGCCGGGGCGGGAGGCGGTCGCGGCCGGTCGAGTTCCTCGCGCCAGGCGCCGCCCGGCTCGCTCGGGGGGCGGCCTTCCGCCCGGCCGCGCACCAGAAAGTGCCAGAGCGGATTGATCCCCGCCGCCGCCACGTCCGGGTTGGCGCGCAGATAGTATTCGGTGCGGAACCACGGGCTCGGGTCGCGCCCCTCGCGCCAGCCCATGCGCCAGTAATGCTCGGCCGCCGCCATGCCGGCGCGGGCCACGTCGGGGTTGCGCGCGAGGTAGAAGGCCGAGTCCACCTCCGGCGCGATGGTGTGCAGCACGGGTTCGCACGGCGCCGCTGCGGTGTGCGGCGGCTCGTCGCGCACGATCGCGGCGGGCGACCAGTCCATGAACGAGAGCTTACCCGCGCGGACCCCGCCGGGTCGTTAATGCGCCGGCGTCAGGCCGGCTTGCCGGCGGCGAAATTCACCGCTTCCTCGGCGGCGCGGAACAGCGCGCGCGCCTTCTGCCGCGTCTCCTCCCATTCCGAGGCCGGGTCGCTGTCGGCGACCACGCCGCAGCCGGCCTGCACGTGCATGGTGCCGTCCTTCACCACCGCCGTGCGCAGCCCGATGCAGGTGTCCATCGTGCCGTCCGGTGCGAAATACCCGACGCAGCCGGCATAGATGCCGCGCCGCGTCGGCTCCAGCTCCTCGATGATCGCCATCGCGCGGACTTTCGGCGCCCCGGTCAGCGTGCCGGCGGGAAACCCCGCGACCAGCGCGTCGATCGCGTCCAGCCCCTCGCGCAGCCGACCCTGCACCTCGGAGGCGATGTGCATGACATGGCTGAACCGCTCGATGGCAAAACTCTCGGTCACGCGCACCGAGCCGAGCTCCGCCACCCGTCCCACGTCGTTGCGGCCGAGGTCGAGCAGCATCAGGTGTTCCGCCCGTTCCTTCGGATCGGCGAGCAGTTCGGCCTCCAGGTGCTGATCCTCCTCGTGGGTGGCGCCGCGGCGGCGGGTGCCGGCGAGCGGGCGGATGGTCACCGTGCCGTCGCGCAGCCGCACCAGGATTTCCGGGCTGCTGCCGACCACCGCGAACCCGCCGAAATCAAGGTAGAACAGGAACGGTGCCGGGTTGATGCGCCGCAGCGCGCGATAGAGCGCGAACGGCGGCAGCGCGAACGGCACCGAGAAACGCTGGCTCGGCACCACCTGGAACACGTCGCCGGCGCGGATGTAGTCCTTCGCGCGCTCCACGGCCGAGACGAATTCCGCGCGGGTAAAATTCGACGCCGGCACCGGCAGCGGCGGCAGCGCCACCGGCGGGGCGGCCAGCGGCAGCGGGCGTTCCAGTGCCGCCTCGGCCTCGGCCAGCGCCGCCTGCGCCGCCTCCCACGCCTGCGCGGCGGTCGCCTCGGCGCGCGGGTGGACCGGGGCGGCGAGCGTCAGCAGGTCGGTGACGTTGTCGAAGATGACAAAAAGTGTCGGCCGCAGCATCAGCGCCTCGGGCACGTCGATGCTGGCAAAATTCTTTTCCGGCAGGCGCTCCATCTGCCGGACCATGTCGTAGCCGAGATAGCCGACCAGCCCGCCCGCCATCGGCGGCAGCCCGGCCGGCACGTCGAGCCGGCATTCCGCCACCAGCGCGCGCAGGCTGTCGAGCGGCGCGCGATCCTCGGCGGCGAAGGCGTAGGGGGCGGAGCGGGCGTGGCGGTTGATCTCCGGCCGCCCGCCGCGGCAGCGCCAGATCAGGTCGGGCGCCAGGCCGATGATCGAATAGCGCCCGCGCGAGGCGCCGCCCTCCACGCTCTCCAGCAGAAAGGCGTTGGGCTTGCCCTCGGCGAGTTTCAAATAGGCGGCCACCGGGGTCAGCAGGTCGGCCACGCCGCGCCGCCACACCAGGCTGCCGCGGCCCTGCGCGTAGTCCGCGCGGAACGCCGCGAAGCCGGGGGCGGGGGCATCGTTCATGGCGCGGTCCTTCAGTCGTTCGCGCCGGCGAGCTGGTCGATGACGGACGCGCTGATATGCGGGTTGCTGCGGTCGCGCACGGCGGTGGCGAATAATTGCTGCAAGTCGGTACCGACCGCGCCGGACAGCGCCTCCTTCACCGCGTCGAAGCCGACCGGGTCGGATTTCGGGTCCGGGGCGTCGATCTTCGCCAGCGTCGCCACCACAAAACCGTCCGGCGTTTCCACCATCGTCGGTTCGCCGGCTTTCTTCATTTGGAACAGGGGCGCGATGAGCTGGCTCGGCACGCCCTCGGTCGGCGTGTCGCGGCTGGCGGCGGGGAGCGTTTCCGCCTTGAGGCCCGCCGCGGCGGCGGCCTCCGCCAGCGTCCTGCCGTCCTTCACCGCGGCCAGCAGTTGCGCCGCCTTGCTCTCCTGCTCGTGGCGTTCCTGGCTGGTGATCCAGTCGGCAGTCACCTGCGGCTTGACCTGATCGAGCGGGCGCAGTTTCGGCGCCACGATGTCCTCGACGGTGACGGCGAAGAACGCCTGGGCGCCGTCCGGCCCGTTCGGCGCCTGCGTCAGTTTCGGTGCGTCGCCCGGCTTCTCCTGGAATGCCGCCGCCACCAGGGCCTTGCGCAGCGTCTCCGGCCCGGGGACCGGCGCCGGCTTGCCGTCCAGCGTCTCGCCCTGCGCGTCCAGCGTGCCGGTGACGGCGGCCGCACCCACGTCGCCCGGCAACTGGTCCAGCGAACTGCCCGAGGACAGCAGGTTGTCGATGCGGTTGGCGCGGTCGTAGATCAGGTCGGCCGCCTTCTGCGCGATCACGCGGTCGCGCAGCTGCGGGCGCGCCTCGTCGAACGTCTCGCTGCCGCCCGGCGTCACCTTCGTCACTTTCAGCACGTGCCAGCCGAGCGCGCTGTGGACCGGCGGCGGCACCGTGTCTTCCGGCGTCGCGAACACCGCGTCGCCGAGTTCCGGTGCGGGGAATTCGCCGCGCGCGGCGTCGTCGAGTTCGACCGGGGCGGCGCCGGCCTGGTTCGCCGCGTCCTGCATCTGCGCCCAGTCCGCACCGCTGCGCCACTGCTCGGCCAGGCGGTCCGCCGCCGCCTCGTCCTGCGTCAGGATCACCTGGACGCTGCGCTTTTCCGGCTTGTTGAACTGGCCCTTGTCCTGGTCCCACTCGGCTTTCAGGTCGTCGTCGGTGATCTGCACGTCCTTCGCCACCGTCTGCGGCGACAGCACGATCGCCTTGATGCGGCGGTATTCCGGCGTGCTGTAGCGTTCCGGGTGGTTGGCCCACCAGCGTTCGATCTGCCGGCCGGTCGGCGCGGGCGGCGCCGGGGCGGCCGCGAACGGCACGCTGACCGCATCGGCGACGCGCTTCTCGTGCTGGAACTGATAGACCTGCCGCGCCATCTCGCCCGGCACCCCGGCGCCGGCGCTGACCGCGTCCAGCATCTGCTGCTGCAGCAGCTGGTCGCGCATCATGTCGAGGAAATGCTGCTCGGTCAGGCCGTTGTTGCGCAGCAGATTGTCCATCAGCGCGCGGTCGAACTTGCCGTCCTTGCCGCGGAACGCCGGCATGGCGTACACGGCGCGGCGCAGCGCGCCGTCCGGCACGGCGAGGCGCAGCCGCTGCGCCTCGACATCGAGCGCGGTCTGCGTCACTTGCTGCTCGATCGTCCGCAACGCGATGGCGCGGCGCATCTGCGGCGTCGGATCGGTATTGCCGAGGTTGCGCGTCACCTGCGCCATGTTGTGCTGGAACGCCTCCTGCAGCGCGACCATGTCGATGCGCTGGCCGGCGACGCGCACCGGCGCGCTGTCGCGGGCGATGTTGCGCACCACGTCGCCGATGCCCCACACCGCGAAGGCCATCACCAGCAGCCCGAACAGGAGCCGCGCGGGCCAGGTGTTGAGCGAGCGGCGGAAGGTGGCGAGCATCGGCGTATCCTGCGGGCGGGTTGGGCGGGCGGACCATAGGAACAGCCGCCGGCATTTGCCAGTCCCGCCCGGCGGGCGTAGCAGGCGCCGGTCGTGGAGGGCGGGACGATGCGCGCGCTGATCGCCGGCAACTGGAAGATGAACGGGCTGCAAGCGGACGTGGAGCGCATCGCCGCCCCCCTGGCGGCGCCGGACGCGGCGCCGGGCTGCGACCTGCTGGTCTGCCCGCCGGCGACGATTCTCGCCGCAGTGGCGCTTGTGCTGGCCGGCTCGCGCGTGGCGGTGGGGGCGCAGGACTGCCATCCGGCGCCGTCCGGCGCGCATACCGGCGACCTCTCGGCCGCCATGCTGCGCGATGCCGGCGCCACATGGGTGATCCTCGGCCATTCCGAGCGCCGCGCCGACCACGGCGAAAGCGACGCGCTGGTGCGCGCAAAGGCCGAGGCGGCGATGGCGGCCGGGCTCGCGCCGATCGTCTGCGTCGGCGAGACCGAGGCGCAGCGCGTCGCCGGCGCGCATCGCGCCGTGGTGGACCGCCAGCTCGCCGGCAGCCTGCCGGACGGTTTTTCCGGCGCGGTCGCCTACGAGCCGATCTGGGCGATCGGCACCGGCCGCACGGCGGGCGAGGCGGACGTGGCGGAGATGCACGCCGCCATCCGCGCGCGGCTGGTGGCGCGGTTCGCGGCGCGCGGGGCGGCGATGCGGATTCTCTATGGCGGCTCGGTCAAGCCGGCCAATGCGGCCGCGCTGCTGGCGGTGGCGGAGGTGGGCGGGGCGCTGGTCGGCGGCGCGAGCCTGAACGCCGCGGATTTCCTGGCGATCGCGCGCGCCGCGCCGACGCTTCCCAAGCCGGCTTCCTGAGGCTAGAAGGCAGCCGCCAGACCGGGATGGCCCATGACCGCCGTGCTCATGCTGATCCAGATGTTCGTCACCATCGCGCTGATCGGCGTGGTGCTGATCCAGCGCAGCGAAGGCGGCGGCCTGGGCATCGGTTCCTCGCAGGGCATGGGCGCGTTCATGACCGGCCGCGGCACCGCCAATCTGCTGACCCGCGCGACCGCCATCCTCGGCACCGTGTTCTTCGCGCTGTCGCTGGCGCTGGCGCTGCTGAACCGCGGCACCACCGGCGTCGGCCGCACCATCCTCGACACGCCGCCCGCCGCCTCGGCCCCCGCCAGGCCGGCCGCACCGCCGGCCCCCGCCGCGCCGAGCGTGCCGACGAAATAGCGCCGCCGCCTTTCCGTCGACTCGGTCGCGGCGCTATACTGGCCGCCCATGACGCGGTTCGTATTCATCACCGGCGGCGTGGTCTCCTCCCTCGGCAAAGGCATCGCATCGGCGGCCCTCGGCGCGCTGCTGCAGGCGCGCGGCTATTCCGTGCGGCTGCGCAAGCTCGACCCGTATCTCAACGTCGATCCGGGCACGATGAGCCCCTATCAGCACGGCGAGGTGTTCGTCACCGATGACGGCGCCGAGGCCGACCTCGATCTCGGCCATTACGAGCGTTTCACCGGCGTTGCCGCGACCCGCGCCGACAACGCCACCACCGGGCGCATCTATTCCGAGGTGATCGCGCGCGAGCGGCGCGGCGACTATCTCGGCGCGACCGTGCAGGTGATCCCGCACATCACCGATGCGATCAAGGACGCGATCACGCGCGACGTGCTGGACGCGCACGGGCGGCCGGCGGACTTCGCGCTGATCGAGATCGGCGGCACCGTCGGCGACATCGAGAGCCTGCCGTTCCTGGAGGCGATCCGCCAGCTCGGCAACGAGCTCGGCCACGGCGCGCGCGATGTTCATCCACCTGACGCTGGTGCCGTATATCCGCTCGGCCGGCGAGCTGAAGACCAAGCCGACGCAGCATTCGGTGAAGGAGCTGCTGAACGTCGGCATCCAGGCGAACATGCTGATCTGCCGCGCCGACCGGCCGATCCCCGACAACGAGCGGCGCAAGATCGCGCTGTTCTGCAACCTCCGTCCGGAGGGCGTGATCGCGGCGCTGGACGTGGACACGATCTACGACGTGCCGATGAGCTATCACGCCGAAGGTCTCGACCGCGAAGTGCTGCATTATTTCGGCCTGCCGCACGCGACGGAACCCGATCTTGCGCGCTGGCGGCACATCGTGCAGGCGGTGCGCGCGCCGGAAGGCGAGGTGCGCATCGCGGTGGTCGGCAAATACACCAACCTGCTGGACAGCTACAAATCGCTCGCCGAGGCGCTGGCGCACGGCGGCATCGCCAACCGCGTGCGCGTGGTGCTCGACTGGATGGACAGCGAGATTTTCGAGCAGCCGGACGCGGTGGCGCGGCTGGAGGGCGTGCACGGCATCCTGGTGCCGGGCGGCTTCGGCGAGCGCGGCACCCCGGGCAAGATCGCGGCGGTGCGCTTCGCGCGCGAACGCCGCGTGCCGTTCTTCGGCATCTGCTTCGGCATGCAGATGGCGGTGATCGAATGCGCGCGCAACCTCGCCGGATTGCACGGCGCGTCCTCGACCGAGTTCGGGCCGTGCCGGGAGCCGGTGGTCGGCCTGCTGACCGAATGGGCGCGCGGCAACGAGATCGAGCGGCGCGCCGAGGGCGACGCCCTCGGCGGCACGATGCGGCTCGGCGCCTATCCCGCCGTGCTGGCCGAGGACAGCTTGCTGTGTGACATCTACGGCAGCACGCATATCAGCGAACGCCATCGCCACCGCTACGAAGTCAACGTGCGCTATCGCGAGCGTCTGGAGGCGGCGGGGCTGCGGTTCTGCGGCATGTCGCCCGACGGCGTGCTGCCCGAGACGGTGGAGCTGCCGCACCATCCGTGGTTCGTCGGCGTGCAGTTTCATCCCGAGCTGAAATCCAAGCCGTTCGACCCGCACCCGCTGTTCCGCAGTTTCATCGGCGCCGCGGTGCGGCAGGCGCGGCTGGTGTGAGCGGGGCACACGCGATCCGACCGCGACCTGCCTTCTCCCTCTCCTCCTCTGGAGGAGAGGGTCGGGGTGAGGAGGTGCTTGCGCAAACGAGACGCCGCGTGCGTGCGTGCCGTGCCCCCCTCACCCAACCCTCTCCCCCCGCGCAGCGCGGGGGGAGAGGGCTTTTCCGTGTCCCGCGCGGCAAACTTTCGGCGCGGGCCGCGGCATGACTGCCACGCCCCGCACCGTCCATGTCGGCGGCATCGCCGTTGCCAACGACCGGAAGTTCGTGCTGATCGCCGGCCCGTGCCAGATCGAAAGCCTCGCACACGCGCTGGAAGTCGCCGCCGCCCTCGACGAGATCTCCGCCGCGACCGGCGTGCGCGTGATCTACAAGAGCAGCTACGACAAGGCCAATCGCACCAGCCTCGGCGCGGCGCGCGGCGTCGGCATGGCGCGGGGGCTGGAAATCCTCGTGCAAGTACGAGAACGTTTCGGGATGCCGGTGTTGACCGACGTACACCTGCCGGAACATTGCGCACCCACGGCCGCGGCGGTCGATGTGCTGCAGATCCCCGCCTTCCTCTGCCGCCAGACCGACCTGCTGCTCGCCGCCAGCGCGACCGGCCGCGCGATCAACGTCAAGAAGGGCCAGTTCCTGGCGCCCTGGGACATGGCGCATGTCGCGGCGAAGATCGCATCCACCGGCAACCACAGCATCCTGCTGTGCGAGCGCGGCGCCAGTTTCGGCTACAACACGCTGGTCTCCGACATGCGCGCGCTGCCGATCATGGCGCGCACCGGCTATCCGGTGGTGTTCGACGCCACGCATTCGGTGCAGCAGCCGGGCGGGCAGGGCGGCGCCTCGGGCGGCGAGCGGTCGTTCGCGCCGGTGCTGGCGCGTGCCGCGCTCGCGGTCGGCGTCGCCGCCGTGTTCATCGAGACACATCCCGATCCGGATCATGCGCCGAGCGACGGGCCGAACATGATTCCGCTCCGCGAGATGCCGGCCCTGGTCGCCCGCCTCGCGCAATTCGACGCGCTGGCCAAGGCGGGCTGATCGGCGCCGGTCGAGCACAGCCGCGCGCGGAGTCGTTATTCGGCGTCATCAGAACCGTTGAGGGGTTCGCGGGTTGCGTGTCTGACCGGCCAGGGATCGAGATCAGACATGCAACACCTTGCACTTGCCGCCTGCTTCGGCATCCCTCTGTCGTTCGCGCTGGCTGCTGCGGCGTACGCCAAGCCGCCGCCGGACACCGACCCGGCGCTGTCGCCGTGGTTCGAGGACCTGCGGCAGCCCGGCACCGGCCGTTCCTGCTGCTCGATCGCCGATTGCCGGCCGGTGGATTTCCGCATCGTCGAGAACCATTACGAAGCCTATGTCGATGACCAATGGATGGCGGTGCCGGCCGACAAGATCCTGCACCGCTACGACAACCCGACCGGCCGCGCCGTGGTGTGCTGGACCCCCGCACTCGGCATCATGTGCTTCGTCGAAGGCCCCGCCACCTAGTTCTGCACCGAGGTGAGCGACGACAGCCCGACGCTGAGCGCGCCGAGATCGAGGTTGACGGCGCCGTTGCTCTGCTGCGCGCCGGTGACGGTGCCCTGCACGGTGAACGGCAGCGCCGCGGTGCCGCCGCCCGACGCACCTTCGACGGCGACGTTATAGGTGCCGTCGGGCATCGTCACGCCCGACGCGGTCTGGCCGTTCCAGGTCCAGGTGTTGTTGCCGGCGCTGGCGTTGACCACGGTGTCGAACAGTTTCTGGCCCGAAGTGCTATAGACCGCGATCGCCGCCGGGCCGGCGCTGGGCGCGGTGAAGTCGACGGTGGCGCTGCTGTTCTGCAGGCTGAGCTGGTTCGAGGTGACCTGCACGGTCTTGCCGATCATCTGCGAGGCCTGCAGCGCCGTGCCGCCCTGCGCCAGCTGGATCAGCTGCGTCAGGCTGCCGTTGCCCTGGATCTGCGCCTCCACGCCGGTGAACTGCACCAGTTCCTGGGTGAACTGGGAACTGTCCATCGGCGAGGTCGGGTCCTGGTTCTGCAACTGCGTCGTCAGCATCGACAGGAAGTCCTGGAAATTGCTGGTCAGCGATGCCAGCGGGTCGGCGGTGGTGCCGCTGTTGCTGACGCTGCCGGAGGAACTGCTGTTGCTGGTCGTGGAGCCGGTGCTCGACGACGCGAGGCCGGCGGCGGCGAGGTCGGCGGCGGTGAGCAGGCTGCTGTTGCTGGTGACGGTGCCGGACATTTCTGGCGTCCTTGTCTAGGCGGTGATGTCGATGGCGTCGCGCACGCGGAACGTGCGGGTGACGGCGGCTTGGCGACGGCGGAAGCGGCGGCGCGGGTCGTCGCGCGCGCCGCCGCCGCCGGACTCGGCGGACGGCGAGGACAGCGCGAAGGACAGGCTGCGGCCCGGCGGGATGCCGGCCCGGTCGAGCGCCGCCTGCAACGCCGGCTGGTCGCGGTGCAGCTCGGCGAGCGTCTGCGGATGGTCGGCCTCGATATGGACGGCGGCGGTGCCGTCGGCGGCGCGGTCGATGCGGATCTGCACGCGGCCCAGCGTGTCCGGCGTCAGCGTCAGGTCGAGCCGCGAATTGGTCTGGCCGACGGCGATGCGCACCATCGCCGCCGCCACCTGCGGCGTCGGCGCGGCCTCGGCGTGATGCGGCGCGGCAAGCTGTGCAGCGGCGGCGTCATGGGCCGGCGCGGCGGGTTGCGTGGGCGTCGGTGCGGGCGCCGTCGCGGCGGCGGGCGCGGCGACCGGGCCGATGGCCGGGGCAGCGGCCGGCGGGGCGTCGGCGGTCGGCGTTGGCGTGGCCGGCGCCGCTGGCGGGGAGGCGAGCGGCGGCGGCGATGCGGTGGCGGTCGCGGGGGCTGCTGGCGCGGCCGCAGCGGCGGCGTGCGGCGACGGATCGCGCGGCGTCGTGCCGCCTGTGGGCGCGTCCGCAACGCCGGCCGCAGCCTCGGACGGCTTGGCCGGCGGCGGTGGCGGCGGTGCGACGGCGGGGGCCGGCACCGCCGCTGCTGCGATGGTGTCGGATGAAGCGGGTGCGGTCGCGGCGGCCGGCGCCGGCTCCGGCGCGGCCGGCGCGGCCCGGCGCACGGCGCGGGTGGGCGCCTGAGCCGCCTTGGCGGGGGCGGTGCGGGCTGCTTGCGGCCGTGCCGGGGGCGCTTGCGCCGCCTCGGGTTGGGCCGGCGCCGCCGGCGCGGCGCCTGTCGGCAGCGGGAGCGCCGTCGCGGCGGCAGCTTCCGGCAGGCTGGCCGTCATCGGCGGCGTGGCGCTGGCCGGCGCTGCGCCGGCCGTCGGTGGGGTCGCGGGCGTCGTCGCGAACCGCGGCGCGCTCTTGCTCGCCGGCGCCGCACCGGCCGTCCGTGGGGTCGCCAGCGTGGTCGCGAGCGTCGCCGCGAATCGCGGCGCGCCCTTGGCCGCCGTCGCCGGGGCGCCTGGCGGCAGCGGGAGCGGCGCCGCCGCGCTGGCCGCCGCCGCACCGGCCGTCCGTGGGGTCGCCAGCGTCGTCGCCAGCGTCGCCGCGAACCGCGGCGCGCCCGCGCCTGCCGCCGCCGCCGGTGGGGTGGCGGGGGCTTGCGGGGCCGGGATCGCCGGGACGCGGGGAGAGGATGCCGCCAGGGCGGGATGCGCTGCCATGCGCGTCGCCTACGCAAAGCCGGGGCCAGCCCGCGCGGCGCGGCCGGGCGCGGTCCGTGGCGCGCAGGCGGCAGTTTCTGCCGGGCCGGAACGGCCGCCGGCGGCAGCTCCTGCCCAGCACGGGCCGCGCGGCACCGCGGCAAAGCGCGCACTCCGTCCCTGGCACGCTTCGTGCTGACCGCTTGCCCCCGGCAGACCAACAGCGGAGTTCCGCATGTCGCTCTTCGGCGCACTCAACTCGGCGATCAGCGGACTGACCGCGCAGTCCGCCTCGTTCGGCAACATCAGCGACGACATCGCCAACAGCCAGACCACCGGCTACAAGCGGGTCGATACCAGCTTCCTCGACTACCTGACCGCCAGCTCGGCCTCCGACAACGCGTCGGGGTCGGTGGTCGCGCTGCCGCAGTACGTCAACACCGTGCAGGGCACCATCACGCAGACCGACAACCCGCTGGCGCTGGCGATCTCCGGCCAGGGGTTCTTCAGCGTCAGCCAGGCGACCTCCAGCAACAGCAGCGACACCACGTTCTCGCCGCAGAGCCTCTACACGCGCGACGGCAATTTTCAGCTCAACGCCAACGGCTACCTGGTCAACGACAGCGGCGACTATCTCAACGGCTGGACGGTGGCGCAGGACGGGACGGTCAATACCACGAGCATGCAGCCGATCCAGGTCAGCGAGGCGGCCTACGCGCCGGTCGCCACGTCCAATTTGACGCTGGCGGCCAATCTGCCGCCGGCCGGCAGCCTGGCCACCGACGGCTCCGGCACGCAGGTGCCGATCACCAGCAATGTCGCCGTCTATGATGCCGAGGGCCAGTCGCACCAGCTGACGCTGTCGTTCACCTCGGCGGGTGCGGATTCCAACAACTGGACGGTCGCCGTCACCGACGACGCGGGCAACACCATCGGCACCGGCACGCTCGCCTTCGGCCCCGGCGGCACGCTGGCCTCGGTCACGCAGGGCGGCACCACGCAATCGACGGCGGGGACGACGGCGTCGCTGACGCTGGACACCGTCTACCCCGCGAGCGCGGGCGGCACCCAGGACATCACGCTCAACCTCGGCAGCATCGGCAGCAGCAGCGGGCTGACGCAGTTCGCCGGCTCCAGCTACACGCTCGGCGGGCTCAGCCAGGACGGCGTGGCGCCGGGGCAGTTCAGCAGCATCAGCATGCAGACCAACGGCGACGTGGTGGTGAACTACGACAACGGCCAGTCGCGCACCGTGGCACAGATCCCGGTGAGCACCTTTGCCGCGCCCGACGCGCTGCAATCGCAGAACGGCGCGTCGTTCACCGCCACCATGGATTCCGGCGCGCCGACCGCGCAGGCCGCCGGCAGCAACGGCGCCGGCGCGCTGGTGACCAGCTCGCTCGAAGCATCGAACGTCGATATCGCCAGCGAGTTCAGCAACCTGATCGTCGCCCAGCAGGCCTATTCGGCGAACGCAAAAACCGTGACCACCGCCGATACGATGCTGCAGGCGACGCTCAACATGATCCAGTGACACCGTGAGCCTCAGCCTCGGCTACGCCATCGCCGGCAGCGAGATCGGCAACATCAACGCCCAGTTCGCGCTGCTCGGGCAGAACATCGCCAATGCCAGCACGCCGGATTACAGCGCCGAGACGCTCAGCCAGCAGGACCTCACCGCCGGCGGCATCGGCCTCGGCGCGCGCGACGGCGTGGCCGAGCGGTCGGTCAACACCACGCTGCAATCCGGCCTGTTCGCGCAGAACGGCACGGTCGCGGCGTTGCAGACCACGACGACCGCGTTGCAGCAGATCGACGCGGTCGAGGGCGCGCCCGGCAGCGGCACCGACATCGCCAGCCTGCTCGGCACGCTGCAGAACCAGTTCACCGCGCTGGAGACCGACCCGAGCAGCGCCAGCCAGCAGAGTGCGGTGGTCACCGCCGCACAGGACCTGACCCAGCAGATCAACGCCGTCAGCAACGCCGTGCAGGGCGGGCGGCAGTCCGCACAGGACGCGATCGTCTCCGGCGTGCAGACGCTCAACACCACGCTCGCCACCATCGGCACGCTCGACACCCAGATCGTCACCGCGCAGGCGGCGGGGCAGAGCACCGCCGACCTGGAGAACCAGCGCGACGCCGCGATCGACACGCTGAGCAGCCTGGTGTCCGTCAACGTCATCAACCAGCCGGACGGCAGCGTGCTGCTGGCGGGCAGTGGCGGGCTGGTGCTGCCGACCGACGGCACCGCGTTCGCCACCGCCGCCGCGACCGTCGGCGCCGCCAGCGCCGCCGCCGGCGGCGGCATCCCGCCGATCACGCTGGACGGGCAGGACGTGACCTCGCAGTTGCAGGGCGGGTCGCTGGGCGCAGAGATCACGCTGCGCGACCAGACGCTGCCGACGTTGCAAGCCAACCTCGACGAGTTTTCCGAGACGCTCTCCACGCGCTTCGCCGCCCAGGGGCTGACGCTGTTTTCCGACGCCGCCGGCAACGTCCCGGCCGGCGGCGGCACGCCGGTGCAAACGGGCTATCTCGGCTATGCCTCGGAGATCCAGGTCAATCCGGCGGTGCTCGCCACGCCCTCGCTGGTGCGCGACGGCACCGGCGCCATCGCCGGGTCGGCGAGCGGCGCCTCGGCGTTCACGCCGAATCCGGCCGGCGGGCCGGCCGGCTTCAACACTTTGATTACCCGCGTGCTCGACTATGCGTTCGGCACCGACGTGCAGCCGGGCGTGGCGCAGCCGGCGCCGGCGACCGGCGGGCTCGGCGCGACCGGCACCCTCTCGGCCGGCTTCGCCGCACCCGCCGATCTGGCCGACCAGGCGAGCGCGGTGGTGGCGCAGGAGGCCGACACCAGCGGCGCCGCCAGCGGCCAGCTGACCACCGAGCAGGGCGTGCAGACGGCGTTGCAGAGCAAGGTTTCCGCCACCTCGGCGGTCAGCATCGACACCGAGATGTCCACCATGATCCAGTTGCAGAACGCCTATGATGCCAACGCGAAAGTGCTGACGGCGGCGCAGGCGATGTGGTCGCAGCTGCTGCAGGCGGTGACGCCGTGAGCGGCAGCATCGGCGCCGCCGCCAGCAGCTTCGACGGCTACGGCTCGGGGGTCGCCGGCACGCTGCTGGCCGACAGCGCCGCCGTCAAGCAGCAGATGGACACGCTGCTGCAGCAGGCGGGCAGCGGCATGCTGGCCGACACCTATGCCGGGCTGGGCAGCGGGGCTGCGGTGTCGCTCACGGTGGCGCCGCAGATCGCCGAGCAGACCGCCTGGAGCAACGGCATCAACGCCGCGACCGCCCAGATGCAGGTGGCGCAGACTGCGCTCACGCAGATCAGCTCGATCGCCAGCACGTTCCAGGCCGACACCGCCAACCTGACCAATCTCGATCCCTCCGAGGTGGACAGCACGGCGCAGGCGGCGCAGCAGGCATTGCAGCAGATGGCCGGGCTGCTCGACAGCACCGACGGCAGCCTCTACGTGTTCGGCGGCCAGGACAGCAGCAATCCGCCGGTGCCGAACCCGGATGCGATCCTCAGCTCCGGCTTCTTCACCCAGATCCAGTCGGCGGTCGCCGGGCTTTCGGGCAGCGGCGCCGCCGGGGTCATCGCGTCCACGGTGGCCACCGCGGCCTCCAACGCGTCCGGCACCTCGCCGTTCTCGGCGGCGCTGTCGCAGCCGGCGGCGACGTTGCAGGCGGCGCTGCCGACCGTCGCGACCGGGCCGGGCGAGCAGACCGCCTTCGGCATCCCCGCCAGCGCCAACGCCTTCGTCGCCTCCACCGGCGCCGACACCACCGGCTCCTACATGCGCGACATCATGGGCGCGCTGGCGACCATCGGCTCGCTCTCCGGCAGCCAGGCCAACGACAGCGGCTTCTCCGATCTGGTGCAAAGCGTCAACAACATCCTCGGCAACGCCATCACGGCGCTGAACCAGGACGCCGGCGCGCTCGGCACCGTGCAGAGCAACCTGCAGACCGAGCAGACCACGCTCGGCGACACCACCACCTCGCTGCAAACGCAACTCGGCAACGTGCAGGACGCCAACATGACGCAGACGCTTTCGCAACTGACGCAGACGCAGACGCAGTTGCAGGCCTCGTACAACCTGATTTCGGGGCTCTCGACCTATTCGCTGGCAAAATTTCTTACGCCCGCGACCGGATAGGGGGCACTTCATCCTCCCTTAACCGACCCCGTGCAAAGCATCGGGGAAGCCCACGAATAGCGTGGCAACAACGAAACCGTCTGATCAGCAAGGAACGCAGATCATGGCCCTCGAGTCCATCGTCACCAACGTCAACGCCAACATCGCGCTGCAAGCCCTGGAGAACACGCAGCAGCAGCTGTCGGTGACGCAGAAGCAGATTTCCACCGGCTACTCCGTCGCCGACGCCACCGACAACGGCGCCGCCTACGCGATCGCCCAGCGCGTGCGCTCCGATGTCGGCGCGCTGACCAGCGCCAACCAGCAGCTCGGCAACGTGCAGGGCCTGCTCAGCACCACCGTCTCCGGCCTCAACGACGTCTCCAACCTGATGAACAGCGCGCGCGACGTGCTGGTCAAGCTGGCCGACGGCAACACGCAGGGGACGCAGCGCACGCAGTACATCCAGCAGTACCAGTCGCTGCTGTCGAACATCAAGTCGGACGTGCAGAACGCCGACTACAACGGCAAGACACTGATCGGCAACATCACCGGCAGCGTCGGCACCGACGGCGCCGTCAACGTCGTCACCAACGAGGTCGGCAACACCTACCACATCGCCACCTACAGCGGCTCGACGCTGTACAGCTCGATCAACTTCACCTCGACGCAGCTGGGCAGCGCGACGCAGGTGTCGACGCTGATCGGCACCGGCGCCACCACGGCGACGTTCATGAACCAGCTCAACAGCCTCGGCACCGCGCTGAACACCTATGGCTCCGCGACCAACTACGTCAGCAACCAGATCAACTACAACAGCGACAAGATCACCGCGCTGAACGACGGCCTGGGCGCGCTGGTCGATGCCAACCTGGCGCAGGAATTGGCGAAGCTGCAGTCGCTGCAGATCCAGCAGCAGCTGGGGACGCAGGCGCTGTCGATCGCCAACCAGGCGCCGTCCAGCCTGCTCTCGCTGTTCAAGTAAGCTGCGCCGGAGGCCAATGCCCGGACCTGCCGCCGCGGCGGCAGGTCCCGGCAGCCGCAGGTCAACCAACGGGATGATAAGATCGGATGTCCACGCTGGTTCTTGAGATGCGCCAGGGCGACACGATGGTCGTCAACGGAGCGCCGATCCGCTTTCGCACGAAATCGCGCATCGAGCTGACCGCCCATGCGCGCTTCCTGTTCGGCAAGCAGATCATGAAGCCCGACGAGGCCGACTCGCCGGCGCGGCGCATCTACTTCGCGCTGCAGTCGGCCTATATCGGCACCGACGAGGAACGCGTAACTGGCCTGTCGGCGGCGCACGACCTGATCGCGCAGTTCAGCGCCGCTACCACCTCGGCGCTGGCGCGCGAGATCCTGCAGCGTGCCCTCGGCCTTGCCAAGGCCGACCAATGCTATCAGGCGTTGAAGCTGGCACGCCGCATCATCCGCCACGAAGACGCGGTGCTCGGCCGCAGCGCGGCCGCCTGAGCAACGGTTGTCATTCTTCCCAGGAGGCGACGACAAAATGTCCCAGTCCGGCTCGGCCATGAAGGCCTATGCGACGGCCGCCGCGGCGCGCGACCCGCGCGAGCAGGAGGCGGAGGTGTTCCTCTATGCCAACGGCGTGCTGCGCCGCGCGCGCGCGGGCAACGCCCTGGCGCGCTGCCGCGCCCTCTCCGACAACAAGCGGCTGTGGGCCGCGGTGATCGACCTGCTGCAGGACCCCGACAATGCGCTGCCGGCGCCGCTGCGCGCCGCCATCATCTCGGTGGGGCTGGCGGTGCAACGCGAGATGCAGCGCAGCGAGCCGAATTTCGAGTTCCTGATCGCGGTCAACGAGAACATCGCCGCGGGCCTGGTACGCGCCGGCTGAGGAGGCGACGGTGAGCTACTCGTCCAGCCTGCTGTCGCTGTTCACCGCCAGCACCGGCGGCAGTTCCGCGATTTCCGATCCGATCCTGAACGCGCTCTACGGCACCAGCACGTCGGGCAGCGATCCGGTGCAGGCGTTGCAGAACGCCGAGCAGCAACAGACGCAGCAAGTGGCGCTCACCGCCGCGCAGCCGGCGGTCGCGCGCGACATCTCGGCCTTCGAGAGCGCGGTCACGTCGGCCACCTCGCCGGCGCAGCTGCTCGCCAACCCGACCGTGATGAACGTGCTGCTGACCGCGAGCGGCATGAGCGACCAGGTCGGCTACACGGCACTCGCCACCCAGGCGCTGCTGTCCAACCCGTCGGACCCGAACGCGCTGGTCAACCAGCTCTCCGACACGCGCTGGCTGACCGTCAATCAGACCTACAACTTCGCCACCCAGGGCCTGTCGGTCATCCAGAACCCGAAAGTGATGGCCGACATCGCCAACTCCTATGCCGAGCAGACCTGGTATCAGTCACTGAACACGGCGACGCCGGGTCTGGCGAACGCGCTGCAGTTCCGCTCCGAGGCGCCCACGATCACCTCGGTCGATCAGATCCTCAGCGACCCGACGATGTTCAGCGTCGTGACCACCGCCCTCGGCATTCCCGAGCAGATCGCCTACCAGGACCAGCAGGCGCAGCAGCAGGCGATCTCGGCGCAGCTGAACGTCAAGCAGCTGCAGGACCCGAACTACGTCAACAGCATCACCGACCAGTACCTGATCGCGATGCAGCAGCAGAGCGCGGGCACGAGCAGCGCGCCGAGCCTCGACAGTCTTGCCGTGCAGGCCAGCGGCCTCGTGGTCTGAGCGATCGCCGTCCGGTCCAGAAAGGACCCGCGCCATGACACAGCCGAATGCCTTGCCCGATGTGCCGGCGCTGCTGCAGCGCATGCGCGGCCTGGTCGCGCAGGGCCAGCTCGCCGCCGCACGGCCGCTGTTGAGCGTGGTCGCACGCATCGCGCCGCCGTCGGCGGAATTGTGGGAACTGGAAGCGCGGCTCCAATTGGGCGAAGGCGACGTGGCCGGCGCGCTGGCGATTCTCGACCGCGCGGTCGCCGCCGTGCCGGACGCGCCCGACCTGCTGCTGTGCCGCGCCGGCGCGCGGGCGCGGGCGGGCGATGCGGCCGGGGCGTTGCTGGACGCCGCCGACGCGGTGCTGTGCGCGCCGCGCGACCCGCGCGCCAAAGCGCTGCTCGGCGTGCTGCTGCTGGAGCTGCGGCGGCCGGAGGACGCGCTGGCGTGCCTGGCCGAAGCGGTCGCCGCGGTGCCGGGGGACGTGTCGGGCCGGCTGGCGCTGGCAAGGGCGCAGGAATGCTGCGGCGCCTGCGACGCCGCCGCCGCGACGCTGGCCGACGGGGTGGCGCGGGCGCCCGGCCATGCCGGCCTGCGCAGCGCTTCCGTGCTGCTGCAGGCGCGGCGCGGCGCGTTCGCCGAAGCGGTGCGGCTCGCCGAGCAGGCGCGGCGCGAGGGCTGCGCCGATGCCTGCGTGCTCGGCCTGCTCGGCCACGCGCTGTCGAGCCTCGGGCGCCACGGCGAGGCGGCCGATGCCTATGGCGCGGCGCTGCAACTGGCGCCCGAGGATGATTACGTGCGCCACCTGGTCGCCGCCGCCGGCCGCGTCGCCGATACCGGCCGCGCGCCGCCCGACTACGTGCGCGTGGTGTTCGACGGCTATGCGGCGCGGTTCGACGCGCATCTGATCGGCCTCGGCTACCGCGTTCCCGGCCTCGCCCGCGCGGCGCTGGCCGCGGCGGCGGGGCAGGGGACGGTGCTCGATCTCGGCTGCGGCACCGGGCTGATGGCGGTGGCGCTGTCGGATCTGAAATGCGGTCCCTGGGTGGGCGTCGATCTGTCGCCGCGCATGCTGGCCGCGGCCGGCCAGCGCGGCCTTTATGCCGAGCTGCACCAGGCCGATCTGCCGGACTTCCTGGCGCGCGAGCAACGGCGGTTTCCGCTGGTGCTGGCGGGCGACGTGCTGCCGTATTTCGGCGACCTGCGCCCCCTGTTCGCCGCCGTCGCGGCGCGGCTGGCGCCCGGCGGGCGGTTCGTCTGCTCGGTCGAGCGTCTGGACGGCGCGCCGACGTGGCAGCTCGGGCCGCTCGGCCGCTACCGCCACGCCGCGGCGCATCTGACGCAGGCGGCGGAGGCGGCCGGCCTTGCGGTGGCGCTGCTGGCGCCGGAGACAATCCGCAGCGAGGGCGGCCTGGACGTGCCCGGCCTGTTCGCCGTGCTGCAAGGGGCGCCGCCATGAGCGGGGCGACGGAGCGCGGCATCGCCTGCCTCGTCGCCGGCGACTGGGCCGGCGCGCAAGCGGCGCTGGCGGCGGCGGCGGACGCGGGCGACCAGTCGGGGCCGACGCTGCTCAACCTGGCGCTGGCCGAGGACCGGCTGGGCGAGGACGGGCGCGGGCGCATGCGCGACCTCGCCGCCGCCTGGCCACACTGGGACGAACCGCCGCTGCGGCTGGCGGAAAGCTACCGCCGCGGCAACGAGCAGGTGCCGGCAACCGATGCCTACGAACGCGCGCTGGCGATCAATCCGAACCGCGAGGAGGCGCTGCTGGGCCTCGGCGCGCTGCGCCTGATGCTCGGCGAGCCGGCTTCGGCGCTGCCGCTGCTGCTGCGCTGCTGCGCGCGCGCGCCGGCGCGGGCCGAGGCATGGGACGCGCTGGGCATCGCTTGGCGCGCGACGGGCGATCCGCAGGCCGCGGAGGCCGCGGCGACCGAGGCGCAGCGGTTGCAGCCCGACGATCTCGGCATGGCGTTCCGCCGGATGGAGGCCGCGGTCGCGTGTGGCAACGCCGAGGCGGAACTCGCCCGGTTGACCGAGGCGGCTTCGCGCGACCCGCTGGACGCGACCGTGGCGACGGCGCGTGGTGCGCTGCTGCTCGGTTTCGGCCGCGATGCGGAGGCGGCGGCGGCGCTGGAGGTGGCGACCACGCTGCGGCCGGACGCGCGCGACCCGGCGGTGCTGCTGGCCGAGGCGCTGCTGCGCTCGCCGCCAAGCCTCGCCGCCGTGCCGGCGCTGCGCCGCGCCGTGGCGCTGGCGCCGGAGAATGCGGCGCTGCGCAACAACCTCGCCGCCACGCTGACGCGGCTGAACCGTAACCCCGAGGCGCGCGACCTGCTGGAGGGGCTGATCGCCGAGCAGGGCGAGCATCCGGCGTTCCTGTGCAACCTCGCCAACGCGCTGGTGCAGCTCGGCCTGCAGGATGCGGGCGTGGCGACGGCGCGGCGGGCGACGGAACTCGCGCCGGAGATGCATCTGGCCTGGCGCACGCTCGGCGCCTCGCTGGTCTATGCCGAGGGCGATCCGGCGGTGCTGCGCGCGATCGCCGAGCGCGCCTCGGGCACGCTGCCGCGCAGCCTGGCCCCGCCGCCGCCGGCGCGCGGGGAGGAGCGGCGGCTGCGGCTCGGGCTGCTCGGGCGGCGGCTGAAGACGCATCCGGTCGGCTGGCTGACCATCGGCGCGTTCGAGGCGCTGGATCCGCGCGGCTTCGAGCTGGTCTGCCTGGCCGGGGCGCAGAACGACGATCCGCTGCAACGCCGCTTCCGCGCCGCCTCGGCCGAGTGGCACGATGTCACGTCGCTGCCGCCTGCGATGATCGCCGAGCGGGCGCGGGCGCTCGGCATCGACGTGCTGCTCGACCTCGGCGGCTGGGGCGATGACGGGCTGCTCAGCGCCTGCGCGGACCGCGCGGCGCCGGTGCAGGTGAAATGGGTCGGCAATCAGGCCTATTCGACCGGCCTGCCGGAGATGGATTGCTTCATCGCCGACCGCTGGGAGACGCCGGCGGGGTCGGAAAAATTCTACTGCGAGCGGCTGCTGCGCATGCCGGACGGGTACGTGTGCTACAGCCCGCCGGTGTATGCGCCGGAGGTGGCGGAGTCGCCCGCTTGCGAGCGCGGCTTCGTCACGTTCGGCTGCTTCAACGCGCTGGCGAAGATCACGCCTTCGGTGATCGCGGCCTGGGCGGCGGTGCTGCGCCGCGTGCCGAATTCGCGGCTGGTCGTGAAAGCGCCGCAATTCTCCGACGCGATGGTGGCGGCGCGCATCGCCGCCGCGTTCGCGGCGCACGGCATCGACGCGGCGCGGCTCGACCTGCGCGGCGCCAGCTCGCACCGCGCACAGCTCGCGCAGCACGCCGACGTGGATATCGTGCTCGACCCGTTCCCCTACGCCGGCGGGCTGACCACCTGCGAGGCGCTGTGGATGGGCGTGCCGGTCGTGACGCTTGCCGGAACCAGCTTCGCCGGACGCCATTCTGCAAGTCACTTGCATAATTGCGGACTGCCCGAGCTGGTGGCGAGCGACCGTGCGGAATATGTCGAGATCGCGGCGGCGCAGGCGTCGGACGCGGCGGCGCTGCGGTCGCTGCGCGGCGAGCTGCGGGCGTGCGTGGCGGCGAGTCCGCTCGGCGATGCGCCGCGCTTTGCCGCCCATCTCGGCGCGGCGCTGCGCGGCGTGTGGCGGGAGGCGTGCGCGCGACCATGAACGACTTGCCGCTCGTCGATGTGAACCTGTTCGTGCGCAACGGCGCGGCGACGATCGGGGCCGCGATCGAGAGCGTGCTGGCGCAGACCTGGCCCAGGCTGACGCTGACCGTGATCGACAATGCCTCGACCGACGACACGGCAGCGATCGTGCGGCGCTACATGGCGGAAGTCCCGTGGCTGCGGCTGCGTCGGGGCCGCGTCGATGTCGGGCTGACGGCGAACTGCGCCCGCGCCTTCGCGCACGGCGAGGCGGATTTCGTCATGCCGAAAACCGCCGACGATGTGCTGGCACCCGAGTTCGTCGCGCGCGTCATGGCGGTGATGCTGGCGCGTCCCGATTGCGCCATGTGCCATGCCGGCGGCGCCGTGTTCGGGGCCGAGGGGCGCGTGCGGCACGTCTATCCCGAAGCGCACCGCCTGCACGCGATCGGCGCCGACGCGGTGGCGCGTGCGCAGCACGTCATGGCGCGCTACAGCAGCGCGCCGAGTTTCTGGGGCATCTTTCGCCGCGACGCCGTCGAGCGCCTGGCTCCGTTCCGCTGCAATGCCGGCTGGGATCATGCGGTGCTGGCCGAACTCGCGCTCTACGGCGAGATCCGCCACGTGCCCGACTTGCTCTATCTGCGCCGCGACGGCGGCAAGCCGGTGGCGCGGATTGCGTGCGCCTCCACCGAGGCGGCGCAGCGCGGCCTGTCGAACGACGACGCGCTCGCTGACCTGCGCTGGATGACGCCGCTGATCACGACGGCGTATGCGCATGTCGAACTGTTCGCGCTGGCGCGATTGCCGGAGCCGCAGCGTGCCGCACTGATGGCGGCGGCGCCGCGCATCTTCCGCGCCCGCTGGGCGCCGCTGCTGCGCCAGGAGGCGGCAGCGTTCCGCGCCGCGCTGCCGCGCCTGCGCGACGGCGCCGATGCGTGGCGGGAACGGCAGATCGCCGTGGTGCAGACCGCCATCGCGACAGTGATGCCGGAGGCGGCGGCACTGGCGGCCTGACCGGCTGGCGCGGCCCGCGCAACTTCGCTAGGACTCGTCCCGGCCGGGTGAGGAGAGCACCATGCCGGGGCTCGACGCCATCGAGACCGCGTCGCGCGACGAACTCGCGGCGTTGCAGACCGAGCGGCTGCGCTGGTCGCTGCACCATGCCTACGCGCACGTGCCGCACTACCGCAGCGCGTTCGCCGCGGCCGGCGTGCATCCGGACGATTTTCGCGTGCCGGCGGACATCGCGAAATTTCCGGTCACCACCAAGCAGCATCTGCGCGACGCCTATCCGTTCGGCATGTTCGCCGTGCCGCGCGAAGCGATCCGCCGGCTGCACGCCTCGTCGGGCACCACCGGCAGCGCCACCGTGGTCGGCTACACGCAGGGCGATCTCGACGTATGGGCCGATCTCGTCGCGCGCTCGATCTTCGCGGCCGGCGGGCGCGCCGGCATGACCGTGCATGTCGCCTACGGCTATGGCTTGTTCACCGGCGGGCTGGGCGCGCATGCCGGGGCGGAGCGGCTCGGCTGCGCCGTGGTGCCGGTGTCCGGCGGCATGACGCCGCGGCAGACGCAGCTGATCCGCGACCTGCGGCCCGACATCCTGATGGCGACGCCGAGCTACGCGCTGGTCGTCATGGACGAGTTCCGCGCGCAGGGTTTCGATCCGCGCGAAACCTCGCTGCGCACCGCGCTGTGCGGCGCCGAGCCGTGGAGCGAGGGCATGCGCGCCGAGCTGGAACAGGGTTTCGGCATGGATGCGCTCGACCTCTACGGATTGTCCGAGGTGCTGGGGCCGGGCGTGGCGTGCGAATGCGTCGAGACCAAGGACGGCCCGCATATCTGGGAGGACCACTTCTACCCCGAGATCATCGACCCGGAGACCGGCGCGGTGCTGCCGGACGGCACGCCGGGCGAGCTGGTGCTGACGACAATGACACGGCAGGCGATGCCAATGATCCGCTATCGCACGCGCGACCTGTCCTGCCTGCTGCCCGGCACTTCGCGCAGCATGCGCCGCATGGCGCGCATCGCCGGCCGTTCCGACGACATGATCGTGCTGCGCGGCGTCAACGTCTTTCCCAGCCAGATCGAGGAACTTCTATTCCGCGACGGGCGGCTTGCGCCGCACTACCTGATCGAGCTGCGCCGCGACGACCGGCTGGACCGCATGATCCTGCACGTCGAGACGCGCACCGGCGCGGCCGGCGATCCGGCGCCGGGCGAGGCGCTGCGCCACGCCATCAAGCAGACGCTCGGCGTCAGCGTCGAAATCAGCATCGCCGAGCCGGGCGCGATCGAACGCTCTGCGGGCAAGGCCAGGCGGGTGCGCGACCTGCGCACGATGCCAGCCATGACGCAAAGTTTTGCTGCTGCATCCGCCGAGTTCTCGCCGCGCTGGCTCGCCGCGTCGGAGACGCTCGCACGGCTGCCGCGCAAGCCGGAGCGTTCGCCGGCCGAGGCGGAGCAGGCGACACGCCTGCTGGCCGAGGCGCGAGCGCAGCGCGAGATTTTTCTGAGCGCGCACGCGACGGCGCTGTATCGCGCGCTCACCGCCGACCTGACGCGCTTCGTGCGCATCGAGCAGTTGGCGTATGACGCGGCGACGCTGGTGCCCGGCCTGGTCCCGACGCGCGCGCAGGTCGCCGCGGAGGCGCAGCACCGGCAGGCCGACAAGGACGGGCTGGAGATCGACCAGGGGTTGCTGCTCGCGCACATCCTTGCCGATCCGGCGTGCGGGCGGCATCTGTGTCATGCCATGCTGCTGCCGCGGGCGGACTCCGAGGCACTGTTGCCGCAATTGCTGCGCGACGGCACGGTGGAATTGCCGACGGCGAGCGTGCGGCGGCTCGGCAACGCGACGCTGGTGCTGACGCGCAACCCGCGCTTCCTCAACGCCGAGGACGAAGCCACGCTGGACGATCTCGAAGCCGCGGTCGATCTGGCGATCCTCGACCCGGCGACCGCATCGTGCGTGCTGCGCGGCGATGCGGTGGCGCATCCGCGCCATGCCGGGCGGCACGTGTTCTCGGCCGGCATCAACCTGACGCACCTGTATCACGGCAAGATCTCTTTCCTCTGGTATCTGCGCCGCGATCTCGGCGCGCTGCACAAGATGTTTCGCGGCCTCGCGGTGCCGGAGACGCCGCCGGACGAATGGCGCGGCACGACGCGGGAAAAGCCGTGGATCGCGGCGGTGGACGCGTTCGCGATCGGCGGCGGCTGCCAGATTCTGCTCGTCATGGACTACGTGCTCGCCGCGCGTGGCGCCACTATGACGCTGCCGGCGCGCAAGGAGGGCATCATTCCCGGCGCTGCCAATCTGCGGCTGCCGCGCTTCACCGGCGAGCGCATCGCGCGCCAGCTCATCAGCTACGGTCGCGGGCTGGACTGCGATTCACCCGAGGGACGGCTGATCTGCGACGAGATCGCCGAACCCGATGCGATGGATGCGGCGATCGCGAACGTGGTGGACACGCTGACCAACTCCGGCGCGGTCAGCCTGGTCGGCAACCGCCGCGCGCTGCGCATCGGCGCCGAGCCGCTCGATGCGTTCCGCCGCTACATGGCGGTGTATGCGCGCGAGCAGGCGATCTGCCATTTCAGCCCGCAACTGATCGCCAATTTGGAGCGCAACTGGCGCGCGCAGCAGCGGCAGCCGTGAGGGGTGTTGCCGGCGGCGCAGAAAGGCCATAGGCACCGTGGCGGACGGGCGAACGCCAGGGGAGGGCGCGGCGATGACGGCACAACGGCGACTGGGCGTCGGCGTGATCGGCTCCGGCTTCATGGGGCGGACGCACGCGCTGGGCTTCCTCAACGCCGGCCGCGTGTTCGCGCTGCCGGTCGCGGTGGAGCTGGAACTGCTCGCCGACGCCACCGACGCCCTCGCCGCGCGCGCCGCGCACGCGCTCGGCTTCCGTCGCGCAACCGGCGACTGGCGCGCGCTGGTCGCCGATCCGGCGGTGCAGATCGTCTCCGTCACCACGCCGAACACGCTGCATAAGGACATGGCGCTGGCCGCCGCCGCCGCCGGAAAACACGTCTATTGCGAAAAGCCGCTGGCGCCGACGGCCGCGGAGGCGCGGGAGATGACGCTCGCCGCCGAGCGCGCCGGCATCGTCACCGCGGTCGGCTTCAACTACCTGAAGAACCCGATGCTGAAGCTGGCGCACGACATGATCGCAGCCGGCGAGATCGGTGAAGTGCGCAGCTTTCAGGGCATCCACGCCGAGGACTACATGGCCGATGCCGAAGCGCCGTGGTCCTGGCGGCTCGATCCGGCGGGCGGCGGCGGGGCGCTGGCCGACATCGGCAGCCACATCATCGCCACCGCCCGCTACCTGGTCGGGCCGATCGAGAGCGTGCTGGGCGACGTGGTGACGGCGATCCAATCGCGCCCGGCGGCTTCGGGCAGCCCCGAGCGGCGCAAGGTCGAGGTGGACGACATCGCGCGGGCGCATCTGCGCTTCGCCAACGGCGCCACCGGCTCGCTGGAGGCGAACTGGATCGCCACCGGACGCAAGATGCGTCACGATTTCGAGATCGCCGGCACCAAGGGCGCCCTCGCGTTCTCGCAGGAACGCTTCAACGAGCTGCTGTTCTATCGCAGCGACGATGCGGCCGGGCGGCGCGGCTTCCGCACCATTTTCGCCGGACCCGAGCACCCGCCCTACGGCGATTTCTGCGTCGCCGGCGGGCATCAGATCGGCTTCAACGACCTGAAGACGATCGAGGTGCGCGACTTCCTGCTGGCGGTCGCGGGCCAGCGGACCGGGCACGCCGATTTCCGCGAAGGGCTGGCGGTGATGCAGACCGTCGGGGCGATCTACGCCTCGTCGCGCGAGCAGCGCTGGGTGCGGGTCGGCGCATGAGCATCGGCATCGGCCTCATCGGCGCCGGCGTGATGGGCGCCGACCATGCGCGCACCGTCGCGGTCGCGGTCGGCGGGGCGCATCTGGCGGCGGTGTCGGACGCCGACGCCGATCGCTCGGCAAAAGTCGCGGCGGAGGCGGGCGGAGCGCGCTGCCACGGCGACGGCATGGCGCTGATCACCGATCCGGCGGTCGATGCCGTGCTGGTCGCCTCGCCGGACGCGACGCACGCCGCCTTCGTGCTGGCGTGCCTGAAAGCCGGCAAGCCGGTGCTGTGCGAAAAGCCGCTGGCGGCGACGCTGGCCGAGTGCCAGGCAATCATCGAAGCCGAGATGGCGCTCGGCCGGCGGCTGGTGCAGGTCGGCTTCATGCGCCGCTTCGACCCGGCCTATGCCGAGATGAAGGCGCGGCTCGCGGCCGGCGAAATCGGCGCGCCGGTGATGCTGCATTGCGTGCATCGCAATGCCTCGGTGCCGTCGTGGTTCGAGTCCGAGATGGTGATCACCAACTCCGCCGTCCACGAGATCGACATTGCGCGCTTCCTGCTGGGCCAGGAGATCGTCGCCGCCACGGTGTTCGCCCCGCCGGTCGCCGGGGCAGCGATCCGCGACCGGCAATTTTTGGTGCTGGAGACCGAGCGCGGCCTGCTGGTGGATGCCGAGGTGTTCGTCAACGCCGGCTATGGCTACGACGTGCGCGCCGAGCTGGTCGGCGAGCGCGGCAGCCTGACGCGCGCTCCGGTCGAGCCGGTGGTGCTGCGCCACGCCGGGCGCGAGGCGGTGACGCTGGCGGCCGACTGGCGCGCGCATTTCGGCGTCGCCTACCGGCGGCAGCTGCAGGCCTGGGTGCAGGCGATGCTGAGCGGCGTGCCGGTGGGCGCGAGCGCCTGGGACGGCTACGCCGCCACCGCCACCGCGATCGCCTGCGTCGGCGCGCTGGCGCGCGGGGCGCGGGCGCGGGTGGCGGTCGGGGACCGGCCGGCGTTCTATCGCTGACGCAATTCGGGGCGCGAACAGGCTGATCTTCCGTCTCTTTCGAGGCGGGCGGCCGCTGCGGTCCCGGCCGGGCGGCGTTACGAAGCGTAGCAGCCGGCATGTCCGTCTGGCCGCCTTGGCCTGCAAACGGCTAAGCTGCCGCCACCGCCGGTTGCGGGGCGGGCTGGCTGCCCCCGGCCGGTTGAGATCGGAGCATGCGTCGATGCCGATGGACGGGATTGCCAACGTCGCGTCGCTGATGCCGGGCCGTCGCGTCGGGCTGGCGGCGGGCGGCGCTGGCACCCTGCTGGCTTGCCTGCTGCTGCTCGCCCGCCCCTCGGCGGGGCAGGCCGCGGACGACGTGCCGGCGCAGCTGCACGACTTCCACGCCTCGCACGAGATGTTGCAGGCCGCTGCGACGAACGATGCCGACTTCCTGCTGCCGAACGGCAATTACGCACAGACCCGCTACTACCCGAACGGCCGCATCAATGCCGGCAACGTCGCCGCCCTGCAGCCCGCCTGGACGTTCCACACCGAGATCACCGAAACGCTGGAGACCTCGCCGATCGTGGTCAACGGCGTCATGTTCGTCACCACCGCGTTCGACCACGTCTATGCGCTCGACGCGCGCACCGGGCGGCAAATCTGGCACTTCGCGCCGAAACTGGGGCCGATCCGCAGCCCGTGCTGCGGGCCGGCCAATCGCGGCGCCGCGGTTGCGGGCGACAGCGTGTTCGTGGCGACCCTCGATGCCAGGCTGATCGCGCTGAACGCCGCCGACGGCTCGGTGCGCTGGGACGTCCCGATCGCCGACCCGGAGCAGGGCTACAGCGAGAACATGGCGCCGCTGCCGGTGGACGGAAAAGTGCTGATCGGCGTCAGCGGCGGCGAGTTCGGCATCCGCGGCTTCGTCAAGGCGTACGATGCCGCCGCCGGCAAGCTGTTGTGGACATTCTACACGACGGCGGAAAATTCCGTCGGCGTCTGGGCCACCCACGACGCCACCGGGCACGACCTGCACCGCCACATCGACCACGAGCAGCTCCGCCTGGCGCGCCAGGGCGATCCCTATCGCACGCTGGGCGGCGGCGTCTGGCAGACGCCGGCGATCGACCTCGCGCTGCGGCGGGTGTATTTCGTGGTCGGCAATCCCTCGCCCGATCTCGACGGCGCGGCCCGGCCCGGTGACAACCTCTACACCAACTCGCTGGTGTCGGTGGACCTCGATACCGGCGCCTATGTCTGCCATCTGCAATACGTCCCGCACGATCTGTGGGACCTGGATGCGGTCAGCCCGCCGGTGCTGATCGACGTGCAGGATGCGGCCGGCAACACCGTCCCCGGCCTGCTGCACGCCGGCAAGACCGGGTTCCTCTACGTGCATGACCGGCGCGACTGCCGGCTGATCCGCGCCTCCGACCCGCTGGTGCCGCAGACCAACATGTACGCGCACCCCACCAAGGAAGGCACGCGCATCGCGCCCGGCACCAACGGCGGCGTCGGCTGGTCGCCGATCGCGGTCAATCCCGGTGCCGGCCTCGCCTACGCCGTCACGCTGCATCAGACGATGAGCTACAGCTACCAGCCGTCGGACTACGCACCCGGAAAATCCTGGTTCGGCGGCGCGATGACGGTGATCCCTGACGAAGAGCAATGGGGCAGCGTGGTCGCAGTGGATTTCCACACCGGCCACATCCGCTGGCAGGTGAAGACGCCCGAGCCGATGATCGGCGGCGTGCTGGCGACCGCGGGCGGGCTGGTGTTCGCGGGCGAGGGCAACGGGCTGTTCAAGGCGTATGACGCGCTGTCGGGCGCGGTGCTGTGGCAGTACCAGGCGGATGCCGGGGTGAACGCGCCGCCGGTGTCGTACATGCTCGACGACCGCCAGTACATCGCGGTGGCGGCCGGCGGCAACGGGCAGCTCGGCTACAAGCGCGGCAATTCGATCCTCGCGTTCGCACTGCCCTGAGCCGCTGCCGTCACGCTCATTCCTCGCGGGGTTTCAGCACGCCCGAATAGGTGAGCAGCGCGAGCGACGTCGCGATCCTGGGTCCGCACGCTGCCGCAACCATTGCCCGAACGGCCTGCTTGCCCAGCCCCCCAGGGGTCATGTTAGTTTTCCTGTCGTGCAGCCCTCCGCTCCCCCCGCCCTGGCCGACCGCTTCGCCTGTCTGATCGACGGGCTGTGCCGCGGCCTCGCCGACCGCGGCGCCGGAATGGGGATCGCCTGGCCGCTGCTCGCCCTGCTCTGGTCGCGGCTGCGCCGCACCGCGCTCCGCTTCGCCCGCCTCGCGGAAAAATTCCGCGCCGGCACCCTGCCGCTGCCGCGCCGCCGGCGGCGCGCCCCCCGCAAGGTCCAGCCCCCGCCGCTGCGGCTGCCGCGCGGCTTCGCCTGGCTGCTGCGCCGGCTGCCGCAGGCCGCGTCCGCCGCCTCGCAGTTGCAGCACCTGCTCGCCGATCCGGCGATGGCCGAGTTGCTCGCCGCCGCGCCGCAGGCCGGGCGGCTGCTCCGCCCGCTGTGCCAAATGCTGGGGGTCCGCCCGCCGCCGGCCCGGAGCCTGTCCTCGGGCCGGCCGCAGGCCGGTCCCGTGGGCCCCCCGCCGTCCGTTCGTCCGCCGCCCGGCCGGCCGGCGGCGCCGTCCCGCCCCGCCGACCGTCCCCGGCCGCCGTCGCCCGCGCGGCCTCGCCTCCTCACGCCGCCCGCACCGAGCGCCCCGGTCGTTCCGGCGTGACCGCGCGGCGCCGCCGCACGGCCTGAACGTTCCGGATCAGAAACATGCGCCGGCCCGCGCTACCCCGCCGCCTCCGTCTGCGCCGCCACGCCCAGCGCCAGGGCCAGCCGGTCGAGCCGCCGCGTCACGCTGTCGCCCGCGAACACGCCGCTGCCGACGGTGAGCTGCAACGTCAGCGCGCCGCTCACCTCCAGCCGTGTCGCCGCCAGCAGGTCGGTCGTGCCGGCCGAGAGCGTGTAGGCCAGCCGCAGCGCACAGCCGAGCACCGTCGCCCGCTGCACCGCCTCCGGCGCCAGCAGCCCGCGCGCCAGCGCCAGAAACGGCGCGTCCGGCTCGGCCTCGTAGCGCAGCGCCAAGGCCAGCCCGATATAGGCGCGCGCCGGATGGTCCATGCCGACGCCGGGCTGGCGCAGGATGCGCAAAAACGCCTGCTCGGCGCGGTATTCCGGGTGGTCGTGGCTGCCGATGTCGCTCAGCCAGCACACCGCCTCGCGCAGCCGCTGCCACGCCGCCGCCTCGGCGGGGAACAGCGGGTCGGTCCAGGCCAGCAGCGCCGGCGGCAGCGCCGCGTCGCGGCCATAGGCGGCGGCAAGGTCGCGCGCCGCCGCCAGCAGCGGGTCCTCGGCGCGCACCGCTGGCGGGATCAGGCCCATGTACCAGCCTTCGCGCAGCCCGTTGGCGCTGAACACCACGCGCCGCGCCCCGGTCGCGCGCAGCACCCGCCGCAGCGCCACCGCGGCATAGGGCAGGTCGTCCAGCCGCCGCCGCGGCGCGCCCGGCATGCGCTCCAGCACGCGCCGCGACGCCGCCGCGATCAGGCCGGTCAGCTCGCGCATCTCCTCGCGGCCGACCGTGTAGTGGTGGATCATGTTCAGCGGATAGCCGGTCTGCGCGATGTGCATCCGCGCCACGGCCCGCCACGCGCCGCCCACCGCGTAAAGGTCCTTTCCCGAGCCCTCGGCGAGCCAGCCGACCTCGCCCAGTTCCGCCTCCGCGATCGCGCGGGCGCGCGCGATGTCGCCGCCGGCGCGCTCGGCCAGCCGGATCACGCCCAGCCGCAGCGTCTGCACCTGACGCCGCTCACCGCCCGCCAGATGCACCACCTCCAGCGAGCCGCCGCCGATGTCGGCGAGAATCCCGTCCGCCTCGGGGATGCCGCACAGCACGCCGCGCGCCGACAGGTCGGCCTCCGCCTCGCCGGAGAGGATGCGGATCGGCACGCCGGGCATGCGGCCTGAGAGTGCCGCGACCAGCAGCGGCCCGTTCGCCGCGTCGCGCATCGCCGCGGTGCCCAGCACCTCGAACGGCTCGGCGTGCATGGCCCGCGCGATGGTGTGGTAGCGGTTCATCACCGTCACCGCCTGCTCCATCGCCTCGGGGTTGAGCAGCCCGCTGCCCTGCAACCCGCGGCCGAGCCGCAGCACCGCCTTCTCGTTGAAGATCGCGACCGGGTTGCGCCCGCGGCCCTCGAACACGACGAGGCGCACCGAGTTCGAGCCGAGATCGACGACGGCGGAGCGCGGGGCGGCGGGCATCGCTCAGTCCTGCAGCAGGCGGTCCGGCCGGCGCGCGTGCGGCAGCCCGGCCGTGCCCAGCGGGCCGTGCAGCGCCGAGCCGCGCCCGGACAGCGACGGATTGGTCATGAAATAGTCATGCGCCGAGATGCGCGCCTTGCCCGCCCCCGGCACCACGCGCCGCCAGGTGCCGTCGGCGTGCAGCTCCCAGGACTGCACGCTGTCCTTGAGGTTCACCACCATGATCTGGTCGAGCACCTGCGCATGCACGGTCGGGTTGTGGATCGGCACCAGCGTCTCCACCCGCCAGTCCATGTTGCGCGCCATCCAGTCGGCCGAGCTGATGAACACGCGCGCGTGGCGGCTCGGCAGCTTGTGGCCGTTGCCGAAGGCGCAGATGCGGCTGTGCTCCAGAAAACGGCCCACGATCGACTTCACCCGGATGTTGTCCGACAGGCCGGCAACGCCGGGACGCAGGCAGCAGATGCCGCGCACCACCGCCATCGTCTTCACACCGGCGCGCGACGCCTCGTACAGCTTGTCGATCAGCTGGTCGTCCACCAGCGCATTGAGCTTGAGCCAGATGGTGGCCGGCCGGCCCTCGTGCGCAAACGCGATCTCGCGGTCGATCAGCTCGTTCAGCGCGCTGCGCGTGGTCAGCGGGCTGAACGCCAGCGCCTCCATCCGCTCCGGCCGCGCGTAGCCGGTCATGTAGTTGAACAGCCGCGCGGCGTCGCGCGTCAGCTCCGGCTCGGTGGTGAAGAAACTCAGGTCGGTGTAGATGCGCGCGGTGATCGGATGGTAGTTGCCGGTGCCGAAATGCGCGTAGGCGCGCAGGCCGGTGGCCTCGCGCCGCACCACGAACGACAGTTTCGCGTGCGTCTTCTGCTCGGTGAAGCCGAACACCACCTGCACGCCGGCGGCTTCCATCGCGCGGGCGAGGCGGATGTTCGCCTCCTCGTCGAAGCGGGCGCGCAGCTCCACCATCGCGGTCACCGACTTGCCGGCCTCCGCCGCCTCGATCAGCGCCTTGACGATCGGGCTGTCGCGGCTGGTGCGATACAGCGTCTGCTTGACCGCGACCACCGCCGGGTCGCGCGCCGCCTGCCGCAGGAACTGCACCACCACGTCAAAACTCTCGAACGGGTGGTGGACGATGATGTCTTTCGCGCGGATGGCGGCAAAACAGTCGCCGCCGAAATCGCGGATGCGCTCGGGGAAGCGCGGCGTGTAGGGCGGGAACAGCAGGTCCGGCCGGTCATCGACGATCAGCCGGCTGAGGTCGGCAAGCCCCAGCAGGCCGTCGAGCACGAACACCGCCTGCGCGGTCGCGTCCAGCTCGTCGGCGACCAGTTCGCGCAGGTCGTCGGGCATGCCGGCATTGACGGTGAGGTGGATCGCCACGCCGCGGCGCCGCCGCTTCAGCGCGGTCTCGTAGGAGCGCACGAGGTCTTCGGCCTCTTCCTCGAACTCCACGTCGGTGTCGCGGATCAGGCGGAACAGGCCCTGGCCGAGCAGCTCGAAGCCGGGGAACAGTTTTCCGAGGAACAGCCCGACCAGATGTTCGAGCAGCAGGAAGCGGATGCCGGATGCGCCGTCGCCGGCGGCGGGCAGGCGGATGAAGCGTTCCACCTGGGCCGGCATCGGGATCAGGCCGCGCATCAGGTGCCCGTCCTCCGCGCGCAGCAGCCGCAGCGCCATCACCAGGCCCATGTTGGGGATGAACGGGAACGGGTGCGCCGGGTCGATCGCGAGCGGCGTCAGCACCGGGAACACGCGCTCCATGAACCACGCCTCCAGCCAGACGAGGTCGGCGCCGGAGAGCTCGGCGGGGTCGGCGACGGCGATGCCGGCCTCGGCCAGCAGGGCGCGCAGCGTGCGCCAGACGCGCTGCTGCCCGTCCAGCAGCAGGCGGGCGCGCGCCTCCACCTCGGCGAGCTGCTGCGCCGGCGTGCGGCCGTCGGGCGAGGGCAGGGTGACGCCGGCCTTGGCCTGCCCGACCAGCCCGGCGACGCGGACGGAGTAGAACTCGTCGAGGTTGCTGGCGCTGATCGACAGGAAGCGCAGCCGCTCCAGCAGCGGGTGGCGGGCGTTCTCCGCCTCCTCGACGACGCGCCGGTTGAAGTCGAGCCAGGACAGCTCGCGGTTGATGAACCGCGCCGGGTCGTCCGGCGCGATCGCCGGCGCCGCCGCCGGCGCTGCGATGATCAGGTCGTCGGGCATTGCGATGCCTCCATCGTCCGCTGCCGGGCCGACCCTACAGGATGCGCGGCTGCGGCGAGGAGGGTGGGCGTGAACGGGACGCTGAAGTTTCATATCGGCAAGGTGGACCACGAACCGGGCGATGGTGCCACGCCCGGCCCGGTGCGCGCTACAGCAGCCGCGGCGCGTTGGCCGGCGGCGCGGCGATGCTGCCGTCGTGCGCGGGATCGGCCAGCCCTTCCAGCACCGCGGCGGCGACCGTGCGCGTGACCGGGCGGCCGGCGGCCAGCGCGGCGCGATCCAGGCGCGCCGCCGCCTCGCGCATCGCCGCCGGCGTGCGCGGCAGGCGGGCGAGCAGGAAATCCTGCACCGCCTCCGGCACCGCGATCTGCCGCTCGGCCAGCAGGCGGGCGAGCAGGGCGCGCAAAAGACTGTCCTCGGCCGGGCGGATTTCCACCGCGGTCACCGCGCGCAGCCGGCTCGCCAGGTCGGGGAGCGCCGTCGGCCAGCGCGACGGCGGCGCGCGGCCGGCGAGCAGCACCGGCTGGCTCGCCTCGGCGGCTTGGTTCAGCGTGTGCAGCAGCGGGCGCTCCGCCGCCGTGTCGGCGTCGTCGATGGCCAGCGGTCCGGCGGCGCCGCCGAGGTCGCGCGGCAGGGCGGGGCCGGAAACCACCGCCGCCCGCATCCGCTCCGCCCACAGCCGCAGCAGATGCGTCTTGCCGCTGCCCTCCTCGCCCCACAGCGCCAGCCGCAGCAGCGGCCAGTCCTCGGTGCGGTCCAGCCAGGCGAGCGCCGCGTCGTTGGAGGGCGCGGGCAGGAAATCGGCGGCGCCGTGGTGCGGCGTGTGCGCGAACGGCAGCGGCAACTGGCGCCAGAGGGCAGCTTGCGGGGCGGGGGGCGGCGGCACGCGGCCGAGACTGGCACGAAGCCGGCCGGACGCCAACCAAGCCCCGGAAGCCGGCCGTGTTAAACGTGCCAAGACACGGATTGACACAAGGCGGCACGCTGGCATGCTGCGCGCCCGACGAGGGGCCGTTCAGTCCCCGCAGGGTGGAGGAAACATCATGTTGCAGAGACGCCAGACGCTTCAACTCCTGGCCGCCGGCGCGGCCGCGGCGGCGGTTGCCGGCCGCTCGCCGATCGCGCGCGCCGCCGAGCCGACCATGGTGACGGTGGTGAAGATCACCGGCATCCCCTGGTTCAACCTGGTCAACAAGGGGCTGACGCACGGCGGCAAGCAGTTCGGTATCGACACCTCGATGGTCGGCCCGGCGCATGTCGATCCGGCGCAGCAGGTGCGGCTGGTCGAGGACCTGATCGCGCGCCGGGTGGACGTGATCGGGCTGGTGCCGCTCGACGTGAAAGTGCTCGCGCCGGTGCTGCAGCGCGCGCAGGCGGCGAAAATCCCGGTGATCACGCAGGAAGGCCCGAACCAGGACGGCCGCACCTGGGACGTGGAGCTGATCGACTCGGTGAAGTTCGGCGAGGAGCAGATGAAGGCGCTCGCCGGCTTCATGGGCGAGGCGGGCGAATACGTCATCTATGTCGGCACGCTGACCACGCCGCTGCACAACAAATGGGCCGACGCCGCCATCGCCTACCAGAAGGCGCATTACCCGAAGATGAAATTGGCGGCAAGCCGCTATCCCGGCGCCGACGAGATCGACACCAGCGAGCGCACCACGCTCGACGTGCTGAAAGCGTTCCCGAACCTGACGGGCATCCTCGGCTTCGGCTCGAACGGCCCGATCGGCGCCGGCATCGCGGTGAAGCAGAAGCACCTCGCCGACAAGGTGATGGTGGTCGGCACCGTGGTGCCGTCGCAGGCCAAGCCGATGATCATGGACGGCACCATCAAGGAAGGTTTCCTGTGGAGTCCGATCGACGCCGGCTACGCGATGGTCGCGGTGGCGTCGCGCGTGCTGAAGGGCGAGCCGATCGAGAGCGGGTTCGACGTGCCGGGCCTCGGCAAGGCGACCGTGGATGTGGCCGGGCGCGTGGTGGCGTGGAACGACATCCTGACGATCAACAAGCAGACCATCGACGGGCTGATCGCGCAGGGGCTGTGACACCAGGCCGCAACACGACCATGCGGGCGCCTTGAGCAACTTCCTCGAACTGCGGCACATCTCCAAGCGGTTCGGGGGCGTGCAGGCGCTGACCGACGTGGACCTCGCCGTCACCGCCGGCGAGGTCCACTGCCTGATCGGCGAGAACGGGTCGGGCAAATCGACGATGATAAAAATCATCGCCGGTGTCACTGCACCCGATGCCGGCAGCGAGATCGTCATCGAGGGGAAGCGCGAGCCGCATCTGACCGCGATCCGCAGCACCGAGCTCGGCATCCAGGTCATCTACCAGGACCTTTCGCTGTTCCCGAATCAGACGGTGGCCGAGAACATCGGCATCTTCCACCATCTCGGCCGGCCGCACGCGGTGAGCTGGCGGCGCATCCGCGACACCGCGGCGGCGGCGATGGCGCAACTGCGGATAGAACTCGACCCGGACGCGCTGGTCGGCAACCTGCCGGTGGCGAATCGGCAGCTGGTGGCGATCTGCCGCGCGATGGCCGCGCACGCGCGGTTCCTCATCATGGACGAGCCGACCGCGTCGCTGACGCGGCGCGAGGTGGAGACGCTGCTCGATCTGACGCTGGAACTCAAGCGCCAGGGCGTCACCGTGGTGTTCGTCAGCCACAAGCTGAAGGAGATCATGGCGATCGCCGAACGCGTCAGCGTGCTGCGCGACGGGCGCATGCTCGGCACGTTTGCCGCCGCGGAGATGGACGACCGGCGGCTCGCCGTGCTGATGACGGGAAAGGAATTTTCTTACCTGCCGCCGCGCGCGGATTTCGACTCGGCCGCGCCGGTGCTGGAAGTGCGCGACCTCAGCCGCGCCGGCGAATACGCGGATGTCGGTTTCACGCTTCGGCGCGGCGAGATTCTCGGCATCACCGGGCGGCTGGGCGCGGGGCGATCCGAGCTCGCGCTGTCGCTGTTCGGCATGACGCAACCGGATGCGGGCGAAATCCTGATGCACGGCAAACCCGTGCATCTCGGCAGCAACCGCGATGCGATCGCGCACGGCATCGCCTACGTGCCGGAGGACCGGCTGACGCAGGGGCTGGTGGTGGCGCAGCCGATCGCGGCGAACATCCTGCTGACCGTGCTGGACACACTGCAGCGCGCGCTCGGCCTGATCCCGGCGCGCGTGCGTGCGGCGGCGGCCGAGCACTGGATTCGCAACCTCGCGATCAAGGTGGCGAGCGCCGAGCACGCGGTCCATACGCTCTCCGGCGGCAACCAGCAGCGCGTGGTGCTGGCGAAGTGGCTGGCGACCAAGCCCATCGTGTTGATCCTCGACACGCCGACCGCCGGCGTCGACGTGAACGGCAAGCACGGCATCTATGAAATCGTCGCGCGCCTCGCGGGCGAAGGCATGGCCGTCATCATGATCTCCGACGAAGTGCCGGAAGTGTATTTCCATTGTCACCGCGTGCTGGTGATGCGCGACGGGCGCATGGTCAGCAGCTTTGCGCCGCACGATGCGCGCGAGGCCGACATCGAAGAGGCGGTGGATGCGTGACATTCTCCACCGGCTGACCGGCAGCCACGAGGGCCGGCTGTTCGTCGTCATCGTGGTGATGGTCGCGGTCCTCGCCGCCACCACGCCGCACTTTTTTACGTTGCAGAACCTGTTCGACCTGATGACCAGCTACGCCTTCACCGGCATCCTGGCCGCGGGGCTGCTGGTGGTACTGATTTCCGGCGGCATCGACATTTCCTTCACGGCCACGGCGTCGGTCGCGCAATATGCCGCCGTGTCGGCGGCGCTGGCGTGGCCGCTGGGCTGGGTCGGCATGTTCGCGATCGCGATCACGGTCGGGCTGGCGCTCGGCCTCGTCAATGCGGTGCTGGTCAGCGCGCTGCGCATCTCCTCGATCATCGTCACCATTGCGACGCTGAACATCTATTACGGCATTCTCGTGTTCTTCACGCACGGCAACTACATCTACACGCTGCCCGACTGGTTCGCGCAAGGCATCAACTGGCCGATCCTGTCCGCGTATCACCAGACCTATGCGGTGAACCTGCAGATCCTGCTGCTGTTCGTATCCTTCGCGGCCGTGTGGGTGCTGCTGGCGCGCACCAGCACCGGGCGGCAGATCTATGCTCTCGGCGGCAACCGGGACGCGGCCGGGCGGGCGGGCTTCAACGTCTTCCGCCTCAACCTGCTGGCCTATGGCTTGATGGGCGTCATGGCGGGTATTGCCTCGCTGGCGCAGGCGGAGCTCGACCAGTCGGTGATGCCGACGTCGCTGGTCGGGAAAGAGCTGCAGGTGCTGGCCGCGGTGGTGCTCGGCGGCGCCAGCCTGCTCGGCGGCGTCGGCAGCGTGCTCGGCGCGATCCTCGGGGTGACGCTGCTGGCGGTGCTGGAAAACGGCCTGATCATCGCCGGCGTGCCGTCGTACTGGCTGGACTTCTTCGCCGGGGCGATGATCCTTGTCGCGGTCAGCAGCACGGCGCTGGAACTGCGCGGGCGCCATCGCGCGAAAGCCGCCGCGGCATGACCACGCTGTCGCGCGAGGCCAAGCCGCTGCGGAGCAGTGCGCCGTCGCTGCGGCTCGATCCGACCAACATCCGGCTGCTGGTGCTGCTGGCGCTGCTGGTGGCGCTGTTCTGGGCGGTGATCGGGCCGAAAGTGCTGGCGCTGCCGACGCTGCAGTCGATGGCGTTCCAGATGCCGGAACTCGGCATCCTGTCGCTGGCGATGATGGTCACGCTGCTGTCCGGCGGCCTCGACCTCTCCATCATCGCGACCGCCGATCTGTGCGCGCTGACCATCGCCTTCGTGCTGACGCGCCATCCGGACGCGGCGGGGCTGGCGTTCGTGTTCTGGCAAGTCGCGGCGGTCGGCGCCGGCATCGCGGTGGCGCTGGCGATCGGGCTGCTGAACGGGCTGGTGATCGCCTATGTCGGCGTCTCGCCCATCCTGGTCACGCTCGGCACCATGACGCTGGTGCGCGGCGCCGCTGTCGGGATGACGCACGGCAACGTGCTGTCCGGCTTTCCGCCCTGGCTGCTCTATATCGGCAACGGCACGCCGCTCGGCATTCCGGCGCCGCTGATCGTGTTCGCCGTCATCGCGCTGCCGGTCGCGGTGATGCTGACGCGTTCGCCGCTCGGCATCGCCATTGCCATGATCGGCTCGAATGAGAAGGCGACACGGTTCTCCGGCGTCGATACGCGGCGCGTGCTGCTGAAAGTGTATCTGCTGTCGGCGCTGCTGTCGGCGGCGGCGGCGCTGGTGATGATGGCGCGCTTCAACTCCGCCAATGCCGATTACGGCCAGAGCTATCTGCTCGTCACCATCCTGGCCGCCGTGCTCGGCGGCGTCGATCCGATGGGCGGGTTCGGCAAGGTCAGCGGCCTCGTTCTGGCGCTGATCGTGCTGCAGTTCATCTCCTCGGCATTCAACCTGCTCGGCATCAGCGAGTTTCTGACGCTCGCGATCTGGGGCGGCGTGCTGATCGCGGCGGCCGGCGTGCCGATGCTGCGCGACACGCTCGCCGCCACGTTCGGCCGGCGAACGCGGTCATAGCACCATCCGGTCCACGTCCCGCGGCACCGCGATCCACACCCACGCCAGGTTGGCCAGCAGCAGCGCGGCGGTGACCAGAAACACCCAGCGCAGCCCGAGGGTCGCGGCGACCGCGCCGCCGGTCAGCGGCCCCAGCGAGTTGCCCAGGAACGTCGCCGACGCCGTCAGCCCATAGATCAGCCCGCGCTCGGAGGCCGGCACCAGCCGCCCGACCAGCGCGTTCGCCGTCGGCAGGATGCCGCCGATGAACATGCCGACGCCGAACCGCTCGGCGACGAACACCCAGTAGCTGCCGGCGAAGGCTTGCGGCGCGCTGAACAGCGCCGCGCCGAACAGGCTGATCAGCAGCACGCGGCGATAGCCGAGCACGTCGCTGCGCTTGCCGAGGAACGGCGAGGCGATCACGTCGGCAAGCCCGGTCATCGAGAACGCCAGCCCGCTCAGCGTCGCCAGGTTCGGCACGTTGCCCACCAGTTGCTGGACATAGAGCGTGATCACCGGCTGCACCGTGCGCACGCCGAACTGCGCGAACAGCAGCACCACGAACAGCGGCAGCAGCCCGGCCGACCCGGCCACCAGCACGCGCAGCCCGGCGAAGGCGGAGGTGCGGCGCTGCCCCGGCCTGGGCGGCGTGAACCGCTCGCGCACCAGCGCCCAGGCCAGCGCCATCGTCACCGCGGACAGGCCGGCCGTGAAGAAGAACGGCACGCGATAACTGCCGGTCAGGTCCGCGACCAGCCCGCCGACGATCGGCCCGGCCAGTCCGCCCACCAGTTGCCCCGTGGAGAGCCAGCCGAGCGCGAAGCCGAGCCGCCGCTCCGGCACCTGGCTCGCGACCAGCGTGATCGACGCCGCCGAAAACCCGGCGAAGGCGCCCATCAGCGCGCGCACGCCGAAAAACTGCCACACGGTCTGCGACAATCCCATCAGCGCGGTGAAGAAGGCGATCGCGAGGCTGGAGCGCAGCAGCATCAGCTTGCGCCCATGCCGGTCCGACAGCCGCCCCCAGATCGGCGAGACGAAGGCGGCGACCAGCGAGGTGATGCCGTTGAGGATGCCGGTCCACCAGTCGATCGCCGCCGGCGCATGCACGCCGAGTTCCGGCAGGAACAGCGGCAGGATCGGACTGAGCACGGTGAAGGACAGCGTCATGATGAACTGCATGCCCACCATGACCCAGAGCGTGCGTGCCCAGTCTTCCGGCTCCGGCGCGTCGATGCGTGGCGGCGGGCGGGACGGGGCCGCGTCCATCACGCCGGCTCCGGCTCGGCGGCGAGGTTGGCGCGGATCGCCAGCAGCGCCGCGGTCAGCGCCTCGACCTGTGCCGCGGACAGGCCGGCAGTCGCCTCGCGCCGCACCGCGGCGGCGATGGCGCGGATGCGGCGCAGCATCGGCTCGGCCGCATCGGTGAGCCAGACCGTGCGCACGCGCCGGTCGGTCGGGTGCAGCCGGCGCGTCACCAGCCCGCTGTCCTGCAAGCTATCGAGCAGGCGCACCAGCGCGATCGGCTCGATGTCGAGCTGCGCCGCGAGCGCGGCCTGGCTGATCCCCTGCTCGTGCGCGACGTGCAGCAGCACCGAGGCTTCCGAGCGGCTGAGCGGCAGCCCGTCCTCGCGCGCGAGCTGCACGAAGCGCCGGCGCAGCATCCGCGACGTGTCGTGCAGCAGGAACCCGAGCGTCTGGCGCATCGGCGCGCGCTTGCCCATCGACAGCCTCTCCGGTGGAGCTGCGCGCAGAAATAGCGCCTATCTATGATAGAGGTTATCTACGATCGGCGCATTGCGCCCATGCGGGATGCGGGACGATGGCGAGGGTGTGCTACCGCGCCACCGCCGCCGCTGCGGGCGCGCCGGCCCAGGTGCCGCCCTCCAGCCGCCAGCCGAGCGCGATCGCCTGCGCCACCAGCCGGCGATACACGCGCTCGCGCACCGGGCCTTCGGTGACCAGCTGCGCGCAGCCGCGGCGATGCCACACCGCCCGCGCGAAGGCCGGATGCGCCATCACCACGCTCGCCGCCCTCGACGAAGGCGGCGCGGTTGCCGGTGTCCAGATAGCTCTCCGCCGGCAGCCCGTCGGCCAGCAGCACGCCATGCGCCGGCAGTTCCACGTGCCAGTAGGTGACTTCGTCCACGTCCTCCTGCCGCACGGTGGCGTCGTTGAGCAGGTAGCGCACCGGGATCAGCACGCCGTCGCAAAACACCGCATGGTCGGGCGACAGGCGCACGTCGCGGAGCGGGCGGCCGAGGCCGAAGGCGTGGGCGGCGATGCGCACCGGCCGCAGATCGGCGGAACGCGGATGGCGCCGGCAATCGACGCGGCGATGGCCGAGCCAGACCACCGGCGCCGTGCCGCCTTCGGCCAGGATCACGCGCTCGCCGATGCGCAGTTGCTCCACCGCGACCGCGCCGCGCTCGGTGGCGATGCGCGTCGCCTCGGCGTAGCACGGTGTCAGCTCCGCCAGCGCCGCCGCGGCGAGCGCCTTGTGGCCGGTCTCGGTCGGATGCAGGTGGTCGAAGAACAGCGACAGGTCCTGCGCCGCCGGTGCGGTCTCTGCCAGCGTGCCGCTGGCATCGCTGGTGAAGTTGCCGCTCCACACCGGCGACGTCACGTCGGTCAGCCCGTAGCCCAGCGGATCGGCCACCGCGTTGTCCACCAGCGCGTAGGCGTCGAGGACATGGACGTCCAGCGAATCCGTCTCCGCCAGCGTCGTGAGCTGGCTGCTCAGGTCGCTGTTGTAGTCAGCGGTGAGCTGCGACGCCTCGGCGTCGAACGCCGCCGACGGCGTGTTGCTGCCGTTGGCCAGCCCCTGCATCACCTCCGGCGTCTTGCCGAGGTCGGGCACGTTCATCACCATGAAGTCTTTTGCGCCGTCCTTGGCCAGCGAGGCGACGAAGCTGACCTCGTTGCTGACGGCGTCCGCGATGTCGGTGGTCTGCTGCTGCGCCGTGAGCGCGGCGTCGGCAAAAATGTCGAGCAGGTCGTTGGCGCCGATCGAGAGCGTGTAGAGCGCGTTCGCCGCGGGGCTCGACACCAGCTTCTGGAATTCCGCAAGCTGCGCCGGCAGCGAGATCGCCAGGATTTCCGGATCGCCGGCGTTCTGCGGCGTCGCCCCGGTCTCGGCCCCGCCGACCGCGAAATCGTGGCCGCCGATCTCGCTCGGCGCCAGCGTGCCCAGGCCGAGGGTGACCGAAAGGTCCTGCACCCAGGTCGGCCCGTTGGAAAACACGTTGGCGGAGACCGGGCCGAGCGCGGTGCTGTAGCTGGCCTGGTAATACGGCGGCGAGACCGGTTCGCTCGCCCCCGCAGCTTTCGTGATGAGCGACAGGTTCCCGGCATCGGACAGGCTGTCGCCGAAGGCGTAGAGGGTGCCAAAACTCGGGGTCTGCGGCATCGAAGCTGCTCCTTCTCTGCGTCCGGTCCCACTCCAAGCGCCGGCGGCGGGTCCGGGTTCGTCGCGGCTATGCCAGCCGCAGCATCGCCGCCCCCGCCGCGATCGCGCCGGCCGCCGCCCAGCCGCGTGCGCCCGGCCGCTCGCCCAGTACCGCGCGGGCCAGCACCAGGCCGAACAGCATCGCCGTCTCGCGCAGCGCCGCGACCGGGGCCACGTCGGCGCGCGTCATCGCCCACAGCGCCACGCCATACGCCGCGATCGAACACGCCGCCCCGGCCGCCGCGCGCAGCGCCTGCCGGCGCGTCGGCAGGCGCAGCACGCCGAAGCGGCGCAGCCACAGCAGCGTCGGCACGGCACTCAGCACGAACAGCCACAGCGCATAGCCGACCGGCGAGCCGGAGGCGCGCGCGCCGACGGCGTCGTTGATCGTATAGGCCGCGATCACCACCGCGTTGGCGAGCGCGAACAGCACCGCCGCCCGCTCCTCGGCCGCGCCGCGCCGTCGCGCCAGCAGCGCCACGCCCGAGCAGATGCCGCCGATCCCGACCCAGGCGAGCACCGGCAGCCGTTCGCCCAGCAGCACCCAGGCGGCCAGCGTGGTCAGCATCGGCGCACTGCCCCGCATCAGCGGATACGCCAGGGCCACCCCGCCGCGCGTGTACGCCTCGGCGATCAGCGCATAATAGAGGCCGTGCAGCGCCGCTGAGATCACAAGATGCGGCCACGCCGGCGGCAGCGGCTGGCGCAGCAACGGCAGCGCCACGGCGGCAAGGATCGCTGCGGCCGCCGCCAGCAGCGCCGTCTCCTGCCGCCGGTCGCCGCCGAAGCGGATGGCGACGTTCCAGGTCGCGTGCAATGCGGCGCCCGCCAGCACCGCCGCCATCACCGCGGCGGACACGCGCCGCTACGGCTCCGCGCTGTCCGCCGGCGGCGGATCGAGGTAGAGCGCGCTGATCAGATAGCGCCGCAGCCAGAACCGGCTCAGCACGCCGATCACCGCCGCCACCGGCACCGCCAGCAGCACGCCGAGGAAGCCGAACGCCGCACCCCCGGCGAACAGGGCGAAGATCACCCACACCGCATGCAGCTCCACCCGGTCGCCGAGGAAGCGCGGGTAGATCACGTAGCCCTCCAGCAGATTGCCGGCGATGAACACCACGGCGACCTCGGCCACGCCCGTCCAGGTCGGGAACTGCGCCAACGCCAGCCCGATCGAGGCGACCCCGCCGGTGATCGTGCCGACATAGGGGATGAACGACAGCACGCCCGCCGCCAGCCCCACGATCAGCCCGAGATCCAGCCCCACCGCCGACAGCCCGACGGCATAGAACAGCGCCAGCACGAGGCAGCACACCGCCTGGCCGCGCACCCAGGCCGACAGGATGCGATCGACCTCGCGGGCCTGCGCGCGCAGCACGCCGGCATAGCGCCGCGGCAGCCAGCCATCGACGCGCGCCACGATCCGCGGCCAGTCGCGCAGCAGGTAGAACGCCACCACCGGCGTCACCACCAACAGCGACACCACGTTGAACAGCGCGAAGCCGCCGCCGATCACGCGGGTCAGCGCGGTGCCGAGGAAGGACAGCATGGCGCCGGCCTGGCCGCTCACCAGGTCGCGCAGCTTCGCGTCCACGTATTCCGGCCCCAGCCGCTCCTGCAACTGCGCGATCGCGTGGGCCGCGAACTGGCGCATGGCATCGACATAGCTCGGCACGCGGCCGATGAAGAGCCCGATCTGCGACAGGATCAGCGGGTAGAGCAGCAGCGCAAACAGCAGCATGGCCGCGATCAGGGCGACGATCAGCAGCAGCGCCGCCGCCCCGCGCGGCACCCCGGCACGGGTGAGCTGGCTCGCCGGCGGGTCGAGGAAATAGGCGATGCCGGAGGCGGCCACGAACGGCAGCAGCACCGAGGCGAACAGCTGCAAAGCCAGCCACGCCACCACCAGCAGCCCGACCAGCAGCGCGATGCGCTGCGCCCGCGTCGCCGCGCGCGGCGGCGGCGGCGCGGCCGGCGGCGTGCTCGGCTGCGCGGGCGCGATCCGCACCGGCTCCTTCAGCGCCGGGCCGCTCATCGCGTGCGCGCCGCCTGCGCGACATAGGCGGCGCCGGAGGCGAGCGTGCTCGCCGTCACCAGCCACACCAGCCCCGCCAGCACCGGCGTGGTGACGCCGAGGCCGGCATGCAGCAGCGCCGCCGCCACCAGCGCGATCTGCAGCACGGTGTTGAGCTTGGAGACCATCAGCGGCCGGATCACCACCGGCATGCCGAGCACCGACAGCGCCAGCACGCCGCCGACGATCACCAGGTCGCGGAACACCACCAGGATGGCGAGCCAGTCGGGCAGGACGTGGATCGCCGCGAGCGTCACGTACATGCTGACCAGCAACGCCTTGTCGGCGACCGGGTCAAGCAGCGCGCCGATCGCCGTCGGGCCGCGCCGCCGCGCCAGCCAGCCGTCCACCGCATCCGACGCGCCGGCGGCGAGGAACAGCCAGAACGCCAGCATGGTCTGGCCGCGCAGCACCAGCCACACCGAGGCCGGCACGATGCACAGCCGGCCGAGCGTGATGACGTTGGCGACGTTCACCACCTGGGCGCCGCTCTGGGCCTCGAGGCCGCTGCGCAGGCTCCTCGCGTCGTCAGGCATCCGCCGCTCCGGTTGCGCCTGCGGTCCCGCTATGGTTGTGTCGGGCGCCGCGGGGCCGCCACAGTTCCGCCGACGACCGCATCATAGGCCGGGAGCCGCCATGCCCAGCATGACCTATTGCGGAGCCGGCGTCGATATCGCCGCGGGCGACGCGCTGGTCGAGCGCATCAAGCCGCTGGCCCGCGCCACCGCCCGCGCCGGCGTGCTCGGCGGCATCGGCGGGTTCGGCGCGCTGTTCGACCCGCGCGCCGCCGGCTTCGCCGACCCGGTGCTGGTCGCCACCACCGACGGCGTCGGCACGAAGCTGAAACTCGCGATCGCGACCGGGCAGCACGCCACGATCGGCATCGACCTGGTCGCCATGTGCGTCAACGACCTCGTGGTGCAGGGCGCCGAGCCGCTGTTTTTCCTCGACTACTTCGCCACCGGCCGGCTCGCGGCCGGGCCGGCGGAGGCGGTGATCGCCGGCATCGCCGAGGGCTGCCGGCAGTCCGGCTGCGCCCTGGTCGGCGGCGAGACCGCCGAGATGCCGGGGATGTACGGCGAGGGCGACTACGACCTCGCCGGCTTCGCGGTCGGCGCGGCGGAGCGCGGCACGCTGCTGCCGCAGGGCGTCGCGCCGGGCGACGCGGTGCTGGGGCTGGCGAGCGCCGGCGTGCATTCCAACGGCTTTTCTCTGGTGCGCCGGATCGTGGACGCCATCGGGCTGCGCTGGTCCGACCCGGCGCCGTTCGCCTCCGCAAGCACGCTGGGCGAGGCGCTGCTGACGCCGACGCGGCTCTACGTCCGCCCGCTGCTGGCGCTGCACCGTGCCGGGCTGCTGCGCGCGGCGGCGCACATCACCGGCGGCGGCCTGCCCGGCAACCTGCCGCGCGTGCTGCCGGAGGGCACCGTGGCGGTGCTGGACGCTTCGCGCTGGACGCTGCCGCCGGTGTTGTCCTGGCTGGCGCGCGCGGGCGGGGTGGCGGCGGACGAGATGCTGCGCGTGTTCAACTGCGGCATCGGCATGGCGCTGGTGGTGCGCGACGCCGAGGCCGCGCGCGCGGCGCTGGAGGCGGCGGGCGAGACCGTGTTCGCGATCGGCCGCATCGAAGCCGCCGCCGGCCCGGCCGCGGTGCGCATCGACCTGCCCGAAGGCTGGCCGGCATGAGGCGGCGCACCGCGGTGCTGCTCAGCGGCCGCGGCAGCAACTGCGCGGCCCTGCTCGCCGCCGCCGCCGATCCGGCCTATCCAGCCGGGATCGCGCTGGTCGTCTCGAACGTGCCGGACGCCCCCGGCCTCGCCCACGCCGCCGCCGCCGGCGTGCCGGTGCTCGCCATCGACCATCGCGAATTCGGCCGCGACCGGGCGGCGCACGAGCGCGCCATGCTGGCGGCGCTGGAGGGGGCGGGGATCGAACTGGTCTGCCTCGCCGGCTATATGCGCCGTCTGACTCCCTTGCTGGTTAGGCGCTATGCCGGCCGGATGCTGAACATCCACCCGAGCCTGCTGCCCGCCTTCCCCGGGCTGGACTCGCACGCCCGCGCGCTCGCCGCCGGGGTCAAGCTGCACGGCTGCACCGTGCATCTGGTGACGGAGGCGCTGGACGACGGGCCGATTCTCGCCCAGGCGGCGGTGCCGGTGTTTTGCGACGACACCGAAGCGACGCTGGCGGCGCGGGTGCTGGCGCAGGAATGGCGGCTCTATCCGCTGGCGCTGGCGCTGCTGGCGCGCGGGGAGGGGGGAACGCCGGCGCCGGCGGAGGCGTCGCTGTGCAACCCCTTGCCGGCGGCGGGCGGCCTCGCCTAAAAGCGGCACGTGACCAACCAACCTGCCGAGCACAGAGACGCGCCGATGGCCGATACGCTGCAACACACCGCGCCCGCGCCGCTGACCGAGGACGCGTTCGTCGCCGACCGCCAGCGTTTTTGGGGCGCGTTCACCAGTTTCATCCTCGTCAACGTGATCTGCGTGGTCGTGCTGCTCATCCTGATGACCATTTTCCTGGTCTAGGGGCGCGACCATGCGCGGGCCGGCGCCGTGACCGCGGCCGGGACGGGCGCGGGCCGGCGGCGGGGGGTGCCGCAGGTGCTGAACCACGCCGCCCCCTTCGTGTTCGGCATCGTCATGCTCGCGGTCTGGCAGGCGGTGGTCAGCGCCGACCGCGTGCCGGACTACATCCTGCCCAGCCCGGTCCGCATCGCCGAAGCCCTGGTGAGCGGTTTTCCCACGTTGTTCCCGAGCCTGATGGTGACGCTGACCATCACCATCGAGGCGTTCCTGGGCGCGGCCATCGGCGGCCTGCTGCTGGGGATGCTGTTCACGCTGTCGCGCTGGATCGAGCGCAGCCTGTTCCCCTATGCGGTGATCCTGCAGGTCACGCCGATCGTGGCGATCGCGCCGCTCATCATCATCTGGGCCAAGGACACCCACCTGGCGCTGCTGATCTGCGCCTGGCTGGTGGCGTTCTTCCCGGTGGTCTCCAACACCGCGGTGGGGCTGAACAGCACCGACCGCAACCTGCTCGACCTGTTCCGCCTGCACGGCGCCAGCGGGCTGCAAAAACTGTTCTTGCTGCGCCTGCCGGGGGCGCTGCCGTACTACCTCGCCGGGCTGCGCATCTCCGGCGGGTTGGCGTTGATCGGCGCGGTGGTCGCCGAGTTCGTTGCCGGCACCGGCGGCACCCGCTCCGGCCTCGCCTACCGCATCCTGGAGGCCGGCTACCGGCTGGAAATCCCGCGCATGTTCGCCGCCCTGGTGCTGATCTCGGGGACCGGCATTCTGATCTTTGCCGTGCTGTCGCTGCTGTCGCGCTGGCTGCTGCGGCACTGGCACGAGAGCGCGCTGGGCGAGCGATGAGGGCCGTCCGGCGCATTGCCGTCGGCACGGCCGTGCCGTAGCATCGCCGCGTTTGCCGCGAACGCGAACAGAACGGCCGCAACGGCCTGACCGGAGGGGACATGCGTCGCTTCGATCGCCTGCTGCCTGGCACCGCGCTGGCTGTCGCCGCGATCGGCACCATGCTCGCCGCGCCGGCCGCGCGCGCCGCCGACAAACTGAAATTCATCGCCGACTGGACCGCGGAAGCCGAGCACGGCTGCTACTATCAGGCCCAGGCGGCGGGCATCTATGCCAAGCATGGGCTGGACGTGACCATCCTGCCCGGCGGGCCGCAGGTGAACGGCCCGCAGATGCTGGTCGCCGGCGCGGTCGATGTGGCGCTGATCTCGTCAGGGATGCAGGCGATCGGGTTCACCCAGCACGCCATCCCGATCGTCATCGTCGCCGACATCATGCAGAAGAACGAGCAGATCCTGATGACCCACAAATCCGCGGGCTACAAGTCTCTCGCAGACATGAAGGGGCATCCTGTGATGATCTCGGCGTTCTCGCAGGAATTGGTACTGGCCGTGGCTGCGGTCGGAGTTCGGCTTCACCGACGACATGATCCGCCCGTACACGTTCAACCTCGCCCCCTTCATGCACGACAAGGGCGCGATCCAGCAGGCGTATCTGACCAGCGAGCCGTTCGCGGCGCAGCAGGCCGGTGCACACCCGCAGGTGTTCCTGCTGTCCGACGACGGCTATGCCGACTACGGCGCGCTGCTGGGCGTGCGCAAGCCCTGGATCACCGACCACCGCGACGAGGTGCAGCGGTTCGTCAATGCGACGATCGAGGGCTGCTACAGCTTCCTCGACGGCGATCCGGCGAAGGCGTTCGCCGTGATCAAGCACGACAACCCGGAGATGACGGACGCGCAAATGGCCTACACGCGCGACGTGATGAAGCGGTACGGCATCATCGACAGCGGCGATGCGAAAACGCTCGGGATCGGCGCGATGACCGATGCGCGCTGGAAGCTGATCTGGGACCTGATGGTGAAAACCCATATCAGCCGGCCGGGCGAAAATGTTTCCGCAGCCTACGACACGAGTTTCGTGGACAAGAAGCTCGGCATGCACTGAGGCTGATGCGTTCAAACATCCGCCCCCCTTCATTCCCTCTCCGCCCCCAGGGGCGGAGAGGGAGTAACCCGCATCACTCCACGTAGCCGGCGATGAAGCGTTCCAGGCGGTCCATCGCCTCGCTCAGATTCTCCGCGCTCTTGGCGTAGCAGATGCGCACCAGCCGCTCGGCGCCGCGGCCGAACGCGGTGCCCGGCGCCATGCCGAGCCGCGCCTCGGCGACCGCGCGCTTGCAGAACGTGTGCGTGTCGCGCACCCCGTCCACCTCGAACATCGCATAGAAGGCGCCGGCGCTGGGGATGTTGCGCACGCGCGGCATCGCATCGAGCCGTGCATTCACGATTTCCCGCCCCGCCCGGCAGCGTTCGACGAAGGAATGGACGAAGTCTTCGCCCTGTTCGAGAGCGGCGACGCAGCCGGCCTGCAAGAATTCCAGGCCGCCCGAGGTGTTGAACTGGATCAGTTTTTCGAACGCGTCGAGCGCGCCCGCCGGATACACCACCCAGCCGAGCCGCCAGCCGGTCATCGCCCAGGCTTTGGAAAAACTGTTGACCACGAATACCGGGTCGTCCGAGCGCGCGATTTCGAGGAACGAGAACCCGACCGGCCGGTCATAGACGATGCGGTGGTACACTTCATCGGACAGGATGGCGATGTTGCGCGCGCGCGCGAAATCGAGCAGCCGCTCGGCCTCGCCACGTTCGATCATCCAGCCGGTCGGGTTGCCCGGCGAGGCGAGGTAGATCACCCGCGTGCGCGCGTCGCAGGCGGCGAACACCGCATCGAGGTCGAGCCGCCAGCCGTCATTGCCGCGCGTCAGCATCACCTCGCGCATCGCGGCGCCGTTGATCTGCATCGCGCGCATGATGTTCGGCCAGGACGGCGTGATCGCCACGGCATTGTCGCCCGGCTGCACCGTCGCCTGCGCGATCAGCATCACCGCGTTCATGCCCGAGAGCGTCAGCGAGATCCGCTCGTCGGGGATGTCCACGCCCCACAGGCGGCGATGATATGCGCGCAGCGCCTGGCGCAGCGCCGGCGTGCCGCGGTTGTAGGAGTAGAACGTGCGTCCCTCGGCGAGCGCCCGGCTGGCCGCTTCGCAGATGAACTCGGGCGTCGGCACGTCCGACTCGCCGGCCCACATCGCAATCAGATCGGGCACGCCGAAGCCGGCGCGGAACACGTCCAGGATCGGGCTGTCCTCCAGCTCTTCGATCTGCCGCCGCACCACGCCCATGCGCCCCTCCGCTCTGTCCCGCGCGGCGATAGGGCCGCGGGCGAGGGTGGTCAACCGCCGATGTGTGCTGCGTCGCCTAGGCCCGCCCGGGCAGCACCGCCAGCACCTCGCGTCGCAGGCGCGCGAACGCGGAGCCACGGTGCGCGGCGTCATTGGCGGCGAGATAGGCGCGCGCCTGCGGCGGCAGGGCGGAAGGCGGCACCGCGCGCGCCATTCGCCGCGCCGCCGGCAGCGCGCGCAGCGTCTGCCAGAACACGCCGTTGCGCGCCCCCTTGACTAGATAGCCGCAGATGCGCGGCGCCATGTGCGGCCAGCTCTCGCCCGACTTGCGGCCGATATAGAGCCGGTTGCGCACGAAGTAGAACCAGCGGGTGGCCGACCAGGCAAAGCGCCGCTCCGGGCTGACCTTGTGGCGGATCACCAGGTCGCCCCGGTAGCGCACGCGCCAGCCGCGGGCGATCGCGCGCAGGCAGAAATCGTATTCCTCCCAGCAGAAGAACAGCGCGTCGTCGTAGCCGCCGGCGTCGTCCCAGGCGGCACGGCGGATCGCGTGGCCGGCGCCGACGAAGGTGACGGTGTCGAACGCCGCGCCGGCACGCGCCAGCAGGCTCGTCGGATAGCCCCAGGACGAAAGGTCGTCGCTGCCGTCGGCGAACACCACGATGCGGAACGCCAGCGCCGCGATCCGCGGCGCCGCATCGAGGGCCGCGACGGCGCGGGCGAGCGTGTCGGCATCGGCGAACTCGGCGTCGTTGTCGAGCGCCGCGATGATCCGCCCGTGCCCGAGTGCGGTGCCGCGGTTGCGCCCGCCGGCGACGCCGCAATTGCGCTCCAGCCGCACCAGCGTGGCATCCTCCCGCCCGTCCACGGCGGCGGCGAGCAGCGCCAGGTTGTCTGGCTGCGATCCCTGATCGACCACGAACACGTGCCGCGCCACGCCGCGCTGGGCGAGGGCGGAGCGGATCGCCGCGACCGTCGCTTCCGCGCGGTCGAGGGCGAGGATGACGACGTCCGCATCGTAGTCGTGGGCGGGCGGGGCGGCGGCCCCGGCGACGTGCTGCATGCCGTACCCCTCAGCCGCGTCGGCGCCAACGTCAATCGAGCCGCATCGTTCCACGATCACGATACGGTTAGCGCATCGGCCTTGCGGCCCCGGCGCTGCTATCTCTTGTCCATGCACATCGCCGTGGTCACGCCTGCGTACAACGTCGCCGCGTTTCTCGCGGCCACGATCGAATCGCTGCTGGCGCAGACGCATCGCGGCTGGACCCTGATCATCATCGACGACGGCTCGACCGACGACACCGCCTCGGTGGCGGCCGGATTCGCCGATCCGCACATCCGCCTGCTGCGCCAGAGCAACTCCGGCGTGTCGGCGGCGCGTAACCGCGGCATCGGCGAGATCGACGGCGATGCGGTGATGTTCCTCGACGGCGACGACTGGCTCGCCCCCGACGCGCTGGCGCGCCTCGCCGCCGCGCTTGAGGCCGATCCGGCGGCGGTCGCGGCCTATGGCGCCTACTGTTTCGTCAGCGAAGACGGCCGCATCGGCGTCGGCGCCAAGACCGGGCCGTTCCCGCAGGGCGACATCCTCGAGCATCTGCTGGTGCAGAACCTGTTCGCCAATGGCGGCCACGTGCTGATCCGCGCGGCGGCGGTGCGGCGGGCGGTCGGCTTCCGCAGCGACATCGCCTATGGCGAGGACTGGGAGTTCTGGTGCCGGCTGGCCGCGATCGGGCGGTTCGTGACGGTGCCGGGTGCGGCGCCGCTGCTGTTCGTGCGCCGGCGCCGCGGCAGCGCCATCCTGCGGCTCGCCGGCGAGCCGCGCGCGTTCGGCCCCTGCATGAACGCGATCTTCCGCAACCCGGCCGTGCTGGCACGCTTCGGGGCGGCGCGGACGGCGGTGCTGCGGCGGCAGGCGGAGGCGGAGAACCGCTGGATCATCGGCCGCGAACTGATCCGCCACGGCCGCAGCGCCGAGGGGCTGCGCTGGCTGCGCCGCTCCGTCCTGCGCCGCCCGAGTGCCAAGCGTGCCGCCCTGCTCGCCGCCGCGCATGTGCTGCCGCTGCTGCCGCCGGCGCTGCGCGGACCGTTCCGCAGCTACCGCGGCATGTTGACACCTGCCTCCCGTGCCGGATAATTAAAGCAAGCTGATTGAACAATCCGGCGGGACAGCCGCCGCGGGGAGAAACGTCCGATCATGTCCGTGCGCGACGGCGCGAACGGGGCCGTGTCGGCTTTGGTGCGCCAAGACAGCCAGCGCCTGATCCTGCAGCGGCTGCGGCGGCTGGGCGAGGCGTCGCGGGCCGATCTGGCGCGCCATGTCGCGCTGACCCACACCGCCATCGGGCAGATCGTCAAGCAGCTGGAACGCGCCGGCCTGGTGCGCTCGCTCGGCCGCAAGCACCAGGGACAGCGCGGCCAGCCGGCGACCCTGCTGGCGCTCGATCCGCGCGGCGCCTATGCGATCGGCGTGCGGCTCGACCGGGCGCGGATCGAAACCGCGCTGGCCGACCTCTCGGGCACCGTGCTGGCGCATCGCAGCCACGACCGCCTGCCGCCGCCTGCCGAGGCGCTGGAACTGCTGCGCGCCGAGGTGGAGGAACTGGTGCGGCAGGTTCCGGCGGCGCGGCGGCGGCGCATCGCCGGCATCGGCATCGCGCGGCCACCCGATCTCGGCGGCTGGCTCGCCGAGCTGAACCTGGCGGAGGAATTGGAGCGGGCAAGCGGGCTGCCGGCAATGCAGGAGAACGACGGCACCGCCGCCGCCATCGCCGAGCTGTTCCACGGCCACGGCCGCACCGAAGACGATTTTCTTTACCTCTTCATCGGCTCGGCGATCGGCGGCGGCGTGGTGCTGGGCGGGCAGGCGGTGCGCGGCAGCGCCGACAACGCCGCCGATATCGGCGCCATCCCGGTCGCCGCCTCGCGGCTGCCTTCGGCGCCGCAGCCGCGCGACGGGCGGGAGATGCTGCTCGGCCGCGCCTCCACCACGGCCTTGCAGCGGCATTTGCGCCACCGCGGCGAATCCGCCGCCAGCCTCGCGGCACCGCAGCGCACGCGCGCGGTCGAGGAATGGCTGGAGGATTGCGCGAGCGCCCTGGTCGAGCCGCTGCTGACGGCCCGCGCGCTGCTCGACGTGCCGCTGGTCATCATCGACAGCGACCTGCCGCCGGCCCTGATCGACGAGCTGATCGCGCGCCTGGTGCCGCGCCTGGCTGCGGCGACCGCGCCGGCGCACCGGCCGCCGACGCTCAAGCGCGGCAGTTTCGGCGCGATGGCCGGTGTGCTCGGCGCCGCGACGCTGCCGCTGTTCCTGCATTTCGGCCCCGGCGCCGGCAGGATCGGCGGCAACCAAGGCGACCGACATTTGGTAGCGTTTGATATGACAAAATTGCCGGTGGCAGGATAATGGCAGCACGCTTCAAGATGGCGCACCATGCCGTGCGAAAAGGAGGGGCGAACGGGCCGCGCAGGAGCTTCGCAGAGCACGCTCGAAGACGTTGCGGGAATGCCGCATGAATGACCGGGCAGGAACGCTCGAACTGCTGGAAACGGGAGAGAAACATATGTCCAAGACTTACGATGCGGATGCGTTTAAGACCCTCGCGGAAGACTATTTCCGCGGGCGGATGTCGCGCCGCCGCCTGATGCAACTTGCCGGCGGGATCGGGGTTTCGACCGCGGTACTGGGCAGGCTGTTGCGCCCGGCCTACGCCCAAGACCCGGACCTGCTGCCGTCCGATCCGATCTCGCCCTACGAGGCGCCGATTACCAAGCAACGGGTCGAGTATCTCAAGACCAAGCCCTACAAGGGCACCACCATCAACGTGATGGCGGTCAAGGCGACGGTCGGCGACTGCGTCAAATACCACGCCCCACACTGGGAGGCGCTGACCGGCGGCCGCGTCAACGTCGCCGAAGTGCCGATCGAGACGCTGCACACCCAGATCTTCGCCGACCTCGCGAGCGGCCTCGGCCGCTACGACGCCTACCAGACCGGTTGCTGGTTCTATGGCGACTTCTTCGTGCCCAAGGACCCTTACATCGTTCCGCTCGAGTCCTATCTCGCGGACAAGCGCTATTCTTACTGGAACCCCGACGACTGGCTGGCGCCGATGCGCCGGCTCTACAGTTGGGAGGGCAAGGTGTACGGCTCGCTGTTCGACGGCGACGCCCAGTGCCTGTACTATCGGCATGATGTCTTCACCAACAAGGACGTGCAGGCGAAGTTCAAGGCCAAGTACGGGTACGACCTGCCGGCACCTCCCAAGACGATGAAGCAGATGCACGATCTGGGTGATTTCTTCACCGGCTGGGACTGGAACGGCGACGGCTCGAAGGACTGGGGAATTTCTCTGCATGCCAAAGTCAACGAGCAGGGCTTCTTCCATTTCCTTACCCTGGCTGCCCCTTACGTCGTGTCGCCGGACAACAAGTATTTCTATTTCAATCCGAATACCATGAAGCCGCTGATCAATTCCGAAGGGCATCTCAGGGCGCTCGTGGACTACGTGAAGTTCGTCAAGAACGGGCCGGCGGAGGAGATCGGCTGGACGCTTGGACAGGGCTGGAATCTGTTTCTCGAAGGCCATGCCGCGATGGAGCCGACCTGGGGCGACCTGCCGACGCTGGCCCAGGACCCCAAGGCCTCCAAAGTCCAGGGCAAGATGGGTGGCGCCCCCATCCCGGGGACGGAGGAAGCGTTCAACCCGATCACCGGGCAGTGGAAGAAATATCCGCTCAACCAGGTGGGGAACGTGAACGGCGGCACCTGGCATCCGGTGCTGTCGCGCCTGTCCAAGCACAAGGAGGCGACCTACGATTTCATGGCCTTCATGGCCAACCGGAAGAACGCCTTCTTCAACTGCACGCATGGCTGGACCGGCGTGCAGCCCGGCATGAAATGGGAATATCTGGCGCCGGCGGGCACCAGCACCATCCAGCAGTGGCAAGCCGAGGGATGGAATGCGGCGGACACGGCGGAATATCTGAACGCCTACTATGCGAACCTGACGCTCCCGGTACAGGAGGAATATCTCCGCATTCCGGGTGCGGCCGAGTACTGGCATTCCCTCGACGTGAACATTTCGGCCGTGCTGGCGGGACAGAAGCAGCCGAAGGCGGCACTCGACGAAACGGCAACGGCCTGGGAAGCCGTCACCGAGCGCTACGGACGCGACAAGCAGAAGGCGCTCTATGAGGCGTCGTTCAAGTCCTGACGACCCGGTGCCTGAAGCTGCGTCGCCACGCGGCGCAGCGTCAGGCATTTCCCACCGTCGCACCGAAACCGGGTAAGGACGCAAGCGGGATATGGCCGAGAGTCGCCGTGTGCGCCGACGTCTCGACGACGGGGGCAGCTTCAAATACGTGATGCTGCTGCCCGCCGTGCTGTGGGTGGTCGCATTCACGTTCTTCCCGTTGATCTCGGTGGTGCATTACAGCTTTGCCACCTACGTGCTGGGCAGCGGCATCACCGGCTATGTCGGCTTCGCCAATTACGTGGCGGTGCTCGAAATCGGCTGCGTTCTGGTACAGCATCGCCATCACCGGGATCTATGTCGCCATCGCGGTGCCCGCGGAATTCGTCATCGGCGTGCTGCTTGCCTGGCTGGTCAGCCTGCGCCCGCCGGGCAGCCGGATCTTTCGCGGCATCCTCGCCGCCCCGCTGTTCACGATGGGGGTCGCGGTCGGCTATCTCGGCGTCACGCTCTATACCTCCGAGGGCGGCCCGGTGCCGATCGTGCTGGGCTGGCTGGGCATCCATATCCCGTGGTTCTCGACTGGCTGGGGCGGGCTGCTCGGGGCCATCCTCCTCGACATCTGGCGGTGGTCCTCGTTCATCTTCCTGATCGCCTCGGCCGCCTTCGCCGCCATCCCCAACGAGCTCTACAATTCCGCGCTGCTGGACGCCAGGAGTCACTGGCAGGTACTGCGCAAGCTTGCCTTGCCGCTCGCCTGGCCGGTCCTGACGGTGGCGATCCTGCTGCGCATGATCGAGGCGTTGAAGGCGTTCGGCCTGCCGTTCGCACTGACCAGCGGCGGGCCGGGCAGCAGCACGCAGCTGTTCAGCATCGCGGATTACCTGACGACGATCCAGTTCTTCGATTTCGGCAAGGGGTCGGCGATGGGGATCATCTACCTGATCCTGGTTTCGGCGATCATCACGGTGTTTTTCCGGCAGATGCGCCGGCGCATCGAGTAGGAGGAGACCGTGAGAAACCTGCTCTGGGTGCGCACGCCGCCGGCCGGGAAATTGCTGATCTACGTCCTGCTGCTGCTCGCGGCGTTCTGGGTGATCTTTCCGGGTCTCTGGGCGGTGTTGAATTCGTTCAAGACCAATGCCGACACGTTCCGCGCCGGCGCCGTGATCCCGTTCGTCAGCTTCCAGCCGACTCTGACGTCATGGCACGACGTGCTCGGCGATCCCGAGGCGCGGCAGGCGCTGCTGAGCAGCACGCTGGTCAGCCTCGGCACGACCGCTCTGTCTCTCATCCTGGGCACCCCCGCGGCCTACAGCCTGGCGCGTTTCTTTCCGAAGAAGTCGCGCGACATCACGCTGTGGTTCCTCTCGCAGCGCGTGATGCCGCCGGCCGTCGTGCTGATCCCGTTCTACATGATGATGGTCGCGCTGCGGCTGATCGACACCTGGACCGGCCTGATCCTGTGCTACTCGACCTTCAACCTGGCCTTTGCCGTGGTCATCATGCGCGACATCTTCCGCGATGTCAGCACCGAGATCGAGGACGCGGCCAAGCTGGAGGGTGCCACCGCCTGGCAGATTTTCCGCCTCATTGCGCTGCCGCTGTCACTCGACGGCTTGATCGTCTCGGCGATCATCGTGTTTGCCTTCACCTGGAACGAGGCGCTGTTCGCCTCGGCGCTCACCTCGCAGCACGCCACCACGATGCCGGCCTTCATCCTGGCGTCGCGATCGACGCGCGGCGTGGATTTCAACATGGCGTCCGTCAACACCCTGCTGGCGGTGGCGCCGCCGGTCGTGCTGTCGTTCTTCGTGCAGCGGTTCCTGGCGCGCGGCCTGTCCTTCGGGGCGGTCAAGGGATGACCGGGCCGTGCGCCGGCGGTAGTGACGCAGTTTGAAAAACGACGCTGCCTGTTTTTCCCTCTCCCCCCGCAAAGAGCAGGGGGAGAGCGCTTTTCACGGTCGTCCGAGTTGAGACGGTGGCCCGGCCGGCTTGCCCAGCCCGCCGCGGGCCGTGTTAGTATCGCTGTCATGCCGCCCGCCGCTCTTCCCGCCCTGGCCGACCGCTTCGCCTCTCTGGTCGAGGGGCTGCGCCGCGTCCTCGCCGCCCGCGGCGCCGGCGCCTGGCTCGCCGGGCCGCTGATACTGCTGCTCTGGTCGCGGCTGCGCCGCACCGCGGAGCGGTTCGCCCGCCTCGCGGCAAAAGTCCATGCCGGTAAGCTGCCGCCGCCGCGCCGCCGCCTGCGCTCCCCCCGTCCGGTCCAGCCCCAGCCGCTGCGGCTGCCGCGCGGGGCCGCCTGGCTGCTGCGCCGGCTGCCGCAGGCCGCCGCCGCGGCCTCGCAGTTGCAGCACCTGCTCGCCGATCCGGCGGTGGCCGACCTGCTCGCCGCAGCGCCCCAGGCCGGGCGGCTGCTGCGCCCGCTCTGCCGGATGCTGGGCGTCCGCCCGCCGCCGGCGCTGCGCCTTCCGCCGCCCGCACGGCCGGCGGCCCCGTCCCGCCCGGCCTGCGGTCCCCGGCCGCCGTCCGCGCGGCCCCGCGTCCTCAAGCCGCCCGCGCCGAGCGCCCCGCCGGTTCCGGCGTGACCGCGCGGCCCCCCGTGCGACCTAAATGTTCCGATATAGAAATATATTAGCCTACGAAGGGGGAGCAGGCGTTTTGCGGTCGTTCGAGTTGAAACTGCGTCACTGCCGCGCCGGCGGGCCGGTAGCGGGCGGCAACGTGAACGACTATAAGGGCTGGACGTCGCACTAGGCGGCGCCGTCGGCCGCTAGAACCAACCGGTTATGCCAGGGGGGAAGGCGCCGGCCGCAGGGCCGGCGCCTGACCTGTGTTCGGAGAGGAGGGAAGGCATGGTTGCCCGCGTCATCACCGTCGAGCCGTTCGACCTCGTCGTGTTCGGGGCCACCGGCGACCTTGCGGCGCGCAAGCTGATCCCGGCGCTCTACCAGCGCGACGCGGCCGGGCAGTTATTGCCCGAGGCCCGCATCATCGGCGCCTCCCGCCGCAAGCTGTCGGGCAACGAGTTCCGCGACCTCGCGCGCGGCTGGCTGGAGCAGCACGTCCAGCCGAAGGAACGCGAGGACGGCAAGATGGCGCGCTTCCTGGGCCGCCTCGGCTATGTCGCGGTGCAGGCGGACGGCGAGGACGGCTGGCAGGAGCTCGGGGCGGCGCTGGCCGAGACGCCGGACCGCGTGCGGGTGTTCTACCTGGCGACCACGCCCGAACTGTTCGGCCCGATCTGCGCCAATATCGGCCGCCACGGCCTGGCCAGCAAAGAAGCGCGGGTGGTGGTGGAGAAGCCGATCGGCAAAAGCCTCGCCTCCGCCACCGAGGTCAACGACGCGATCGGCGCGGTGTTCCCCGAGGAGCGCGTCTACCGCATCGACCATTATCTCGGCAAGGAGACGGTGCAGAACCTGATGGCGCTGCGCTTCGCGAACGCGCTGTTCGAGCCGCTGTGGAACAACGCGCATGTTGACCATGTGCAGATCACGGTCGCCGAGACGCTGGGCGTGGAAGGCCGCGCCGGCTACTACGACACCGCCGGCGCGCTGCGCGACATGGTGCAGAACCACATGCTGCAGCTGCTCTGTCTGGTGGCGATGGAGCCGCCCACGTCGCTGGCCGCCGATGCGGTGCGCGACGAGAAGCTGAAGGTGCTGAAGTCGCTGGTGCCGATGACGCCGGAGACGGTGGCGGAGCATACGGTGCGCGGCCAGTATCGCGCCGGCGCATCGGCCGGCGGGCCCGGTGAAGGGGTATCTGGAGGAGCTGGGCCAGCCGGCAAGTCGCACCGAGACCTTCGTGGCGCTGCGCGCGAACATCGCCAACTGGCGGTGGGCCGGGGTGCCGTTCTACCTGCGCAGCGGCAAGCGGCTGGCGAGCCGAGTGTCGGAGATCGTGGTGGCGTTCCGGCCGATCCCGCATTCGGTGTTTTCCGGCGCCGGGCCGATTTCGCCGAACCGGCTGGTGATAAGGCTGCAGCCGAACGAGGGCGTGAAGCTGTGGCTGATGATCAAGGACCCCGGCCCGGGCGGGATGCGGCTGCAGCACGTGCCGCTGGACATGAGCTTTGCCAGCGTGTTCACGGCGCGCAACCCGGATGCGTACGAGCGGCTGCTGATGGACGTGGTGCGCGGCAACCAGACGCTGTTCATGCGCCGCGACGAGGTGGAGGCAGCCTGGGCCTGGATCGACCCGATCCTGGAGGCGTGGGGGGCGAGCCACGAACCGCCGAAGCCGTACACGTCGGGCACCTGGGGACCTTCGGCCGCGATCGCGCTGATCGAGCGCGACGGGCGGACGTGGCACGAGGATGACGCGGAGTAGGCTGAGTGTCGGAGGTGCGGCAGGCGACGGTCGGCGCGGTCGCGGATCATCCCGTCCTTCGCGGCCGACTCGCTAGTTGCCGACAATCATCGTCGGGTCCAGGACATCGCGCAGCACGTCGCCGAGCATGTTGAGTCCGAGCACGGAGATGGCGATGGCGATCCCGGGCACCAGCGCCGTCCAGGGCGCGACATCGAGGTAATCGCGGCTCGCCTGGATCATCAGGCCCCAGGAGGGCGTCGGCGGCTGAGTGCCGAGACCGAGGAACGACAGGCCGGCCTCGGCGAGGATCGCGAAAGCGACGGAAATTGTCGCCTGCACGATCAGCGGCGCCATGATGTTCGGCAGCACGTGCAGCCGCACGATGCGCCAGTTGGTCGCTCCCTGGGAGCGCGCCGCCTCGATATACGGCAGCGCGATCACGCGCAGCGTCTCGCCGCGGACGATGCGGGCCAGATAGGGCGCGAAGGCGATGCCGATCGCCAGGATGGTGTTCCGCTCGCTCGGGCCGAGCACCGCCGAGATGGTCAGCGCCAGCAGCAGGGCCGGGAAACTCAGCAGCGTCTCGACCAGCCGCATCAGCGCATGGTCGGTCCAGCCGCGCCAATAGCCGGCGAGCACGCCGATCGGCAGTCCGATCAGGATGCTGAGGATGACGGCAGCGACTGCGATGACGAGCGAGGTGTTCGCGCCCAGCAGCACGCGCCAGACAAGCTCGCGCCCCAGTTGGTCGGTGCCGAACCAGTGTGCGGCTGATGGCGGATGCAGGCGCGCGAGGATGTTGATCTTGGTCGCCTGGTTGGCCGGGATCGCATAGGGCGCCACGATCGCGACCAGAGTGAAGACGGCGACGAGAACGCCACCGACGATGCCCTTGGGCGAGAGAAAGGCGCGCATGGCTCAGGACAGCCGCACGCGCGGATCGAGCACAGTATAGACGATGTCGATGGCGAGATTGGTCAGCATCACCACCGCCGCGATGACCAGCACCGTCGCCTGCACGAGCGGCATGTCGCGGTTGAGCAGCGCCTGGTAGGTCAACCAGCCCATGCCGGTGAAGTTGAACAGGCTTTCCACGACGATGATCGAGCCGAACAGGTAGCCGAGTTGCAAGCCTGCGACGGTCAGCACCGGCGTGATCGCGTTGCGCAGTGCGTGACGGAGGATGACGACGCCCTCCGCGAGGCCCTTGGCCCGGCAGACGCGAATGAAATCCTGGCCCAGCACCTCCAGCATCGCCGAGCGGGTCATGCGTGTCAGATGCGCCATCAGGCTGAGTGCGAGCGTGATCGACGGCAGCAGCGCGTATTCCAGCGCGACCGGCAGGTTCTCAACCGGCGAGGCGTAGCCGGACGCCGGCAGCCAGTCGAGCCAGCGGGCGACGAACAGGATCAGCACGATGCCCCAGAAGAAATCCGGCAGGCTGATGCCGGCCAGCGCGATACCGCTGCCCAGCGTGTCCTGCCAGCGGTCGCGATGCACCGCGCTCCAGACGCCGAGCGGCACGGCGGCTAGCAGCGCGAGGACCAACGACAACACGACCAGCAGCGCGCTCGCTGCGACCTTCTCGCCGAGCAGCAGTGCGATCGGCTCCTTGAAGATCAGCGACACGCCGAGATCGCCGGACAGCACGTGGCCCATCCAGTGGCCGTATTGCACGACCAGCGGCTGGTCGAGCCCGAGCGTCTCGCGCAGGGCGGCGAGCGTCTCCGGGTTGCTGCGCGTGCCGAGGATCATCGTCGCCACATCGCCGGGCAGCACGGCGGTGATCAGGAACGTCACCACCGTGATGAGCAGCAGCGTGACGACGAACAGCACGAGGCGGCGCGCAAGATAGGTCATGCGCCGGCGCGCCGCGCCCGCGTTGCCCGTGCCTGGTTCAGGCTTTCAGCCAGACGTTGCGGAACATCAGGTTCGAACCGTTCGGATGGACCAGCTTGTCCAGTCCGCCGACGCTCTGCTGCGCGGCGACGGTGCCGTTGCGGAACCACAGGATCACGTCGTGCGTCTCGTCCTGGATGCGCTGCTGCACCTGCTTGTAGATCGCGGCGCGTTCCGCCGGATCGGTCGAGCGCCGCGCCTTCTCGGTCAGGTCGTCGATCGTCTGGTCCTTGATGTTGCGGTAGTTGAACGCGCCGGTGGAGTTCCAGAGCGTGTAGTAGAGGAAATCCGGCTCCCACAGCGTGAAGAAGTTCATCATCGTGACCTCGAAGTCGCGATGCACCCAGCACTGGCTGAGCCAGTCCGCCCAGGTCAGCTGTTGCGTCGTCGCCTTCACGCCGCCCTGCTCGAACCACGCCTGCATGATCTGCGCGGCCTGCACGTGATAGGGATAGTTCGTCGTCACCTTGAAGGTGAACTGCAGCTGGCCGGGGCCGAAGCCGGCCTCCTTGAGCAAGGCCGCCGCGGCGTCGAAATCCTGCTTGCGCGGCTTGATCGCCGGATCGTAGCTGGCCGAGGTGGGGAAACTCGGCGAGCCGGTGACGACGCCCTGGCCCCAGAGCGCGCCCTGCATCAGCGCATCCTTGTCCACCATCAGGTCGAGCGCCTTGCGCACGCGCGGGTCGTCGAACGGCTTCTTGGCGTGGTTGAAGTTCAGGAAGTCCCAGCACAGGGGGAACCAGGACAGCACCTGCAACTTCGGGTCCTGCTTGACCTTGGCGACGCGGTCCATCGGGATGTCGTTGATCAGATGGAACTGGCCGGTCTGCAGCCCGGTCAGCCGCACCGTCTCCTCCGTCACCTCGTGGGAAAGGACGCCGTCCAGATAGGGAGCGCCCTGCCAGTAGCTGGAGAAGCCGGTCAGCTCGACTTTGTTGCCGAACTCGCGGCTGACGAACTTGAACGGGCCGCAGCCGATCGGCGCCTTGCCCTGGATGTCGCCGGAGTCCTTCGGCAGGACCGCGCCCGCGCCGAGTTCGGCGAGGCGGGCGAGGAACGGCGCGAACGGCTGCTTCATCTTCACGACGACGGTGCTCGCGTCCGGTGCCTCGATCGCCGCCACGTCCTTGAACACGTCGAAGTTCACGGCGCCGGTCTTCGGATCCTTCACGCGCGCGAACGAATAGACGACGTCGGCCGAGGTGACCGGCGCGCCGGTGTGGAACTTCACGTCCGGGCGCAGGCGGAACGTGTAGGTCAGCAGATCCTTGGACACGTCGAAGCTCTCGGCGACGTTGGGCAGCACTTTGAAGGAGTGGTCCACCGTCACGATCGTGTCGTGCACGTTCTGCAGCAGGCGCAGCGTGGAGGCGGTGCCGGTCTGGTGGATGTCGAGGTTCTGGGTGGTCTCGGAATGACCCCAGATCAGCGTGCCACCGCGCTTCGGCGTCTCCACGGCGTCCGCCGGCCCCGGCAGGCCGCCGAGCGCCAACCCGCCCATCAGCAGACCCGAGGTCTGCAAAAAATCGCGCCGCCTCATCGGACCGATCCCCTCTGTTGTCGGCCATCGTTGATGGCCCATGCCCCTGTGGTATCAAGCACCGGGAGCGGGCTGTTTTACAAGGGGCGGAATTGGCCTATTTGGCGGGCATGGGGCGCGAGAGGGTGATGGACCGCGACGCGATGGTCCGTCGGGACCGAGGAGGCCGGGCATCGTAGCCGCGGACATCCGCCCGGCGCCGCAAACCGCGGACGCTGGCGAGGTACCTTTGCTGCGCGTGCGCGGACTGAGGGTCCGCTTCCGGACCACCGGCGGCACCGTGCGCGCGGTCAACGGCGTCTCGTTCGATGTGCGGCGCGGCGAGACGCTCGCCATCGTCGGCGAGTCCGGCAGCGGCAAGAGCGTCACCGCGCTCGCCATCCTGCGGCTGCTCGATGCGGGCTCCGCCGTCGTCGCGAGCGAGGGCATCGTCTTCGAAGGCGAGGATCTGCTCGCGCTGTCCGAGCCGGCCATGCGCGCGATCCGCGGCAACGCGATCTCGATGATCTTCCAGGAGCCCATGACCTCGCTCGATCCGGTGATGACGGTCGGGCGCCAGATCGCCGAAGTCATCGAAACCCATCAGGGGCTTTCGCGCGCACCGGCAAACCGGGCGGCCGTCGGCGCGCTCGAACTCGTGCGCGTGCCGGAGCCGCAGCGGCGGGCCCGGCAGTATCCGTTCCAGCTCTCCGGCGGCCTGCGCCAGCGCGTGATGATCGCGATGGCGATGGCCTGCAACCCGCGCCTGCTGATCGCCGACGAGCCGACCACCGCCCTGGACGTCACGATCCAGGCGCAGATCCTCAACCTGATGGACGAACTGAAGACCCGTGTCGGCGCGTCGATTATCCTGATCACGCATGATCTCGGTGTGGTTGCCGACATGGCGCAGCGCGTCATCGTGATGTATGCAGGGCAGATCGTGGAGCAGGCGCCGGTCGATGACCTGTTCGCGCATCCGCTGCACCCCTACACGCATGGCCTGCTGGGCGCGATCCCGCATCTCTACTCCTCGCTCGCGCCGGGGTCGGAGGGATCGCGGCTGCAGGAGATCGCCGGTACGGTGCCATCCATGCGCGAGGACATCATCGGGTGCGCGTTCGCGCCGCGCTGCGGCTTCGCCACCGACCAGTGCCGCCGCACCGCGCCGCCGCTGGAGGTCAAGCGCGCCGGCCACGCCGCCGCGTGCTGGGAAAGTGCCAGGCTGGAGGCCGAGATTGCCTGACGCGGTGAAGCTGCAGGAATCGCCGACCGTTGTCGAGGTGCAGGACCTGGTGAAGCGGTTTCCGCTGGGTCACGGACTGTTTGGCGGCCGTGGCGGCGCGGTGCATGCGCTCGGCGGCGTCAGCTTCTCCGTTCGCGCGGGCGAGACGCTCGGCGTGGTGGGGGAGTCGGGCTGCGGCAAGACCACGCTCGGCAAGACGCTCATGCGCCTCTATCCCGCCGATAGCGGCCGCATCCTGCTGCACGGCCGCGACATCACGCGGGCCGGGGAAGCGGAGCTGCGCGCGCTGCGGCGCGAAATCCAGATGGTATTCCAGGACCCGTTCTCGTCCTTCAACCCCCGCATGACCTGCGGCCGCATTGTCGCGGAGCCGCTGGAAATCCACCGGATTGTCCGCGGGCGCGAGAAGGAGGAGCGGGTCGCCGCGATGTTCGAGCGCGTCGGCCTGCGGGCGGAGCAGATGAAGCGCTATCCGCACCAGCTTTCCGGCGGGCAGCGCCAGCGCCTGGGCATCGCCCGGGCGCTGGCGGTGGAACCGGACATCATCGTCGCCGACGAGCCGGTCTCGGCGCTCGATGTCTCGGTGCAGGCGCAGGTGCTGAACCTGATGGGCGACCTGCAGCGCGGCTCTCGGCTTTCGTTCCTGTTCATCTCCCACGATCTCGCCGTGGTCGAGCACATCGCGCACCGCGTGGCGGTCATGTATCTCGGCAAGATCGTGGAAATTGCCGAGAAGCGGGCGCTGTTCGCAGCCCCGGTGCATCCCTATACCGAGGCGCTGCTGGCGGCGGTGCCGGTGCCGCGGCCCGGCGCCAAGCAGGCGCGGACGATCCTTCGCGGCGACGTGCCGAGCCCGGTCAATCCGCCGTCCGGCTGCGCCTTTCACACGCGCTGCCCGATCGCGCAGCCGATCTGCCGCGAGCAGACGCCGCAGTTGGGTTGGGTCGGCGCCGACCATCTCGCGGCCTGCCATGTGCGTGCGCCGGCCACGGCGACGCCAGCGGACGCGCGCGACCGCGCGCCCTCATCTCTGCCGGCGGGCTGACTTTGCGCTCCGGGACAAGCCCGGCTATGACGTCGCAAAGGACTTAGCTTGAGGCATGTCCACCCCGCGTGAACCTGCGCTAGCGGGCAAAACCCGGCCGCCGGTCGGCAACGCCCAGCGCCAATTCCAGCGCCAAGCCAAGATTGCAGAGCCGGCCTTCATCGAACAGCCCGGCCCACAGCGAGATGCCCTGCGGCACCTCGAACAGTCGCGCGGTCCCGGTCTCGCCGCCGATCTCGAGCTTGCCGTGCGCGAGCGACGGGTCGGAGCGTGTGCCGACATGCAGGAATCCCGCACGCAGATGCAGGCACGGATGGCCGGTGAAATTGCTGGCGATCAGCATCGGGCCGGTCATGAACGGTCCGATCAGGGCATCCACCTCCCGGAACACCCCGTTGACCGCCTCCATCACGCGATAGCGCAGCCGATCCGCCTGCACGTGATCGACGGCGGAGAGGAACCGCGCCTTGCGGAACGCATTCGGCCAGGCCCCCTTCTCCTGCCAGACAAGTTCGTCGTCGCGGTTCGACAGCGTGAGGTCCTCGAATGCCGCCGCCGCCTCGGCGTAGAGGATGCTCATCAGCGATGCGTAGGGCAGATCGGGCAGCCGCACCTCGACCACCTCGATGCCGAGCGACTTGGCCGCTTCCAGCGCGGCGCGATCGACATCGGTTGCTTCCTTGTCCGCGAACGCGTCGGGCAGGTAGCCGAGCCGCAGCCCGCCGATCCCTGCGCCGGCATCGAAGTTGAAGGCGGCGCCGATGGAGCCGCGGTCGGCCGGGTCGGCGCCGTTGATCGCGGCCAGCACCAGCGCGCAGTCCTCCACCGACCGGCAGATCGGGCCGACCTTGTCGAGCGACCAGCACAGCGCCATGCCGCCGGCGCGGCTGACGCGGCCATAGGTGGGGCGAAGCCCGGTGGTGCCGCAGCGCTGCGAGGGCGAGGTGATGGAGCCGAGCGTTTCGGTGCCGATGGCGAAATCCGCACAGCCCCGCCGCCACCGCGGCGGCCGATCCGGCACTCGACCCGCTGGAACCCTCGTTCAGGTTCCACGGGTTGCGCGTCTTGCCGCCGAACCAGATGTCGCCGTAGGCGAGCGCGCCGAGCGTGGTCTTGCCGAGCAGCACCGCGCCCGCTTGCCGCAGCAGTTCGACCACCCGCGCATCGCCGTCGGCGACGCGATCCTGGTACGGCGTCGCGCCCCAGGTGGTGCGGATGCCGTTTGCGTCGAACAGGTCCTTCAGGCCGTACGGGATGCCGTGCAGCGGGCCGAGCCACGTGCCGGCGCGCAGCAGCGCGTCCGCGGCGTCGGCCTGCGCGCGCGCCAGATCGGCCGTCACCGTCACGAAACACTCCAGCGCGCCGGCGTGCTGGGCGATGCGCGCGAGGTAGATCTCGGTCAGGCGCCGGCTGCCGAGCAGGCCGTGCCGGATCCAGTGCGAGAGCCTGGCGGCCGGAGCGAACGCCACATCCTCGTCGCTGGCGGGGAGGGGGCCCGGGTCGGCCGCGGAGGGGCGCAGCACGGCGTCTTGCGGCAGCGCCGGGAAATCGGCGAGCCGCGGATCGAAACGGCTGGCGGTCGGCAGGCTGTTGGGGAACAGCAGCTTGCGTCGCGCCTGCGCCGCCGCGATCTGGCCGTCGAGATTGTCGAGCATCAGTTCGCGCTCGGCGCGCGAATACGCGAGCCCCATCAGCCGCTCGCCGGCGGCGATCGTCTCAATGCTGATTGCTGTGTCGGTCATGCTGCGCCCGCTTCGCCTGTCGTTCGCGGTGCATGCTAAAGGGGTCGTACCCGGCAGTCACCAGCCATCACGAGAGCTCGGAGGGAACCAGCACGCCGCGGCATGTCTGGACGAAGTACGAAACCGTTTGGCTGGACGCCTTCGACCAGACCAGCACGGTCTCGACGCGCAGGCTGCAATCGGCGATCGGCCGCCACGCGATCTGCGACATGCCGAGCTGGCGGATGCTGCCCGGCAGGATGCTCGCGCCCAGCCCCGCCGCGACGAGCCCGAGGATGCCGAGCGTGCTCGACGGCTCGAAGGCGGGCTGCAGCGGCAGGCCCTGGCCGGTGAACGCGTCGTCCAGCAGCAGGCGATAGGTGCTCCATACGTCCATGTTGCCGAGGACCAGCGGACAGGACGCGAGATCCCGCAGTCGCACCGCGTCCTGCACCGTCAGGTCGTGCCCGGCCGGCAGCGCCGCGAGCAGCGGCTCGGCGGCGATGCGCAGCGTGTCGAAGTCGCCGTGGTCGAACGGGCCGATCAGGAGACCGGCGTCCAGCCGGCCCTGCGCCAGCGCCATCTTCTGCGCCTGCGTGCTCATGTAGAGGATCTCCACCGACACGTCGGGGAAGCGGCGGTTGAACGCGGCAATTCCCGCCGGCATGACGGCAAGTGCGGCGAACGCCATGTAGCCGACGCGGATGCGCCCCGTACGGCCGGTCGAAACCCGCCGGGCCGCCTCGATAGAGCCGCGCAGCGCCACGAGCAGCGGTCGGTTCTCATCGTAGAGCACTCGTCCGGCCTCGGTCAGCTGCACCTCGCGCGTGGTGCGGTAGAACAGGTCGAAGCCGAGCCGCAGCTCCAGGTCCTTGATGCGTCGCGACATCGCCGAATGGTCGACGTTCAGCCGCTCCGCCGCCCTGCGGAAGCTCAATTCCTCGGCGACTGCGAGGAACGATTGCAGGGTCTCGAGGTCCGGCAGGTATCTCACGGGGGTCTCCCGCCGCCGCGGGCCGGCGGCCCGGCGCTGCGGCGCATTGCTGCGGATATTGCACCAGACGCTGCAAAATAAGCAATTCTGCGCCGGCGGCGATGGCAGTCCCATGGACCGAACCTGACGCGGAACCGGGAGCCACGCGCATGGACTACGCCGAGCTGGAGGCGACGCTGCAGAAGGCTTTCGACGAGAGCACGCGCATCTACCGCGCGCGAGGCTTCCAGCGCCGCATCGGCTTCGGCAGCCACCCGGCACTGGTCAGCGTCGATCTCGCCAATGCCTGGACCCGGCCGGGCAATCCGTTCTCCTGCGAGCGGATCGATGATCTGGTGATGCCCGCGATGCAGCGCCTGCTGGCGGCGTGCCGGCGCGCCGGTGCCGTGGTGGTCCACGTCACCACCGCCTTCCAGATCACCGATCGGGACGATCCGCACACCGACATGGGCCTGTGGCACCACAAGATCCCGGTGGAGGCGGTGAACCTCGCCGACACCGAGCTGTGGGCGATCGATCAGCGCATCGCGCCGATCCAGGGCGAGTATGTGCTGCTGAAGAAGCGGGCGAGCGCGTTCAGCGGCACGCCGTTGGCCGGCTATCTGCGCAGCGCCGGGGTGGACACGATCCTCGTCACCGGCGTCACCGCAACGGCCTGCGTGCGCACGACCATATGCGACGGGCTGGCCGAGGGGTTCCGCACCATCGCCGTGCGCGAGTGCATCGGCGACCGGGTGCCGGGCGCGGTCGCCTGGAACCTTTTCGATATTGATGCGAAGTTCGCCGATGTCGAGCCGGTGGACCGCTGCATCGCCTACCTGGACGACTTGCACGCCACGCGCGCTGCGGCCGAATAATGGCGCATGAGGGTCGCGGGGAGAGGGTGATGGCTGAGCAGGGCTATGGCGTAGGTCCGCCGCGCGCCGCGCACCTGGCTGCTTCGGCGCACCCAGCCGCCGCCCGCGCCGCGGTCGCGGCGGCTGCCCAGGGGCTCGCCTGGGACGATGTCGCCGGTCTGGCGGATGCCCCCTCTGCTGTGCCCGAGCCGTGCGAGGATCCCACGCTGACCGAAGCGGTGGCGGCCATCGCGGTGGTCAGCAGCGAGCAGCTCGTGCAAGGCTGTCTCGACGCCATCGCGCGCGACAACGCCCGTACCGGCTGGTTCGTGCGCGTCGAGGCGGAGCGCGCGCTTGTTCAGGCGCGGAACTGCGACCGGCGGCGCGCGGCGGGCGAGACGCTCGGCCCGCTGCACGGCGTGCCGCTCGCGCACAAGGATATGTTCGCCCGCGCCGGTGCGCTGATGGAGTGCGGCAGTCGCATCCTGGCCGGGCACCGGCCCGCCCGCAGCTCCACGCTGATCGCCCGGCTGGAGGCGGCCGGGGCGGTCACGCTTGGCGCGCTGCACATGGCGGAGTTCGCGCTGAGCCCGGTCGGCGACAACGCGCATCTCGGCGCGCGGCCCAATCCGTGGAACGCGGCGCATGTCACCGGCGGCTCGTCGAGCGGCAGCGGGGCGGCGGTGGCGGCGCGACAGGCGTTCGCGGCTCTCGGCTCCGACACCGGCGGATCGGTGCGGCTGCCGGCTTCGTGCTGCGGCGTGACCGGGCTGAAGCCGACGCAAGGCATGCTGCCGATGGACGGCGTGATGCCGCTTGCGCCGAGCCTCGATTGCCCCGGCTTCCTCGCGCGCAGCGCCGCGGATTGCGGGCGGCTGCTGGCGGTGGCGACCGGACAGGCGGAGGCGGTGGCGGACAATGCCGGCTTTACGGTCGCGGTGCCGGAGCCGGGGACGGAGGCGCCGGCGACGGCGGAGGTGTGCGCCGCCCTCGCCGCGGCGGCGGAGACGCTGCGCGCGGCCGGTTGCCGCCTGATCGCCGTGCCGACGCCCGATCTCGCCGCTACCGGGCGGATCGCGACGCTCGTGCTCGGCGCTGAGGCAGCCTCGGTGCATGGGCGCTGGCTCGCGGGGCGGCAGGGCGAGTACGGGGTGCTCACCCATCGCCGGATCGCCCGCGGCCTCGCCTATGGTGCGGCCGAGTATATCGATGCGCTGCGGCTGCGCGCGCCGCTGCGGCGGGAGTTCCTGCGCACCCATCTGGCCGGCGCCGACGCCCTGCTGCTGCCGGTGCTGCCCGAACCGGTACCGACCATCGCCGAGGCGACCGAGGGCACGCCGGAGGCGCTGGAGGCGCGGCTCGGCAACTTTTCCTACTGGACGCGGGGCATCAACCTGCTCGGCTTGCCGGCCCTGGCGCTGCCGGCCGGGTTTACCGCGAACGGACTGCCCGTGGGGGTGCAGCTGATCGGGCCGCCAGGCAGCGATGCCGTGCTGTGCCGGCTCGGCGAGCGGTTCCAGGCGGTCAGCGACTGGCACCGCCGCCGCCCGCCCCGCAGCGGGGTCGTCGCCCATTAACGAAAGTGACTTTCGCAATAAGACGGCGCCCATCGTGCGTCAGATCATGGGAGGAGCGACAATGATCCGGGTGGGCGTGGACGTGGGCGGGACGTTTACCGACATCGTCCTGGAGCGCGGGCTGGCGGATGGCAGCCAGCAGGTGACGGTCCACAAGGTGCCGAGCACGCCGGCGGACCAGTCCGAGGCGGTGGTGCGCGGCGTGCTGGAGGTCTGCCGCATGGCGGGCGTCGCACCGGGGGAGGTGGACTTCCTGTTCCACGGCACCACGGTCGCGACCAACATGGTGATCGAGCGCAAGGGCGCCGAAGTGGGCATGATCACCACGCGCGGCTTCCGCGACATCCTGCACATGGCGCGCCACAAGCGGCCGCACAATTTCTCGCTGCAGTTCGACGTGCCGTGGCAATCGAAGCCGCTGGTCAAGCGACGTAACCGCATCGCGGTCACCGAACGGGTCATGCCGCCGGACGGCCGCATCGCGGTGCCGCTCGCGCTCGGCGAGGTCGAGCGCGCCGCCGAACTGTTCGCCAAGCGCCGGCTGGACGCCGTGATCGTCGCCTTCCTCTTCAGCTTCCTCAACGATGAGCACGAGCGGCGCGCCAGCGAGATCGTCCGCCGCACCATGCCGGACGCCTATGTCTGCGCCTCCTCGGAGGTGGTGAACGTGATGCGCGAGTACGAGCGGTTCTCCTCCTGCGCGATGAACGCCTATATCGGGCCGCGCACGGCCGTGCATCTGCGTCATTTGGAGCGGCGGCTGAATGCGGCCGGCGTGCGCGCCGCGGTACGCATGATGCAGTCGAACGGCGGCATCTCCACCGTCGAGAACGCGGTGAAACGTCCGATCGGCTTGCTGCTGTCCGGCCCCGCGGGCGGCGTGATCGGCGGGCGCTGGACCGGCGAGGCGTGCCGCAAGCAGAACGTCATCACCATCGACATCGGCGGCACTTCGGCCGACATCAGCGTCGTGCAGGACGGCGAGTTGCGGGTGAAGAACCCGCGCGACACGGAGGTGGCACAGCTGCCGGTGCTGGTGCCGATGCTCGACATCGACGCGATCGGCGCGGGCGGCGGCTCCATCGCCTATATCGACGCCGGCAACGCATTCCGCGTCGGCCCGCGCTCGGCCGGCGCGCATCCCGGCCCGGCCTGCTACGGCGAGGGCGGCACGGAGCCGACGGTGACCGACGCCCAGCTGGTGCTCGGGCGGCTGGACGTGGAGCAGTTCCTCGGCGGCGACCTCGCAATCGACCGCGCGCGCGCAGTGCGGGCGATCGAGACGCATATCGCGAGCAAGCTCGGCCTGAGCACGGTCGATGCCGCGCTCGGCATCCTCAAGATCGTCAACAACAACATGGCGCTGGCGATCAACGCCAACTCGGTTGCCAAGGGCATCGACCCGCGCGACTTCACGCTGATGGGCTTCGGCGGTGCCGGCCCGCTGCATGCGGTGGCGCTGGCGGAGATGATCCACGCGAAAGACGTGATCTCGCCGCTGCATCCCGGCATCACCGCTGCGATGGGCCTGCTGGTGACGGAACTGCGCTACGAGTACACGCGCTCGGTGCTGACCGTGCTGACCGGCGCGAGCGAGGCGGACTGTGCACTGCTCAACCGCGCGCTCGCGGCGCTGGAGGAGGAGGCGCGGGCGCAGCTGACGGCCGACGGCATTCCGCCGGAACGCCAGCGGTTCACGCGGGTCGCGGAGTGCCGCTACGTCGGCCAGGGCTTCGAGCTGCGCGCCGAGCTGCCGCGCGAACCCCTCTCACCCGCCAACATCGGCTTGGCGATCGGCAATTTCTACCAGGCGCACAAGCAGGTCTACGGTCACGCCTTCGATGACCAGAAGGTCGAAGCCATCACGCTGCGCGGCATCGCCACCGCCGCGGTCGAGCCGCTGCGCCTGCCGGACCTGCCGGCGGGCGGCCGCACCGACCCGCAGGACGCGCGCGCCTATGTGCGCGACACGATCTTCGACGACGGCAAGCTCACGCCGACGCCGCGCTACGTGCGGGCAAAGCTGCTGGACGATGACGTCGTCAACGGCCCGGCGCTGATCGTGCAGCACAACTCGACCACGCTGCTGCCGCCCGACTACCGCGCCCACGTGCTGTCGCACGGCGACCTGCACATTTTCCACAGCTGACGCAACCGCTGACCCGAGGTTTCGACCCATGAGCCAGGACGTCGATCCGATCACCCTGCAGGTTGTGGCCGGTGCGCTGCACTCGATCGCCGAGCAGATGGGCAACGTGCTGTACCGCATGTCCTATTCGTCGATCATCCGCGAGAGCCAGGACCTCGGTGCCGGCTTGTTCGACACGAAATACCAGACGCTGTGCGAGTCCGACTCCACGCCGATGCACATCGGCTCTCTGCCGGGCTACCTGCGCGGCATCGAGAAGACGGTGCCGCTTGACGCCTGGCGGCCGGGCGACTGCGTGATCCACAACCATCCGTATTTCGGTGCCAGCCATTCGCCCGACATCGCCATCGTCATCCCGGTGTTCTTCGAAGGCGAGCTGGTCGGCTTCTCGGCAAACACCGCGCACCATGTCGATATCGGCGCGGCGACGCCAGGCCTCATCATCGACGTGCCCGACATGTTCGCGGAGGGCATGCTGCTCAACGGCCTCAAGCTCTACGAGGCGGGCCGGCGAAACGACGTGCTGTGGAAGTTCATCCATGACAACACGCGCGTCCCCGGCCTGGTCATGGGCGACCTGGCGGCGCAGATCGCGTCGGCGGAGCTCGGCGTGCGGCGCTTCCAGGAACTGCTCGCCAAATACGGCAGGCAGACCGTGCTGCAGAGCTGCGCGCAGCTGATGGACTATTCCGAGGCGGCGCTGCGCCGCGCCATCAGCGCGATCCCGGACGGCGACTACGCGGCCGAGGGCTTCCTCGACGACGACGGGCGCAATCGGGGCAAGACGCTGCCGGTGAAGGTGACGGTGCGGGTGCGCGGCGACGGCGTGGAAGTGGACCTGACCGGCTCCTCGCCGCAGGTGCCCACCGCGTTCAACGTGCCCTTCGAGGGATCGACCAAGGTCGCCTGCTATTTCGCGTTCCGCGCGCTGCTGCTCGATACCTACACGCTGGCCGATCCGATCCCGGCGAACGAAGGCTCGTTCCGGCCGGTCAAGGTGACGGCGCCGGCCGGCTCCATCTTCAACCCGATCGCGCCGGCGGCGGCGGAGGCGCGGTTCACGCAAATCCAGCGCGTCTGCGATCTGATCATCAAGGCCCTGGCGCCGGTGGTGCCGGAAAAGGCGACCGCGGGCAACGCCGCCACGCTGTCCTTCGCCGCCTATTCCGGCGTGCGGCCGAACGGCGACTACTGGGTGTTCCTAGAGGTGAACGAGGCGGCGATGGGCGGGCGGCCGCGTTCGGACGGACCGGACACGGTCGAGGAGCTGATGCGTAACACCCGCAACAACCCGCTCGAGGATCTCGGCATGCATCTGCCGCTGATCTGCGACCGTTACGAGGTGCGCGACGACGTGTTCCCCGGCGCCGGCAAGTTTCGCGGCGGCCAGGGCGTCGTGAAGTCGCAGCGCTTCCTCACTCCGGGCTACGTCACGCACGAGTCGGACCGCCACGATGACGCGCCCTGGGGCATCTTCGGCGGCCTGCCTGGGGCTGGCGGCAAGCTGGAAATCCACAATGCCGCCCGGCCCGAGCAGGTGCAATCAGTCCATGCCAAGTTCTCCGGCCTGAGGGTCGAGCCGGGCGATGTGGTGAGCTATTATTCTCCGGTGGGCGGCGGCTACGGCGACCCGCTGGAGCGTGACCCGGCCCGCGTGCTGGACGACGTGCTGGACGAGTTCATCAGCGCGGCCCATGCTGATGCGGTGTATGGCGTGGTCTTCGATGCGGTGGATGACGGTTACGGGTATGCCGTGAACGCGGCGGCGACGGCGGCGCGGCGCGCCGAGATGCGGGCACGGCGGCCCTGAACGGCTGCCGGGCGCGACAACAGGAAGCGAGGAAGGGGAGGGCTATGACCAGGACGGACGCAGACCGGCCGGAGGGCGGGCAGAGTTCGCTCACCCGGCGTACTGTCATCAAGGGCGGCGCGGCGCTGGCCGGCGCGGCCGCGGGTTCGGGCGCCATCACCGGCTTCCCGACGGTGTGGGCGCAGAAGCTGAAGGACATCACCCTCAACCATACCGGCATGTCCTATTCGGTGCTGCCCGAGATCGCCCGGCAGGCGCAGAAGGACCTCGGTTTCAAGGTCGTGATGACGGTGGTGGACTACCCGGGCATGACCAACCGGCTGGTCAACGAGCCGAATGCGATGGACATCGCCGACATGGAGATCTGGCAGGCCAAGTTTGCCACTCCGCAGGGTGTCACGCAGGCCGTCGAGATTTCCAAGATCAAGAACTGGGACCAGCTGACGCCGCTCTATACCAAAGGCAGCTTCAACGGCAAGGAAGTGTCGCGCCAGGGTGACGCGCCGTATCCGCTGATGTATCGCGAGTCCCGCGACGCCAAGACGTTCGCCGGCAAGATCACGCCGTGGGCGACTTTCGTTCCGGGCGTCTTCAACGCCGACACGCTGGGCATCCGGCCCGACCTGGTCGGCCGGCCGATCACGAGCTGGGCCGACCTGATCTCGCCCGACTTCAAGGGCAAGTCGGCGATCCAGAACATCCCGACGAACGGCGGGATGGACGCCATGATGGCCCTGCAGTCCGCCGGGCTGATGAAGTTCGAGAACATGGGCAACCCCAGCAAGCAGGAGATCGCGGGGTTCGTGGAGCACCTGATCAAGCTGAAGAAGGCCGGTCATTGGCGGGCGCTGTGGAACACCTTCGATGAGTCGGTGAACCTGATGGCCTCCGGCGAGGTGGTGATCCAGTCGATGTGGTCGCCGGCCGTGACCGCGGTGAAGGCGCAAGGCGTGAAGTGCGTCTATCAGCCGCTGAAGGAAGGCTATCGCGGCTGGGGCAACGGGCTGGCCCTGATGCGCCATCTCGACGGCCTGAAGCTCGATGCCGCCTATGAATACCTGAACTGGTACAACTCGGGGTGGGTGGGCGGCTTCATCGCCAAGCAGGGCTACTACAGCGCCAACCCGCAGACCGCGATGGCGAACCTGACGCCGAACGAGCGTGGCTTCTTCTACGAAGGCAAGCCGGCGACGGCCGACATCACCAGCCCGACCGGGCAGAAGACCAACTCGGCCGGCGAGATCCGCGACGGCGGCTCGTATGTCGATCGGTTCTCCAGGGTCGCGGTCTGGAACAGTCTGCCGCCGAACGCGCAGTATCTTTACTCGAAGTGGAATGAGTTCAACGCCGCGTAGCATGCCTGGCGTTGTCCGCGACGGATGCCGGCGCACTGGCATCCGTCGCGCGTGCTGCATTTCATGGTTCCGATTTCACGACCCCTGCAGATGACCAGCAAACGCTCGTTGATGCCCTATCTCCAGGTGACGCCGCTGACGCTGGTGTTGCTGATGTTCTTTGTCGTGCCGATCACGCTGGTGGTGATCGTCAGCTTCTTCCGCTACCAGATGCTGGTCGGCCTGGTGCCCGGCTTCACGCTCGACAACTACGTCGATTTGCTGAACGATCCGACGACCTGGCGGCTCTATGTCTCGACCATCAAGTTCACGCTGATCGTGCTGGTGCTGACCTTCGTGATCGGCTTCTGGATCGCCTACTTTCTGGTGTTTCACGTCAGGAACATCATCATTTCGATCGGCCTGTTTCTGGTCTGCACGGTGCCGTTCTGGACTTCCAACATCATCCGCATGATTTCCTGGCGGCCGATCCTGGGCAAGCAGGGACTGGTCAACGACGCGCTGCTGCACACGGGCGTCGTCGCGCACCCGGTGACGTGGCTGCTGTATTCGGACTTTTCCGTCGTCGTCGCCTACGTCCATCTGAACACGCTGTTCATGATCGTGCCGATCTTCAACTCGATGGTGCGCATAGACCGTTCGCTGCTGGAAGTAGCCGTCGATGCCGGCGCGTCGCGCTGGGGGGCGGTGTGGAACATCGTGCTGCCGCTGTGCAAGACCGGGATCGCACTCGGGGCGCTGTTCGTCGTGACGCTGGTGATGGGCGATTTCTTCGTCATCAGCGTGATGAGCGGCGGGCTGTCCGGCTCGGCGACGACCGGCATGTTCAACGACCTCGGGTTCCTGGACTATCCGCGCGCCGCTGCCAACGCCGTGATCCTGCTGGCGGTCGTGCTGCTGATCGCGGCCGGCATCTTCCGGCTGGTCGATGTGCGCAAAGAACTGGTGAGGTAGCGCGGTGTCCCCCTCGTTCGGCCGGCGGCCCTGGACGTTCTACGCGGCGGCGGTGTTCTTCGCGCTGTTCGTGCTGTTCCTGTACGGGCCGATGGTCTCGGTGCTGGTCCTCGCATTCCAGGGACCGTCGGGCTCGCTCGACTTTCCGCTGCGCCACCCCTCGCTCATGTGGTTCGCCCAGCTCGCGCACCCGAAGGGCACCGGCGACGTGATCGGCGCGTTCGACCGATCGATGCCGCTCGCGCTGATCGTCATGGTGCTGACGGTGCTGATGTCGATTACCGCCGGCCTCGCGTTCCGCCGCCGCTTCCACGGCGCGACGCTGCTGTTCTACACCGCGGTCGCCAGCCTGATCGCGCCGGGCCTCGTGCTGTCCATCGGCATCCTGGTGATGTTCCGCTTCCTCGGCCTGCCCGCCACCTGGTACGGCTCGGCGCTCGGCGCGCACCTGTCCTGGGCGCTGCCGTTTGGCCTGCTCATCATGTTCGCGGTGCTGGGCCGCCTGGATCCCTCCTACGAGGAGGCCGCCTACGATCTGGGCGCAAGCCGCTGGCGGTCGCTGCGCAACGTGGTGCTGCCGATCGTGTTCCCCGGCATCATCGCCGTTGCGCTGTTCGGCTTCACGCTCTCCTACGACGAGTTCCCGCGCAGCTGGCTGACGGTCGGCACCAAGAATACGCTGCCGCTGGAAATCTGGACGATGACGACCAATGTCACCTCGCCGGCCCTCTACGCCCTGGGCACGGTCACGACCATCTTCTCCTTTCTGTTGATCGGGGCGGCAATAGGCTCGATCATCTGGATCCAACGCAGACGGTCCGCGCAACTATGACTGACACCGTGCTTGCCGCCGCTCCGGATGCCGCGCGGACTGCCATTGGCGGTGCCGGGGAAATCCGTCTGGTCGCCGTGACCAAGTCCTTCGCGCCGGGTTCCTATGCGGTAAAGGACATCAACCTGACCATCCCGAACGGCTCCTATTGCTGCCTGCTCGGGCCGTCGGGCTGCGGCAAGACCACCATCCTGCGCATGATCGCCGGCCACGAGGCGCCGACCTCCGGCGAGATCTACATCGGCGGCCAGTCGGTCGTCGGCCTGCCGCCGGTGCGGCGCGGCACGGCGATGATGTTCCAGAGCTATGCGCTGTTCCCGCATCTTTCCATCCTCGACAATGTCGCGTTCTATCTGAAGATGCGCGGCGTCGGGAAGGACGACCGGCGGCGGCAGGCGCGCGCGATGCTGGAGCGGGTGCAGCTCGACCATCTGCGCGACCGTATGCCGGCGCAACTGTCCGGCGGGCAGCAGCAGCGCGTCGCGCTCGCGCGCTCGCTGATCACCAACCCGCGCGTTCTGCTGCTCGACGAGCCGCTGTCTGCACTCGACGAGTTCCTGCGCCTGCGCATGCGCGGCGAGCTGAAGGGCCTGCAGGCGGAGCTCGGCATCACCTTCGTCCACGTCACTCACACGCAGCCGGAGGCGATCGCGCTCGCCGACCTCGTGGTGGTAATGGACACCGGGCAGATCGACCAGGCCGGTTCGGCCAGCACGATCTTCAATCATCCGACGACGCCGTATGTCGCGCGCTTCATGGGCGGCCAGAACGTGCTGACCGGCAAGGTCGCGGCGATGGCAGACGATCTGCTGCGCGCCGTCAGTGCCGAAGGCTGGACCTTTGAGATGGCGGCCGGACAGTACGCCGCCGCTGCGCCCGGCGCCATCGTGTCGGTCGCCATCCGGCGCGATCGGATCACGCTGCACAAGCGGACCGAAGGCGCCGGTGCGGTGCCGGCGAACGCCGTTCCGGGCACCGTGGAGGCGACGGAATACCAGGGCAGCTACATCAAGGTGACGATCAACACCGGCATGGCCCATGCCTTCGTCGCCAATGTCTCGGATGCGGCCTATGCCGGCGAGCCAGTCACCGCCGGCGACCCCGTGCTTGCAAGCTGGCGGCCGGCGGACGTGCACGTGCTCTCCAAGCCGGATCTGGGCGACGCCGGCGTGCCGTATCTCGACACGACGCATTGACGCGATGCGCGGCGGGCGCGACGACCGGGTGTGACAGCGGGAAGGAGATAGAGATGTCCACAGTCATCAAGGGCGGCACCATCGTTGCCGCCGACCGCTCCTACGAGGCCGACATCCTGATCGAGGGCGAGCGCATCGCCGCCATCGGCCCGGGCCTCACCGGCGACACCGTCGTCGATGCCGAGGGTGCCTACGTCATTCCGGGCGGCATCGACCCGCACACGCATCTCGAAATGCCGTTCATGGGCACGACCACGGCGGAAACCTGGGAGAGCGGGACGTTCGCGGCACTCTCCGGCGGCACGACGACGGTGGTGGACTTCATCATCCCGGGCAAGGAGGGGCTGCTGCCGGCGCTCGCGCTGTGGCAGGAGCGGGCGCAGCGGCAGGCGTCGTCGGACTACTCCTATCATATGTGCATCACCGGCTGGTCGCAGCAGGTCTTCGACGACATGGCGACGGTGGTTGCCCGCGGCATCAACACGTTCAAGCACTTCATGGCCTACAAAGGCGCGTTGATGGTGAACGACGACGAGATGTTCGCCTCGTTCTCGCGCTGCGCGGCGCTCGGTGCGCTGCCGCTGGTGCATGCGGAGAACGGCGACGTCGTCGCCGCGCTGCAGGAGAAATACATGGCCGCCGGCGCGACCGGCCCGGAGGGCCACGCCTTCTCCCGACCGCCGGAAGTGGAAGGGGAGGCGACCAACCGCGCCATCATGATCGCCGATGCGGCCGGCGTGCCGGTCTATATCGTTCACACCTCCTGCGAGCAGGCGCACGAGGCGATACGGCGGGCGCGGCAGAAGGGCATGCGGGTCTATGGCGAGCCGCTGATCCAGCATCTCACGTTGGACGAGAGCGAGTATTTCAACCGCGAATGGGACCATGCGGCGCGCCGCGTGATGTCGCCGCCGTTCCGCAGCAAGGCGCACCAGGACAGCCTCTGGGCCGGGCTCGCCGCCGGCTCGCTGCAGGTGGTGGCGACCGACCACTGCGCCTTCACGACGCAGCAGAAACGCGGCGGCTTCGGCGATTTCCGCAAGATACCAAACGGCACCGGCGGACTCGAGGACCGGCTCGCCGTGCTGTGGACCAAGGGCGTCGAGACCGGGCGGCTGACGCCCAACGAGTTCGTCGCCGTCACCTCGACCAACATCGCGCAGATCCTCAACATCTATCCGCAGAAGGGCGCGATCGTGCCGGGCGCCGACGCCGACTTGGTCGTGTGGGACCCGAAGCTGACCAAGACGATCTCGGCGGCCAACCAGAAATCGATCATCGACTACAACGTGTTCGAGGGGTTCGAGGTGCGCGGCCTGGCGCGCCATACGCTGTCGCGCGGCGAGATCGTCTGGTCGTACGGCAAGAACGATCAGCCGCGGCCGGGGCGCGGGCGCTATATCAGCCGCAGGCCGTTCCCCGCGGTCAACCGGGCGCTGTCGAAGTGGAAGGAGATCACGGCGCCGCGCGCCGTCACCCGTTCGCCCGCGCACATGCCGATCGGCGTCTGACGCCCGCAGCCGCTTCGTGCGCCGTGCCGTAAGATGCTTTACCGTGCGGCACCCGCGTCGATGCCGCTGCCAGCCGGGGTTCCCATGACACCCGTGCGTCACGTGCCGGCTCAGGACATCACCGCCACGGCGTTTGCGTCATTCGGCCGCCTGCTCGATGAGCCCGGCGCGACGGCGCGCCGGGACTTCGCCGCGGCCGTGGTAAATCGGCGCCCAGCGGCAAGGGCAAACCTGGCGCTCGTGCGGGCGCCGCAGGCGCCCTCCCGCGTCGAGGTGCGCGAGATGGAGCGCCATCCCTTCTCGACCCAGGCATTCTTTCCCCTTGACGTGGCGGAGTACCTGGTGATTGTCGCGCCCGACGATGGTGCCGGGGCGCCCTTGCTGGAAGGCGTTGCCGCGTTCCGGGTGCGGGGGACGTACGGGATCAGCTACGATATCGGCGTCTGGCATTGCGGCATGACGACGCTCAAGGGCGCCGGCCTGTTTGCCGTGCTGGTGTTCCAGGACGGATCGCGCGACGATACCCAGCTTTGCCGTGTCGAGCCGTTTCTGGTTTCGTGCAGCGACGGCATGGCCCCGGCCGGACGCGAATGATCGCGCGCCGGTGCGGCCGGCACGCGCCTCAGGCGGGAACCGAACCGGCGCCGAGAGCGGCCTGAAACGCGGCGAAGGATCGTTCGATATCGTCGCGCGCGAGGTCGCGCACGATGAACACCAGTCTGGATTGCTGCCAGTCCTCGGGCCAGGCGTCGAGATGCACCGGCGAATGCACGAGGTGCTGCACGGCGTTCACCACCACCGGCCCGATCGCGTCGGTGACACGCAGCAGGCCCTTGACCCGCAGCACATCGGCGCCGTGCGCGTGCAGCAGCAGAGTGAACCAGACGGCGAACACGTTCCAATCGATGCGGGCATCGAAGTCCAGCGCGAAGGCATGGATGCGCGCGTCGTGCCGATTGACGCTGCGGTCGTGGCTGTCCTGCGCCGCTACCGTCTCCGCAACCAACCGGCCGGCGGTCGCGGCCGCACGGATGTTGTCGCCGGAGGCCAGCTCGGCCAGCAGCAGTGCGGCCGGCGGCGGGGCATTCGCCGAATGCCATCGTTGCGCCACGGGATTCAGCCGTGCGAGCCGCCCCTCCAGGGCGCGTGTCTCGGCTGGCGCGGCGAGGTCCGTCTTGGTAATGACGATGCGGTCCGCCAGCGCCGCCTGCTTGACCGATTCCGGCTGCCGATCGAGCTGCCCGGCACCGTTCACCGCGTCGACGGTGGCGAGCACGCTGCCGAGACGGAAATGGTGCCGGATCTGCGGTTCGTGCAGGATCGTGCCGAGCACCGGCGTCGGGTCCGCCAGACCCGTGGTCTCCACCACCAGGCGCGTGAACGTCGCCTCGCCGCGCTCGTGGCGCGCATACAGGCCGCGGATGGCTTGCGCGAGGTCGCCGCGAATGGTGCAGCAGATGCAGCCGGATTGCATCAGCAGCACCTCGCCGCGCACGTCGGCAATCAGGTGGTGATCGAGACCGATCTCCCCGAACTCGTTGACCAGCACAGCACAGTCGGCGAATTCCGGGCTGCTCAGCACATGCCGCAGCAGCGTGGTCTTGCCGGAGCCGAGGAAGCCGGTGAGCACATGCACGGGGATCCGCCCGGTCATCGCGCTCTGCGCGCCGCGATGCGCGAGATCAGGTCGGGGTCGAGCGGGTCGATCGGGCGGCCGAGCATGCGCCCCGCCGCCTCCCAGACCTGCGGGAGCTGATCGACGATCTCGCGCCGCCCGGTCGGACCGGAAAGAACGAAGGCGGCGCCCTGCCAGTCATCAAGGCGCATGGCGAAGGCGGCGAGCACCGCGTTGGCCATGCGCACACGGGCGAGCCGCTCGGCGCGGCGCGTCTGGCCAGCCCCGAACAGCGGCACCCGTGTCGACCAGTGTTCCTCGCCGCCGAGGCTGCCACACAGCGCGCACACGACCGGCGGTGCGCCTCAGCCCTTCTTGCGCGGCACGCGGCGCGCGAAGTCGTCCACCATCTCGTTCATGGTGACGAAGCGGACGCCCGGGTGCCGGATCATGTAGCCGTACAGGCGCTCCAGCATCATCAGCACCTGCGGGCGGCCGGAGACGTCCGGATGGATGGTGATCGGGAAGACGGCGTAGTCGTATTCCCGGTACACCCAGTCGAACTGATCGCGCCAGAGCTGCTCGATGTCGTGCGGGTTGACGAATCCGAAGCTGTTGGGCGCCTTCTTGATGAACATCATCGGTGGCAGGTCGTCGAGATACCAGCTGCCCGGGATCTCGATCAGGTCGGTCTCGCGGCCGCGCTTCAGCGGCACCATCCACTCGCTGGCCTTCTTCGAGTAGTCGATCTTGGTCCAGCGGTCGCCCACGCGCACGTAGTAGGGCTGGTGATCGTGGTGCATCAGGCTGTGGTCGTATTTGAAGCCGTTCTTCAGCAGCAGTTCGTTAGTGATCGGGCTGAACTCCCACCACGGCGCGACATAGCCGGTCGGCCGTTTGCCGCTAAGCTTGGTGACCAGCTCGATGCATTTCTCCAGGACCTCTTCTTCCTGGGCGGGGGTCATCGCGATCGGATTCTCGTGGCTGTAGCCATGGACGCCGATCTCATGGCCGGCCGCGGCGACCGCCTGCATCTGCTCGGGAAAGGTCTCGATCGAGTGGCCGGGGATGAACCAGGTGGTCTTGATGCCGAAGCGGCGGAACAGTTCGACGAGGCGCGGCGAGCCGACTTCGCCGGCAAACAGGCCTCGTGAAATGTCGTCCGGCGAATCCTCGCCGCCATAGGAGCCGAGCCAGCCTGCGACCGCGTCCACATCGACGCCGAACCCGCACAGAATTTCCTTCGCCATGTTCCTCTCCTTGTGCAGTCTCCAGCAGCACCGTCCGGTCCCCGCGCCCGGCAGCCCCACCGCAATCGCTTCGCACACGCCGGCCAGCACGGCAAGCGGTGCGTTGTCGAGGTGAAGGTGTCGATGCGATCGGCATGCGTTATCGCGCCGTGTGGTCGGCGTGCCGCGGCGGCGGCCGACGGTTCCTCAACGGGAAAGCTGTCCACCGAACGGGTCAACTCCAGCCTGATCGCTGTCGGCCGGCTTACCCGCGCTGGCGGCCGGGGAACGGGCGACCGGCCCAGCCTTCGGTCAGCGGCGCAAGATAGTAGAAGGTGATCGTGCGGGACTCGAAAAGCCAGCGTCCGCCGACCCTCTGCAAGACGTCATCGTAGTGCCCCGCGGAGACGTAGGAGACGCCGTTGACGGCGGACAGGTATTCCAGGGTGATGCGCCCCGTGGCGGTGTCGCCGGCGAGCTCCACCGTCGCGTTTGTGCAGAAGTGATAGTATTCCGGCGTCGCCGCCGCGAACCGCTCGAAGAACGCGCGCAGCGCCGGCCTGCCCTGCACCGTTTCCAGGCCGCTGAACCGGCCGTCCTCGGTGAACAGCTCGACGAACTCATCCCAGTGCCGATCATCCAGCAAATGGCAGTAGCGCGCCCTGAGCTGGGCAATCGCCTGCTCATCCTCAAGCCGGCGGATACGGTCCTCGAGCGTCATCGGTTGCGCCTCCTCCTGCGCGGTGCCGCGGCGGTGTCGTGCCGCTGCCCGCTTGCCTCCGCCCGGCTCGGCGGCCCATAGTGCGCGTCCGAGGACCGGACATCCGTGGCCGACAGCGGACACCACCCCGCCGTTCGGGTCAAGAGGGAGGCCGCGGCAGAACCCTGGGGAGCCAGATGGCAAGCCAGCACCGCGTCGACGTTGCCGTCGCCGCAAGAACGCCCGAGTTCGTCTCCGCGCTCGACCGCGGACTGACCGTGCTGACCTGCTTCGGCACCGGTCGGCGCAGCATGACCCTGTCGCAGGTCGCCACGGCGGCCGGCCTTTCCCGCGGCACGGCGCGCCGCTTTCTCCTCACCCTGCAGGCGCTCGGCTACGTTGACGGCGACGGGAAGTGGTTCTGCCTCACGGCGAAGGTGCTGCAACTGGCGACCGCCTACCTGTCCTCCAACGGACTGGCCGAACTGGCCCGGCCGGTGATCCGCCGCGTCACCGAGCAAGTCGGCGAGTCCTCGTCACTGGCGGTGCTGGATGGCGCCGACATTGTCTACATCGCGCGCGTCGAGACGCGGCGCATCTTCTCCTCCGGCCTGGATCCCGGCGCGCGTCTGCCGGCGCACTGCACCTCGCTGGGGCGGGTCCTGCTGGCCGCACTTGAACCGGGGCAACTCGAAGAATGGCTGCGGGAGCGCAGCCTGACCGCCCTGACGCCACGCACTGTGACCGACCCGGTGCGGCTGCGCGCCAAGCTGAACGAGGTCCGCCAGCAGGGCTATGCCCTGATCGACGGCGAAATCGAGATCGGCATCCGCTCCATCGCGGTGCCGGTGATCGACGGGCGCGGTCGCACGGTCGCGGCGCTCAACGTCGGAACGCTCGCCGCGCGTGTCTCGCTGGAGCACATGCGCCGCGAGTTCCTGCCCGTGCTGCGCGTCGCCGCCCGCGAGATCGGCGCGGCGGCCCAGGGAATCTGACTCAGATCGCCGACGGGTGCCGCGCGAGCGGCGTCACCGCGATGTCCATGAACGGAAACAGCGGCAGCGAGGACAGCAGGGCGTGCAACTCGTCGGCGTCCGCGACGTCAAAGATCGAGATGTTGGCGTAGCGGCCGGCAATGCGCCAGAGGTGCGGCCACTTGCCGCGGCGCTGGATCTCCTGCGCCAGCGCCTTCTCGCGCGACCTGATCTCGTTCGCCTGCTCGGCCGGCATGTCATGGGGGAGGCGGACCTCCATACGCACGTGGAACAGCATCAGCGTTGTCCTCCATCGTCGTTCTGGATCGGCAGCAGGGTTGCGCCGGTGCGGTCCTGCAACGCGGCGAAGTCGATGCCGGGCGCCATCTCGCGGACCCGGAATCCCTCCGGCGTCACGTCGATCACCGCAAGGTTGGTATAGACGCGCCTGACCGTGCCGGGTGCGGTCAGCGGATAGCTGCACCGATGCACGAGGCGCGGGCGGCCGTCGCGCGTCGTATGTTCCATCAGCACCCAGAGGCGCCGCGCGCCGATCGCCAGGTCCATCGCCCCGCCGATCGCCGGCGCCGCGTCGTTCAACGACGTGGTCCAGTTGGCGATGTCGCCGTCCTGCGCCACCTGGAAGGCCCCGAGCACGCAAAGATCGAGGTGCCCGCCGCGGATCATCGCGAAGCTGTCGGCATGGTGGAAATAGCTTGCGCCCGGCAGCAGCGTGACCGGCTGCTTGCCGGCGTTGATCAGCCACGGATCGGCCTGCCCGGCGGCCGGCGCGGGGCCGATCCCGAGCACGCCGTTCTCCGAATGGAAGATCACCTCGCGGCCATCGGGCACATGGTCGGCAACCATGGTCGGCAAACCGATGCCGAGATTGACGTACCAGCCTTCCGGGATGTCACGCGCGAGACGCGCCGCCATCTGCGTCCGCGTCATGCCCGCGCTCATGCTACCTCCGCCGTCGCCGTCACCTGCACCACGCAATCGACGAAAATGCCGGGCGTGACGATCGCCTCCGGCGAGAGCGCGCCGAGTTCCACCAGATGGGCCGTCTGGGCGATCGTCCGCCGCGCGGCCATCGCCATGATCGGATTGAAGTTCCGGCCGGTGGCCCGGTAGGTAAGATTGCCCCAGCGATCGGCCTGCCACGCCTCGATCAGCGCCACGTCGCCGGAGAGCGCGTATTCCAGGACGTAGCTGCGTCCGCCGATCTGCCGCGTTTCCTTGCTTTCGGCCATCACGGTGCCGATGCCGGTCGGCGTATAGAAGGCGGGAATGCCGGCGCCGGCCGCGCGCAGTCGTTCCGCCAGCGTGCCTTGCGGCACGATTTCCAGTTCCACTTTGCCGGCCTTGTACAGTTCCTCGAACACCGACGCGCCGGCGCCGCCGCGCGGAAAGCTGCACACGACGCGCCGGACCTGTCCGGCGGCCAGCAGCCGGGCCAGCCCCACCTTGCCCGCGCCGGCGTTGTTCGCAACGATGGTCAGGTCGCGGACGCCGAGTTCGATCAGCCCCTCCACCAGCGCATTCGCCTGGCCGACCGCGCCGAAGCCGCCGAGCAGCACAACCGCGCCGTGCGCGATGCCGTCCAGTGCCTCCGCTACCGAGCGCACCGTCTTGTCGATCATGCTCCTGCCGCCATCGTCCCATTCACTGCCGGAGTGGTCGAATGTCACTGCCGGAGTGGTCGAATGTCCGGTTCGTGGACATCCGAGCAGCGTAGCGGACACGACTCGCGAGGCTTCGTCAACCGTGATATCGCTGCGGCAGGGAGAGGACGCATGATGCAGTGGGTCGAGGTGAATGGTGGCAGTCTGCGCTACGAGCTGACCGGCCAAGGCGACGCCACGCTCGTGCTGGTGCATGAAATGGGCGGCACGCTGGAGAGCTGGGATCACGTCCTGCCCGCGCTCGCCCGCAGCCGCCGCGTGCTGCGCTATGACGTGCGCGGCGCCGGCGCGTCCAGCAAGCTCCGCGGCACCGCCGATCTCGACCAGCTGGTCGAGGATTTGCGGGCGCTGCTCGACGTGGTGGGCATCGCCGGGCCGGTGGCGCTCGCCGGCTGCGCCGTCGGCGGCGCGATCGCCGTCCGGTTCGCAGCCCGGTTCGGCGCGCGCGCCCTGGTCGCGATGGCGCCGGCCCTGGGTGTGGCGCCGGAGCGGCGGCAGGCCACGCTGGAACGCGCACGCCGCGCCGAGGAACAAGGCATGGCGCCCGGCATCGATGCGCTGCTGGACGCGACCTGGCCGGCGCCGCTGCGCACCGACATGGCGCGGTTCCGGTCGTACCGGGCAACCTTGCTGGCCAATGACCCATACAGCTTCGCCGCGACCAACCGCATGCTGGCAGGGCTGGACATGACCGCCGACTGCGCGGCGATCGCCTGCCCGACGCTGCTGCTGGCGGGAAGGTTCGACCAGTTGCGTCCGCCGCAACTGATCGAGCCGCTGACCGGCCGCATCACGGGTGCCCGGTTCGCGGCGCTGGACAGCGGGCATTTCATGGCGGTGCAGACGCCCGGCCCGGTCGCCGCCCAAATTGACGGATTTCTCGTGGAGTTCGGTGCCTAGGCGTCGGCCCGCGTGCGGCAGGAGGGAAGAATCGATGATGCAGACGCGCATGATCGGGGATGTGCGGGTGACGCGGATACTCGAATACGCGGCACCGACACACGACCCTGCCTTCCTGTTCCCCGACCTCAAGCAGGCGGAGCTCGACCGGCACGCCGCCTGGCTCGCGCCGCACCACTACATCGCGCCCATGAACCGGCTGATCGTGACGATCCAGATCTGGGTGGTGCAGACCGGCGGGAACGTCATCGTCGTCGATACCGGCGTCGGCAACCGCAAGCCGCGCGCCATCGCGCGCATGAACATGTTGAACACGCTGGTGCTGCCGTGGCTGGAAGCCGCCGGCGCCGCGCCGGCCAAAGTGACGCACGTCGTCCACACCCATCTGCACTGCGACCATGTCGGCTGGGACACCAGCTTCGTCGATGGGCGCTGGATCCCCACCTTCCCGAACGCCCGCTACCTGCTGCCGAAGACCGATTTCGACCACTACCGTGCGGAAACCGGGCAGCGGGCCAATCCGATCATCGACCAGGCCTTCGCCGACAGCGTGATGCCGGTGGTCGATGCGGGCCTCGCCGATCTGATTGCGGACCAGCGCGAGATCGCCGGCGTGCTGACGGTCGAGCCGGCGCCCGGCCACAGCCCCGGACAGCTCACCTACCGCATCCGCTCGCAGGGCGAGGAGGGCATCTTCAGCGCCGACGTGATGCACAGCCCGCTGCAGATCGTGAAGCCTGAGCTGAACACGTCATACTGCGTCGATCCCGCAGCGGCCCGCGCGAGCCGGGCGGCGTTGCTGGCCCGTGCCGCGGACCGCGAGGCGCTGATCATGCCGATGCATTTCGGTGCGCCGCATTGCGGCTATATCCGCCAGCAAGGCGGCGGCTATGTATTCGAGGGCGCGGCCTGGTAGCCGCGCCGGCAGCAAGGAAGTTGCGACATGATCAAGATGATCGCTCTGCTGAAGCGCAAGGACTCGCTCACGCACGAGCAGTTCGTCAGGCACTGGCTCGAGGTTCACGGGCCGCTGGCGCACGCCGTGCCGCAGATCCGGCGCTACGTGCAATCGCACATCGCCACCACGGCGTCGCGGCCCGACATCCCGGACATCCCGGTGGACGTGGACGGGATCGCCGAACTCTGGTTCGACAACCAGCAGGAGCTGGCCGCGGCGCAGGACACGGTGGCGATGCGGCAGCTGCTCGCCGACGGCGCGACCTTTATCGGCGAGATCAAGACGTTCCTTGTGACCGAGCGGGTCATCGTGCCGCCGCGTGACGTGGACCGCTGACGGCGGCCCGCACTACCGCCTGGTCGATCCCGCCGCCAGCCGCGACGCCCCGACCGCGACCAACAGCACCGCGCCATCGAATCCCGGTTCCACCCAGCCCGGTGCGCCGAGCAGCTGCAGGCCGTTCAGCCCGACGGCGACGAGCAGCACCGCGAAGCCGGTGCCGAGCACGTTGAAGCGTCCGACCTTCACCGCGGTCGCGCCGAGAAAACAGGCGGCCAGTGCGGGCAGGAGGTAGTTCGCGCCGATCCCGGAACTCGCCGAGCCGGTGCGCGCGAGGCTGAGGAAGCCGCAGAACGCGGCGACGACGCCCGAGATGACGAACGAGACGACGAGCATCCGGCCGGTCCGGACGCCGACCAGTTCGCTCGCGCGGCGCGACAGGCCGACGGCGACCAGCTTGCGGCCGAACGTCGTGTGCTCGCAGACCACCCAGAACGCGACGAGGCCGCCGAGCCCGATCCCGACCACGTTCGGCACCCCCGACACGAAGCCTTGCCCGAAATTGATCAGCGAGCGCGGAATGCCCTCGATCAGGATCGCGCCCTGGGTCAGGTAGAGCGAGGCGGCGCCCGCCAGCGATCCGACGCCCAGCGTCGCGATGAACGAACTGATGCCGACGCGCGTGATGAGAAACCCGTTGAGGAAGCCGATCAGCGCGCCGGTGACCAGCACGACCAGGAGGGCGGCGGCGATCGGCACGTGCTCCTGCCCGATCAGCACCGCGGTCATCACCGCCGAAAGCTCCAGCATGAAGCCGATCGACAGGTCGAACTCCCCGCCGATCAGCGGCGCCAGCGCGGCGAGCGCGAGCAGCAGGCCGATGCTGTTGCTGGCTGCGACCACCTGGAGGTTGGCGACGGTCAGGAAGGTGTCCGGATTGAGCAGCCAAAACAGCGCGAACAGCACGAGCGTGACCAGCGGGACGCCGAAGCGCGCAAGATTGTGCAGCAGGCGCCGCCGCGGCCTGGGCGCGTCCGCCGGACGCTCGGCCGTCAGAGCCGCGCTCGCCGTCTCCGACCGAGGCTGATCGCGCCGCTCCGCCGCCTGCACCTCGCCTGCCGCTCGCCCGGTTCCTGCGTTCATCGTTCGGTTCTTCCAACGCTCGCCGCGCCCGGTCACGGGGAACGGGCTAGGGGCCCGCCATGATCAGATGTTCGACCTCCCGAACCGAGAGCCGCTCGTCCGTGACCTCGTCGGCGATCCTGCCGTCGTCCAGCAGCAGTGCCCGGTCGCAGGTTTCCACGATTTCCTCGATGCTGGAAGACAGCAGCAGGACCGCCGCGCCGGCATCCGCGTTGCTGCGGATGACCTGGTAGATGTTCTCACGTGCCGCCGCATCCACGCCCTCGGTCGGCTCGTCGAGGACGAACAGCACGATGGCACGCCGCCCCCAGCGTCCGACCACCGCCTTCTGCTGGTTGCCGCCGCTGAGATTCTCGATCGGCTCCTCGATGTCCGGCGGCACGATCGCGTAGGCAGCGACGAGTTCGGACGCGAGCCGGCGTTCCCGCTCGGCGTTGATCAACCCGTACCGCGACACGGCCGCGAGGTTGGTGATGCTGAGGTTCTCGCGGACCGAGCCGCCGGGGAAGATGCCGGCGCGCTGCCGGTCCTGCGGCACATAGGCGATGCCGCGGTCGATCGCCGCCCTGGCGCTCGCGCAGGCGAGCGGCGCGCCGTTGAGCGACATGGTGCCGCCCAGGATGCGCTCCTGGCCGAACACGGTACGGCCGAGCGCGCTCCGGCCGCAGCCGGCGCGGCCGATGATGCCGCAGATCTCGCCCTGGTGGACGGTCAGCGATAGGTCGCGCAGGCGGCCGGTGGACACCGAGCGCAGTTCCAGCACCGGCGTTGCGCGCCGTTCGCGCGCCGCTGCGCGCCGCGCCGTCGTGACGCTGTGGCCGGCGACGCTCTCGACCAGTGCGGCCGCGGTCAGGCCGGCGATCGGGCGCGACTGGAAGACCTCGCCGTTGCGCAGCACCGTGACCCAGTCGGCGACCTTGATCACCTCCTCGAAACGGTGGGTGACATAGACGATGCCCGCGCCCAGCGCCTGCAGCCGGCGCACCACGGCCAGGATCAGCACCACTTCGCCGGGCGGCAGCGCCGCCGTGACCTCGTCGAGGATGAGCAGCCGCACCCCATCGAGGCCGTCGTACAGCGCACGGGCGCAGGCGACGGCGACACGCTGCCAGGTCGGCAGGTGCTCGACCTCGGTCCGCGGGTCCAGTTGCAGGCCGACCACGCCGAGCGCGTCCGCCACGCGCCGCGCGGTGGCGCGCCAGTCGATCAGGCCGGAGCGGGCACGGACATAGCCGTCGCCCGCCGCGACGTTCTCCAGGATGCTCAGCCCGTCGATCAGGCCGAGATCCTGGTGGACGACGCGCACGCCGAGGCCGGCCATCTGCGCGACGCCGGCCGTCGCCGGCGCCGCGGCGTCGCCGATGAACACGGCCCCCGCGTCGCGCGTGTAGTAGCCGGCGAGGATTTTCACCAGCGACGACTTGCCGGCGCCGTTGGCGCCGACCAGGGCATGCACCTGTCCGTGTTCGACGGTGAGGCTTACGTCGGACAGCACCGCGCGCTGACCGAAGCGCTTGACGAGGTGTTCGACACGCGTGGCCGGCGCCCCCGGTGGGACGCAGGATTGCGGGGCTGGGCGCGGATCGCGGGTCGCAGCGGCGGCACGCGATCGCCCGGCAACCATCTCAGTGCCGGCCCCAGAGCTCCAGGTAGTGTTCACGAAAGCCGGATTCTGTTCCGACCCAAACCTGGCCCGGTGGCGGCAAATACTGTGCGGCGCTGGACGTGAACAGGCGCACCGGGATGCGCTCGTCCACCACCGGCTTGCCGTCGAGCAGACGGATCACCTCATCGACGCTGCCCCAGCCGCCCCATTCCTCGGAGGAACTTGCGTCGGTCACGAAGATATTGCCATCGCGAACGAGGGCCAGCGGCCCGGCGTTGCCGAGCTGCGAATACATCGTCACCTTGCCCCGGAAGCCGGCGGCGTCGAGCGCCGGAACGATGAGCGCGACCGGCGGATCGAAGCCGATGAAGATGCTGTTGATCTTCGGATCGCGCCGCACGGCCGCGACCACCCGGTTGGGCAATGTGGTGCCGACCGTGCTGGCGGTGAAGTTGATCGGGTCGGCGTAGCTGATCGTGCAGTCCGTGCAGGCGTCCAGCTCTTTCTTGACCGCCGCCAGCACGGTCACCGGCAGGGAAAACTCGGCGTCGCGCAGGAACAGCGCCCGGACCTTGGCCTTGTTGTTGACGATGGCGCTGTCGGCAAGCAGCTTGCCGATCAGGTCGCCGTCCGGATGCACGTCGGTGGCGACGCCATACTCGCCGCCCTTGTTGTCCTGGTACAGGCTGACGACGGGAATTTTCTTCTTCTTGGCGAGTGCCAGCCCGCCGGCGACCAGCGCCTGATCGACCCCGGTCAGCACCACCCCGTCGGCGCCGCTGTTGATGGCGGTCTGTAAGGCCTCGTCATAGCCGGTCGGATCGTTGACGACGATGGTCTTGGCGCGCCAGCCGATGCGCTTGGCTGCGGTCTCGGCGCCCTGTGCCAGCAGCTTGCAGCCGGCGAGCGCCCAGGTGCAGCTGACGCCGACGAGGGATTTGTCCTTCGGCGCCGCAGCGGGTTCGGTCGGTCCGTTCCAGGGCGGGGGCGCCGAGACGGATGTGACCACGTCCGTGTAGTGGCTCAGTCCTTCGCCCGCATCCGCGGCACCGCTCGCGCCGACGAGCGCCGACAGCGAGGCCATTGCGACAAAAAGTCGAAGCGCCTGGCGCAGCGAAGGTACCCGTCGGGAAATCCGACAGCAAATCACTTGCACTTTCCGTTCCTCCCCGTTCTGTGGCAGCCGCCAGGACCGCAGCCATGCGGTCCGAAATACGCTCCGATCATCGCGTCCGATGCGACGAAACGCCGGACCGCGGACGCGCCCGGTCGGTCCCGTCCTGGGTCGGCGCCGATGCCGGCCGCTCCCGAATGCAGGAATGGTTGAGGCGGCAAACGCATGCAGCATCACGCCTTTTTCGTGCGCAGCCCCCGGTGACGCTCCTTCCCGATGTCCTGCAGCGGTGCCAGCGCTGTCCGCATGCTGGATATTTGTCCGTATTCGTAGGAAGCGGAGCGGTTGAGTGTCAAGTGGCAAAGCACCCGCGGACGGCCGCAGAGTGCCGCTTGCGCCGGGGGACTTTGGCTCGCTCTGCTGCGACGGACCGAGCAGCGGGACAGCGCGTCGGCCAAGCGGCAACCCGCAGCCGCGTTATGTCGGACATCGTCTCGGCCGCCGCGTCCGCGGCACGGCCGGGATTGCGTTGCAGGCTTGCGAGGCGGGACGCGCAGCGGTCCGTCGGTCAGGCCCGAGTGCGCGTATCGGGTCGGCTGGCCGTGCCTTCAACCATGGCCCGGACTTTTGCGGCGAACGCGCCCACGACGAACGGCTTGTCGATGATTTCCATGCCGGCGGTGAGCAGGTTGACGCCGATCGCGCTGTCCACATAGCCGGTCATGAACAGTATCCTCAGCTCCGGTCGCAGCTCCCGCGCCGCGCCGGCCAGCTGGCGGCCGTTCATCCCCGGCAGACCCACGTCGGTGACCAGCAGATCGATCCGCGCATCCGACCGTATGATGTCCAGGCCCGCGGGGCCGTCGCCGGCCTCCAGGGTCACGTATCCGAGGTCCGTCAGGATCTCGACCACCAGCGCCCGGATCAGCGCCTCGTCTTCCACCACCAGCACCGTCGCCCCCGCCCTGACCGGTGGCGCCGCTGCCGCGTTCCGGTCGGCCGCGGCGTCATCCGCCATGCTGCCGCGGTAGCGGGGCAAATAGAGCCGCACCGTGGTGCCCTGACCGACCTTGCTGTCGATGCCCACCTGCCCCTCGGACTGTTTGGCAAATCCGTACAGCATCGAGAGCCCGAGGCCGGTGCCGCGTCCGATCGGCTTCGTCGTGAAGAACGGCTCAAACACGCGGGCCATCACCTCCGGCGTCATGCCGGTGCCGGTGTCGGTGACCGACAACACCACGTATTCGCCCGCCGGCAGGTCGTGCCCGGTTGCCGCGGACGCCTTGTCCAGCGTGGCGTTCGCCGTCGCGATCCCCAGCCGTCCGCCCTCCGGCATGGCGTCGCGGGCATTGATGCACACGTTGAGCAGCGCGTTCTCCAGCTGGTTGGCATCACACAGCGTCGGCCACACGCTCGGGTCCAACGCCGTCTCCATCGTGATCTGAGGCCCGATGCTGCGGCGGATCAGCTCCTCCATCGAGGCGATCAGCACGTTGACATTCACCGGCTTCGGGTCGAGCGCCTGCCGGCGCGCGAAGGCGAGCAGCCGGTGCGTCAGTGACGACGCGCGCGCGACTTCGTCCAGCGCCGTGCCGATGTAGCCGTCAGCATCGTCAGTTCGTCCTTGCGCGATGCGCGAGCGGATCATCTCCAGGCTGACGCCGATACCGGTCAGCAGATTGTTGAAGTCGTGCGCAACGCCGCCGGTGAGCTGCCCGACCGCTTCCATCTTCTGGCTCTGCCGCAGGGCGGCCTCGGTGCGCTCGCGCTCCGCCATCTCGCTTTGCAGCCGGTCCAGGGCGTGTTTCAGCGCGATCGTGCGCTCCGTGACGAGCCGCTCCAGTTCGTCGCGCCCGCGGGCCTGGATTTCTCTCGCCTCCATCAGGTCCTGCACGTCGGTGCAGGTGCCGAACCAGCGGGTGATGCGCCCGGCCGCATCGCGGATCGGCAGGGCGCGCGCGATGAACCAGCGCCAGGCATCGTCGGCGCCGCCGCGCAAGCGGAACTCGGTTTCGTAGTCCTCGCCGGTGGCCAGCGCCTGTTGCCACTGAAGTTCGGCCTGCGTCCGGTCGTCCGGATGCATCCGGCCCATCCATTCGTCGTCCGTGCCGTCGGCCGCGTCGCGCCCGACGAACTCGTACCAGCGCCGGTTGTAGTAGTCGTGGCGGCCGTCCGCCGCGGCGGACCAGACGATCTGCGGCATGGCATCGGTGATCGCGCGGAACTTCGCCTCGCTCTCGGCCAGCGCCGCGTCGGTGCGCCGCCGCTCGGTCTGGTCGCGCAGGATTTTCAGATAGCCCAGCAGGCCCCCCTCGGGATCGCGCAGCGGGCGCATCACGCCGTCCGCCCAGAACCGCTCGCCGCCGCGCCGCAGCATCCAGCGTTCGTCGAGCGCCCAGCCGCGCTCGCGCGCCTCGCGCATCTCCTCCGCCGGCTGACCGGCCGCACGGTCCTCGGGCGTGAAGATCGGCTCCGTCGTCCGACCCACGAGTTCGTCCGCCGCGTAGCCCAGGATGCGCTCGGCGCCGCGGTTCCAGGTGGTCACCAGCCCGGCGGGGTCGGTGGTCAGGATGGCGAAGTCGGTGGCGCTGTCGATGATGGCGCGGAACCGCGCCTCGCTTTCCTGCACCGCCCGCTCGGCACGCCGCAGGCGCAGCAGGGCACGAACCGCCGCGACCAGCTCGGCCGGCGAGATCGGCTCGGTCACGTACGAATCGGCGCCGCCCTCCAGCCCGCGCACCCGATCCTGCGCCTCGACGAAGGAGGCCGAGCACTGCAACACGAGCATGGTCGGGAACATCTGCTTGATCCGCCGGCAGACCTCGATCCCGCTGAGGTCCGGCAGGTTCACGTCCAGCACCACCAGCGCCGGCCGCAGTTCCGCGGCCAGGCGCAGCGCCTCGGTCCCGGTTCTCGCGTCCAGCACCCGGAACCCGGCGCGGCACAGGATGCGCGACTTGGCGTAGCGAACCGCTTCGTTGTCATCGACGTTCAGGACGGTTTCCGTGGCCTCGCTCACGCGCCCGCGCGCCCCGTCAGCGCCGCGTCGGCCACACCGAGGACACGCTCGCGCGACAGCGCGTGCTTGGGCAGCACCGCCGCCGCCCGCGCCAGGCGCGCCTGGTCCGCCGCTGTCAGCGCCGAGGAGGTGCAGACCACCACCGGGATGGCGCGGGTTTCCGCCTGGTCTGCCAGCGCCTCCAGCACGCCGTAACCGTCCAGGCCCGGCATGCGCAGGTCGAGCACGATCAGGTCGGGACGCAGCTGTGCGGGCCTGCCGCAGTCCGTCATGGCCGTCGCGAGCCTCGGCCACCACCGCGTAGCGCGACCCCGCCAGGAAGTGGCCCAGCACATAGCGGAACGGCTCCTCGTCGTCGATCAGCAGCACCCGCAAGGCAGATTCCGGCAGTTCGGCGGCGGCAGCCGGATTGTCCAGCCGCGCCGGGATGTCCAGCACGAACATCGAACCGCGGCCGGGCGTGCTGGTGACCGTCAGTGTGCCACCCAGCAGCTCGGCCAGCCGGCGAGACAGCGGCAGGCCAAGGCCGGTGCCCTTGACGCGCGCCTGCAGGCGGCTGGGCAGCTGGGTGAACTCCTCGAAGATGCGCTCCTGGTCCTCGGCGGCGATGCCGATGCCGCTGTCCGCGACCGTGAAGGCATAGCGGCCGCCCGCTTGGTCATAGGATGCGCTGACGCGCACCTCGCCGCGCTCGGTGAATTTGAGCGCGTTGGAGACGAGGTTGCGCAGGATTTGCGAGACCTTGCCCTCGTCGCTGTAGAGCGGCGGCCCGGCGCCACGGTCGTCGAGCAGGAGCGCCACGGCGGTCGCCGACTGCAACGGCTTCATCACCCCACGCAGCGCGCCGAGCAGCGCGGGCACGGTGAACTCGCCAAGCCGCAGCTCGGCCTTCCCGGCCTCCACCTTGGCGAGATCGAGCAGGTCGTTGACCAGCTCCGTCAAGCTCTGCGCGGAGCTGCGGATGTAGTTGACCTGGCGTTCCTGCTCGGTGGACAGCTCGCCGTCGGCTCGCTCCAGCAGCAGCTCGGCGATCGCCAGGATTGAGGCGAGCGGGGTGCGGAACTCATGGCTGATATTGGACAGGAAGCGGCTCTTCAGCTCGCTGGCTCGGCGCAGTTCCTGTGCGCGCTCGTCGAGTTCGGCGTAGAGTGCGACCACGCCGCGGTTGGTGTCCTCGAGTTCGATGTTGAGGCGATGCAGGTCCTCCTGCCGCGCCCGCAGCTCGTCGAAGCTGGCGAGCAACTCCCGGTTCTGCGCCCGCAGCTCGGCAAGCGGATCGGGGGGCGCCGCCGGCGGCAGCGCCGCGGCGAGGGCCGCAAACGCCGCGTGCGCGACCGCCTGGCCGCGTGGCAACTGTTTTGCGAATTCGACCGTCGTGCCCCGCGCACCGGAGCGGATCTCGAAGCGGTCCATCAGCCGCCGCGTGCCGACGATGCCGAAGCCGCCGCCGCCTTGCGTCCGCCCGCGCCCCTCCAGCACGGCGTCGAGGTCGGCGATCCCCGGCCCGTGATCGGTGATCCGCACCGCCAACGATTGCGCCGGCGGCTCGCCCTCGATCGCGAACTCGGCGGTGCCGCGTCGGCCGTAGGCCAGCGCATTGCGCGCAATCTCCGACACCGCGGTCGCGATGCGGGTCTGGTCCTGGACGTCGAAGCCGATGCCGGCCGCCAGCAGCCTCGCGCGCTGACGGGCGGCGACCACGTCCTCCTCGCACTCCAGCGCGACGCACAGCAGCGGCCAGCTCATGGCGGGTTGGCCCGCACGGCGACCACCGTGGCGTCGTCGCGGCCACGGGTATGGTCGCGGTAGAGCACGGCCGCGATCAGTTCGGGATCGCGCGACGCGAGTCCCGGATAGCGGTCGAGCGACCACGACGTGACCAGCCCGTCGGAACAGAGGATGACCAGCGGTAGCCCGGCGAAGCCGTAGGTGAACGCGCGCGTCCGCGGCGCGATATGCCCGGCGGTGCCGTTGTGCGACACCATCCGGCTGATCTGCCCGCCCGCCACCAGCGTGCCGGCGATGTTGCCGATGCCGCTGAAGGTCACAGTTTCGCTTTCCAGGTCGATCCGTGCGATCGCCACGGCGGCGCCGCGGGTCGGCCGCAGGCCGGCATGCAGCGCCTCCAGGATCATCGGCAGCGGCAGATGCGGCGCCTTGCGGAACAGCCGCACCGCCTCGCCGCTGGCTTGCGCCGCGACCGGCCCGTGGCCCAGCCCGTCGGCCACGACCAGCGTGGCCACCGCGGGGCCCAGCGCCGCGTCCCAAGCATCGCCCGAGACCTCCTCGCCGGGCTTGGGAATATTGACGGCGCCGACCGCAAACCGCGCCGGCGCAGCCGCCCGGCGCCTGCCGTGCCACCGCGCGAGCACGGCCGTCCCCTGGCCGGGGAAGGAAAAGATGTCGAATTCATCGGCCTGCCGAATGACCGCGCCGAGCCCGTTCCCTGGCGTCCCGGCGGTCGAATACCCGTCGCGCAGGCAGGACTGCACGTCGGTCATGCCACGCCCACGGTCGAGTGCCACGATCGACAGGCCGTCCGCGCCCGCCTCGACGAGCACCTGGCCGCCGCCGCCGTGCCGCACCAGGTTGGTTGCGAGCTCGGTCGCGGCCAGCGCGGCGCGGGCCGCGGCCGCCTCGCCCAGACCGGCGTTTGCGGCGGCTGCCGCGGCGGCGCGGCGGGCGACGGCGACCTGGGAAGGGTCGTGAACCGGGGTGACCATCATGGGTCACTTCCAACGCGCGATGGTCACGCGCGTCCCGCGGCCCGCCGCCGACGTAATGACGAACTCGTTGCACAGCCGCCGAGCGCCGCCCAGCCCCAGCCCCAGGCCCTTGCCGGTGGTGAAGCCATCGGTCAGCGCCTGGTCGATGTCGGCGATGCCCGGACCCTGATCCTCGAAGCTCACGCGCACTCCGCGACGGCCGGCCCGAACCAGCACCTCCACAGTCGCCTTGCCGCCGCCGCCGTAATCGAGGGTGTTGCGGGCCAACTCGCTCGCGGCGGTGATGATCTTGGTCTGGTCCACCAAGCTCAGCCCGATCGCGATGGCCTGGGCGCGCACTTCCTGGCGCACCCGCACCACGTCTTCGCCGGTCGCGATCGGCACGACGCTGACCGCGGTTGCCTCAGGGGTGGCCGTCGGCACCGCGCCCGTCACCGGCATTGGCGTCAACATCGCCGCCGCCCCAACCTGCCGCCCCGGCACGCTGGATCAACGCCATGCCGCGCTCGGCGTTCAGCGCCGTCCTGACGCCCTTGAGCGACAGGCCGAGCTCGACCAGCGTGATCGCGACCGCCGGACGCATGCCGACGACCACGGTGTCCGCGTCGAGCAGCCTCGAGACGCTGGCGATGTTGGCGAGCATCCGGCCGATGAAGCTGTCCACGATCTGCAGGGCCGAAATGTCGATCAGCACCCCGCTTGCGCCGCTGGCGACGATGCGCGCGGTGAGGTCTTCCTCCAGGGCAGCGGCCAGCCGGTCGTGCATGTCGACCTGGATGGTCACCAGCAGCGCCTCGCCGAGCTTGAGGATGGGGATGCGGTCCATGACTTCGGTGCTCAGGCGGCCGGGCAGCCGGCAGTCCTGACCGCGCGCGTCGGCACGACCGCGCGTCCGATCCGGGTCAGTGCCAGCGCCAGCGCGTCCGCGAGCGTCGCCTTGGAGACCACCGAGAGTTCGATGCCCAGATGCACCATGGTCTGCGCAATCTGCGGGCGGATGCCGCTGATGAGGCAGTCCGCGCCCATCAGGCGGGCCGCCGCCACCGTCTTGAGCAGGTGCTGCGCCACCAGGGTGTCCACGGTCGGCACGCCGGTGATGTCGATGATCGCGATCTCGGCTCCGTGATCGACGATCGCCTGCAGCAGGTTCTCCATCACCACCTGCGTGCGCGAACTGTCCAGCGTGCCGATCAGCGGCAACGCCAGGATGCCCTGCCAGAGCTTGACCACCGGGGTCGACAGCTCGCCGATCTCCTCGTGCTGGCGCCGGATCACCTCCTCGCGTACTTTCTGATATTCCTCCATCGTGAACAGTCCGAGCTTATCGATCAGCACGGTCAGCGCCCAGGTGGCGCGCCCCAGGGCGTCGGCGTCGCCGGCATGACGCCGGCGCAGCCGCGTGAACAGCGGTTGCTTCAGCGAAAACACGAAGGTGGCCGTCTCGGCGGGCGAGAAGCCCTGGGCGGCACGCGAGCGCGAGATTTCGGCGAGCAGATCGCGCACCGCATCATAGCTGCCGGCAGCGATGTCGGTGCCGTTGCCGCCGGAGAGGGCGGTGCGCAGGGCGCGCAGCAAGCCGGCGCATTGCGCCTCGATCTCGCCGCTGCCGATGCGCATGTCGGCGCGATCCGCGGCAATCAGCCCGACCCAGTCGGCCAGCAGCGCCGCCGGATCGGCGGCAACCAACTCGGAGATGCCGTCCGCGGCATTGGTTGGCATGCGATTGTCCTCTTCGTGAGCGTGACCGGCCGACCCTGCACGCGCCGGGAGCCGTGTGCCGGCCGAACCGGGAGCCGACGCTTACCGGGACATGTTGCATTCTGCTAGGCCCTCAGTTTCTGGGCAGCCGCGATGGCTTCACCGAAGCGCGAGCAGGTCGAATTGCGGCCGGGCGTCCAGGCGGCGCCGGGGGCGGCGGTCCCGGTGCCGATCTACGGCCGCACCGCGCCGTTGCGCGCCGGCATCTGACCGCCGGCGAGCGCGGTCAGCGCCCGCGCCGCCTCGACCAGCCGGGCGATGGCGAGCGCAATGCCGGGGCGGGCGGGATCCACCTGGGCGACGAAGGCGCAGGACAGCGCCGCGATCGCCGAGCCGTCCGGCCCGAGCACCGGGGCGGCGATGTTGGTGACGCCGCGCGTCTGGCGGCTCGCCATGCGCTCGTAGCCGCGCGCCCGCAGCGCCACGAGACGGTCGTGCAGATCCGGCGCCGCCGCCCGTTCGCCGACCGTGGCGTCATGCTCGGCCAGCATCAGCGCGCGCTCCGCGGGGGCTTGGAAGGCCAGCAGCACGTGGCCGCTGCCGGTGTCGAGCAGGCCGACATGGGCGCCGACCCGGATCGCGATGCCCCAATAGGTCGGCGCGTCGAGCTGCGCGATCACCACCACCCGGCCGCGGTCGAACACCGCGAGATGACAGGTTTGCTCCGCACTCTGCACGAACCCGCGCATCAGCGGAATAGCCAGCGACACAAGGCGCCGACGCGGCGAGTGCTGATGCGCCAGCGCGAACAATTTCAGGCTCAGTTCATAGCGCTCGGCGTCGGTGCGCACGACATAGCCGCGGCGGACCAGGCGGTCGAGCATGCGATATATCTCGGACGGCGAGCGATCCAGCGATTTTGCGATTTCCGCCTGCGTCAGCCCGACTTCGGTGGCGGCCAGTACCTCCAGGATGTCCAGCCCCTTGTCCAGCGCCGGCGCACGGTAGCGGTCGCCGTTGTCCTCGTCCTCGGCGGCGCGGTTTGGTTTGACGGGGTCGGCGAGGTGGTGTTCACTCACGAACGGCTCATTCAGATATGGTCGATCGGTCCAGCACAACAGACGCGGCGAACCGCGGCAAGAGGGAGGAAGGACGATGCGTCGCCTGACGGGAAAACAAGGGCTTGGCAGGCGCGCGCTGCTCGCGGCGGCGTTCGGCGCCGGGGCGGTGTTGGCGCTCGCTTCGCCGGGGCGGGCGGAGGACCCGGGAAAATTTCCGGGCTACACGCTGAAAGTCAAGCTGATCGGCGGCAACCAGTACGACCCGCTCTACAAGCGCATCCCGGAGTGGGAGAAGGCGACTGGCGCAAAAGTGGAAATCCTGTCGAGCAAGAACGGCTTTGATCTTGACAAGGAACTGAAGGCCGACATTGCCTCCGGCAACATCAACTGGTGCGCCGGCTGGGATCACACCAGCTTCATGGCGCAATACGGCGACCTCTATGCCAATTTGTTCGATCTGGTGCCGAAGGCGACGCTGGACACGTTCATCCAGCGCACGCTGAACTCGGCGGTGATTGACGGCAAGCTGATGCTGTTGCCGTGGCACACCGATGTTTCCAACATGTACTTTCAGAAATCGCTCTACGCCGACCCGGCCAACCAGGCGCGCTACAAGGCGAAATACGGAAAAGACCTCGCACCGCCGGACACCATCGACGATTTCCGCAACCAGGTTGAGTTTTTCGCCCACCCCCCGACCATGTACGGCACCGTGTTCGCCGGCAAGGAGGAGGGGATGACCGGGCGGTTCTACGAGATGCTGACCAGCTACGGCGGCCAGCTGCTCGACAAGAACAACCGCCCGGCCTTCAACTCCCCGGCCGGCGTGAAGGCGGTGGAGTTCTTCAAGGACATCTACCAGGCCAAGGCGGTGCCGGCCGGCACCATCAACTACCTCTGGGACGACATCGGCCAGGGCTTCGCCTCCGGCTCGATCGCGATGGACTTCGACTGGCCGGGCTGGGCGGCGTATTTCAACGACCCGAAGAACTCGAAGATCGCCGGCAATGTCGGGGTTGCGCGCGCGCCGGCCGGACCGTCGGGCAAGCGGCTCGGCTGGAGCGGCAGCCACGGCTTCTCGATCACCAAGGCCTGCGGCAACAAGCCGGCGGCGGTCAGCTTCATCACCTGGATGACCGACTACGACACCAACATGCTGGAGGCGCGCCGCGGCCTGATGCCGGCCAACGCGAAAGCGTTTGACGACATCATCGCCGAGGTGAAGGCCAAGCACGACGACTACATGACCAACGTGTTCGAGGTGTGGAAGCAGAGCCTCGCCGAGGACGCCTATCCGGTGCCGCACATCGCGCAGTGGATCGAGATGTCGAACGTGATCTATCCGCAGTTGCAGGCGGCGATCCTGGGGCAGAAGACGCCGCAGGCGGCACTCGACGAGGCGGCGAAGAAGTCCACGCAGATCCTGGAGGATGCCGGTCTTCTGAAGGACTGATCGTGCCGATTCCGCCGGGCCCGCCGTCGTGCGCGCGGTGAGGCGCGCCCGATGGGCGGTGCCGCTGCTGCTCGTCCTGCCGGCCATCGTCGTCATCGCGGCGGTGGTGCTGGTGCCGCTGATCGTGTCGTTCCTGTCCAGCTTCACCGCCTACACCATGATCCACCCGGCGAGCCTGTATCGCTGGGTGGGTTGGCGGAATTACCGCCGACTGATCGAGGACGGCAGTTTCTGGTGGGCGTTCGGGCGCACCGTCGTATTTCTCACGGTCGCGCTCAACCTGGAACTGCTGCTCGGGCTCGGCATCGCGCTGCTGATCGCGCAGGTGACGCGCGGGCAGCGGCTGCTGCGCACGGTCATCATGTTCCCGATGATGTTCAGCCCGGTGCTGGTGGGCTTCCAGTTCAATTTCCTGCTCAACGACAATGTCGGCCTGCTCGACAACACGCTGCTGCAGCTTGGCGTGATCCGCCAGCCGATCGCTTGGCTGGTGAACGACACGACCGCCAATCTGTCCATCCTGGCCGCGGAAGTGTGGATGTCCACCTCGGTGTTCGCGATCCTGCTGCTGGCCGGGCTGCTGGCGCTGCCGCGCGACCCGATCGAGGCGGCGCGCGTGGACGGATGCAGTGCGTGGCAGAGTTTTCGCTACATCACGCTGCCGTTCCTGATGCCGTTCATCTACATCGCCATGACCATCCGCAGCCTCGACGTGGGGCGCGCCTACGACATGGTTCGCATCATGACCAATGGCGGCCCGGCGGGGCGGACCGAACTCATTTGGACGCTGATGGCCACGGTGGGGTTTCAGGACGGGCAGATGGGCCGCGCCAACGCGATGGCGTATCTGTCGATCATCCTGTCCATCGCCTTCACGCTTTACTTTGCACGCAAGCTCGGGGCGGCGCGCACGGCGCTCGGCGAGGCGTGATGCCGAGGGGCGGCAGACAAACCCGCCATTCCCGCAACAGCGGGCATGACGTCAAGGGGCGGAATCGCACGCTGCTCGGCCTGCGGCGCAAGCGCGTTCATGCGGTGCTGATCGGGCTCGGCGTCGCGGTGGTGGTGACGCTGATCCTGCTGCCCGGCCTGTGGATCGTGCTCACCGCGTTCCGCCCCAACGTCGAAGTCATGGCGCGGCCGCCGGTCTGGGTGCCGACGCTGACGCTCGCCAACTTCGCCGACATGCTCGGGCTGCGCCCCAACGTCGAACTCGGCGAGCCGGTCGGGCATTACGTGCGCAACTCACTGGTCGCCAGCATCACCAGCACCGCGCTCGCGCTCGCGATCGGCACCGCCGGCGGCTATGCGTTCGCCCGTCACCGCTTCCGCTTCAAGGGACCGCTGTTCATCGGCTTCATGCTGTCGCGCGCCATCCCCGGCGTGGCGCTGTCACTGCCGCTGTTCATCCTGTGGAGCCGGCTCGGGCTGATCGATACCTTGCCCGGTCTGATCCTGGTCTATATCGCGCTCAACGTGCCGTTCACCATCTGGCTGACCGACGGGTTCTTCCGCCAGATCCCGATCGAACTGTCGCAGGCGGCGCGCATCGACGGCGCCAGCGGCTGGCAGGCGTTCTGGGCGGTGGAGTTCCCGCTGGCGCGCGCCGGCCTCGCCTCGGCGGCGATTTTCGCGTTTCTGACATCGTGGAACGAATACGCGCTGGCCTCGCAGCTCACCCGGTCGGTCGCGTCGAAGACGCTGACCGTGGGGCTGATGGATTACACCTCGCAGTTCACCATCGACTGGGTCGGCATGTGCGCGCTGGCGCTGGTCATCATCGTGCCGGCGTTCGCGCTGACCTTCATCGTGCAGCGCCATCTGATCGCCGGACTGACGTTCGGCGGCGTGAAGGGCTAGAGGAGACGAGGCAATGCCAAAATTCCGCGTGGCGGTGCGGAAATTCCCGCCCTTCGAGAACGCCATCGTCAAGCAGTGGCAGGCGTTCGTCGCGAGCGGCGGCAGCGCGCTGGAGATCGAGGCGGTCGCGTTCGACCTCAATCCGCTGCACGCCGCGCTGTTCGAGAACGGCGAAGCGGCGCGCGGCGACTGGGACGTGGCGTTCCTGCCGACCGACTGGATCGCGGCGGCGCAGGCGGCGGGCATCGTCGCCGATCTGCGCCGGCTGATGGCTGCGCGGCCGATCCCGGATTTCCCGCAGGCCTGGAGTCCGTCGCTGCTAGGGTTGCAGGACTTTGCCGGCGGCATCTGGGGAATGCCGTACCATGACGGGCCGCAATGCCTGATCTACCGCACCGACCTGCTGCAGGACGTGCCACGGACCTGGGAAGAGTACCAGACGGCAGCGCGGCGGCTGAACGATCCGGCGTCGGGGCGCAGCGGCACGGTGCTGGCGCTGTTTCCCGACGGACACAACTCGTTTTACGATTTCTGCGTCCAGCTCTGGACCCGCGGCAGCGCGCCGTTCGACGCCGGCGGCCGGCCGACGCTGCAAACGCCAGTCGCGGTGGAGGCGCTCGACTTCGTCCGCCGCCTCGCCGCCGACCGCGACGCGGTGCCCGCGGACGTGCGCACGATCGACAGCGTCGCCTCCGGACTGCGGTTCTGCGAGGGGCGGGTGGCGCTGATGGCCAACTGGTTCGGCTTCGCGGCGCTGGCCGAGACCGCGCCGGACAGCCGCGTGCGCGGGCACGTCGGCATCGCGCCGTTGCCGCGCGGTGCCAACGGCGCGAGCGTGTCGCTCAACGTGTTCTGGCTGCTGGCCATCTGCGCCGGCAGCAAGCACCGTGAGGTGGCCTGGGAGTTTCTGCGCCACTGCGCGACGCCCGCGATGGACCGGCTGACCACGATGGAGGGCGGCATCGGCGTGCGCCGCTCGACCTGGAGCGATGCCGAGGTGAACCGCATGGTGCCGTTCTATCACGAACTGGACGGGCTGCACGCGGTGGCGCGCACGCTGCCGCGGCTGGTGCGGCTCGCCGACGTGGCGCACGCGATCGACGACATGCTGACGGCGGCGGTGACGAGCGGTGCGCCGAGCGCGGACCTGCTCGCGCAGGCGCAGGTGCGTATTGCGGCGATCGTCCGATGAGTTTGCCGCAACTTCGCCAGGCGTGGCCGCTGCCGTCGCGCCCGCGCCCGATCGTGGTGATCGGCGCCGGCGGCATCGTGCAGGACGCGCACATGCCGGCGTACCGGCGTGCGGGATTCCCGGTGCTCGGCGTGCATGACGTCGATGCCGGCCGTGCGGCGGCGCTGGCGTCGCGCTGGGGCATCGGCACGTTTGCCACGCTGGCCGAGGCGGCCGCGCAGGACGCGGTGTTCGACCTGGCCACGCCGCCGGGCGCGCATCTCGACGTGCTGCGCGCACTGCCGGAAGGTGCGGTGGTGCTGATGCAGAAGCCGATGGGCCGCGATCTGGCGCAGGCGACGGACATCCTTGGTCTTTGCCGGGCGCGGCGGTTCACGGCAGCGGTGAATTTCCAGCTCCGCTTCGCGCCGATGATGCTGGCGGTGCAGGACGCGGTCGCGCGCGGCCTGCTCGGCGAGATCGTCGATGTCGAGGTGCATCTCAACCTGCTGACGCCGTGGCACCTGTTCCCGTTCCTGGCGCACGAGCCGCGCCTGGAACTGTCGCTGCATTCGATCCACTACCTCGATTTCCTGCGCGCGCTGCTGGGCAACCCGACCGGCGTGAGCGCGCGCACGATGGGGCATCCGCGCCACGCGCTGGCGCAGACGCGCACGGCGGCAATCCTCGACACGCGGCCCGGCGTGCGCTGCGTGCTGTCGGTCAACCACGACCACGATTTCGGCCGGCAGTTCCAGGATGCCGCGATCCGCATCGAAGGTGTGGCCGGCGTCGCGCGGGTAAAATTCGGCCTGCTGCTCGACTATCCGCGCGGCGAGCCGGACGAGCTGTGGATCACCACGGGCGGCGGCTGGGAACAGGTGACGCTGGCGGGCGGCTGGTTTCCCGATGCGTTCATCGGCACCATGGCCAATCTGCAGCGCTTCGCCGCCGGCGAAGATGCCGTGCTCGTCACCGGCGTCGCCGACGCCTGGCACACGATGGCGCTGGTCGAGGCGTGCTTCGCCGCCAACGCCGCGCCGGCCACGCCGGTTCAGGCGGTGCCGTGATCGCGGTGCCGCGCCATCAGCACATGCCGGCACGCCATCACCACCTCGCCGCGCTGGTTCACCACCTCGCAGGTTTCGACGACGCGGCCGTGATCGGGGCGCTTGCTTTCGGGCGCGAGTTCGCTGACGGTCAGGCGCGTGTGGATGGTGTCGCCGATGAACACCGGGCGCGGGAAGCGCAGCCGGTCGTAGCCGTAGGTGAAGGCGAGCGGGTTGATCTCGCCCGCGGTCAGGCCGATGCCGATGGCGAAGGTCATGGTGCCGTGCGCGATGCGCTGGCCCCATTGGCTGTCCTTCATCAGCTCGGCGTCCATGTGGTGGGGGAAGAAATCGCCGGTGTGGCCGGCATGGATCACGAAGTCGGTCTCGGTGATGGTGCGCGCGTGGGTGCGGCGGGTCTCGCCGAGCACGTAGTCCTCGAAATGGCGGGGGCGTTCCATTGCGGACTCCTGTTGGCCGGAGATGGGGCGATGCAAGGATGATCGGCGATGCGACGGCTTCCGGCAAGCCGCTCGACGGATTGCTGGTGCTCGACATGGCGCAGTTCCTGTCGGGACCGTATGCGGCGCTGCGGCTCGGCGACCTCGGTGCACGGGTCATCAAGATCGAGCGGCCGGACGGCGGCGATCTGTGCCGGCGGCTCTATTTGACCGACACCGAGATCGGCGGCGATTCGACGCTGTTCCACGCCATCAACCGCAACAAGCAGAGTTTTGCCGCGGATTTCAAGAATCCGGCCGACCTCGCGCTGGTGCGCGGGCTGATCCGGCGCGCCGACGTGCTGATCCAGAATTTCCGGCCCGGCGTCGCGACACGTCTCGGCCTCGGCTATGAGGCGGTGCGGGCGATCAATCCCCGCGTCGTTTATGCCAGCATCACCGGCTACGGCGAGAGCGGGCCGTGGGCGGCGCTGCCGGGGCAGGATTTGCTGGCGCAGGCGCGCTCGGGCGTGATGTGGCTGAACGGCGACGCCGAGGAGGGGCCGGTGCCGTTCGGGCTGGCGGTCGCCGACATGCTGGCGGGGGCGGTGATCGTGCAGGGCGTGCTGGCCTGCCTGGTGCGGCGCGGCACGACCGGCGAGGGCGGGCACGTCGAGACCAGCCTGATCGAGGCGCTGCTCGATTTGCAGTTCGAAGTGCTGACCACGCATCTGAACGACGGCGGGCGGCTGCCGGCGCGCTCCGGCTTCCGCAACGCCAATGCGTATCTGGCGGCGCCCTATGGCGTGTATCGCACCGAAGACGGCTGGCTGGCGCTGGCGATGACGCCGCTGCCGACAGTGGCGCGGCTGCTGGCGATGGACGATCTGGCGGCGATCGCGCGGGATGCCGGCGCCGGCTTCACGCGGCGCGACGAGATCAAGCGGATGATCGCGGCAAGGCTGGCGACGGCGCCGACCGCGCGCTGGCTCGCGGTGCTGCAGCCGGCCGACGTGTGGTGCGCGGACGTGCTGGACTGGCCGCATCTGCTCGGCAGCGAGGGTTTTGGGGTGCTCGACCTGCTGCAGACGGTGACGCGCGATGACGCGGTGCGCATCCGCACCACGCGCGCGCCGCTGCGCATAGACGGGATACGGCCGGCGAGCGCCGAGGCCGCGCCGCGCATCGGCCAGCACACGGCAGCCTTGCGGCAGGAGTTCGGACTGTGACGCGGCTGCTCGGCATGACCTGGGACCACCCGCGCGGCTACGATCCGCTGGTCGCGTGCAGCGACATCTGGCGCGCGCGCACCGGGGTGGAGATCGTCTGGGAACGCCGGTCGCTACAGGATTTCGAGTCTTTTCCGGTCGAGGAGCTGGCGCGACGCTACGACCTGATCGTGATCGACCACCCGCATGTCGGACTGGTGGCGCGCGAGGGCTGTCTGCGTCCGCTGGCGGAGGAAGGGCAGGACGCGATCGGCCCGTCGCTGGCGAGCTATCGCTGGGCCGGAAAACTGTGGGCGCTGCCGATCGACGCGGCAACGCAGGTGCAGGCGTGGCGGCCCGATCTGCTCGCTTCACCCGCCGCGACCTGGGATGAGGTCATGGACCTCGCGCGGGCCGGACGCGTGCTGGTGCCGCTGCGCCCGCCGCATGCGCTGATGGCGCTTTTCACGCTGGCGGCCAACGCGGGGCACGCATGCGCGACCGAGCCGGGCACGCTGATCGATGCGGCGGCGGGGGTCGCGGTGCTGGAGCGGCTGCGCTCGCTGGCGGCGCATCTCGACCCGGCGTGTTTCGGCATGGACCCGATCGCGGTGTTCGAGCGCATGGCGGGCGCGGAGTCGCGGGCGGCGTGCGTGCCGCTGGTCTACGGCTATGTCAGCTACGCGCGGTCCGGATTCCGGGCGCGGCGGATTGCCTTCGCCGACCTGCCACTACCGCAGGCCGCGGGGGGCACGCTCGGCGGCACCGGGATGGCCGTCTCGGCCTTCGCGCGCGCGCCCGAGGCGGCGGTGGCGGCGGCCGCGTGGTTCGCCTCGGCCGAGGCCCAGACCGGCCCGTATGCCGCGGCCGGCGGGCAGCCGGCGCATCTTCTGGCCTGGCACGACGCGGCGCTGGACGCTGCGTGCGGCGGCTTCTTCAGCGCCACGCGGCGGACGCTGGAGCGGTCCTATGTCCGCCCGCGCGGCCCCGGCTACATGACGTTCCAGGGCTGGGCCGGCGAGCGCGTCAACGCGGCGTTGCAGGGGGGCGATCTGCGCGCCGCGGTCGCCGACCTGAACGCGGCGTTCGCGCGAAGCTGACGGCGCAAGGGAGAAACTCAATGGCGGGATCGCGCGTGCTGGCGTTCGTCGGCAGTCTCAACCGGGCCGCGCCGTATTTCGGTGCGCCGCGCGGCCGCGGCATCGGCGTGTTCGCGTTCGATGCCGCGTCAGGCGCGCTGACGCTGCTCGGCGAGACCGCAGGCGCCGACAACCCGAGTTTTGTCCTGCCTGCCGCCGACGGGCGCACCCTGTATGCGACGAGCGAGGTGCATGGCTGGCACGAGGGCGTGGTCACCGCCTATCGCGTCGATCCGGCGAGCGGGGCGCTGACCTACATCAACAAGCAGCCGACGCGCGGCAGCATCACCGCCCAGGCGAGCCTGCATCCGGGCGGGCGGTGGTTGTTCGTCGCCAATTACCGGATGGGCGCCGATGGCGTGCGGCCGTCGCAGGCCGTGGTGGTGCTGCCGGTCGAGGCGGATGGCGGGCTGGGTCCGGTGGCCTGCGGCGTGGTCCATGCCGGCTCCGGCCCCAACCCGGAGCGTCAGGAAGGGCCGCACCCGCACTGCGCCGTGCCGAGCCCGGACGGGCGCCATGTGCTGGTGGCCGATCTCGGCACCGACCGGATCATGGTCCATGGGTTCGATGACGCGACCGGCCGGCTCGTGCCGGGCGGCGGCGTCGCGCTGCCGCCGGGGACCGGGCCGCGCCACCTCGCGTTCACGCCGTCCGGCGCCCATGTCGTGGTCACCGGCGAGCTTGCCAACACGGTCACCTCGCTCGCCTGGCGGGGCGGCGCTCTGACCCCGATCGCCAGTGCCGGGCTGCTGCCGCACGGCTGGCACGGCGAGAGCCATGCGGCGGACATCGCAATCTCGCCGGATGGACGCTTCGTCTATGCGTCCAATCGCGGGCACGACAGCATCGCCGTGCTTTCGCTCGATGCCGGCGGCCGGCTCGCCCCTGCGGGCCACCGGCGGACCGGCCGAACCCCGCGCAGCTTCACGCTCGACAAGTCCGGCGGGTGGGTTCTGGTCGCCGCCCAGGACGGGCATTCGGTCGCCGTGTTCGGTCGCGATCCGGGGTCGGGCGCGCTGCACGGCCCGGTTGGCGAATCCGCCTTCGGTTCGCCGATGTGCGTCAGGCTGGCCGAACTCCGCGATCCCTAGACCGGCCCGGCCAGCCACGCCGCGACGCGCGGATGGCCGAGCGCCTCGGGATTGACAACGTTGTGTGGACGCCGACCGTGTGCCACGGCGACGATGCTGGAAAACCCGCTCTCGGCGATGCCGCGAAAACACTCGTCGGTCCAGCACAGCGCATGCGGCGTCACGATGACATTCGCCATCGTCAGCAGCTGATTGGCGGGATCGACCGGCTCGCGCTCGAATACGTCCAGCCCGGCGCCGGCGATGCGCCGCTCGTGCAGCGCCGCGATCAGCGCCGCCTCGTCCACGATCGGGCCGCGCGCCACGTTGATCAGGCAGGCGCCCGGCCGCATCAGGCCGAACTGCGCCGCACCGATCAGGTGATGCGTCTGCGGCGTCAGCAGGCAGGCCACGACGACGAAATCCGCCTGGCGCAGCAGCGTGTCGAGATCGACCAGTCGCGCGCCCTCCGCCGCCACGGACGCTTCATTCACGTTCGGGTCGGCGGCGATCACGGTCATGCCGAACGGGCGCGCCAGCCGCATGATCTCGCGGCCGATATTGCCGGCGCCGACCAGCCCGAGCGTGCGGCCGACCAGGCCCATGCCCATGTGCTCGGTCTTCTCGGCCCAGCGCCCGGCGCGCGTCAGCCGATCCTTGATGAACAGCTTTTGCGACAGCGCCATCACGAAGGTCAGCGCCGCCACCGCCACCGGCCGGCGCACGCCGTCCGGCTGGATGGTCAGCAACACGCCATGCTCGCTGCACGCGCCGACATCGACCGAGTCGTAGCCGACGCCGTGGCGCGCGATCAGCCGCGTGCGTCCCGGCCCTTGCGCGAAACTGGCCCGCGTCACCAGCGGCGCGTTGACGTAGATCGCGTCGTAGCGCGCCAGATGCGCGGGCGCGATCTCGGCGGCCGGTTCGGGGATGAATTCCCAGCGCACCGCGGGAGCGTCGTCGAGCACGCGCAACGCCTCGCGCCCGAACGTCGGCGCCCCCGCAGCGTCCAGCAGGTCGCGCGTCAGGCCGACAAACAGCTCCGCCATGGCTCAGGCCTTCCTCGCGCGCGGTCGCGCCGGCGCGGTCTCGGCCGGCGGCGCCGCGGCGGCTTCGCGCAGCACCGCCAGCCCGCGCGCGAGCGACTGCTGCAGCAGCAGCGAGTCCAGCCCGTAGGCCATGATGCGGAATCCCTTCGCGGTGTAGTCGCGCGCCCAGGTCTCGTCGGTCGGCATGAAGCCGGCCGCCTTGCCGTGGCGCCGCGCCGCGGCGACGATCGCGTCCACGGCGGCGAGATAGCCGGGGTGCGTGAACTGGCCGGGGATGCCCATGAAGTTGGTCATGTCGAAATGGCCGAGCCATAGCACGTCGATGCCGTCGATCGCGGCGATCTCGTCCACCGCTTCGGCGCCGCGCGGGGTTTCGATCTGCGCGATCACCAGCGTGCGGCGGTGCGCCGCCGCGATCTTCTCGGCCGGCGGTCCCGCCACGTAATCGTCGTGCGCCATGCCGAAGCCGGCGCCGCGCACGCCATGCGGCGGATAGCGCGTGAACGACACGATGTCCTTCGCCTGCGCCACCGACTCCACCATCGGCACCATGATGCCCATGGCGCCGACATCGAGGCAGCGTGCGATGAAATGGTACTGCGTCGTCGGCACGCGCACCATCGGCACGATGCCGAGGCCGCGGCAGTTCGCCATCTGCGCCTTGATCGTGTCGATGCCGGCGCCGCTGTGCTCCATGTCGTAGAGCACGAACTCCGCCCCGGCGGCCGCGGCGATCTGTGCCATGCCGGGGGTGAAGAACTCGAACACCATGGTGCCGAAGGCGGTGCCGCCTTCGGCGAGACGGTGCTTGACGGGGTTGTCGCGCATCGGCCGTTGCCTCCCTGGTTCGCCCCAGCACGGCGGCCGCGCGTTCTGGTGCAGCGTGCAGCGGGGCAGTCGAGGAAATGCGGCCGTGCCCCGGTCGGCACGGGTGCAGGCCGCGCTGGCGCAGCGGATCCGACAGCGGCGCCAGCGCGGCCCGATGCCGCTTAGTAGTCCATGTCGCCCATGCCGCCCATGCCGCCGCCGCCCGGCATCATCGGCGGGGCCTTCTTCTCCGGCCGCTCGGCGACCATCGCCTCGGTGGTCACCAGCAACCCGGCGACCGAGGCCGCGTCCTGCAGCGCCGTGCGCACCACTTTCGTCGGGTCGATGATGCCGGCCGCGGTCAGGTCCTTGAACGTGCCGGTCTGCGCGTCGAACCCCCAGGCATACTCGTCGCGGTCCATCACCTTGCCGGAAATCACCGCGCCGTCCTCGCCGGCGTTCTCGGCGATCTGGCGCAGCGGCATCAGCACCGCCTTGCGCACGATCTCGATGCCGAAGCGCTGGTCGTCGTTGTCGGCCTTGAGGCCGGCCAGCACTTTCGAGGCCCGCGCCAGCGCCACGCCGCCGCCCGGCACGATGCCTTCCTCGACCGCCGCGCGGGTCGCGTGCGTCGCGTCATCGACGCGATCCTTGCGCTCCTTCACCTCCACCTCGGTCGAGCCGCCGACGCGGATCACCGCCACGCCGCCGGCCAGCTTCGCCAGCCGCTCCTGCAGCTTCTCGCGGTCGTAGTCCGACGTCGTCTCCTCGATCTGCGCGCGGATCTGGTTGCACCGGCCCTTGATGTCGTCGGCCTTGCCGGCACCCTCGACGATCGTGGTGTTCTCCTTCTCGATCAGCACCTTCTTGGCCTTGCCGAGCATCGCCAGCGTGACGTTCTCCAGCTTGATGCCGAGATCCTCGCTGATCACCTGCCCGCTGGTCAGGATCGCGATGTCCTCCAGCATGGCCTTGCGCCGGTCGCCGAAGCCCGGCGCCTTCACCGCCGCCACCTTCAGCCCGCCGCGCAGCTTGTTCACCACCAGGGTGGCCAGCGCCTCGCCCTCCACGTCCTCGGCGACGATCAGCAGCGGCCGGCCGGACTGCACCACGCTCTCCAGCAGCGGCAGGATCGGCTGCAGGCCCGACAGCTTCTTCTCGTGGATCAGGATGTACGGCTGGTCGAGTTCCGCCGTCATCTTCTCGGCGTTGGTGATGAAATACGGCGAGACATAGCCGCGGTCGAACTGCATGCCCTCGACCACGTCCAGCTCGGTCTGGATGCCCTTCGCCTCCTCGACCGTGATCACGCCCTCGTTGCCGACCTTCTGCATCGCGCGCGCGATCATGTCGCCGATCTCGGCATCGCCGTTGGCCGAGATCGTGCCGACCTGCGCGGTCTCCGCCGGTGTCGTGATCTTGCGCGAACGCGCCTTCAGCTCCTCGACCAGCGCCACCACCGCCTTGTCGACGCCGCGCTTGAGGTCCATCGGGTTCATCCCCGCGGCCACCGCCTTGGCGCCCTCGCGCACGATCGCCTGCGCCAGCACCGTCGCCGTGGTGGTGCCGTCGCCCGCCTCGGTGCTGGTCCGGTTGGCGACCTCGCGCACCATCTGCGCGCCCATGTTCTCGAACTTGTCGGCCAGCTCGATCTCCTTGGCGACGGTCACGCCGTCCTTGGTGATCCGCGGCGCGCCGAAGCTCTTGTCGAGCACGACGTTGCGGCCCTTCGGGCCGAGCGTCACCTTGACCGCGTCGGCCAGAATATCGACGCCGCGCAACATGCGCGCGCGCGCGTCTCCGCCGAAGCGAACGTCCTTAGCAGCCATTTTCGTTGTATCCTCTGTGTCTCGGTCTCGGTCTCGATCGTGGTCGCGCGGGCCGCCGGCCGGTCAGGCCGCCTTCTTGTGCGCGTGGCTGGACTCGACGATGCCCATGATGTCGGACTCCTTCATGATCAGCAGCTCCTCGCCGTCGAGCTTGACCTCGGTGCCCGACCACTTGCCGAACAGGACGCGGTCGCCGGCCTTGACGTCGAGCGCGACCAGCTGGCCCTGTTCGTTGCGCGCACCGGGGCCGGCCGCGATCACCTCGCCTTCCATCGGCTTCTCCTTCGCCGTGTCCGGGATGATGATGCCGCCCGAGGTCTTCTCCTCGGCGGTGATGCGCCGGACCACCACCCGGTCGTGCAGGGGACGAAATTTCATTTGGAGCACTCCTCGTTCCTCGCCGGCGCTGACGGCCGGCCGGTTCGCCCGTGCCCCGCGCCGTTTGCGTCCGCGGCCGGGGCCGTTGGCACTCCCCCGTCGGGAGTGCCAGCCACTTAGCCGCCTGCTTCGCCCGCGTCAACGGACCAGCGGCCCAATTCGGCTGGGGAGCGTGCCCGCCGCTACCAGGCGAGGGCGATTGTCGAGACCGAAGCGGGCGCCGCGACCCGCGACGCAACGATCGCCGGATCGGCACGAAGCTTCGCTTCCTGCCGATGGCGGAACGCCGCCGCGGCCATAAGCTGCGCCCGGAACGCCGGGGTCAGCACGTGCTTGGGGTCCACTTCCGCCTCCAGCGTCGCGGTCGTCAAGGCTTTTGCCGTCGATGGCGCAGCATGCGGCGGCGTGCCTTGCCGGTGGCGGAAGGCGGCCGCCTGGATCATTTCGGCGCGAAACTGGGGGGTGAGCACGTGGTGCGGGTCCACCTCCACCTCCAACGCCGCCGCGTCCGGCGACAGCCCGAATCGCACTGCGAGCGGCCATGCCGCCGCGACCCGGTGCGCATAGGGGGTGCCGCGCTCGGGTATCGCGGAATGATAGGAGGCGATCGCCGCAGCCCAGTCGCCCGTCTGCGAGTGCAGCGCGCGCAGGAAACGCGCCGCGTAGCGCACGTTCGACGCCGGATCGAACGCTTCCTCCAGGGTTGCGAAGGCGTGCGGGTGATGCAGCAGGTTGATCTGCATGCAGCCGACATCGATGGATCGCGTGCCGGCGTCCTGTGCCGCCCGCACGGCCGCGATAGCCGCCGCCTCGGTCTCGAAAGCCCGGCCGACGCCGCCGATGTCGATCGTCCAGGGCCAGGGAATCGCGGTGCCGGTGCCCGGATCGGCGCGCCCGCTCTCGACGAGGGCGATGGCCGACAGCAGGCGCGGCGGCAATTGGCTGTCCGGCTCGGTCAGGGCGATCGCGGCGCCGCACAGGCTCGCGGCGGACAACGGCCACGCTGCGCGGGCCATCGGCGCCGAAAGCAGGATCGCGATCAGGACGGCGACGAGCGAAGCGGGCAGGGGCCAGGGCGGCGAGAGGCGGAACGGCGCGGCCATCTTCGATCCTCAGGGTTCGCTGATGACCTTAGGGCACTTGCGTCATCGAAATCGAGTCTTCCGTGAACTGGTCCGGCCAGCCGCCCGTGAGTCGGGCAGGGTCTCCATAATGACACTTGCAATTGCGAGTGATTCGCAGATAGGAGCACCGTTCCCAACCGCGGAGCCAGACCGTGTCCCTCCCGCTTCGAAATTGCCTCTCGGCCCCCGGCCGGCTCGCCCGGCTGCTGCCGCTCGTCCTGCTGGCCGCGAGCCTCGCCGGGCCGCAGGCAGGCGCGGCCGACACCGGGCCGCTCACGCTCTACAGCGCGCAGCACGAACAGCTGGTCGATCGGCTGATCAAGATGTTCACGCAGGAGACCGGCATCCGGGTCCGCGTCCGCTCCGGCGAGGCGCCGGAGATCGCGAGCCAGATCGCGCAGGAAGGCGCGCGTTCGCCGGCCGACGTCTATTTCACGGAAAACTCGCCCGAGCTGACGCTGCTCGACGAGAAGGGGCTGCTGGCCCCGGTCGATGCCGCCACGCTCGCCGCGGTGCCGCCGAAATACAGCGCCGCCGACGGCAACTGGGTCGGCGTGCTGGCGCGCGAAAGCGTGCTCGCCTTCAACCCCGCGCTGATCGACGAGGCAAAACTGCCGCGCTCGCTGCTCGATCTGGCGAAACCGGAGTGGCGCGGAAAGATCGCCATTGCGCCGAGCGATGCCGACTTCCTGCCGCTGGTCGATGCGGTGGCGGCGCTGCACGGCGAGCCGGCCGCGCTCGCCTGGCTGAAGGGGCTGCGGCGGAACGCGCAGATTTTCGACGACGACGAGGGCGTGGTGGCCGCGGTCGATCGCGGCGCCGTCGCGACCGGCGTGATCAACAACTATTACTGGGCCAGGCTGCGCACCGAGCAGGGCGCGGCACGGACCAAAAGCCGCATCCACCACTTCGCCAACGGCGATGTCGGCGGCCTGATCAACGTCTCCGGCGCCGCTGTGCTGAAGTCGTCAAAGCACAAGGCGGCGGCGCAGCGTTTCCTCGCCTTCCTGGTCAGCAAGCCGGCGCAGACCTGGATCGGCCAGGGCGACATCGATTTCGAATACCCGCTGGCGCGCGGCGTGGCGCCGAATCCGCTGTTAAAGCCGTTCGATGAGCTGCAGCCGCCGCCGCTCGGCATGGGCCAGTTGGGCGACGACCAGCCGGCGGCGCGGCTGCTGCGGCAGGCCGGGCTGATCTGATGGTAACGGGCACGGCCGGTTCGTGGCAGGACGCGCCGGCGGCCCACTCGCGGCGACCGCCGCCGGCGCTGCTGGCGCTGGCGGTCGCCGTGGCGGCGCTGGTGCTGCTGCCGGTCGCCGACACGCTGTACCAGGCCGCCCAGGTCGACGGCGGGGAGGCGGCGGACCTGCTGCTGCGCCCGCTGGTCGGCGAACTGCTGGTCAACACGGTCGGGCTGGCGGCGGCGACCACGCTGGTCTGTGCCGTCGTCGGCACGGCCTGCGCCTGGCTGGTGGAGCGCACGCGCCTGCCGGGCCGCGGCGTGTGGGCGGTGCTGGCGGTGGTGCCGCTCGCCGTGCCGCCGTTCATCAGCTCCTATGCCTGGGTCTCGCTCAGCCCGGCATTGCAGGATTTTGCCGGCGCGCTGCTGGTGGTGAGCTGTTCCTACTACCCGCTGGTCTATCTGCCGGTCGCGGCGGCGCTGCGCGGGATGGACCCGGCGCTGGAGGAGAGCGCCCGCTCGCTCGGCCGCACCCCGTTGGCGTGCTTCTTCGGCGTGGTGCTGCCGCAGCTGCGCCCGGCGCTGCTCGGCGGCATGCTGCTGGTGGCGCTGCACATGCTGGGCGAGTTCGGCGCCTTCACGCTGCTGCGCTTCCGCACTTTCACCACGGAGCTGTACGCCGAGTATCGCACCGGTTTCAACGGGCCGGGCGCCTCGCTGCTGGCGGCGGTGCTGCTGCTGCTCTGCCTGCTCTGCGTCGTCGCCGAGTTTCGGGTGCGCGCCGCGGCCCGCTACGCGCGGCTCGGCCGCTTCACGCGGCGGCGCGGCACGCCGCTGGCTCTCGGCTGGATGACGCTGCCCGTGCTCGCCGTGTTCGCGGCGCTGACGCTGGCCACGCTGGGCGTGCCGCTCGGCATGATCGTCTATTGGCTGACGCAGCACGGCTCCGCGGCGATCGCGCCGGCCGATGGTTCGTTCGCGCGCCTCGCCGATGCCACGTTGGCGTCCATCTGGCTCGGCCTCGCCGGCGCCGCGGTCACGGTGCTGCTGGCGCTGCCGGTCGCCTTCCTCGCGGCGCGCCATCGCGGCTGGGCGATCACGCTGCTGGAGCGGGCGGCCTATCTGACGCAGGGCGTGCCGGCGATCGTGGTCGCGCTGGCGCTGATCGCACTGACGCTGCGCGCGGCAGCCCCGCTCTATCAGAGCGCGGCCTCGCTCATTCTTGCCTACGCCATCCTGTTCCTGCCGCTCGCCCTGGTCAGCGTGCGCGCGGCCCTGCTGCAGGCGCAGCGGACGCTGGAGGAGGTGGCGCGGTCGCTCGGCCTCGGCTGGGCCGCGGTCGCCTGGCGCGTGGTGCTGCCGCTGGCCGGGTCGGGCCTCGGCGCCGCCGGCGCGCTGGTGTTCGTCTCGGTGGTGACGGAGCTGACGGCGACGCTGCTGCTGGCGCCGATCGGCACGCGGACGCTGGCGACCGAGGTGTGGGCCGACACCTCGACGCTCGCCTTCGCCGCCGCGGCACCCTATGCGGCGCTGATGGCGGCGTTGTCGCTGCTGTCCACCTGGCTGCTGGCGCGCCGCTTCGGCGGCGCCGCGCTGGCGGCTTCGGGCTGAGGGAAAGATGGCCGATCTGCTGATCCAGGGGTTGAGCAAGGCGTTCGACCGGCAGCCGGTGCTGCGCGGCGTCGATCTCGCCGTGGCGGCGGGCCGGCTGGTCGCCATCCTGGGCCGCTCGGGCAGCGGCAAGACCACGCTGCTGCGCCTGGTCTGCGGCTTCGAGCGGCCCGATGCCGGGCGCATCGCGATCGACGGCCAGACCGTGTCCGGGCGCGGCGCGATGCTGCCGCCGGAGCAGCGGCGCATCGGCTACGTGGCGCAGGAAGGGGCGCTGTTTCCGCATCTGTCGGTCGCCGACAACGTCGTGTTCGGCCTGAAGCGCGCCGAGCGCCGCTCGCGCCGACGGGCCGGCGAACTGCTGGAGCTGGTGGGCCTGCCGTCCGGCTATGCGTCGCGGGGGCCGCACGAACTGTCCGGCGGCGAGCAGCAGCGGGTGGCGCTGGCCCGCGCGCTGGCCCCGGCGCCGCGCCTCGTGCTGCTCGATGAGCCGTTCTCCTCGCTCGACGCGGCGCTGCGGGTCGAGACGCGCGAGGCGGTGGCGGCGGCGTTGCAGCGCGCCGGGGCGACCGCGCTGCTGGTCACGCACGACCAGGCGGAGGCGCTGTCGATGGGGCAGGAGGTGGCCGTGCTCCGTTCCGGTCGGATGGTGCAGGTCGCCAGCCCCGACCTGCTGTACCGCCGGCCCGCCGATGCCGACCTGGCGCGATTCGTCGGCGAGGCGGTGCTGCTGTCCGGCTTTGCCGGCGCGGGGCAGGTGCGCTGCGCGCTCGGCACGCTGCCGCTCGCGCCCGGCATGCCGCTTGGCGCCGTGGAGGTGATGCTGCGCCCCGAGCAGCTGCGACTGTCGCGGCCCCGGCGCGCGCCGGAGGCGGGGGCGCGGGTGATCGGCGTCACGTTTCACGGGCCAGATGCACGGGTGCGGCTGGCGCTGCCGGCGGAAGGGGCGGAGCTGGAGCTGATCGCCCGTGTGCCCGGCCACGCGATGCCCGCGGTCGGCGAGGAGGTCGGCGTGACTGTCAGTGGCGAGGCGACTGCCTTCGTGCGTCATGCGTCCGCGGCCGAGTTGGCGGACGAATCCGTGGCCGGCACAGACAGCGCCATGCCGTCCGCCCCGCGGTATCCTGCGGGGACGCTGCATCAGGCTTGACGGTGCGTGCCGCGGCCTATAATTGCGAATTACTCGCATTTGCAGTTGAACCAATACTCGGAAGGGGACGGGCACCGATGGCGACCGCCGATCCAGGACCGTCGAGGGACAACGCGGCGCGGCTGCGACGGCTGGCGTTCGTCCTGCCGATCTCCGCCGGCATCGCGGCCGGCGCGCAGGCGCAGGAGGCACCATCGCCGGGTCCGGCCGAGCAGCAGAACCCGACGCCGGGCGGCGCGGGGACGGCGCCGGCGCCGTCAACGCCCGGTGCGGGCGAGCCGGGGTTCTTCACCGGCCTGTTCTCGCCGTCGCGCACCAACCTGCTGGGCGATGTTGGGGGCCTGCGCACCGCGCTCGGCGAATACGGCCTCTCGCTCGGCCTGCAGGAGACCAGCGAAGTGTTCGGCAACGTCACCGGCGGCGTGCATCGCGGCGCCGACTATGACGGCCTGACCGAGATGAGCCTCGGCCTCGACACGCAAAAAGCGTTCGGCTGGGCGGGCGGCATTTTTAACATCAGCGCGCTGCAGATCCACGGCCGCAGCGTCAGCGCCGACAATCTTTATTCGCTGCAGACCGCCAGTGGCATCGAGGCGCTGGGCACGACGCGGCTGTGGGAACTCTGGTACCAGCAGTCGTTCCGCGGCGGGATGGCGGACATCAAGGTCGGGCAGCAGAGCATCGACCAGGAGTTCATGGTCAGCCAGTATTCCGGGCTGTTCATCAACACCATGATGGGCTGGCCGGCGGTGCCCTCGTACGACCTCTATGCCGGCGGCCCGGCCTATCCGCTGTCCTCGCTCGGCGTGCGGCTGCGCGCGCAGCCGACGCCGGCGGTGACCGTGCTGGCGGGCGTGTTCGACGACAACCCGCCGGGCGGCCCGTTCGACGACGATTCGCAGCTTCGCGGCGCCGAGGCCGCAGGGGCCGCCTTCAACCTCAATACCGGCGCGCTGTGGATCGCGGAGTTCCAATATGCCGTCAACCAGCCGGCGCTCGGCGACATGGTGACGCGCAATGCGCCGCCGTCCGGCCTGCCGGGCACCTACAAGCTCGGCGTCTGGTATGACTCCGGGGCGTTCCCCGATCAGCGTTTCGACACGCTCGGCCTGTCGCTCGCCGATCCGGCGAGCAACGGCATTCCGCGCATGCACCAGGGCAACTACAGCGTCTATGCGGTGGCCGACCAGATGCTCTGGCGGCCGGACCCGCAGGGCACGCAATCGCTCGGCATGTTCGCGCGCGTGATGGCGGCGCCGCCCGACCGCAACCTCATCGCCTTCAGCGCCAATGGCGGCATCGAGCTGAAGGCGCCGTTCACCGGCCGCGACAACGACACCGCCGGCATCGGCTTCGGCGTCGCGAAAGTCAGCGGCGCGGCGGGCGCGCGCGACGGCGACACGGCTTTCTTCACCGCCAGCAATTATCCCAGGCGCACGGTCGAGACTTTCGTCGAGGCGACCTACCAGGTCCAGATCGTGCCGTGGTGGCAGGTGCAGCCCGATGTCCAGTACGTGATCCGGCCCGGCGCCGGCATCCCCGATCCGGCGCAGCCGACGCGGCTGATCGGCAACGAATTGGTGCTCGGCCTGCGGACCAACGTGACCTTCTAGGCGGGACGGGTTGAGCGGGACTTGGACACGGTGTAAATGCGAATAGTTCGCAGTCTCAAATGGCGGCAGAGGAGGCTTCTGATGGCACGAGTGCGGACAATTCCGGCCGGGGCAGGCACGGCCGGCGCCCTGGCGCTGGCGCTGGCGTTCGGCGGCGCCGGCGCGGCGCGAGCGGACGGGCACGCCGGCTTCCTGGAGACCATCCGTCACCACGTCACGCTGACCTCGACGGTGCCGGAGAACGGCGACCAGAACCCCTACGCCATCTTCGTGGCGCCGGTATCGGCTGGAAAAATCCGCAAGGACGACGTGCTGGTCGATAATTTCAACGACAAGAACAACCTCCAGGGTCTCGGCAGCAGCATCGTCGCCTACACGCCGGCGACGAAGCAGATGTCGCTGTTCGCCGCGATCCCGCGCCATCTGCCCGGCTGTCCGGGCGGGATCGGGCTGACCACCGCCATGGCCATGCTGAAGTCCGGCTGGGTGATCGTCGGCAGCCTGCCGAGCAACGACGGCACCACCGCGACCAAGGGCCAGGGCTGCCTGGTGGTGCTCGACGCCCAGGGCAACGTCGCCGGCACGATCACCAGCCCGGACATCAACGGGCCCTGGGGCAACATGGCAGTGATCGACAACGGCGCCACCGCGACGCTGTTCGTCAGCAACACCGGCTTCGGCGTGGGTGCGCCGGCGGGCACGCCACCCGTGGTCAAGCAGGCCAGCGTGCTGCGCATCGAACTGTCGATCCCACCGGGCAAGCCGCCGGCGGTGACGAATGAAACGGTCGTGGCCAGCGGCTTCGGCGAGCAGGCGGACAAGGGCGTGTTCATCATCGGGCCGACCGGCCTGGCACTCGGGGCGAACGGCTCGCTCTATGTCGCCGACGCGATCGGCAACCGTGTCAACGAGATCTGGGACGCGACCACCCGCACCACCAGCGCCGGCGTCGGCCGCGTCGTCACCGAGGACGGCCTGCTGCAGCGTCCGCTGGCGATGGCGGCGCTGCCGAACGGCCATCTGCTGGTGACCAATGGGCTGAACGGCCAGGCGGTGGAGATCGACCCGGCGAGCGGGCGCCAACTCTACGCGCAGTGGATCGACGCCGACAAGGCGCAGACGCCGCCCGGCAGCGGCGACCTGTTCGGCATCGCGCTGACGCCGGCCGGCGACGGCTTCTATTACGTGGAGGACGACATGAACACGCTCGTCCTGGCGCGATGAAAAGCTGCCCGTTCACCTCGAGGCGCGGGCTGCTCGCCGCCGCGGGCAGCCTGGCGACCGCGGTTGCCGCCGGCGGCGCAGAGGCGCAGGAGGCGGCGGCACCGGCCACGGAACCGTTCTGGGGCGCGCACCAGGGCGGCATCGTGACGCCGCAGCAGCGCCATGCCTGCTTCGCCGCCTTCGACCTGACGACGCCGCAGCGTGACGCGGTGGCCTTGCTGCTGCGCCGCTGGACCCAGGCTGCCGCCCGCATGGCCGACGGGGCGACGGCGGCCCCGCTCGGGACGGACCTGTCGGTGCCGGCGGCGGATTCGGGCGATGCGCTGGATGTCGGTCCGGCCCGGCTGACCGTCACCTTCGGCTTCGGCGCCGGGCTGTTCGTCAAGGGCGGAAACGACCGCTACGGCCTGGCCGCGCAACGCCCGGCGGCGCTGGTCGATCTGCCGCGGTTCAACGGCGACCAGCTCGTCGCGGCGCAGAGCGGCGGCGACCTGCTGGTGCAGGCCTGCGCCGACGATGCGCAGGCGGCGTTCCATGCCGTGCGCCAGCTCGCCCGGCTGGCCTATGGCGTGGCCGAAAAACGCTGGGTGCAGACGGGCTTCCTGCCCGCGACGCCGAGCGGCACGACGCCGCGAAACCTCATGGGCTTCAAGGACGGCACCAACAACCCGCCGATCCGCGACGATGCCGCGATGCAGCGCGCGGTCTGGGTCGGCGCCGAGGGGCCGGACTGGATGCAGGGCGGCAGCTACATGGTGTTCCGCCGCATCCGCATCTTCCTTGAACACTGGGATCGCACCGAGACGGATTTCCAGGAGCAGACCATCGGCCGGCGCAAATTCTCCGGCGCGCCGCTGACCGGCGGCGGCGAGTTCGATCCGGTCGATCTCGACCGCGCCGATGCCGACGGCAATCCGGTGATCGCCGAGAACGCGCATGTGCGCCTGGCCGCGCCGGCGGCGAACGGCGGCGCGCAGGTGCTGCGCCGCTCCTACGGCTACAACGACGGCGTGGCGTTCACCGCCGAACGCTGGCCGCCGTGGCGGCAGGGGATGGAGTACGACGCCGGCCTGCTGTTCGTCGCCTTCCAGCGCGACCCGCGCCATGGCTTCATCCGGATTTTTGCGCCGATGTCGAAGCTCGACGCGCTCAACCAGTTCACCACCCACACCGCGAGCGCGCTATTCGCGTGTCCGGCCGGCATTGCGCCGGGCGGGTTCGTCGGCCAAACACTGTTCGCGGTGGGTTGACGCGGAGACCTCACGGCGAGTTGTACGGCGCGGCCGGCAGGCCGACGACTGGATCGACGCTAAAACCTGTGACAGTCTCGGCCACTGCCGCACCCTTCCGGGTGGCGCAGGCAGCTCAGGCGCCGGCAATCTGGTATCGATTCAGCACGCGGCGACGGCGCGGCCACAGGAGCGAAACAAATGGAACGCAGCGAAACCGGCACCGGCAACGGCACCGCCCTGCCCGCGGTGGTGGCCGGTGATATCGCCCAGGCACCGACGGACGAGGAATTCGGCGGCCGCGAGCTGCTGGCCGCACTGGAGGCGATGCGGCGGGGCGATTTTTCCGTGCGCCTGCCCGGTCACCAGGTCGGGCTCGCCGGCAAGATCGCCGATGCGTTCAACGACATCGCCACCGCCAACGAGAACATGGCGGAGGAGCTGGAGCATGTCGGCCAGGTGGTCGGCCGCGAAGGGCAGACGCGCAGCCGCGTGCGCCTCGGCGCCGCCGGCGGCGCGTGGCGGGCGATGGAGAGCTCGATCAACACGCTGATCGACGATTTGCTGTGGCCGACCACCGCGGTCACCCAGGCGGTCACTGCGGTGGCGCGCGGCGATCTGCTGCAGACCGTGCAGCTCGATGTCGAGGGACGGCCGCTGCAAGGCGAGTTCCTGCGCCTCGCCACCATCGTCAACACCATGATCAAGCAGCTCAGCGTGTTCACCTCCGAAGTGACGCGCGTCGCCCGCGAGGTCGGCAGCGACGGCAAGCTCGGCGGCCAGGCGCAGGTGCCGGAAGTGACCGGGGTGTGGAAGGACCTCACCGAGAGCGTCAACTCGATGGCCAACAACCTGACCGCACAGGTGCGCAACATCGCCGAGGTCACCATCGCGGTCGCCAGCGGCGACCTGTCGAAGAAGATCACCGTCGATGTGCGCGGCGAGATTTTGCTGCTGAAGGAGGCCATCAACACGATGGTCGATCAGCTCCGTTCCTTCGCCTCCGAAGTCACGCGGGTGGCGCGCGAGGTCGGCACCGAAGGCAAGCTCGGCGGCCAGGCGCTGGTGCCGGGTGTCGCCGGCACCTGGAAGGACCTGACCGATTCGCGTGAACGCGATGTGCGGCAACCTGACCGACCAGGTGCGCAATATCGCGCAGGTGACGACGGCGGTGGCGCGCGGCGACCTTTCTCGCAAGATCACCGTCGATGTGAAGGGCGAGATTCTGGAACTGAAGAACACCATCAACACGATGGTCGATCAGCTCAACGGCTTCGCCTCCGAGGTGACGCGCGTGGCGCGCGAGGTCGGCACGGAAGGGCGGCTCGGCGGTCAGGCGGTGGTGCCGGGGGTTGCCGGCACGTGGAAGGACCTGACCGACAGCGTCAACTCGATGGCCGGCAACCTGACCGCGCAGGTGCGCAACATCGCCGAGGTGTCCACGGCGATCGCGCGCGGCGACCTCTCCAAGAAGATCACCGTCAACGTCTCCGGCGAAATTCTGCAGCTGAAGGAGACCATCAACACGATGGTCGATCAGCTCAACGCCTTCGCCGGCGAGGTCACGCGCGTGGCGCGCGAGGTCGGCACTGAAGGAAGGCTGGGCGGGCAGGCGAACGTGCTCGGTGTTGCCGGCACCTGGAAGGACCTGACCGAGTCGGTGAACTCGATGGCGTCCAACCTGACCGCGCAGGTGCGCAACATCGCCGAGGTGGCGACCGCGATCGCCAACGGCGACCTGTCGCGAAAGATCACCGTGCATGTCAGCGGCGAGATTCTGCAGCTCAAGGAGACCATCAACACGATGGTCGATCAGCTCAACCGCTTCGCCGGCGAAGTCACCCGCGTGGCGCGCGAGGTCGGCACCGAAGGGCGGCTTGGCGGGCAGGCGCAGGTGTCGGGCGGGGCGGGGACGTGGAAGGACCTGACCGACAGCGTGAACTCGATGGCGTCCAACCTGACCGGGCAGGTGCGCAACATCGCCGAGGTGGCGACCGCGGTGGCGCAGGGCGACCTGTCGAAAAAGATCACCGTCAACGTCTCCGGCGAAATTCTGCAGCTCAAGGAGACCATCAACACGATGGTCGATCAGCTCAACGCCTTTGCCGGCGAGGTGACGCGCGTGGCGCGCGAGGTCGGCACCGAAGGGCGGCTGGGCGGGCAGGCGCAGGTGCCGGGCGTGGCCGGCACGTGGAAAGACCTGACCGACAGCGTCAATTCGATGGCGGGCAACCTCACGGCGCAGGTGCGCAACATCGCCGAGGTGGCGACCGCGATCGCCGGCGGCGACCTTTCCCGCAAGATCACCGTGGACGTGCGCGGCGAGATTCTTCAGCTCAAGGAAACGCTGAACACGATGGTCGATCAGCTCAACCGCTTCGCCGGCGAGGTGACGCGGGTGGCGCGCGAGGTCGGCACGGAAGGACGCCTCGGCGGCCAGGCGCAGGTGCCGGGTGTCGCCGGCACCTGGAAGGACCTGACCGACAGCGTCAACTCGATGGCCGGCAACCTGACCGCGCAGGTGCGCAACATCGCCGAGGTGACGACGGCGGTGGCGCGCGGCGACCTGTCGCGAAAAATCACCGTCGATGTGAAGGGCGAGATTCTCGAACTGAAGAACACCATCAACACGATGGTCGATCAGCTCAACGCGTTTGCCTCGGAAGTGACGCGCGTGGCGCGCGAGGTCGGCACCGAAGGCAAGCTCGGCGGGCAGGCGGTGGTGCCCGGCGTGGCCGGAACGTGGAAAGACCTGACCGACAACGTCAACTTCATGGCCTCCAACCTCACCGGCCAGGTGCGCAACATCGCCGAGGTGGCGACCGCGATCGCCAGCGGCGACCTGTCCAAGAAGATCACCGTCGATGTGCGCGGCGAAATCCTGCTGCTGAAGGAGACGCTGAACACGATGGTCGAGCAGCTGCGCTCGTTCGCCGCCGAGGTGACGCGCGTGGCGCGCGAGGTCGGCACGGCCGGACGGCTGGGCGGGCAGGCGGTGGTGCCGGGGGTGGCCGGAACGTGGAAGGACCTGACCGACAACGTCAACCTGCTGGCGGCCAACCTGACCACGCAGGTGCGCAACATCGCCGAGGTGACCACGGCAGTGGCGCGCGGCGATCTTTCTCGCAAGATTACCGTCGATGTGAAGGGCGAGATTCTCGAACTGAAGAACACCATCAACACGATGGTCGATCAGCTCAACGGCTTCGCCTCCGAAGTCACGCGCGTGGCGCGCGAGGTCGGCACCGAGGGCAAGCTCGGCGGACAGGCGCAGGTGCCGGGGGTGGCCGGCACGTGGAAGGACCTGACCGACACGGTGAACGTCATGGCCGCCAACCTCACCGAGCAGGTGCGCGGCATCGTGCGCGTCGTCACCGCGGTCGCCAACGGCGACCTCAAGCAGAAGCTGACCATGAACTCCAAGGGCGAGGTAGCCGCCCTCGCCGAGACCATCAACAACATGACCGACACGCTCGCCACCTTCGCCGATCAGGTGACCACGGTGGCGCGCGAGGTAGGCGTGGAGGGGCGGCTCGGCGGGCAGGCGAACGTGCCGGGCGCGGCCGGCACGTGGAAGGACCTGACCGGCAACGTCAACCTGCTGGCCGCCAACCTGACCACGCAGGTGCGCGCCATCGCGGAAGTGGCGACGGCGGTGACCAAGGGCGACCTGACGCGCTCGATCCAGGTGGAGGCGCGCGGCGAGGTCGCCGAGCTGAAAGACAACATCAACACGATGATCGGCAATCTGCGGCTCACCACCGACCGCAACACCGAGCAGGACTGGCTGAAGACCAACCTCGCGCGCTTCACCAACATGCTGCAGGGCCAGCGCGATCTGACGACGGTGGGGCAGACGCTGCTGTCCGAACTGGCGCCGCTGGTGAACGCGCAGAACGGCGTGATCTATCTGCGCGACAGCGAGCTTCCGGCGCCGACGCTGCGTCTGCTCGCCGGCTACGCCGACGGCGAGGCGGAGGGCCACGCCCCGCGCATGCGCGTCGGCGAGGGACTGGTCGGGCAGTGTGCGGCGGACGCGCGGCGCCTGCTGATCGCGCAGGTGCCGGACAATGTCGTGCCGATCCGTTCCGGTCTGTTCCGGGCCCATCCCGGCAGCATCGTCGTGCTGCCGGTGCTGTTCGAGGGGCAGGTGAAGGCGGTGATCGAGCTGGCCAGCCTCGGCGCCTTCACCGACCTGCGGCTTTCCTTCCTCGAACAGCTCACTGCCAACATCGGCATCGTGCTGAACAGCATCGAGGCGACGATGCAGACCGAGGCGCTGCTGGAGCAGTCGCAGCAGCTCGCCGGCGAGCTGCAGACGCAGCAGCGCGAATTGCAGCAGACCAACGAGCAGTTGGAACAGAAGGCGCAACAGCTCGCCGAGCGCAACGTCGAGGTGGAGCGCAAGAACCAGGAGATCGAGCAGGCGCGGCGCGCGGTGGAGGAGAAGGCGGCCGAACTGGCGCTGACCTCGAAATACAAGTCCGAGTTCCTGGCAAACATGTCGCACGAGCTGCGCACGCCGCTCAACTCCATCCTGATCCTCGGCCAGCAGCTCGGCGAGAACCCGGACGGCAACCTCTCGGCGCGGCAGGTGGAGTTTGCCCGCACCATCCACGCCGCCGGCACCGACCTGCTCAACCTGATCAGCGACATCCTCGATCTGTCCAAGATCGAATCCGGCACCGTGTCGGTGGACATCGAGGAAATCTCGCTCACGCATCTGCAGGAGACGGTGACGCGGCCGTTCCGCCACGAGGCGGAGAGCCGCAATCTCGGCTTCGACGTGCGGATCGACCCGGCGCTGCGCAGCATCGCCACCGACTCCAAGCGGGTGCAGCAGGTGCTGAAGAACCTGCTCTCCAATGCCTTCAAGTTCACCGAGCGCGGCGGCGTGACGATGAGCATCCTGCCGGCGCGCGGCGGCTGGAGCCCAAACCACCCGGTGCTGTCGCACGCCCCGGCGGTGGTCGCCTTCGAGGTCACCGACACCGGCATTGGCATTTTGCCGGAAAAACAGCGCATCGTGTTCGAGGCGTTCCAGCAGGCCGATGCCAGCACCAGCCGCAAATACGGCGGCACCGGGCTGGGGCTGGCGATCAGCCGCGAGTTGTCCAGCCTGCTCGGCGGCGAGATCCATCTGCATTCCCGTCCCGGCGTGGGCAGCACGTTCACGCTGTTCCTGCCGCTCGCCTATGCCGGCGCAGCGGCGGCGCAGCAGCGTTCGGTGGTGGCCGAGGCGCCCGCCCGTCCGGTGCCTGTGCCGCGGCTGGCCGAGCCGCAGCCCGAGCAGGTGCCCGACGACCGCCACGCCATTGGCGCGGAGGACACGGTGCTGCTGATCGTCGAGGACGATCCGCACTACGCCCGCGTGCTGGTCGATCTGGCACACGACCACGGGCTGAAGGTGCTGGTGGCGATGCGCGGGGCGGAGGCGCTGGCGCTGGCGCGCGAATACCTGCCCGCGGCGATCTCGCTCGACCTCTTTTTGCCCGACATGCTGGGCTGGACCGTGCTGAGCCAGCTCAAGCAGACCCCGGCGACGCGGCACATCCCGGTGCAGATCGTCACCCTCGACGAGGATCGCCAGCACGGGCTGGCGTCCGGCGCCTTCAGCTTCCTCAGCAAGCCGGCAACGCCCGAGCGGCTCGCCAAGTCGCTGGCGCGCATCACCGAATTCAGCCGGTCGCGCCGCAAGCGGCTGCTGGTGGTCGAGGACAGCCCGGCCGATCGGCTCGGCATCACCGAGCTGCTGGCGCACGACGACATCGAGATCGACACCGCCGGCACCGGCGCCGAGGCGATCGCGCTGCTGCGCGGCAGCACCGCCGATTGCGTGGTGCTGGACCTGCGCCTGCCCGACATGTCCGGCTTCGAGGTGCTGGAGCGGATGCGCGACGACCCGGCCCTTGCCGGCATCCCGGTGGTGGTGTTCACCGGACGCGAACTCTCGGCGGAAGAGGACGCGCGGCTGCGCACCGTGGCGCGCAGCGTCGTGGTCAAGGGCGTGGAATCGCCCGAGCGCCTGCTGGACGAGACGGCACTGTTCCTGCACCGCACCGTTGCCGCCTTGCCGATCGAGAAGCAGCGCATGCTGGAACGGCTGCACCAGTCCGACGAGAACCTGGTCGGGCGCCCGGCGCTGGTGGTGGACGACGACGCGCGCAACATTTTTGCCCTGAGCAGCGTGCTGGAGCGGCGCGGGATGGAGGTGCTGACCGCCACCACCGGGCTGGAGGCGATCGAACTGCTGCAATCGCGGCGGGATGTCGCTATCGTGCTGGTGGACATCATGATGCCGGAGATGGACGGCTACCAGACCATGGAGGTGATCCGTGGCGAGCCGGAGTTCCAGCGGCTGCCGATCATCGCGCTGACCGCCAAGGCGATGAAGGGCGACCGCGAGAAATGCCTCGATGCCGGCGCGTCGGACTATCTTGCCAAGCCGGTTAATACCGAGCAGCTTCTGGCAACGTTGCGCATCTGGCTGCACAGGTAGGTGGCGATGGCGGCCGACGGCACGTTCAACATCCTCCTGGTCGATGACCACCCGGCCAAGCTGCTGAGCTACGAGGTCATCCTGGCGGAGCTGGGCGAGACGCTGCTCAAGGCCGGCTCGGCCGCGGAGGCGCTCGAACACCTGCTGCGCCACGAGGTCGCGGTGGTGCTGATCGACGTCTGCATGCCCGACCTCGACGGGTTCGAACTGGCGCGGATGATCCGCAACCATCCGCGGTTCCAGCGCACCGCGATCATCTTCGTCTCGGCGATCGCGATGACCGATCTGGACCGGGTGCGCGGCTTCGAGGCGGGGGCGGTGGACTACGTGCCGGTGCCGGTGGTGCCGGAGCTGCTGCGCGCGCGGGTGCGCGTGTTCGCCGACCTCTACCGCAAGACCCGCCAGCTGGAGGCGATGAACGACGAGCTGGAGCGGCGGGTGGCCGAGCGCACCGCGGCGCTGGCCGCGGCGAACGCCGAGCTGGAGCGGCGGGTGGAGGCGCGCACGCGCGAACGCGCGCAGGCGCTGGCGCAGGTCCACGAGATGCAGAAGCAGGAGAGCCTGGGCCAGCTGACCGGCGGGGTGGCGCACGACTTCAACAACCTGCTGACCATCATCCTCGGCAACCTCGCTCTGCTGCGCAAGCGGGTGGCCGACGATGCGCGGCTGACCCTGCTGATCGACGGCGCGCTCCAGGGGGCCGAGCGCGGGGCGACGCTGACGCGGCGCATGCTGGCGTTCGCGCGCCGCCAGGAGCTGCGGCCGCAGAGCGTCAGCCTGGCGGCGCTGGTCGGCGGCATGGCGGAGATGTTCAGCCGCACGCTCGGGCCACACATCGCGGTCGCGACTGCGCTGCCGGCGGAGCTGCCGCCGGTGCAGGTCGATCCCAACCAGCTTGAGCTGGCGCTGCTCAACCTGGCGGTGAACGCGCGTGACGCCATGCCGGAGGGCGGCCGTCTGCTGGTGGCGGCCGAGCTCGGTCCGCCGCCGCCGGGGCTTGCCGCCGGCGCCTATGTCCGTCTCTCGGTGGCCGACACTGGCCTCGGCATGGACGCCGCGACCCTGCGGCGCGCCCCGGAACCCTTCTTCACCACAAAAGGCGCGGGCAAGGGCACTGGCCTCGGCCTGTCGATGGTTCACGGGCTGGCGGCGCAGTCGGGCGGGCTGATGGAAGTGGCGAGCGTGCCCGGCCAGGGCACCACGGTGTCGCTGTGGCTGCCGGTGGCGGCGGCGGCGGAGGCGACACACGCCCCCGGCCGCCCCGATGGCCCTGACGACCCTGGCCCGGTCCGCGCGCGAGCGGTTGCGGGTGCTGGTGGTCGATGACGACCCGCTGGTGCTGGCCAGCACCGCCGCGATGCTGGAGGACGTGGGCCACGCCGTGATCGACGCGCCCTCGGGCGCGCGGGCGCTGGACCTGCTGCGGCAGGGGGCGCCGGTGGACGTGGTGGTGACCGACCAGGCGATGCCGGGCATGACCGGGATCGAGCTGGCCACGCAGATCCAGGCGAGCTGGCCGGCGTTGCCGGTGATCCTGGCGAGCGGCTATGCCGAGCTGCCGGCGCTGGCCGAGACCACGCTGCCGCGGCTGCGCAAGCCCTATCTGCAGGCCGATCTGGTCGCGGCGGTGGAGCAGGGCCGGGGCGCTCCGCCGGACAATCTCGCGGTCCTGGAGACGGCGGGGCCGGCGTAGCGCCCTCGCCGGTCGGCACCCTGAAAATCTTCGTGCCGCGGTCGGCGGCTGGCCATGTGCGCCAAGCCTGCCCGCTGCGCGCCGGCCGCGCTGCTTTGTCACTTGCGTCATGCAAGCCACTCCGCCATTAACTTGCATGACGATAGCGACGAGGTCCGGCCATGCGCCGCACGAGCTTCGAGACCCTGCAATGCCCGATCGCCCGCAGCCTGGAGCGGGTGGGCGAGTGGTGGAGCATCCTGATCCTGCGCGACGCCTTTTTGGGCGCGACGCGCTTCGAGCAGTTCCAGAAAAACCTCGACATCGCCCCCAACATGCTGACGCGCCGCCTGGCCGCGCTGGTCGAGGCCGGGCTGCTGGAACGACGCCGCTACTGCGAGCATCCGCCGCGCGACGAGTATCTGCTGACCGAGCGCGGGCGCGATTTCCGCCCGGTGCTGTGGGCGCTGCTGACCTGGGGCAACCGGCATTTTGCGCCGGAAGGGCCGAGCGTGGTGATCGTCAACAACGCGACCGGCGCGCTCGCCGACCCGGTGCTGGTCGATCGGGTGAGCGGCGAGGCGATGACCTCTGGCCGCTTCCGCACCGTGCCGGGGCCGGCGGCCGACGAACGCACCCGCCGGCGGCACGCCGTCGCGCCGGCGCAGGGAGGCGCTCATGTCTAGCAGCACCACCGCCGGCCGTGACACGCTCGCGGCCCCTGCTCGCGGCACGACGCGCATCGGGCTGCGGCGTCTGGCACTTGCCGGGGCGGCGCTGGCGCTGGTCGCCGGCGGCGCCGTGATCGGCCGGCACTGGTGGACAGTCGGGCGCTTTGTCGAACATACCGACGACGCCTATGTCGGCGGCAATGTCACCGCCATCGCGCCGCACGTCGCCGGCTTCGTGGCTGCGGTGGCAGTCGCCGACAACCAGCGCGTGAACGCGGGGCAATTGCTCGATCCGTCTCGATGCGCGCGACTATCTCGCGGCGCGCGGCCACGCCGAGGCGGTGCTGGCGGCGCGCGGGGCGGCGCTGGACGGATTGCGGGCGCAGTACGTCCTGCAGCAATCCACCATTCGCCGGCAGGCGGCCGAGCTGGCCGCGAAATCCGCGCAGGCCGGCTTCGCCGCCGCCGACGCCGCCCGCTATCGCGCGCTGGCGCAGACCAGCGCCGGCTCGCGCCAGGATGCGCAGCGCAGCGCCACGCTGGACGAGCAGGCCCGCGCCGAGGTCGCCGCCGCCGCGGCCGGGCTGCAGGCCGCGCAAGAACGCCTGAAAGTGCTTGCCGCATCGATCGCCGAGGCGCAGGCGGCCGTCGCCCAGGCGCGCGTCCGATCTCGACACCGCGCGGCTCAATCTCGGCTACACCGACATCCGTGCGCCGATCGACGGTTTCGTCGGCAACCGCGCGGCGCAGGTCGGCGCCTATGTCACGGCGGGCAGCTACCTGATCTCGGTGGTGCCGGCGCGCGGTCTTTGGGTGGATGCCAATTTCAAGGAAGACCAGCTCGCGCGCATGCGGCCCGGCGAATCCGCGACCGTGGTGGCCGATGTCATTCCCGGCCACGAATTCCACGGCCATGTTGCCAGCCTGGCGCCCGGCACCGGCGCCGTGTTCAGCGTCATCCCGCCGGAGAACGCCACCGGCAATTTCACCAAGATCGTGCAGCGCGTGCCGGTGCGCATCGCGCTCGACGCCGATGATCCGGCGCTGCCCCTGCTGCGCGCCGGGGCTCTCCGTCTCGGCCAGCGTCGAGACCGCGCGGCGCGCCATGAGCGGAACGACGCAAAAGCCGCCGTCGCTGCTGCCGTTCGTGGTGATGTGCGTCGGCATGTTCATGGCGTTGCTGGACATCCAGATCGTCGCCTCCTCGCTGCAGGACATCGGCGGCGGGCTGTCGGCGGCGCAGGACGAGATCAGCTGGGTGCAGACCGCCTACCTGATCGCCGAGATCATCATGATCCCGCTGTCCGGCTGGCTCACCCGCGTGTTCTCGACGCGCTGGCTGTTCACGCTTTCCGCGGCGGGGTTCACGCTCGCCAGCATGCTGTGCGGCCTCGCCTGGGACATCGACAGCATGATCGTGTTCCGCGCGCTGCAAGGGCTGCTCGGCGCCTCGATGATCCCGACCGTGTTCACCTCGTCCTTCTATTTCTTCCAGGGGACGCGGCGGGTCTATTCGGCGGCGGTGATCGGCACCATCGCCTCGATCGCGCCCACGCTCGGCCCGGTGATCGGCGGCTGGATCACCGACACGCTGAACTGGCACTGGCTGTTCTACATCAACCTGGTGCCGGGCATCGCGATCACCGTGCTGGTGCCGCTGCTGGTCCGCATCGACGAGCCCGACCTGAAGCTGCTGCGCGGCGCCGACTATCCCGGCATCCTGCTGATGGCGGTCGGCCTCGGCACGCTGGAATACGTGCTGGAGGAAGGCACGCGCTGGAACTGGTTCGACGATTCGACGATTCGGCTGTGCGCCTGGATCGCCGGCATTGCGCTCGTGCTGTTCGTGGTGCGCAGCCTGACCTATCGCAACCCGGTGGTCGATCTGCGGGCGCTTGCGGATCGCAATTTCGCGCTCGGCTGCTTTCTGTCCTTCGTCACCGGCATCGGCATCTTCACCACGATCTACCTGACGCCGCTGTTCCTCGGCTATGTGCGCGGCTTCAGCGCGTGGCAGACCGGCGTTGCGATCTTCTCGACCGGCGCGGCATCGATGCTCGGCGTGCCGGTCTATATCGTGCTGGCGCGCCGCTTCGACGGGCGCTGGCTGATGATGTTCGGGCTGGCCAGCTTCGGGCTGGCGATGTGGAGCTACAGCTTCATCACCCATGACTGGGGCGGCGCGGAGCTGCTGCTGCCGCAAGTGCTGCGCGGCTTCCCGCAGGTGTTCGCGGTGGCGCCGAGCGTCATGCTCGGCCTCGGCAGCCTGCCGCCGGAGCGGCTGAAATATGCCAGCGGATTGTTCAACATGATGCGCAACCTCGGCGGCGCGGTCGGCATCGCGGCCAGCGCGGCGATCCTCAACGACCGCACCAACCTGCATTTCCAGATCATCGCGGCGCACCTGACGCCGGCGAACGGGGCGATGGAGCGCCTCGCTGCACGGGCTCGCCGCGCGCTACGGCGCGCTGCCCGGCCTGCCCGGATCGGGCGGCGCCGCCGCGCTGAAACAGCTTTGGGACCTCGCCTATCGCGAGGCATCGACGCTCGCCTTTGCCGATGCGTTCCGCACCATCATGCTCGCCTTCGTCGTGGCGACGCTGCTGGTGCCGCTGATGCGCAAGGTGGCGACGCCGACGACGACTCCTGCCGACGCACATTGAGGGTTGCGGCCCCGGTGCGCGCGGCCGACTATCGGGGCCATGCGGCGCGGCGAAATTCTGCTCGCGGAAGGGCGGCTGGAGACCGGCTGGTGGGGCCGCGGGCCGGAGGCGGCGCCGACGCTCGTGCTGCTGCATGAGGGACTGGGCAGCCTCGGCCTGTGGAAGCAGTTTCCGGCGTTGCTGGCGCAGGCGACCGGCTGCGGCGTGTTCGCCTTTTCCCGCTTCGGCTATGGCGATTCTGACAAGGCGACGCTGCCGCGCCCGCTCGACTACATGCAGCTCGAGGCGAAACAAGTGCTGCCGCGCGTGCTGGACGCGATCGGGCTGCGGCGCGGCGTGCTGGTCGGGCATTCCGACGGCGCCTCGATCGCGGCCATTCACGCAGGGAGCTTTCAGGATTTCCGTGTCCACGGCCTGGTGCTGCTGGCGCCGCATTTCTTCACCGAGCCGAGCGGGCTGGCCGCCATCGCCGAGGCCGGGCGGCGCTACCGGGAGGGCGACCTGCGCGCGCGCCTGGCGCGCCACCACCGCGATCCCGACGTGGCCTTCCGGGGCTGGAACGACGCCTGGCTCGACCCTGGCTTCCCCGCCGCTTTCGACCTGGTGCCCGACATCGCCCATATCCGCGTGCCGATCCTCGCCATCCAGGGCGACGCCGACCCCTACGGCACCGCGGAGCAACTGCGCGTGCTGGAGCGCGAGAGCCATTGCCCGGTCGAGGTGCGGATGCTGCCCGGCGTCGGCCACGCGCCGCAGAACGAGGCGCCGGCGGCAGTGGCGGCCGCGGTGCGGGAGTTTGCCGCAAACCTGTTCGCGCCGGCGGAACCGGCAAGATAATGCAGGACTGCTCTTGCCACGCGGCAGCTACTTGCACTATAGCGCACGGCATGGAGGGAGCGACGCATGCCAGAGGTCGATTTCCGCACCGATCCGCAACGCTACCGGCACTGGAAGCTGCATTTCGACGGGCCGGTCGCGCATCTGGTGATGGATGTCGATCCCGCCGGCGGCCTCTCCGATGGTTATGAGCTGAAACTGAATTCCTACGATCTCGGCGTCGATATCGAACTCGCGCGACGCCGTGCAGCGGCTGCGCTTCGAACATCCCGAGGTGGGCGCGGTGGTCATCCGCTCCGGCAAGGACAACGTCTTTTGCGCCGGCGCGAACATCCGCATGCTCGGCCGCGCCACGCACGGTCACAAGGTCAATTTCTGCAAGTTCACCAACGAGACGCGCTGCGCCATCGAGGATGCGACGGAGAATTCCGGGCAAACCTATCTGTGCGCGATGAACGGCCCCGCGGCGGGCGGCGGCTATGAGCTGGCGATCGCCTGCGCGCACGTCATGCTGATCGACGACCGCCGCTCCTCGGTGGCACTGCCGGAGACGCCGCTGCTCGCGGTGCTGCCCGGCACCGGCGGGCTGACGCGGCTGACCGACAAGCGCAAGGTGCGGCGCGACCGCGCCGATGTGTTCTGCTCGATCGAGGAGGGCGTGCGCGGCCAGCGTGCCGTCGAGTGGCGGCTGGTGGACGAGGTGGTGCCGCCCTCGGCCTGGCAGGCGCGCGTCGCCGAACGGGCACGCGAGTTCGCCGCCCGCAGCGACCGGCCGCGCGATGCCAAGGGCGTGGCGCTGACGCCGCTCGTGCGCGTCGCGGAGGGCGACACGATCCGTTGGAGCACGGTGACGGCGGAACTGGACCGCGCCGGCAGGCGTGCGACGCTGATCGTGAGCGGACCCGACACCGCGCCGCCCGACACGCTGGATGCCGCGAAATCGGCAGAATTCTGGCCGCTGCGGCTTGCGCGCGAACTCGACGACGCGATCCTGCATCTGCGGCTGAACGAACCGGAACTCGGCGTGTTCGTGCTGAAGACGCAGGGCGCGGCCGAAGCGGTGCTGGCGCATGACGCGTTTCTCGAAGCCCGGAAATCGGACTGGTTCATCCGCGAGGTGCGGCTCTGTCTCAAGCGCGTGCTGAAGCGGCTGGACGTCACGTCGCGCAGCCTGGTCGCGCTGATCGAGCCGGGGAGCTGCTTTGCCGGCACGCTGGCGGAGCTTGCCTTCGCCGCCGACCGCGCGGTGATGTTCAGCGGCGCGCGCGCGGGCGGCAACCGCGCGCCGGCCGCGATGGCGCTTTCGCCGCTCAATTTCGGCGCCTACGGGATGGCGAACGGACTGACGCGGCTGCAGGCGCGGTTCTGGGGCGAACCGGACAGCGTCGGCCGCGCCGAGGCACGCATCGGCGAGAATTTTGCGGCGGAGGACGCCGAGGCGCTGGGCCTGGTCACCGTCGCCTATGACGAGACCGACTGGGACGACGAGGTGCGAATCATGCTGGAGGAACGCGCGAGTTTTTCCCCCGACGCGCTGACCGGCATGGAAGCGAATCTCCGCTTCGTCGGCCCGGAGACGATGGAGACGCGCATCTTCGGCCGGCTGACCGCGTGGCAGAACTGGATTTTTCTGCGGCCGAACGCGGTCGGCGAGCAGGGCGCGCTGAAACTCTACGGCAGCGGCGTGCAGCCCGGCTACGACCGCGCGCGCGTGTGACGGCAAACAGGGAGGTGCGGCGATGCCCGACGGCATGGACGTCGATTACGACGGGCTGATCCCGAACAACGTCGAGCTCAACGCCGATGCGCGCGTGCGCAAGGCGCTGGAAACCTGGCACCCCGGCTATATCGACTGGTGGAAGGACAAGGGGCCGGAGGGGTTCCAGGATCGTCTGGTCTATCTGCGGACCGCGATCAGCGTCGATCCGAAGGGCTGGACGAAGTTCGATTACGTGAAAATGCCGGACTACAAATGGGGCATCCTGCTGGCGCCGAAAGTCGAAGGCCGCCGCGTCAATTTCGGCCAGCACAAGGGCGAGCCGGCGTGGCAGGACGTGCCGGGCGAGTATCGCGGCATGCTGCGCCGGCTGATGGTGATCCAGGGCGACACCGAACCCGCCTCGGTCGAGCAGCAGCGCCACCTCGGCAAGACCGCGCCCTCGCTCTACGACATGCGCAACCTGTTCCAGGTGAATGTCGAGGAAGGGCGGCACCTCTGGGCGATGGTCTATCTGCTGCAGAAATACCTGGGCAAGGACGGGCGCGAGGAGGCGGAGGAACTGCTGCGCCGGCGCAGCGGCCACCAGGACAGCCCGCGCATGCTCGGCGCCTTCAACGAGGAGACGCCGGACTGGGTGAGCTTCTTCATGTTCACGTTCTTCACCGACCGCGACGGAAAAATGCAGCTGGAGGCGCTGGCGCAGTCGGGCTTCGATCCGCTGTCGCGCACCTGCCGCTTCATGCTGACCGAGGAAGCGCACCACATGTTCGTGGGCGAAACCGGCGTGCAGCGCATCATCGCGCGCACCTGCGCGGCGATGAAGGACGCCGGCATTGCCGATGCGGCCGACACGGCGCGCATCCGCGCGCTCGACGTCATCGACCTGCCGACGTTGCAGCGGAAGATGAACCTGCATTTCTCGTTGACGCTCGACCTGTTCGGCGGCGAGGTGTCCACCAACGCGGCCAATGCCTACAACGCCGGGCTGAAAGGCCGCTTCCGCGAGGACAAGATCGACGACGACCACCGGCTGCTGGATGCCACTTTTCCGGTCCTGCGCTGCAAGGACGGTGCGATCGTCAGGGAGGACGTGCCGGCGCTGTCGGCGCTCAACATGCGGCTGCGCGACGACTACGTGCATGATTGCCAATCCGGCGTGAACCGCTGGAACAAGGCGATCGAGAAGGCCGGGATCGAATTCCGCCTGGCACTGCCGCACGTCGCCTTCAACCGGAAAATCGGCGAGTTCGCGCGCATCCATGCCGATCCGGACGGCAACGTGGTCGATGCCGGCACGTTCGCGGCGAGCCGCGACCAATGGCTGCCCTCGGCCGATGACCGGCTCTTCATCACCAGCCTGATGCGGCCGGTGGACCAGGCCGGCGTGTTCGCGTCGTGGATCGCGCCGCCCAAAGTCGGCATCGACAACAAGCCGGGCGATTTTGAATACGTGAAGCTGTGGAGCTGATGAGCAGCTGCGAACACGCAACGGCTCGGCGGCGTTATCCCCCCTCCGCGGCCGCCACGTTTGGCAGGGCGAGCAGCGCGTGCAGACTTTCCTCCACCGTTCGCCCGCTGGTGTCCACAGTGAAATCGGCGCGGGCATAGAGCGTCTCGCGGCTCGCCAGGATCGCGCGCAAGTCGTCCATCGCCCGGCGGCTGTCGCGCATCGGCCGCAGATCGCCCTGCTCCTGCACCCGGCGCATGTGCTCCTCCGGACTCGCCCGCAGCCAGACGCTCGCGCAGCTGTCCAGCAGGAACGCAAAAGTTTCCGTGTCGGCGACGATGCCGCCGCCCGCAGCGATCACCAGCTTCGCGTCCTCGCGCACCAGCCGCTGCAAGGCCGCGCGCTCCAGCCGGCGGAACCCTTCCTGCCCATGCACGGCAAAGATGTCGGAGAGCTCCATCCGCCCCTCGCGCTCCACCTCCCGGTCCAGCTCCACGAAGCCGACGCCGAGCCGCGCCGCCAGCAGGCGCCCGAGCGTGGATTTGCCGGCGCCGCGCAGCCCGATCAGCGCGATGCGGCGCGTGCGGGTGCGCACGTCCGCGCGGCCGAAGCGGGTTTGCAGCAGCGCGCGCGCCTCGGCGAGCCGCGCTGCCGGCAGTTGCGCCACGATCTGCTCCAGCAGCAGCCGGTCCATCGACCGCTCCGGGCGTTCGGCCACCAGCTCGTCGGCGGCGATGCCGAGCGCAAGTGCGATCCGGCGGAGCAGAAGAACGGAAATGTTGCCGTTGCCGGATTCGAGCTGTGCGATGTGACGCTCGGAGACGGCGCTGCGGCGCGCGAGGTCGCGGCGCGTGACGCCGCGGCGGGCGCGCGCGGTGCGCAGGCGCTGCCCGATCGCCTGCAGGAACGCCCGGTCGCCCGGTTCGCTGTGCGCGCGCTGCGGCGCGCGGTCCTCGACATCCATCGCGCCATCCTACGCCGTCGGCGGGCGCGACGGGAGCCTGGCAGACGACATGCCCGGGACAGGCATCTGCCCGTCCCGGGCGGTCGGTGCAGCGGCCCGGACTACTCGCCTTCCGCGCCGATCGCGTAGGCGGTCTCGCCGTGGACGGCGTCGTCGCCCACCTTCAGCGTGGCATCGTCCATGCGCAGCGGCGTCACGAACGAGATCAGCGTCAGGATGATGAAGGTCGCGATCACGTTGAAGACGATGATGAACGCCGCGCCATACACCTGCAACAGCAACTGGTGGGCGTTGCCGTAGAGCAGGCCGGTGACGTTGACGCCGGGCGCGTCCTTGTCGGTGCCGATGTATTCCAGCATGTCCGGGTAGGCCAGGATGCCGGTGAGCAGGCCGCCCATCAGCCCGGCGACGCCGTGCGTGGAGAACACGCTCAGCGTGTCGTCCACCCGCATCATCAGTCTCGTCTTCTGCAGCTTGTTCATGCTGTACCAGGGGATGATCCCGGCGCAGATGCCGATGATGATGGCGCCCCAGCCGTTGACGTAGCCGGCGCCCGGCGTGATCGCGACCAGGCCCGCGATCATGCCGTTGACCGCGCCGATGATCGACGGCTTGCCGTAGGTCAGCTTGTCCATCATCGTCCACACCAGCAGCGCCACCGCGGTCGCGATGTTGGTGTTGAGCACCGCCGCCCCGGCATCGGCGTTGGCGAAATACGGGTCGCCGCCGTTGAACCCGTTCCAGCCGAGCCACAGGATGCCGGCGCCGATCATCGTCACCAGCAGGGAGTTGGGCGGGAAGTGCTCGCGGTCCTGCTGCAGCCGCGGGCCGACCATCGCCGCGGCGACGAAGCCGGACGTGCCGGCGGCCAGATGGATGACGTAGCCGCCGGAAAAGTCCGCCACCCCCATGCCGGCGAGCCAGCCGCCGCCCCACAGGCTGAACGCCCCCACGGTATAGACCAGCGTCATCCAGATCGGGCAGAACAGCACCCAGGCGGTGAAACTCATCCGGCCGAGCACCGAGCCGGCCAGGATGATGACCGTGATGGCGGCGAACACGAACTGGAAGAACACCAGGGTCGCCATCGGGAAGGCCAGTGCCGGCATGCCCGAGGCCGCGGCGGGTATCGTTGCCTGCCCAGTGGAGAACGCTGCCGACAACGCCAGCATCGGCTTGCCGAGGAATGGAAACCATTGCGGGCCGAACGCCATGTTGTAGTCAAAAAGAACCCAGACCACCAGCACCGAGGCGAAGGCGTACACCGCCATGAAGGCCGAGTTGATCGCCCATTTCTTCTTCACGACACCGCCGTACAGGACGACGAGGCCGGGAATGCTCTGCAAACCGACGAAGGTCGCAGCCGCCAGTTGCCAGGCATTGTCGCCGGTGTCTAGCCATTTTGGAGACGGTACAAGCATAGAGACTCCCCCGTAATGAATCTGTTGCCGATGTCGGCTCCCGATCGTGGCGCCGCGCGCGCGACGCCTGGGACGGAACCCCGCTCACGCAAGAACCATGCTATGCGGGCGGCAAGCATGGATGGTCCGCGAACGCGGGCAGAAAGCGCCATCATGCATAATAATTGTGCAGACGTTGTTGCGCGAACCGGGCGATGGTCTTGCGGTGCGGCGCCTCTTGGGCGGACGACGCAGCCGCGACCGGCAATCTTTGCAAAGTGGCGAGAATTGGCTATGGCTCGGCGCGTCGCCAGGCGGGTTTGCGGATGATGCTCAACCGGTACATTGCGGCGGTGCTCGCCGCACTGGCAGCTTCCTGGCCGGCAGAAGCCGGCGCCGACGCGCTCGCGGTCGCCTGCACCAACCCGTACAGTGGGACGACGTGGCAGATCCGCATCGACTACGACCGCAGCACCGTGGACGCGAACCCGGCGCGCATCGGCGACGCGACAATCTCCTGGCACGATGCGAAGGACGGCGGCAACTACACGCTCGACCGCGCCTCCGGAGCACTCACCGTCATCGTCGCGTCGAGCACCGGCGGCTATTTCCTGCACGATCGCTGCAAGCTGCCGAATTGAGGCGGCGGCGGTGACGGACGGCGCCGTCGATCCGAAGGTCAGCGTCGGCTTCGCCTCCGAGAGAGGGCCGCGCCAGCGCAACGAGGACTTTGTGGGTGCCGTGGTGGGCGGCACCACGCCGGACGAGCGGCGCGACGTGGCGGCGGCGGTCGCCGACGGCATCGGCGGCGCCAAGGGCGGGCGCGTCGCGGCCGAGACCGCGGTGCGCGGCTTCCTCGACGGGTTCTGGGACGTGCCGGAGACCATGGAGGTGCGCCGGGCCGGGGCAAGCATCCTGGACGCGCTCAACCGCTGGATGCACGCGCAGGGCGGGCAGGATGCCGGGCTGGCGGGCATGGGCTGCACCTTCACCGCCCTGGTGCTGCGCGGGCGCACCGCGCACCTGCTGCATGTCGGCGACACGCGCGCCTACCGGCTGAGCGGCGACCGCCTGGCGCGGCTGACCAGCGACCATGTCCGCGAGGGCACCGGACGGTCGCGGCTGCTGGTGCGCGCGCTGGGGATCGAGGCGGAGCTGCGCCTCGACTACGCCGCGCAGCCGATGGCGCTGCACGACCGTTTTCTGCTGTGCAGCGACGGCGTCCACGGCTGCCTTGCCGACGAGACCATCGCCGACATGCTGCGCGCGCGCTCGGCCCCCGCCGACGCCAGCCGGGCACTGGTGGCCGCGGCGCTGGAGGCCGGCAGCACCGACAACTGCACCGCCTTGGTGCTCGACGTGGTCGGGCTGCCGGCGGCGCAATCGGCGGATGTCGGCGGCGCCGTCATGCGCCTGCCGCTGATCCCGGTGCCGCGCGGCGGCGAGACGATCGACGGGTTCGTGCTCAAGGCGCTGGTCTCCGACGGCCCGTACAGCCGCCTGTTCGGGGCGGTGGACGAGGTGGCGGGTGGGGCGGTGGTGCTGAAATTCCCGAAACCGCACGTGGCGGCGGTCGCCACGCATCACGCCGCCTTCGTCCGCGAGGCCTGGGTCGGCACGCGGGTCAACAGCTCCTGGCTCGCCCGCGTCATCGAGCTGCCGCCGGGGCGGCAGACCTGCCTCTACACGGTCATGCCGCTCTACCAGGGCGAGCTTCTGGAGACGCGGCTGGCGCGGCGGCCCTCGGTCGGGCTGGAAGAGGGCCGCAACATCGCGGTCAAGCTGGCCCGCGCGGTGGCGGCGCTGCACCGGGCCGGCATCATCCATCGCGACATCAAGCCCGACAACGTGATCCTGGAGGCCGGCGGGTCGCTGAAGCTGCTCGATCTCGGGGTGGTGCGCCTGCCCGGCCTGGAGGATTTCCCGCCGGCGGACATTCCGGGCACCGCGGCCTACATGGCGCCCGAGATGTTCACCGGCGAGGCCGGCAACGCAGCGACCGACATTTTTGCGCTCGGCGTGACGATGTTCCGCGCCTTCACCGGCGAGTTTCCCTACGGCAACCCCGACGCCGTCAGCCGCCCGCGCCTGGAGCGGCCGAAAGAGCTGTCGGCGCTGCGGCCGGATTTGCCGGCGTGGTTGCAGGCGGCGATCGGCCGGGCGATCGCCGCGGTGCCGTCCGAACGCTTTTCCGACGCGATCGAATTCGCCCACGAGATGGAAGCGGGTCCGGCGGGTGCCGCGCCCTCGGCGCGCCGGCCGCCGACGCTCTACGAGCGTCATCCGTTGCGGTTCTGGCAGGTGGTGGCGGCGCTGCTGGGCCTGGGGCTGCTCGCCTCGCTGTGGTGGCGCTAGACCGGCCGGAGGAAGCCGCTTGTCGGTAACAGGCGGCGGGCGCAGATTGGCGGTTCACGATGCTTCGATCCGGGCCGTCGCGGCCGGCACCACGCAACGAAACGAGGGGAGAAACACCATGAGGGTCACGGCTTCGGCGTTCGGTCGCCGCCAATTGCTCGCCGGCGGGGCCGCGATGATGGCGTTGAGCGGCACGCGCCCGGCGCGCGCCGCCGGCGCCGCCGGCCAGTGCGTGCTCGGCGTCACGCAGGAGGCGGTGAACTTCAACCCGCTGCTCTACGTCAACACCGGCGTCGAGACCTCGGTCGAATACATCGTCTTCGACGCGCCGTGGCAGATCGGCCCCGACGGCAAGTTCTTTCCCAATCTCGCCGCCGAAATGCCGACGCGCGCCAACGGCGGCATCAGCGCCGACGGCCGCACCTGGACGATCAAGCTGCATCCCGGCGTGACCTGGCACGACGGCACGCCGTTCACCTCGGCCGACGTGGCGTTCACGCTGGAGACCATCACCAACCCGAAGAACGTGGTGCGCAGCCGCAACGGCCACGAGCATGTCGCGAACTTCGACACGCCCGACGAGCACACGATCCGCATCCAGCTCAAGGACAATTTCGCGCCCTACATCGTGTCGTGGCAGAAGACCAGCATCATCCCGAAACACATCCTGGCCGGCGTCGCCGACATCAACACGGCACCGTTCAACACGTCGCCGATCGGCACCGGCCCGTACAAGTTCAAGGAGCGCGTTGCCGGCAGCTACATTTCCTTCACGCCGAACGCGAACTACCACCGCGGCGCGCCGAAGCTCACGTCGCTGGTGCAGAAATACGTGCCCGACCAGCAGACGCTGTATGCGCAGTTCCAGACCGGCGAGGTCGATATCTACGACCTGCAGGGCATCCCGCCGCTGCTCTACAGCCGTGCCAAGAAGCTGCCCGGCAGCCAGATCCTGCTCAGCCCGTCGCCGTTCGTCGAGTTCATCTACTTCAACTGCGGCAAGCCGCAGTTCCAGGACAAGGCGGTGCGCAAGGCGATCTACATGGCGATCGACAAGAAGGGCTGGATCGACGCGGTCTATTACGGCGTGCCGCAGCCCACGCTCAGCTATCTGCCGCCGAACCACTGGGCGTACAACAAGAACCTGAAAGACCCCGGCTACAACCCCGCACAGGCGGCGGCCATGCTCGATGCCGCCGGCTGGACGGTCGGATCGGACGGCGTGCGCGCCAAGGGCGGCGTGCGGCTGGCGTTCACGTATGTCCACCACGGCGGGCAACAAGTCGCGCGAGCAGGCGCAGCAGCTCGTGCAGCAGAACCTGAAGAAGATCAACGTCGCGATGACGATCAGGAACATGCCGGCCTCGGTCGTGTGGGGCGACTACACGGTGAAGAGCGAGTTCGATACGCTGATGGTCGGCTGGGACCCGCTGCTGTATCCCGATCCCGACTACAGCGACCGCATCGCGGGCAACATGATTCCGGCCAAGGGCGGCAGCGGATCGAACTACGTGCAGTATCAGAACCCTGAGATCGACGCGCTGTGCGCGAAGGGCACATCGACGCTGGAACAGGCGGACCGCAAGCCGATCTACGACCGCATCCAGGAGATTCTGCTCGACGACCTGCCGTTCGCGCCGATCTTCGCCTACGAGTTGGTGATCGGCGTGAAAGACCGGGTCCACGGCTACGAGATCAACCCGTACACGCCGATCAACTCGTGGAACACCGGCGCGTGGTCGGTCACCTGATGGCAGGCGAGGGGCGGGCCGGCTGATGGCCCGCTACCTGCGCAACCGCATCGGCCAGTCGCTGCTGCTGCTGCTCGGCGTCTCGGTGATCGGCTTCGCGCTGATGCACCTGGCGCCGGGCGGGCCGCTGGCCATCTACACGCTCAATCCGACCGTCACCGCGCAGGACATCGAGCGCGTGAAGCACGAGTTCGGCCTCGACCAGCCGGTCTATGTGCAATACGCCAAATGGGCATTCGGATTGCTGACCGGCCATTGGGGCTACAGTTTCTTCGGCGGCCGTCCGGTCGGCATCATCGTGCTGGAGCGTCTGCCGGCGACGCTGGAGCTGATGGGATCGAGCCTCGTGCTCGCGCTCGTGCTCGGCGTCGGCAGCGGCATCCTCGCGGCGGTGCGGCGCAACACCATCATCGACTACGCGACCGCGACCGCCGCCATGCTGGCGCTGTCGCTGCCGACGTTCTGGTTCGGTCTGCTCGGCATCTACGTGTTTGCCCAGACGCTCGGCTGGCTGCCGGCCGGCGGCATCGCCAGCACCGGCGGCGGCGGCATCGTCGATCGGTTGCAGCATCTGCTGCTGCCGATGCTGGTGCTGGCGTTCGTGCTGGTGGCGCAGTGGAGCCGCTACACGCGCTCGGCGATGCTGGAGATTCTCACGCAGGACTATATGCGCACGGCGCGCGCGAAGGGGCTCGGGCCGGTGCGCGTGCTGCTCGGCCACGGGCTGCGGGCGGCGCTGGTGCCGCTGGTGACGCTGGCGGGGCTGCAACTGCCGCTGCTGGTCGGCGGCGCGCTGGTGACCGAGACGGTGTTCAGCTGGCCCGGCATGGGCCTGCTGTTCGTCAATGCGCTCGGCATGCGCGACTATCCGGTGCTGATGGCGATCCTGATGGTGGGCGCGCTGGTGGTCGTGCTCGGCAACCTGCTCGCCGACATCCTGGTCGCGCTGATCGACCCGCGCATCAAGCTCGCGCATGTCTGACATCCTGCTGGAGGAGGTCGGCACCCTGCTGCCGCCTGGCCGCCGGCACGTGCTGCGGCGCTTCCTGCGGCATCGGCTGGCGGTGCTCGGCGTGGTGCTGATCGCGCTGCTCGGCATCGGCGCGGCCGGCGCGCCGTGGCTGGCGCCGCACGATCCCGACGAGATCACGATCTCCAACCGCTACGCGCCGCCGCTGAGTGCCGATCGTCTGCTCGGCGCCGACGATCTCGGCCGCGACGTGCTGAGCCGGCTGATGTATGCCGGGCGCATCTCGCTTTCGGTCGGCGTGGCGGCGATGCTGGTCACGCTCGTCGTCGGCTTCGCGGTCGGCGCCTTCGCCGCCTACTATGGCGGCTGGATCGACACGGTGCTGATGCGCCTGACCGACGTGATGCTGTGCTTCCCGAGCGTGTTCCTGCTGCTGTTCGTCGCCGCCTTCGTCACGCCGAGCCTCGGCAGCATGGCGCTGATGATCGGGCTGACCTGCTGGATGGAGATCGCGCGCATCGTGCATGCGCAGATCCTGGCGCTGAAATCGGCCGACTTCATCGCCGCCGCCGAGCTGGCCGGCGCGCCGGCGTGGCGCATCGTGGTGCGGCAGATCCTGCCGAACACGCTGGCGCCGATCCTGGTGGCGGCGACGCTGAACACCGCGAATGCGATCCTGCTGGAGAGCTACATCAGCTTCCTCGGCTACGGCATCCAGCCGCCGCAGGCGAGCTGGGGCAACATGCTGACCAACGCGCAGAGCGACTTCCAGGTCGATGCGTGGCTCGCGGTATTTCCCGGCCTCGCGATCACGCTCGCCGTCGCCAGCTTCAACTTCATCGGCGACGGGCTGCGCGATGCGCTCGATCCGCGAGTCCGCGACACGTGATGCCGCTGCTCGACGTGCGCGACCTCGGCGTCGCGTTCGGGGCGCTGCGTGCGGTGGATGGCGTTTCCTTCACGGTGATGCCGGGCGAGACGCTGGGGCTGGTCGGCGAGAGCGGCTGCGGCAAGTCCACGACCGCGCTCGCGCTGATGCGGCTGCTGCATGGCGCAACGCTGCATGGTGCGGCGCTGTTCGGCGGACGCGACCTGCTGGCGCTCGGCGAGACGGCGATGCGGCGCGTGCGCGGCGGCGAGATCGCCATGATCTTTCAGGACCCCGTCACCGCGCTGCATCCGCTGATCCGTGTCGGCGAGCAGGTGGCCGAGGCGCTGCGCGCGCATCGCGACGTCTCGGCGGCGGAGGCGCGCGCGCGGGCGCTCGACCTGTTCCACAAAGTCGGCATCGCGGCGCCCGAGCAGCGGCTGCGCGCCTATCCGCACGAATTGTCCGGCGGCATGTGCCAGCGCGTGATGATCGCCGCCGCCATCGCCTGCGCGCCGCGCCTGCTGCTCGCTGACGAGCCGACCACCGCGCTCGACGTGACCGTGCAGGCGCAAATCCTGGAGCTGCTGCAATCGGTTTCGCGCGAGGCCGGGATGGCGGTGATCCTCATCACGCACGATCTCGGCGTGGTCGCCGGCGCGGCCGACCGGGTGGCGGTGATGTACGCCGGCCGCATCGTCGAGATCGCCGACACGCCGACCTTGTTTGCCGCCCCCGCGCATCCCTACACGCGCGGCCTGCTCGGCGCGGTGCCGCAGCTCGACCGCGGCTGGGACGAGGAGCTGCCGACCATCCCGGGCAGCGTCGCGACCGCTGCGATGGCGCGCGGCTGCCGCTTCGCCCCGCGCTGCCCGCTCGCGGCGGACATCTGCCGCGAACCGCCGCCGCTCGCCGCGGTCGCGGACGGCCATCTCGCCGCGTGCTGGAAGGCGCGATGACGGCGCCACTGGTCGAGGCGATCGGGCTGACGCGCCACTATTATGTGCAAGGCCGCGTGCTGCGCGCGCTCGACGGCATCGATATCGCGATCGAACGCGGCGAGACGCTCGGCCTGGTGGGCGAGAGCGGCAGCGGCAAATCGACGCTCGGCCGCACGCTGGTGGGCTTGCAGGCACCGACGCGCGGCACGGTGCGCTTCGACGGCGCGGACACGGCCGGCGTCACCGGCCCGGCGTTGCGGCAACTGCGCCGCCGCCGCCAACTGGTGTTCCAGGACCCGTCCGGCGCGCTCAACCCGCGCATGACGATCGGCGCGACGCTCACCGAGCATTTGCGCGCGCAGGGCTGGGACCGCGCGGCGGCGCGCGCGCGCGTGCCGGACGTGCTGCGGCAGGCCGGCTTGTCGCCCGACTACGCCACCAGCTACCCGCACGAAGTTTCCGGCGGACAGCGCCAGCGCGCGGTGATCGCGCGCGCCATCAGCACCGATCCCGACTTCCTGGTCGCCGACGAGCCGGTGTCGGCGGTCGATGTCTCGATGCGGGCGCAGATCATCAACCTGCTGCGCGCGCTGCAGCGGGCGCGCGGACTTTCCATGCTGTTCATCAGCCACGACCTGAGCGTGGTCGCGCACACCTGCCGCCGCGTCGCGGTGATGTATCTCGGCCGCATCGTCGAACTCGCCCCGCGCGAGGCGCTGTTCGCGACGCCGCTGCATCCCTACACGGCCGCCCTGCTCTCGGCGGTGCCGCTGCCCGATCCGGTGCGCGAGCGCGCGCGCAGCCGCATCATCCTGCCGGGCGAGACGCCGGACCCGTCGGCGCCGCCGTCCGGCTGCCGCTTCCACCCGCGCTGCCCGCTCGCGACCGAGATCTGCATGCGCGTCGATCCGCCGATGCGCATGCTTGCCCCGCACCACGCAACTTCGTGCCATCATGCCGAACAGGTGCCGCGCATCGCCGCCGGTACCGTGCGCCAGGCCGTCGCGAGCGACAGCGGCGCCTGATGCCGCCGCCTTCGAGTTCGAGCAGGCTCATCGGCGGCGCCGCGTGCGGTTCGCCTGATCGAGCCAGACCGCCAGCACCAGCACCGTGCCGATCGCCATCTGCTGGTAGAACGACGACACCGCGAGCCGGTTGAGGCCGTTCTGCGGCACGCCCAGCATCGCCATGCGTTTTTCGCACAAGCGACGCAAAACCGACCCGGCCGGCCGCACATGTTTTTTTACCGGAACATTGTGACCGCGCGGGGGCGCCGCGCGGTCACGCCGGAACGGGCGGGGCGCGGGAGACGGGCGGCGGGCGCACGCGGGGCTGTGCTGCCGGTGGCGGCCGGGGACGGAAGGCGGGGCGGGACGACGGCGCCGCCGGCCGGACGGGCGGCGGACGGCCCACGGGACCGGCCTGCGGCCGGCCCGAGGACAGGCTCCGCGCGGGCGGCGGGCGCACCCCCAGCATCTGGCAGAGCGGGCGGAGCAGCCGCCCGGCCTGGGGTGCTGCGGCGAGCAGCTCCGCCATCGCCGGGTCAGCGAGCAGGTGCTGCAACTGCGAGGCGGCGGACGCGGCCTGCGGCAGCCGGCGTTCGAGCCAGCCGAACCCGCGCGGCAGGCGGAGCCGCGTGGGTTCGACCGGGCGGGGGGATCGGAGGCGGCGGCGCGGCGGCGGCAGCGTGCCGGTGCGGACCTTTTCCGCGAGTCGGGCGAAGCGGAGCGCGGTGCGGCGCAGCCGCGCCCAGAGCAGGAGCATCAGCGGCACGGCGAGCCCCATTCCGGGGCCGCGCGCGGCGACGGCGCGGCAGAGACCGTCGATCACGCGGGCGAAGCGGTCGGGAAGGGTGGGAGCGGCAGGGGGCGGCATGACAGCGATACTAACACGAGCCGGGGTGGGGTGGGCAAGCGGGCCGGATGCAGATCGGTCCCCTGGCAGGCGGCAACATCCCTCCCCCCAGCATTGGTCTGCTTCGCAGCCCAATCCCGCAAGGGGAGGGGGGAGAAAATGGCCGCTCAGGCGGCCAGTTCGCGCGGCGCCGTCCGCGCCGGCTTCGCCGTGCCGCGCAAGAACTCGCTGGCGCGTTCGGCGATCATCATGGTCGGCGCGTTGGTGTTGGAACTGACCAGGCTCGGCATCACCGAGCTGTCGCACACGCGCAATCCCTCCAGCCCATGCACGCGCAGCTCCGGATCGACCACCGCCAGCGCATCGACACCCATCTTGCACGCCCCGCTCGGGTGATAGCCGGTGCGGCCGGCGCGGCGCACGAACGCCTCCAGCTTCGCATCCAGCCCCGGCAGGTGCTCGCGTTTCAGGAACGGCTGGAACGCGGGCTGGCGCATGATCTCGCGCATCCGCGCCACCGCCGCCAGCGTCAGCCGCATGTCGTCGGGGTCGGCCAGGAAATTCGGGTCGATCGCCGGCTTCAGGTCGGGCTCGGCGCCGCGCAGCGTCAGCGACCCGCGGCTTTTCGGACGCAGGATGTAGGCGTTGATCATGCAGCCGTTGCGCGTCGGCAGTTCCGGAAACCCCTCCGGCACGCCGGCGCCGGCGACGAAGTGAAGCTGCGTGTCGGGGGTGCGCGACGCCGGATCGACGCACAGGAACGCGCCGCCCTCGACGATGTTGGACACCGCCGGGCCGCGCCGCAGCAGCAGGTATTGCAGCGCTGCCAGTGCTTTCCAGTGCCGGCGCTGATAGCGGTCCAGCCCGTGCGGGCCGGTCAGCTCGTAGGTGAGGTCGATCGTGTAGTGGTCCTGCAAGTTCCGCCCTACGCCCGGCAGATCATGCACGACCGCAACGCCGGCCTGCCGCAGATGCTCCGCCGGCCCGATGCCCGAGCGCAGCAGCAGCAGCGGCGAACCGATGCCGCCGGCGGTGACGATCACCTCGCGCGCCGCCCGCGCCTCGACGCGCTTGCCACCCTGCTCATAGAGCACGCCGACAGCGCGGCGGCGCTCGACCAGGATGCGGCTTGCGCGGCAGCCGGTGGCGACCGTCAGGTTGGCGCGCGCGCGCGCCGGGCGGAGGTAGCCGACCGCGGCGGAGCAGCGGCGGCGGTGGCGCGCGGTCGTCTGATAGACGCCGGCACCTTCCTGCCGCGCACCGTTGAAATCATCGGTGCGCGGAATGCCCGCCTCTTCGCATGCGTGTACGAACACGCGCGTCAGCCGGTTCGGCTGCTTGGTGGCGACGCCGAGCGGACCGCCCTTGCCGTGATGCGGGCCGGCGAGCGTGTCGTTGTCCTCCATGCGCAAAAAACAGTGGCGGATGTCGGCGAACGACCAGCCGGCGCAGCCTTCCTGGAAGGCCCAGCGGTCGTAGTCGTGCGGCGTGCCGCGCGTGAACACCTGCGCGTTGATCGAACCGCCGCCGCCGATCACGCGGCCCTGCGTGTACGGCATCTCGCGTCCGCCCGCATGAAGCTGCGGCACGGTGCGGAATCCCCAGTCCAGCTTTGCGGGATTCATCACGAAATAGCCGGCGGGGATGTGGATGAACGGGCTGTCGTCGGGCGGACCCGCCTCCAGCAGCAGCACTTTCGTGTCGGGCTGCTCGCTCAGCCGCGCCGCCAGCGCGCAGCCGGCACTGCCGCCGCCCACCACGATGTAGTCGTGCTCCGCCGTCCGCGCTGCCATCCCGATCGCACCCGCCGTTTCGCCCAGTGTGCACTGGGCATCGCGGCCGGCTCAACCGAACGGCCCGGCCGCGTGTGTCACAATCGCGTTGGGCAGCGGCGAGTTCCCGCGCGTCAGCGCACGAGATTGTCCGGCGTGCGGCCGGCCAGCACCGCCTCGATCCCGTCGAGCGCCAGATGCCCCATGGCGTCGCGCGTCTCGCGCGTGGCGCTGCCGAGATGCGGCAGCAGCACGACGTTCTGCAGCGCGAGATAGCCCGGATGCAGCGCCGGCTCGCCCGCGTACACGTCGAGGCCGGCGAAGCCGACCTGGCCGGATTGCAGCGCGGCGACCAGGGCTTCGTCGTCGATCAGCGTGCCGCGCGCCGCGTTCACCACCACCGCACCGCGCGGCAGCATCGCGATGCGCGCGGCGTCGAGCCAGTTGCGCGTCGCCTGGCCGCCGGGCGCGTTCAGCGTCAGGATTTCGCTCGCGGCGAGGAAGCTCGCGTCGTCGTCGTGCCAGACCGCGCCGGCCGCCACCGCGTCCGGCAGGCGGGCGATGTCGCGATAATGCACGGACATGCCGAACCCGCGCGCCATGCGCGCGACTTCCCGCCCGATCCGGCCCATGCCGAAAATGCCGAGCCGCCGGCCGGAAACCTGCGTGCCGAGCAGTTGCGTCGGCGCCCAGCCAGTCCATTTTCCCGAGCGCACCAGCCGCTCGCCCTCGCCGGCGCGGCGGCTGGCGGCGAGGATCAGCAGCATGCAGCACTCCGCGGTCGCGACCGAGAGCACGTCGGGCGTGTTCACCACCGGCAGGTTGCGCACGCGGCAGGCGGCCAGGTCGATATGGTCGAAGCCGACCGAGAACGTGCCGAGCACTTTGATCGTCGCCGGCAGTGCGCCGATGGTCGCGCCGTCGAGTTTCTCCGCCGGGCAGCACAGCACCGCGTCGGCGCCCTGCGCGAGGCGCAGGATGTCGGCGCCGCTGCGGGGCGTGTCGTCGGCATTGAGCCGCGCGTCGAACTGTTCGGCGGCGCGCGCCTCCACTGCCGGCGGCAGGCGGCGGGTGACCAGCAGCACGGGCTTGACCATGTCGCGTTTTCCTCAGGTCCAGAGCGGGTCGATCGGCGGCCGTCCGGCCAGCACGGCGGCGATGTTGTCGAGCGCGCGCATGCCCATCGCCGTGCGCGTCTCGATCGTCGCACTGCCCATGTGCGGGAAAAGAAAGGTGTTGGGAAGCTGGGCGAGACGCTGATCGAACGCGGGCTCGTTCCTGTACACGTCGAGGCCGGCGGCGAACAGGTGGCCGGATTGCAGCGCCGCGACCAGCGCGTCCTCATCGACCAGCCCGCCGCGCGAGGCATTGACGAACACGGCCCCCTTCGGCAGCAGCGCAAACATCTCGGCGTTCATCAGCCCCGCGGTGGTCGGCCCGCCACGCGCGTGCAGCGAGAGAATGTCGCAGTGCGGCAGCATCTCCCGCAGATCGGCGAAATACGTCGCGTCCTGCTCGATCTCGGGCGGCAGGCGGCGCGGATTGTTGTAGAGGATGCGCATGGCGAAGCCGCGCGCGCGCCGCGCCACCGCCTGGCCGATGCGCCCCAGCCCGACGATGCCGAGGCGCTTGCCGCTGACGCGCAGCCCGAGCATCTCGCCCAGGCCATAGCCGCGGCGCCAGCCGGCGCGCATGATCGCCTCGTATTCGCCCGCGCGGCGGCAGGCGCCGAGGATCAGCAGCATCGCCAGATCGGCGGTGCAGTCGGTGAGTACGTCCGGCGTGTTGGTCACCGGCAATCCGCGCGCACGCGCGGCGGCCACGTCGATGTGCTCGAAGCCGACGCTGCACGTGGCGGCGATGCGCACATGGTCCGGGATGCGCGCGATCACCTCCGCGCCGAGTTTCAAGTGCGAGGAAAACAGCAGCGCCTCGGCGCGCGTGTCGCGCACCGCGCGCAGCATCTCCTCGGCGTCCATGTCGCGGCCGTCGGGCCAGGGGCAGTCGAACGCCGCGCCGATGCGCGCGCCGACCGGGGCCGGCATCTGGCGGCTGACGATCAGGCGCGGCTTCATGCGTTCCCCCCCTCGCGCGGCCGCGCATGATGGCCGGCCCGGCGCGGTTGCGGAAGGGGCGGGTGCGCGCCACCCTGCCGCCGCAAGCAGGAGGCAGCGATGCGCCGCGACGTCACGCCGGACCTTGCCTTGGCCGAAAACCTGTTCGCCGCCCTGCGCGCGGCGACGTTCGACGGGGTCGGCATCACCCGCGAAGCCTACGGCCCCGGCGAGCGCATCGCTCACGCGATCGTTAGCGAGCAGGCGCGGACGCTGGGGCTGGAGGTCGCGGTCGATGCCGCCGGCAACCTGCTGATGACGCTGCCGGGACGCAACCGGGGTGCGCCGGTGCTGGTGATCGGCAGCCACCTCGATTCGGTGCGCCAGGGCGGCAATTTCGACGGCGCCGCCGGCGTGCTGGCGGGCCTGGCCGCGGTGGCGGGGATGCGGCGGGCCGGCTTCGTGCCCGGCCGCGACGTGACCGTGCTGGTGGTGCGGGCGGAGGAGAGCGGGTCCTGGTTCCCCACCAGTTTTCCCGGCAGCCGGGCGGCGCTCGGGCGGCTGCCGGCGGAGGCGCTGGCGGTCCGCCGCCTCGACACCGGGCGCACGCTGGCCGAGCACATGGCAGAGGAGGGGTTCGATCCGAACGCGGTGCGCGCCGGCGCCTGCCTGCTGCCGCCGTCGCGGGTGCGGGCGTATCTGGAGCTGCATATCGAGCAGGGGCCGGTGCTGGAGGCGGCGCGTGTCCCGGTGGGCATCGTCACCGGCATCCCCGGCGCGCGGCGGCTGCGGGCGGCGCGGGTGCTGGGCGAATACAACCATTCCGGCGCCACGCCGCGAAGCCGGCGCCGCGACGCCGCCATCGCGCTGGCCGAACTCGCCTACCGGCTGGACGAGGCATGGGCGGCGCTGGAGGCGGCGGGGCATCGCCTGGTCTGCACGTTCTGCGTGCTGGCGACCACGGCGGACGCGGGTTTTGGAAAAATCCCCGGCGAGGCGCGGTTCCAGCTGGACGTGCGCAGCGTCGAGGCGGCGAGCGTGGCGGCGCTGTATGACGCGCTGCATCGCCTCGTGGCGGAGGTCGCGGCGCGCCGCGGCGTGCGGTTCGAACTGGGTGAGGCGGTGGTCAGCCCGGCGGCGCCGATGGATGCCGGCGTGCAGGCGGCGGTGGCGCGTGCGGCGGACGAGGTGGGGGTGGCGTGGCGGCCCATGCCGAGCGGCGGCGGGCACGATGCGGTGTCGTTCGCGCAGGCGGGCGTGCCGGCGGGGCTGCTGTTCGTGCGCAACCAGCACGGCAGCCACAACCCGCAGGAGGACATGCGCCCGGAAGATTTCGCCGCCGCCGCCGCGGTGGTGACGCGCTGGGCGGTGGCGGAGAGCGCGGCGCCCGGCTGATCCCGGCGCGGCCGGCAGCCCATTGCCGCCGGCCGGCGGGCGCCGCATCTTGGGACGGCAGGACGGAGGAGCCGAGGTGAGCAGCCTCTACGATGCCGACATCGTGCTGTGGTCCGAGCAGCAGGCGGACAAGCTGCGCCGCATCGCGCGCGGCGAGCAGCCGAACGACGTGGATTGGGAGAACATCGTCGAGGAGATCGAGAGCGTGGGGCGGAGCGAGATGTACACGGTCCGCAGCCTGCTGCTGCGCGCGCTCGAACATCTGCTGAAGGCCGCCGCATGGCCGCAGGCGCAGTCGGCGCGCAAATGGCTGCACGAGGCGAGGACGTTCCTGAGCGACGCAGAGCTCGAGTGGGCGCCGAGCATGGCGCAGCGGATCGACCTGGATAGCCTCTACCGCAAGGCGCTGGCGACCGTGCGGGATCTGGAATTCGAGGAAGGGCCGCCCGGCCCGTTGCCCGAACACTGCCCGGTGACGCTGGCGGAGCTGATGGCGGGCGAGGTGATGCAGGTGCTCGCCCCGCGCTTCCGCGTGCCCGCCTGACCCGCGCCCCCCTTGACGGGCGGCGCCGTCCGGGCAACGAGACCGCATGACCTCCGCCCGTCTCGCCGTCGATATCGGCGGCACGTTCACCGACCTCGCGCTGGAGCACGACGGTCGCCGCGCCACCGCGAAAGTGCTGACCACGCAGGACGCGCCGGAGCGCGGCGTGATGGACGGCGTGCGCGCCATCCTGCGCGACGCGGCGCTGCGCCCAGGCGACATCGCCATCGTCATCCACGGCACCACGCTCGCCACCAACGCCATCATCGAGCGCAAGGGCGCCCGCACCGCGCTCGTCACCACCGCCGGCTTCCGCGACGTGCTGGCGCTGCGCAACGAGAGCCGCTACGACCAGTACGACCTCAACCTCGTGCTGCCGGAGCCGCTGGTGCCGCGGCATCTGCGCCTGCCGGTGCCGGAGCGGCTGGACAACGAGGGCCGCGTGCTGCTGCCGCTCGACGAGGCAGGCGGTGCGTGCGCTGGTGCCGGTGCTGCGGCGCGAAGGCGTGGAGAGCCTCGCCATCGGTTTTCTGCACGGCTTCGTCAATCCCGCGCACGAACGCCGCGCCCGCGACATTCTCGCCGCGGCCCTGCCCGGGCTGCCGGTCACGCTGGCCTCCGAGGTGTCGCCGGAGATGCGCGAGTGGGAACGGTTCTCCACCGCCGCCGCCAACGCCTATGTGCAGCCGCTGATGGCGCGCTATCTGACGCGGCTGGAGCAGGAGCTGCGCGAGGACGGCGTCGCCGCGCCGCTGTTCTTGATGCTGTCGGGCGGCGGCCTGTCGACGGTGGAGACCGCGTGCCGCTTCCCGATCCGGCTGGTGGAGAGCGGGCCGGCGGGCGGGGCGATCTTTTCCGCGCACGTCGCGCGGGAGTGCCGGCTTGATCGCGTGCTGTCGTTCGACATGGGCGGCACCACGGCAAAGATCTGCCTGATCGACGATGGCCGGCCGCAGACCGCGCGCAGCTTCGAGGTGGCGCGGGTCGGGCGGTTCAAGAAAGGCTCGGGTCTGCCGCTGCAGGATTCCGGTGATCGAGATGGTCGAGATCGGCGCCGGCGGCGGCAGCCTCGCGCGCGTCGATGCGCTCGGGCGCATTGCCGTCGGCCCCGACAGCGCCGGCGCCGATCCGGGACCCGCGTGCTACGGCAACGGCGGCGTGCATCCGGCGGTGACCGATGCCAACCTGCTGCTCGGCCGCTACGACCCGCAGCGTTTCGCCGGCGGGCGACTGGCGCTGGACACCGCGGCCGCGCGCAGCGCGCTCGCCGCCGAGGTCGCCGCGCCGCTCAACCTGCTGCCGGAGATGGCCGCGCTCGGCGTCGTCGAGATGGTCGATGAGACGATGGCGAACGCGGCGCGCGTGCATGCGATCGAATCGGGAAAATCCTATGGCGGGCGCACGCTGATCGCGTTCGGCGGCGGCGGGCCGGTGCATGCCTGCCGGGTCGCGGAGAAAATCGGCATCGACCGCGTGCTGGTGCCGACCGGCGCCGGCGTCGGCAGCGCCATCGGATTTTTGCGCGCGCCGGTCGGCTACGAGGTGGTGCGCAGCCTGTATCAGCGGTTCTCGACGTTCGACATCGACGCGGTGAACGCGCTGCTCGACGACATGGCGGAGGAAGCCAAGCGCGTGGTGGCGCAAGGCAGTTTCGGCGCCGAGGTGCGCGAGACGCGCATCGCCTACATGCGCTATGTCGGCCAGGGCCACGAGATCGCCGTGGCGCTGCCGGCGCGGCGGCTGACCGCGGCCGACGTGCCGGCGATCCGCGCCGCCTACGACGACGAGTACACGCGGTTCTACAACCGGCCGGTGCCCGGTTCGGACGTGGAAGTGCTCAGCTACGCCGTCAACGTCGCCACGGTCGCCGACGATGCGCCGCCCGCGCCGCCCGACGCCGTCGCGCACACGGCGCGGCCCGTGCGCACGCAGACGGTGCGCGACACGGCGAGCGGCGAGGCGGCGGAATGGGACGTGTTCGAGCGCACGGCGCTGACGCCGGGGGCGGCGCTGCACGGCCCCGCCATCATCGCCGAGGACGAAACTTCCACGCTCGTCGGCCCGTCCTGGGCGGCGCGCATCGACGGCCACGGCTACATCGCACTCACGCGGGACAAATCCTGATGTCGGCGCTGGAAGAGATCCATCGGCAGGTGATGTGGAACCGGCTGATCGCGGTGGTCGAGGAACAGGCGCAGACCATGATCCGCACCGCGTTCTCCACCACGGTGCGCGAAGCCGGCGACCTCTCCGCCGGCATTTTCGACCTCCACGGCCGCATGCTGGCGCAGGCGGTCACCGGCACGCCGGGCCACGTCAACTCGATGATGGAGAGCGTGGGGCATTTCCTGAAGAAATTCCCCGCCGCGACGATGCAGCCGGGCGACCACTACATCACCAACGATCCGTGGCTCGGCACCGGCCATCTGCACGACCTGACGGTGGTGACGCCGGCATTCCATCGCGGCCGCATGGTCGGACTGTTCGCCAACACCGCGCACGTCATCGATGTCGGGGGCTTGGGCTTGGGTCCCGAGGGGCGCAGCGTGTTCGAGGAAGGGATGTACATCCCGATCGTCAAATGCTTCGACCGCGGCCAGGCCAGCGCGACGTTCTTCGACATCATCCGCGCCGGCACCCGCCTGCCGATCGAGCTGGAGGGCGACATCTACTCCCTCTGCGCCTGCAACGACGACGGCGTGCGGCGGCTGGTGCAGATGCTGGACGAATTTTCGCTCGACGGGCTGGACGGGCTTGCCGAGTTCATCTTCGCCAGTTCGCTGCGCGCGACCGTGGCCGAAATCGGCAAGCTGCCGCGCGGCACCTGGCGCGCCGAGCTGCGCTCCGACGGCTACGAGCGGCCGGTGACGCTGCGCGCGGCGCTGACCGTCGAGGGCAGCGCCATCGCCGTCGATTTCGCCGGCACCACCGGCCTGTCCTCGCGCGGCATCAACGTGCCGGCCGCGTATTGCCGCGCCTATGCCAGCTTCGGGATCAAGGTCGTGGTGGCGCCGGAGGTGCCGAACAACTGGGCCAGCCTGCAACCTTTCCGCTTCGCGATTCCCGAGGGCTGCATCCTGAACGCGCCGCGGCCCTATCCGGTCGCGGTGCGGCACGTCATCGGGCAGTTGCTGCCCGACCTGATGATGGGCTGCCTTTTTCAGGCGGTGCCCGAGCGCGTGGCGGCGGAGGGATCGTCGGCGCTGTGGATGCCGCCCTTGCGCGGCGGCGGCGCGGTGTCCGGCCAGGGCGGCGGCAACCGGCGCGTGCCGCCGGATTTCGAGATCATCACCTTCAACTCCGGCGGCACCGGCGCGCGGCCGACGCTCGACGGGCTGGACGGCACGGCGTTCCCCTCCGGCGTGCGCACCATGCCGGTGGAGGCGACCGAGAACGCGGCGCCGGTGGTGTTCTGGCGCAAGGAACTGCGCCCGGATTCCGCCGGCGGCGGCCGCACCCGCGGCGGCTTTGGGCAGATCATGGAGATCGCCGCCAAGGACGACCTGGAGTTCGCGGTCAACGCCGTGTTCGACCGCGTCGCCAACCCGCCGCGCGGGCGCGATGGCGGGGGCGACGGGGCGGCCGGCACGGTGGCGCTGAAATCCGGTGTCACGTTGCGCACCAAAGGGTTTCAGCTCATCCCGGAGGGCGACCGGCTGCTGCTGCAACTGCCCGGCGGCGGCGGGCTGGGCGATCCGGCGACGCGCGATCCGGTGCTGGTGGCGCGCGACGTGCGCGACGGCCTCGTCTCCGCGCAGGCGGCGCGCGATGTCTATCGCGTCGTGGTGTCGGCGGATTTCACGGCGGACATTGCCGCGAGCGGAAAACTTCGCGCCGGACGCTAATGGCCCATGCCATGGCCGCCGCCGCCGCCGGCCGCGCGCATTCCGCCGCCGCCGTGGAAGCCGCCGCCGTGGAAGCCGCCGCCGTGGAAGCCGCCGCGCCCGTGCCACCCGCGGCCGCCCCGGTCCCAGCCGCCGCCGAACCCGACGGCCCCGATGCCGCCATAGCCGCCGTAGCCACCATAGCCGCCATAGCCACCATAATTGTAGAGTCCGCCGCCGGCGTATTGTGGGCCGTAGCCGTAACCGTAGGCGCAGCCACCGAGCACCAGCAGCAGCGCCGCAACCGCGGACCATCGGGCCGCGCGGGATACAATTTCACTCATGCCACGCTCAACGCATGAACCGACGGTTTGTTCCGCCTGGCCGGGTTTGCTCGGCGAGGTAATCCGAATCAGTAACGTTCCGGTGGGATGCTTGAGACCTGCCCGCTCCGGTCCCGGAAGGGGCGGACCGAGGCGGCGCGCCAGCGAGCCTGCCGAGCCGCCGTGCTGGTGCCGTTGGGCGCCGGCGTGAGCGGAGGCGGCCGCGGATTGCCGGCTACCGCCGCCCGCCGACCTCGTCGAGATGGCGCAGCAGGTCGGCGGGGTCTTCGTAGACGCGCGCCGCCCCCGCGCGCTCCAGTTCGTCCTGCCCGTAGCCGCCGGAGAGCACGCCGACGCCGAGCGCGCGGCAGCGGCGGGCGGCGAGCATGTCCCAGATCGCATCGCCCACCACCACCGCCGTCTCGATCGGCGCGCCCAGCCGCTCGGCGGCGGCGAGGAACAGGTCCGGGTCGGGTTTGGCGTATTTCACCAGGTCGCGCGTCACCACCGGCACTTTTGCCGGATCGACGCCGAGCGCCGCCAGATTGGCCGACGCCGTCTCCATCCGTCCGCTGGTCGCGATCGCCCACGGGATCGCGTTCTGCGTCAGCGTCGCCAGCAATTCGCGCGCGCCGGGCAGCGGACGCACCTGCGCCACCAGCCGGCGATAGCTCTGCGCGTGCAGCTGGCGCAGCCGCTCCAGCCGCTCGGGGCTGGCCTGCATGCCGGTCTCGCGCAGCAGCATGTTGGCGAACAGGCCGCCGCTCATGCCGACTTTCCGGTGGATGCGCCAGACCGAGAGTTCGATCCCCTCGGCGTCCAGCGCTTCCTTCCAGGCCAGCACGTGCTGATAGACGGAATCCACCAGCGTGCCGTCGAGGTCGAACAGGAACACCGGCTCGATGCGGTTCATGCGGCTACATCCAGTGTCCCTGCACCCACACCCACTGCCCGCCGCGATACGCCCACTGGCCGGGCACCCATTGGCTCGGGCCGGCGCTGCGCACGACGTAGCGGCCCGGCACCCAGACATAGGCGGCGCCGTTCCAGCGGTAGAAGCCGGGGCGCCAGACCATGACGGAGCCCACCGCCGCGCCCGGCGGCATTGTGGCGGGCGGCGGGGGCATCACCTCGACGCGGTTCGGCGGCGGCGGCGGGTAGGGGTTGGCGGGCGCCACCACGCAGCCGCCGAGGCCCAGCCCCAGCGTCAGCACGGCGGCGGCGGCGGCGCGGCGCACGGCGTCAGATCCAGTGCGCCGGCAGCCAGGTCCAGGTGCCGGTCGGGTTCTGGTTCGACCAGTAGCCGTCCTGCCATTCGGTGCCGTGGCCGGCCCGCTGCACCCATTCGCCCTCACGCCAGGAATAGCCGCTGCCGACCCAGTCCCAATGCCCCGGCTGCCAGATCAGCGGCGCCTCGGAGACGGGGGGCTTGGGGATCACTTCGGAGCGCACCGGCGGCGGCGGCGGGTAGGGGTTGGCGGTGGCGATGGACGCGGGCGAGGGCTGTGCGCAGGAAGCGGCCCCCAGGGCCAGCAGCAGCGCGGCGGACGACAGGGCGAAGCGAGCACGCATCGGCAGCACACCTCCGTGGCAAACGGTCGGGTCAAGCTACAGAATCGGCTGCAATCCGACCAGCGCCGCCGAGGGGGTTGCGACCGTATGGGCGAGGAAGTGAACGCGCGGCAGCACCTGTTCGAGGAACACGGTGGCCGCCATCCGCGCCCCCGGCGGCGCGCCGGCGGCGGCGGCCACCCGCGCGCACAGCCAGCCGGCGGTGACGGTGCCGAGCAGGTGCAGGAACGGCGTCGCGCCGGCCTCCGCCTCCCGCGCCCCGGCCTGCCGCAGCCAGGCGGCGCCGTCGGCGGCGAGGTTGGCGGCATGGCGCAGCGCCGCGCCGCCTTCCTCGGCCGCTGCGATCTCGGCCAGCAGCGCGCCGCACGCCGCGCCCTGGTCGCGCAGCAGGCCGCGGCGCAGCAGCGTCAGCGCCTGGATGCCGTTGGTGCCCTCGTAGATCGGCGCGATGCGGGCGTCGCGGAAATGCTGCGCCGCGCCGGTCGCCTCGATGAAGCCGGCGCCGCCATGCACCTGCACGCCGAGCGAGGCCGCCTCCACCCCTGCGTCGGTCGCCCACGCCTTCGCCGCCGGGATCAGCAGTGCCGCGCGCGGCCCCGGCGCCAGCGCGGCGTACAGCGTCAGCAGCCGCCCGCCGAGCGCCAGCGCGCGCATGGTGAGCAGCATGCGCCGCACGTCCGGATGCTGCACGATCGGCACGCCGCCCTGCACGCGCTCCCCGGCATAGGCCAGCGCGCGGCGGAAGGCGCGCTCGGCGACCGCGACGCCCTGCGCCGCGACGCCCAGCCGCGCCGCGTTCATCATCGCGAACATGCAGGCGAGGCCCTGGTGCGGCGGGCCGACCATCTCGGCCTCGGCGTCGGCAAACGCCATCGTGCAGGTGGGGCTGGCGTGGATGCCGAGCTTTTTCTCGATGGCGAGGCAGCGGACGTTGTTGGGCGTGCCGTCGGCCCGCCGCTTGGGCACCGCGAACAGCGAGATGCCGGCGCTGCCCGCCGGCGCGTCCGGCAGGCGGGCGAGCAGCATGTGCAGGATGTTGTCCGTCATCGCGTGCTCGCCGAACGTGATGAAGATTTTTTCGCCGCTGATGCGGAACCCGCCGCGCCCGTCCGGCGCCGCGCGCGTGCGCACGCCGGAAAGGTCGGAGCCGGACTGCGACTCGGTCAGGCACATCGTCCCGGTCCAGTCGCCGGCGATCAGTTTTGGCAGGAACCGCGCGCGCTGGTCCGGCGAGCCGTGCGCTTCCAGCAGATGGATGGCGTCCTGGGTCAGCATCGGGCAGAGGCCGAAGGCGAAGTTGGCGCTGGAAAACATCTCGTGCGCGGCGATGCCGAGTGCCGCCGGCAGGCCCTGGCCGCCATGGTCCTCGGCGGCGGCCAGCCCGACCCAGCCGGCGGCGGCGAATGCGCGGTGCGCCTCGGCGAAGCCCGGCGGGACGGTGACCGTGCCGTCCTGCCAGACCGCGCCGATCGCGTCGCCGCTGCGGTCGAGCGGCGCCAGCACGCCCTCGGCCATGCGCGCCGCTTCCATCAGGATCGCCGCGGTGTCGTCCTCGCCGAGCGCCGCGAAGCCGAGCACGTGATGCAGCAGCCAGGCGGTCTCTTCGGGTGGGGCGGTGATGGGCATGCGGCGGTCTCCCCTCCGTGAAGTCGCCAATCAGCCCGGCAGCGGGACTCGATCGACGGCCGCCATCGTTTCACCGTACCTTCGTTGGCCGCGTCTGCCACCGTTCACGCAGGCGCACCAACAATTCCAGGTCGGCCCGCCTGATGTACTTCGCGTACTCTGGGGTGATAAAGACATCGACTGCTCGCTCGATGTTTTCTTTCAGGTTATCCATGACGATTGACTCGACATAGATGCCTTGATCGATGCCAATGGCCATCGCGGAAAAATAGTTCATGAGCGTCAGCACGCTATGAATGACCGGCTCAAGCGTCGCGAACGAATAGTCGGTCCCCTTGCTGAGCGCAAAGATTCTTGCCGTGGCTTCGTTCAGCACGGGATCTATGTCATAAACATTGCAGGCCCTGATAGTGGCCCATTTCTTTTCCGACCAGCGGATCGCGCGGATTTGGTAAGCGGCAAAGAGCAACAACCCGAACGTCGAAAGTGCCGTGATTGCGGAGAATAACGCGATCCAGCCCTGTATCCTGTCACTCGGCGTCAGATCGGGAGCGCCGACAACGCTCCCGACCCATGACGTCATTCCGCTCAAAACTTAACCACATCCGTGGTCATGTCTGCCGCTCCCTCTTTGTCTCCCAGCCAAGCGGGGCTGGATGGCCTTCACATTTCGACATTTCGTGACGTTGTGCAAGTGCGGTCGATCGGTCAGCCGTTGCTGGACGCCCCGCCTTCCGCCGGCAGCAAGACCGTCGCCACTGCCTGCGCGGCGATGCCCTCCATCCTTCCCGTGAATCCGAGCCGCTCGGTGGTGGTCGCCTTCACCGAAACGCGGTCCTCCGCCACGCCGAGCAACGCCGCCAGCCGTGCCGTCATCTGCGCCGAATAGGGCGCGATCTTCGGCCGCTCGCAGATCAGCGTCACGTCGGCATTGGCCAGCACGCCGCCGCGCGCGGCGATGCGGCCGGCGGCGTGGCTCAGGAAGCGGGCGGAGTCGGCGTCCTTCCAGGCCGCCTCGCTCGGCGGGAAGTGGCGGCCGATGTCGCCCTCGGCGAGCGCGCCGTAGATCGCGTCGCACAGCGCATGGATGCCGACATCGGCGTCCGAATGCCCGGCGAGGCCGGCCGTATGCGGCACCGCCACGCCGCACAGCACCAGCCGCCGCCCGGCCTCCAGCGCATGCACGTCGAACCCGGTGCCGACGCGCGGCAGCAGCGCGTGGTCGGCGCGGCCGGGCACCAGCGCGACCGTGCAGCCGGCCGCCTCCAGCCGTTTCAGGGCGTCGGTTGCACCTTGCGCGGCGGCGAGGTGCAACCCGAGGGCGAAGCGGAGCGCAACCGGCGTCCCAAGCAGGTGCAACCCGGCGGAGGGACGGGTTGCACCTTTGCGCCCGTCGGGTTGCACCTCGGTCAGCGTCCCGGTCACCGGCAGCGACGGCACCGCCGCGTCGGCGTCGAGCAATGCCGCCAGCAGGGACGCAACGGTGCCCGGCGGGATGTCGGGGCGGTCGGCGTCGTGCAGCAGCAGCACGCGCGGGGCATGCGAGGCCAGCACGCCCAGCGCGTCGCCCACGCTCGGGACCGGCGGCAGATGCGCAAGGCCGGCGAGCGCCACCTCAGCCGGCGCGGGGGCGCCGACCGGGAGCAGCAGGTCGGCATCGCGCAGCAGGCACTCGGCGGCGTGGCGCAGCGCCGGCGTGCCCTCGTGGGCAAACAGGAGCGCGGCGATCGGTGCGGATTGTCGTGTCATGGACGCCACAACATGCCGCCCGAGTGTTGCACGTCAACCCGGCCCGGACTATTCTGCCCAAATCATGGGCAAATCCGACGAAGGCGGCCCGAGACCACCATCGCTGCGGCCGATCGACCTCGGCGGGGATGTGCGGATCGACACGCCAATCATCCTGGCGCCGATGTCGGGCGTGACCGACCTGCCGTTCCGCCGGCTGGCGCGCCGGCTCGGGGCGGGGCTGGTGGTCTCGGAAATGATCGCGTCCTGGGCGATGGTGCGGGAGAACCGCACCACCCTGCGCATGGCCGAACGCGACGGGTCTCCGACCTCGATCCAGCTCGCCGGCTGCGACCCCGACGCGATGGCGGAGGCCGCGCGCATCGCGGTCGGGCGCGGGGCCGACATCATCGACATCAATTTCGGCTGCCCGGTGAAGAAAGTCGCGGTCGGCCAGAGTGCGGGCAGCGCGCTGATGCGCGACGAGGCGGCCGCCGCGCGCATCCTCGCCGCGACCGTCAACGCCGTCGCCGTGCCGGTGACGCTGAAGATGCGCATGGGGTGGGATCACGCCAGCCTGAACGCGCCGCGTCTGGCCGCCATCGCCGAGCAGGCCGGCATCCGCATGGTCACCGTGCATGGCCGCACGCGGCAGATGCTCTACACCGGCAGCGCCGACTGGGATTTCGTGCGTCGCGTGAAGCACGCCGTGCGCATCCCGGTCGTCGTCAACGGCGACATCCTCAGCGAGGACGACGCGATCGCGGCGCTGCACCGCTCCGGTGCCGACGGCGTGATGATCGGGCGCGGCTGCTACGGGCGGCCGTGGTTCCCCGCGCAGGTCGCGCACGCGCTGCGCACCGGCCGGCGCCTGCCCGACCCGCCGCTCGCCGAACAGAAGAAAATCATGCTGGAGCACTACGACGCCATGCTGGCGCATTACGGCACCGAGGCCGGGCTGCGGCTCGCGCGCAAGCATATCGGCTGGTATTCGCGCGGCCTGCCCGGCTCGGCGGAGTTCCGCGCCGAAGCGAACCGGCACGACACCGTCGCCGACGTGCTGGCGCTGATCGACCGCTATTACGATCCGCTCATCGCGCGCGCGCCGATGCTCGCGGAGGCGGCGTAGTGAGCAACGCACTGGCCCGCGGCGTACTGGCCGTGGTCGGGCGCGGTGCGCTGCGCCAGCCGGATCATGCCGCTTTGTTCTCGGCGCTGCCGGTGGCGGTGCTGCTGCTCGACCGCGACAACCGTTTCCGCTTCGCCAATCCCGCCGCCGAGCAGTTCCTCGGCTTGTCGCTGGTGCAGCTGGCGCAGCACGCGCTCGCCGACCTGGTGCCGGACGGACAACCCGATTTTTCTGCTCATCGAGCAGGTACGCGAGAACGGCGTGACCATCAGCGAATACGACCTGACGCTGGAAAGCCCGCGGCTGCACAAGCAGGCGGTGACGGTGCAGGGCTCGCCGCTGCCGGAGGAGCCCGGCGGCGTCGTGCTGGTGTTGCAGGACGCTTCTGCCGCGCGCGCGCTCGACCGCCAGCTCACCTTCCGCAGCGCCGCGCGTTCGGTCACCGGCATGGCGGCGATCCTGGCGCATGAAGTGAAGAATCCGCTGTCCGGCATCCGTGGCGCGGCGCAATTGCTGGAGAGCAGCGTCAACGCGTCGGACCGCGAACTGACCGTGCTGATCCGCGACGAGGCCGACCGCATCCGCGCGCTGGTCGATCGCATGGAGATTTTCGGCGAGAAACCGATCGAGCGGCAGCCGGTCAACATCCATCGCGTGATGGAGCACGTGCGCCGGCTGGCGCAGACCGGGTTCGCCGCGCATCTGCGCTTCCACGAGATCTACGACCCGTCGCTGCCGCCGGCCTGGGGCAATCGCGACCAGCTGGTGCAGGTGGTGCTCAACCTGGTGAAGAACGCCGCCGAGGCGGTCACCTTCGCCGGCCAGCCGAACGGCGAGATCACGCTGACGACCGGGTTCCAGCATGGCGTGTGGCTGGCGGTGCCGGGCAGCGAGCGGCGGCGGCATCTGCCGCTGCTGGTCGCGGTGCGCGACAACGGTTCGGGCATCCCGGAGGACATACGACCCAATCTGTTCGATCCGTTCGTGTCGTCGAAACCCTCGGGCAGCGGCCTGGGTCTTGCCCTGGTGGCGAAAATCGTCGCCGATCACGGCGGCCTGATCGAGGTGGACAGCCGCCCCGGCCGCACCGAATTCCGCCTGCATCTGCCGGTCGTCCAGGACGACACCGAAGGGAACTGATCCATGACGCCGCCGACGGTGCTCATCGCCGATGACGACCGCTCGATCCGCACCGTGCTGACGCAGGCGCTCGGGCGTTCGGGCTACCAGGTGCGCAGCACGTCGAACGCGGCGACGCTGTGGCGCTGGGTGGAGGAGGGCGAGGGCGACCTGGTGATCACCGACGTGGTCATGCCCGACGAGAACGGCCTCGACCTGATCCCGCGCATCCGCCGCGTGCGGCCGGATCTGCGGGTCGTGGTGATGAGCGCGCAATCGACGCTGCTGACCGCGGTGAAGGCGGCGCAGCGCGGCGCCTTCGAGTATCTGCCGAAGCCGTTCGATCTGCAGGAGCTGCTGGCGGTGGTCGGGCGCGCGCTGGCGGCGCCCGCGGCCGACGCGCAGGTGGCGCCGCCGGTGGCGCGCGACGCGGACGAGAAACTGCCGCTGATCGGCCGCAGTGCGGCGATGCAGGAAATCTACCGCACCATCGCGCGGCTGACCACCGCCGACCTGACGGTGATGATCAACGGCGAGAGCGGCACCGGCAAGGAACTGGTCGCGCGGGCGCTGCACGATTACGGGCGGCGGCGCGCCGGGCCGTTCGTCGCCGATCAACATGGCGGCGATCCCGCGCGAGCTGATCGAGAGCGAGCTGTTCGGCCACGAGCGCGGCGCCTTCACCGGCGCCACCAACCGCAATGTCGGGCGCTTCGAGCAGGCCAGCGGCGGCACGCTGTTCCTCGACGAGATCGGCGACATGCCGCCGGAGGCGCAGACGCGGCTGCTGCGCGTGCTGCAGGAGGGCGAGTTCACCTCGGTCGGCGGGCGCCAGCCGATCCGCGCCAATGTGCGCATCATCGCCGCGACGCACCGCGACCTGCGCCAGGCGATCCGCCAGGGCACGTTCCGCGAGGACCTGTTCTACCGGCTCAACGTGGTGCCGATCCGCCTGCCGCCGCTGCGCGAACGCAGCGAGGACATGGCCGACCTGGCACGGCATTTCCTGGAGCGCGCGCGCAGCGAGGGGCTGGCCGGCGAAAACCGCTCGACAGCCGGCGCGGTCGAGGCGCTGCGCGGGTATCGCTGGCCGGGCAATGTGCGCGAGCTGGAGAACCTGATGCGCCGGCTGGCGGCGCTGTGCCCGGACGAGGTGATCGGCGCCGCTTCGGTGCGCGCCGAGCTGACCGACGCCGAGCCGCCGCCGAGCGCCGAGGCGCCGGTGCCGGAGGGTCCGGCCGCGAACGAGCCGCTGGGCCGCGCGGTGGAGCGGCACATCCGCCAGTTCCTCGCCGCCTATCGCGACGGCATGGCGCCGGCGGACATGTACGACCGCGTGCTGGCCGAGGTGGAACGGCCGCTGATCCAGATGACGCTGGCGGCGACTCGCGGCAACCAGATCAAGGCGGCGGCGATGCTGGGCCTCAACCGCAACACGCTGCGCAAGAAGATCCGCGACCTGGAGATCCCGGTCGTGCGGGGGATCGGCTGACGTTGGCGGGGCGATTGCGCTTGCTCGGGGTGCCGAGGGGTAAGGTGCGAGGGGCGCGCGCACCATGAACGCGCCGTTCCCCCGCAGCAGCCTCGACTCGCCGACGCCGCGCCCGCGTGCCAGCGCGCGGTTCGTCCGCCGCGGCATCGACGCGATGCTCGGCAAGATGCCGACGCTGGTGCTCGCCGCGGTCGCGCTGGTGCTCGGCATCGCCACCTTCGCCACCCTGTCCGGCGGGCTGCCGATGGTGGTGCGACCGCGGCCGGCCATCGCCATGGTGCTGGCCAACTTCATCGTGCTGCTCGGCCTCGGCGCGGTGCTCGCTGCGCGGCTGACGCGGGTGTGGGTGGAGCGGCGGCGCGGCTCGGCCGGCTCGCAGCTGCATGTGCGGCTGGTGTTGCTGTTCTCCGTGGTCGCGGTCACGCCGGCCATCGTCATGGCGGTGTTCGCCACGCTCTTCTTCGATGTCGGCATCCAGGCCTGGTTCAACGACCGCGTGCGCACCGCGCTGCAGGAGAGCCTGCAGGCCAGCCGCGGCTATCTCGAAGAGCACCGCAACAACATCCGTGCCGACGCGCTCGGCATGGCCAACGACCTCGCCCGCGCCGGCTCGCTGCTCGCCGACAATCCGAATGCGTTCGGCGAGGTGCTGGCGACGCAGACGGCGCTGCGCGGCCTGACCGAGGCGCTGATCTACGAGCCGGTCACCGGCCAGATCATCGCCGCCGCCGGGCTGATGTCGGGCATCGGCATCACGCCGCCGCCGAACTGGGCCTCCGAGCAGGCCAAGGGCGGCGAGGTCGTGGTGCTGGGCGGCTCGGATTCGACGCGGGTGCGCGCGGTGGTGGCGCTCGAATCGACGCCCACGCTGATGCTGATGATCGGCCGCCCGGTCGATCCGGCGATCCTCGACCACATGGTCCGCACCGAGAAGGCGGTCGCGGAATACAACCGGCTCGACCGCAACCGCTCCGGCCTGCAGATCACGCTGGCGCTGATTTTCGCGCTGGTGGCGCTGCTGATGCTGCTGGCGGCGACGCTGATCGGGCTGGTGCTGGCCAACCAGATCGCCCGCCCGATCGGCCGGCTGATCACGGCGGCCGAGCGGGTGCGCGCCGGCGACCTCGCGGTGCGCGTGCCGGAAGCGGCGACCCGCGACGAGGTCGCCGGGCTGTCGCGCGCGTTCAACCGCATGACCGGGCAGCTCGCCGCCCAGCGCGCCGAGCTGATGGACGCCTACAGCCAGATCGACAGCCGCCGCCGCTTCACCGAGGCGGTGCTGTCCGGCGTCTCGGCGGGCGTGATCGGGCTGGATGAGGACGGCCGGATCGAGCTGCCCAACCGCACCGCGAGCGAGTTGCTGGGCATCGACATGCATGGCCGCGATCGGGCGTCCGCTCGGCGCGGTGGTGGCGGAGTTCGCCGACCTGGTCCGCGCCGCCCAGCTGGCGCCGGAGCGGGCGCACACGGCGGAGCTGCAGCACGGCCCGCCGTCGCGGCGGCGCACGCTGCTGGTGCGCATCGGCGCCGACCGCAAGGCCGGCAACGCCGAGGCCGCTGCCGGCGAGGGCGGCGCGCGCGGCTTCGGCTTCGTCGTCACCTTCGACGACATCACCGAGCTGCAATCCGCCCAGCGCAAGGCGGCCTGGGCCGACGTGGCGCGGCGCATCGCGCACGAGATCAAGAACCCGCTGACGCCGATCCAGCTGTCCGCCGAGCGGCTGAAGCAGCGGTTCGCGAAAGAGATCGCCTCCGACCCCGACACGTTCACGCAGTGCGCCGACACCATCATCCGCCATGTCGGCGACATCGGCCGCATGGTCGATGAGTTTTCGTCGTTCGCGCGCATGCCGCAGCCGGCGATCCGGCCGGAGGATGTGGGGCGGGTGGTGCGCGAGGCGCTGGTGCTGCAACGGACCGCGCATCCCGAGATCGCCTACCGCACCGACATCCCCGAGCGCGGGCCGATCGCCCCCTGCGACCGCCGGCTGCTCGGCCAGGCGCTGACCAACCTGCTGCAGAACGCGGCCGACGCCATCGCCGTGCGGCCGGGCGGCGGGCGGATCGAGGTGGGCGTGACCGCGAGCGCGGCGGAGGTGGTGGTGACGGTGGCCGATGACGGCGTGGGTCTGCCCGCCGAGGATCGCTTGCGGCTGACCGAACCCTATGTGACGCACAAGCCGAAGGGGACCGGACTCGGATTGGCTATCGTAAAGAAGATCATGGAGGACCACGGCGGCCGGATCATGCTGGAGGATCGGGCGCCGCGCGCCGACTGGGACGGGCCGGGAACGGTGGCAACACTCGGCCTGAAGCTGGCGGACCAGCACGAAGCCGCGCAGCCGGTGAGGACGAGCCATGCCGCATGAGATCCTGATCATCGACGACGAGCCGGACATCCGCCTGCTGGTGGAAGGCATCCTGCGCGACGAGGGCTACGACACGCGCCAGGGCGCCGATTCCGACCAGGCGCTGGCGGCGTTCCGCGCGCGCCGGCCGAGCCTGGTGGTGCTCGATGTCTGGCTGCAGGGCTCGCGGGTTGACGGCATCGGCATCCTGCGCGCGCTGCACCGCGAGGAGCCGCAGGTGCCGGTGGTGATGATCTCCGGCCACGGCACCATCGAGATGGCGGTCTCGGCGATCCAGGAAGGCGCCTACGACTTCATCGAGAAACCGTTCCAGTCCGACCGGCTGCTGCTGGTGGTGCGGCGCGCGCTGGAGGCGGCGCAACTGGCGCGCGAGAACATGGAACTGCGGCTGCGCGCCGGGCCGGAGACGGAGCTGACCGGCAGCGGCCACGTGATCGCGCAGCTGCGCGCGCAGGTGGAGAAGGTGGCGCCGACCGGCTCGCGCGTGCTGATCCAGGGACCGGCGGGGTCGGGCAAGGAGGTGGTGGCGCGCATGATCCACGCCCGCTCGCGCCGCGCCGACGGGCCGTTCGTGGCGCTGAACTGCGCCATCCTCAACCCGGCGCGCTTCGAGGAGGAGCTGTTCGGCATCGAGGCCGGGGTTGACCCGCTGGGCCAGCCGCGCCGCGCCGGCGTGCTGGAGCGGGCGCATGGCGGCACGCTGCTGCTCGACGAGGTCTCCGACATGCCGCTGGAGACGCAGGGCAAGATCGTGCGGGCGCTGCAGGACCAGACGTTCGAGCGGCTCGGCGGGTCGAGCCGGGTGAAGGTCGATGTGCGCGTGCTGTCCACCACGAACAAGGACTTGCAGACCGAGATCGGCGCCGGCCGGTTCCGCGAGGATTTGTATTACCGCCTCGCGGTGGTGCCGCTGCGGGTGCCGGCGCTGCGTGACCGGCGCGAGGACATCCCGGCGCTGGCGCAGCTGTTCCTGCACCGCTCGGCGGAGCTGGCGGGGATTCCCGGCCGGGAGCTGTCCACCGACGCGCTGACGGCGCTGCAGGCGTATGACTGGCCGGGCAATGTGCGGCAGTTGCGCAATTTGATGGACTGGCTGCTGATCATGGCGCCGGGGAGCAGCGGCGACGCGGTGCGCGCCGACATGCTGCCGCCGGAGGTGAGTTCGGCCGCACCGGCGCTGTTCAACGCCGACCCGTCCGCCGACATCATGGCGCTGCCGCTGCGCGAGGCGCGCGATCTGTTCGAGACGCAGTATCTGCAGGCGCAGCTGCTGCGTTTCGGCGGCAACATCAGCCGCACGGCCGGGTTCGTCGGCATGGAGCGGAGCGCGCTGCACCGCAAGCTGAAGCAGCTCGGCGTGGGGTCGGAGGATCGGGCCGGGTAGTTCAGGGGTTATCCGCCGATGTCGCAGATGCCGCAAATAAGGATGTGACCTGCGGGTGGGCGACAGCTCCGGTAGGATGCGGGGTCATGTCGGCAAAGCTGTACGATACTGACGTGTTTGCGTGGTCGGCCGAGCAGGCGGAATTGCTCCGCCGGTTGGCGCGCGGCGAGCGGGTCAATGGTCTGGACTGGGAGAATTTGATCGAGGAGATTGAGACCGTGGGTCGATCGGAACGCCGGGCGGTCGAAAGCCCCCTGCTCAGCGCGCTCGTGCATCTGATGAAGATTTGCGGCTGGCCGGAAAGCGACGCGACGGAGCATCGGCGCAACGAAGTCCCGAATTTTCTTTTGGAGGCGCGGCGCACCTACATCAGGAGCATGGCGCAACATATCGATCTGCACGACATCTATCGTGATGCTCGGGTCGCCACCCAACGCGCGCGCATGGACGGCAGGCCGCCGGCAGGATTGCCGGCGACTTGCCCATTTACGCTGGATGAGCTTTTGGTTGCAGACCCCGATCCGGACCGCCTCGTGGCGCAACTGGCGTCAGCCGCACCACCGTAAGTCGTAGGGCGGACGCCGTTGCCGGATTGCATCCGCCCTACGACGTAAAGGCCCGCCGCGGATTCACGCCGCCGCGTGCGCCTGCGCCACCTGCGCGGCCGAGCGGCGGCGTTCGGCGACCTGGGCGTGCATCGCCTTCTGCAGCTTCTCGAAGGCGCGCACCTCGATCTGCCGCACCCGCTCGCGCGAGATGCCGTATTGCTGCGACAGTTCTTCGAGCGTGGTCGGGTTGTCCTTCAGCCGCCGCTCGATCAGGATGTGCCGCTCGCGCTCGTTCAGCGACTTCAGCGCGCCGTTCAGCAGCGCCTTGCGCCCGCTCATTTCCTCGCGCTCGGCGATGGCGGTTTCCTGGCTCTCGGTCTCATCGACCAGCCAGTCCTGCCACTCGCCCTCGCTGTCGCTGCGCACCGGCGCATTGAGGCTGTGGTCGGGCGCGGTCAGGCGGCGGTTCATGCTGATCACGTCCTGCTCCGGCACGTCCAGCGCATGCGCGATCTTCGCCACCTGCTCGGGCTGCAGGTCGCCGTCCTCGATCGCCTGCATCTGGCCTTTCAGCCGGCGCAGGTTGAAAAACAGCTTCTTCTGCGCCGCCGTGGTGCCCATCTTCACCAGCGACCAGGAATGCAGGATGTATTCCTGGATCGCCGCCCTGATCCACCACATGGCGTAGGTCGCGAGACGGAAGCCGCGGTCCGGGTCGAACCGCTTGACCGCCTGCATCATGCCGACATTGCCCTCGCTGATCAGCTCGCCGACCGGCAGGCCGTAGCCGCGATAGCCCATGGCGATCTTGGCCACCAGCCGCAGATGGGAGGTGACAAGCTTGTGGGCGGCCGCCATATCCTGGTTGTCGCGCCAGCGGCGGGAAAGATCGAGTTCCTCCTCGGCGGTCAGCATCGGGAACTTGCGGATCTCCTGGAGATACCGCGTCAGGTTGCCCTCGGGGGCGACGTTGATGGCGGCAGAGGCCACGGCAGGCTCCTTTCGTCGGCTCGGCGGACGACATGCCCTTTACGGCGCATGCGGCCGGCAGGTTGCACGCTGCCCCTCCTGAAGCGGGGCGCGAGTGGGGGCAGGACGGGAGCGCGAACTGGTGGCCAGGTCCCACGCGCAAGGCGACCAAAGGCCGGTTCGTCAGGACGAGGCGGCTGCCTCGTGTTGGTAAAACGTATAGTGCGGTCGGCGGCCGCCGTCAAGAATGGGGACCTGGGCAGTGCTGATTAACTCGGCGCCATGCCGAGCGCGTCGAGCAGCGCCAGCATGTCGGGCGGCGGGGCGGTGGCGAAGCTGAGCGACGCGCCGGAGCGCGGATGCGCGAAGCCGAGGCGGGCGGCGTGCAGCGCCTGGCGGGGGAAGTCGAGCAGGCGGCGGCGCAACGGCTCGGGCAGCGTGCGGGCCGCGGCAGGTATGCGGCGCAGGTAGAGCGGGTCGCCGACCACGGGATGGCCCCGGCTCGCGAGGTGGACGCGGATCTGGTGGGTGCGCCCGGTGCCGAGGCGGCATTCCAGCAGGGCGGCCGCCGGCGGATAGGCGGCGAGCGTGCGGTAGTGGGTGAGCGCCGGCTTGCCGCTGCGTGCCACCACGGCCATGCGCTTGCGCTCGCGCGGATCGCGGCCGATATCGCCCTCGATGCGGCCGGCGGCGGGTGCGGGCAGGCCCCAGACCAGTGCCAGATAGGCGCGGTCGAGGTCGCGCGCCGCGAAGGCGGCGGAGAGGGCAACGAGTGCCGTCTCGGTCTTGGCCACCACCATGACGCCGGAAGTATCCTTGTCGAGGCGGTGGACGATCCCCGGCCGGCGCTCGCCGCCGATGCCGGGCAGCGTCTCGCCGCAATGGGCGAGGAGGGCGTTGACCAGCGTGCCGTCCTGGTTGCCCGGCGCGGGATGCACGACCAGGCCGGACGGCTTGTCGAGCACCAGCAGGTCGGCATCTTCGTAGAGGATCGGGAACGGGATCGGCTGTGGCGCCGGGACGGCCGGGGCGGGGGGCGGCAGGGCGAGCGCATAGCAGATGCCCGGGCGCACCGGCGCGGCCGGTTCGCGCAAGGGGACGCCGTCGCGGCTGGCGTGCCCGGCCTCGATCAGCGCTTTCACCCGCGAGCGCGAGAGCGTGCCGAAGGCGTCGGCGAGGAAGCGATCGACGCGCTGTCCGGCATGCTGCGCGCCGGCGGTGGCGGCGAGGTTTTCGGGCGCGCGGTCGGGGCTTGCCAGGGGCATGCGTGAGGGTTAGCGCGAACCGGCGGGCAGGGCGAGGGCGGGCTTCATGGCGGCGCTGAAGGCGGCGGTGATCGGGATGGCGGTGCTGATCGTGGCCGGAGTGACGGTGATCGTGGTGACGCTGATCCACCGCATGACGCGGCCGCCCGAGACCGCCCTGGTCGGCGCGACGCTGGACGAGCCGGTGGGCACGCGCATCGCGGGGGTTTCGACGTCGTCGGACCGGCTGGCCGTGGAGTTGCAGGGTGGTGGGCCGGATCGGGTGGTGGTGGTGGATTTGCGCAGCGGGCGGGTGGTGGCGCGCGCGGCGCTGGCGCGGTGAGCGGGGCGCGTGGCTTGCTGCGCGGAGCGGCAGGCCCTAGAACGCCTGCGCTTCGTGTCCCGTTCGTCTAGAGGCCCAGGACACCGCCCTCTCACGGCGGTAACAGGGGTTCGAATCCCCTACGGGACGCCAGCATTTTCAAGAGGTTAGCGGCGGATTGCGATGGCTTCGCCGGGCCATACGGCACAGATGCGGCATACACGGTGCGGAACGGGGTGGGACTGGCGCATCTACCGTATCGCTTCCGCAGTATGGTTTTTTGGCCGCGCGCGCGCGGGGTTTGAAGGGCGGATTACCGTCGCGATGCCCCAGGCTCATACCGGGTGCGCGGGCCATTGCGGGCAGAGATTGAACGTGCGACCTTTTCCGCCGGCAAGTGAGACACAAATGCTATGCGCACCGGCAGATTTTCAGCCTCTTGGTGTCTGGTCGCTTCCCTTATCGTTGCAATGTCGAGCGCACCCGCGGCAGCCTGCGATGACGGCCACTGGGTAAGAAGCGTTGCGGACAACGGTGCGGTCGTCATCTTGGAAAACGGTAGCGTCTGGCTAATTGATGCAATGGACCAGATTGATGTAGCGCTTTGGCTTCCGACTACCGATATTACGATTTGCTCAGGTGCGCTGGTAAATACAGAAGATGGCGAAGTTGCCCACGGCCGGCAGCTTCGGTAGGCTGTGCTGTTCACTCGCCACTGATCTCGCTTCGTTTAGCGGTCGGCGCCTCAGCACCATCTCGTTGGCGCGCGTCGAGGCCTGGCCGCCCGGTTGGTTGACCGGGCGCGGGGGTTTCGGGGGATGTTGCCGTTGTACTGGCCCCGGCTTTTTGTAGGACGGCGGATGCCAGATCACGCACCCGGAGGCCGCCCGAGATGCGATCACGATTCAGGTTCCTCCTCTTCTTCCTGTTTCGCTCGGCGCCCTGCCGACCAGTAATCGCGATCCGGGTACGGATTGCGCTGGCGCAGATACACGTCGGTGAAATTGCGGATAGCTTTTTCAATACGATCAAGTGCCTTCGCAAATTCATACAGCGCAAATATCAGGAACACGTGCCACCAGTTAAGGCCGGAGAGAAAGCCATAGACCCAATCGACGGCGGCGAGAGCGAATCCCGCGGCCAGCCTGAAAAGTTCTGCGTCGCTCACGGCCGGCTATTCCCTTTTGGACTAGAAACGCTAAACCGGACTAGCCCCGCGCGCAACGAATGCAATATCAAACGCGACGCGGGAGCATCGCAAGCCATCCCGCCCTCCAGCGTGCATGGGTGTCAGGTTTGTCGGGATTTTTGGCCGCGCGCGCGGGTTTCGCCGTGCCCGCCGGGTCGCCTGTCAGGGCACCCGCGCCAACAGGTTCCGCACCGTGCTGTTGTGCCAGTCGCCTCCGCGCGCCGTGCGGATGCCGCGGGAGTTCAACGCCTCGGCGATGGCGCGGGCCGTCGTGATCCCCGCCGCCTGAAGCTGGCGCACCACCGGCAGGACGTTCGCGGCGAAGGCATCCGCCGCTTCCCGGTTCGCCGCAGCGCCCTTCGCCTGCGCGGCAGACAGGTTCGTCCGGTTCCCCAGCGCCGCGCCCTCGGCCTTCTTCCGAGCGAGGGCAGCGCGGGTGCGATCGGCGATCAGGCTCCGTTCCTTCTCGGCCAGCGCCGCATAGATGTGCAGCATGAACGGGTCGGCGTCGGCGCCCAACTCGGCGACGATGAACGGCACCCGCTGCGCCATCAGCCCGGAGATGAACGCCACGTCGCGGGACAGGCGATCCAGCTTCGCCACCACCACGGCGGCCTTCGCCTTGCGAGCCTGCGCCAGCGCCTCGCGCAGCACCGGGCGGCGGTCCAGGGCATCCGCCCCCTTGCCGGTTTCGACTTCCGTATGCTCGCCCAGCAGTTCCAATCCCTCGGCGGCGACGAAGCGCCGCACCGCCTCGCGCTGCGCCTCGATGCCCAGCCCGGACTTGCCCTGCTTGTCCGTCGAGACGCGGAAGTAGGCGACAACCTGACGCATGGCCCAGCCCCTCAATCGGGTATGGGCATACTCTATACGTGCGTATAGAGATTGTGCAAGCTCTTTTCGGGGGAGCCGCTACGATTGCCGCAATGGTTGAATGCCTGAAAGCCGGGTTGCTACATCTCGTTGCGTTGCCAATTGCGGGTGCCGCCCGATGCGCGTTCAAGTCAGTCTGATCGCCGCCTGCTTGGTCGCCGTTGTGATAGGAGCGAGCCAGCGGGCAGTCGCCCAGTCGAGCGCGACTGACAATGAATTGTATGCGGCCTATTGCGAGGGGGCGCTGCGGCAGGCACTAACGTACGCCCAAAACTATCATGGTCCAGATCCCGCCATCCCGGAAGCGACACGCAAGCAAATTGAGAATGATAGACCGAAAATTCTTGCGCAACTTGAGCAAAAAAGACAACGTTTCCTTACATATCTTTTTTCCACCGGCGCCCTAGGAAATACTGACCGCTCTTCTGCAATATTTGGAATTTTTACCGCAACAAACCAGGGCATCTCAGATCAACAGACCTGTTCGAATATAACCATGCAGTGCAGCGAAGCCGCGTTCGGCAGGCCTGGAACCCCCATGCCGAAAGAAAATCGGCTGCCGGTTTACTTATCTTGTATCAAGTCAGATACGATCTGCCCAAAGGTCATGAGGTGCTTACAGGCTCATTTGCTCCCATTTTAGCCCGCCAGAGCCTCCAAAATATCTTTCAAGTTCACAAGAATTTTTCGCGCTTGATCGCGCTTGGTTGCCGCGTGCCGAACCGCAGATGCACGCCCCCCATGCTTCCAAGGCCCCTGCCGGCACCGTTCCAACCCTTTAGCCGTCCGTGGTCCCGTCGAAGCCCCGCCGTGCTTATGGCATCGGCCATTCGGCATGGCAGGCGCGCGGCACGATTTACCCGTCGCCTTCCGCCTCGCCCCACACCTCGGCACGCATGCCGCCGCCTTCAGCGCGAAGCGCCAGCCGCCGGGTTCATCGGGTGCCTTGCGCGTCACGACTTCGCCTCCTTCCGCCGGGTCGGCTGCACCGTGCCCGCAACCACCGCCTGCCCCCCGTTGCCGACGCTGACGTGCTGCACCGTCATCACCTGCCGTCCGCCGTTCCGCAGCCGGTCCAGCGTCAGCAAGGCGCGTTGATACGTCTCCATCAGCCTCGCGGCCGTGTTCGCCATGCGCGCGGCTTCAATGCTCCGGTGCGGATAGGCGTGCCCGCTGTTCTGGTAGTCGCGCATCTCCTCCCGTGCGTCGCCGATCATGTCCATCGCCATCCGGTGCGCTGCCGCCATCTGGTGCGCCAGCATCCGCTCCAAGCTGTTCTGCGCCTGGATACTCTCGGCGGCATCCACGCCCAGCGTGAGCACGCCAGCATCACCGGCGAGGTCGAGCCGTTGCAGGCTCGCATCCGCCGCCAGCATGTCACCGCGCATCCGCACGGTATCGACAATGCCGGGAACCTCGTCCAGCACCTCGCGGGTAGCAATCACCATCTCCCCACCGCGTTCCTGCCGCGCAATGCGGGTCGAGTGCGAGAGCGGGTCAAGGGCGACTTCCGCCGCCGCGTCCAGTTCGTCGGCCTTCGCATCGTCGAGGATCGCCCCGATCCGATCGCCACCTTCGTCGCGCAGATATGCTGCCCGCACCCGTAGTTGGCGAGCGCGCGCTTGCTGATTGATCGCGTCGTGCGATGGACAGGGAAGCGGAGTCTTGCGGCTCATGTGCGTGCCTCCATGATTGCGGCGGAGTGCAAATGCACTGGCGGGTGGCACGTCCAGCAGCACCAGCCCGACGCATTGGGCGCCCGGTCCCGCCACCACCGCCACCCGCGGCAGCATGAGCACCAGCAGCCCGGAGACGGCACGTTGTCGGCGCCGGGCCATGATGGCGGGTGTTGCAGGGCGGCGGCGTGTAGGCCGCGCAGATGGGCGGCGTGCGCCATGTGATCGGCGAGCCGCCAGCGCGCCGGATCGGTGCCGCCGTCCACTTCCTCGATGGCGGCGCGGTCCAGTTGCTCGGCATCGGCTTGTTCGGGCGAAGCGGGCGGGAGCGCAACCGAATTGGTGACGAAGCCCGGCCAGCCGGCCCGCGCCTGTCGCTGCGCCCAGGCGAGGCATTCAGCCTTGCATCCCAGCTCGGGGTCAGCCCCCGTCCCCAGCGCCGCGGCGAGCGGTTCGGCGCCAACGCACGCCAGCGGCAACAGCCCCATATCGCCAGCGGGCGGGGGCGTGACACTGTTGACGCTGTTGACACTGTGCGCCTCGCCGCCGGCCGCCCCGGCCGCTGTGTCAACTGAGTCAACAGTGTCAGCCGGGGTGTGGGGTGAGAGAGTGGCGCGAAAGGCAGCACCCCAACGGCTCATGCCACACCTCCCGACACCTCAAGCGCCTTGGGGTTGACGGCGTAGGCAGCCTTGGCGCGCTGCTGAAAGCCACCGCGGGGCGGCGGGATCAGCCATCCCGCCTCGACCAGCACTGCCGCGGCGGCATGGATCGTCTCGGCATCGCCCAGGCCGGGGAGGCGCACTTCGCGTTGCAGCTTGCGCACATGGACTTCCTGCGCCTTCGTCCGGTCGATCCACCGCGCCAGCGTCGCCGCGTTGCGATCCTCCGGACGGGCGGCGGCGTCGCCATAGACCCGCTCGGCCATCGGCATCAGGTAGTCGGCCACCAGATGCGCGGCAGCGGCGAAGGCGGCTTGGCTGATCGTCGCCGGCGGCGGCGCGTATCCGTCCTGGCCGCACCACCACAGAAACTCGATCACCAGGGACAGCCGCAGGGCCAAGCCACGCGCCTTGCCATAGGCCGAGCGCATCAGGCCGCCGGCGTCGTGCTGACGGTCCTGCATCTCGCGGGCGAAGGCTTCAAGGTCGGGAAGGGCCGCCTCGACCATCGGCACCATCAGCGGACGCGTGCAACGCGCCGGGTTGTTCGCCCGGCACCAGGTCAAGCAGCCGGAGCCGGTCGAGGGCATCCGAGGCCCAGGCGGTGCGCGCCGGCGGCGCGGCCGAGGCGGAACGGCGTCGCATTCGGCCAGAACCACACGAAGCGGGCGAGCAGCCCGTCATCGGCATCGCGCATCAATTCGGCCAGCTTCTCCGGCTGCGTCCCGCCGGCGACGGCGACGGCGAGCCGCGGGACTTCGATCGGCTGCGGATGCTTCTGGCGTTCAACCCGGTAGGGACGGCCGCCATAGGCTTCGATCCAGAACGCGCGACCGGCTTCGTTGTAGCTGGTCATGCCGGTCAACCAACCGGCCAGTTCGTCGCGCGTGACCAGCAGCCCCTTCGGCGCCGCGGATGCCAGCAGTGTCGCCACCCGCTCTATCGTCACGTCGGATTGGCGCAGCCGCGGCGCCTGCGGCTCGGCCGGCGCCTCCCCTTCGGGCGGCAGCGGCGGCGTGTTCCCGCGTTTCACCGCCTCCTTCACCTCGGCCTTCCACCGTTCGGCTGCCGCCTCATGGGCCGCGGCGGCGGCGCGCCAGTCGCGCAGCCGGTCGGGGAAGTCGCCCAGCATCTTCTGTTCGATCGCCGGCAGCACGTCGCGCATGAGCGCATCGGCGCCGGGCGACTTGCCGGAACCGGAGTCGCCGACGGAAGCGCACCACAGATGCGGCGGCTCGGCCCACCCCCGCGTTGCCTGCGCCCAGCGCGCGTTGCCGATCAGCGCCGACGCAGCGGCCAGCAGCGGCGCCGCCACGTAGTCCGGCGGGCAAGCGGCGGCCTCGGCGTTCGCCTCGATCCAAGCTTTCCAGGCGTCGCCGAACACATCCAGCGGCAGCGTCGGCGGCGCACGGCGATGCAGGCGCAGCACGCTCATGTCGGGGTTCGCCAGCAACTCGGGATCGTGCGACTGATCCTCGGCGCCGGCGGCGTTCGCCCAGATGCGGCGTAGCTCGCGCGCGTCGTCTGCTTCGCCCTTCTCCGCAACCCAATCCGCCGTCTCGGGATCGACCCGCAGTGCGGCGCACATGCCGTCGAAGGTCGCGCCGGCGCGGCGCAGTCATGCGCGCGATGCGGAAGGCGATGGCGATCGCGGGACTGGTCGTTCCTCCGTCCTTGAACTTCCGGATCGGCGCCTGCAAAGGCGGCCCAGCCTCACGGACAAGCCATAACAGCGTGTCCTGCGTGACCGGCCGCAGTTCCGCGGGCGTGCCGGCAAGGTGCTGGTCGGTGACAGCGAAATAGCGATTGCCGAGATGCAGTTCGATCGCGGGCGGATGCTCGCCCCCGCCGGGCTGCTTGAACAGCTTGCCGTGGTCGGTGCCCATCGCGGAGCGCAGCCCCGGAAGGTCGGATATTGCGTAGATGAAGAACACCTTCGCGCCGAAGCGGAGGGGCTGATTTCGGTGTAGCTGCCGAGCCGGTCCACGACTTCGGTTGCCCACCCGGCGAGCGTGCCGGCAGGGTCGCGGCACGTATCGAGGTCAACCCCAGCGATACAGCGGCCATCGCCAAGGTGGCCGAGCTCTATCCCGATGCCGCCTATGTCGTAGGGCTTGGGTAGCTTGGCAGCGCGGGTCTCGGCTTCTGGCCGTGTGCCCCATGTCGCAGGGTCATCGGCCTTCGCCTTTCCGCCGCGCGGTGAATAGGGAACCTTCGTCGGCGGCTTGCCGAGTTCGCGTTCCTCGGTCTGCCACGCGACCCACCGGGGCGTCGCGGAGAGCGCGGCAAGGGTGATTGGCGGCGACGGGGGCGTTCGGGGTCGCGTTCATGGCGTGTCCCCCGCCGCGCCGGTTGCGGGCCCGTCGGCCGTTCGCGCAGTTCGGAGGCGAGCAACACGAGCCGCAGCGCCTCGATTGGGTCGGCGGCGACATTGGCGAGCGCAGCGAATTCCAGAATGCGGACGACGGCGGCAGCCGTCGGAACGAAGGTGGAAATCAGGGGCATCAGGCACTCCATCAGGAATGCCGGCCGACAGGACGCTGGCGCCTGCGGGGTCCTTTGGATAGAATGCGCCGTGCCAGCGTGCATCCGTCCAAACGCCTCCCGCCGGTCCTGCGCGTCGCGCTGGGCCGGCGTTGCGTTTCAGGTGTGATGCTGACCGACGCGGATATTGGCGGCGGGCAGGCTGGCGATGTAGCGCCGCAGACTGTCCGCCGGAATCAGGGTGCGAGCGCCCGCCTTCCTGGCTTCGATCTTCCCTGCGGAGATCAGTTCGTAAATCGTAGTGCGGCCCAGCCCCGATGCCTTGGCGGCGTCGAGGATGGTGTAGGCGAGAGCAGCAGTGTCGGACACGGGCGGTTAGCTCCGGTTGCGGTTGAACCCGCAGCCGGAAGCTATGTAGTTGAAAACTGCCGTCTAATTCTGCGGTCGCAGTTTCGCGGAGTTCCCCGCAGATTTCTTGACAGCGCCCCACGGCCTACGCCGTCCCTGCTTCTGCCACTCTGGCGGCGTTTCCTTCGCACGGATCGGTCGGAAACGCTTCGTCGCGTCTCAAACCATTTCCGAAGTGCAGGCTGGCGGCCTTCCAATCGGTGTTTTCCGAAGGCGCAGAGAGATGTTCTGGCCAGTTATCAACCCGCTCACGCATCCACGCGATCACCGCGCTCCGGGTCGGCTTCGGGCGCCGATTGCTGGCCGGGAGGGGGCCGCTCTCCGGAAGCCTCGGGCACGGCCAGACGCGCAACGTCGCTGACCGCTTGCCCCATCCCGACCGCTTCCGTGACATCGAGGATGCGGGCCAGTTGCTTCATCGCCTGGCCGCGATCGTTCAAATCATGCAAGCCGTGAGTGTGAGCAT
>CAWAZU010000009.1:0-2500 GCA_963786445.1 uncultured Pseudomonadota bacterium
AGGCATCGCAGACGCGCAGGCCGTCGAGACCTCTCACCTTCAGCTCCAGATCGACGACCGCCAGATCGTCGATCCCCATTTTGCAGGTGCCGCAGGGAGGCGAGCGCGGTCAGCTCTGTGGCGCGACATCCGCCTGCTTCCGCCCCGCTTCCACGCCTCGCGCGCTTCCATGCTCTATTCACGACGAAGCCCGCTAGATCACTGATCTAACGGGCTTTTTTGGTTGCGGGGGCAGGATTTGAACCTGCGGCCTTCAGGTTATGAGCCTGACGAGCTACCGGGCTGCTCCACCCCGCGGAGGTGGTGGTGGTGTGTGGGGTTGGGGTGGGCTGGAGGACCTGGCGGCGACCTACTCTCCCGCGACTTGGGTCGCAGTACCATGGGCGCTGGGGGTTTTCACGGCCGAGTTCGGGATGGGATCGGGTGCGCTCCCCCCGCCAAAGCCACCAGGTCGTCCGGCCCACCCCGCCGAAGGCGCGGGTGGGTGGGTTCTGGTGCGGTGTGTGGCGGGACGTGCCTGCCGGCAGGCGGGCCGCGCGATGGCGTGGCTCGCTGCTGTGCGTGATGGGCGGACCTTGAGCCTGTCGGGCGATTAGGACCGGTCAGCTGCGTGCGTTGCCGCACTTCCACACCCGGCCTATCGACGTGCTGGTCTTGCACGGCCCTCGGGGAGACCTGGTTTTGAGGAGGGTTTCCCGCTTAGATGCTTTCAGCGGTTATCCCGTCCGCACATAGCTACCCGGCGGTGCCGCTGGCGCGACAACCGGTACACCAGAGGTGCGTCCATCCCGGTCCTCTCGTACTGGGGACAGCGCCTCGCAAGTCTCCTTCACCCACGGCAGATAGGGACCGAACTGTCTCACGACGTTCTAAACCCAGCTCACGTACCACTTTAATCGGCGAACAGCCGAACCCTTGGGACCTGCTCCAGCCCCAGGATGTGATGAGCCGACATCGAGGTGCCAAACCTCCCCGTCGATGTGGACTCTTGGGGGAGATCAGCCTGTTATCCCTAGAGTACCTTTTATCCGTTGAGCGATGGCCCTTCCACGCGGGACCACCGGATCACTATGGCCGACTTTCGTCTCTGCTCGAGCTGTCACTCTCGCAGTCAGGCGGGCTTGTGCCATTGCACTCAGCAGCCGATGTCCGACCGGCCTGAGCCCACCATCGCGCGCCTCCGTTACACTTTGGGAGGCGACCGCCCCAGTCAAACTGCCCGCCATGCAGGGTCCCGGACCGGGCTGACCGGTCGCGGTTAGACATCAGAAGCGCCCAGGGTGGTATTTCAAGGCTGGCTCCACCGAGGCTGGCGCCCCGGCTTCGATGCCTCCCACCTATCCTACACAGTGCTCCCCTGATGCCACTGCAAAGCTGCAGTAAAGGTTCATAGGGTCTTTCCGTCTGACCGCGGGTACCCCGCATCTTCACGGGGAATTCAATTTCGCTGAGCCGATGCCGGAGACAGTGGGGAAGTCGTTACGCCATTCGTGCAGGTCGGAACTTACCCGACAAGGAATTTCGCTACCTTAGGACCGTTATAGTTACGGCCGCCGTTTACCGGGGCTTCAATTCAGTGCTTGCACACCTCCTCTTAACCTTCCGGCACCGGGCAGGCGTCAGACCCTATACGTCGTCTCTCGACTTCGCAGAGCCCTGTGTTTTTACTAAACAGTCGCTACCCCCTGGTCTGTGCCACCCGCACCCGGTTGCCCGGATACGGGTCCCGCTTCTTCCGAAGTTACGCGGGCAATTTGCCTAGTTCCTTCGACATCGTTCTCTCAAGCGCCTTGGTATGCTCTACCAGTCCACCTGTGTCGGTTTCGGGTACGGTCTCGACGCTGGAGCTGTTTCCCGGAACGCTCCGGCGGCACGGGCAATCCGTTAAGCCCGCACCACGCTTCGCGTTCGTCACTTCCAGCAGGCCCAGGAATATTCACCTGGTTCCCATCGACTACGGCTCTCGCCCTCGCCTTAGGGGCCGGCTCACCCTGCGCGGATTAACCTTGCGCAGGAACCCTTGGACTTTCGGCGACAGAGTTTCTCGCTCTGTTTGTCGCTACTCATGTCAGCATTCGCACTTCCGATACCTCCACCGCTCCTCACGGATGCGGCTTCACGGGCCTACGGAACGCTCCGCTACCAAACGATCGTCAGTTGTCGGACGTCAGCGGATCAGAGAAGCTCAGGGCCATCCGCAGATGGCCGCAGATAAGGCTTTCATCCACAGATTGCACAGATTACACAGATTAGGTTTTTTAGGATTTCATCCACAACCACCTTAGACCAGCAGATTGGCTTTGTCCGTTCGACAGACATAAACCCTGATCTGTGCAATCTGTGCAATCTGTGGATAAACCTACTCTTCCTACTCTGCGTCATCTGCGTCATCTGCGGACAACATTTTTCTCCGCTGTCTGACAACTGACGACTGACAACTGACGACCGTTTCCGCAGCTTCGGCACGTGGCTTGAGCCCCGTTACATTTTCGGCGCAGGG
>CAWAZU010000009.1:7500-285415 GCA_963786445.1 uncultured Pseudomonadota bacterium
CAGCCTATCTGCGCGCGATCGTTGCCGGACGCGCAGCCATGCAGCATTTCCCGATTTTCCTCGACCTGCACGGCCGGCCCGCGCTGGTGCTCGGCGCGGGCGAGGCCGCCGCGCGCAAAGCCGAGCTGCTGCGCCGCGCCGGCGCCGAGCTCCGCCGCGCCGAGCGGTTCGCGCCGGACCTGCTGGCCGGCTGCGCCATCGCCGTCGGCGCCGACGCGCCCGAGGCCGAGCTGCGCGCGCTCGCCGCGGCGGCGCGGGCTTCCGGCATCCCGTGCAACATCGTCGATCGGCCCGATCTGGGCAGCTTCATCATGCCCGCCGTGATCGACCGCGACCCGCTGACCATCGCCGTCGGCTCCGGCGGCGCGGCGCCGGTGCTGGCGCGGCTGCTGCGCGCCCGCATCGAGGCCGCGATCCCCCCCGCCTTCGGCCGCCTCGCCGCCCTCGCCGCGCGTTTCCGCGACGACATCCGCCGCCGCCTGCCCGATCTGGCCGAGCGGCGGCGCGTGCTCGAACACCTGTTCACCGGCCGCGCCGCCGATCTCGCCTTCGCCGGCCGCACGGCCGAGGCCGAGGCGGAATTCGCCCGCGCGATCGCCGCCGGCGCGCCGGAGCAGGGTGCGGTGTTCCTGGTCGGCGCCGGGCCGGGGGCGGCCGATCTGCTGACGCTGCGCGCGCAGCGGCTGCTCGGCGAGGCCGACGTGATCGTCCACGACCGGCTGGTGGGCGATGCGGTGCTCGACCTCGCGCGCCGCGACGCCGCGCGCATCTATGTCGGGAAGGCACGCGGCGACCACTGCCTGCCGCAAGCGGAGATCAACGCCCTGCTGATCCGGCTGGCGCGCGAGGGCAAGCGCGTGGTGCGGCTGAAGGGCGGCGATCCGTTCATTTTCGGCCGCGGCGGCGAGGAGGCCGAGGCGCTGGCCGAAGCCGGCGTGCGCTGCGAGGTGGTGCCGGGCGTGACCGCCGCACTCGCCTGCGCGGCGCAGGCGCTGATCCCGCTGACGCATCGCGGCATCGCCCGCAGCCTCACTTTCGTCACCGGCCACACGCGCGAAGGCCGGCTCGACATCGACTTCGCGCCGCTGGTGCGCAGCAGGACCACGCTCGCGGTTTACATGGGCATCGTCTCGCTGCCGCAGCTGCGGGCCGGGCTGCTGGCACACGGCCTCGACCCGCGCACGCCGGCGGCGCTGATCGAGCGCGGCGGCACCGAGCAGCAACGCGCCCTGCGCGGCACGCTGGACGAACTGGTCGCCGCGGCGCCGTCCTGGAGCACGGGCGGGCCGGCGCTCGTGCTGATCGGCGAGGTCGTGGCACGCCGCACGCGGCAAGCTGCCGCAGCCATGCCGGCGGTCGCCGCCTGAGTTCGGCTACTGCGCGAGCCAGCCGCCGTCGATCGAGAGCGGTGCGCCGGTGATCGTCGCCGCCGCATCCGAGCACAGGAACGCCGCCAGCGCGCCGATCTGCGCCGGCGTGGAGAACTGCACCAGCGGCTGCTTCTCGGCGAGCAAGGCGTGCTTGACCTGCTCCACATCCCTGCCCTCGCGCCGGGCGCGATCGTCGAGCTGTTTTTGCACCAGCGGCGTCAGCACCCAGCCGGGGCAGATCGCATTCGCCGTGATGCCGAAGCCGGCGAGTTCGATCGCTGTCACCTTGGTCAGCCCGACGACGCCGTGCTTGGCCGCGACATAGGCGGATTTCTGCGCGCTCGCGACCAGCCCGTGCGCCGAGGCGATGTTGACGATGCGCCCCCAGCCGCGCCGCTTCATCAGCGGGATCGCGGCTTTCGTGCCGTGGAACACGCCGGAGAGGTTGATCGCGATGATGCGGTCCCATTGCTCGTCGGGAAACGCCTCGATGGTCGCGGTGAACTGGATGCCGGCGTTGTTCACAAGAATGTCAAGCGCGCCGAGTTCGGCCGCGGTCTGCGCCACCATGTCGCGGATTTCGGCGGGCTTGCCGATGTCGGCGCCGGAGTAGCGGACGCGCACGCCGAACCGCTCCGCCGTCTCGCTGCCCAGACGCGCGGTCTCGGCGGCGTCGCCGAAACCGTTCAGCATGATGTCGGCGCCCTGCGCCGCGAGCGCCTGCGCGATCCCCAGCCCGATGCCGCTGGTCGAGCCGGTGACCAGCGCAACCTTCCCCTTGAGGTCCATCCGTCGCATCTCCGCGTTGCCGGCGCCGCTTATCCCCGCGCCGGCGCGAGCGGATCAAGCGGCCTCGGCACGGCGCGGCCGGCCGAGATGTTTTTATCCCGGAACAGTCAGGCCGTGCGGGGGCGCCGCGCGGTCACGCCGGAACGGGCGGGGTGCCCGGTGCGGGCGCGGGGAGGACGCGGGGCCGCCAGCGCGGCGGCGGCCGGGGGCGGAGAGCGGGACGGCAGGCAGGGCGGGACTGCGCCGCCGGGCGGGCCGGCGGCGGGCCCACGGGACCGGCCTGCTTCCGGCCCGAGGACAGGCTCCGGGCCGGCGGCGGAGACACCCCCAGCATGCGGCAGAGCGGGCGGAGCAGCCGCCCGGCCTGGGGTGCTGCGGCGAGCAGGTCGGCCATCGCCGGATCGGCGAGCAGGTGCTGCAACTGCGAGGCCGCGGAGGCGGCCTGCGGCAGCCGGCGCAGCAGCCAGGCGACGCCGCGCGGCAGCCGGGGCGGCTGGGGCCGGAGCGGGCGGGGAGAGCGAAGGCGGCGGCGCGGCGGCGGCAGCGTGCCGGCACGGACTTTTGCGGCGAGGCGGGCGAACCGCTCCGCGGTGCGGCGCAGCCGCGACCAGAGCAGGAGCATCAGCGGCACGGCGAGCCAGTCGCCGGCACCGCGGGCGGCGACGGCGCGGCGCAGCCCGTCGATCACGCGGGCAAAGCGGTCGGACAGGGCGGGAGGGGCGGGGAACACGACAGACACACTAACACGGCCGGCGCCGGGCTGGGCAAGCCCGATCTTCCGCCGGCAGGGTCTCGGTTCGAATGTCGGTTTCCGACCCAAACTCGCCGATCAATGCCGCGCTCGTGCTCTCTGATTGCAGACACTGGTCCAGCAACGTAGCATGTTGCAAGCAGTAGAGGGGGCTGTGGTGGGGCGTGTCAGAGTCGCGGGGTTTTCCTTGTCCCTAGATGGGTTCGGAGCGGGCCTGGAACAGAGTCTTCAGGATCCTCTGGGAAAGCGTGGGACGGAGCTCCACCGCTGGTTTGTCGGAACGAAGACCTTCAGGGCCATGTTCGGCAAGCGCGGTGGCTCGGAGGGCGTGGACGAGACCTTTGCCCACCGCTCGATGGACGGTTTCGGTGCCTTCATCCTTGGCCGGAACATGTTCGGTCCTGTGCGTGGGGAATGGCTGGACGACAGCTGGAAGGGCTGGTGGGGAGACAATCCGCCCTATCACGCTCCGACGTTCGTCCTAACGCACCATGCCCGCGAGCCGATCGTAATGGAGGGCGGCACCACGTTCCACTTCGTCACGGACGGGATCCACGCCGCGCTCGAGCGCGCACGCGACGCCGCGGGAGCCCGCGACGTCAAGATTGGAGGTGGTGTCTCGACAGTTCGCCAATATCTGCAGGCCGGCCTGATCGATGAACTGCACTTCGCGCTTTCGCCTGTCCTGCTCGGACGGGGCGAGGCGATGTTCGAGGGCTTGGATCTCCCTGCCCTCGGCTACCGCGTGATGGAATCCACTGCCACAGACCTCGCGACGCACGTCGTGCTCGGGCGCGAGGAGAGCGAATAAGCGTCCGCTTCTGCAGGTTCGTCGCCGGATAGCTGTCGGGCAGCAAACCACCCCGAGCCGAAACTCAAACCGACCCACTCCCCTTCCGCCCAGCCGCAAGGGCGCCGGATGCAAAGCAGGACGTGACCCGCCCTTGACCCCGGCGCGTCCCGTGCCACGCTGGCGCATCGAGGCAACGAGGGAAGCCGAGGCATGGATATCGGCATCCGGCCGACTGCGGGAGCGCCCGTGCCCCGGCACCCCGAGGGCTGCGACCATGTCGCCCTGGTGCTGCAAGGCGGCGGCGCGCTGGGCGCCTACCAGGCCGGCGTCTATCAGGCCCTGCACGAGGCGGGGCTGGAGCCGGACGGGATCACCGGCGTCTCGATCGGCGCCATCAACGGCGCCATCATCGCCGGCAATCCGCCGGAACGCCGGCTGCAGCGCCTGCACGCATTCTGGGACCTCGTCACCGCGCGGCCGGACTGGGGGTTTCCGCCGCACGACGACGCGGCGCACCGCGCGCATGACAATTTTTCGTCGCTGCTGACGCTTGCGCTGGGCCAGCCGGGGTTCTTCACCCCGCGCGTCCCGAACCCGTGGTTCGCACCGCGTGGCAGCGACGGCGCCACGTCGTTCTACAACTCCACCCCGCTGCGCGAGACGCTGCTGCGCCTGGTCGATTTCGACCTGCTCAACCGCCGCCACGTCCGCTTCGCCTGCGGCGCGGTCAACGTCGCCGGCGGCGACCACATCTATTTCGACAACTCGGTCGCAGACGTTCGCCCCGAGCACGTCATGGCCAGTGCGGCGCTGCCGCCGGCACTGCCGATGATCCAGGTCGGCGCCGACTGGTACTGGGACGGCGGCGTCGTCTCCAACACGCCGCTGCAGCACCTGATCGACCATGTCGGCCATCGCAGCGCGCTGGTGTTCCAGGTGGACCTGTTCAGCGCCCGCGGGCCGATTCCGCGCGATATGAACGACGTGCTGGGCCGGCAGAAGGACATCCAGTATGCCAGCCGCACGCGGCTGACGCTTGAGCACCACATGCGGCTCTGCAAGCTGCAGCGGCAGGTCCTCGGCCTGCTCAACCGGCTGGGGGAAGACGCGCTGACCGCCGAGGAGCGCGCGATGCAGCGGACACTGCGCAGCCTGCCGCGGCTCAACATCCTGCACATGGTCTATGCGCAGCGCGTCTATGAGGGCGAGGCCATGGACTACGAGTTCAGCCGTTCCTCGATGCTGGCGCACTGGCAGCGCGGCCATCGCGACACCGAGCGCACGTTGCGCCACCGCGACTGGCTTGCCATGCCGGCGGAGGATGGCGGCATCACCGTTCACGACATTCACCGCCCTGGCGGCTGATGCCGCCAGCGGAACCGCCGTGCTTCGGCTGCGTTGAAAATTGCCCCGGAAGGAGAACCCCGATGCCCGACTCGAACGCCAAGCCCGCGGTGCTCGCCCTGCTCGCGGCCCGTCTCGCCGACACGATCGACCTCGCGCTGATCGCCAAGCAGGCCCACTGGAACGTCAAGGGACCGCAATTCATTGCCATCCACGAGATGCTCGACGACCTGCGCGACGACATGGACGAGTACGTGGACACCATCGCCGAGCGCATGAGCACGCTCGGCGCCAAGCCGCATGGCACCGTGCAGGCGGTGGCGGAGAAGACCAGCCTGCCGCCCTACCCCATCGACCTGCACCGCATCGAGGATCATCTGCGCGCGCTGGTGGAGCGCTACGGCGCGGTCGCAACCTCGATACGGCGCGACGTGGACGGCGCCGCCGCGGCCGGCGATGCCCTGACCGCCGATATCTTCACGGAGGTCGGTCGCGGCCTGGCCAAATGGGTGTGGTTCCTCGAGTCGCATTTGCAGCACTAGCTCCGTCCGGCTTCGCCGCTTGCCTGGCATCGGGCGCACTGGCTAGAGTGCCGCCCGAGCACAGGAACACAGCATGAACGACGACCTGTTCGGCGGCGGTGCCCCAGCGGCGCGCGCGCGGCGCGCCCCGACCCCGCCGGCGCGCGCCGAACCCGCACAGCACGGCGACACGGCGGCCTACTCGGCAAAAGATATCGAAGTGCTGGAGGGGCTGGAGCCGGTGCGGCGCCGTCCCGGCATGTATATCGGCGGCACCGACGAGACCGCCCTGCACCACCTCGCCGCCGAAATTCTCGACAACGCGATGGACGAGGCCGTCGCCGGCCATGCCAGCTTCATCGATGTCGCGCTCGAAGCCGACAACCGCCTCGCCGTCCGCGACAACGGCCGCGGCATCCCTGTCGATCCGCACCCGAAATTCCGCAACCTGAGCGCGCTGGAAGTGATCCTCACGACCCTGCATTCCGGCGGGAAATTCGGCGGCAAGGTCTATGAGACCTCCGGCGGCCTGCACGGCGTCGGCGGTTCCGTGGTCAACGCGCTCTCCGAGTCGCTGGACGTCGAGGTCGCGCGCGACCGCGTGCTGTGGCGCCAGAGCTACGTGCGCGGCAAGCCGACGACCAAGCTCGTCAACGCCGGCCCGGTGCAGAACCGTCGCGGCACGCTGATCCGCTTCAGGCCCGACCGCGAGATTTTCGGCGATGCCGCGTTCAGCCCGGCGCGGCTGTATCGGCTCTGCCGCTCGAAGGCGTATCTGTTCCGCGGCGTGGAAATCCGCTGGTCGTGCGATCCCGCGCTGATCGCCGCGAAGGACGAGACACCGGCGCAGGCGGTGCTGCATTTCCCCGGCGGACTGCGCGACAGCCTCGCCGCCGACATCGAGGGCGCCGCCTGCGTGCTGCCGATCTGGGCCGGCGAGGCCGACCTGCCCGCGGGCGCCGACGGCGAGCGCGCCGGGCGCCTCGAATGGGCGCTGGCCTGCCTGGAGGACGGCGAAGGGTTCTTGCACCTCTACTGCAACACCGTGCCGACACCGCTCGGCGGCACGCACGAAAGCGGCTTCCGCAGCGCGCTGCTGAAAGGCGTGCGCGCCTGGGGCGAGCACCGTGGCAACCGTCGCGCCGCCCAGGTGACGGCGGATGACATGCTTGGGCCGCTCGCCGCCAAACTCTCCTTGTTCCTGCGCGACCCGCAGTTCCAGGGCCAGACGAAGGAAAAACTGACCAGCCCGGAAGCCGCGCGCCTGGTCGAGACCGCGCTGCGCGACCGCTTCGACCATTTCCTCGCCGGCGACCCGGCGAGCGCCGACAATCTGCTCGCCTTCGTCATCGAGCGCGCCGAGGAGCGGCTGCGGCGGCGGGAACTGAAGGACACGCCGCGCAAATCCGCGACGCGCCGGCTGCGCCTGCCCGGCAAGCTCGCCGACTGCACCGTCGAGGACGCCGCGCGGACCGAGATTTTCCTGGTCGAAGGCGACAGCGCCGGCGGCTCGGCCAAGCAGGCGCGCGACCGCGCGACGCAGGCGGTGCTGCCGCTGCGCGGCAAAATCCTCAACGTCGCCAGCGCCTCGGCCGACAAGCTGCGGCAGAACCAGGAGCTGAAGGATCTCATCGAGGCGCTCGGCTGCGGCGTCGGCGAGCGGTTCGAGCGCGACGCGGCTGCGCTACGGCCGCGTCATCATCATGACCGATGCCGACGTGGACGGCGCGCACATCGCCTCGCTGCTGATGACGTTCTTCTACCGCGAGCTGTTCGAGCTGATCCGCCACGGCCACGTGTTCCTCGCGCAGCCGCCGCTGTACCGGCTGACGCAGGGGGCGAAGACGCTCTACGCGATGGACGATTCCGACCTCGCCCGCAAGCAGCGTCAGTTCAAATCCGGCGCGAAGGTCGAGATCAGCCGCTTCAAGGGCCTGGGCGAGATGCCGCCCTCGGCGCTGAAGGAAACCACGATGGACCCGCAGAAGCGCACGCTGCTGAAAGTGCTGGCGCGGCCGGAGGATCGTGCGCGCACCAGCGAACTCGTCGAAAGCCTGATGGGCCGCCGGCCGGAGCTGCGCTTCCAGTTCATCCAGGAGCGGGCGCGCACGGTGGCCGAGGTGGACGTGTAGCGGCGGCTCATCCGAACGCGCTGATGCGCTTCGCGGTTTCCGGGTCGAGAAAGCCGCGCACGGTGGCGTCGGTTTCGGCCGCCATCGCGGCGTCGAGCCCGCCGCCGGTGCGGCGCGCCAGGATGCGCCGCAGGTCGCGCACCGGGCCGGCCGGCAGCGCGGCGATCTTCCTCGCCAGCGCGAGCGCCTCCGGCATCAGCGCCGCGTCGGGGACCACTTTGTACACCAGTCCCCACGCTTGCGCCTGCGCGGCATCGAAGCGTTCGCCCAGCATGATGAGTTCGCGCGCACGCTGCAGGCCGACCAGCCGCGGCAGCAACTCGGTCACCCCGCCGGTCACGAACACGCCCCAGGACACTTCCGGGAAGCAGCAGCGCGTGCCCTCCGCCGCGACCGCGAAGTCGCAGTTGATGAGCCATTCCAGCCCGCCGCCGACCGCCCAGCCGCGGATCGCGCCGACCACCGGCGTATCGCCGAGCACCATCGCGCGCGTCACGTCCTGGATGCGCTCGATATAGGCGCGCGTCGCCGCGGCATCCGCGGCCTGCGAGCCGAACTCCTTCAGGTCGTCGCCGGAGCAGAACGCGCGGCCGGCGCCGGTCAGCACGATGCAGCGCACCGCGGGGTCGGCGTCGGCCGCGCGCAGCGCCGCGATCAGATCCTCCAGCAGTTCGGGAACGATCGCATTCAGCCGGTGCGGCCGATTCAGCATGACGACCTGCACGCCGCCCACAACGTCTTCCGTCAGCACGGTTCCGGTCATGGGCGGTCCTTCCTGATGACGCGCCGCGTCTTGCCCTCGGTGCGCGGCAGGGCACCGAACGCGAGCAGCGTCAGGCGCGCCGTCAGCCCGAGTTCGCGCTTGATCGCCGCCGCCACCGCGTCGGCCAGCCGATCGGGCGGCGGATGGGCAAAGCCTTCGGCCAGTTCCGCCTCGACCGGCAGCACGTCGTACGGCGGCGGACCCGCGAGCACGATGCGGTACTCGCCCGAAAGCGCGCGCTCACGGTTCAGCACGGCGGCGACCTGGGCGGGAAAAGCATTGATGCCGCGCACCACCACCATGTCGTCGCTGCGCCCGACCACGCGAAACCGCGGCGCCGTGCGGCCGCACGGGGCGCGGCCGGTGCCGGTGAGCCGGATGATGTCGCCGGTGCGGAAGCGGACCAGCGGCTGGCACTCGCGCGAGAGATGCGTCAGCACCAACTCGCCGCGCTCGCCGTCCCGCCACGGCAGCGCCGCCCCGCTCTCCGGCGCCACCAATTCGGGGTGCAGCACATCCAGCGCCATGAAGTGCAGGTCGGGATCGTGCTCGGTCTGGCCGGCAAAATTGCAGAAAACGTCGGTGACGCCGTAGTTGGCGTTGCGCGGCGTCATGCCCCAGATGTCTGCGATGCGCCGCCGCAGTTCCGGGTCATCGAGCCCCGCCTCGCCGCCGAACAGGCCGAGCCGCAGCCCGAGATCGCGCGGGCGCAAGCCGGGAAAATGCTCGGCCAGCGTGCGCTCCAGCACCGCCGGGTAGGACGGCGTGCAGGAGATCGCGGTGATCGCCAGCTCACGGATCGTCTGCACCAGCAAGCGGCTCTCGCCGACGCCGAACGGCACGACCGTCGCGCCGGTGGCTTCGAGCGTGGTGTGGTCGGTAAAGCCGCCCATCCACAGCCGGTAATTCAGGCAATGCACGACGCGGTGGCCCGGCCCGAGGCCGGACGCGGACTGCGCACGCGCGCCGACCACCGCGGTCTCCTGCGCATCGCGGGCCGAAAGAGCGAGGTTCATCGCGGTGCCCGTCGTCCCCGACGTGCGATGGACGCGCGCAATCCGCGATTCCGGCGCCGCGAGGTAGTCGCCGAACGGCGGCTGCGCGCGCTGGCTTTCGCGCAGCATGTCCTTGTCGATCAGCGGCAGGTCCGCCAGCGCTTCCAGCCGCGCCGGCGGCGCCTTGCCCGCCCAGACACGACGGTGCAGCGCCGACGCGCCGAGCACATAGTCGCGCTGCCGTTCCCACGCCGCCTGCCGATGCGCCGCAAGCGCCGCCAGATCGGCGAACTCCGCGCGCGCCATCAGCATCGCAGCACCGGCCGCATGACGTCATTCCCGCGCGGCGGGAATGACGTCAAACCGGCAGGTCGGCCGTCCGGCGTCAGACCACTTTCTTCAGCGTCGGCGACGCCTTGAAGCGGACGGTCTTGCCGGCCTTGACCTTGATCGCCTCGCCGGTGCGCGGGTTGAGGCCCTTGCGCGCCTTGGTCTTGCGCACGATGAACGTGCCGAAGCTCGGCAGCGTAAAGCGGCCGTTCTTCTTCAGCTCGCGCACGATCGCGTCGATCACTTCGCCGGCGGCCTTGTTGGCCGCGGTGCCGGTCAACTCGGCCAACTCCTGGATGACCTGCGCAATGAAGGCTTTGGACATGCAATTCGTTCCCTTTCTCGTTGCCCACACGGGCCGGCGTAGGCGCGAATCGCCCACTCCGCCAGCGTAACCGAAAGTCCTCCGCTCCTAACAGCGATCTTGTCGCCGTGCAAAAGCTTTCTTGCGGGGTGCTGCATCCGCGCACACGTCCCGCCCCGCCGGCGGTTGCGGTGCGGGGGTGCTGCCGGCTTGATCGGCGCGGCACGGCATGGTCTGTGGGCGCTGCCACCGCTTCGGAAGTCTGCCGCGTGGAGATGCCCGATCCGCTGCCGGCCACCGAATGCGCCGATCCGCGCTACCGCGAGATCGACGCCTGGCCGCCGCAGGCCGCCCTGGCCGCGCTGTTCGAGGCGCAGCTGTCCGCCGCCGCGGCAACTCGCGCCGCGCTGCCGGCGATCGAATCCGCCGTTGCCGCCAGCGTCGATCGTCTGCGGGAAGGCGGGCGGCTGGTCTATGCCGGTGCCGGCACGTCGGGGCGGCTGGCGGCGCAGGACGCGGTGGAACTGGCGCCGACCTTCGACTGGCCCGCCGACCGTCTTGTCCTGCTGATCGCCGGCGGCCTCGCGGCCTTGACCGAAGCGGCGGAGAACGCCGAGGACGACGCCGAGGCGGCGCGGCGCGCCGTCGCGGACCATGCCGTCGGCGCGGCCGACGTGGCGATCGGCGTCGCCGCCAGCGGGCGCACGATTTTCACCTGTGCCGTGCTGCAAGCCGCCGCCGCAAGCGGCGCGCTCACCATCGCCGTCGCCAACAGCGCCGCCACGCCGCTGCTCGCGCTGGCCGCGCAAAAAATCCTGGTGGAGACCGGGGCGGAGCCGATCGCCGGCTCGACGCGGCTCAAGGCCGGCACGGCGCAGAAAATCGTGCTCAACCTGTTTTCCACGCTGCTGATGCTGCGGCTTGGCCGCGTGCATGGCGGGCTGATGGTCGATCTGCGCGCGACCAACGCCAAGCTGCGCGCCCGCGCGCTGCGCATGCTGCGCCATCTGACCGGCGCCGACGCCGCGCCGGCCGAGGCCGCGCTCGCGCAAGCCGGCGGCAACGTCAAGACCGCGGTGCTGCTGCTGCGCGGTCTCGACCTCGCCGCGGCAGGCGCGCTGCTCGCCCGTCACCGCGGCCATCTGCGCGCGGCGCTTGCGGAACTGCCGCCATGATCGCGCTCGCCGCCGCAGCCTGTTTCGACGGCCACACGCTGCACGATCGCCGCGTGGTGACCATCGACGGCGCGCGCATCGCGGGCATCGCCGAGCGCGCGCCGCCGGGCGTCGCGGTCGCGGCGCTCCCGGAAAATGCCGTGCTGGCGCCGGGCTTCGTCGATGTGCAGGTGAACGGCGGCGGCGGCGTGCTGTTCAACGACGACCCGACCGCGGACGGGCTGCGCCGCATCGCCGCAGCGCACGCCCGGCTCGGCACCACCGCCCTGCTGCCAACGCTGGTCAGCGGTCCCGCCGACCTGCGCCGCGCGGCGATGGCGGCGGTGCGCGCGGCTTTGGCCGACGGGGTCGGCGGCATCTGCGGCCTGCATGTCGAAGGTCCGTTCATCGCACCGGCGCGCCGCGGCATCCATCCGCTGCACAACCTGACGCAGCCGGGCGAGGCCGATCTCGCCGAGTTGCGCGCGCCGTTCCCGGCACCGCTGCTGCTGACGGTCGCGCCGGAAATCGTGCCGCCCGCCATGATCGCGGCGCTCGCCGCCGCGGGCGTCGTCGTGTTCCTCGGCCACAGCGACTCGACGGTCGAGCAGGCCGCAGCGGCACTCCAGGCGGGCGCCGTCGGCTTCACGCATCTGTTCAATGCCATGTCGCAGCTCGGCTCGCGCGCGCCCGGCATGGTCGGCGCGGCGCTCGACAGTGCCGCGGCGGCGGCGGGGATCATCGTCGATGGGCTGCACGTGCATCCTGCGGCGATCCGCCTCGCCTTCGCGGCACTCGGGCCGGCGCGCCTGTTCTTCGTCTCCGATGCGATGCCCAGTGTCGGCGACAGCCCCACGACCGACGGGTTCATGCTGAACGGAAACAAGATCCGGCTCGCCGACGGGCGGCTGACCGACGCGGCCGGCACGCTCGCGGGCGCGCATCTGTCGATGGCGGATGCGGTGCGCAACGCCGTGCATCTGGTCGGCCTGCCGCTCGCCGCGGCGCTGCGCATGGCGACGGCCACGCCGGCCGAGCGCATCGGCCTCGCCGACCGCGGCCGCATCGCAGCCGGCGCGCGCGCCGACCTGGTGGCGCTGGATGCCGACCTGCGCGTCATCGCGGTCTGGCAGGGTGGACGGCGCGTCAAGCCGGCGTGACCAGGCCTCGCGCCGCCGGCAATCACCCGTGCTACGGCACGCTGCGCGAGGTGTCGGCGCCGCCGCTGCGGTTTGCCGCTTCCAGCACGCGATGCAGCTGCTCGCACACCATCCGGCGATCCGGTTCCCGCAGCGTGCCCAGCTTGACGACGTCGCGCGCGTCGATCGTCGCGATCTTTTCGGTGCGAATCACGGAAGGTGCCGGCAGTCCGGCCGTCGCAAGATCGCCCACGGGAACGTCGCCCGGCCAGCCGCGATTCTCGGCGCTTGTTATCATCAGCACCCAGAGCAGCGGCAGTCCCGCCATGCTGCCCGTTTCGGCCACCACGAGTGCCGGCCGGCCCTGGCGCGTCGCCCGGTCGGTGTAGGGATAAGGCACCTTTACCACCGCCCAGACACCCGCGCGCTCAGAGCCCGTCATAAGCGCGCCGGTCGGCTTCCGACGCCCATTCGGAGAAGGTCAGGAACGGATCGTCCGCGCGGTCGCTTTGGCCGGCCTTGGTGATGACGACCCGGCCGTCCTCGATGGCATAGGCGATCTCGTCGCCGTTCCGCAGGTGCAGCGCCGCCCGCACCGGCTGCGGGATCGTGGTCTGCGCCTTGCGCGTCAGCCGGCTGGTAATCATCAGATGCGCTCCCGATTGCCGACGAAGTAAGGAATTTCCTTGCCGGCTGCAAGATTTCGTCGCGGGCCGGCGCCGTCCACGCGCGCCCGTTCACGAATCACGGAGGCCGCTAACGCCGGCGTTGCCGCTGCGTAAGCTGCGTGTGAGCGGCGCCCGAACGGGGTCCGACCACCGGCCACTCCGGTGGCGTTCAGCCGCTCGCCAATGAATGGAGAAGGCACGATGAAAATCACCACGATGGCGCTCGGCGCCGCGGCGGTCCTGCTGCTGTCCGGCGGCGCCTATGCGCAGGACACGCAGGGCCTGAAACCCTGCTCGCAGCAGGCCGCGCGCAGCCACCCCACCGGCGCGCCACCCGATGCGCAACAGGCCGCCCGCGGCAACGACAGCGGCGCGCCACCCAACTCGCAGCAGGCCGCCCGCGGCAACGCCAGCGGCGCGCCACCCAACTCGCAGCAGGCCGCCCGCGGCAACGACAGCGGCGCGCCACCCAATTCGCAGCTCGCGGCCAACGGGAACTGCGAATAACCGAGGCGCCACGCGGCAGGGATGGCGCGACGCCGGTCCCTGCCGCGTGCAGCGCGCGCGATCAGTTGCGGCTTTTGTCCACCAGGCGGTTCTTGCCGATCCACGGCATCATCGCGCGCAGCGTCTCGCCGACCTGCTCGATCGGATGCTCGGCGGCGCGGCGGCGCATCGCCTTGAAACTCGCCTGATTGACCCGGTTCTCCAGCATCCAGTCGCGGGCGAACCGGCCGCTCTGGATGTCGTCGAGGATGCGCTTCATCTCCGCCTTGGTCTCCTGCGTGATGACGCGCGGGCCGGAGACGTATTCGCCGTACTCGGCGGTGTTGCTCACCGAGTAGTTCATGTTGGCGATGCCGCCCTCGTAGATCAGATCGACGATCAGCTTCACTTCGTGCAGGCACTCGAAATACGCCATCTCCGGCGCGTAGCCCGCCTCCACCAGCGTCTCGTAGCCGGCGCGGATCAGTTCGACGAGGCCGCCGCACAGCACCACCTGTTCGCCGAACAGGTCGGTCTCGCATTCCTCCCTGAAACTCGTCTCGATGATGCCGGCGCGCCCGCCGCCGATCGCGGAGGCGTAGGAGAGCGCGATCTCCAGCGCGTTGCCCGACGGGTTCTGCGCGACGGCGACGAGGCACGGCACGCCGCCGCCGCGCTGGTATTCGCTGCGCACGGTATGGCCGGGGCCTTTCGGCGCGATCATGAACACGTCGATGTCGGGCCGCGGCTCGATCAGGTTGAAGTGGATGTTCAGCCCGTGCGCGAAGGCGAGCGCCGAGCCCGGCCGCATGTTCGGCCCGAGCTTGTCGCGATACAGGTCGCCCTGCCCTTCGTCGGGCGTCAGCACCATGACCACATCGGCCCATTTCGCCGCCTCGCCGGCGTCCAGCACGCGCAGCCCGGCGTTCCCGGCTTTTGCGACCGCCGTAGAGCCGGCGCGCAGGCCGACCACGACATCGGCGACGCCGCTGTCTTTCAGGTTGTTGGCATGGGCGTGGCCCTGGCTGCCATAGCCGATGACCGCGACCTTTTTTCCCTTGATCAGGTTCACGTCGGCATCACGGTCGTAGTAAACGCGCATTGCTTGCTTCTTCCGTCTTCCCTCGTAGCGGTCGTCGATCGCCCACCTCTTTTGCGCGGAGGGTGGCAGCTGCGCTGCGCTTCCCTCCCGCTGCAGAGTCCGGCGAGCGCCGCGTCTAGATCACCCGCGTCCCGCGCGCCATCGCGGCGACGCCGGTGCGCGACACCTCGGCCAGCCCCAGCGGACGCATCAGCTCGACGAACGCATCCAGCTTGTCCGTGCTGCCCGTCATCTCGAACACGAAGCTTTCCGTGGTCGCATCCACCACGCGGGCGCGGAACGCATCGGCGAGCCGCAGCGCCTCGCTGCGCTTGTCGCCGGTCGCGGCGATCACTTTCACCAGCGCCATCTCGCGCGCGATGTGCGGCCCAAGCTGCGTCAAATCGGCGACCCGATGCACCGGCACCAGCCGATCCAGCTGCGCCTTGATCTGCTCGATCACCATCTGCGTGCCGCTGGTGACGATGTTGATGCGGCTGCGGTGCCCGCCGTCCTCGACGGGTGCCACCGTCAGGCTGTCGATGTTGTAGCCGCGGCCGGAGAACAGGCCGACCACGCGCGCCAGGATCCCCGGCTCGTTCTCGACAAGCACGGAAATCGTCGCCGAGCGGAAGCTGGTGTCCACCGGATTGGGCATCGGATCAGACCAGCACCAGGCCTTCGTCGGCGATCCCGGCCGCCTCGCCTTCGTGCTCGGGGCCGAGGATCATGTCGTTGTGCGCCGCCCCGCTCGGGATCATCGGGAAGCAGTTTTCCTTCTCGTCCACGGCGATGTCGGCGATCACCGGCCCGCTGTTCGCCAGCATCGCATGGATCACGCCGTCCAGTTCGTCCACCGTGCGCGCGCGCAGGCCGGTGGCGTGAAAACTCTCCGCCAGCTTCACGAAATCCGGCAGCGCCGCCGTATAGCTTTCGGAATAGCGGCCGCCGTGCAGCAGCTCCTGCCACTGCCGCACCATGCCCATGTACTGGTTGTTGAGAATGAAGACTTTCACCGGCAGCCGGTACTGCGCGACCGTGGACATCTCCTGGATGTTCATCAGGATGCTGGCCTCGCCGGCGATGTCGATCACCAGCGCGTCGGGGTGTGCCACCTGCACGCCCATCGCCGCGGGCAGGCCGTAGCCCATCGTGCCGAGGCCGCCGCTGGTCATCCAGTGGTTCGGCTGCTCGAACTTGAAGAACTGCGCGGCCCACATCTGGTGCTGGCCGACCTCCGTGCTGATGTAGGTCTCGCGCCCGAGTTCGCGCGTGATCTCATAGAGGCGCCGGATCGCGTGTTGCGGCTTGATGATCGCACCGCTCGCGCGCGACTGCGTGTAGCGCAGGGAATCCTTCGCCCGCCACTGGTCGATCTGCCGCCACCACGCGGCCAGCGCGGTGCGATCGGGCTCGCGCCGGGTCGGCATCCCACGCCGCGATCAGCGCCGCCAGCGCACGGCCGGCATCGGCGACGATCGGCACGTCCACCGGCACGTTCTTGTTGATGCTGGAGGGGTCGATGTCGATGTGGATTTTGCGCGAGCCGGGGCTGAACGCCGCCAGCTTGCCGGTCACCCGGTCGTCGAAGCGCGCGCCGACGTTCAGCATCACGTCGGCCCCGTGCATGACGAGGTTCGCCTCGTAGGTGCCGTGCATGCCCAGCATGCCGAGGAATTGCGGATCGCTCGCCGGATAGGCGCCGAGGCCCATCAGCGTGCTGGTGCAGGGGAACCCGGTCTTGCGCACGAAGCGCCGCAGCGCCTCGCTCGCCGCCGCCCCCGCGTTGATGACGCCGCCGCCGGTGTAGATCACCGGCCGCTTGGCGCCCTTCAGCAGCGCCACCGCGCGCGCGATGGCGCCGCCGTCCGGCTCGGTCTGCGGGCGATAGCTGCGGTGCGGCGCGCTCGGCGGCGGCGTGTAGGGTGCCGGCGCGATCAGGATGTCCTTCGGCAGGTCGATCACCACCGGCCCCGGCCGCCCGCTGCGCGCGACGTAGAACGCCTCATGCACCACGCGCGCGAGGTCGCCGCTGCGCTTGACCAGGTAGTTGTGCTTGGTCGCGGGGCGGGTGATCCCGGTGGTGTCCGCTTCCTGGAAGGCGTCGTTGCCGATCAGGTGCGTCGGCACCTGGCCGGTCAGGCACACCACCGGGATGCTGTCCATCAGCGCATCGACCAGGCCGGTCACCGCGTTGGTCGCCCCCGGCCCGCTGGTCACCAGCACCACGCCGACCCGCCCGGTGCTGCGCGCGTAGCCCTCGGCGGCATGCACCGCGGCCTGCTCGTGGCGGACCAGGATGTGGCGGATCGCGTTCTGCTGGAAGATCGCGTCGTAGATCGGCAGCACCGCGCCGCCCGGATAGCCGAACATGACCTCGACGCCCTGATCCTTCAGCGCGCGCAGGAGAATCTCGGCGCCCGATTGGGACGCGGGTTCAGCGTGGGCGGGGTGGGGCGTGCTCATGGCGCGCTGCTTAGCCGTCACGCTGCGGTGCGTCAACCCAAAGGGCGAAGAAACTTCGCCAGATCGGCCATTTCTCTTTCCGAAAGTTGCGCCAGTCCCGTCACCCGCGCATGGATCGTATGCGTCCGCTGCGGCGGCGGCGAGCGCGTGGTGGCGGAACCAGGTGGCCTGGCGCTTCGTGTACTGGCCGGTGACCAGTTCGGCGCGGCGCTGCGCCTCGGCCAGCGTGATCTCGCCGCGCAGATGGGCGGCCAGTTCCGGCACGCCATGCGCCCGCATCGCCGGCAGCGCCGGATCGAGGCCGAGCGCCAGCAGGGCGGCCACCTCCGCGACCGCGCCCTGCGCGATCATGGCGGCGAAGCGGCGTGCGATCGCCTCGCGCAACGCGGCGCGCGGCGGGTCGAGCAGGATCGCCGCGAACCGCCACGGCGCCGGCGTGCCGCGCTCCGCCTGCCATGCCGCGAGGCCGCGCCCGGTGCCGGCCCACACCTCCCAGGCGCGCGCGATGCGCTGGCTGTCGGACGGGCGCAGCCGCGCCGCCGTCGCCGGATCGACCGCCGCCAGCGCCGCGTGCAACGCGGCCGGCCCCTGCTCCGCCAGCCGCCGCCGCGCCTCCGCCCGCGCCGCCTCGCCGGGGTCGGGGATGTCGGCGATGCCCTCGGTCAGCGCGGCGAGATAAAGCCCGCTGCCGCCGCACAGGATCGGCACGCCGGGCGCCCGCCATTTCGCGCAGCGCCGCGCCGCGCCACCACGCGGCGCTGCCCGGCTCCGCCGCCGCCCGCACGCCATAGAGGCGGTGCGGCACGCGCGCTTCCTCGGCCGCGGTCGGGCGGGCGGTGACGATGCGCAGTTCGCGATAGACCTGCATCGCGTCGGCGTTGATGACCACGCCGCCGAGCCGCTCGGCCAGCGCCAGCGCCAGCGCCGATTTGCCGCTCGCGGTCGGGCCGGCGACGATCAGCGCGCGGGGCAGCTCAACCAACGCTTGCGACGCGGCGCTGCGCCAAGCATAGCCGCGCCATGAGCCACGTCCTCACCCTGATCGCCGACCGCGCCGCCACCACGCTCTCCCCCGCCCTGATCGCCCGCGTGCGCGAGGCCGTCGGCGGCGGACCCACCGACCTGCTCTCGCCCGGCGAGGCCGCCGACATTTTTGTCAGCGCCCCGCCCGACCCGGCAACGATCGCGGCGGCGCTGGACGGTGCCGCCGTGGACGCCATCACGACCAAGGCGCGCGGCCGGCGCAAGGGGCTGCTGATCGCCGACATGGACAGCACCATCGTCACCGGCGAGACGCTGGACGAACTCGCCGCCTTCGCCGGGCTGAAGGAAGAGATCGCCGCCATCACGCGCCGCAGCATGAACGGCGAGATCGATTTTGCCGAGGCCCTGCGCCGAGCGCGTGGGCATGCTGCGCGGGCTCGAATTGGCGGCGCTGGGGCAGACCTGGGCGCGCACGCGGCTGACCGACGGCGCGCGCGAGCTGGTCGCGACCATGCGTGCGCACAACGCCACGACGGCGCTGGTGTCCGGCGGTTTCACGTTCTTCACCGGCCGCGTCGCCGCACTGCTCGGCTTCGACCACCACCGCGCCAACGTGCTGCTGGACGACGGCGCGCGGCTGACCGGCGCGGTCGGCGAGCCGATCCTCGACCGCGACGCGAAGCTGGCGACGCTGCACGAGCTGGCGGCGGCGCGCGGGTTGCGCATGGCGGCCACGCTCGCGGTCGGCGACGGCGCCAACGACCTGGCGATGATTCTCGAAGCGGGCCTCGGCGTCGCGTATCGCGCAAAACCGATCGTGGCGCGCCAGGCGCGGGCGCGCGTCGATCACGCCTCGCTGCGCGCGCTGCTGTTCGCGCAAGGCTATCGGATCGGCCAGATCGTGGACACGTAGGGCATGAGGTCCACGATGATGCACGCAACGACTTTGCCCGTGCGCCTCGGCCGCAGAAAACTGCTCGCCGGCACCGCTGCGCTGCTCGGCGCGCGCACGGCCGCCGCACAGCGCCCGCGCGAGCACTTCGCCTATGTCGGCAGCACCGCGCCGGAGGGCCAGGGCATTTCGCTGTGGCGCGTCAACACCGGCGACGGCGCGATGACGCTGGCCGGCATTTTTGCCGCCGAGAACGCTTCCTGGCTGGCGCTCGATGCCTCGCAGCGCGTGCTGTATGCGGTCGCCGAGACCGCGCCCGACGGCAGCATCAGTTCTTTCGCCGTCGATCGCGCGAGCGGCGTGCTGACGCCGATCAATTCCGTCAGCTCCCGTGGTGCGTCGCCGTGCTTCGTCAGCGTGCATCCGTCGGGAAAATTCGTGCTGGCGGCCAACGATGGCAGCGGCACCATCGCGGCGTTCCCGATCGGCGAGAACGGCGCGCTCGGCGAGGCGAGCGACGTGCAGGGCGATCCCGGCCCCGCCGGCCCGGCGCGCGCCGCCGACAGCCCGCCCGGCCAGACCGCGCCGAGCGACCATTCGGGTCCGCACATGCGCATGGTCGCGGCCGATCCGCAGGGCCACTTCATCGTCGCGAGCGATGCCGGCCGTGACCGCATTCTGCGCTACACGCTCGACCTCGGCAGCGGCAAGTTTTCTCCGGTGTCCGATCCGGTGACGACCGAGCCGGGCGCCGCGCCCGGGCATTTCGCGTTCCATCCCGACGGCCGCACGCTCTACAGCCTGCAGGAACAGGACGGACGCGTGGTGGTGTACGACTACGATCCCGTCACCGCGGCGATGAAGGAGAAGCAGAGCGTCTCGGCGCTCGCGCCCGATTTCGCCGGCAGCTTCCTCGCCTCCGCGATCGCGGTTTCCGATGACGGGCACTTCGTTTATGCCGCGCTGCGCCGCCACGACGCGATCGTGGTGTTCATTGTCGATGAAAACGGGCGGCTGACCCGCATCGGCGAGGCGTGGACCGAGGGCGCCGACCCGCGCAGTTTCGCCTTCACGCCCGACGGCGGCCTGCTGTTCGCGTGCGATACGCGCAGCAATGCGGTGACCGCGTTCCGCGTCAACCGGATGGAGGGCGCGCTCGATTTCGTCGGCCGCTACGCGCCGGTCGGCAGCCCGGCGTGCATGGTGTTCGTGGGGTGAAGCGGAAGCGAGTTATCCGCAGATGTCGCAGATTTGCGCAGATGGAGAGGACGATTGATGCGCCGGAACACTGATTAAACCGTCATTCCCGCATTCGCGAGAAAGACATGATGCCATCATCCCTTGTCTGCGTCCATCTGCGACATCTGCGGATGAGATTATATTTTCGTCCACCCCGCCCCGTCGCGGCTCGACGCCACCGAAGCGGTGATGAAGCGCATCCCGCGCACGCCCTCGGCGATCCCCGGCACCAGCAGGCTCGCCGGATCGGGCTTTCTCCCGGCCCGATGCGCGCTGATCTGATCGGCCAAGTCGCGATAGAGCTGCGCGAACGCTTCGAGATATCCCTCCGGGTGACCGGCGGGAATCCGGCAGGCATGGCCGGCCACCGGCGTCGCCCCGGCACCATTGCGGCGGATCAGCCGCGGCGGCTCGCCGAACTTCGCGAACAGCAGCGCATTCGGCTGCTCCTGCGCCCAGTCCAGCGACGCCTTCTCGCCGTACACGCGCAGCCGGAGCGCGTTCTCGTTACCCACCGCCACCTGGCTCGACCACAGCATCCCGCGCGCGCCGCCAGCGAAGCGCAGCAGCATCCCGGCGTTGTCGTCGAGCGCGCGTCCCGCCACGAACGTCGTCAGGTCGGCCGCCACCTGCTCGACCTGCAAGCCGCTGACGAACTCCGCGAGGTTGAAGGCGTGCGTGCCGATGTCGCCGACACAGCCGGCCGCGCCGCTGCGTTTCGGGTCGGTGCGCCACTCCGCCTGCTTCTGCCCGGTCGTCTCCAGCCGCGTCGTCAGCCAGTCCTGCGGATACTCCACCTGCACGACGCGGATCGCGCCGAGTTCGCCGGCCGCGATCATCCCCCGCGCCTGCCGCACCAGCGGATAGCCGGTGTAGTTGTGCGTCAGTCCGAACACGACGCCGCTCGCCTTCACCACGCGCTCCAGGTCGAGCGCATCCTCCAGCGTGCTGGTCAGCGGCTTGTCGCAGATCACGTGGATGCCGGCTTGCAGAAACGCGCGCGCCGGGTCGTGGTGCATGTGGTTCGGCGTGACGATCGCCACCACGTCGATGCCGTCCGGCCGGCTCGCCTCCTTCGTCGCCATCGCCGCGAAATCGTCGTAGCTGCGCTCCGGCGCGATGTGCAGGTCGGCCGCCGAGTCATGCGCGCGCTGCGCATCGGCCGACAGCGCGCCGGCGACCAGGTCGTAGCGGTCGTCCATGCGCGCGGCGATGCGATGCACGGCTCCGATGAACGCGCCACGCCCGCCGCCCACCATGCCGAGCCGCAGCCGCCGCGGCACCACCGCCTGGTCGTTTCCCTCGATGGTCATGTCAGCCGATCCCCAGCATGCGGCGGTTGGTGGCGTGATCGACGCCGCTGGCCGCGAAATCGTCGAAGGCGCGCTTCGCCGCCTGGATGATGTGGCGCGCGATGAACGGCGCGCCCTCGGCCGCGCCCTGCTCGCTGTCTTTTATGCAGCACTCCCACTCCAGCACCGCCCAGCCGTCAAACCCGTATTGCGTGAGCTTGGAAAAGACGGCGGAAAAATCCACCTGCCCGTCGCCGGGCGAGCGGAACCGGCCGGCGCGGTTCGCCCAGGACTGGTAGCCGCCATACACGCCCTTGCGCCCGTTCGGCCGGAACTCCGCGTCCTTCACATGGAACATGCGGATGCGCTCGTGGAAGAAGTCGATGTATTCCAGGTAGTCGAGCTGCTGCAGCACGAAATGGCTCGGGTCGTAGAGCAGGCAGGCGCGCCTGTGGTTGCCGACGGCGGCGAGGAACATCTCGTAGCTGTCGCCGTCGTGCAAATCCTCGCTCGGATGCACCTCGTAGCAAACGTCCACGCCGGCGTCCTCGAACGCATCCAGGATCGGCCGCCAGCGCCGCGCAAGCTCGGCAAAACCTTCCTCGACCAGCCCGGCCGGGCGCTGCGGGAACGGGAACATGAACGGCCACAGCAGCGCGCCGGAAAACGTCGCGTGCGCCGCCAGCCCGAGATTGCGCGACGCTTTTGCCGCCAGCTTGAGCTGCTCGACCGCCCATGCCTGCCGCGCCGCCGGGTTGCCGCGCACCTCCGGCGCCGCGAACCCGTCCATCATCACGTCGTACACCGGATGCACCGCGACCAGCTGGCCTTGCAGATGCGTGGAGAGTTCCGTGATCTGCAGTGCCGCCTCGGCGCAGGTGCCGCGCAGCTCGTCGCAGTACGCATGGCTCTCGGCGGCACGCTTGAGGTCGATCAGCCGGCCATCCCAGCTCGGGATCTGCACGCCCTTGTAGCCGTGCCCGGCGGCCCAGTGCGCCATGCCTTTCAGGCTGTCGTAGGGCGCGGCGTCGCCGGCGAACTGCGCCAGGAACACGGCCGGCCCCTTGATGGTTTTCATGCGGTCCCCTCCTGATTGGCGCGCATCCTTTTGCCCGGCCGTGCGCGTGTCAAGCGCACCGGCCGTTGGGGCTGCGGACCGGCTCCGAACTCCGCCGTTCGACCGGCGTTGCGCGCCGGTGGACAGGGGGAACCGCCATGCCGCGAACGCTGGCGCAAGTGGCAGTGGGTCTGGCGCTGCTGGGGGTGCCGGCCCTGGCTGAACAGCGGCCCGCCGATCCCGACCGTGCCCGCGCCCAGGCGCTGGACCGGCTGCACGCGCGGCTGGCGGTCGAGCGGACGGAAGCGCAGGAGCTGGGCCGGCGCATCGCCGCCGCGCCGATGTGGCGCCACGCCAGGGCTGCGCACCCGGAATAGCAACCTGCCGCGCCGCCACGCTACGGTCGGGCGTGTGCGGAGGTGCCCATGAGCGATCCGGAGTTTCGCAACGACTACGTGGCGGGCCAGAGCGACCGCCGCCCCTGGGGCGAGTGGGCGGTGCTCGATGCCGGGCCGGGGTTTGCCGTCAAACGCCTCCGCGTGATCCCCGGCGGCGTGCTGTCGCTGCAGCGCCACCAGCACCGCGCCGAGCAATGGACCGTGGTGGCCGGCACCGCGCGCATCACGCGCAACACGGAAACCATTGATCTGCTGGCCGGCAAGTCGATCGGCATCGGGCTGGGCGACATCCATCGCATTGCCAATCCAGGCACCACCGACATGGTGTTCATCGAGGTGCAGACCGGCCCCGAGCTGCGCGAGGACGACATCGAGCGGCTGGAAGACCGCTACGGCCGGCAATAGGCGCCGTCCAGCACCGCCAACACTTCCGCCGCCGCCGCCGCCGAGGGCCGGCCGTGCGGCGGCGCCAGGCTCGCCATCACGTCGCGGAAGGCGGCGCGCTGTGCGGCGGCGGCGTCGCGGTCCTCGATCAGCGTCGCGACGGTGGCGGCGAGACGGTCGGGCCGGCAGTCCTGCTGCAGCAGTTCCGGCACCACTGCGCGCCCGGCGAGCAGGTTGACCATCGCCACGTGCGGCACCCGGATCAGCCGCCGCGCGATCGCCCCGGTGAGCGGGTTGACGCGATAGGTGACCGCCATCGGCACGCCCGCCAGCGCCAGTTCCAGCGTCGAAGTGCCGGACTTGGTCAACGCCGCCGCGGCGGCGGCGTAGGCGTCGTGCTTCTCGTCCGCCTCCGTCACGATCAGCGGGCGCACGCTCCAGGTCGCGGTCGCCGCGGCGACGGTCCCGGCCACCGCGGCCGTCGTCGGCACCACCGGCACCAGCGTCGGGAAACGCCGTGCCAGCAACGCCACGGTGGCGCCGTAGATGGGCAGCAGCCGCCCCGCCTCGCTGCGCCGGCTGCCGGGCATGAGCACCAGCACGCGCGCGTCCGGCGCGAGGCCGTGCGCGGCGCGGAACCGCCCGGCGCTGCCGGCATCCGCGCCGGACTCCAGCACCGGATGGCCGACGAAGCTCGCCGGCAATCCGTGGCGGGCGAAGAACGCCACCTCGAACGGCAGCAGGCAGAGCAGCCGGTCCCACAATCCGGGGAACCGGCGCACCCGGCTCTCCCGCCACGCCCAGACCTGCGGGGCAACGTAATGCACCCGCGCGATGCCGCTGCCGCGGACGCGGCGCAGCAGGCGCAGCGCGAAGCCGGGGCTGTCGATGGTCACCAGCACATCCGGCCGCCGAAGCGCGATGTCGGCCACTGTCGCCGCCATCAGGCGGCGCAGGCGCGCCAGCCGCGGCAGCACTTCCAGAAAGCCCATGACCGCCAGTTCCTGCATTGGGAACAGGCTGTGCAGGCCCTCCGCCGCCATGCGCGGGCCGCCGATGCCGGCGAATGCGAGCTCGGGGCGCGCCGCCTTCAGCGCCGCCATCAGCCGCGCCCCGAGCACGTCGCCGCTGTGCTCGCCGGCCAGCAGATACACGAGCGTCATGCCGGCGCCAATGGCGTAATTCGCAACGGCTTGATCCAGAACGAAAGCCGGTTGGCGACCTTGTCGGGGGAATCGACCTGCTTCCAGCGCAGCGTGCAGGCCAGTTCGGGGTGATGCGTGTAGCCGCGGCGCTGCCAGAACGCGTCGAGCGGCATCGCCCCGGCGGGACGCAAGGGATGGTCGGCCGGGCGCTCGACGGCGCAGAAGCAGGCGTAGTCGGCGTCCGGGCTTTGTCGCGCATGGGCCTCGCGCGCCGAAAAGAACGCGACACCGACGCCCTGGCCGCGGTAGCGCGGCAGCAGCACGGATTCGCCGAAATAGAAATAGCGCGCCGGATCGAGGCCCGCCGCGCGGAACGGCGCCTGCACCACGGCATCGGCCTCGGCGAGCGGCAGGCAGGTGGAGCAGCCGACCGGTGCATCGCCGTCGAACGCCACCGCCAGCCCGCCGCGCCGGCTTTCCGCTGCTTTCGAGAGATGGACGCGCTCCTCGTCGTACACGCCGTCGTAGAGATACGGCCACTCGCGGAACACCGCGATGCGCAGCCGCACCAGCGCCGGCAGATGCGGGCGCATGGCGGCGCCGGCGAAGAATTCGACCCGCGGGTTCATGCGCGCTTCGTGGCACCGGCGCGCCGGCTTGCCAAGCGCCGGTCAGACGCTATGTCGGCGCGACGGCAACAGACGGGGAGGATCGCGATGAAGCGCGTCATGTTCACCGGCGGCAGCGGCAAGGCCGGGCGGCACGCGGTGCAATACCTGGTCGAACACGGCTGCCAGGTGCTCAACCTCGACCGCACGCCGCTCGACAACCCGAAGGTGCGCACGCTGATCACCGACGTCACCGACAGCGGCCAGGTGTTCAACGCGCTGTCGTCCTATATGGGCCTGCGCGAGTTCGACCCGTCGCTGCGGCCCGTCAAACCCGATGCGGTGGTGCATTTCGCCGCCATCCCGCGCATCATGATCACGCCCGACAACGAGGTGTTCCGCATCAATACCATGGGCACCTACAACGTCATCGAAGCGGCGGTGACGCTCGGGATCCGCAAAATCATCATCGCCTCGTCGGAGACCACCTACGGCCTGGTGTTCAGCCAGGAGCCGCGCGACCCGGCCTATCTGCCGCTCGACGAGGACTATCCGGTCGATCCGCCGGACAGCTACGCGCTGTCGAAAATCTGCAACGAAGCCACCGCCCGCGCCTTCGCCACCCGCAGCGGCTTCGACATCTACGCCATCCGCATCGGTAACGTCATCGAGCCACACGAATACGTGCGCTTCCCCGAATTCTTCGCCAACCCGGAAGGCCGCAAGCGCATCGCCTGGAGCTATATCGACGCCCGCGACCTCGGGCAGCTGGTGCTGCGCGCGATCGAAACCGACGGGCTGGGCTTCGAGGTCTTCAACGCTGCGCAGGACGATTGCTCATCCGACCTGCCGACCGCCGAGCTGCTGCGCCGCTACTACCCCAACGTCAGGGTCACGCGCACGCTCGGCGAATACGAAACGCTGCTCTCCAACCAGCGGGCGCGCAAAATGCTCGGCTTCAGGCCGCAACACTCGTGGCGCCAGGAGCTGCCAGCACGGACGTAAACGCCACCCGCTCGCGCGCGGCGATCGCGTCGCGCGCGGCGAGCAGCGGCGCCACCAGCGCCTGCGGCGTCACGCCGTCGGCGGCCATCATCAGGCGGATCAGCGGGTCGGTCAGCAGCGTCTCGAAGCTGAGGGGGCGCAGGCCGTCCTGGCACATCGCAGCATCCTCCAATCGATACCCCCCTTACTTGGGACCGATCGGGGTCTCTTGCCTGCGGCCGCCGTGTTAATTGCGCGACAGATACCTTACGTTACAGCGTCTCAACTCAACCGCGGGTCGATGAAGCGCGCCCAGGCCATGCGGTTGTCCGCGGCCCCCGGCGCCATCGCCGTCTCCAGCACGACCAGCGCCGGCGCGTACAGTCCCTCCGGCAGCGTCAGCGTCAGACGGTCGCTGCCGTGGCCGGCGACCGTCTCCGCCGCCTCGGCCAGCACCGTGCCGTCCTCGCGCTGCACCAGCGCGCTGAAGCGGATGGCGGGCGAGCCGGGATTGCCGGCATGCACCAGGCCGGCGGCGAGGCGCGTGTGCCCGTCGAGCCGCACCGGGAAGCTCGCACGCGCCGGGCGTTCGCCGGGCGGGTTGGGATGCAACTGGCAGCTCGACCCGTCGAAGATGAAGAACGCCCAGCCGAAATTCGCCACGTCCTGCAGCCGGAACGCCGCCCCGCCCGGCTCGGCGCGGATCAGGAACACCTCCTGCGGCAACGGCGGCAGCGCGGTCAGCGGCGTGCGGCGCTCGAACAGGTCGAACGCGCCGTGCTGGCGCCGCGTGAACGCCTCGTCGGGGAAGCAGGCGGCGACGGCATCGCGGGCCTGCACCGCGAGCTGGTCGTAGCTGCGCACCAGTGCCACATCGAGCTGGCGCAGCCACGGCGCCATCGTGTCGGCGAACACCTCGCGCTCGCTGCCGGCGGCGTCGCACACCACCATGTCGGCGTGCGTCCAGCCGGCGCGCCCGAGCAGCTCCGGCAGCGACATGGCGGGGATGGTGCGGTCGGCGTCCAGCCCCTCGTCGGTCAGCCGCACCGCCCAGTCGGCCTGCAGGCGCCCGGCGGCGGCCAGCCGGGTCGCGTGGTGCCACAGCGCCGTCTGCGCCACCCGGATGCGCCGCCAGGGCGAGGTGTTCATCGACAGCAGCCGGAAATTGTCCGCCAGCGGCTCGGCCGCGAGCAGCAGCGCGCGCGGATGCAGACGCGCCAGCGCCACCGCGGCATAGCCGGCATAGGCACCGATCACCACGATCCGCTGGGGCGTCGCGCGCAGCCCCGGCAGGGCATAGGCGTCGTCGCGGAATGAAGCCGCCAGCGCGGTGATGTCCGGCGTGCCGCCACGAAACCAGAGCGGCGCCCGCAGCTCCGGCAGCAACGCCCAAAACAGGCCGCTGCGCGTGCCGGCGAGCCGCGTCAGGTGCTCGAAATAGGCGGCGCGCACGGCGCGGTCCTGCGGCGCGGCGGCCAGCGCCGCTTCCAGCTCCACCTTGCGCGGCGCCGCGCGCTGCGCGCCGCCGGCCAGGAGCGGGGCCGCGGGCGGCGGCGCGACGTCGGCGATGCCGAGCGAAAACGGGTCCGGCTGGGGCATGGGGCGGCGCGTCCTTTCGCCGCCAGCATCCGGCATTTTTGGCCGCTTGGCGAGGGCACCGGGCCGGGCGGCAGACGCACGCCAGAGGCAATAAATGCACCTGGATTATCTTTTCGGAGTATGGCAGATTATCTTGTATTCGTCATATGCCGGCGGCGTTAGCCGGGGGGGAGTAACATGACGCAGACCCAACAGGCGCGCCTGACCAATATCTTGCGAGACACAGTTGTCAGCCTGGTTCGGCGCGAAGGCCCGGACCTGACGGCGCGCCAGCTTGGCGTGCTGCTGATCTCCTATCTGGAGGATGGGCCGCACACCGTGCGCGGCCTGGCGGCGCGGCTGGCGGTGGCGAAGCCGGCGATCACCCGCGCACTCGACCGATTGGAAGAGTTCCAGTTCGCCCGCCGGCTGCAGGACCCGCGCGACCGCCGCAGCATCATCGTCGCCCGCACCGAGGACGGCGAGGCGTTCATGGAGAATCTGCGGGGGCTGCTGGACGAGGCCTCGCGCCACGCGAGCGTCCCGCGCGCCCACACCGCGCGCACGGCGGAGGCGCACGCCGCGGCCGGCTGACGGCGCCGCCCTTCCCAACCGACGCCGGCCGCGCCAGCATCCTCGCCGCACGGCGCGGGTCGTTCCGATGGCACAGTTGCGGCAGGCGGTGATCGCCTACGAGACCGAGGCGGCGGCGACCGCGCGGCTGATCGCCCACGGCTACGCGCCGGAGATCGCGGCCGAGATCGCCGTCTATCTGGCGCAGGCGACCGACCTGCCGGCACATCGGCCCGACATCGCGGCTTCGCTGGCGGCCGAGGGGATCGCGGCGCGCTTCGTCACGCTCGACGACCTGCCGGCGCTGCTGCCGGAGCTTGCCCGGGCGCGCGCGGAAACGCTGCTGTGGAACGTCACCGACGGCATCCGCTGCTATCGCGGCGCCAGCGTGCCGGCCCTGGCGCGGCTGCTCGACCTGCCGCACTTCGGCGCACCACCGGCCGCTCAGCATCTGTGCCAGGACAAGTTTGCTTCGCTTGCCCTCGCCGCCGCCGCCGGCCTGCCCTGCGCGCCGGCGCGGCTGCTGCAGGGCGAAACCGAGATCGCAGCCCTGGGCGGCGAACTCGGCGCGGGGCCGTGCTTCGTCAAGCCGAACACGCTCGGCGCCAAACTCGGCATTTTCGCCGACAGCCGCTGCGCCACGCCCGGCGAGGCGGCGTCGCGCGCGGCGCGGCTGTGGCGGCGGTATCGCGACCGCGCGCTGGTGCAGCCCTATCTCGACGGCGCCGATGTGCGCGTCAGCTTTCTCGACACCGGCGGCGCGTTCCGGCCGCAGCTCGGCATTTTTCGCCTCGCGCGCGATCCGGCGGGCGAGACGGGCGGGGCATTCATGACCATGCGCGACAACGAGACGCTGTCCGGCGCCAGCGACACCGAAGGCGGGCGCGGCGGCTTTGGCGCGGGGCACGCGGCGGCGTTCGTGCCGCGCATGCAGGATTTGCGCGCCGATCCCTCGCCCGAGGCGGCGCATGCCGTCGGGGCGATCGAGGATGCCGCGGAACGCTTGGCCGGTTTGCTCGGCCTTGCCGGCATTTTTTCGATGGATTTTCGCGTCGCGGCCAACGGGGCACCCACGTTCCTGGAGTTCGAGGTCTGCCCGGCCGTGACGATCTATGATTTTCGGAGCTATCTGCGCGCGGTTCACGGGCTGTCGCTCGGTGGGGCGCTTGCGCGGGCGTTCCAGGTGGCGCACGCACGGCACGGCGGGCGCGGCGATGCGTGAAGGGCGCTAGGCTTTTCGTCATCACCGGGACGAGCCAGCCATGGCGGCGAGGGCCGAATGCACGATCCATCATCGTGGAATGCAAAACCGACTTGTTCCCCGACGTGAATTGAATTAAGCCGGCTCACCCGTTCCAGGAGGACACTCACGATGGCCAGTCAGCATCCCGAGACGCTGGCGCTGCACGCAGGATGGCGGCGCGATGCGGCGACGCATGCGGTCGCCGTGCCGATCTACCAGACCACCAGCTTCCAGTTCGACAGCACCGAGAACGCCGCCAATCTGTTCGCGCTGAAAGAGCTCGGCAACATCTACACGCGCATCATGAACCCGACCCAGGATGTGCTGGAGCAGCGGCTGGCGGCGATGGAGGGCGGGGTCGCGGCGCTGGCGCTGGCCTCCGGCCAGGCGGCAAGCGCGTTCGCGGTGCAGAACCTGGCGCGCACCGGCGACAACATCGTCGCCTCCACCGATCTCTACGGCGGCACCTGGAACCAGTTCAACCACACGCTGCGCGACCAGGGCATCGACGTGCGCTTCGTCGATCCTTCTGATCCCGCAGCGTTCCGGCGTGCCACCGACGACCGCACCCGCGCCTACTACGCCGAGACGCTGCCGAACCCGAAGCTGCGCCCGTTTCCGATCGCCGAGATCGCCGCGATCGGGCGTCCGCTCGGCATTCCGCTGATCATGGACAACACCGCCGCGCCGCTGCTGGTGCGGCCGTTCGAGCACGGCGCGGCGGTGGTGATGTACTCGCTGACCAAATATCTCGGCGGCCACGGCAACTCGATCGGCGGCGTCATCATCGACGGCGGCAATTTCGACTGGGCGGCGCACCCGGCACGCCAGCCGCTGCTGAACACGCCCGACGCCAGCTATCACGGCGCGGTGTGGACCGAGGCGGTGAAGCCGCTCGGCCCGATCGCCTACATCATCCGCGCGCGCGTGGTGCTGCTGCGCGACCTCGGGGCCGCGATCTCGCCGTTCAACGCGTTCCTGATCCTGCAAGGGGTCGAGACGGTGGCGCTGCGCATGAAGGCGCATTGCGAGAACGCACTCGCGGTGGCGAAATTCCTGCAATCGCGGCGCGAGGTGACGCGGGTCATCCATCCCTCGACGCTGACCGGGCGCGATGCCGAATGGGTGGCGAAATACCTGCCGCGCGGCCAGGGCGGGCTGGTCGGCTTCGAGCTGGCGGGCGGCGCGGATGCCGGGCGGCGGTTCATCGATTCGCTGAAACTGCTGTACCACGTTGCCAATATCGGCGATGCGCGCAGCCTCGCGATCCATCCGGCAAGCACCACGCATTCGCAGCTCAGTGCGCAGGAGCAGGCGGCGACCGGCGTGTCGCCCGGCTATGTGCGGCTGTCGATCGGCATCGAGCACATCGACGACATTCTCGCCGATCTGGCGCAGGCGCTGGACGCGGCGCGGACGGTAGGCGCGCGCGCCCTCCCCCGACCCCCGTCTGCCTTGCAGCGGAAAGCGGGGAGCGATCGCCGTCAAGACGATGCGCGGCGAGGGCCGCGCCGTCACGCGGCTTTGCCGCGCGCCAGTGCATGCACATCCGCGGTGGTCAGGCCCTTGCCGCCGATTCCCCAGTCGCCGCTTTCCACTTCTTCGACCACGCACCAAGTCACGCCGCGCATGGCCTCGCCCTCGATCGACACCATCGCGTCGGTCAGCTTGCTGATGATCTGGCGCTTCTGTTCCTTGCTGAACACGTCCTTGATGACGCGAACCTGGATGAGCGGCATCGCATGTGTCTCCCTTCGTGTCGCTCTCGGGTTGCCGGTCGGGTGCTTGACACCCACGCCACTCTGCCGAACACTTGCCCGCAAAGTCATAGACAGTTTGGCGCCGGTTGGCGTCACTGTACTGGTCCGGCGACCGGGCCAATCCGAACGCGAGGCGGGAGCCTTGATGTTCTCCCTGACGATCAGCCGGAGCAGCGGCCAGCCCCTCGCCGACCAGATCGTGGCCGGCATCAAGCGACAGATCGACGACCGGCGCCTGCGGCCGGGCGCCAGGCTGCCGTCGATCCGCACGCTTGCCGAAACTACGGATGTCAGCCGCTTCACGGTGGTCGAGGCATACGACCGCCTGGTCGCGATGGGTTATCTGCAATCGCGGCGCGGCGCCGGCTTCTACACCGCGCCCGCGCCCGCCACGCATCCCGCGCCGTCGGCCGACCACAAGCGCAACGAGCAACTGGTCTGGCTGATCCGCCGCCTGCTGGAGGCGGACGACAACGCCGTGCTTGCCGGCGGTCCGTGGCTGCCGAATTCGTGGCTCGACGAAGCGGGCATCCGGCAGAACCTCAACGTGCTGGCACGCAAGAACGGTGCGTATCTGCTCGAATACGGTCACCCGTTCGGCTACCTGCCGCTGCGCGAGCAGCTCGCGCTGATGCTGGCGGGGATCGGCGTCACCGCGCATGCCGGCCAGATCCTGCTGACGCAGGGCACCAGCCAGGCGCTCGATCTCGTCATCCGCTGTCTGCTCCGCCCCGGCGACGCCGTGCTGGTGGACGATCCCGGCTATTACAACATGTTCGGCAATCTGCGCCTGCAAGGCGTCGAGATGCTGGCGGTGCCGCGCAACCGGGACGGGCCGGACATCGCGGTGCTCGAAGAGCTGGCCGCGACACGCCGGCCAAAACTCTATTTCACCCAGTCGGTGATGCAGAACCCGACCGGCACCGACATGAGCCCGCATGTCGCGTTCAAGGTGCTGCAGGCGGCCGAGCGCCACGACTTCACCGTCGTCGAGGACGACATCTTCTGCGATCTGCAGGTGCGGCCGACGCCGCGGCTGGCGACGCTCGACCAGCTCAACCGCGTGATCTATGCGCGCAGTTTTTCAAAAACGCTGTCGGGCAGCCTGCGCGTCGGCTTCCTTGCCTGCACGGAGCGCATCGCCAACGAGCTCGCCGACCTAAAAATGCTGACCAGCATCACCTCGTCGCAATTCACCGAGCGGCTCGTGTATCTCATGCTGGTGGACGGGCATTATCGCAAATACCTCTCCCGCCTGCACGAGCGGCTCGGCGAGGCGCGACTCGATGTCGTGCGTGCCTTCGAGCGCATCGGGCTGGAACTGTTCGCCGAGCCGGCGGACGGCATGTTCGTCTGGGCGCGATTGCCGCAGGTCGAGGATTCGCTCGCACTGGCCGAGGCGGCGCAGCGCGACGGCGTCATGCTGGCGCCCGGCACGGTGTTCCGCCCGCATCTCGACCGTTCGCCGTGGCTGCGGTTCAACGTCGCCGTCTGCGAGGAAACGCGCGTGCAGAACTGGTTGCAGCGGCTCGCGTCGGGCGCGGCCGGCTGACGCCGTCACTCGATCCCGTATTTCTTCAACTTCTCGTAGAGCAGCTGCCGATGGATGCCGAGCCGCCGCGCCGCCTCGGTGCGGTTGCCGGCGGCCTGCGCGAGCGCGCGGCGGATCATCGCCGCTTCCAGCCGCGCGATCGCGGCCGGCAGGTCGCCGTCCAGCCAGTCCGGTGAATGGTCCGCCGGTGCCTGCAGGAAATCGAGATCGTCGGCGCCGATCACCGGCCTTCGCGCCAGCACCGCGACGCGCTCCATCGCATTGCGCAGCTCGCGCACGTTGCCCGGCCAGGAATGCGCGAGCAGCCGCGCCGCCGCCGCCGCCGACAGGCGTTTCGGCACGCCATCGCCTGCCGGCAGCGCCAGAAAATGCTCGGCCAGCTTCACGATATCGGCGAGCCGCTCGCGCAGCGGCGGCAACGCCAGCGGCACCACGCCGAGCCGCCAATAGAGGTCCTCGCGGAATTTGCCGTCGCGCACGGCGCGTTCGAGGTCGCGGTGCGTGGCGGCGAGGATGCGCACATCGACCGCAACCGGCTTGCCGCCGAGCGGCGTCACCACGCGCTCCTGCAGCACGCGCAGCAGTTTCGCCTGCAACGCCAGGTCCATGTCGCCGATCTCGTCGAGGAACAGCGTGCCGCCGTCGGCCTCGCGAAAGCTGCCGGCACGGTCGGCCACCGCGCCGGTGAAGGCGCCGCGCACATGGCCGAACAACTGGCTCTCCAGGAGCTCGCCGGGGATCGCGGCGCAGTTGATGGCGACGAACGGACGCGCGGCGCGGCGGCCGTGGCGATGGATGGCGCGCGCCACGACCTCCTTGCCGCTGCCGGTCTCGCCGGTCAGCAGCACCGTCGCGTCGCTGTCGGCGAGCATGCCGATCGCCTTCTGCACCTCCCGCATCGCCGCCGAGCCGCCGACGATGTTTTCCTCCATCGCGGCGGACGGCCCGGGGGTGGCGGCGGCGGCGGCGGGGAACATGCGGGCGAGCAGGGCCGCGAGGTCGTCGCGGCCGATCGGTTTTGCCAGGTGATCGACGGCGCCGAGCCGCATCGCCTCGATGGTGTTCGCCGCCGTCGGCACCGCGGTCAGCACCGCGACCGGCGGCGCATCCGGCCGCGCGCGCAGCCGCCGCAGCACCTCCATGCCGTCGAGGCCCGGCATGCGCAGGTCGAGCAGCACCGCATCCACCCCGCCTTGCGCCAGGCGCGCCAGCGCCGCCGCGCCGTCCGCCGCCTGCTCGGCACGGTGGCCGAGATCGGCGAGCGTCTCGGCCAGCCCTTCGCGCAGCGCGGCGTCGTCATCGACGATCAGGACGGTCGGCATGGCAGCTCCATCGCGAACACCGCCCCTCGCCCCGGCGCCCCGCCGCCGGCGCAGGCGAGCGTCAGCCTGCCGCCCTGCGCCTCCACCAGTTCGCGCGCGATGGCCAGCCCGAGGCCGGTGCCGTCGGCGCGGCCGGTGACGAACGGCTCGAACAGGGTTTCGCGCAGTGCCGGCGGAATCCCGTCGCCGCCGTCGGCGACGTCGATGCGCAGCACGGCGCCGTCGCTGCGGGCGCTGAGCGCGATGCGCCCGCCCGGCGGCGTGTGCCGGGCGGCATTGTCGAGCAGCGCATCCAGCGCGCGCCGCAGCAGCGCCGCGTCGAGCACCGCCGTCACCGGCTCGGCGTCCACGTCGAGCGTGGCACGACCGTTGCGGTGGTCGGCGGCGGCGGCCTCCAGCAGCGGCGCGATCGCTACATTCTCGGGAACCGGAGTGCGGCGCTGCGTCATCGCCAGCAGTTCGGCGATCAGCCGGTCGAGGCGCGCGATCTGCGTCAGGATCGCGGCCAGCGCGCCCTCGCGCCGCGCCGCATCGCCGGCCAGCGCGTTCTCCGCCTTGAGCCGCATCGCCGCGATCGGGTTGCGGAACTCGTGCGCGACGCCGGCGGCGACGCGGCCGAGGGCGGCCAGCCGTTCCGCCTGCGCGACCCGCGCCGCCAGCGCGGCGGCCTGCCGTCGCGCGTCGGCGAGGCGTTCTCCGGCGGTGTTGAGGGCGGCGACGATACGGTCCAGCTCGGCCTCGCCGGTGGGCTGGAGGTGCGGCAGGTCGCCGGCCTCGCTGCCGGCCAGCGCCGCCTCGATCCGCCCGACATGGCGCGTGAGCGCCAGCACCAGCCAGGTCAGCCACGCCGCGATGCCCAGCACCAGCGCCAGCAGCACGCCCAGGCCGAGGCGCAGCGCATCCAGCCCGGGCGCCGCGATCACCCGTGTCATGGTCCAGCCGGTCAGGTCCGCGACCGGGCCGGGCAGCGGGCAGGCGTGCAGCACCAGCGTCCTTCCGTTCGCCGCGAATTCCGCGCCGGCGGGCCGTTCGCTCTGCGCCGCCTCGGCGTTCAGCGCGGCGATGCGCGGGCGCTCGCCCTGCGGCGGCGCGGTGCGCGGGGCGGCGCCGCCATAGCTCGGGTAGGCGTAGGCGAGCGACCCGGCACCCTGCTGCCACACGCCGCCCTCCATGCCGACGCTGGCGGCGAGTGCCACCTGCACGATCGTGGTCAGGTCGCGCCGCAGCCGCGCATCCGCCTGCCCGCCGGCCGGACCCGCCCAGCCGGTGGCATAGAAAGAAAAGCCGTCGGCGATGCGGTCACAGGCCTGCGCTGCCGCGGCGGCGGCGCGCGCCACCTGCGCCGAGCTGCTCTGGCGATACAGTTGCAGCAGCAGCCAGCCGACCGCGCAGGCGGCGGCGAGCGAGAGCAGCCAGACGACGAACAGCCGGGCGCGCAGCGACCTCACGTTGCCACTGTGTCGGGGGCCCGCGCGCGGCGCAACCGGCGGCCCCGGCCGGATGGCGGGGCCGGTCAACCGCCCGGTGCCGGGCGCGGCGGCTTCGGAGGAGATTGCCGCCACACCAAACGCATGACAGGTTCAGCCATGACCGACACCGCCCCCTTCCTCGCCCTCTCGCAGTCGATCGAAGCCGCCGCGCGCCAGGCGGCGCCGCTGGTCGCCGGGATCGACTGGTGCGGGCGGCACCACATCAGCGGCGTGCTGTGGCGCGACGGCGTGCTGGTCACCTCGGAGCAGAGCCTGCCCGACGCCGAGGGCTACACCGCCGTGCTGCCGGGCGGCGCGCGCGTGGCCGCGACGCTGGCCGGCCGCGATCCCTCCACCAACGTCGCCGCGCTGCGGCTGGAAGGCGCCGCACCCGCCGCGGCCCATGCCGAGCCGGACGGCGTCGGCGCGCTGGTGCTGGCGCTCGGCAGCGACGGCGCCGGCGCGACCACGGCGCGGCTCGGCGCGCTGGAAGTGCTCGGTCCGGCGTGGGAGAGCATGCGCGGCGGACGCATCGACCGGCGCATACAGATCGCGGTGCGGCTCGGCCACGCCGCCGAGGGCGGGCCGGTGATCGACGCCGCCGGGCGGCTGCTCGGCATGTCCACGTTCGGGCCGCGCCGGAGCGTGCTGGTGATCCCCGCCGGCACCATCGGCCGCGTGCTGGAGGTGCTGCTGCGCGAGGGTCGCATCGCGCGCGGCTGGCTCGGCGTCGGGCTGCATCCGGTGGCGCTGCCGCGCGAGCTGGCCGAGCGCGCCGGCGTTTCGCAAGGGCTGATGGTGGTCAACCTCGCCGACGGCGCGCCGGCCGCCGGCGTGCTGCTGCCCGGCGACATCCTGCTCGCGATCGCGGGTGCGCCGGTCGCCACGCCGCGCGCAGTCGCCGCAGCACTCGGCCCGGAACGGATCGGCCAGACCGTGGCGTTGAAAGTGCTCCGCGGCGGGGCGGTCGCGGAGCTGCACGTCACCATCGCGGCGCGGCCGACATGAGCGGCCCGCCGCTCACGCTGGCCCGTCCCGACACGCCGCCGCGCGTGGCGCTGCGCCTGCTGGACGCGCAGCGCGAACGCGACCTGCGCCGCAGCCTCGCCTGGGCGAGCGAGGCGCAGGCCGACGTGCTGGTGGTGGAACTGCGCGTCGGCGAGGCGGTGCCGGCGGATGCGGCGTCGTTCGACGGCGCGCTGCTGCTGCTGTCCGACGATCCCGCGCACGCCGCGGATCTTTCCCTTCCGGGCGTGCTGCCGCGCGCGGCGAACGAGCGAAAAATCGCCGCCGCCGTCGCGGCGGTCGCCGCGGGGCTGACGGTGCGCGCCGCCTCGCCGCGCGAGGCGCAAGGCTTCGCCGCGCGCGAAACCCCGACGCGCCCCGCGCTGACGCCGCGCGAGGTCGAGGTGCTGGCGCTGGTCGGCGAGGGGCTGAGCAACAAGGCGATCGCCCGCCGCCTCGCCATCTCGGCGCACACGGTGAAATACCACCTGGAGGCGATTTTCGCGAAGCTCGGCGTGCGCAGCCGCGCCGAAGCGGTGACACGGGGGCTGCGGCTCGGCGTGCATCTGCTGTAGCATGGCACAAGTTCGATAACCGATGCTTTCGGTCTATTCCCTGACTGCGCTGTCATTTATCTTGCGGCCTCCGTCCCCGGAGCGTTAACTATCCTTTATTATCCGGGGAGGGGAGAGGCGCCGTGGGACGTATCGGTGCTCGCGCGATCGGTTCCGCCGCGGCGGCCGGCGTTCTCTGCGGCCTGCTGCTCTGCGTCGAGCGTGCCGCGGCGAAAGACCTGTTCGACATCAACCTCGCCGTCACGACGCCGACGACCGGGCAAGGGGCCGCCTCCGCGCCCACCATCACCGATCTGGTGAACCAGTTGCAGACCGCGAACCTGCAGTCGCTGGTGCATGCCTACACCGACACATCGGCGGCCGCGGCGGTGCTGAACATCCGCGGCGTGACGGCGCTGGCCTCGTTCGACGCCGGCACGACGACGCTGCATTTCTCGGTCCCGTCGGCCGGCGTGAACGTCGCGTTCACGGGCGCGACGCGCAACGCCAGCGAGCAGGACCTGCTCAACTTCCTGCTGCGCAACGGCGGCAGCGCGGCGACCGCGATCCTGCAACAGATGGTGGCGAACTCGCCGGTCGATCCGGTCGCCGGCAATCCGGGCAGTCTGCAGAACAGCATGGCGGCGGCGGATTATGCGATCGGCACCGGCATCGGCCTCAACGGCCTGCCCGCGCCCGCGGTCGGGCCGAACGGCACGGTGCTGCAGCAGCCGAACATTTTCGCGCTCGGCGGCGATATCGGGGTGCTGAATGAAGGCGGCTATACCAGCACCGTGGTGACGCTGCCGCTGCGCTACACGATCGCGTTCGCCGATCCGCGCTGGGCGCTGACGCTCGATCTGCCGCTCACCTACATCGACACGCAGGGGGCGTCGAGCTTCTTCGGCTCGTTCGGCGCGGCGCTGCGCATCCCGCTGCTGACCAACTGGTACATCACGCCGAGCGTGCGCGTCGGCGGCGCCGGCTCGGTCGATCTCGGCGCCGCGGCGGTGGAATATTCGGGCGGCGTCGCCAGCCGCTACGACATTTTCGTCAGCGACCTGATGATCACGATCGGCAACGGCGTCGATCTGGTGAAGACGACGGGGCTGTCGGTCGGCAACGTCAACGTCAGCTACAATCTGACCAACGAGCTGTGGAACAACGGCGTGCAGGTGGAAGGCTCGCTGCCCTGGACGATGTTCGGCTATCCCACCAGCGCGCAGGGCTACCTCGTCGATACCTATGTCAGCGGCTCCCAAGTCTATATCGACCATTATGACGAGATCGGCTTCACGATCGGCACGCGGCACATCATGAACTCGCAGGACTGGAATTCGTTCCGCATCGGCGCGGGCGTCGGCTTCGGCCCGCACTTCAACGCCTACAAGCTCGGCTTCACCTACCGGTTCTGACGCGATGCGCGCTGCCATCCTCGCGCTGGCGCTGGCGCTCGGCGGCTGCGCCAACGCGGTGTTCGTCGCCGACCAGATGGCGGCGCGCTCGCAAGTGGATGCCGCCGACCGCGCCGACCTCGATGCCGGCAACATCGCGGCGATCCGCGAACGCTACGAAGCCGCCGCGCCGGACACGCTGAAACTAACGCAGCTCGCGCTCTACTGCGACGTGCTGCTGAAATATCAGGAACTCGGCGAGGCCGGCGACTGCCTCGCCGCGATGCAGGCGCGCATCGACCGCGACCCCGCCGCGCGGTCGAGCGCGATCGCGCGCGCGCTGCCCGGCAAGCAGGCGCTGCTGGCACTGGCACTCGGCCGTCCGGAGCTCGCGGTGCGGCTGACGAAATCCTATGACTCGCTCGGCGGTCGCTACGTGTTTGCGCTGGCCTCGATCCGCAGCGGCGATGCCGGCGCGGCGCGTCCGATCGCGGCGGCGCTCAGCCACCAGTTCGACCCGGCGCCGGTCTATTACGCCGCGTCGCTCTATGCGGCGCTCGGCGATTTTGCCCGCGCGCGGGCGGTGCTGGAAGACCCGGCACGGCGGCTGCTGGTGGATTACGGCCTCAGCGGCCACGCCGATATTTTCGGCGGAAAAGTCGGCGCCGCGGTGTTCCGCCTCGACGTGTTCGACGAGTTCGATTTCGGCGTGTTCGGAAAAGTCACGCTGGCGCCGGCGGCGAACGCCTATGTCGAGTATCTCGCCGCGCTCGCCGACCTGCGCACCGGTGACCTCCGGCAGGCGCAGCAGCGGCTCGACGTGCTGCTCGCCTGGCCGAACATCGCGGCGTTCCGCGACGTGTACTGGCGCGCGCTGGCCGACCGCGCCGACCTCGCCCGCCGCGCCGGCGACGACGCCGAGGCCGAGCGCCTGCTGCGCAAAGCCATCGACGTGATCGAGGAAATCCGCGGCTCGGTCGGCGGCGAGGCATCGCGCATCGCGGTGATCGCGGACAAGGAGGCGCCGTACCGCGCACTCGTCGATCTGATGGCCAAGCGCGGCGATGCCCGCGACGCGGTGGTGTATGTCGAGCGCGCGCACAGCCGCGCCCTCGTCGAGCTGCTGGCCACGCGCTACCGCTTCGGACCGCCGGGAACCGGCGCGCGGGCGAACGCGCTGGTCGCGACCTACGACCGCCGGGCCGGCGAAGTGCAGCTCGCGTCGGCGCGGTCGCCCGCCGACACCGCGGTGCGGATGGCACGGCTGACACAGGCCAGGCACGAGCTGATCGAGGGCGCGCCGGACGTGGCCGATCTGGTCACGGTCGCGCCGGTCGATATGGGGGAAATCCAGCGCAGCCTGGGCACGCACGAGGCGGCGCTGGTGTATTTTCCGGGCGATCCGGCATGGCACGTGTTCACCGTCACTGTCGGCAATGTCACGGTCCATGACGTGCCCGCGGCCTCGGTGACGCCGGTGGTGGTGGCGTTCCGCCGTGCGCTGGCCGCCGGCGGCGACTGGCGGACACCGGATGCGGTGCTGTATCGCGACGCGGTGCTGCCGGCGCTGGCCGGGATCGACGCGGATTCGCTGGTGATCGTGCCGAGCGGCGTGCTGGCCTATGTGCCGTTCGCGGCGGTCGGCGACGGCAGCACCGCGCTGGTCGATCGTTTTGCGCTTCGCATGGTGCCCAATCTCGGCCTGATCGCGCGCCCGGCGGCGCCGCGGCGGCAAGGGCCGGCGCTGGTGATCGGCAACCCGCTGCGCGACGACCCGCAGTACACGCTGCCCTTCGCCGAGCAGGAGGCGCGCGACGTGGCCGCCCAGCTTCCCGGCGCCGAACTGGTGATCGGCCCGGATGCCACGATCGCGCGGTTCGAGAACCTGGCGCCGACCGCCAGCCTGATCCATTTCGCCGGCCACGGCGTCTTCAACCCCGAGCATCCGCTCGATTCCTCGCTGCTGTTCGCCGGGGCGGACGACAAGCCGGATTTGCTGGCGGCGCGCCGCCTCTATGACATGCGGACGGACGCGACGCTGGCGTTCCTCAGCGCCTGCGAGACCGGGGTGAACGCGCTCGGCGGCGGCGGCGACCTGATGGGGATGGAGCGCGGCTTCTTCTACGCCGGCGCGTCCAGCGTGATCGCGAGCCTCTGGCCGGTGCAGGACCGGGCGACGGCGATGCTGGCGCACGAATTCTATCGCGCCTGGAACGCCGGCGCGAAGCCGTCGCGCGCCTTGCAGACGGCGCAGCTCGCGGTGCGGCGCGCGTTCCCCGAACCGGCGATCTGGTCGCCGTTCGTGGTGGCGAGCGTGGGACCGGAGTAGGTAGGCTGGGCCTTCCCCGCCGCGCACCAACCCAGGAGCCGTCCATGTCCATGTTCGACCTCACCGGCCGCGTCGCCATCGTCACCGGCGGCAATGGCGGCATCGGGCTGGCCATCGCCGAGGGGCTGGTGGCGGCGGGCGCGTCGGTGCTGCTGTCCGGCCGCAACGCGGCGAAGGGCACGGCGGCGGCGAAGGGCCTCGGCGCGCGCGCCGCCTTCGTGGCGGCCGACGTGGCGCGCAAGGAAGACTGCGAACGGCTGGTCGCGGAGGCGGCGACGCGGTTCGGACAGCTCGACATCCTGGTCAACAATGCCGGCACCTCGGTGCGCAAGAAGCCGCAGGAGTTCACCGAGGCCGAGTGGCATCTGGTGCTCGACACCAACCTCACCGGCGCCTTTCTGCTGTGCCAGGCCGCCTATCCGTATTTCCTGCGCACGGGCCAGGGCAAGATCGTCAACATCGCCTCGGTGAACGCGATTCTGGGCGCGCCGCACAACGTCCCCTACGCGGCGAGCAAGGGCGGCCTCGCGGCGATGACGCGCGGGCTGGCGACCGCCTGGGCCGGCGACAACATCCAGGTCAACGCGATCCTGCCCGGCTGGATCGACACCGAGATGACCGTGGGCGCCAAGGCGCACATCCCGGGGTTGCAGGAAGCCGTGGCGGCACGCACGCCGGCCGGACGCTGGGGAAGGCCGCGAGACCTCGCGGGGCTCGCGGTGTTCCTCGCCGCCCCGGCCTCCGACTGGGTCACCGGCGCGTCCATCCTGGCGGACGGCGGCTACAGCATCCGGGCATGAGCGGAGCACCACTGACATGATGCCCCTCGCCCGCTGCCTGCGCCTCGCCGGAGCGGCCTGGTCCGCGGCCCTCCTGCTCGCGCCGCTGCCGGCGCTGGCGCAGGACGCGGCCCTGCCGCCGCTCGCCCAGCCGGAGGCCGCCCAGCCGGCTGCGGCGCCGGCCGAAGCCGATCCGCCGGCGCGCGTCGGGCGCGTGGCCAGCATCGACGGCACCGTCTCGTTCCACGGCCCGGACGCCGAGGCATGGCAGGCCGCGACGCCGAACTTCCCGCTCACCGCCGGCGATGCGCTGTGGACCCAGCCGCAGTCCAGCGCGGTCGCAGAGGTATCGGACAGCCGCATCACGCTCGCCGGTGAGACCGAGTTGGACGTGGACGCGATCAGCGACCTCGCCATGACGGCGACCGAGCCGAAGGGCGAGATTTTTCTCGATCTGCGCGACCTCGCGGCCGGCGAGACCTACACGCTGCGCACGCCGCGGGCTGTGCTGACGCTGGCGCAGGCCGGGCGCTACGCGGTCGCCGCCGGCGACACCGCAACGCCGACGACCATCACCGTCGTCGCGGGCGCGGCGCAGGTGAACGGCGCGGATCTGCACATCATGGTGCAGCCGGGCCAGACGCTGACCATCACCGGCGACACCAATTTCACCGGCAGCATCGGGCCGGCGCAGCGCGACCCGTTCCTGGTGGCGATGCTTGAGCAACGCCCGCCGGCGCCGCCGCCGGCCGCCGCGCCGCCGCCGGCCGAGATCGCGCAGATGCCCGGAGCGGAGGATTTGCAGGCCTACGGCAGCTGGCAGCCGACGCCGCAATACGGCTCGGTCTGGTATCCGCAGGTGGCGCCCGGCTGGGTGCCGTATCGCGAGGGCCACTGGGCCTATGTCGTGCCCTGGGGCTGGACCTGGGTGGACAACGCGCCCTGGGGCTTCGCGCCGTTCCATTACGGGCGCTGGGTGACGATCGGCGGGCGCTGGGCCTGGACGCCGGCCTACGCCGCCGCGGGCGGTCCGGCGCCGGCCTTCGGACGGCCGGTCTATGCGCCGGCGCTGGTCAGTTTCCTGGGCGGCGGCGGCGGTGCGGTCGGCTGGGTGCCGCTGGGCTGGAACGAGCCGTTCCACCCGTACTACCGCACCAGCCCCGGCTATCTGCGCAACGTCAACCGCGGTTCCGTGGCCAACGTCAACGCCATCGGCCGCGCCAACGCCATGCCGATCGACCGCTTCGCCAACCGCGGCGCCGCGACTTCCGTGCCGGCGGCGGCGATGGTCGGCTCGCGGCCGATCGCGGCGGAGGCGCGGCCGGTCCCGGCGCAACAACTGGCGGCGATGCGGCCCGCCGCGATTCCGCCGGTGCGGCCGAGCCGGGCGACCGCCGGCGTGACGCCCGCGGTGGCGCGCCAGCTCGGCCTGCCGCCGGGCGCACAGGCGCGGCCTTCCGCCCCCGGACCGGCCCTGACCCCGGCGGCGAACCGCACGCCGCAGGCGCGCGTGAAGCTGCGGGCGCCCACCGCCAAGGCGGCCTCCGTCCCGGCGCACCCGCAAGCGGCGCCCGCGCCCGCGCCGGCACACGGGCCGGAAACGCCGGCCGCCAAGGCCGAGCAGCACCCCGCCATCGCCCCGCATCCGGCAACGCCGGCGCACGGGCCGGAGGCGCCGGCCGCCAGGGAGGTGGCGCATCCCGCCGCCGTCCCAGCGCACGAGCCGGCCAAGCCGGCGCACCAGCCGGAGGCGCATCCCGCCATCGCGCCGCACCCGGCCGCGCCCGCGCACGAGCCGGCGACGCCGGCGGCCAGGGAGGTGCCGCATCCGGCCGCCGTCCCAGCGCACGAGCCGGCCAAGCCGGCGCACCAGCCGGAGGCGCATCCCGCCGCCGCGCCGCACCCGGCCGCGCCCGCGCACGAGTCGGCGACGCCGGCGGCCAGGGAGGTGCCGCATCCGGCCGCCGTCCCAGCGCACGAGCCGGCCAAGGTCGAACCGCATCCGGCCCCGCATGCCGCCCCGCCAGCGCATCCGCCGCCGAAGCCGGCGCAGGAGGAACAACGGCACTGCAACCCGGATCAGCACTGCTGAGCGACCACCGCCGCCCCGCCCGCAACCGTCCACGATCCGCCCCGTTCGCCGCAGACACCGAGGAGGCCGCAAGTGCGCCGTCTCATCCAAGCCATGCTGTTGCTCGCCCTGGCCGCCGGCATCGCCGGCTGCGCCTGTCGGCCGGGCTATGTCGGCCCGTATGGCGCCCGCCCGCCGCGGTGCTGGGTCTGGTGACGCCGGCGGCGCCGTCCGAAGTCACTCCACCGACGTGATGGCGTTGCGGTTCTTCGCCCAGCACAATTCGTCGTTGCAGACGGCGTCCGGCTGCGGGCGCTCCTTGCCGTAGCTGACGGTGGTGATACGGCTGCCCGCCGTACCTTTCGCCACCAGGTAGTCGCGCGCGATGTTGGCGCGCCGCTGGCCGAGCGCGATGTTGAATTCCTCGGTGCCGCGCTCGTCGCAATTGCCGGCGATCTGCACGTTCACCGTGGGATGGCTCTGCAGCCACGCGGCCTGCCGGTCCAGCGTCGCCTGGTCGTCGCCGCTCAGGATCGCCTTGTCGAAAGCGAAGAACACCCGGTCGCCGACATTTTTCGCCAGGTCTTCCTCGCTGCCCGGCGCCACGCCGGAGACGCCGGCGGCGGCTGTAGTCGTGCCGGTGCCGGTTGCGGTCGAGGTTTCCGCGCCGGTCCCGCCCCCGGCACAGCCGGCGAGCAGCACAACGGCCGCGAGGGCGGCGAGTGGCTTCAGCTTCATGGTCGTCCCTTCCGTGCGGAATCGCGCAACCGGCGCGACGGCCGGCGCAGGAAGAACATCGCAACCCCTCGGTCAGATTGCCACTTCCCGCCCGACCTCCACCACCGTCTCGGCCGGCAGCCGGAAATAGTCGGTGACGTGCAGCGAGTTGCGCTGCATGAAGGCAAACGTCGCCTCGACCCAGTGCGGCAGCCCGTGGTGATCCTCGCGCGCCACCACGGTTTCGTGACCGACGAAATAGGTCAGATCGGCGAGATCGACGCCGCAACCCTTGCCGTACGCCTGCGCCAGCAGCGCCGGCACGTCCGGCCGCTCCATGAAACCGAAGCGGGCAATGCTGCGCCAGATACCGGGCGCGACCGGCTCCACGGTCAGCCGCTCCGCCGCCGCCACGTAAGGCACCATCTCGGTCGTCACGTTCAGGATGAACACCCGCTCATGCAGGGCGCGGCTATGGCGGACGTGCCAGACCATCACCGGCGGCGTGTCGCGCCGCGTGCGCGTCAAAAACACCGCCGTGCCCGGCACCCGCGGCACGCCGCGCGCCGCAAGCTGGGCGAGGAACGGGCCGAGCGGCAGCAGCGTATCGCGCATCCGCGCCGCCACCGCCTCCGCGCCGACGTGCCAGATCAGCATCAAGCCGTAGACGCCGCCGGCCAGCAGCAGCGGGACATAGCCGCCATCGGCGATCTTCAGCAGGTTGGCGGCGACGAAGGCGGCATCGACCACCGCCAGCGCGCCGGCGACGGCGGCGGCGAGCGGCAGCGGCCAGCGCCAGACCTCGCGCATGGCGATGAACAGCAGGATCGTGGTCATCAGCATGGTGACCGACACCGCGATTCCGTAGGCCGCGGCGAGATTGTCGGACTTGCCGAAGCCGAGCGTCAGCGCGACCGTCACCAGCATCAGCAGCCAGTTCACCGGCCCGACATAGATCTGGCCGTAGCCCCCGGCGGAGGTCTGCGTGATCGGCAGGCGCGGCAGCCAGCCGAGCTGGATCGCCTGCCGCGTCATCGAGAACGCGCCGGTGATGATCGACTGGCTGGCGATGATCGTCGCCACCGTCGCCAGCAGCACCAGCGGCACCAGCAGCGGCGCCGGCGCGAGCCGGTAGAAAATGTTGCCCTCGGTCGAGCCGCCCGCCACCACCAGCGCCGCCTGCCCGGCATAGTTCAGCACCAGCGCCGGCAGCACGACCGCCGACCACGCCAGCCGGATCGGCCGCGCGCCGAAATGCCCCATATCGGCGTACAGCGCCTCCGCCCCGGTGACGCAGAGGAACACGCCGCCGAGCACCAGGAACCCGGTCAGGCCGCCGTTGAAAAGGAAGAAAACTCCGTAGCGCGGGTCGATCGCCAGCAGCACGGCCGGGTGCTGCACGATGCCGCCGATGCCGAGCAGCGCGATCACGGCGAACCACACCGCCATCAGCGGCCCGAAGGCGCCGCCGATGCGCGCGGTGCCGAGCCGCTGCACCGCGAACAGCGCGACCAGGATCGCCACCGCCGCCGGCAGGATGTAGGCGTGGAACGCAGGGGTGGCGATGTCCAGCCCCTCCAGCGCCGACAGCACCGAGATTGCCGGCGTGATCGCGCCGTCGCCATAGATCAGCGCCGCGCCGAACAGCCCGACCGCGACGATCAGCGGGCGCTGCTGGCGCTTGATGCCGAGCAGCGACATCAGCGCCAGGATGCCGCCCTCGCCGTCGTTGTCCACGCGCATGGCGAGGGCGACGTATTTCACCGAGGTGACGATGATGAGCGTCCAGACGATCAGCGACAGCGAGCCGAGGGCCGCCGCCGCCGACGGGTGCGGCCCGGTGGTGTCGAGCACGGTTTTCAGCGTGTAGAGCGGGCTGGTGCCGATGTCGCCGAACACCACGCCGAGCGCGGCCAGCCCCATCGCCGTCGTCCCCTTGCGCCGCAGGCGCGGCGCCCCGATCACGTCGGCCGAACTGCTCACCGTGCGAATCCCCCGCTGCCTGCACCGTGGCCGGCGCCGCGGGACGATAACGGGTACGTGCGCGCAACGCATCCTTGCCGGGCGCGCGGGGTGCCGATTTCGCCCGGTCGGCGCCCGTGTTAGCGTCCGGCCCCGTCGGCGAGACCAGGAGGCACATGGACGCGGCGATCATCGTGGGCGCCGGGCGCGGTCACCGCATGGGCGGTCCGATCCCAAAACAGTACCGCGACCTCGCCGGCATGCCGGTGATCCGCCGCACGCTGCTCGCCTTCCTCCGCCACCCCGAGATCGGCTGCGTCCAGGCGGTCATCCATGAAGACGACCGCGACCTCTATGCCGAGGCGGCCGACGGTCTGGACCTGCCGCCGCCGGTGATCGGCGGCGCGACGCGCCAGGCATCGGTGCGCCGCGGCCTGGAAAGCCTCGCCGACGCGCCGCCGCGAAAAGTGCTGATCCACGACGCGGTGCGCCCGTTCGTCACGCCGGCGACGATTTCCGCCGTCATCGCGGCGCTCGACATTTCGGCCGCGGCGATCGCCGGCGTGCCGGTGACCGACACGCTGAAACGCTGCCGCGACGGCGTGATCGAGGCGACGGTCGATCGCGCGAACATCTGGCGCGCCCAGACGCCGCAGGGTTTTTGGTTCGACCGCATCCTGGCGGCGCATCGCAAGCTGCACGAACGCAGCCCGAACGGGTCCGACCTGACCGACAACTCGCTGGTCGCCGAGAGCGACGGTGCGCAGGTCGCGATCACGCTCGGCAGCGAGGACAACCTGAAAATCACCACCGAGCACGACCTGGAGCGGGCGCACGCGATCCTGGCGCGCGACTATGCCCGCGAGACGCGGCCCTCCAGCGGATAGGCGGGGTCGTTGTAGCCGGGCGTGGAGGGATGGCCGGGCACCACCAGCCGATCGACCAGCGCCTCGTCCTCCGCGGTGAAGCGATAATCGAGCGCGCCCACGTAGTCCTGCCACTGTTCCTCGGTGCGCGGCCCGGCGATGGCGCCGGTGACCAGGCGGTTGTTGAGCAGCCATGCGACCGCGAACTGGCCCGGCGTGATGCCCCGCGCCGCGGCGTGCTGCGCCAGCGTCTGCGCGATGTGCAGGCTTTCCTCGCGCCACTCGCTCTCCAGCATGCGCTTGTCCTGCCGTCCGGCGCGGGTGCCCGATTGCGGCGGCGTGCCGGGCCGGTATTTCCCGGTCAGCACGCCGCGCGCGAGCGGGCTGTACGGGAACACGCCGAGGCCGAAATGCGCGCAGGCCGGCAGGTGCTCGACCTCCGGCATGCGGTTGAGCGCGTTGTAGTAGGGCTGGCTCACCACCGGCCGGTCGATGCCGGCATCGTCGCACAGGCGGCAGATTTCGGCGACGCGCCAGCCGCGATGGTTGGAGACGCCGAAATGCCGGATTTTGCCGGCCCGCGTCAGGTCGGCGATGGCACGCACGGTCTCGGCGAGCGGCGTGTCGTGGTCCTCCTTGTGCAGATAGAGCACGTCGATCACCTCGGTGCCGAGCCGCCGCAGGCTGTCCTCGACGGCGCGGAAGGCGTGGCGGCGCGACAGGCCGGCGCCGTTCGGGCCCGGCTCGGTCGGGTTGGCGAATTTCGTCGCCAGCACCCACCAGCCGCGGTGCGCGGCGATCGCGCGGCCGACGATTTCTTCCGACCGGCCCTCGGCGTACACGTCGGCCGTGTCGATGAAGTTGACGCCCTGCTCGCGCGCGCGGGCGATGATCCGGGCCGCCGTCGCCTCGTCGGTGGCAGCCCCGAACATCATCGTGCCGAGGCACAGCGGCGACACGTTCAGCCCGCTCCGTCCCAACCTGCGGTAGTCCATCGCCGCTCTCCTTTGCTGCGCCGCCTTTCTCCGGCCGGCGTCCTCGCGCATACCATATCCCGTCCGAGCAGGATTTGAGAGGGCCGGCCGATGTTCATCGCCATGAACCGCTTCCGCGTGATCGCCGGCGCCGAGGCGGAGTTCGAGCGGGTCTGGACCGAGCGCGACACGCAGTTGCGCGACGTTCCGGGCTTCATCGAATTCCACCTGCTGCGCGGCCCGGCGCGCGAGGATCACGTGCTCTACGCGTCGCACACGCTGTGGCGCAGCCAGGCGGATTTCGAGGCCTGGACCCGTTCGGATGCGTTCCGCCGCGCGCATGCGAGCGCCGGCGGGCGCCGGAAGCTGTATCTCGGCCATCCGGAGTTCGAGGGTTTTCAGGCGATCCAGACCGTGACGCCGGCGACCGCCGCATAGCGTCCGGCGACGCGCCGGCGGCGGAGCGCGGCCCTGCCGGCTACGGCTATGCCTGGAGGAGCAGCAAAGGGACGATCGCGCTGGTGCAATAGTGGCGGGCAGCGCCCTCACCCCGGCCCTCTCCCACAAGTGGGAGAGGGGGGGAAGCAAGACGGCTGCACTGCTCCCTCTCCCGCGCTTGGGCGGGAGAGGGTCGGGGTGAGGGTGCTGCTTAGCGCGGCTGCAACTCGGCCAGAATTGCCAGCACAACGCCGTCCGTATTCTCGAGAATCTCGTTGTTCCAGAACCGCAGGATCCGCCACCCCGAAGCATGGACGCGCCGCGTGCGCGCTGCGTCCGATGCCGGATCGTGCTGCCCACCATCGGCCTCGATCGCCAGCAGGTGTGCGATGCACGCGAAATCAAGAACGGCGCCGTCAATCGGGTGCTGTCGGCGAAACTTGTAGCCGGCCAACCGGCGATCGCGCAGCGCAAACCACAGCCGCCGCTCGGCATCGGTCATGTTCCGCCTCAAGCGGCGTGCGGTCGCGGCGGACATGGCAAGAGCGTAATCCGTGTCACGGGATTTGCCAAGCCCCTCACCCCGGCCCTCTCCCGCAGAGCGGGAGAGGGAGAAGCAAGATCGCTTGTCTGCCCCCTCTCCCGCGCTTGGGCGGGAGAGGGTTGGGGTGAGGGTGCAGCGCGACGCTCAGCCGAAGCGGTTCGACCGCGGGAACCCGTTGGGCGCCCGCCGGCCCGCCTGCCCGCGCTCGCCGAGCCACTCGCGCAAATCCGTCTCGGTGCGCGTGCGCTCGCCGATCTTCCAGCTCAGGCCGTCGTCGATGCGGAACACGCAGGCGTCGGCGAGGCCGCCGTCCTTGTAGCGCTGCAGGATCACGCCGGTGCCGCGCGCCAGTTCCGGCACCTGCTCCAGCGGGAAGATCAGCATTTTCCGGTTCGCCCCGATCGCCGCGACATGATCGCCCTCGGCCGGCACGCACAGCCGCGCCTCCTCGCCCGGCCGCGTGTTCAGCACCTGCTTGCCGGTGCGCTTTTCCGCAACCAGGTCCTCGGCCTTCACCACGAAGCCGCGCCCGCCCGCGGCGGCGACCAGGAACCGCGCGCCGTCGCGCAGCACGAACAGCGCCACCACATCGTCCTCGTTGGAAAGCTCGGCGAGCAGGCGCACCGGCTGCCCGTCGCCGCGCCCGCGCGGCAGGTCCGACGCGTGCAGCGTGTAGGCGCGGCCGTTGGTGGCGAACAGGCAGAGCCGATCCGTCGTCTCGCACGGCAGCTTCAGGCGCAGCCGGTCGCCCTCCTTGAACTTCAGCTCGGCGGGATCGGCGATGCTGCCGCGCACCGCGCGCAGCCAGCCTTTTTCCGACAGGATCGCGGTGATCGCCTCGCGCTCGACAAAGGCGTCCTGCGTCACCGCGACGGGGGGCGGCGCCGCCGCAAGCTGCGTGCGCCGCACGCCGAGCGCACCGCCGCCGAACTTTTGCCGGGTTTCCTCCAGCTCCTGCGCGATCCGCTCCCAGCGCCCGCGCTCGTCGCCGAGCAGCGTGCGCATGCTGCGTTGCTCCTTCGCGAGCGCCGCGTGCTCGCGGCGGATTTCCATCTCCTCCAGCCGCCGCAGGCTGCGCAGCCGCATGTTCAGGATCGCCTCGGCCTGCACGTCCGACAGCGAGAACGCCGTCATCATCGCCGGCTTCGGTTCGTCCTCGCTGCGCAGGATGCGGATCAGTTCATCGAGGTTGAGAAAGACCGCGAGGAAGCCGTCCAGCACGTCCATGCGCCGCTCGATCGCCGCCAGACGGTGGCGGCTGCGGCGCAGCAGCACTTCGTGGCGATGGTCGAGCCAGTGGCGCAGCACCTCGCGCAGCCCCATCACGCGCGGCGTGCGGTCGGCGGTCAGCACGTTCATGTTGAGCGGGAAGCGGGTTTCCAGCGCGGTCGCGCGGAACACCGTCTCCATCAGCACGTCCGGCTCGACGCCGCGGGATTTCGGCTCCAGCACCAGCCGCACGGTCTCGGTGCTCTCGTCGCGCACATCGCCGAGCAGCGGCAGTTTTTTCTGCTCCAGCAGCTCGGCCATCTGCTCGATCAGGCGCGTCTTCTGCACCTGATAGGGGATTTCCGTGACCACGATCGCCCAGGTGCCGTGCTTGGCGCGCTCGACCTCCCATTTCGCGCGCAGGCGAAAGCCGCCGCGGCCGGTCTCGTAGGCCAGCGCGATCGCGGCGGCGTCCTCCACCAGCACGCCGCCGGTCGGAAAGTCGGGGCCGGGCATGTGAGCGAGCAATTCCGCCGTCGTCGCCTCGGGGTTTCGCACCAGCGCGGCGGCGGCGGCGCACACTTCGCCGGCGTTGTGCGGCGGGATCGAGGTCGCCATGCCGACCGCGATGCCGGCCGCGCCATTGGCCAGCAGGTTCGGAAACCCGCCCGGCAGCACGACGGGTTCCTGCTCCTCGCCGTCATAGGTGGCGCGGAAATCCACCGCGTCATCGTCGATGCCGGCGAGCAGCGCGCGGGCAACTTCCGTCAGCCGCGCCTCGGTGTAGCGCATGGCCGCGGCGTTGTCGCCGTCGATGTTGCCGAAATTGCCCTGGCCCTCGACCAGCGGATAGCGCGCGGCGAAATCCTGCGCCAATCGCACCAGCGCGTCATACACCGCGACATCGCCGTGCGGATGGTATTTGCCGATCACGTCGCCGACCACGCGCGCGCATTTCTTGAAGCCGGCGGTGGGATCGAGGCGCAACTGATGCATCGCATAGACCAGCCGCCGATGCACCGGCTTCAGCCCGTCGCGCACGTCCGGCAGCGAGCGCGACATGATGGTGGAGAGCGCATAGGCGAGATACCGCTCCGACAGCGCCTCGGCGAGCGGCGCGTCCTCGATCTTGCCGGCAAAATCGTCAGGCATCCGGGGCAAACTCCGCGAGCGAACAGATCATGTCGTAGAGCGCGACTCGGGCGGCGGGCAACGGGCGATGGTGGTGGCCGAACGCATCGCGCGCCAGAAAATGCCCGGTCAGACGCAGCCCGTCGCGCCATTCCGCCGCGTCACCGGGCGCGCCGGTGCGCAGGAACGGCGGCAGCTTCAGCAGGCGCGGCCGCCATTCCCCGGCGGCGGCATCGGCGATCGCGCAGCCGGTGCGCGGCGAGACCCAGAGCAGCCCTTCGGTCGCGCCGGTCCGCGCGCAGGCGTCGAGCGTGAGACCGTAGCCGAGATCGGCGAGCAGCCCGGCCTCCCACCGCACCAGCGCGGCCAGCGCCGCCGGCGGGGCGGCGAGTTGCGCGAGCAGGCGCAGCAGCCCGCCGAACACGCGCGGGTGCGGCTCGCGTTCCGGCAGCGCGCCCTCGGCGACGGCGCAGGCGGCGCGCAGCACGGCGAGCGCGAGGCGGTCCTCCATCGCCAGCGCCGCCGCGGGATGCACGAGTTCGGCCGCGAGGCTGCCGAGCTGGTCGGCGAGCCGCGCCACCCAGCGCGCCTGCACCACGTTTCCCGGCTGCCACACGGCGGCGCGCCCGCGCGCCAGCCCGCCGCGGGCGAGGCCGCGATGCGCGCCGTGGTCCTCGGTCATCACCGTCGCCACCGCATCGCCTTCGCCATAGGGGCGGGCGTCGAGCACGATGGCGGGGGCTTCCCATTCCATCGGACGCCTCTAGCCGATGCCGGACCGCCGCGCACGCCAGGGCCGACACCTCGCGCGAGCCCGGAGACCCTATGCAGGCGTGGTTCGCGTGACGCGATTGTCACGAACGCATGATTTGATGGAAAATGATACGATGCTGGTTGCTCAATGTGCCGTTCAACCATAGATTGCATCCGCGCCATCCGGCCGACGCGCACGGGGCCGACGACGATCCGTCAACAGGGAACAGGAAGACCGACGCATGTGCCGCTCCATCCTCTGGTCAGCCCCGCTGTTGGCGGCCGCAATCGCCCTGGCGCCCACCGGGAAAGCCGCCGAGGCATCGCCGTTGTTCGTCGCCGGCAGTACGTTCCAGGTGCAGGCGAACAGCTCGCCCGACACCTTCACCGACAATGTCACCCTGACGCCGGGGTCGTATTCGCTGGACAGCGGCGCGCTGAGCCTGACGTTCTCGATCGTGCCCACCGGGTCCGGCGGCGCGGAGTGGCTGGTGTTCGACTACACGACCACGAGCGGTGGCCCGCTGTCCCAGCCCACCGACGATTGGGCGCTGAACCAAGTCGGCCTCGACGCCGCGGTTGCCGTCAACTTCATTGCCGCCTACAGCGAATGGTCCGACAGCGGCACCGTCCTGACGCCCACGGAGAACATCTTCGGAGGTTACGGTATCGAGACGAATCCCGTGCCTGGACAGAGCGGCACCGGCCTCGGCGTCAGTGGCATCGTCGACCCGCTTGCAGCAGGGCCGGCGGCGTCGCTGGGCGCGTTCATCTCGCCGTGGTCGTACCTTGACAACGCGGGATTCAATTCCGCAGACGTAAATGGTTATGAACAGGCCCTGGAGTTTGAGCCGCAGACCCCCATCCCGACCCCCGAGCCCACGTCGCTCGCGCTGCTGGGCGCCGGCGTGCTCGGCTTGGCGCTGTACCGGCGCCGGCGCGCGGCCTGAGTGGCTGCGGCGGGACCGGCGCTGGCCGGTGGCGAGCTAATCGAACTCCGTCGCCAGTCCCGGCTCCCGCCAATGCGCGAACATCCGCCGCACCTGCTGCGGCAGCACGCGCCCCGTTGACAGCTCGGCCGGCAGCGCCTCCTCCGCGAAGAACGCCACCTCCGACGTCTCCAGGCTCGGCGTCGCCGCCCCGCCGGTGATCTCGCAGACGAAGAAAAGCTTGTAGGTGGAGAACGGGAACGCGCCGTGCCCCTGCCGCGTGCGGTCCCACACCGCGGCCAGCTTGTGTACGCGGACCTGGAACCCCGATTCCTCGGCGACCTCTTTCGCGACGTTCTCCGCCGCGGTCAGGTTCACGTCCGCCCAGCCGCCGGGCAGCGTCCAGCGGCCGTCATCGAGCACTTCGCGCACCATCAGCACTTCGCCCGCCGCGTTGAAGGCGGCGCCGCGCACGTCGATCTTCGGCGTGGCGTAGCCGTCCTGCGCCGCAAACAGCGCCTCGATGCGCCCCGCCTCGCCACCGCCCGCCGCCATCGCCCGCGCCGCCAGCGCGCGCAGTTGCCCGTACCGCTCGCGGTCATAGGGGTCCCGCGTGAACGCGAGGCCCGACTGCGCGATCGCTTGCATCTCACGCGCCCAGGCCAGCCATTCCGGCTCGGTCATGCCGGATCGACCGGGCGCGGCCGGCCGTCCGGGCCGATCGCGACATAGATGAACGTCGCCGAGGTGACCTTGCTCATCGCGCCCTCGCGGGAGCGGCGCCAGGCTTCGATGAAGATGCGGATCGAGCTGCGGCCGATGCCGAGCACGCGCGTGTAGATGCTCACCTCGTCGCCGACCTTCACCGGGCGGTGAAACGTCATGGAATCGACGGCCACCGTCGCCGTCCGCCCGCCGGCGCGCCGCCAGGCGGTGACGCCGCCGGCCAGGTCCATCTGCGCCATCAGCCAGCCGCCGAAAATGTCGCCGTTCGGGTTGGTGTCGGCCGGCATGGCGACGGTGCGGATCGCCGGCTCGCCCGACGGCGGCGCGTCGGCCTCGGTCATGGCGGGTCCTCCAGGCCGAGCGCGCGCAGCCGGGCCGCTTCCTCGTCCCAGCCGGCGCGCTCCTTGACGTTGAGGAAGAGATGCACCGGACGTTGCAGCAATCGCGAAAGTTCCGCCCGCGCCCGCACGCCGATCGCGCGGATGCGCGCGCCGCGCTCGCCGATCAGGATCGCCTTGTGGCCCGGCCGGGCGACATAGACCGTCGCCTCCACGCGCACGGAACCGTCCTTGCGCTCCTGCCAGCTTTCGGTTTCCACCGTGGCGCCGTACGGCACTTCCTCGTGCGTCTGCAGGAAAATCTGCTCGCGCACCAGTTCGGCGGCGAGCAGCCGGTCGGGCAGGTCGGTCAGCTCGTCGTCGGGGAAGAGATGCGGCCCCTCCGGCATCGCCGCCGCGAGCCGGTCCTGCAGCCGGTCCAGCCCGTCGCCGGTGGCGGCCGAGACCATGAACGTCTCGGCGAACGCCGCCAGCCGCCCCAGTTCGGCCGCGAGCGGCAGCAGGCGCGGCGGCGCCACCAGATCGACCTTGTTCAGCACCAGCCACAACGCCCCGCCCCGCTTCGCCAGCCGCGCCGCGATCTCGCGCACCGGATCGGTCAGCCCTGCCTTGGCATCGACCAGCAGCAGCACGAGGTCGGCATCCGCCGCGCCGGTCCAGGCGGCGGCCACCATTGCGCGGTCCAGGCGGCGGCGCGGGCGAAAAATGCCGGGCGTATCGACCAGCAGCACCTGGCTCCCGCCACGCAGCAAGATGCCGAGCACGCGCATGCGCGTCGTCTGCGCCTTCGGCGACACGATCGACAGTTTGGCGCCGGTCAGCCGGTTGAGCAGCGTCGATTTGCCGGCGTTCGGCGTGCCGACGATGGCGGCGAAACCGCACCGCGTCGTCATGGCGCGAGTTGCGCCAGCAACCCGGCAGCGGCCAGCCGTTCGGCGGCGCGCTTGCTGCCGGCCCTTCCCTCCGCCCGACCGCCGCCGGCGGCGACCGCGATCACGAACACCGGCTCGTGCGGCGGCCCCTCGCGGCTGACCAGTTCGTAGCGCGGCAGCGCCAGCCCGCGCGCCAGCACGAACTCCTGCAAGGCGGTCTTCGGGTCTTTCGGCGGCTCCGCCATGCCCGCCATGACGTCGGCCCAGGCGCGGCGCACGAAGTCGCGCGCCGGGTCGAGGCCGGCATCCAGATAAAGTCCGCCGATCAGCGCCTCCATCGCGTCGGCCAGCACGGTCGCCCGCTTGCGCACACCCGCCCGCGCCTCGCCGGCCGCCACGTCGAGCAGCGCCGGCAGGCCGCACTGCTCGGCGATCGCGGCGATCGCCGGCTGCGAGACGAGATGCGCCAGCCGCGGCCCCAGCGCCCCCTCCTGCTCGTCGGGGAAACGTTCGGCGAGCCACTCGGCGACCAGCAGGCCGAGCACACGGTCGCCGATGAACTCCAGCCGCTCGTTCGATCCGGCGCCGGTCGCGGGTGCGCTGCGGCCGTGGCCGATGCGGCGCGCCGGCACCGCCGAGCGATGCGTCAGCGCCTCGCGCAGCAGCGCCGGCCGGGCGAACTCGTGGCCGACCAGCGCCGCGGCGGCGCTCAGCGGATCCCCGTGAACAGGCGCGACCAGCGGATCTCGAGCGGCCACTCCCACACCTCCCACCAGGGATCGGTGGCGTCGATGGAAAAGAAGATGAAGTCGGCGCGGCCGACCAGGTTCTCCAGCGGCACGAAGCCGACGCCGCCGCGGTCGGCGGGGACGCGGCTGTCCAGGCTGTTGTCGCGGTTGTCGCCCATCACGAACACGTCGCCCGGCGGCACCTTGTAGGCCGGCGTGTTGTCGAGCGGCTGGTCGTCCCCGGCCTTGAGGATGTCGTGCGCCGGCCCGTCGGGCAGGGTTTCCAGGTAGCGTTTCAGCAGCATCCCCGGCCCCTCGCCCTCGGCCAGGAAATCGCCGTCCGGCTTGCGCGGCACCGCGGTGCCGTTGATGTTGAGCTGGCCGTTGATCATCTGCACGGTGTCGCCCGGCAGGCCGATGATGCGCTTGATGTAGTCGATCGAGGGGTCGCGCGGCAGCCGGAACACCGCCACGTCGCCGCGGTGCGGCAGGCTGCCGAAGATGCGGCCGCTGAAGGGGATCTCCATGAAGCTCGGCAGCGAATAGCGCGAGTAGCCGTAGCTGAATTTCGAGACGAACAGGTAGTCGCCGACCAGCAGCGTCGGGATCATCGAGCCGGAGGGAATGTTGAACGGCTCGAAGGCGACAGTGCGGATCACCACCGCGATGACGATGGCGTAGATGACGGTCTTGACGGTTTCGAGAAACCCGCCTGACTTGCGCTTGGCCATGCTGAACTGGGTCATCGGGTGCGGTGGGTGCGGGGCCTCGGCGGGAATCGCGGGCGGGGGGCGCCGGCGCGGCACGGCCCGCACCGGGCATGAACCCCAGCCGCCGGGACGTGTCAAGGAAGGGCAGCCGGTTCTGCCGAAATGATCACCTGCGCGTAGGCATACGGATACTCGTCGGTCATCGTCAGGTCGATCCGCCCGGCGAACCCCGCCGGCACGAGCGTGGCAAGCCGCTCGGCGGCAGCGCCCGCCAGGTGCAGCGTCGGCTGGCCGCCCGGCAGGTTCACCACGCCGAGATCGGACATGTACACGCCGCGCGCAAACCCCGTGCCCAGCGCTTTTGCGCACGCCTCCTTGGCGGCGAAGCGTTTTGCATAGGTGCCGCTGCGCGCGGTGCCGTGGCGGCGGTCGGCGCGGCGCCGTTCGGTCTCGGTGAACACGCGCAGCAGGAACCGCTCGCCGAACCGCTCCATCGCCCGCTCGATGCGGCGGATGTCGCAGATGTCAGAGCCGAGGCCGAGGATCACGCCCGCGCCCGCTCCACCTGATGCACGCCGGACGACGCGCGCAGGCCGGCGATCACGGTCGCGAGATGGCGCACGTCGCGCACCTCCACATCGACCAGCAGCTCATAGAAATCCGCCTGCCGGTTGACCACGCGCAGATTGGCCACCACCCCCTCGTGCTTGGCCACCGCGTTCGCGACGGTCGCCAGCGTGCCCGGCGCGTTCTGCGCGATCACGCTGATCCGCCCGGTATGGCCCTCGCCGCGCCCGACGGTAGCGGCGAACGCCGCCGGCTCCCAGTCCACCTCGATGAACCGCTCCGGGGTGGCGGCAAAGCTTTCCAGCGTCGGGCAGTCGCGCGAGTGGATGGTGACCCCCTTGCCGGTGGTGACGATGCCGACGATGCGGTCGCCCGGCAGCGGATGGCAGCAGCCGGCGTAGTGGATCGCCATGCCCGGCACCAGGCCGCTGATCGGCAGGTCGGTCGCGGAACGCCCGGACGGGCGGTTGGCGCCGCGCGGCGGCAGCGAGGGCAGCAGCCGCGGCGCGCGCGGCGCCTGCTTCAGCTCGGGATAGGCGGCGGTGACCACCTCCCTGGCGCCGATATTGCCGTTGCCGACGGCGAGATAGAGGTCTTGCAGGCCCGCCTGCTTGAGCGGCTTCAGCGCGCCGTCCAGCACTTTTTCCGACCCGTCCAGCCCTTCCTGGCGGAATGCTTTCGCGATCGCGGCTTTGCCGGCATCGAGGTGCTGCTGGCGCTGCTGCTGCTGCACGTAGCGGCGGATGCGCGCGCGCGCCTTGCCGGTGACGGCGAAACGTTCCCACTGCGGGCTGGGCGTGCCGGCGCGCGACGTCAGGATTTCCACCTGATCGCCGTTCTGCAGCTCGTGGCGCAGCGGCATCAGCCGCCCGTTGATTTTGGCGCCGACGCAGGTGTCGCCGATCTGCGAATGCACGGCATAGGCGAAATCGATTGGCGTGGCACCGCGCGGCAACTGGATCAGCTGCCCCTTCGGCGTGAAGCAGAACACCTGGTCCTGGTACAGCTCCAGCCGGGTGTTCTCCAAAAACTCGTCGGGCGTGGAGTTCTCCAGGATTTCCAGCAAATCCTGCACCCAGCGGAACCGCGCCGCCTCCACCGCCGCGGCCTCCGGCTGCTTGTAGAGCCAGTGCGCGGCGACGCCCGCGTCGGCGATCTCCTGCATCTCGACGGTGCGGATCTGCACCTCGATCTTCTGGTTGCGCGGCTCGCGCAGCGTCACCCCGGTGTGCAGGCTCTGGTAGCCGTTGCTCTTGGGCGTGGAGATATAGTCCTTGAACCGCCCCGCGATCACCGGATAGGCGGCATGCACGGCGCCGAGCGCCGCATAGCACGCCTCGCGCGTCGGCACGACGATGCGGAACGCCATGATGTCGGAGAGCTGCTCGAACTGCACGTTGCGGCGCTGCATCTTCTCCCAGATCGAGAACGGCGGTTTCTCCCGCCCCGTCACCTCGATCACCTCGACGCCGGAGTCGCGGCAGATGCGCGCGAGTTCTTCCCGAACCTCCTCGATCACGTCGGCGCCCTGGCCGCGCAAAAAATTCAGCCGCGCCTGGATGGTGTCGTGCGCCTCCGGCTCCAGTTGCCCGAAGGCCAGCGTCTGCAGCTCGTTCTTCACCGCCTCCATGCCGATGCGTTCGGCGAGCGGGGCGTAGATGTCCATGGTCTCGCGCGCGATGCGCTGGCGCCGCTCCGGCTGCGGGACGAAGTGCAGCGTGCGCATGTTGTGCAGCCGGTCGGCCAGCTTGACCAGCAGCACGCGGATGTCGCGGCTCATCGCCAGCACCAGCTTGCGGAAATTCTCCGCCTGCTTGGTGCGGTCGGATTGCAGTTCGAGCCGCGTCAGCTTGGTGACGCCATCGACGAGCAGCGCGATCTCGTGGCCGAACTGCCGGTCGATGTCGCGCAGGGTGACGCGCGTGTCCTCGATCGTGTCGTGCAGCAGGGCGGTGGCGATGCTGGCGGTGTCCAGCCGGTAGCCGGCCAGGATGCCGGCGACCGCCAGCGGGTGCGTGATATAGGGGTCGCCGTTCTCGCGAAGCTGCGTCCGGTGCGCGTCCTCGGCCAGCGCGTAGGCGTTGGCGATCAGGCCGAGATCGGCCTTGGCATCATAGCCGCGCACGCGCGAGACGAGGGCCGCGGCATCGGGCGGCAGCACGGGCGCGGCGGCGGCTGGGGCGGCGGTGCCGTCCGGGGCGGGGCGCGCCGCGGCGCGCCAGAACTCTGCTGCGCCGCCTGGCATCCCGCCCCTATCGCTTGTTGCGTCCGCCGAGTTCGGCCTCGATCGCCGCCTCGATGTCCTCGGGCGGCAGACCCTCGTTCTCGACCGGCAGCAACTGCGCCTCCTCGTCGGAGGTCACGTCCTGCAGCCCGAAGATGTTCTGGTCGGTCGGGATCAGGTCGAGCACCTCCTCGTCGGCCGGCTCCGGCTCCGGCGCGCGCGACAGCGAGCGGATCAGGTCCTGCTCCAGCTTGCCGACGGCGATCGTCTCCTCGGCGATCTCGCGCAGCGCCACCACCGGGTTCTTGTCGTCGTCGCGATCGACGGTCAGTTCCTCGCCGCGGCTGAGGTTGCGCGCGCGCTGGGCGGCGAGCAGCACCAGCTCGAAACGATTGGGGATCTTCTGGACGCAGTCCTCGACGGTCACGCGCGCCATGCGCAAAAGCTCCGGTCAGCTTGCGGGATAGCCTCGGAAGATAGGCGCCGCAGCGAGCCGGAGCAAGACTTTGCTGCGGGGCAGCATGGCACCGATGCGGCGAATGTGGCACGCTGCCGGCGCCACTGGCCGAGAGCCGCGCCATGCCGCCATTCCCGCACCCGCCCGCCCGGGAGCCTGCCTGAGCCATGGCGCGCCGCCGCAGCGCCGCCACCGAGGGGCTGAACGCCTGGCCGGGCTATGTGGATGCGCTGTCCACGCTGCTCATGGTCATCATCTTCGTCCTGCTGGTGTTCGTGCTGGCGCAGGCGTTCCTGTCGGTCACGCTGACCGGGCGCGACCGGGCGCTCGACCGGCTCAACCGGCAGATGGCCGAGCTTTCCGACATGCTGTCGCTGGAGCGCGGGCACGCCGGCGAGCTGCGCACCTCGATCGCGGAACTCAGCCGCAACCTGCAATCGGTGACGGCGTCGCGCGACACGCTGACGCAGCAGCTCAACGCGCTGCGCGCGCAGCAGGACGCGCTGATCGCCGACCGCAACGCGATCAAGGCCGACCGCGACCAGCTGTCGGCCCGGCTCGCCGACGCGGCGTTGCAAAGCCAGGCGGCGCAGGCGCGCAGCGCGCAGCTGCAAACCCAGCTCGCCGACGCCGCCAGGCGCAACGACGCCACCGCGCAGCAGGCCGCCAACACCGCCGCCCGGCTCGCCGACACGCAGCGCCAGCTCGCCGAATCCGCCCGCCGCAACGACGCGACCGCGCAGCAGGCCGCCAATGTCGCGGCGCAGCTCGCCGACACACAGCGCCAGCTCGTTGCCGAACAGGCGCTGCTGGCCGAGATGAAGCGCCAGCAGGACGCGCTCGACAAGACGGTGCTGACCGACAAGGCGACGCTGCAGGAAAAACTCTCGGACCTCGCGAAAATGGCCGCGCAGCTCGCCGACACGCAGCGCCAGCTCGCCTCCGAGCAGTCGCTGCTGGCCGAGATGAAGCGCCAGCAGGACGCGCTCGACAAGACGGTGCTGACCGACAAGGCGACGTTGCAGGAAAAACTGTCCGACCTTGCCAAAATGACCGAGCAGGTGCGCAACCTCACCGCGCTGCGCGACGAGCTGGAGAAGCAGGCGCAGGACGCCGCGGTGCGCGCCACCACCGAGCAGCAGCGGCGCGAGGCAGTGGCGGCGGAACTGGCGCAGGAGAAGACGCTCGGCGATTCGGCGCGGGCGCAGATCGCGGCGATGAACCAGCAGCTCGCGCAGCTGCGCGCGCAGCTCGCCGCGGTCAGCCAGGCGCTCGACGTGTCGGAGAAATCGGGCCAGGACAAGGACGTGCAGATCGCCAACCTCAGCAGCCGGCTGAACACGGCGCTGGCGCAGAAGGTGGAGGAGCTGGAACGCTACCGCAGCGACTTCTTCGGCAAGCTGCGCGAGGTGCTGGCGAACCGCCCCGGCATCCAGGTGGTCGGCGACCGTTTTGTCTTCCAGAGCGAGGTGCTGTTCCCGGTCGGCAGCGCCAGCCTCTCGCCGGCGGGCGCGGACGAGCTCGACCAGCTCGCCAGCACGCTGAAGGACATCGAAAAAGAGATTCCGCCGGACGTGAACTGGCTGCTGCGGATCGACGGCCATGCCGACAAGCAGCCGATCGCCGGCGGCGCGTTCGCCAGCAACTGGGAATTGTCGGCGGAGCGGGCGATCAACGTGGTCAAGCTGCTGATCGACGACGGCATACCGCCGGAGCGGCTGGCCGCCGCGGCCTTCGCCGACTACCAGCCGCTCGATCCCGCCAACACGCCGGAGGCGTATGCGAAGAACCGGCGCATCGAGATCCGGCTGACCGATCGGTGATGTCCGCGGGTCTGTCGTCACGCCCGCGAAGGCGGGCATGACGGAAAAGACACTTCGCGGCTCGCGGGCCATACCCACGCACCGCTTGTTCCGCGCGCGTCTGCCGCCTATCAGTGCCGGCCATGCGCGCGCTCCCGATCCTCGCCCTCGTCCTGCTGTCCCTCCCCGCCCTCGCCGACACCGCGCCGAAGCGCGTCAAGGCCGCCGGCCCGCTGGCGATCGGCACGTTCGACGACTGGACGGCGGCCACCGACCAGGAGGCCGGGCAGACCATCTGCTACGCCTTCACCCGCGCCCGCAACTCCAAACCGGCGCTGCCGGGCCGCGGCGACGTGGTGATGACGGTGACCGAGCGGCCGTCCGGCCGCGATGCCGTGGCGATCAGCGCCGGTTTTCCCTTCCCCGCCAACGCGACAGCCAAGCTGGCCGTCGAGAACGACAGTTTTGATCTCTACACCTCGCAGCGCTCCGCCTTCGCGCGCGACGGGCGCGCGGCGGTGCGGGCGATGGAGCACGGCAAGCAGGCGGTGATGCACGCGCCCGGCCCGAAGGACGCCGGGGTCACCGACACGTTCAGCCTGCGCGGCTTCACCCGCGCCTACGAGGCGATCGTCAAGCGCTGCCCGCCCGCCAAGGCGCACGGATGAGTGCGGCGCTGCAACTCACGGACGCCGAGCGCGCGCGCATCCTGGCGAAGACCGCGCGCTTCGCCCCGCCGCCGGCGCAGCTTGCCGACGGGCGGCGCGAGCTGGTCGGCCTGTCGCGCGCCGAACTCGCCGCCGAGCTGGAAGCGAGCGGCGAGGCGCCGTTCCGCGCCAAGCAGCTCTGGCACTGGATCTATCACCAGGGCGTGACCGAGTTTTCCCGCATGTCCACAGTCGCGCGGCCGTTGCAGCAGAAACTCGCCGAGCGGTTCGTGATCGGCCGCCCGGAGGTCGCGGCACAGCAGACCAGCGAGGATGCGACCAAAAAGTTCCTGTTCCGCTTCCGCGACGGGCAGGAGGCCGAGACGGTCTATATCCCAGACCTCCAGGAAGATCGCGGTTCCGTCTGCATTTCTTCGCAGGTCGGCTGCACGCTCGCCTGCCGCTTCTGCCACACCGGCACGCAGGCACTGGTGCGCAACCTCGGCGCCGCCGAGATCGTCGGGCAGTTCATGGCGGCGCGCGACGCCTACGGCGAATGGCCCTCGCCGAAGGGCGAAACCCCGCGCCTGCTCTCGACCATCGTGCTGATGGGCATGGGCGAGCCGCTCTACAACTACGAGAACGTGGCGAAGGCCATGACCATCGTGATGGACAACGAGGGCATCGCGCTGTCGCGCCGGCGCATCACGCTTTCCACCTCCGGCGTGGTGCCGATGATGGACCGCGCCGGCTCCGAACTCGGCGTCAACCTCGCCGTGTCGCTGCATGCGGTGCGCGACGAACTGCGCGACGAGCTGGTGCCGCTGAACCGGAAATATCCGATCGCCGAGCTGATCGCGGCGTGCCGGCGCTATCCGGGGGCGTCGAACGCGCGGCGGATCACGTTCGAGTATGTCATGCTCGACGGCGTCAACAATTCGCCGGCCGAGGCGCGCGAACTGGTGCGGCTGATCGCCGGCATGCCGGCCAAAGTGAACCTGATCCCGTTCAATCCCTGGCCCGGCAGCCCGTACGCCACCAGCAAGCCGGCCGCGATCGCGCGGTTTGCGAAGATCGTGATGGACGCGGGCTACGCCGCGCCGGTGCGCACCCCGCGCGGGCGCGACATCCTGGCCGCGTGCGGCCAGTTGCGGACCGAGAGCCGGCGCGCCGCTCACTCCTGAGCGGGTTCGGCGGCACCGTTCGCCGCGCGCGCAGCATCCGGCGGCTCGACCAGCAAATCCTCCCGCCGCGGCAGTTCGCGCAAATCCTGCAACCCGAACTGCGCCAGAAACGCCGGCGTGGTGCCCCACAGCGTCGGCCGGCCCGGCAACTCGCGCCGCCCCTTCGGCGCGATCAGCCCGTTCTCCAGCAGCGCGTCCAGCGTCGCCTGGGCCAGGGCGGCGCCGCGGATTTCCTCGATCTCGCCGCGCGTCACCGGCTGGTGGTAGGCGACGATTGCCAGCGTCTCCATCGCCGCCCGCGGCAGTTTTCGCGGCACGGAGACCACTTTGCGCAGCCGCGGCGCGAGATCGGGCGCGGTGCGGAACTGCACGCCGCCCGCCACCTCCGCCAGTTCCACACCCCTTCCCGCATAGCGCGCGCGCAGGGCGGAAATCACCGTCTCCGGCTCGGTGCCCTCGGGCAGCACCTGGCCGAGCTGGCGCAGCGTCACCGGCGCGGCGGAGGCGAACACCATCGCCTCGGCCAGCCGCACGGCGTCGTCGTCATCCGCCATCGCCGCCTCCCCCTGCCTGGCGGATCGGGCGCACCAGGATCGGGCCGAACGCCGCCTCCTGCCGCAGCCGCAGCGCGCCGCCGCGCGCCAGTTCGAGCCCGGCGACCAGCGTGCTCGCCAGCGCCGCCCGGCGTTCCATCGCGCTGCCGAGGCTGTCGGGCAGGAACCGCTCCAGCGTCGTCCAGTCGGGCAGGTGGCCGAGCAGGGCGGCCAGGCGTTGCAGCGCGTCCTGCACGCTCCACAGCGTCAGCTTCGGCGGGCGGTAGCGGCGCGTCCCCGCCGCGCGGCGCAGCGCGCCCAGATAGGCGCGCAGCAGCGCCGGCAGGTCGAGCGCCAGTTGCGAGCGGTCGGTCTCCACGAACCCTTCCGGCGCGCCGCGGGCGAACACGTCCTGCCCGAGCACCGGCCGCGCGCCGAGCCACAGCGCCGCCTGCCGCATGCGCTGCAAATCCAGCAGGCGCGCCGCCAGCATTTCTGCCGCCTCCTCGCCCGCCTCGGCGTCGTCGCCGGCGGGCAGCAGCAGGCGGCTCTTCAGCCAGGCGAGCCACGCCGCCATCACCAGCCAGTCCGCCGCCAGCTCCAGCCGCACCGCCCGCGCGCTCTCGATCACCGCCAGGTATTGCTCGACCAGAGACAGAATAGAAATGCGGGCGAGATCGACTTTCTGGCCGCGGGCGAGGTCGAGCAGCAGGTCGAGCGGCCCCTCGAACCCGTCGAGGTGCAGCACCAGCGCCTGCGCGTCCTCAGCCATTGCCGAGCAGCAGCGCGCCGGCCGCCGGGTGGCCGGCGAGCATCAGCACGAGGCGGAAGGCCGGGTCGGCAACGCCGCCAAGCAGCGCCCGCACCGGGTCGAAATGGTAACCCGCCTGGCGTGCCAGCGCCGGCACCAGAAACACCAGCAGCAGCACGATCAGCAGCCCCGCGCGCTCCAGCCGCGCCCAGGCGCGGGCGAGCGGCAACGGCAGCAGGCCGACTGCGATGCGCCCGCCGTCGAGCGGCGGCAGCGGGATCAGGTTGAAGACGCCGAGCACGATGTTGACGAGCATGAAGTAGAACAGGAACCGCAGCGCCGCCGCGGCGCCGCCGCCGAGGAACGGGACCAGGTACAGCAGCACCGCGCCGATCCAGGCGAGCAGAAAGTTCATCGCCGGTCCCGCCGCGGCAACCACCATCATGCCGCGCCGCGGGTCGCGGAACTTCCAGGCCGAGACCGGCACGGGCTTGGCCCAGCCGAACATGAAGCCGACGCGGCCGAACGCGATCAGCTGGCTGACCAGCAGGAAGCCAGGCAGCAGGATGGTGCCGAAGCGATCGACATGCACGAGCGGATTGAGCGACAGCCGCCCCGCCTGCCGCGCCGTGTCGTCGCCCATCGCCAGCGCCGCGTAGCCGTGCGCCGCCTCGTGCAGCGTGATGGCGATGATGGTCGGCACCGCCGCGAGCAGGAAATCCAGAACGAGCTGCGTCATGCCGTCAGCAGCCGCTCGCGCTCGGCGGCGAGTTCGAACACGTCCTGTGCGCGGAATTTCGCCGCCGCCATCGCCCGCGCCGCCGCCAGCCGCGCCGCCGCCGCGTCCGTGACCGGCGGGCAGGCGCGCAGCACCGCCGCGTTCCCCGCCGCGTCGCCCGGACAATAGAGTGCCAGGTCGCAGCCGGCTTGGAGCGCGCCCAGCGCGCGCTCGGCCGGCGTGCCGGCGAGCGCCGCCATCGCGAGGTCGTCGGAGAGCAGCAGGCCGGCGAAGCCGATGCGCCCCCGGATCGCCTCCGCCACCACGCGCGGCGAGAGCGTCGCGGGGCGGTCGGGGTCGAGGGCGAGGTAGCGGATATGTGCGGTCATCATCACCGGAAGATCAGCGTTGGCGGCGAAAGGCAACATATCGTCGCTGAGATCGGCCGCGTCCACCACGGGCAGGGCGAGATGGCTGTCGGCCCGCGCCCGCCCGTGCCCCGGCGCGTGTTTGGCGACCGGCAGCACGCCGGCCGCCAGCAGCCCCTCCGCCACCGCCCGTCCTAGGGCGGCCACCGCGCGCGGGTCGGCGCCGAAACTGCGGTCGCCGATCACGTCATGGGCATCCTGCAGGCGCAGGTCGAGCACCGGCGCGCAGGCCACGTCGATGCCCGCCGCCGCGCAGTCGGCCCCGATCAGCGCGCCGGTCAGCCATGCCGCCCGCAGCCCGGCCGCCGCGGCGCTTGCGTGCAGGGCGCCGAGGGCGCCGGCGGGCGGATGGGCGCGCCAGTGCGGCGGGCGCAGCCGTGCCACCCGGCCGCCTTCCTGATCGACCAGGATCAGCGCACCCGCCGGCAGCAGCTCGCGCAGCGCGTCGGTCAGCGCGCGCAGTTGCGCCGGATGTGCGACGTTGCGGCGGAACAGGATGGCGCCGGCCGGCGGATGCGCCCGCAACAGCGCCGCCTCGCCGGCGCTGAGGCTCGGGCCGGCGAGGCCGATGATGGCGGCCTTAGAAACTGGCAACCGAGCAGCCGCCGCCCTTCGCCTTGACGTGCTCGCAGAACCGGATCGCCTCGACGATGTCGGCAAAACCGCCGGTCCGCACGCGCCAGAAAGTCTTTCCGGCGTGCTCGGTGCGGGTAAAGGTCGGCGTGCGGCCGTCGAGCAGGTCGTGATAGCGGTGCTCCAGCCGGTGCCACTCCGACTTCGCCCCCTCCTCCAACTCGACCGCGGCGAGCTGCACCATCGCGCCCGACGGTTTTGCCGCCGCCGCCGGCGGCGGGGCGGGCGCGGGCCTGGCGGCGGCCACCGGCGGCGCCGGCGGTGCGGCCTCCACTGCCTGCGGGGCGGGTTTTGGCGGCTCGATCGGCGAGAGCGCGGTCGGCGGCGCCGGCACGGCGGGCAGCGGCGTCGCCGCGGCGGCGGCGGCCTTCTCCTCGGCCTTCAGCGCCTGCGGCTCAGGTGCCTCCGGGGGTGGGGCCATCGCCACCTTGCCGTCGCTGTCGCCCGACAGGATCGAGTCGTTGGCGCCGGCGATCTGCAATCCGCCGGGATTCGCCGGCTTGACGCGCAGCGGCCGGCTGTCCGCCTCGATCACGGGCACGCCCGCAGGGCGATGGCCGGTGAACGACCAGACGCCGACCAGCAGCATCAGCGCCGCGCCGATGCCGCCGGCAAAAATCGCCAGCCGCCGCGTCGCCGGGTCCATCCCCGGCGCGCGCCGCTGCGCGCCCAGGCGATAGGCCGGCGCCATCGCCGGCATGGGAATGTCCAGGTCCTCGCCGCCCGCCAGGGGCTCGATCCGTGCTCTCACCGCATCTCCTCGACGGGGTCCACCCCCATCACCGCCAGCCCGGAGCGGATCACCACCGAAGTCGCGGCGACCAGGGCCAGCCGCGCCAGCGTCTCCGCCGGCCGGTCGGCGACCAGGAACCGCAGCGCAGCATCGTCCTTGCCCCGGTTCCACAGCATATGAAAGTCAGCCGCCAAGTCATAGAGGAAAAATGCAATTCGATGTGGCTCCCGCGCCAGCGCCGCGGCCTCGACGGTGCGCGGCCAGGCCGCCAGCCGGCGAATCAGTGCCATTTCCGACGGGTGCTCCAGCGTATCGAGCGCAGCCGCGGCCAGCGCCGCGTCGGTGGTGTTCTCCGCACCGAACATTCCGGCCGCGGCGCGCAGCACGCTGCGGCAGCGCGCGTGCGCGTACTGCACGTAGAATACCGGATTGTCGCGCGTCTGCGCCACCGCCAGCGCGATGTCGAACTCCATCTGCGCGTCGGCCTTGCGCGTCAGCATGGTGAAGCGCACGGCGTCGCGCCCGACCTCGTCGAGCAGGTCGCCCAACGTGACGAACGTGCCGGCACGCTTGGACATGCGCACCGGCGCGCCGTCCTTCAGCACGTGGACGATCTGGCAGAGCACGACTTCAAGCTTGCCGCCCAGCGCCGCCACCGCCGCCTGCATGCGCGACACGTAGCCGCCGTGGTCGGCGCCCCACACGTCGATCATGCAGCCGGCGCCGCGGTCGAGCTTGTCGGCGTGATAGGCGATGTCGTTGGCGAAATACGTGTTGCTGCCGTCGGATTTCCTGAGCGGCCGGTCCACGTCGTCGCCGAACTGCGTGGCGCGGAACAGCGTCTGCGCGCGCGGCTCCCAATCGTCCGGCACCTTGCCCTTCGGCGGCTCCAGCACGCCTTCGTAGATCAGCCCTTTGGCCGCGAGCCGCGCGATGGTGGCATCGACCGCCCCGCGCTCGACCAGCGCCCGCTCGGACGTGAACACGTCGGGAAACACGCCGAGCACGGCGAGGTCTTCGCGGATCGTCCGCAGCATCGCGGCGATGGTGAAATCGCGCACGGCGGGCAGCCAGACATCCGGCGCGGCGATCGTGCCGCCGGGGCCGGCGAGCGAATCGCCATGCCGCGCGGCCAGCGCCGCGCCCACGTCGATCAGGTAGTCGCCGCGATATTGCAGCCCGCCCGGCACCTCCTCGGAAAACTCGGCCTCCGTCAAACCCGTGCCCAGCGCCTGCAAATATCGCCAGTAGGCGGCCCAGGCGAGCGCCGCCACCTGCGCGCCGGCATCGTTGACGTAGTATTCCTTGGTGACCGCGAAGCCGGCCTTCGCCAGCAGGTTGGCGAGCGCGTCGCCGACCACCGCGCCGCGGCAATGGCCGACATGCATCGGCCCGGTCGGGTTGGCCGAGACGTATTCCACGTTGCTCGGCAGGCCGCCGCCCAGATCGCTGTCGCCATAATGCAAGCCGCTTTCCAGAATGCGCGGAATCCGGCCGACAAGAGCGGATTTCTGCAGCCGCAGGTTGACGAAGCCCGGCCCGGCCGGCGCCGCCGATTCGATCAGGTCGCCCGGCAGGGAACCGGCCAGCGTGGCCGCAAGCTGGCGCGGATTGACGCGCGCCGCCTTGGCCGCGACCAGCGCGGCGTTGGTGGCGGCGTCGCCGTGCGCCGCCTCGCGCGCCGGCGTCACCTCGACGCGCGCGGCCACCTCCGCCGGCAGGCCGGGGATGGTGGCTTGCAGCGCGGCCAGCACACGGCTGCGCAACTCGGCAAAAATGTTGTCGGTCATGGTGCAGGAGCCGCCTTGCCAATGCGTCATGCCCGCGCGGGCGGGCACGACGACCATACCTGCAAACGCCCGTCCGGTGGCATCATCACCCCGGCACGGAGAGGTCGGTCAGCCGCAAATATTCGTCGCGGGCGGAGCGGTCGGTCATGCCGGCGACGTAATCGGCGACCGCCTGCGCCGCGCGCGCCGTGCCGGACTCGCCCGCGCGCCCGCGCCATTCGTCGGGCAGCAGCGCGGTGTCCGCGTGCAGCAGCGCGAACAGTTCCACGGTCAGCCGCCGCGCCTTCGCGGTCATGCGGTTGACGCGCCAGTGGCGATACATCCGCGCGAACAAAAAATCCTTGATGGCGCGGTTCTTCTCCGCCATCGCCGGGCTGAACGCCACCATCGGGCGGCGGGCGTTGCGGATCGCGTCGGCATCGGCCGGATCGAGGGCCGCGATGCGCCGCCGCGACTCCTCGATCAGATCGACCACCAGCGCGTTGATGACCCGCCGGATCGTTTCGTGCTGCAGCCGCGGCGGCGGCACGTCCAGGCTGGCGCGCGCCGCCTCGGCCAGCGCCTCGCCGACCACCGGCAGGTGCGCCAGATCGGCGGGCGTGAACAGCTGCGCGCGCAGCCCGTCGTCGAGGTCGTGGCTGTGATAGGCGATGTCGTCGGCGAGCGAGGCCACCTGCGCCTCGGCCGACGGCCAGGTGTGCAGCGCCAGCTTGTGCCGCGCGTCGTAGTCGGCGACATAGGCCGGCGGGCGGCGCAGCGGGCCGTTGTGCTTGGCCAGGCCCTCCAGCGTCTCCCAGGTCAGGTTCAGCCCGTCGAAGGCGGCGTAGCGGCTCTCCAGCAGCGTCACCACGCGCAGGCTCTGCGCGTTGTGGTCGAAGCCGCCGAACGGCTTCATCGCCAGCGCCAGCGCCTCCTCCCCGGCATGGCCGAACGGCGGATGGCCGAGGTCGTGGGCGAGCGCCAGCGCCTCGGTCAGGTCCTCGTCGAGCCTGAGTTCGCGCGCCACCGAGCGGGCGATCTGCGCCACTTCCAGGCTGTGCGTCAGCCGGGTGCGAAAGAAGTCGCCCTCGTGATTGACGAACACCTGGGTCTTGTATTGCAGGCGGCGGAACGCCGAGCTGTGGACGATGCGGTCGCGGTCGCGCTGGAACGGGCGGCGCGTGGGGCTCTCCGGCTCCGGGTGGAGCCGGCCGCGCATCGGGTCGGGGCGGGCGGCCCAGGGAGCCAGGTCGGTCACGCCGGCGCATTACCGGATCGCGCGCCGCCCTTCAATCCGCGCTGCCTTGCGCCTATGTTGCGGCATGGACGCAACCCGGTTCCGCCTCACCGACCGCGCCGCCGCGCGCATCGCCGAGCTCGCCGCCGCCGAAGCGAGCGCCGCGCTCCGCGTCGCCGTGCTGGCCGGCGGGTGTAGCGGCTTTCAGTACCGTTTCGAGCTGGACCGGGAGGCGGCGCCGGACGACGTGGTGGTCGAGCACGGCGGCGCGCGCGTGCTGATCGACCCGGCGAGCCTCGATCTGCTGGCCGGCGCGGAGCTGGACTACACCGACGAGCTGATGGGCAGCCATTTCGCGGTGCGCAACCCGAATGCGCGCTCGTCCTGCGGCTGCGGGACGAGTTTTTCGGTCGATTGAGCGCGACCCCTCCCCCCGGCTCCCGCCCGTGAAGCTCGCCACCTGGAACGTCAACTCGATCCGCCAGCGGGAAACCCACGTCCAGCGCTGGCTGGAGCGCGTGCAGCCCGACCTGCTGCTGCTGCAGGAAACCAAGTGCGAGGAGCACGGCTTCCCCACCCTCGCCTTCGCCGGCCTCGGCTATCGCGCCGCCACGGTGGGGCAGAAATCCTACAACGGCGTCGCCGTGCTGGCCCGCTGCCCGTTCGCGGTGACGCACCGCGCGCTGCCCGGCCTGCCCGACGGCGACGCGCAGGCGCGCTACCTGGAACTCACGACCGAGGGCATGACCGTCATCGGCATCTACCTGCCCAACGGCAATTCCGGCGGCCCGGCGGGGTTCGCCTACAAGCTCGCCTGGATGGACGCGCTGCGTCGCCCGCGCCGCCGCACTGCTAGAGCGCGACACGAAGCTGCTGATCGCCGGCGACTTCAACGTCTGCCCGACCGACGACGATTTCGCCCCCGGCGCGCTGCCGCCGGGCGATGCGCTGCGCCACCCGCAGAGCCGGGCGCGGTTTCGCAAACTGCTCTGGCTCGGGCTCACCGACGCGGTGCGCGCGCTGCACCCGGCCGCAAAACTGTGGACGTTCTGGGACTACCAGGCCGCCGCCTGGCCGCGCGACGCCGGGCTGCGCATCGACCACGTGCTGCTGTCGCCGACGCTCGCCGAGCGGCTGACCGAAGCGGTGCCGGACCGGCGGGAACGCGGCGAGGACCAGCCGTCGGATCATGTTCCGCTGCTTGTGGAGCTGGACTGACCCGCGGACGCGGGAAACATCTCCGGCGCCCGCTGATCCACGGTAGGCGTCTTTAACGCTATTGCTTCAATGCCGGATAGGTCTATGGTGCCAGTGTAACGGTTGCTGGCCAGGGCCGAACGACCGCCCAGATGCCGTGGAACCTCAGGCATCGCAAAGCGAACGGACGGCGATGCCGCCGCCGCTCGGCTCCCCAAGCAGCCAGGAACGTCGCAATTTGATCGAGGACGACCGCACCGAGCCGCAGCAAGACGCCGACGATCCGTTGGAGCATGGCGACAGGCGGCCGCCGCCGGTGATCGGCATCGGCGCGTCCGCGGGCGGCATCGAGGCGTTGAAGCGTCTGTTGCCGCTGCTGGAACCGGACTGCGGCATGGCGTTCGTCGTGGTCCTGCATCTCGACCCGCAGCACACCAGCATCCTTCCCGAAATGCTGGCGCGCGTCAGCCGCTTGCCGGTGCTGCAGATCGAGCACGGCATGACGCTGGCCGCCAACACCATCTACGTCATTCCGTCCAACGTGACGCTGACCGTCGTGAAGCGGACGCTGCTGCTCGCCAAGCCGCTGCCGGCGCGCGGCCACCGCACCACGGTGGACAGTTTCTTCGTCTCCCTGGCGCAGGACCAGGGCGACGATGCTGCCTGCATCATCCTCTCCGGCACCGGCAGCGACGGCACGCTCGGCCTGCGCGCGATCAAGGAGCATGGCGGGCTGACCCTGGCGCAGGCCGAGGCGGAATACGACGGCATGATGCGCAGCGCCGTCACCACCGGCATGGTGGACTACGTCCTGCCGCTCGAAGACATCCCGGAGAAGCTGGCGGAGTATTTCCGTCACCTGACGCTGGTGGACGCCCGCAAGGGGCCGGACGGCGTGCGTCTGGAGGCGGCGGATTCGCTGGCGCAGATCTTCACGTTGCTCCGCGCGCACACCGGCCACGACTTCCGGGAATACAAGGACCGCACCGTGATCCGCCGCGTGCAGCGGCGGATGCAGGTGCTGCAGATCAGCGAAGTGCCGGAGTTCGTCGCGCATCTGCGCCGCGAGCCGAAGGAACTGGACCTGCTGTTCCAGGATCTGCTGATCGGCGTGACCGGCTTCTTCCGCGATCCGGCGGCGTTCGCGGCGCTGGAACGGCTGGTGATCCCGCGCCTGTTCGACGGCAAGGGGCCGGACGACATGGTGCGCGTCTGGGTGCCCGCCTGCGCCACCGGCGAGGAGGCGTATTCCATCGCCATCCTGCTGCGCGAGCTGGCGCCGAAATCCCACGACGCGCCGAAACTGCAGATCTTCGCCAGCGACATCGACGAGCAGGCGGTCGCGGCGGCGCGCCTCGGCCGCTATCCGGCGGCAGCCCTCAAGGACATCCCGCCCAAGCGGCTGGAGCGCTACTTCGTGCGCGAGGACGGCACCTGGCGCGTGGCCAACGAACTGCGCGAAATCTGCATGTTCTCGGTGCACAGCGTGCTGCGCGACGCGCCGTTTTCCCGCCTCGACCTGCTGTCCTGCCGCAACCTGCTGATCTACCTCAACGCCGAACTGCAGAACCGGCTGATCCCGCTGTTCCACTACGCGCTGCGCGAGGACGGATTCCTGTTCCTCGGGACGTCGGAGAACGTGTCGCGCCACGCGCGGCTGTTCAACGCCGTGGACAAGGCGAACCGCCTGTTCCAGCGCCGCACGCTGAGCGAGCGCCGGCTGCCGGATTTCCCGCTGTTCGCGCCGGACGCCGCGAGCCAGCCCAGGCCCGCCGCGGCGCGTCCGGCGACGCCCGAGGGCGGCATACGCCCGGCGGCGGAGCGGCAGGTGCTGGACCGGCACGCCCCGCCGTTCGTGATCGTCAGCGCCGATGGCGAGGTCGTGCAAGCCTCCGCACGCACCGGCAAGTTCCTGGAATTGCCGGCCGGCGTGCCGGATACCGGCGTGCTCAGCCTCGCCCGGCGGGACATCCGGCCGGAACTGCGGGCGCTGCTGCAACGTGCCATCGCCGGCGGCCAGCCCGCCATGCAGAGCAACGTGCTGGTGGCCACCGAAGGCGGCCGGCAGGCGATCGACCTGATCGTCGAACCGCTGCGCGACGGCCTGGCGCAGGAACGGCTGTACATGGTCGTGTTCAAGGAACTGGGCGGCGTCCAGAAGCCGGAGGAGGAGGCGCCGACGCCGGCCGCGAGCGACGAGCAGGGCGCCAATCTGCGCCGGCTCGAAGCCGAACTGCGCGCCGCCCGCGAACGGCTGCAGGCCACCACCGAGGAACTGGAATCGGCCAACGAGGAGCTGAAATCCTCCAACGAGGAACTGTCCTCGATGAACGAGGAGATGCAATCGGCCAACGAGGAGCTGGAAACCTCGCGCGAGGAGCTGCAATCGACCAACGAGGAGCTGCAGACCGTCAATTCCGAGCTGAATTCGCGCGTCGAGGAGCTCAGCCGGTCCAACAGCGACATCGTGAACCTGCTGGAGAGCACGCAGATCGCCACCCTGTTCCTGGACCGCGACCTGTGCGTGAAAAGCTTCACGCCGGCGGCCAAGGAGATGTTCCGGCTGGTTGACAGCGACACCAGCCGGCCGATCAGCCATGTCCGCACGCGCTTCCAGCCGGATACGCTGGAGGCCGACTGCGCCCGCGTGCTGCGCACGCTCGCCACCATCGAGCGCCAGGTGCAGACCCCCGACGCCGATGGCACCTACGCGGTGCGCATAATGCCGTATCGCACCGTGGCCAACGTCATCGACGGCGTGGTCATCACCTTCACCGACATCAGCCGCATCTCCGCCGCCGAGGCGCGCATCGGCGAACTCGCGCACGACCTGCGCAACCGCGTCGAGAGCCTGGAGACGCTGCTCAACCTTGTGCCGACCGGCATCTTCATCATCGAGGACCGCGAAGGCGCCGATGTCCATGTCAACCGCCGCGGCGCGCAACTGCTCGGCGAGCCGGAGGACCAGCGCGGCGGCATGGGGTCGGCGGCGGCGCGGCTGCGGCTGCGCGTCAACGGGGAGGAGGTGCCGCCCGAAGCCCATCCGCTGCAGGTTGCCGCCCGCACCGGCGAGTCGGCCGACGGGTTCGAGGCGGAATTGCTGCGTGCCGACGGCAGCGCGCTGGCGGTGATGTTCTCGGTGACGCCGCTGTTCAACGAGGCCGGGCGGCCGCGCGGCGCCATCGCCGCGGTGGTCGATATCAGCGAGCGCAAGACCGCCGAGGCGCATCAGCGGATGCTGCTGCACGAGTTGCAGCATCGCGTGAAGAACGTGCTGGCAACCGTCGCCGCGCTGGCGACGCGGATGCTCAAGGACCATCCGCCGCCGGATCAGTTCATCGAGGGCTTCCTCGCCCGCCTGCGCGCGATGGGCCGCCTGCACGACCTGCTCTCGCAGCACAACTGGCAGGGCACGGACCTGCGCGAACTGTTGCTGGCGACCCTGGCGCCCCTGGGCGGGTCCGAGCGGCACGCGGCGCGGCTGGACGGCCCTGCGGTGCTGCTCGACCCTGGCCAGTCGGCCGCGATGGGCATGGTGCTGCACGAACTGGCCACCAACGCGGCGAAATATGGCGCGCTCAGCGTGGCCGGCGGCGAGGTCGCGGTGGACTGGCGCATCGAGGGCGCCGCGCCGGGCGAGCGCGTGGTGCTGACCTGGAGCGAAAGCGGCGGCCCGCCGGCGGCGCCGCCGGCACGCGAGGGCTTCGGCACCGGCTTCGTGCGGCGCAGCATGCAATACGAGCTTGCCGGCACGTTCGAGGTGACGTTCCTCGCCACCGGCCTGCGCGCCGAGCTTGCCTTTCCGCTGCAACACAACGCGCCGGCGGCAACCGGCCGGGGGATAGCGACATGATCGTGCCCGAAGCACCGGCCGCTCTCTCCGGCCTGCGTGTGCTCGTGGTCGAGGACGCGCTGATGGTGGCCGACATGATTGCCGAATTGTTGCAGATGGCGGGCGTGCAGGTGGTCGGCCCGGTCGGCCGGCTGGACCAGGCGATGGCGCTGGCGCGCACGGAGGGGCTGGATGGCGCGCTGCTCGACGTGAACCTGGCCGGGTCAGAACTCCACCCCGATCGCCGAGGTGCTGCGCGAGCGCGGCATCCCGTTCATCTTCCTGACCGGCTACAGCGACCTCGGCGCGCTGCCGCCCGCCTTCCGCGAGATGCCGCGCATGATCAAGCCGTTCTTCGACCGGGAGCTGGAGGCCGAGATGCTGGTCCGGTTCCGCCGGCTGGACGCCTGATCGCCGCGGCGATTTCCCATCCCCCCGCTTTCCTGCTAGCAGAGGCACCCGATGGAGCCCCTGCGCGCATGTTCGACTTTGCCTGGACCGAGATCGGCCTGATCGGCGTGGTCGCCCTGGTGCTGATCGGCCCGAAGGACATGCCGGTCGCGATCAAGGCGGTCACCGGCGCGATCAAGAAGGCCCGCCGCATGGCCGCCGAATTCCAGAGCCATGTGGACGAGATGGTGCGCGACACCGAACTCGCCGAGGTGCGCCAGCAGATCAACGAAATCCGCAACTTCGACATCCGCGGCGAGATCGAGCGCGCGGTCGATGAGGACGGCTCGCTGCGCCAGGCGTTCGACGACCCGTTCGCCGCGCCGGCACCTGAGCCGGTTGCGGAAATCGCGGCCGCGCCATCGCCCGGGCCGAACCCGGCGGAGGCGGCCGCGACGGCGCCGGCGGCGGCGCCGTCGTTCATCCCGCCCGCGGTGGCCGGCGCGCTGGCCGCGCCCGCCTTCATCCCGCCGCAGGCGGCGCAGGGCGCCTCGTTCGCGCGCCCGCCCTTCGCCTGATCCGCCAAGCAGGTTTCCCGTGGCCACCACCGCCGACGACGATCCGATCCACGACAAGCCGATGCCGCTGCTCGATCACCTGGTCGAGCTGCGTCGGCGGGTACTGATCAGCATGGCGACGTTTTTGGTCGCCTTCCTGGTCTGCTACCATTTTTCGTCGGACATCTACGGGTTCCTGGCGCGCCCGCTGGCGACCGCGCTGGCGAACAAGCCGGGCGGCAACCGGGCGCTGATCTACACGCAGCTCTACGAGGCGTTTTTTACCTATGTGCGGGTGGCGTTCTTCGGCGCCGCCTTCGTCTCCTTCCCGGTGCTGGCGACGCAACTGTGGCTGTTCATCGCGCCCGGCCTCTATCGCAGCGAGAAGCGCGCCATCGTGCCGTTCCTGGCGGCGACCCCGGTGCTGTTCGTCGCCGGCGCGGCGCTCGCCTATTATTTCGTGTTCCCGTTCGCCTGGAAGTTCTTCATCAGCTTCGAGACGCCGAACAGCGAGGCCGGCATCCCGATCGAGCTGATGCCGAAAGTCGGCGAATACCTCGATCTCGTGATGAAGCTGATTTTTGCGTTCGGCGTCGCGTTCCAGTTGCCGGTGGCGCTGTCGTTGCTCGCGAAGGTCGGGATCGTGACGTCCAAAGCGCTGCGGCGCTATCGGCGCTATGCCTATGTCGGCATGTTCATCATCGCCGCGGTGCTGGCGCCGCCGGACGTGGTGACGCAGTGCGCGCTCGCGGTGCCGCTGATCGCGCTCTACGAGCTCTCCATCCTCGCCGCCCGCATCGTCGAGCCCAAGCCGGTCGAGCCTTAGGCATGCACGACATCCGCGCGATCCGCGCCGATCCGGCGGCGTTCGACGCGGCGCTGGCGCGGCGTGGGCTGCCGCCGGCGGCCGAGGAGATACTCGCCCGCGACGCCGCCCGCCGTGCGGCGCTGACCGAGTTGCAGGAGTTGCAGGCGCGCCGCAACGCGCTCGCCCGCCAGGTCGGCGAGGGCCGTCGCCAGGGCGCCGACACGGCGCCCCTGGAGGCCGAGGCGGCGGGGCTGCGCGGTGCGATGGAACGGCTGGAGGCGGACGCGGCGACGCTCGACGGCGAGATTCGCGCTGTCCTGGAACGCCTGCCCAACGTGCTCGACGCCGACGTGCCGGATGGGCAGGACGAAAACGCCAACGTCGTGCTCAAGCAGGGCGGCGCGCCGCGCGACCTCGGCTTTGCCCCAAAGCAGCATTTCGAGCTCGGCGAGGCGCTCGGGCTGATGCAGTTCGAGGCGGCGGCCAAACTGGCCGGCAGCCGCTTCACCATCCTGCGCGGCGCGCTGGCGCGGCTGGAGCGCGCGCTCGGCCAGTTCATGCTCGACCTGCACACCCGCGAGCACGGCTACGAGGAAGTCACGGTGCCGTCGCTGGTCAACGACGCGACCATGTACGGCACCGGCCAGCTGCCGAAATTCGCCGACGACCTGTTCCGCACCACCGACGGACGATGGCTGATCCCGACCGCGGAAGTGCCGCTGACCAACCTCGCCGCCGGCGAGATTCTACCGGCGAAATCGCTGCCGCTGCGCGTCACGGCGTTGTCCGACTGTTTCCGCTCCGAGGCCGGGTCGGCGGGGCGCGACACGCGGGGCATGCTGCGCCAGCACCAGTTCCGCAAAGTCGAGCTGGTCAGCATCACCCGCCCGGAGGACAGCGACGCCGAGCAGGAGCGCATGACGCGCTGTGCCGAGACGGTGCTGGAACGGCTCGGCCTGCCGTATCGGCGGGTGGTGCTGTGCGCCGGCGACACCGGGTTCGGCGCGGCGAAAACCTTTGACCTCGAAGTCTGGCTGCCGGGGCAGCAGGCGTGGCGGGAGATCAGTTCGTGTTCCAACTGCCGCGAGTTCCAGGCGCGGCGGATGAACGCGCGGTTCCGCGCCGCGGACGGGAAGGCGGTCGCGCATGTCCACACGCTGAACGGGTCCGGCGTCGCGGTGGGGCGGGCGCTGATCGCGGTGATGGAAACCTACCAGCAGGCCGACGGCTCGATCGTGGTGCCGGAGGCGGTGTGGCCGTGGATGGGCGGGGTGGAGCGGATCGGGCGTTGAAGAAGAAGTTCATCCGCAGATGACGCAGATGGCGCAGATAACACTTCTTTCAAATCGCGTAATCCGGCGCCGGCAGCGTCTGGTCCATCGTGAACGCGGGCAGGTCGGTCAGCGTCGCCCCTACCGGCCGCGCCGGCACGCCGACCACCGTCGTGTGCGGCGCCACCCGGTCCAGCACGATCGAGCCGGCGCCGATCTTCGCTCCCTCGCCCACCTCGATATTGCCCAGCACCTTCGCCCCGGCGCCGATCAGCACGCCGCGCCGGATTTTCGGGTGCCGGTCGCCGCATTCCTTGCCGGTGCCGCCCAGCGTCACGCCCTGCAGGATCGAGACGTCGTCCTCCACCACCGCCGTCTCGCCGATCACCAGCCCGGTGCCGTGGTCAAGCAGGATGCCGCAGCCGAGCCGCGCCGCCGGGTGGATATCGACCGCGAACACTTCCGACACCCGGCTTTGCAGATGCCGCGCCAGGTGCTGCCGGTCGCGCCGCCACAGGAAATGCGCCACCCGGTGCGCCTCGATCGCCAGATAGCCCTTGAAGAACAGAAACGGCGTGATGAGGTCCGGGCAGGCCGGGTCGCGGTCGCGCACCGCGGCGAGGTCGGTCGCGGCGGCCTGCACGATCGTCTTGTCCTCGGCCAGCACCTCGCCGATCAGCGCGGTCAGCACCGCGCCGCCAAGATCGCCGTCGGCGAGCTTGCGGCCGAGCCGCGCCGCCAGCCCGTCGGCGAACGTGGCGTGATGCAGCAGCGCTGCGGTGATCGGCTGCGCCATCAGCGCGTCGCGCTCCGCCGCCTCGACGCCTTCGCGGCGGATGGTGGCCCACACCTCGTCGGCCGGGTCCGCCGGCGCGTCGCGCTCGCACAGCGCCGCCGCCGTCGGCCCAGCCAGCCCGGCGACGGTCAGGTCGGGGATCGTGTCATGCACGTGCATCGGCTTGGCCTCCCCGCGCATTCGGCTGGCGGGGGAAATGGGGACGGCGCGACGCTCACGCCATCCCCCGGCGCGCCTATCGCCAGTGCGCGGGGATCCACACCCAGTCCGGCCCGCGCTGCGCCCAGTGCCCGGGCACATAGCCGTGCCAGCCGGCGTGGCGGACCACGTAGTGCCCGCGGAACCAGATCCAGCCGCCGTGGCTCCAGTGCCAGTGCCCCGGCTGCCAGACATAGGCCGGGCCGGGCGGCGGCGGGGGTGGCGGCTCGGCGCGCAGCGGCGGCACCGGGGCGGGCTGCGCCAGCGCCCCGCCGGCAAGACCGGCGGCAAGCACGACGGCAAGCGCAATGCTGGTCAGAAGGCGACGCATGGGCAAAGGCTCCTGTCGAACATGCGGCGGCATCGTGCCTCGGCACGATGCCGCCAGGGAGGAAACGAAACAGCGTGTTGCAGCTTCAGATGTCGGCGTAAACCTGGGTCTCCGCGGCGGCACCGGGATGCGTCACCGCCCCCAGATGCGCCGGCCCGACGGTCTGCGCATAGCGCCACAACGCGCCGCTTTGGTGGTCGGTTGGCCGGGGCCGCCAGGCGGCGCGGCGGGCGGCGAGTTCGGCGTCGCTGAGTTGCACGTCGATGCGCCCGGCGGTCGCGTCGATGACGATGCGGTCGCCGTCGCGCAGCAGCGCGATCGGCCCGCCCACCGCCGCCTCCGGCCCGACATGACCGACGCAGAAGCCGCGCGTGCCGCCGGAGAAGCGGCCGTCGGTGATCAGCGCCACCTGCCCGCCCATCCCCTGCCCGTAGATCGCGCTGGTGGTGGACAGCATCTCGCGCATGCCAGGGCCGCCCTTCGGCCCCTCGTAGCGGATGATGATGACGTCGCCGGCCTTGTAGGCGCGCGCCTGCACCGCGGCGAACGCCGCCTCCTCGGTATCGAAGCAGAGCGCGCTGCCCTCGAAGCGCAGGTTCGTCATGCCGGTCACCTTCACCACCGCGCCGTCGGGGGCGAGGTTGCCCTTCAGCCCGACCACGCCGCCGGTCGGCGAGATCGCGCGGCTGACCGGATAGATCACGTCCTGGTCGGTCGGGAACACCACGTCCTGGTGGTTCTCGGCCAGCGATTTTCCGGTCACCGTCAGGCAGTCGCCGTGCAGCAGCCCGGCATCCAGCAGCGCTTTGATGATGACCGGGATGCCGCCGACGCGATGCACGTCCAGCGCCACGTATTTGCCGGCGGGCTTGAGGTCGGCGATGTACGGCGTGCGCCGCATGATCGCCACCACGTCGTCGAGCGTGAAGCTTATGCCGGCCTCGCTGGCGATCGCCGGCAGGTGCAGCGCCGCGTTGGTCGAGCCGCCGGTGGCGCCGACCAGCACCGCGGCGTTCTCCAGCGCGGCGCGGGTGACGATGTCGCGCGGGCGGATGCGCCGCTCGATCAGGTGCATCACGGCGCGGCCGGACTCGACCGCCCAGCGGTCGCGCTCCTCGTAGGGCGCGGGCGCGCCGGCCGAGCCGGGCAGCGCCAGGCCCAGGCCCTCGCTCACCATCGCCATGGTGTTGGCGGTGAACTGCCCGCCGCAGGCGCCGGCCGAGGGACAGGCGACGCATTCCAGTTCGTGCAGGTCGGCGTCGGAGATTTTTCCGGCGGCGTGCTGGCCGACCGCCTCGAACACATCGACCACCGTCACGTCGCGGCCGTGGAACCGGCCGGGCAGGATGGAGCCGCCGTACATGAACACGCTGGGGACGTTGAGGCGCAGCATCGCCATCATCATGCCCGGCAGCGACTTGTCGCAGCCGGCCAGCCCGACGATGGCGTCGTAGCAATGGCCGCGCACGGTCAGTTCCACCGAATCGGCAATCACCTCGCGGGAGACCAGCGAGGACTTCATGCCCTGATGGCCCATCGCGATGCCGTCGGTGACGGTGATGGTGGTGAACTCGCGCGGCGTGCCGCCGGCCTCGGCGACCCCCTTCTTGACCGACTGCGCCTGGCGCGAGAGCGCGATGTTGCAGGGGGCCGCTTCGTTCCAGGAGGTGACGACGCCGACCAGCGGCTGGTCGATCTCGTCCTGCGTCAGCCCCATCGCGTAGTAGTAGGAGCGGTGCGGCGCGCGGTCCGGTCCCACGGTGACGTGGCGCGACGGCAGGTGCGTCTTGTCCCAGTGCTTGGTCGGCATGCCCTCTCCCCCTCGGCGTGCGGCGGGGGCGGAGACTAGGCGGCGGGGGTGCCGGTCACAAGCCGCGGCGGTGGCGCAACGCCGGCCGAGCCACTAGCCTCGCGCCATGCTGTCCAGCAAAGCGAAATACGCGGTGCGCGCGGCGACCGCGATGGCCGGGGCGGCGCCAGGCGCCTGGCTCACCACCGCCGAGATCGCCGGGCGCGAAACCATCCCGCGCAAATTCCTCGAAGCGATCCTGGTCGAGTTGCGCGACCGCGACCTGATCGAGAGCCGCCGCGGCCCGCACGGCGGCCACCGGCTGCGCGTGCCGGCGGCGCGCCTCACCGTCGCCGACGTGATCCGCGTGATCGACGGGCCGCTGGCGCTGACCCCCTGCGCCAGCCGCACGCAGTTCCGCGCCTGCGACGACTGCCCGGACCTGAAGACGTGCCGGCTGCGCTGGGTGATGCAGCGGGCGCGCGACGCGGCGGCCGGCGTGCTGGAAAGCTGTTCGATCGCCGAACTCCTCAAAGATGCCAGTAATCATACTTGACAGATAGGAATATGGCTGCCCACACTCCTCGCCGGTCGGGTCCAGCGAAGGAGGCAGGCCGTGCAAAGACCGCAGAAAACCGCGAAGCGCGGGCGCCGGCTGCTGCCGGTTGCGAGCGGGGTCATCGCCATCCTGGGCCCAGCCATGCAATCGACGCGGGCGCAAGACGGATTTGATCTCACGCTGCCGCCATCGAGCGTCCCCGACCGGCCCGCGGTGGCGGCGACGGCGGACACGCAGGTCGATGCCGACGCCATCTCGGCCTATTTCGCCGCCTGGTCGGATCGCGTCGCCCATGTGCGCGCCACGCAGCCGCACTGGAGCAGCCCGATCGCGACCACCACCGGACTGCTGGAACAGCGGGTGCGCTTCGACGTAAACCAGGAGCATTCCGGCAACGGCACCGACACCACGCTGCTCGACGGCGGCAAGGGCCTCGACCTGATCGTCAGCGACAGCAACGAAATCCAGATCGCCGCCCCGCCCTACTATTTCCGCAGCGGCGCGCCCGCCGCGACCCCCAAGGGCAAGCCGATCGCCTCGCTCGCCGGCTACGGCGACTGGACTTTCGTGCGCCTGGAGCAGCGCCTGGCGAGCAGCCCCGACAGCGACGGCGACTACGTGCTGACCGCCTGGCTGCAGATCCTCGCCCCGTCAGGGATCGAGCGGCTGAGCAACGAGTCGTGGCAATACCTGCCGACGCTCGCCTTCGGCAAAGGGTTCGGCGACTTCGACGTGCAGGCGACGGTGGGCGGCGTGCTGCCGGCCTCGCATGTCAACGTCATCGGCCACCAGATCCAGACCAACGTCGCCTTCCAGTACCATATCCGGCCAGTGTTCTGGCCGGAACTCGAAGTGAACTGGACCTACTACGCCGATGGCGCGCGCGGCGGGCTGAACCAGGTCTATTTGACTCCCGGCATCGTCGTCGGACGTTTCGCGCTCAACGACACGCTGCAATTCACCTTCGGCGTCGGCTATCAGGTCGCGGTGGCGCCGCCCTATCGCGCCTCTCCGCTCACCCCGTCCTACGACCACGCCTGGCTGGTCACCACGCGGCTGAATTTTTAGCGGCGGCGTTCGGACAGCCCCTTCGATTGTGTTGCCGTGCCCGCATGGAGCGCAGCGAAGCCATCGCCCGACTAAAAGCGCACGAGGCCGGCGACATGCGATGAGGCCGTTTTCGCAGGCATGACAAGGGTTGCGCAGGGGCGGATGCCGCTCACATCCACGGGGCACCAGCCCAAGGACCCCTCGCCCCATGCGCTACAACCAGCTCGGCCGCACCGGCCTCTATGTTTCCGAAATCTGTCTCGGCACCATGACCTTCGGCGGCCGCGGCGAAATGTTCCAGCACATCGGCAAGCTCCAGCAAGACGAGGTGGACGGCCTCGTACGCGCCTCCCTCGACGCCGGCATCAACTTCATCGACACCGCCGACGTGTATTCCGCCGGCCTCTCCGAACAGTTGCTCGGCCAGTCGCTGCGCAGCCTCGGCGTGCGGCGCGAGAGCGTCGTCGTCGCCACGAAGGCGTACGGCGTGGTGGGCGACGGCCCGAACGACCGCGGCGCCTCGCGCGGCCACCTGATGGACGCGGTGCATGCCAGCCTCAAGCGGCTGCAGACCGACCATATCGACCTCTATCAGATCCACTCCAGCGACCCGGTGACGCCGATCGAGGAGACGCTGCGCGCCCTCGACGATCTCGTGCGGCAAGGCAAAATCCGCTATGTCGGCGTCTCCAACTGGCCGGCCTGGCGGCTGATGAAAGGCCTCGGCATCGCCGAGCGGCACGGCTGGGCGCGCATCGACAGCCTGCAAGCCTACTACACGATCGCCGGCCGCGACCTGGAACGCGAGATCGCGCCGCTGCTGGTCGAGGAAGGCGTCGGGCTGATGGTGTGGAGCCCGCTCGCCGGCGGGCTGCTGTCAGGAAAGTTCGGGCCGGGGTCGAACGGGCCGGAGGGGGCGCGCCGCGCCACCTTCGATTTTCCGCCCGTCGATCGCGACCGCGCCTGGAAATGCGTCGCCGCCATGCGCGAGATCGGCGAGCGGCACGGCGTTTCGGTGGCGCGGGTGGCGCTGGCCTGGCTGCTCGCGCAGCCGTTCGTCACCACCGTCATCGTCGGCGCCAAGAGCCGCGAACAGCTCGACGACAACATCGCCGCGACGACGCTGCGCCTGACCGGGCCGGAATTGACCGCGCTCGACGAGGTGAGCGCGCTGCCGGAGGAATATCCCGGCTGGATGCTGGCCCGCCAGAGTGCCAACCGGCGGCCGAAACCGTTCGCGCCCAATTCATAAAGCAAATTGCCTTAATTAACGCCGCCGCTCGGTTTTGCAACAAAGCGCTAACTCGCATGGCTGAAACTCGCCCGCCGGACGGCTGCGGGACGAGCGATGAGGGATGCGGTTGCGATCGGCGAGATGCGGGCGGCGCTGCTGGCGGCCTCGGTCGCCGCGCTGGAGGCGGGACGCTTCGCCGAGGCGGAGAACCGGGCCGGCGCCTGGCAGGCGGAGGATCCCTCCGACCTGGACGCGCTGCTGTTGCGCGGCCTGGCCCTGGCGGCGGAGGGCGAAAGCACGCGCGCGGCGCCGCTGTTGCAGCGCGTGGCGGCGGCGCGGCCGGGGTTCGCCCATCCCTGCCGCGACCTCGCCGGCCTGCTGGCGGGTGCGCCGAGCCTGGTCGCGGCGCAGTTCCGCGCCTGCCGCCGTCTCGCGCCGCAGGACGACGCGCTCGCCCTCGCCTACGCCGATTTCCTGCGCGACGCGGGCCGGCCGGCGCCGGCCGCCGCGGTGCTGCGCGCCCTGCTGCGCCGCGCGCCGCGCCTTGCCGCGGCGCAAAAACTGTTCGGCATGACGCTGCTCGACCTCGGCGCACCGGACGGTGCGATCGGGGCGCTGCGCCGCGCCGTCGCCCTCGACCCGGACGACGCCGCCGCCTGGAGCAATCTCGGCGTGGCGCTGAAGATCGAGGGCGCGTTCGCCGCATCGTTCGCCGCCCATGACCGCGCGGTGGCGCTGGCGCCGGGCCATGCGCAGATCAGGCTCAACCGCGCCGTCGCCCGGCTGCGCGCGGGAGAATTTGCGCCGGCCTGGCCGGACTACGAATACCGGCTGCGCGTCGGCGGGCGGCAGGCGCTGCCGGCCGAGACCCTGCTGCCGTCGCTCGACGCGCTGCCGGACCTGGCCGGACGGACGGTGCTGGCGTGGCACGAAGAAGGGTTTGGCGACACGCTGCAATTCGCCCGCTACCTGACGCTGCTGGCCGCGCGCGGGGCGCGGGTGCTGGCCTGGGTGCCCAAAGAGCTGGCGCGGCTGTTCGCCACACTCGACGGCGTGGCCAGCGTGCTGACGCCGCCGGCGCCGGTGCCGGCGCATGACTGGCACTGCCCGTTCTTCAGCCTGCCCCGCGCCTTCGGCACCACGCTTGAAACCATCCCGGCCGCGATCCCGTATCTGCGCGCCGACCCGACGGCAGCCGCCGCCTGGGCGGAAAACCTGCCGGCCGACGGGCTGCGCGTCGGGCTGGTGTGGGCCGGGCAGGCGCGGCCGTGGCTGCCGGGTTTTTCCGCCCTCGACGCCAGCCGCAGCATGGCGCCGGCGACGCTCGCCCCGCTCGGCGCGGTGCCGGGGGTGCGGCTGGTGTCGCTGCAGAAGGGCGCGGCGGCGGCACAGGCGCGCGACCTGCCGCTCTGCGATCCGATGGCGGAGGTTGCCGACTTCGCAGATACTGCCGCCATCATCGCCAATCTCGACGTCGTGGTCAGCGTCGATACCGCGGTCGTGCATCTTGCCGGCGCGCTGGGCAAGCCGGTGTTCCTGCTCGACCGCTACGACAATTGCTGGCGCTGGCTGGCCGGGCGGGAGGACAGCCCGTGGTATCCGACGCTGCGCATCTTCCGCCAGACGCGCATGGGCGACTGGGCGCCGGTGGTCGCGCAGGTCGCCGCCGCGCTCGGCGAACTGGCCGAACGCGGCTGACGCGGGGCTACCGCCGCCCCACCATCACGTCCGACGCCTCCCGTGTCCTTCGCATGCTCGGTTGCCGCTGTAGCCGTTCGGCTATATCGTGCCGGCCAGCATGCTGACCCTGACGCGCCGCCCGTTGCTCGGACTCCCGCTGCTCCTGCTCGTGCCGCTGCTGTTCGTCCCGCCGGCGGCGCGCGCCGACGCGCTGACGGTGTTCGCCGCCGCCAGCCTGACCGATGCGATGCAGGACGCCTCGGCGCTGTGGGTGCACGACGGACACGCCGCGCCGCTTCTGTCCTTCGCCTCCTCCTCGACGCTGGCGCGCCAGATCGACCAGGGCGCGCCGGCCGACCTGTTCGCCTCGGCCGACGAACGCTGGATGGACGACGTGCAGAAACACGGCATGATCGCGGCCGGGACGCGGCGCGACCTGCTCGGCAACGCCCTCGTGCTGGTGATGCCGGCGGCGCAGGTGAAGCATGTCGATATCCGCCCCGGCTTCGATCTGGCGGCGCTGCTCGGCCCGAACGGGCGGCTCGCGGTCGGCGATCCGGCGCACGTGCCGGCGGGCATCTATGCGGCGGCAGGCGCTGAAGACGGCTCGGCATCTGGCCGAGTGTCGCGCAGCACCTGGCGCCGGCGGAGGACGTGCGGGCGGCGCTGCTGCTGGTCGAGCGCGGCGAGGCGCCGGCCGGCATCGTCTATGCGACCGACGCGGCGGTGGCGCCCGATGTCGCGGTCGCCGGCACCTTCCCCGCCGACAGCCATCCGCCGATCGTGTATCCGTTCGCGCTGACGAAACACGGCGACACCGCGGAGGGGCGCGCGTTCATGGAATTCCTGCGGAGCGCGAAGGCGCGGGCGATCTTCGTCCGGCGCGGCTTCTCGGTGGAGTAGCCGATCCTCAGCGGCTCCGAATGGGAGGCGGTGCGGCTGACGCTTGCGGTCGCGGCCCGCGCGGTCGGCTTCGGGCTGCCGCTGGCGGTGCTGGCGGCGTGGCTGCTGGCGCGCACGCGCTTTCCCGGCCGGCCGGTGCTGAACGCGCTGGTGCATCTGCCGCTGGTGCTGCCGCCGGTGGTCACCGGCTGGCTGCTGCTGCTGCTGTTCGGGGTGGAGGGGCCGTTCGGGCGGGCGCTGCTCGCCTGGTTCGGCGTGCGGCTGGCGTTCACCACCGCCGGGGCGGCGCTGGCCTGCGCGGTGATGACGTTCCCGATCATGGTGCGCACGGTCCGCCTCGCCATCGAGGCGATCGACCCGCGGCTGGAGCAGGCGGCGCGCACGCTCGGCGCCGGGCGGCTGGACCGGCTGGCGACGGTGACGCTGCCGCTCGCCGCGCCCGGCATCGTGGTCGCGGCGGTGGTCGGCTACGCCACCTGCCTCGGCGAGTTCGGCGCCGTGATCACGTTCGCCGCCAACATCCCCGGCGAGACGCAGACGCTGCCGCTGGCGATCTACAGCGCCTTGCAGGCGCCGGGCGGCGAGGCGACGGCGGCGCGGCTGGCGTCGGTGTCGGTGGTGCTGGCGCTGGCCGGGCTGTTTCTGGCGGAGTGGCTCGGACGGCGGCTGCGGCTGCGGGTGGGGCGATGAGTGTCGTGCTGGCGCTGCGCCACAAACTCGCAGCCGGGCTGCTGGACGTGGCGTTCGAGGCGCCGGGCGCGGGCGTCACCGCGCTGTTCGGTCCTTCGGGGGCGGGCAAATCGACGGTGCTGGCCGCCGCCGCCGGGCTGCTGCGGCCGGCGTTCTGCCGCCTGGTGCTGGACGGCACGACGCTGGCCGACACCGAGGCGGGCGTGTGGGTGAAGCCGGAGCGGCGGCGGGTCGGGCTGGTGTTCCAGGACGCGATGCTGTTCCCGCACCTGAGCGTCGCCGGCAATCTGCGCTACGGCCAGCGCCGCGCGGCGGCGGACGCGATCAAGTTCGACGACGTGGTCGATCTGCTGGGGCTGGCCGCGCTGCTGGCGCGGCGGCCGCACACGCTCTCGGGCGGGGAGCGGCAGCGGGTGGCGATCGGGCGGGCGCTGCTGGCGCAGCCGCGGCTGCTGCTGCTGGACGAGCCTCTGGCCAGCCTCGATGCGGCGCGCAAGGAAGAGATCCTGCCGTTCCTGGCGCGGCTGAAGACGGCGCTGGCGCTGCCGATGGTCTATGTCACGCATGCGCTGGAGGAAGTGGCGCGGCTGGCGGATCATCTCGTGCTGCTGCGCGATTTGCGCATCATCGGCGCCGGGCCGCTCGACGTGATGGCGGCGCGCGCCGACCTGCCGCTGGCCAGCCGCGACGACGCCGGCGCGATGCTGACCTGCCGCGTCGCCGAACACGATGCGGCACGGCGGCTGACGCGGTTGCAGCGCGACGGGTTTTTTCTCCTCGTGCCGTTGCAGGGCGCGGCGGTCGGGACGGAATTGCGCGTGCGCATCCCGGCGCGCGAGGTGATCCTGGCGCGGCACGACGCGGCTTCGCTGCGCGACGTGCTCAGCCTGCACAACATTCTGCCCGGCACGGTGCGCGCGGTCGCCGAGGATGCGCGGCACGGCGCGGCGATGGTGGAGATCGACGCCGAGGGCGCGCCCCTGCTCTCGCGCGTCACGCCGGACGCGGTGGCGCGGCTGGAATTGCGGCCCGGCGCAAACGTGCTGGCGCTGGTGAAGTCGATGTCGGTGGAGGTGCTGGGCGGCGCGGCGTAGGCGCGCCCGATCAGAGGCCCGGGACCAGCAGCACCTCGACTTCCGCGGCCCCGTCACGCAATTTCCTGGCTGCCGCGTAGTCGGCCGAGTACCAGAAGCCGCGCGCCGCCTCGACGGTCGGGAATTCCAGCACCACCTGTCGGCGTCCGTCATCCGCGCCTTCCAGCGCCGTGACCTCGCCGCCTCGGATGATGTAGCGCCCGCCATGCGCAGCGATGACCGACGGGACGGCGGCGCGATATTGCTCCCACCGCGCAGGGTCGGTGACGCGGATACGGACCAGCAGATAGGCTGGCACGATAGCTCCTCCCCGGATATCACGGCAGAACCGCCGCATGCGCATCAGTGTGACACAGGATCTCTCGATCGACGACGCCCAGATCACGGAAACCTTCATCCAGGCGTCCGGCCCCGGCGGGCAGAACGTCAACAAGGTCGCGACCGCGGTGCAGCTCCGCTTCGACGCGCGGCACCTGCCGGACGGCATCAGGACCCGGCTCGCCGCGCTTGCCGGCACGCGGATGACGCGCGACGGCGAGGTGGTGATCGCGGCGCGCCGCTTCCGCTCGCAGGAACGCAACCGCCAGGACGCGCTGGACCGGCTGCTGGCGCTGCTCCGCGCGGCGGCCGAGCCGCCGCGCAAGCGCCGCCCGACCCGCCCGTCCGCGGCCGCGCGGCAGCGGCGCCTGGAGGCGAAGGGGCGCCGCGCCTCGACCAAGCGGCTGCGCAGCCAACGCCCGGAGGATTAGCCGACGGCCCCGCTATCGCACCCAGGGCCTGCCGAGCACATAGCGCAAGCCAACGAGGACCAACTCGTCGGTGCTGCCGAAACGTCCGAAATTGTGTGCGGTCGGCAACACGCCGTTGACGAGATTTCCGCAGCAGCCGATCGTCGTCGCATCGACCCGCACGTTCTGAATGCCGAAGTAGCGGAATTCGGCGGTCACCGCCAGACCGGGCACCATGCGCAGGGGATAGGCAACGCCCGCGATCGCCTGATAGGCGAAGGCAGCGCCGGTCGCGGCGAATGTCAGCCGCCCGTCTTCATCCACCGTGTTGTTTTCCGGCAGATGGAAAACGGTGGGCACATTGCCGCCGACATCGTCATATTGCAGCCAACCGATGCCGACGCCGACGCCGATATAGGGCCGCAACGACGTCCCGAACCGCCGCAGGTCGACGTCATACAGGGCGTTCGCCATCGTCGCATAGCTCGCGATGCGGCCGCCGACATCGGCGGTGGGCAGCACTTGCGAATTGACCCGCCGCACGCTCAGTTCGCTGACGCTGTTGTCGCGGTACGCGCCCTCCAGCTCGACGCGGAACCCGTTGCCGAAGCCCCAGCCGAGATCAACCACGCCGAGCGGGCCGGGATCGGTGGCGACCTTGGTGTTGGTGCTCTCGGAGCGGGTGGTGTTGGCGAAGTTGGCGCCGGCGGCACCCGCCACGTACAGGCCGCTGACCGGCTGCGCATACGCTGCGACGGGCAGGGCAAGAATCGCCGAAAGAGGAATGATCGGGCGCCAGCGCATGCCGTCGGACCTTGTTGTTGCCGACACATGACGATCGCGGTCGCGTGTGGCAACTAACATCGAATTCACAACGTGTACCGTCCGGGAGGCCGCCGCGCCTCAGCGGTCGAACGCCACCGCCGTGGTGTTGCCGCCGCAGACCAGCACCGCGACGCGCTCGGCCGGCGCGGGCACGTAGCGGCGCGAGAGCAGCGCGGCGAAGGCGGCGGCGCCGCCGGGTTCGGCAACGATCCGCAGCGCCGACCACAGCGCCGCCTGGGCGCGCAGGATGTCGTCGTCGCCGACCAGCACCACGGGCTGCGCCACATGCGCCTGCGCGATCGGGAACATCAGCGCGCCGACCTGCCGCGGCGCCAGCGAGTCGGCGGCGATGCCGCCGGCCTCGGCGTCCACCGGCCGGCCGGCGGCGAAGGCGGCGTGCAGCGTCGGCGCGCGCTCCGGTTCCACGGCGACGATCTTCGTCCGCCCCTCGTACCAGGCGGCGATGCCGCCGATCAGCCCGCCGCCGCCGACCGCGACCAGCAGCGTGTCGATGTCCGGCGCGTCCTGCTCCAGCTCCAGCCCGACGCTGCCCTGGCCGAGCAGCGTCTCCGCCTGATCGTACGCGTGGACCGGCATGGCGCCGCTGTCGGCCACGAACGCCTCGCTCGCCGCCAGCGCGTCGGCATAGCGGTCGCCGGCGATGACGAGCTCGGCGCCGCAGGAGCGGATCAGTTCGGCCTTGGCCGGCGAGATCACGCTCGGCGCGAAAATCGTGGCGGCGACGCCGCGCCTTCGCGCCGCATAGGCGACGGCCGCGCCGTGATTGCCGCCGGAGGCCGCGACCACGCCGGCCGGCGGCACCGGACGCAGCAGCAGGTTGGCGAAGGCGCCGCGCGCCTTGAACGAGCCGGCGTGCTGCAGCAGCTCCAGCTTGAGGGTCAACGGGCCGCCGGACAGCCCGAAATCCTCCGCCGCCACCGCGACGGTTGGCGTGCGGCGGATATGCGGGCGGATCAGCTTCTCCACGCGGGCGATGGCGGCGCGGTCGATCGGGGCTTGTGTCATGGCCACCATCCTGGCACTACTTCGTCGATTAGCAAAGTCCCGAAATGCAGCACGCCGACCTGTTCCGCGCCCTCGCCAGCCCGCGCCGCCTGCAAATCCTGGCGTGGCTGAAAGACCCGTGCGCGCATTTCCCGCCGCAGGCCGATGGCGATCTGGTCGCGGACGGCGTCTGCGGCGTGCTGATCGCCGCGAAGCTCGGCATCTCGCAGCCGACGCTGAGCGAGCACATGCATGTGCTGACCCGCGCCGGGCTGGTGGTGGCGAAGCGCGTGCGGCAATGGACCTTCTACCGCCGCGACGAGGCATGCATCGGTGCGATCAGGACGTTCATCGAACACGAATTATAATCACGCGATCGGCACAGGGAGGCCAGGGCATGTTCGAGGGGTTCGCGCAGCAGCGTGTCGCGGTGGCGCACGAGGTTGCGATAAGCTGCGTGATCGGGGGCAGCGGCGCGCCGGTGCTGCTGCTGCACGGGTTTCCGCAGTCGCTGGCGATGTGGGCACGGGTCGCGCCGCTGCTGGTGCGCGCAGGGTTCACCGTCGTCGCTGCCGATCTGCGCGGCTATGGCGATTCTGCCAAGCCGGACGACCTGCCCGACCATGCGCCCTATGCGTTCCGCGCGATGGCGGCCGATCAGGTGGCGCTGATGCGCCATCTCGGGTTCCCGGCGTTTCACATGATCGGCCACGACCGCGGCGGACGCACCGGGCACCGCATGGCGCTCGACCGGCCGGACGTGGTGCGCTCGCTCGCGGTGCTCGACATCGTGCCGACGCACGCGATGCTGACGGAAACCAACCGGCACGTCGCGCACGCCTACTGGCACTGGTATTTCCTGTCGCAGCCGGCGCCGTTCCCGGAACGGATGATCGGCAACGATCCCGACCTGTTCTACGAGGCGTGCCTGTTCGGCTGGGGTGCGGCGCGGGCGGGCGATTTCGGCGCGGACATGCTGGCGGAGTATCGCCGCTGCTGGCGCGACCCCGAAATGATCCGCGGCTCCTGCTGCGACTACCGCGCCGCCGCCAGCATCGACCTGGCGCACGACGACGCCGATCTTGACCGCAAGGTCGCCTGCCCGACCCTGGCGCTGTTCGGCGCCAACGGGCTGATGGCGCGCTGCTTCGACATCCCCGCCGCGTGGCGCCGGCGTTGCAGCAACGTGCAGGCGGACTCGCTGCCCGGCGGGCATTTCTTCGTCGATCTGCTGGCGGAGGCGACGGCGGAACGGCTCATCGGCTTTCTGCGCGGCGTGCCGGCGAAGTCGTAGCGGCAGGCAGCGTGCCGGCGATCGCGGCGCGGTCGATCGGGGCTTGTGTCATGGCCGGCATCCTGCCATTCAAGCAATGGGTCTGCTGCCGCCACGACAAGGAACGCAGCCGCGCCGTCAGGCCGGTCGCCGAACGCGAGCCGCCACCGGTCCGAGGATCAGGCGACGACGCAGCGCCGCGCCCGGCGCCGCCCTGCCCTACGATAATTTGCGTGTCTTTCCGGCGCGACCCGTGTATGGTGGCGACGCGGTCGAACTGTTCGGCCTGGGCAGGTATCCGCCTTCGCTCCGCATTTGCGTGGCAACGATCACTTCCCTTTCCAGAAAGTTGAACGCACCGCACTTCCGCGGCGCGACGGCCCGCAAACGGAGACTTACGATGTCGACAGGTACAGTCAAATGGTTCAACACCCAGAAGGGCTTCGGCTTCATCCAGCCGGTTGACGGCTCGAAAGACGTGTTCGTGCATATCTCGGCGGTGGAGCGGGCAGGGCTCACGACACTGAACGAGGGTCAGAAGGTCAGCTACGATCTGGAGCGCGGGCAGCAGGGCAAGGTTTCGGCGGTCAACCTGCAGGCGAGCTGACGTCACGGAGCACCGCATGACGTCACACAAGTTCGCGGTCGGCGACCGTGTGTTGTTCCAGCCGGGTCGCTTCGACGGCCATGTCCCGGCTGGCGTCTACACGATCGTCCGCGTCATGCCGGTGACGTCGGCGGGCTGCCAGTACCGAGTCAAGAACGCGCTCAACAACCAGGAGCGCGTTCTCGACGAAGCGCAACTGCGCGCGGCCTGACGCAACTCCGCGCGGCCGGCGCGGTGTGACGGACGGAAGCGCACCCTTTCCTTCATAGCGTTTCCCTCGCGCATGACCGCCTACGCCATCGGCATCGACACCGGCGGAACCTACACCGACGCCGTCATCATCGACCTCGCCGCGCGCCGCGTGCTGGCGAGCGCGAAGGCGCTGACCACGCGCGGCGACCTCGCCGTGGGCGTGGCCGAGGCGCTCGGCGCGGTGCTGGACGCGTCCGGCGACGCCGGGCGCATCGCCGCCGGCACCGCGCATGTCGCGCTCTCCACCACGCTCGCCACCAACGCCATCGTCGAGGGCCACGGCGCGGCGATCGGCGTCATCCTGGTCGGCTTCGACGAGCGGATGGCGGCACGCGCCGGCATCAAGCAGGCGATCCCGGACGCAAAACTGCTGCGCGCCGAAGGCGGGCACGACCACGCGGGCAGCGAGGCCGCGCCGCTCGACGAAGTCGCGATCCGCGATTTTCTGCATGCCACCGCCGACGGCGTCGCCGCCTACGCGATCACGGCGCAGTACTCGGTGCGCAACCCCACGCACGAGCTGCGCGCGCGCGAACTGGTGGCCGAGATCGCGCGCCGTCCCGCCACCATCTCCTCGGAACTCGCGCAGGCGCTGGACGCGCCGCGGCGGGCGCTGACGGCGGCGCTGAACGCGCGCATCATCGGCAACATCACGGCGCTGATCGCGGCGGTGCGCGACGGCATGGCGCGGCACGCCATCGCCGCACCGCTGCTGATCGTGAAAGGCGACGGCACGCTCGCCCCCGCCGAACTCATCGCCGAGCGGCCGATCGAGACCATCCTCTCCGGCCCGGCCGCCAGCACGATCGGGGCGAAATTCCTCGCCGGCATCGACGATCTCGTGGTCGCCGACATCGGCGGCACCACCACCGACATCGCGGTGCTGGAAGGCGGCTGGCCGCGGCTCGATCGCACCGGCGCGCTGGTCGGCGGCCATCGCACGATGGTGCAGGCGATCGACATGCGCACCTTCGGCCTCGGCGGCGACAGCGAAGTGACGATGGACGAGGCCGGCGGGCTGGCACTGCGCGCCGGCCGCGTCTGGCCGCTGGCGCTGCTCGGCGCGCGTTTTCCCGAAGTGATCGAGATCATGGCCGGGCAGTTCGCCGACCCGCAGGGCGAGCCGCATGCCGGCCGCTTCGCGCTGCGCCTGCCGGGCGCGGCGCCGAAACTGCCGCCGCGCGAGGCGGAGCTTCTGGCACATCTCGGCCCGACGCCGACGCCGCTCGGCCGGTTTTTGCACGGGCCGCAGGCGCGCCGCGCGCTCGACCGGCTGGCCTCGCTCGGCCTCGTCGCCCGCGCCGGCTTCACGCCGAGCGATGCCGCGCACGTGCTCGACCGCCAGGGCCAGTGGTCGCGCGAGGCGGCGTTGCTCGGCGCGCTGCTGTTGCAGCGGGGCACGCGCATGCTGCCCGACGGCGACCGCGAGGCGCAGGCACGCGCGGTCGCGCAGGAGGTGTTCGACGCGGTCGTAGAAAAATCCGGCCGCGTGCTGATCGAAAGCCTGGCCGACGTGGCGCTGGACGGCGCCGAACCATTCGTCGCCGCGGCAACCAGCGGGCGGGCGCGGCTCGGGCGGCTATCGGTGCGGATCGCGCCGGTGTGGCCGGTGGTCGCGGTCGGCGGGCCGGCGCCGGTGTTCTATCCGGAGCTCGGCCGGCGGCTCGGCTGCGCGGTGGTGCTGCCGGAGCACGGCGCGGTCGCCAACGCGGTCGGCGCGGCGGTCGCGGTGATGCGGGCGCGCGCCGTGGTGGAAATCTCGTCCGCCGGCCTCGGCACCTATCGCGTGCATCATCGCGGCGCGCCGATCGCGGTTGACGGCGCGGTGGAGGCGCTGGCGATGGCGCGCGCGCTCGCGACGGCGGCGGCACGCGAGAGCGCGGCGCGCGCCGGGATGCGCGCCGACGGCGTGGCGCTGCATGTCGAGCGCATCGACCTGCCGGACAGCCGCGGCGACGCGGGCCTGATCGCCGCGACCGTGTTCGCCGAATGCGTCGGCGGACCCTCAGCCGGATAGCGTCAGGCATCGCCGACGAAGGCGCGCAGTGCATCGCGCAGGGCCGGGTCGGAGATCACGCGCGGCACCTTGTTCTGGCCGCCGAGCTTGCCGCGCGCGCGCATCCAGGCGGCGAACGTGCCGGGCGGGACCAGCACGATCCGCGGATCGCGCATGCCGTAGCCGCCGTGGCGGTGCGCGGCATAGTCCGCATTCAGCCGCGCCAGCGCCGCATCCAGCGCCGCGCCGAAATTCTGCGCGCGCTCGGCTGGCACGCTGTCCAGCTCGACGATGAACAGATGCCCGCCGCGCGTGTCGGCCGCGTCCGGCGGCAGGGCGGCGGCGGCATAGTCGGCGACGCTGCCGCCGACCGCGGCGGCGGCCTCGGCCATGCCGGCGTCCAGTTCCTGCCCGACCAGGTGCTCGCCCGCGACCGACAGCGACCAGCCGACGCGCCCGGTCACCAGCAGGCGCGGCGGATCGCGCCCGACCAGCGTCACCGTGTCGCCGAGCACGTAGGACCACAGGCCGGCATTGGTGCTGAGCACGATCGCGTAGTCCACGCCGAGCTCCGCATCGGCGATCCAGCGCCGTTCCGGCAGCGGCTGATCGAGGTCGGCGGGGCGCACGAATTCGTAGAAAATGCCGTTGTCGAGCAACAGCCGCATCCCCTCGCCCTCGCCGCGGTCGGCGATGGCGATGAAACCCTCGCTCGCGGGATAGACTTCGCGCGTCTCGGCGCGGCTGCCGGCGAGCCACGCGGCGAAGGCGGCGCGATACGGCGCGAAGCCGACGCCGCCATGCACCACCAGCTCCAGTTCGGGATACAGCGTGTCGAGGCGGGCGCCGGGACGCAGCCGGCCGAGTGCCTCGAAGAACAGCAGCATCCAGCTTGGTGTTCCCGAGATGCTGGTGACGTGCGCCGCCAGCGACAGCGGCGCGAGCGCGGCGATCTTGCGCTCCCAGTCGGCCATCAGCGCGAGCTCGCGCGGCGGGAAGCTGCGCGCGCGCGCCCAGGCCGGGATGTCGGCCACGGCGATGCCGGAGAGGTCGCCGGCGGTGATGCCCGGCGCGAGGTCCTCCAGCGCGGTGCTGCCGCCGAGCAGGAAATTGCGGCCCGCCAGCACGCGGCTGTTCGGCCGGGCGGCGAGGTGGAACGTCAGCACGTCCAGGGCCGCGCGGCGGTTGGCGCGCAGCATGGCGCGGCTGACCGGGATGCGTTTGGTCGCCGCCCCCGTCGTCCCGGACGTGTTGGCGAAGCACGGGATGGTGCCGGGCCAGGTCACATCATGCAGGCGGGGAAACGGCTTTTGCCACCAGTCGCCCCAAAACTCCTCCCAGCGCCGCAGCCGCACCCGTTCCTGGTACTCCTCGACCTCGCGGATGCCGCCAAAGCTGTGGGAGGCGCCGAAGCGGGTGCGGCGTGCCCGGTGCAGCAGCCGCAGCAATTCCCGCCGCTGCGCCGCCGCCGGGTCCTGCCGCGCCAGCGCCGCGAGGCGGCGATGCGCATAGGCGCGCAGCAGCGGCGTCGCATCGCGCATCGGCTCAGCCCGGCGTGAGCACGGTATGGTGCGGCCAGCTCCGCGCGGTCTCGGGGCAGAGCGGCAGGTCGAGATAGCGCCCCTCCCGCCACAACGCCGCCTGATCGAGGAAGGTGGTGCTGCCCGGCCAGCCGTCCTGCCCGCCCAGCAGCACGACGCGGTTGGCGTCCGGCTCGGCGAGGTCGGCGAGGAAACGGGCGGAGGCGCCGTAGCTCACCGCATGGCGGCCGCGGGCCGGCGGATGGCCGGTCTTGTTGAGCGTGTCGTTGCCGCCCGGCGAAGCCCAGCCGGCATAGGTGAAGCGCGACGGCCAGCAGCGGCACCATGCCGAGATGGTGGCGCAGCCGCATCCGGTGCATCGCCCCCCAGGTGCCATAGCGCCGCAGCGCGCGCGCCGCCGTGCGCAGCGCGGCATCGAGCAGCGGACGCAAGGCCGCGTCGGGCGTCGCGGCGATCTCGTCGGCGAGCAGCCGGCGCGTGGTCCACACCGCCTCGGTCCCGCGCAGCCGGCCGCGCTTGCCGAGCCTTGCGGCGAGGTCGGCCAGCAACACCTCGAAGGCCAGCGCGCCGGCCGAGTCGGCCGAATAGTCGCCCGGCCACGCCGCCAGCACCGCCGCCACGCGCTCGCCCGGCCGTGCGCCGATGCGGGCGAGCAGCGCGTCGCGCAGCGCCGGTGTGCCGCTCGCCAGCACGTCCAGTTGCAGCGCCGCCATCTCGGGCAGGCCGAGCGGCCCCTCGCCGCCCAGCAGCGTGCGCAGCCGTTGCACGCGGTCGTCGGGCGAGAAGAAGAACCCCACCGGCACCTCGCCCGAAGGCGGCCGGTCGTTGGCCGAGGCGACGAAGCCCGAGTCCGGATCGCGCCAATGCGGCAGCTCCGCGGTGCCGACCGGCGCCTGCCACGCCTCGGCACGATCCGGGGACGCGATCAGGTCGGGCGGCGGCTCCGGCCCGCGCCGCGGCAGGCCGGCGGCGAGCAGATGGCCGATGCTGCCGCCGCGCTCGGCATACAGCATGTTCTGGCCGGGCAGCGCGAAGCCGGCGAGCGCGGCGCGGAACTGCTCGCCGTTCGCGGCGCGCATCACCCCCAGCATGGCGCCGATCTCGTCGCTCGGCCGGTGGCCGATCCAGGCGAGCGCGAGCGGCCGGTGGTAGCGCAGCAGCATGCCGTCGCTGACGATCGGGCCGAGCGGGGATTCGCGCAGCACCACCGTCCGGTCGGCGCCGCCGCGCACGCGGATGACCTCGCGCCGTTCGGTCAGCGTCAGGTCGGCGGCGTCGAACAGGTCGCTGGCGGCGGCGTGCAGGCTGGTGCCGGCCCAGGCGAGATGCGCGTTGCGTCCGATCGCGACGATCGGGAAGCCGGCCGGCATCAGCCCGACCGCGTGCGTGCCGGGCGAGCGCAGGCCGCAGGCGAGCCAGATGTTGGGCAGGCCGACCGACAGATGCGGATCGGCGGCGAGCAGGGCGGCACCGCTGCGGCTGCGCCGGCCGGCGACGGCGGCGGCATTGCTGCCGTTGCGCGCGAACGCGGTGACGGCGAGTTCCGCCCCCTCCTCCGGCGGCGTCGGCGAGGCGGTGCCGAGCAGGCGCGGCCACAGCGCCTGCCACGCCGCCGGCGCCAGCGCGGCGCGGGTGCGCAGCAGCCGCATCCAGACCATCCAGTTCACGTCCGCCCCGGCCAGCCGCGCCGCGGTGAACAGGTCGGCCAGCGTCCAGGCCTCGCGCGCCAGGCCGAGCAGCGCGAACTCCGGCGGCGGCTCCGCCGTGGCCATCACCGCATTGACGCCGCGCACGAAGCCCTCGGCCCAGGCGCGGGTCTCGGGCGCCAGGCCGGCGATGATGGCGGGCGCCGCGCGGCCGAAATCGAACAGCCGCATCGCATGGTCGAGTTCGACGCCGAACGGGCCGATCACCTCGGCGACGCGGCCCTGCGACAGCCGCCGCAGCATCTCCATCTGCGCCAGCCGCAGATGCGCATGCACGGCGCCGAGCGCCACCGCAAGGTCGTCGTCGCTGGCCGCCTCGATGAACGGGACCTGCTGCGCGTTCCAGTGGATCGTCACCGGCGCACCCAGCGGCAGATGCCGCGGCAGCGCGGCCAGCCGCGCCGCGACATCGCGCGGCGGCTGGCGCGGCGTGCGCAGCGCGCGTGCGACCAGGCGCAGCGCGACCGCGACGCCGCCGGCGCGGTGGCGGAGCGTGCGGATGCGGTGTGCGACCATGCTGCGGCGCCATTAGCGGAGCCGGCCCGCCAGCGCCACCGGCGTCAGCGCGACCGTCGCAGCCCGGCGCTCCGCTGCGTCAGATAGGCGCGTGCAGCGGGGTCTTCGCTGAGGCCGATGGCCCGGTCGAACGCGGTGCCGGCCTCGGGGCGATCGAGCCGCGCCAGCAGGTGCGCGGCCAGCGCCCAATACGGCTGATAGGCGGCGACGGCGTCCGGCGGGATCGCCTGCAACAGCGCCCAGCCCGCTTCGGCACTCCGCGCCTCGGCGACCGCGGCGGCGCGGCCGACCAGCGCACCGATGGTGGGTGCCAAGCGCACCAGCCCCTCGTAGAGCAATGCCACGGCTTGCCAGTCCGTCCGGCCGGTGACGGCGCGGCGCGCATGGACCGACTGGATCGCCGCTTCGAGCTGGAAGCGGCCGAGCCGCCCGGCCCGCTCCGCCGCGCCCAGCAGCCGGTCGGCCTCGGCGAGCATCGGGCGGGACCAGAGCGCGGTGTCCTGCTCGGTGAGCGGGACGTAGTCGCCCGCTTCGCTGCGCCGCGCCGCCCGCCGCGCCTCGCAGTACAGCATCAGGGCGAGCAGCCCCTGCGCCTCCGGCTCGCCGGGCAGCAGGTGCAACAGCAGCCGGCCGAGTTCGATCGCTTCGGCCGCCAGCCCTCGCCGGCGCGGGTCGGCGCCCGCGAGGTCATCCCAGCCGGTGCCGTAGGCGGCGTAGATCGCCTCCAGCACGGCAGAGAGCCGCGGCGCCAGGTCGGCAGGGCCGGGCAGCGTGAAGCCGATGCCGGCGTCGCGGATTTTTGCCTTCGCACGGCCGAGGCGCTGGCCCATCGCGGCGGGCTTCACCAGGAAGGCCGAAGCGATACGGGCGGCATCCAGCCCGAGCACGGTCTGCAGCATCAGCGGCGTGCGGGCGCCGGCGTCGATCGCCGGATGGGCGCAGACGAACAGCAGCTTCAGCCGTTCGTCGGGGAAGCTGATGCCGGTCGCGGCCATTTCCTCCGCCTCCTCGGCGACGGCGCGCAGCGTCGGCACGGCGCCGGAATGCACCTGCGCGTGCCGCGCCGCGTCGATCAGGCGACGCCGCGCGGCGGTCAGCAGCCACGCCTCCGGCCGCGCCGGAATTCCGCTCTCGGGCCAGGTTTCCAGCGCGGCGCGAAAGGCGTCGGAGAGCGCATCCTCGGCCGCCGCCACGTCGCGCGCGCGGGCGGCGAGGAACGCGACGAGGCGGGCGCGGGAGTCGCGCGCCGCCTGCTCGACCGCGCGGCGCGCGTCCACGGCCGCCGGTCAGCGCGACGCCGAAGGCACGTTGGGCCGGATTTCCAGCACCCGGCCCGGCGCGCGCGGGGCGCGGGAGGCCCAGTCGAGGGCAGTGTCCAGGTCGGGAACATCGAACACCACGAAGCCGCCGATCTGCTCCTTGGTGTCGGCATACGGGCCATCCTGCACCAGCCGCTCCTCACCCTTGAAGCGCAGCGTGGTGGCCGTGACCGCCTCTTGCAGCCCGCCGCCGGCGGCGAACACACCGGCCGCCTGCAACGCCTGGATATAGGGCGGCCAGCCCGCCATGTCGGAGGTGCGCTGCGCCTGGTCGTAGGGCGGCTGGAAGATCAGCATCGTGTAGAGCATTTCTGTCTCCTGTGTGGGGAGCGCGACCTGCGCGCTCGTACCCATGACGGCCGGGCACGCGGCATTTCGACAGGCCGCACCAAAAACTCCCGTCACAGCACCAGCATCGGCAGCAGCGCGTCCAGCCGTTTGCGCCCCTCTGCGGTCGCGCGCAGGTGCCGGGCATCGCGCTCCAGATACCCCGCCGCCAGCGCGCGGACGAGCGTATCGGCATCCAGCGCCGCATCGAGCGTGCCGCCGGTGCGGGCGGCAAACCGTTCGTCGCTGACGCCCTCGGTCAGCCGCAATCCCATGAGCAGCATCTCGCGCGCCCGGTCCTCGGGGGCGACCGGCGTTTCCTCGGTGGTGCCGTGGCCGTCGCGTTCGACGCGCTCGGCCCAGGGTTCCGGCGCGCGATGGCGGCGCGTCGCCAGCAGCGCATCGCCCAGCGTGACGCGGCCATGCGCGCCGGGGCCGATGCCGGCATAGTCGCCATAGCGCCAGTAGGCGAGGTTGTGCCGGCTCTCGCCGCCCGGACGCGCGTAGTTGGAAACCTCGTACGGCCGCAGGCCGAACCGCGCCGCTTCTTCCGCGGTCGCGTCATACAGCGCCGCTCCGGTGTCGTCGTCGGGCAGCACGATCTCGCCGCGCCGGTGCAGCGCTTCGTACGCGGTGCCCGGCTCGATGGTGAGCTGGTAGAGCGAGAGATGGTCGGCGGCGAGCGCCAGCGCCGCGCGCAACTCGCCGCGCCAGGACGCGACGTCCTGGCCCGGCCGCGCATAGATCAGGTCGAACGAGGTGCGGGGAAACAGGTCTTGCGCCAGCGCCAGCGCCGCGCGCGCCTCCGCCGCCGAATGCTGCCGGCCGAGGCGTTGCAGCGCCGTGTCGTCGAGACTCTGCACGCCGAGCGAGACGCGGTTCACCCCGGCATCGCGGAACGCGGCGAGCCGCCCGGCCTCCACGCTGGTCGGGTTGGCCTCCAGCGTGATCTCGATGTCGGGCAGCGGCGCGAACAGGCTTTGCGCATCGCCGATCAGGGCGGCGACGGTGTCGGGCGCCATCAGGCTCGGCGTGCCGCCGCCGAAGAAGATCGAGGCGAGCGGCCGGCGGCCGAGCCGCGCCGCCTCCCAGGCGAGTTCACGCCGCAGCGCCGCGGCGAAGCGCGCCTGGTCGATGCGCTCGCGGACATGGCTGTTGAAGTCGCAGTACGGGCATTTTGCGCGGCAGAACGGCCAGTGGATATAGAGCGCGAGGGGCTGCATCGGCCCGATCATAGGAGGAGCGGGCATGGCGGCCAAAACCTCGGTCGAGCGCGTGCGCGCGGCGCTGCTGGCGGCGGGGCACGCGGACACGATCGCCGAGTTCCCGGCGACCACGCGCACGGCCGCGGACGCGGCGGCGGCGATCGGCTGCACGGTCGCGCAGATCGCCAAGTCGATCGTGTTCCGCGCCGGCGACCGGGCGGCGCTGGTGATCGCCTCCGGCGTCAACCGCGTCGATATGGCGAAGGTCGCCGCCGTGCTGGGCGTGGCGCTGCGGCGCGCCGACGGGGAGTGGGTGCGCGAACGCACCGGGTTTGCGATCGGCGGGGTGTCGCCGCTCGGGCATCTGGCGCCGCCGCTGCTGGTGTTCGACCGCGACCTGCTGGCGCTGCACCCGATCTGGGCCGCCGCCGGCACGCCGCATCACGTGTTCCGCACCGAGGCGGAGGCGCTGGCGCGGATCACCGGCGCGCCGGTCGCGGAGGTGCGGGAGGGGTGAGCCGGCCATGACGACACAAAAAAGTCTCGCCGGCCGGCTTGCCCAGCCCGCCGCGGGTCGTGTTAGTATCGCTGTCATGCCGCCCGCCGCTTCCCCCGCCCTGGCCGAACGCTTCGCCTGTCTGGTCGAGGGCATGTGCCGCGCCATCGCTACGCGCGGGGCCGGCGCCTGGCTCGCCGTGCCGCTGATGCTGCTGCTCTGGTCGCGGCTGCGCCGCACCACGATCCGCTTCGCCCGCCTCGCCGCAAAAGTCCGTGCCGGCACGCTGCCGCCGCCGCGCCAGCGTCGGCGCTCGCCCCGCCCGGCACAGCCCGCGCCGCCGCGGCTGCCGCGCGGCTTCGCCTGGCTCGTGCGCCGGCTGCCGCAGGCCGCCGCTGCGGCCTCGCAGTTGCAGCACCTGCTCGCCGATCCGGCGATGGCGGACCTGCTCGCCGCCGCGCCGCAGGCCGGGCGGCTGCTGCGCCCGCTGTGCCGGATGCTGGGCGTCCGCCCGCCGCCGGGCGCTGCGGCGGCCTCCCGCCGCCCGTCCGGCCGGCAAGGGGCGGAGAGGGAGAAGCACCGGCGGGTGGTCAAGACCGCGGCAGCCGCGTCGCCGTCCCGCCGGTCTGCCAGGTCGATCCATCGCCGCGCTCCCGTTCCCTCTCCGCCCCCTTGGGACGCAGAGAAGCAGCCCGGATACCCCCACGCATTCCTGCCATCATCGGCCGGCCCGTCAGGCCCGCATCGCCGTCGCAAGGTCCTCCGGCGCGGTCCGCGCCCGCTTGACCAGCAGCTTGTTGAGCGCATGCACGTAGGCGCGCGCCGAGGCGACGATCGTGTCGGTGTCGGCCCCCTGCCCGTCCACCAGCTTGCCGTCCTCCTCCAGCCGCACCGTCACGCGCGCCTGCGCGTCCGTGCCCTCGGTCACCGCGCCGACCGAGAACAGGCGCAGGATCGCCTCGTGCGGGAACAGCGCGCGCAGCGCGTTGAACGTGGCATCGACCGGGCCGTCGCCGTTCGCACTCGCCGCCTGCGGCGTGCCGTCGATCTCCAGCTCCAGCTCGGCGCGCGCCGGCCCGCGCGAGCCGGCATGCACATCGAGCGCGACGAAACGGATGCGGTTGTGGCCGCGCAGCACCTCGTCATCGACCAGCGCGGCAATATCCTCGTCGTACACGACCTTTTTCCGGTCGGCGAGGTCCTTGAAGCGGCGGAACGCATCGTTGAGCTGGTTGTCGCCGACCTCGCCGTAGCCGAGCGCACGCAGCTTGTCGCGGAACGCGGCACGGCCGGAGTGCTTGCCCATCACCAGCGAGGACCGCGACCAGCCGACGCTCTCCGGCGTCATGATCTCGTAGGTCGCGGCGTTCTTCAGCACGCCGTCCTGGTGGATGCCGCTCTCGTGTGCGAACGCGTTGCGCCCGACGATGGCCTTGTTCGGCTGCACGTCGAAGCCGGTGATGGCGGCGAGCAGTTTCGAGGTCTTCAGGATGTTCGGCGTCGCCACGCCGGTCTTGCAGGCGATCGCGTCATGGCGCGTGCGGATCGCCATGACGACCTCCTCCAGCGAGGCGTTGCCGGCGCGCTCGCCGATGCCGTTGATGGTGCATTCGATCTGCCGCACGCCGGCGGCGACCGCGGCCAGCGTGTTGGCGACCGCAAGCCCGAGGTCGTTGTGGTTGTGCGTGGAGAAGATCACGCCGTCGGCGCCGGGCACGCGCTGCTTCAGCATCGTGAACATGCGGTGCATGTCCTCGGGCACCGCGTAGCCGACGGTGTCGGGCAGGTTGATCGTGGTGGCGCCGGCGCGGATCGCGGTCTCGACGCAGCGGCAGAGGAAATCAGGATCGGAGCGCGTCGCGTCCATGCCCGACCACTCGACGTCGTCGGTGTGCTGGCGCGCGAGCGTCACCGTGTCATGCACCGCCTGCAACACCTCGTCGGGCTGCATGCGCAGCTGGTGCTCCATGTGCAGCGGGCTGGTGCCGATGAAGGTGTGGATGCGCTTGCGCTCAGCGGGAGCTACGGCTTCGGCAGCCCGGAGAATGTCGGCACGGGCGGCGCGGGCGAGGCCGGCGATCACCGGGCCGCGCAAATTCTCGGCGATCAGTTTCACGCTCTCGAAATCGCCCGGCGAGGCGATCGGGAAGCCGGCCTCGATCACGTCCACGCCGAGTTCGGCCAGCGCCTCGGCCATGCGGAGCTTTTCCTGCAGGTTCATGGAGAACCCCGGCGACTGCTCGCCATCGCGCAGCGTGGTGTCGAAGATGATGACGCGGTCTTCCGGCATCGTGCCGAAGCTCGGGTGATGGATTGGCATGGCGGTGCGGCCTTTGCGAACGGATCGACGTTACCACGAACGCAGGTGGCGGCGCGATAACGCGCGGGCCCCCTGGGTCTCCCCTGAGCGGTGCCGGCGCGTCGCTGTGGGCCGCGCGGGCGCTACGCCCAGGGGCGGGTAAGTCGAAGCAGCCGGCCGAGCGGACGGCGCGCGGCCGCGCACGCACGGGCGTGGGCGGGGTCGGGCCGGCAGGGCGCGCACTGGCTCATCGCCGCAACGCTAGCCGGGCGGTCAGGCGCACGCAAGGGGTGCGGCAGCGGGGGTCAGGCGGCGCTCAGCGTCAGGTTCCAGGTGCAGGCCGGATGCCGGCGCCAGAGCTGCCCGTAGAAGCTCCTGCCGACGAATCGGCCGCTGATCCATTTGTCGCTGGCCTGCATGACGACCTCGCCCGCCGGCGAGATCGTGCCGCGAAACGCGAAGAAGCTGGCGTTGCGGCCGGCGACCTTGAAGCCGCTGATGGTGTAGTCGTGACAGTCCGTCGCGTGACGCGGGTTGTACGTGACGACCGCCGTTCCGGTGTATGCCCCGGACAGGTCGGCGGCCGGAGCCGGCTCCTGCAGCGGGGTCCCGAGCTCGGCAGCCGCCGCCGCCGTGGCCGGCGACGGCGGACCGGCGGAGAAGGTCCAGCTCAACGGCGGCGCGGTTCCGACCATGGGTCCGTTCGGCGTCTGGTATTGCGTGCATCCGCTGCCGAGCAGCAGCAGTCCTGTCGCGGCCGCGATACGGGCGGCATTCTTCGGCATCAAAAAGCTCCGAACACGAGGGCCGAGGGTAGAGGTTCCACCACGAGACGCTATGCAGTTTTGGCTGGCTGCATCGGCCGCGTCGGCATCGCGATCGTGGGCGGCCTGGTCGTCTCGGACCTGCTCACGCCTTATACCACGCCGGTGATCCATCTGCTCATGCCAGGCGCCGGACCGCGATCCGGCGCCGCCGTGCCATAGCGCGCGCCGGGACGGCAACGTGGTCCGCCGCGTGACCTGGCAGTTGCTCGCGCTCAGCGTCGGCCCGGCGCTGGTGGTGATGCTGGCCGACACCGAGGCCGGCAGCGTCATCGCAGCGGCGCAGAGCGGCGCCGAATGGGGGTTTCGCCTCGTGCTGCCGCAGTTCATGCTGACGCCGGCGCTGTTCATGGCGCAGGAACTGGCCGGACGGCTGGGCCTGGGCACCGGGCAAGGCCTGGCCGAGCTGGTGCTGCGGCGTGCCGGCCGTGTGCCGGCGGCGCTGCTGCTCGCCGTGCTGGTGGCAAGCTGCATCGGCGCGCTGGTCACCGAACTGAGCGGCATTGCCGGCGTGGGCGAACTGTTCGGTGTGCCGCCGTGGCAGGCGAGCGCGCTGGCCGCCTGCGGCCTGCTGGCGGTGGTGTGGACCGGCAGCTACCGCTCGGTCGAGCTGATCGCGATCGCGGTCGGCTTGTGCGAACTCGCCTTCATCGTGCTGGCGTGGCTCGCCCATCCCGACGCGCGCGAACTGGCGGCGCAGGCGCTGCAGGTGCCGTGGCGCGATCACGGCTACCTCTATCTGCTGGCGGCCAATCTGGGGACCTGCGTGATCCCGTGGGCGGTGTTCTACCAGCAGTCGGCGAGCATCGACAAAGGCCTGACGCGCCGCAGCCTGGCGGCGATGCGGCTGGAGACGCTGGCCGGCGCGGTGCTGTGCCAGACCGTCACCGCCGCGGTGGTGGTGGCCGCCGGGGCGGCGTTCGCGCACGGGTCGGCGGCGGGGCGGTCGCTCGACAGCATCGGCGAGATCGCCGCCGCATTCTCGGCCGCGGTCGGGCCGACCGCGGGGCGCATGGTGTTCGCCGTCGGCCTGAGCGGCGGCGCGCTGGTCGCCGCCATCGTCGTCTGCCTCACCGCCGCCTGGGCGCTCGGCGAGGTGTTCGGCGTGCGCCATTCGCTCAGCGAGCGGCCGGCGCGGGCGCCTTGGTTCTACGCCGCCTTCACGCTGGTGCTGGCGGGCGGCGCGGCGCTGGTCGGCTCCGGGGTGGACCTGGTGCGACTGTCGGTCGGTGCGGGCGTGCTCAACGCCATGCTGCTGCCGGTCGTGCTGTGGTTCCTCTATCGCGCGGCGCGCCGCGACCTGCCCGCCGATGTCCGCCTGCGCGGGCCTTATGCCGTGGCGGTCGCGGTCGTGCTGGCGGCCACGGCGGGGCTGGGCCTGTATGCCGGCGTGGCGGGATCGCTGTGACCGTCCCCGGCGTGGCCGCGCGCCCTGCTACGTCCGGTCGCGGAACCGCAATGCCTGGAAGTAGAGGCGAGCAGGCCGCCCACGGCGACCTGCACCAACACGCTGCTGCCCATCAGCACCGCGGTGTTCTGCACGCGCTGCCAAAAGTCCTCGCTCAGCAGTGCGTCGGTGTAGTTGCCGAGGCCGACGAAGCGGGGCGGCGTGTGCGGTCGGTCGGCGCGGAAGCGGTAGAAGCTCATGCCGAGCGACCACAGCATCGGGGCGACGTTCATCGCGATGAGGACGGCCAGGGCCGGCGCGACGAAGCCGGCCGCGGAGAAATCCGGGCTGCCGAGCCGCGCGAACATGCCGCGCACGCGCCGCCCTCGCCACCCGCTCAGGGTGATCGCGGTACGGATCGGACCGGCCCTCCCCTGGTCGTGTACCTCCGCGGAGGATAGGGCGTCGCACCGAACCGCGACAAGCGAAGACCGGAGGATGCCGGTATCCGGCGCGGCGCAAGCGCGCCATGCGCTGATGGCGAGGACTGGCCGGCTGCGCGCCAGCCCGGGAGGTGCCGGGAATATACCGCGCCTCGCCGACGTCATGTGAAAGGCGACCGTCGGACCGCGGATGCGCGGTTGAACCGACCAACTGTGACCTTTGACCGGAGAATGCTGAAATGGCCAGCACACGTGACCTGCTCATCACCGCGTTGACGGTGCTCGGGCTTACCCTTTCGTCTCCCACCTTTGCCGCAAGCGGCGGTGGTGGTGGTGGTGGTGGTGGTGGTGGCGGTGGGAGCGGCAATTGAGAGATAAGCAAGGCGGTGCGGCTGCAAGCGGCCGGCAGTGGTCCGGGTCACGGTTCGCCGCCGAGCTGTCCTGCCGGCTACGTCTTCGTCGTGAAAAGCAAGACCTGCCTGCGCCTCAAGGCCGGGGTGCTCCCCGACGACGTGCTCTATGCGCAGGGGCGCGCACTGGCGCTGGCGGGCTACTACCGACAGGCGCTGCCGATCCTCGAGACCGTGCAGCGTACGGATGACCGCGATGGTTCACATACGTGGCGAGCGAGCGCAATGAGGATCGAAACCGCGATGAGCCCTACGACCGCGCCCTCGCCATCGACCCGGGCCGCAACACACCGCTACCTCGTCGAATATGCCGAACCGCACAAGAAGCCGCACGCGCGCGCGGAGTGGCGACGAGGGCCTGTTGCAACGCCGCCGCGAGCAATACGCGAATCTCGCTAGGGCGATCGCGACCGGCCAGGTGGAATAGCCTCGCCCTCGGGTGCCGCCGATGCCTCGCTCGGCCATCAACGGCGGCGCCCGGCGAACCGCGGAGTGCAGCGTTGCCGGGGCGGAGCGGCGCCGTCACCGCGCCGATCCGGACGACCATGGACTCGCCGGGCACCCGGGCATCCTCGATCGGGTACTGGCGGTCGTCGGGAAACTGCTGATCGCGAGCCGGTTCTGGTGGAGCGGCGTGTTCGGCAGCTTGCTGACCTGGCCAGACGTGGTGGGATATGTGGCGGCCAAGGGAATCCCCTTGCCCCTGCCGGCCGCGGCGGCTGACACGGCACTCGAGATACTCGGCGGGCGTCTCTGTTGTGCCGCGGCCGGGACTGGGCACGATCGAGATCGCGGGACTTCGGCTCACCGCGGCGCTTTTCCGGACCGCTCGAAGCGGCGGCGATGACCACGTCGTGCAGAGATCCAGTCTTCAAGAGCATGTCGTCGGCGGGCGCGATGCTGACGGTGTCGCGTCGCGACCGATATGCGGATAGCGGGCCGTGGTGGCCCTCAATCCATATGACTGCGGTTCACTGGCAGAGGAGGTGAGTATGCCTCGGTGCGGTCTTGCGTTCGGCTTCGTCCTGATCTGCTCGGGCTGTGTCGCGGCGCCGGCGCCGGTCGTCACGCAGTTGACCATGACCACGCCGCCCAACAGCCCGGCGTGCCGCGACTATACGTTGCAGGCGACTGTCCAGGGCACGCCGCAAACCATTGTGGGGCACGCGTGCCAGCAGCCCGACGGCAGCTGGCGGGTCGTGGAGGGAGTGCAGGGTCAGGCCGGTCAGGTCGTGACGACCAATGCGCCGCCGCCGTACGCCTACGACCCGTACTATGACCCTTGGCTCTGGGCACCGCCGCTCGGCTTAAGCGTCGGTGCGTTCGTCTTCGTGGACCGGCACCGCCACTTCCATTCCCTGCACGCATCGCCGCGGTTCGTCGGCGGCGGCTTCGGGCACGGGATGGGGCACGGGTTGCGCCACTTCGGTCCGGCAATGCATGGATGAACGGGTCGCCGCTCGATCACGCGGACGAAGAGAATTTCCCTGGCCGGCAGCCATTGAGGATGCGTGAGATGACGATGTATTGGCTTGGCAGGATGGTGCTGACGCTGACGGCGGCGGCAGCTGCGGCTCTGTTCGCTGGCCATGCCGGGCGGCGGCATGTAGGACGGTGGACGCAGCCGCGGCGCCGCAAGGGCGGCACGCCGCCGCCGTTGCGCGCGCGGGAATAAACCGCCGGGCTCGGGCGTCCCTCCTGTCAGGTGTGGGAGAGCCACGTGGCCGAATACCTGCGTCCAGCATTGACGGCACTCTGCCGAAGCTGCGGGGGTCCGGCATGCCCGGCATGGCGGCCGAAGTCGCGACCTGGTGCAGGATGTCTGTGCCCGTGCCCTGCAGCATGCGGCGCATCTGCGCGATCGCGCGCGGCTGGATGCCTGGCTTTATGGCATCATGCGCAACCGCTGGATCGACGAGCAGCGCGCCCGCGCGCGCCACCGGCACGATGCGCTGGAGGCGGCGGATGACGTGGCGGGCGAGGACGGGATGGTGGTGACGGAAGGGCGGATCACGCTGGCGCTGGTGCGCCACCGTCTGCAGCAACTGCCGCCGAGCCGGACATCCTGATCGGGATGTCGTCGAGGGCTGCGCGACGAGAACGGCAAGTTGCGGCGGCATGCTGGGGACGGTGAGAGCGGGGCCCTGTATGGCGCGCGCTGGCGGAGCGGCTGGCCGACCGGCCGGCCGGCTCGGTCAGCCCGGTCCCGCTGGTGAACGGGCGCGGCCCGGCACGGCCGCCATAGGCAGGGCACGATGACGGTGACCGACATGATGCTGCTGGCCTACGTTGACGGCGAACTCGACAAGGCCGGCGGCGCGAAGTCGAACAGGCGATCGCACGGACCCGCAGGCCACGGTTGGAGGAAACCTACCGCGAGACCGCCTCGCTGCTGCGGGCGGCCTGTGGCGACAGGCGAGCTGCGGGGGCGGAGGCGCGCGCCGCAAGCCAACACGCAACATCGGGGCGCTGCCGCGGCGGGTCTGCCGGCGGGAGGATGGGGTGATCGGAGCCGGCGGCACCAGGCTCGCGCGCCTGCCATCCAACTTCGCCAGTGTGCTGGACGACATCGCCGCTGCCCGGTGTTCTCGCGCGAGACGGCGAACTGGCGGAAGTGCCGGCGGATCGCGCGCAGGATCTGGCGAACTGGCTTGGACAGCGGCTGCAGCGCCGGCTGGCGATTCAAGCTGGCCGAAGCGGGGTTGCGGATCGCCCGATTGTGGTGCTATGGTGGATGACCGGCCGGCTGGCAGCTCATGTAGACCCGCGACCAGGGGCTCCCATCGCGGTTGCGTCGGCCAGATGGAGGGTCCGGCCCGGCCGGTGACGAGCTCTGCCGAGGTTCCGCGGCTGGCGTGTTGCAGGAGCACGGCTACGGCTATTCCGGGTATGACGACATCGCCAAGCCGATCTCGGGCGGCGCTCAGGCTGGCCTGGTGCTGGCGCAGATGCGCCGCTGAGCGAAGGGAATTCTTCGATCCGGTGCATCAGCCGCAAATGACCCCGATCCGACGCCGAGATTTCCTGGTCGGAGCGGCGGGATTCGAAGCGACGACCCGCAGTTCCCCAGACTGCACCAAGGCGTTTCCCAGTCTATAGCACGGGGTAGCAAGCGGTCGGAATGAACAGCAATGACCCCTTGCAACCAGGACGTTAGATCACCATACCCTCAGTTTCTCCAACGCACCCGGTTTGCCTGAGTCGCACTCAGTTGCTGCTCCCTGTACCGCCTCGGTTGGTGAGACACCGGGTTGGAGCCTACGCGGCGAGCGCTGCGGGTTGAAGCTGATTTTGTCGAGCGGCTGCGGGAGTGATGAACCCGTGGCGCTCGATCAGCCAGGTGGTGTTGTAGGTTTGGCGGAATTCGATCAGCGCGAGACGCAGTTCCTCGATCGTCTCGAAGGTCCTGACCCACAGGAGCTTTTCCGTCAGCGTGCGGATGAAGCGCTCGGCGCAGCCGATGCCTTCGGGCGGCGCGGTCGAAGGCTGGCGAACTGTCGATGCCGAGGAAGCGCAGTTCGCCTGGAACGCATCGGACATGTATTGCGAGCCGTGGTCGTGGCGCACGCTGAGACCGCGCGCGACGTCGCTGGCGAAACCGCCGAAATGCTGCCGTACGCCCTGACGGATCGGCTCGAGTGCCTGGAAGCGGGTGGCGTGGCGGTCGGCATGGATGCCGACGCACTCGGCGGGAAGTGGTCGACGGCGATGAACACCGCCGCCTGGCCCTGGCCGGTGATCGTCGTTGTCAGATCGGTGCCCCAGATCGAGTCGACCGTCGCGGGGATGGTGGTGCGGTCGTGGCTGCATGGACCGCGCGGCTAGCCGACGCGCGACCGGGCGAGCAGATCGTTCTCGCGGATAAACCGTAGCACCCGGCGTCTGGAGATCCGTCACGCCGGGCATTGGCAAGGGCAGACTTGACGATGTTGCCTGAAGGGTGCGGCCAGGACGGCGCGGATCGCGGCAAGCAACGCCGTGTCCGGCAACGGTCCGACCGGCGCTGGGCGCCGTCGTGGTCCTGGCCGTGGCGGACCGCGGCGCCGGTAGACGGTTGCCCGCGGCACGCGCCAAGCCCGGCAAACCGCGGCGAGGCCGTAGGGGCGGCCGGTCACCGCCGAGACGGCGCCGCTCATGGCCGTCGCCTCCGGCGGTCCAAAGGGATCGAGCCGCAAAGCGGATCGATGGTCTCCAGGAGGGCGATCTTCTCGTGCAGCAGGTCGCGCTCGATCATCACCTCGCCGAGCTTCGCCTTCAGGCGGTCGTTCTCCAGTGCCTCGCCGCTGTCCGGCCGGGTGGTCAGCGCGGCCTCCCCGGCGGCCAGAAAGGCGTCACGCCACAGCGTCAGCGTCAGCGTCGCGGCCGTGACGCCGACCGGTTTCCTTCTTTTGTTGCCGGGATGACGCGAGTTGTCCGCGATGTCACACGGCCCGGGGCGACGGCGGCAGCGGCGCGATGTGGCGCGCGATCGCCCACAGGAATGCGGCGATCTCGCGTGCGATGGCCACGACGACAACGGTGTTGCGTTTTCCCTTCGCCATCAGGCGCCGATACCGCGCGCACAGGCGTGTCTGCGCCTTCCAGGCAATCTCGCGCACTGGCAGCGGCAGGCCTGCCTGCCGCTGCTGATGCGCCACGCCCACGCCAGCGGAATGACGATAGGTCCAGGCCGCCTCGACGAGCGCCTTGCGCGCGCTGCTGTTGCCCGCGGATGATCAAAGCGACGCAGGTCGCCCGCTTCGCACACCATCGTCACGGCGGTCATGAATTGCACGCCGCGCATCGCCTGGAACGCCGACACCCCCGCCCGCCGGGACGTCCTCTCCAGGCGATCGATGCGCTCGACGGTCGCTTGCACCGCGTTCAGCATTTCCTGAAAGGCCAGTCGCTGCGCCGGGTGGGCAAAATTCTGCGCATCGAGCCAGCGCTTGTGTCTGCCGCGCCAACTCGTCTTGCCTTCGTCGCTGCGTCCGTGCCGGGAGCAGGAAGGAGGTGACGTGCTGGCGCTTGCGGCGGTAGTCCTCGACCGCCATCGCGCGTGTCCGCACCAGATCCCGGACGGCCTCGTGCGTTTCGTCGGGAACCCACACTGCCGTCAGTTCGCCAGCTCGCAGCAGGCGTGCCAGCGACAGCGCATCCCGCCGGTTGGTCTTCACCCGGTCGCCCGGACGACGCGGGATCAGTGATGGCGCCACCACCACGCAGTCATGTCCGAGAGCCAGGATCTGGCGATACAATCCATAGCCGGTCGGACCCGCCTCATAGCAAACGTGCAATGTCTCATAGCGCCCGGCCAGCTTGCGGATCAGCTTGGCGACGGCATCGGGCGTGTTGTCGAACTCCCCCAGATAGCGGACTCCCCTGCCGGCCGCCCTCCGCCACCGCGACCGCGTTGCGCGCCTTGGCGGTGTCGATCCTAACGAAAACCTCCCCACTTGCTGTCATGGCTCGTCCCCTGTGCGTCGAGGCTCGGCCCGGCCCACCCGGGCAACCCTCGCTCAACCCCGCTCATGTGGGACGAGCTACCTCAGCCCTTCAGCGGACATGCGGTCTTATGCGCCCGCGGGCTGACCCCCTCCGCCCGGGAGGGGGTCGTTCGCCGGTGCAACCTGGGCCGTGCGATGCAGCTCACCTCACCGAGGCGACCTGGCCCGAACCTGGGTTGACCCACTCGTTGCTGACCGTACCATCGCGCACCACGCCGACCCGGTAGCCGGGCGCCCCGTCGTACCGCTCCGGCACGGCATCGATCGCGTGACCGCCAGTCCGCTGCTCCGCCAAGGCGATCGCCTGTGGGAGGTCGGCGGGGGTTTGCTCCACGGCGAGATAATCGGGCCGGTTGATCACCTGTCGGTTGTAGTCCGCGGTGCCGACCGTGGCGACCTGAAAGGCGCTCCCGGTCTGCGGATCGACGTAGCATACGTTCATTGTGCCTGCTGCGATGAAGGTGACCAGGTAACCTTCCACGCGACCGTCGACATCCGCCGCGGCATAGGTCGGCTTGGGCCCGACCACGGGCGTCGTATGGAAAGCGGCACTGGTCACGACGCCGCCGGTCTGGACCTGCACCGTCCTGACCGCCTGCTCCAGCGACACTTTTGCGGTGCGGAACGCGCTGAGGTCCGCCGGCGTCTCCTGCGGCTGCATGGCCGCCGTCGCCGGCAAGCTGCCAAACGCCAAAGTCGCTGCCAGCGCGGCCGGCAGCGTGATCCTGCTAAGCATCAGTCCGCCTCCTCTGTCAGAGTGTCCGCGAACGGCCGCCCGCTGTCCGGTGAGTGCCAGCCGCGTTCACGGCGGCAACCGGCGGCGATCGCCGCTGCACAGAGTCGATATGGGATGAATCATTCGCGTTTGAGATGGGCATAGCCTAACAATAACTTCAAATAGATAACAAGATCGCGCTTGGTGTTGCTGGCGCCGATTGCTAAAAGCCTGAACGCGCACTCACAGAAATGTATAGGCCAAACCAATAAATATTTATTTACTGCGTCGTTCCTATACACGAAATGTATGCAACTCTCTTATGCTGCGAATGGCTTGTCAAGGGGGCATGCACTACAACCGGACGATACTATATGCAACGACGTCTGCAGTTCTCGCCCAGGAGATGACCCCGGACGACTACCTGGCCCAAACCCTGCGGTATGCGGAACAGCGAGCGTAGCCCGGACACCAAAACTTCGCAGGGCGGGTGCAACCCGCCGACGCAACGTTCCGGCGGCGGTGTTTTGCGTGATGAGCCACGGCGGTGGCAAGCCCGAACCGCGGAGGCGGCATCGACGGTGCCGCGTGCGGCTTGCGTCGGCGAGTTGCACCCGCCCTACAAGGGTTCGGCGGTCCGGGCTACGCTCGCTGTAAGTGTTATGGCGTGTCGCCGTACATAGCCTTAAGTTGGCCATGGGCGAAGGCGAGGGCCGGCGGCATATCCATTTTGCCGCCAATGATCTCGATATACGCCCCGGTTTTGCTGGCGCGTGCGGCCTTCATTGCCTCGTCGAGCTCGCCAAGCGTGGTCACACGCGCAGTATACCAATTTGCGCATCCTAGCGCCTTCGGCAATTCGGCATAGTTCCAAGGCGCGAGGTCGTTGTACGTCCAGTTCGGATTTTCCTCCAGCGCCCGCTCGATGAGGTAGCCGCTATTGTTTAGTACCGAAGACGATGACGTTTGCTCCAAACCGTCCCATGGCGCCGACGTCGTTCGCAGTCAGTTGATGCGAGCCTTCGCCAGTGATCAGAATTGTGCGCCGGCTCGGGTCGGCAAGCGCGACACCGAAGGCGGCCGGGGTCGCCCAACCGATCGATCCCCATAGAACTTGCGCTTCCACCCGCACGCCGTCCGGAAGGATCGTTGGTGTCACGCCGAGGCTTGAGCTACCGGTCTCGAGAACGACCGTGTCTCCGGTGCGCAGAAACGCCGCGTAGCGCGGATAAAGCGCGGCCATCGTGATCTTGTCGGATGGGCTGCCGTTTACCGGCGCGAGCCCCTGCGGTTTTCCCTTGTATGGCGCCGATGATGGTTTGAGCGTGGCCAGCCCGGATAGAACGTCCTCAAGCCGGACATTGGCGATGACTTGGTCTCCGATCCTGACGTCGTCGAGGCCGACGGTAACAAACCGCGACAGATCGAGTTGGCCGGAATAGGCCGCTGTGGTGATGTCGTTCAAATTGACGCCGCCCAGATCGAGGACCAGATCGGCGCCTTCGATGATTTGGCGCGTTTTCGGCTCCGACACCGCGCCGGCATACATGCCGGCAAACTGCGGATGACTTTCGCCGATGACACATTTTTCCATGAGCGTCGTAACGAAAGGACAGCCCAGCGCTTCGATCGCCTTCTGTGCCTCTTTCTGCAAGCCGAGCCGCGAAATCGTGAAGGCGGGAAATGCGACGATGGATTTCGCCTTGTTGATGCGTTCTGCGATGATCACCATCGCCTTTTGTAGCGCTGCTTCGTTTGATCGAGGCACGATCGGCTTCACGTCAGCCGACACGACCGGGGATAGCGCGTAGTCCGACGGCACTGCGATATAGGCAGGCCGATTGTTGCGGCGCGCCTCCGCGATGATGCGCTCCATTTCGACGACGCAGTTCTCCGGATTGACGACCGCATGGCAGCACGCGGCGCCGGCGGACAGTTCGACGAAATTGCCGAAGACGCCGTCGCCGAGCGTGTGATGGGCGATCTTGTGCAAGCGCTGATGCTGATAGGAGGGCATTCCGACGACGTGAAAAACCAGTGATCGCTCCGCCTTAGCGCCCATCACGCCGTTTATGGCGGATAGCTCGCCGACGCCATAGGTCGTTGCCAACATCGCCGCGCCCCGGATGCGCGCATAGCCGTCGGCAGCGTAAGCCGCATTCAACTCATTGGCGCAGCCGATCCACTTGACCTTCGCGCTGCCGTCGACTGCATCGCAGATCGGAAACACATAGTCGCCCGCAACGCCGAAGCAGTGGCTGATACCTTCGGCGGCAAGTCGAGCGACGATGTAATCCGCGACGCTGGTCGCCTTCACGGGTCCCGACTTATCGGATTGGTGAACCTGTTTGGTCATGGCGCTCTCCTACTTGGAAGCCGCGGTTGTGGCGGCCGCCGCATTCCCTTCCCGCGCGTCGGCAACTGGGACTTTGCGTTAATGTAAAGCCAGGATGCGGCCAACCACAAGGTGCGTGCGGTCGGTCGCGTTGCTGTTTGCGGGTCGAACGGGGGTGGGCGAGCCAATCCGAGGGCTTCCCTGCGGGCGCGCCCGGCGCTATGTCGGAATCGCAACGCATCGCCTGACGGGGGCTGGCCATGAAACTGCCGCGCGACATCGAGCCCATCCATTCGCCAGCATTGCCGGCATCGGGATGAGCGGCATTGCCGAGGTGCTCGGCAATCTCGGCCATGCCGTGAAGGGGGCGACGTCGCCAACAAAGCGAATGTCAAGCGGGCCGCGCGAGAATGGCATTGCGGTCGCGATCCGGGCGGCGAACATCAAGACGGAATGAATGTGCTGGTGCGGGCGATAGACGTTCCGTCCTGCCGGTCCATGAATTCGGTCTGGGTTGTATGCAGGTAACATTCGCGTTACCCCGCTTCGGGCCAGGGCTGGCGAGGTCCGGTTCGGGTCATAAACAGCCGCCAACTTTTCCGACCGCGACGGCGGTTCGGATCATGAGCCTGTGGAACCCGATACCCTTAGGACGTCAGCTTTCCTCGGGACGGTCCCGAAGGCCGCCATTCCGCTTCCGGCCAACTGCGATCGCTGGGGCGCACCTGACGGAGGGGCAGTCTTGCGTCTAAACCGGAATCCGAACTGAAACGCAGCCCGCGGAGGGGCGGTGCCGGCGGCAGGACGCTGGCCGTTCCGCGGCTCACTCGCAATGCCGCGGTTATTCCTCGCGTCACCCCGGCGCTCTCCGCCCCCAGGAGCGGAGAGGGAGACGCCAAGTGGCGTCCGCTGTGGACTGCCCTCGCTTGCCCCATTGCGACACAGCTTGATCGAAAATGCCGGATATGGGAAAATTCACTTCGCTTTTGCGAAGGCGCCCGTCATCAGGCGGACGCATTTTCCGCGCCGACAACGAGCGACCGCCATGCGCCTGGATGAACTCCGCCGTTTCGGGTTCCTGACCCTGCCGAGCTACTCGATGATCGCCTGCGCCAATGCGATCGAGGCGCTGCGCATGGCGAACCGCGTCGCCGGGCAGCCGGCCTATGCCTGGCAGGTGGTGACGCCGGACGGGCATGCGGCGGCGGCGAGCAACGGGCTGATGCTGACGCCTTGCGCCATGCTTTCTGCCGCCGACCGCTTCGACATCGTGTTCGTGGTCGGCGGCATCGACGTGCGCAACGCGGTCGATCGCAACGTCGCGGCGGCGCTGCGCAAGCTGGCGCATGACGGCGTGGCGCTGGGCGCGCTCTGCACCGGCAGCTTCGCGCTCGCCGAGGCGCACCTGCTGCACGGCTACCGCTGTGCGATCCATTGGGAGAACTTGCAGGCGATCCGCGAAGAGTTCCCCAACATCGACTTCGTCGAGGATTTCTACTGCATCGACCGCGACCGCATCACCTGCACCGGCGGCGTCGCCCCGCTCGACCTGATGCTGGCGGTCATCCAGGCGCGGTTCGGGCGGCGCGTGGCGGCGCAGGTCTCCGCACAGTTCCTGATCGAGCGCGGCCGCGCCGCCGACGAGCGCCAGCCGCGCCAGGCGACGGCGGCAACCGGGACGACGCCGCGGCGACTGGCGGAGGCCATGCACCTGATCGAGGACAGCATCGAAACCCCGCGCCCGACCAGCGAGATCGCGCGCGCCGTGCGCATCTCCACGCGCCAGCTTGAACGGCTGTTCCGCCAGCATCTCGGCATCTCGCCGGCGGCGTATTCCTCGGCGATGCGGCTGGACCGCGCGCGGGCGCTGCTGCGGCAGACCGCGATGCCGGTGACCGATATCGGCATCGCCTGCGGCTTTCATTCCGCCTCGCATTTCAGCACGGCGTTCCGTGCCCGCTTCGGGCACGCGCCGCGCATCGAGCGTGGCTCGGCCGCGGAAACCATCAGGGAGAACGCCCATGTCTGAGGCCCAATCTTCAGAGATGGAGACGCTGCATCACGGCCGCCGCGGCGCCGGCCGCGCCGGCAAGCGCGCCGCCCGCATGGCCGCGGTGGTCTCCACGGTGCCGTTCATCACCCGGAAAATCCCGATCTACGAGGTGCTGGGCGAGGAAGGCCTGGCGCTGATCGAGCGCAACGCCGAGACGGTGCTGGAGGAGGTCGGCATCGACTTCAAGGGCGACGACGAGGCGCTGGCGATCTGGCACGACGCCGGCGCCGACGTGCAGGGCGAGCGCGTCCACATCCCGCGCGGCCTGTGCCGCAGGATCATCACGGAACGCGCGCCGCACCGCTACACGCAGCACGCCCGCAACCCGGCGCGCAGCGTGGTGATGGGCGGCGACCATACCGTGTTCGCGCCGGCCTACGGCCCGCCCTTCGTCCACGATCTCGACCAGGGCCGCCGCTACGGCACCATCGAGGATTTCCGCAACTTCGTGAAACTGAGCTATGCCTCGCCCTGGCTGCACCATTCCGGCGGGACGGTGTGCGAGCCGGTCGATCTGCCGGTCAACAAGCGGCATCTCGACATGGTGTACGCGCATATGCGCTACAGCGACAAGCCGTTCATGGGCTCCGTGACCGCGCCGGAGCGCGCCGCCGACAGCGTCGAAATGGCGCGAATCCTGTTCGGGGAGAACTGGATCGATGCCGAGACCGGCAAGCCGCGCACCGTCATCACCAGCCTGATCAACGCCAATTCCCCGCTCACCTGGGACGCTACCATGCTGGGCGCGCTGAAAGTGTATGCGCGGGCGAACCAGGCCAACCTGCTCACCCCGTTCATCCTGGGCGGCGCGATGGCGCCGGTGACGGTGGCCGGCTCCTGCACGATCACGCTTGCCGAGGCGATGGCCGGGATCACTTTCACGCAGCTCATCGCGCCGGGCGCGCCGGTGATCCTGGGCAGCTTCGCGTCGTCGATGTCGATGAAGTCGGGCGCCCCCACCTTCGGCACGCCGGAGCCGGCGATGGTGCTCTACGCCATGGCCGCACTGGCGCGGCGGCTGGGCGTGCCGTTCCGCTCCGGCGGCGCGCTGTGCGCCTCGAAAATCCCGGACGCGCAGGCGGCCTACGAATCGGCGCTGACCATGCTGCCGGCCTGCCTCGCCGGCGCCAACTTCATCCTGCACACCGCCGGCTGGCTCGAAGGCGGGCTGGCAATGGGCTATGAGAAATTTGTGATGGACGTGGACCAGGCCGGCATGCTGCAGACCATGCTCAACGGCATCGACCTGTCGGAGAGCGGCCAGGCCATGGACGCGATCCGGGAGGTCGGGCCGGGCAAGCACTTCCTCGGCTGCGCCCACACCCAGGCCAATTTCGAGACCGCGTTCCACACCTCCTCGCTCGCCGACAACAACAGTTTCGAGCAATGGGACTCGGAAGGGCGGCAGGACATGGCGCAGCGGGCGAACGCACAGTGGAAGCGCATGCTGCGCGAATACGAAGCCCCGCCGATCGACCAGGCGACGGACGAAGCCCTGCTCGACTTCATTTCCCGCCGCAAGGCGTCCTTCCCCGACTCCAACGTCTGACCCCGCCCGCACGGAGAGCCACGAGATGTCCGACGATCTCGACCTGAACAGCCTGAGCGACGAAGAGCTGGTCAGCCAGATGCACGACGACCTGTACGACGGGCTGAAGGAGGAGATCGAGCAGAGCGTCAACATCCTGCTCGGCCGCAGCTGGACGCCCTACGACATCCTCACCCAGGCGCTGGTCGAAGGCATGCGCATCGTCGGCATCGACTTCCGCGACGGCATCCTGTTCGTCCCGGAAGTGCTGCTCTCGGCCAACGCGATGAAGGCCGGCATGGCGATCCTGCGCCCGCTGCTGGCGGAGACCGGCGCGCCGAAGGTCGGAAAGATGATCATCGGCACGGTCAAGGGCGACATCCACGACATCGGCAAGAACCTGGTGGCGATGATGATGGAGGGCGCCGGGTTCGAGGTGATCAACCTCGGAATCAACAACCCGGTGGAAAATTTCCTTAAGGCGATCGACGAACACCAGCCGGACATCATCGGCATGTCGGCGCTGCTGACCACGACGATGCCGTACATGAAGGTCGTGATCGACACGCTGAAGGAAAAAGGCATCCGCAACGACTTCATCGTGCTGGTCGGCGGCGCGCCGCTGAACGAGGCGTTCGCGAATGCGATCGGCGCCGACGCCTATTGCCGCGATGCGGCGGTGGCGGTGGAAACGGCGAAGAACCTGATGGCGCAGCGCCAGGGCAGCGTGCAGGCGCACGCGCGGGCCTGATGCGCGCCGCGGACGCCTTTCCGCAGCGAGGCGTCGCCCGGCGCCCGCTGCCGCGCCGATCGCTCAGGCTGTGGAGCGTGCGGCACGCGCGCATGCTCGCCGCCGTCTATCGCGGCGTCGAGCGCATGCTGCGCGGCGCGCACCCGGTGTTCGCGCGCCTCGGCTACGACCGGCTGGAACGGCCGGTGGCGCGCGTCGAGCTTGTGGTGAAGTCGGCGCTGTTCGACTGCCGCATGTGCGGGCAGTGCGTGCTGTCGGCGACCGGCCTGTCCTGCCCGATGAACTGCCCGAAAGGATTGCGCAACGGCCCGTGCGGCGGCGTGCGCGACAACGGGCATTGCGAGGTGCATCCCGAGATGCCCTGCGTGTGGGTGCAGGCCTATGAAGGCGCGCAGCGCATGGGCACGGTGGCGCGGCTGGGCGAGGCGCGGGCGCCGATCGATCATCGCAAGACCGGGCTGTCCTCCTGGCTGCAGGCGGCGCGCGGCCATGCTGCATCCTGACGACATCGGCCCGACGCCCTGGGCGCCGCTGCCGCCGCTGCCCGGCCATGTCTCGCGCGGGCGGCTGGAGCGGGTGCTGCGCCGCGGCGAGTTCGCCGTCACCGCCGAGATCAATCCGCCCAATTCGGCCGACCCCGACGAGATCGAGCATCGCATAAAGCCCTTCGAGGGCTGGGTCGATGCGATCAACGCCACCGACGGCTCCGGCGCGCACTGCCACATGTCGAGCATCGCGGTCTCGGCGCTGCTGATCCGCATGGGCTATTCGCCGGTGACGCAAATCTCCTGCCGCGACCACAACCGCATCGCGATCCAGGGCAACGTGCTCGGCGCGGCGGCGCTCGGGGTGGCGAATATCCTGTGCCTGACCGGCGACGGCGTGCAGGCGGGCGACCATCCCGAGGCCAAGCCGGTGTTCGACCTCGACTTCGATCTCTCTCCTTCAGACCATCCGCATGATGCGCGATGAAGGAAAGTTCCTGTCGGGGCGGAAGATCACCGGGCCGCCGCTCGTGTTCGTCGGCGCGGCGGAGAATCCGTTTGCGCCGCCCTACGATTTCCGGCCGATCCGGCTGGCCAGGAAGATCGCCGCCGGCGCGCAGTTCATCCAGACGCAATACTGCTACGACGTGCCGATGATGGCGCGCTTCATGGCGCGGGTGCGCGAGCTCGGCCTGCACGAGCGCTGTTTTATCCTCGCCGGCTGCGGGCCGCTGGCTTCCGCAAAAGCGGCGAAATGGATCCGGGCCAACGTGCCCGGCGTGCATATCCCCGACGCGGTGATCGCTCGCATCGAGGGAGCAAAAAACCAGCGGGACGAGGGAAAACGCATCTGCGTGGAGATCATCCGGCAGCTGCGCGAGATGCGGGGGATCGCCGGCGTACACCTGATGGCCTACAAGCAGGAAGAGTCGATTGCCGAGATCGTGCATGAGAGCGGCGTGCTGCGCGGGCGCACGCCCTGGCGGCGCGACCTGGTGGCGCATATGCAGACGGTCGAAACGCAGGGCGCGGCGTAGCGCGCAGCAAGAGGGCAGCAGATGACCGAGACGGTGATCACGTCCGACAAGCGCGAGGTCGTCATCGGCTTCGAGCGGCGCTTCGTCATGATCGGCGAGCGCATCAACCCCACCGGGCGCAAGCTGCTCGCCGAGGAGATGGCGCGCGGCGACTATTCCCGCGTGGTCGCGGACGCGCTGGCGCAGGTCGCGGCCGGGGCGCAGATGCTCGACGTGAACGCCGGCATCCCGCTCGCCGACGAGCCGCGCATCCTCGCCGAGTGCATCAAGCTGGTGCAGGAGACGGTCGATGTGCCGCTGTCGATCGACAGCTCCATCGTCGAGGCGCTGGAGGCGGGGCTGGCCGCCTACAAGGGACGGCCGCTGCTGAACTCGGTCACCGGCGAGGAGGAGCGGCTGGAGCGCGTGCTGCCGCTGGTCAGGAAATACGACTGCGCCGTCATCGCGATTTCCAACGACGAGACCGGCATCTCCGAAAACCCGGACGTGCGCTACGCGGTGGCGAAGAAGATCGTCGAGCGTGCCGAGGACCACGGCATCAAGCGCGGCAACGTGGTGGTCGATCCGCTGGTCATGCCGGTCGGCGCGATCAACGACGCGGGGCGGCAGCTGATGCGCCTGATCCGCCGGCTGCGCGAGGAGCTGAAGGTGAACACCTCCTGCGGCGCCTCCAACTTTTCCTTCGGGCTGCCGAACCGGCGCGGGCTGGGTGCCGCGTTCCTGCCGATGATGATCGGCGCCGGCCTGACCTCGGCGATCATGAACCCGCTGCACGCGGAGGATTCGCAGGCGATCCTCGGCGCCGACGTGGTGATGGGCAGCGACCCGAACTGCGCCGCCTGGATTCGCAAATACCGCGAGCCGGCCGGGGCCGACGCGGGCGGCGGCGGCGCCGGCGGGCGGCGCGAGGGACGGCGACGGGCGAGGGGCTGAACCATGCAGAGCGGTGTGACGACGGAGGCAAAGCGGGCCGGTTTCGCGCCTGAGCGGCTGGCGCGGCTGGATGGCTGGATGCGCCGGCAGGTGGACGGCGGGCGGCTCCCCGGCCTCAACCTGCTGATCTGGCGGCGCGGCCATCTCGCCTACCGCGCTTCCTGCGGCATGGCCGACATGGAGAACGGCAAGGCGTTCGCCGACGACACGATCGTGCGCATCTACTCGATGACCAAGCCGCTCACCTCGGTCGCGGCGATGATGCTGTACGAGGAAGGGCGTTTCCAGCTTGACGACCCGATCACGCACTTCCTGCCGGCGTTCCGCAACATGCGCGTGTTCACCGGCGGCAGCCGGCTGCTGCACGGCACCGAACCCGCCCTGCGCGACATCACCTTCCGCGACCTGCTGACGCACACGTCCGGGCTGACCTACGGCTTCATGGATGCCACGCCGGTCGATGCGCTGTATCGGGAGAACGGCGTCGATTTCCAGACCTCCGAGGCGACGCTGGGCGAAGTGGTGGAGAAGGCGGCGGCGATGCCGCTGCTGGCGCAGCCGGGGAGCGCGTGGAACTACAGCATCGCCACCGACGTGCTCGGCCATCTGATCGCGGTGATCTCGGGCCAGGATTTTGCCGATTTCCTGCGCGAGCGCGTGCTGCGGCCGCTCGGCATGCACGACACCGACTTCCACGTGCCCGCGGAGAAAATCTCGCGATTCGCCGCCAACTACGCGCGCGGGCCGGACGGCAAGCCGGCCCTGATCGACGCGCCGGAGCGGAGCCGCTATGCCGCGCCGCGGCGGCTCGCCTCCGGCGGCGGCGGGCTGGTCGGCACCGCGTCCGACTATCTGCGGTTCTGCCGCTGCATGCTGAACAAGGGGGAACTCGACGGCGTGCGGCTGCTCGGCCGCAAGACGGTGGAGCTGATGACGTCGAACCATCTGCGCGGCGACATGGCCGATATGGGGCAGGCGCGGTTTTCGGAATCCACCTATGTCGGCATCGGCTTCGGGCTCGGCTTCTCGGTGGTGCTCGACCCGGCCAAGGCGCAGATCGTCGGCTCGCCCGGAGAATTCGCCTGGGGCGGCGCGGCCAGCACGTCGTTCCTGTGCGATCCCGTGGAGCAGATGGCCGGCGTGCTGCTGACGCAGCTGATGCCGTCATCATCCTGGCCGATCCGCCGCGAACTGCGCGTGCTGGCCTATCAGGCCATCACGGACTGATCCGGCCGGCCGCCTATTCGCTCGCCGGCAGCCGCTGCGGCCCGCCGATGCCGGCCGCGCCGCGCGTCGCCGCACTCACCACCGCCAGGGCCGCCAGGTTCAGCACCAGCGCGATGATGCCGACGTTGAAGTCCTTGAGCACGTCGGGCAGGAACGGGAACAGCGAGCCGACCGTCGCCTTGCTGAGCGAGAGCGCCGCGACCGCCGCGACGCCGACCACGATGCCGGCGATCGCGCCCGGCGTCGTCACCGGGTTGCGCGGCATCAGGCTGGCGACCAGCGCTGGGAACAATTGGGTCACGAAGCTGTAGCCCATCAGCAGCAGCGCGACGATCGTGTTGCCGCCGCGCAGCGTGAAATAGACGGCGACCAATGCCACCACCGGCACCAGCGCACGCGCAAGCTGCGCCACCGCGCGCTCCGGCATGCCGGGCCGCGCAACGCGGACGATGTTGTTGGCCAGCAGCGTCGCCGCCGTCATCAGGATCATCGAGCCGGGGACCAGCGCGGTCAGCACGCCGGCCGCGCCGATGACGCCGACGAACCACGGGTCGAAGGTCTTGATGGACAGGTGGAACAGCGCCAGGTCGATCTGGCCGCCCGTCAGCCCCGGCACCTGCAGGATGGCGGCGAAGCCGACCAGGAACGCGAACAGCAGGATGAGCTGGTAGAGCGGCATGAACACCGCATTGCGACGGAAGATGCGCTCGTTGCGCGCCGTATAGACCGCTCCCATCGAGTGCGGCCAGCAATAGAAGCCGAGCGCCGTCAGCAGCACCGTCGAATCGAACCAGGCGATGCTCTGCCCGCGCGGCGCCAGCGTGAGGAAGCCGGGCTTGGCGGCGTTGATCGCGGCGAACATCGGCTGCATTCCGCCATAGTAGTGCAGCGGCAGATAGATGCCGAGGAACAGCACGACTGCGAGAATCATGATGTCCTTGGCAACCGATGTCCAGGCCGAGCCATGCACGCCGGAGACCATGACATAGACCGTCACGACCGCCAGCCCGATCCAGATCGCCAGCGTGGGCGAAATCGCGCCATACGAGGCGACGCCGACGATGATGCCGAGGCCCTTGAGCTGCAGCACCATGTACGGAACCAACGCGGTCACGCCGACCAGCGCCACCAGGACGCCGAGCGCGGGGCTGCGATACTTGCGCACGAAGAAATCCGGCTGCGTGTGCAGCCGCTCGACCTTGGCATAGCGGCAGATCGGCGGCAGCAGCCAGTACCAGATCACGTAGGCGAGCGAGCCGTAGGCGAGAATGTAGAATGCCGGCGCGCCCTTGCCGTAGGCGTAGCCGCTGCCGCCGAGGAACGTGAAGGTCGTGTAGATCTCACCCGCCTGCAGCAGGAACACGAATACGGTGCCGAACCCGCGCCCGCCGACCGTCCACTGCTCCAGGTCCATGCGGCGGCCGCGCCCAGCCAGCAGGCCGAGCGCCAGCGCCAGCGCCATCGTGGCGAAGATGATGACGAGGGCGGCGTTCATCTCCCGTGCTCCGCGCCGTCACGGTTGGCCGGGTCGGCGAGGTAGATCACGCCCATCAGGACGGCGGTGCCGATCACGCAGAGCACCAGCCAGCCGAGGATGAACGGCAGGCCGAACAGATAGGGCGTCACCCGGTTGGCGAACACGATCCCGCCCAGGATGCCCAGGAACGGCAGCACGGCAAGCCATCTGAGGCCGGTCATCGGATGATCCCCGCGGCGGCGTAAGGATCGCGACCCTAATCCGACGCGCCGGCGTTCGCATAGCCCCTCGGTCGCGCGGTCATCGGGCCGGCCGCCGCCGCCGGGGGGCGAACTGCGCCAAGCCCATCCTTGTTCGCTCAATGTTCTTGACGGCGTCCCTGCCCCCTGGCAAATTGCGCCGCGAACGGAAAGGGAACAGAGGCCATGCTCGACATGCTGCCCGCGCCGCGCGCGACCGCCCAGGGCGAGCTGGCGCGCGAGCTCGATCCCGAGGCGGTGGTGGCGCTCGACCGTGCCGGCCTGCCCGACCCGCCGGCATCGCACGGCCGGCGCCTGCGTTCCCTGGCGCCGACCCGCAAGGGGCGCGGCGCCGCCGTCAATCCGCCGAACCGCTTCGAGGCGACGGCCACGGCGCCGTTCGACGACGGCTGGAGCACGCTGGAGGCCGAGCTCGCCGACCTGCCGCCGCTGCCGACCACGCTGACCCGCGACGCCTCACGCAGCGTCATCAGCTACAACCAGAGCCCCGACATCGGCTTCGACCGCGCCGTCAACCCGTATCGCGGCTGCGAGCACGGCTGCGTCTATTGCTACGCGCGGCCGAGCCACGCCTATCTCGGCTATTCGCCCGGCCTGGATTTCGAGACGCGGCTGCTGTTCAAGCCGGAGGTCGCCGAACTGCTGGAACGCGAGCTGCGCAAGCCCGGCTATGTCGCGCGCCCGCTGGCGCTCGGCTCCAACACCGACCCCTATCAGCCGGTCGAGCGCACGCTGAAACTGACGCGCGGGGTGCTGGAGGTGCTGGCACGTTTCGGCCATCCGGTCAGCATCGTCACCAAGTCGGCCGGCGTGCTGCGCGACCTCGACCTGTTGCAGGCGCTGGCGGCGCGGCGGCTGGTGCGCGTATGGCTGTCGGTGACGACGCTGGACGCGGCGCTGGCGCGCAAGATGGAGCCGCGCGCGCCGACGCCGGCGCGGCGGCTGCAGGCCGTGGCGGCGCTGAAGGCGGCCGGCGTGCCGGTCGGCGTGCTCGCCGCCCCGATGATCCCCGGGCTGAACGACGCCGAGCTGGAGCGCATCCTGGAGGCCGCCGCCGCCGCCGGCGCCGGCACCGCCGGCTACGTGCTGCTGCGCCTGCCGCACGAGATCAAGCAGATTTTCGAGGACTGGCTGCACCGCCACGCCCCGCAGCGGGCGAAGCACGTGCTGGAACTGGTGCGCGCGACGCGGGCCGGGGCGCTCAACGATGCCCGCTTCGGCCAGCGGATGAGCGGCACCGGCGCCTATGCCGAGCTGCTCGCCCGCCGCTTCGCCCGCGCCGCCAGGCAGCTCGGGCTGGAAGGGCGGACGGAGCTGGACTGCTCGCTCTTCGCGCCCCCGCCGGCCGAGAAGGGCATGGCGGAGGCGCAGCTGTCGCTGTTCTGAAGCGGCTCAGAACGGCAGCAGCACGTCGAGCAGCTGCTGGCCGTAGCGCGGCACCTGCTGGTCGGAGAGCTGGCCGCGGCCGCCATAGATGATGCGCGCTTCCGCCAGCCGGTCATGCGGCACCGTGTTGTCGCTGGCGATGTCCTGCGGGCGCACGATGCCGGAGACGACCAGTTCGCGCAGTTCCCCGTTCACCCGCATCTGCTGGCGCGCCACCACGACCAGGTTGCCGTTCGGCAGCACCTGCACCACCACGCCGGCAAGCCGCGTCGTCACCGCCTCGCTGCGGATGATCTGGCCGGTGGTGATGTTGGAGTTGGAACTGCCGGTGTTGACCAGCGAGGCCGGGTTGGTGCCGCGCAGCACGCGCGGGATGACGTTCTCCAGGCCGAGCAGGTTGGGCAGGTCCATGCCCTCGTTGCCGTTGCGCACGACCGAGGTGTTGTTGACCAGGTTGGCGGCGTCGTTGACGTTGATCAGGATGGTCACGATGTCGCCGACCGCGGCGGCGCGCTGGTCCTTGAAGAACGCGCGGCCGCCCGGACGCCACAGCGAATCCGCCGCGGCATGGATCGGCGCGACGGGCGGCATCGGCAGGCTCACCTTGTGCCAGGACGGGTCTTTCGTCGGGTCGCCGGTGGGCGTCAGCCGCGGCGGGCCGCCGACCTCGGAGAGCCGGGTGAAGAAGTCGCCGCAGCCGCTGAGCAGCAGCGCAGCGGCCAGCAAGGGCAGCAGCCGCCTCATCGCAGCGCCGCCTGCGCCAGCACCTGCGCGCTCGCCGGCACCGGAAGGCTGGCGGGCGTCACGGCGACGACGCCGGAGGCCAGCACCTCGCCCTGCACGATCATGTGGGAGAGCGGATTGAGCACCGGAATGCGCTCGCCGGGCGCGCCGGTGGCGAGCGCCACTCCCTGCGTGGTGGCGCTCAGGCCGCCCAGCTGCACCTGCAGCAGGACGGGCGTGCCCTTCTCGATCGTGCCGGGCCGTTCCAGGTCGCCGAGCGGCACCGGCTGCCCGGCGGGCGCGGCGTGGCGCAGCGTCATGCCGACCAGCTGTGCCGCGTCGTGCGCCACCTCGCCGCGCAATGCGTCGGCGCGCACCCGCACCGCCACCAGGTCGACCTCGCGCACGACGCTGCCCGCCGGCAGGTGCTGCGCCGGCACGAACAGACGCAGCATCGCCTCGGCATGGCCGGAAAGCGGCAGCCGCAGGGGGCGCATGCCGTCGGCCGTCACCAGCACGGAGGCCGAGAAGCGCCCGGTGGCGGCGTCATAGTCCAGCTGCTCGACGCTGACCTCGGGGTGCGCCTTGGCCGGCACCATCGGCGCCGTGAAGCCCGGCAGGGCGACGTCGAGGTCCGCCGCCGGAGCGCCCGCCCCCGCCAGGGCGGGACGCAGCGCCGCCAGGATCGCCTCGCGCGGCAGCGCACGGCCCGGGCGCTCCAGCACCGCGGTATCGCCGGGCGATACCGGCTGCCAGGCGACGCCGAACATGCGCGCGATGGCGGCGAGCTGACGCGCCTCCACCACGATGCGCTCGCCCGGCGCCGGCGCCGGGCCGAGCACGCGCGTGGCGAGCGGCCCGGCATCGTCGAACAGGTCGGACAGCAGCACCACCGGCGCGTGCAGCGTGGTCATCGGGCGCAGCGTCGCGGCATGCGCGGCCGCCGGCAGCAGCGCCGCGGCGAGCAGCCCGCCGGTCACGAACATACGTCGGTGCATCCTCGGTTCCTCGCGGTCAGTGCAGGTTGGTCAGCGTGGACATCATCTCGTCGCCGGCGGTGATGACCTTGCTGTTCATCTCGTAGGCACGCTGCGCCGTGATCAGGTCGGTGATCTCGCTCACCACGTTGACGTTCGAGGTCTCGATGAAACCCTGCTGCACGGTGCCGAACCCCGGCGCCTGCGGCACGCCCGTGGTCGCCGTGCCGGACGCCGAGGTGGCCAGGAACAGGTTGTCGCCCTGCGCCTCCAGCCCCGCCGGATTGGGGAAGTTGGCAAGTTGCAGCTGGCCGACCAGCTGCGGTGCGACCTGGCCGTCCAGCGTCGCCTGCACCTGCCCGGCCGCGTTGATCGTCACCGAGGTGGCGGCCGGCGGGATGGTGATGGCCGGCTGCACGACATAGCCGTCGCTGGTGACGATCTGCCCGGTCGGCGACAGCGCGAAGCTGCCGTCGCGGGTGTAGCCGATCTGGCCGTTCGGCAGCGCCACCTGGAAGTAGCCGTTGCCGCTGATCGCGATATCGAGGCTGTTGCCGGTCTGCTGCAGGTTGCCCTGCTCGTTGTTCGGCACCACCGCGACGGTCTTCACGCCAAGGCCGATCTGCGCGCCCGACGGCAGCACCTGCCCGGCGTCGGACGAGGTGGAGCCGACGCGGCGCAGGTTCTGGTAGATCAGGTCGGTGAACTCGGCGCGCCGGCGCTTGTAGCCGGTGGTCGTCATGTTGGCGATGTTGTTGGAAATGACTTCGACGTTGGTCTGCTGGGCCTGCATCCCCGTCGCCGCGATGTCGAGCGCGCGCATCGCCGTCAGCCCTGCGCCGGCTTGCCGACGATCTTGTCGATCGCGCCCGTCTCGCGGTCGCTCTCGGCCTGGATCATCTGCGTGGTGAGCTGGAATTCGCGCATCTGCTGCATCATCCGGTTGAGTTCCTGGATCGGCTGGACGTTGCTCTCCTCGACCGCGCCCTGGACGACCTGCGGATCGGCGAGCGGATTGGTCGGCGTGTTGGCGGCAAACAGGGTGCCGCCCTCGGCGGTGAGCTTGCTCACGTCGTCCGGCTGCACCACGCCGATGCGGCCGATCGGCCCGTTCTCGCTGGTCAGCGTGCCGTCGCCGGCGACCGACAGCCGCGTGTCGGCGGGCGTGACGTGCAACGGCTTGCCGTTGGCATCGAGCAGCTGGTCGCCCACCGCATCGACCACGGCGCCGCTGGCGTCGAGCTGGAACTGCCCGGCGCGGGTCAGGCGCGGGCCGCGGGGGGTCTGCACGGTGAGCCAGCCCAGGGTATTGCCGAGCGCGAGGTCGAGCGGGTTGCCGGTGTGCTTGAGCGGGCCGGCGCTGGCGTCGCGCCAGGTTGCGCCGTCCTGCGCGAACGCGATCGCGCCCTCGCCCGGCGCCACGCCGCCGCCCTGCTGACGCGCCAGCCAGGTGGTGAACAGCGTGCGCTCGGCGCGGAAGCCCGGGGTCGCGGCGTTGGCGATGTTCGTCGCCGTCACCTCGAGCGCGCGGCGCTGCGCAACCAGGCGGGAGAGGACGACGGTGGTGGTGTTCTCCATGCGCGCGCTCCGGCGTTGCGGGTGGACCGCCGACACCAGCGCAACCGCCGTGCCAGGGTCGGAGCCGCGGAAATCCGTGCTCGCGGCGCCGCGGCCGGCAGCATGTGCCGGGGCGTGGCGCGTCGCGGCGGCAGGTTTCGCCGGGCGGGAAACGCATTGTTAAGCGGCCGCGGTCGAACCTGCGCGCGGGCATCACGGATCGGAACGACCGGCATGACAGCGGCCACACTCACGGCGCCAGCGGAAGCTGCGGTGCCGCCGGCGCCCGGCGGCGGACGGCGGAAATTGCTGCTGCTCGCCGTGCCGGCCGTGCTGGCCGCGGTCGGCGCCGGCCTGTGGTTCGGCGGCGTGCTGCCGCCGCTGCTGCATCCCGGCAAGACCGCCGTGCCGGCGCACCCGGCCGACCAGGCCGCCGTGCCGGCCACCGCCAAGCCGGCGGTCTATGTCGATCTGCCGGAGATCGTCGCCAACCTCAACGCCGGTCGGCGTTCGAGCTTCATCAAGCTGCATGCGCGCCTCGAAATCGGGCGCGCCGAGGACGCACCGGCGATCCAGGCGGCGATGCCGCGCCTGCTCGACCTGTTCCAGACCTATCTGCGCGAGATGCATCCCGAGGAGCTGCGCGGCAGCGCAGGCACCTGGCGGCTGCGCGAGGAGCTGATCGCGCGCGCCAACATCGCCGCGGCGCCGGCGCGCGTGGTCGATGTGCTGTTCACGGAAATGCTGATCCAATGAACGAGGCCGCCGCGAAGGGCGAACCGGGCCGGGAGATGCCGGCAGCACCGTCGCCGGGGCTGCCGGCACCGGTGCTGAACCAGGCCGAGATCGACAGCCTGCTCGGCCTCGGCGACGGCACGGCGAACGCCGAAGGCCCCGGCGGCATGCAGAAGATCATCAGCTCCGGGCTGGTGAGCTACGAACGCCTGCCGATGCTGGAGATCGTGTTCGACCGGCTGGTGCGCATCATGTCGACCAGCCTGCGCAACTTCACCAGCGACAACGTCGAGGTCGGCATCGACAACATCGTGTCGCTGCGCTTCGGCGACTACCTCAACGCGATCCCGCTGCCGGCGATGCTCGCGGTGTTCAAGGCCGAGGAGTGGGACAATTACGGGCTGATGGTGATCGACAGCGCGATGATCTACTCGATCGTCGATGTGCTGCTCGGCGGCCGGCGCGGCACCGCTGCCATGCGCATCGAGGGACGGCCCTACACCACCATCGAGCGCACGCTGGTCGAGCGGCTGATCCACGTGGTGCTCGCGGACCTGTCGGCGAGCTTCAACCCGCTCTGCCCGATCACCTTCCGCTTCGAGCGGCTGGAGGTCAATCCGCGCTTCGCCACCATCTCGCGGCTGTCGAACGCGGCGATCCTGGCGCGGCTGCGCATCGACATGGAGGACCGCGGCGGCCGGCTGGAACTGCTGCTGCCCTACGCGACGCTGGAGCCGGTGCGCGAGTTGCTGCTGCAGCACTTCATGGGCGAGAAGTTCGGCCGCGACCTGATCTGGGAAACCCATCTGGCCGAGGAACTGTGGAGCACGGAGGTGGAACTCTCCGTGGTGCTCGACGAGCAGTTGCTGTCGCTCTCCGACGTGGTCGGCCTGCAGCCCGGCAGCCGGATCGCGCTCGGCTGCGCGCCCGGCGGGACGGTGCAGGTCCGCTGCGGCGGCACGCCGCTGTTCGAGGCGCGGCTGGGCCGGCGCAACAACCGTGTTGCGGTCCGCATCGAACGCGAAATCGCGCGCACGGCCGGCTGAGGGGACGATGCAATGGGCGCTCGATCTGGTCCTGATCGGCCTGCTGGCGGCGACGCTGTTCCATGCGCTGCGGCTGGAACGGGCGCTGGGCGTGCTCAAGCGCGACCGGGCGGCGCTGGAACAGCTCGTCGCCAGCTTCAACGACAGCACGCGGCAGGCGGAGCAGGGGATCGAACGGCTGCGCGAGGCGGCCGACGGCGCCGGCCGGCAGATCGCCAAGCAGCTGGAAGCGGCGCGCACGCTCCAGGACGATCTGCAATTCCTGCTGGACCGCGGCGAGACGCTGGCGAACCGGCTGGACGGCGCGGTGCGCTGGGGTCGGGCACGGGCGGCGGAGGCACCCCGCGCCGAGACGCCGCAAGCGGAGGAACCGCCCGTCCGCAGCCAGGCGGAACGCGACCTGCTGCGCGCCTTGCGGGCCGCACGATGACGCTCGCTTGCCGCCGGCATTGCGCATGAAACGCAAGCTGCCCGCCCCGCGCCTGCTGCCGGTCACGATCGCCGTGATGGCGCTGATGCTCGGCGTGCGGTCGGTGGTGCTGGTGCGGGCGGCGGCGCCGGAGACGATGTCGGGGGCGCTGCCGGCGCCGGCACCGGCATCGCCGCTGGCCCGGCCGCCGCCGACGCCCGCCCCGCCGCCCGCGCCGCCGCCGATCAGCGACGGCGAGCGCGCCTTGCTCATGGACCTGCGCAAGCGCAGCAGCGAGCTCGATGCGCGCGAGGCCGCGGTGCAGCAGCGCGAATCCGTGCTGGCCGCCGCGGAGGCGCGGCTCAGCGCGCGGCTCGGCGAACTGACGGGCCTGCAGCAGCGGCTGGAGGCGCTCGATGCCGCGCGGCGCGACCGCGACGAGGCGAACTGGCGCGGCCTGGTCAAGCTGTACGAAAACATGAAGCCCGCCGATGCCGGCGAGATCTTCAACGATCTCGACCTGCCGGTGCTGCTGCCGATCCTCGACCGGATGAAGGCGGCGAAGGCGGCGGCGATCCTGGCCGCCATGCAGCCGGAGCGCGCGCGGCTCGTCACCGCGGAGCTGGCGCGGTTCCGCGCCCAGGCCAACGCCGTCCCGCCGCCCGCGAAACCGACGGGCGGCGGCTGATGCGCCTCCTGCTCGGCCTGCTGCTGGTGCTCGCCACGACGGCGCCGCTGCGCGCCGAGGCGCCGTCGATCGGTCTGCGCAGCGGCAATCATCCCGGATTCGGCCGGCTCGTGCTCGACCTGCCGGCCGGCGTCTCGGCGACACTGGCGCAGAGCGACGGGCGCATCGTCGTGCGGGCGGAGGGCGCGGCGTTCGGCCCGGCGCCGCAGCCGCCCCACAACCTGGCCGGCATCGATTGGGCCGGCGGCCAGATGACGCTGCTGCTGGCGCCGGGAGCCGGCTGGCGGTCGCTGCGCCTGCCCGGACGGCTGGTGATCGACCTGCTCGATCCGTCGGCGACCGGCGCAACGGCGGTGCCGCGCATCCGGCCGGCGCTGCCATCGCCCCGCGTGCTGTGGTCCGGGCCGCCGCCACGTCCGCGTCCCGCCCCGGCCGCCGCTGCCGCGCCCGCCCCGGCACCGCCCGTCGCGCCCGCGCCCGCCCCCGCGCCGAGGAAAGCGGCCGAGGTTGTCCATGCCGCCGCAACCGCGCCTGCGCCGGCCCCTGCACCGGCCGTCACGCCCGCGTCCGCGCCGGCGCCGGCGCCTGCCGACCCGGATCGCCTTGCCGTGCAGCCGGCGCCGGTCGCTTCGGTCACGCAATCCGCGCTGCCGGCGCCCGCCGGGCCGGTGGCGATCGCCGCCGGGCTGGCCGGCCGCACGCTGACGCTGCCGTTCGCCGCCACCACCGGGGCCGCCGCCTTCCGCCGCGGCGACGAGGCGGTCGTGGTGTTCGACGAGCCGCGGCCGATCGACCTCGCGGCCCTGCACGGGCACAAGGCGTTCGAGGACGCGCGCGTGCAGCTCCTGCCGGCCGCGACCGTGCTGCGTCTGCCGCTCGCCGCCGGCGACACGCTGCGGCTGGCGCGCGGCCCCGCCGGCTGGACGCTGACCGAACCGACGCAGGACGCGGTGGCGCCGCTCGCGGCGATCCGCGCCGAGGCAACGGCGGGACGTCTGCTGCTCTCGGCGGCCTCGCCCGCGCAGGTCGTCTCGGTGCCGGACCCGGCGACCGGCGCGACGCTGCTGGTCGGCACCGAGCAGACCCCTGGCGAGGCGGTGCCGGTCGCGCTGCGCTCGCCCGACTACAAGCTGCTGGCGACGTTCCAGGGCGTTGCTGTCGAACCCGTCTCGGACAACGGCGTGCTGCGCGTCGGCCCGCCCGGCTTCGTGCTGGAGGGCGCAACAGGGCGGCCGTTCGCGCTGGCGGCATCCGACGGCGCGACGCTGGCCGCCGCCGACGCCGCGCGGCTGACGCGGCGATGGGACTTTCCCGGCCTGCCGATCCCGGCGCTGCGGCGGCGGCTGCAGGCGGCGATGGACGCTGACGCCGACGCCCCGCCGCTGGCACGCGCCGCGCCTCGCCTGCTCGCCGCGCAGGCGGAGCTCGCGCTCGGCCTCGACGTGGAAGCGGAGGCGCTGGCGCAGGTTGCGGCGACCGATGACCCCCGTGCCGCCGAGGGGCCCGACGCCGCCGGCCTCGGCGCCGTCGCCGCGCTGCTCGCCGGACACCCCGACGCGGCAGCGGCGATCGACGACCCGCGCCTGACCGGCACCGACGAAGTGGCACTCTGGCGCGCCGTGCGCCAGGCGCAGATGCAGGAGGGCGCGCCGGCGGCGGCGACCGTGTTCGGCACGACGGTGCCGCTGCTGCTCGCCTATCCGGCGCCGCTGCGCCAGCGGCTGCTGCCGCTGGCGGCCGAGACGATGGTGCTCGGCGGGGCGCATGACGCGGCACGGCGGCTGCTGACCGCCCGCAAGGACGACACGACGCTGGACTACGCCCGCGCGCTGCTCGACGAGGCGGAGGGGCGCAGCGCACCGGCCCTGGCCACGCTGGACCGGCTGGCACGCTCGCCCGACCGGCTGGTGCGGGCGCGGGCGGCGGTGCGGGCGGTGGAGTTGCGGCTGCGCACCGGCACCATCACGCAGGCGCAGGCGGCCGACGCGCTCGACCGGCTGATCTATGCGTGGCGGGGCGACGAGCGGGAGCTGGCGCTGCGGCTGCGCGTCGCCGAACTGCGGCTCGCGACCGGCGCGTGGCGCCCGGCGCTGGCGCTGCTGCGCGACACCGCGGACGGCGCGGCGGCACAGAGCTGGCCGGACCAGGTGCCAGCCGTGCGCGCCCGCATGCGCGCCGCGTTCGCCGCCGCGCTGGCGGCCGACGCGCGCGCGCCGCTCCGTCCGTTCGACCTGGTGGCGCTGATCGACGACAACCCCGACCTGTTGCCGGAGGGCAGCGCCGGCCAGGCCGTGGCGGTGCGGCTCGCCGACCGGCTGGCGGCACTCGACCTGCCGGGCCGCGCCGCCGCCCTGCTGCAGAAGCTGGTGACCAGCACGCCGGCAGGGCCGGCACGGGCGGAGATCGGCGCGCGGCTGGCCGCGCTGCGGCTCGATCAAGGCGATGCGGTGGGCGCGCTGACCGTCCTCTCCGACTCCGTCGCGACCGGCCTGCCCGCCGCGTTGCAGGAACGGCGGACGATCGCGTTTGCCCGCGCGACCGCGGCGCGCGGCGCAGCTGCGCCCGGCGGTCGCGGCGCTCGCGGCGCTCGATACGCCGGCGGCGACGGACGTGCGGGCCAGCCTGCTGGAAGCGGCGAAGGACTGGCCGGCGGCCGAGGCGGCCCTCGCCGACTACGCCCGCCTGACGGTGCCGGCGCAAGGCGCGCTTGATGAGGCGGCGGGCCGGACCCTGCTGCGGCTCGCGTCGGCGGCGGCGCAGGCGGGCGACGAGCCGATGCTGGCGCAGCTGCACAACGATGCGCTGCCGCGCCTGGGCGAAGGCAAGATCGCCGATATGCTGCGCGTGCTGACCGAGCGCCCGGTCGCCGGTGTGGCCGACCTGCCGCGCGCGGCGCAGGAGGCGACGCTGGTCCGCGCGCTGCCGGCCGACCTGCACGCGCTCGGCTGGAGCGTGATCGCCCCACGCTGATTTGGGTTGCAGATTTCGCGCCTCGCGCGGCGCATTTTCGCTTGCGCCCCACCCCCCCTTCCCCCATGTTCCGCGGCCTTGGCCCCAGGGGACGCGCCGGCCGCCGGCTCGCGCGTCCAACAGGCTGTCTGCTGGTTGAAAGGGGGTACGCGATGAACGCACTCACGCAACTGGGGATGGTCTCGGAAGTCCCGAGCGAGAACCAGACGCACGCAACTCCGTTCGCGGACGCGACGGTGGAGAAGGACTATTTCGTCAGCCGCGACGGCATGACCTATGCCGGCATGCACCTGCTCGTCGATCTGTGGGGTGCGAGCAACCTGAACGATCCCGCGCATATCGACGCGGCGCTGCGCGAGGCCGCGGAGGCGGCCGGGGCGACCATCCTGCACGGCCACTTCCACCATTTCTCGCCGAACGGCGGCGTCTCGGGGGTGCTGGTGCTGGCGGAGAGCCACATCTCCATCCACACCTGGCCGGAGCGCGACTTCGCCGCGATCGACATTTTCATGTGCGGCGCCTGCGACCCGCGCCGTTCGCTGCCGGTGCTGCAGCGCGCCTTCACGCCGGAGCGCATCGCGCTCGACCAGCAGCACCGCGGCCGCATCGCCTGATGGCAACCGACGCCTGGGTGAACGAAACGCTGTACCCGGACTGGGGACAGCGTTTCCGGATCAAGCGCGAGCTGGCGCGCGTGCAGAGCGCGTTCCAGGACATCGCCGTGTTCGAGAGCTATACGCACGGCCGCGTCATGCTGCTCGACGGCGTGGTGCAGATCACCGAGGCGGACGAGTTCGTCTATCAGGAGATGCTGACGCACGTGCCGCTGCTCGCCCACGGCGCGGCGCGGCGCGTGCTGATCATCGGCGCGGGCGACGGCGGCGTGCTGCGGCGCGTGCTGATGCACACGACCGTCGAGCGCGCGGTGATGGTGGAGATCGACGGCGAGGTGATCCGCCTGGCCCGCGAGTTCCTGCCGGAGATCGGCGGCGGCGCCTGGGACGATCCGCGCGCCGAGGTGATCGTCGGCGACGGCATCGACCATGTCGCGCGGGCGGCGGATGGTGCGTTCGACGCGATCATCGTCGATTCCACCGATCCGATCGGCGTCGGCGAGGTGCTGTTCACCGACGCGTTCTACGCCCACGCCGCGCGCGTGCTGTCGGCGGGCGGCCTGATCGTCAACCAGTGCGGCGTGCCGTTCATGCAGGCCGACGAATTGCGGGAGACCAGTCTGCGCCGCGCCCGCGCCTTCCCGCATGTCGGCGCCTATGTCGCGGCGGTGCCGACCTATGTCGGCGGCTTCATGACGCTCGGCTTCGCCGCCAGGCAACCGGGGCTGGACGCGGTGACGGTCGAGACGATCCGCGCCCGCGCGCAAGCGGCCGGCGTGCTCGGGCGGACGGAGGTACTGGACGCCGGAACTGCATGTCGGCGCGTTCCACCTGCCGCCCTATATCGCGCGGCATTTGCCTGTTGCCGCCGCGCACAAGTAACGCCGGCGGACAGCCAAATCGAAATCCGCTTCCCGACCGAAATCGCGCTTTCGTGTGGCACGCCATCGTGATATGCGGGCCGCACGATCACGAACGGGAGAGAGCCCATGCGCTCCAGCCAGACCGACGCGCGGGACTGCGACCCGCTGGCGGGCGAAATCGTCGTGCTGCTGCGCAAGATCGTCTATGCGCCGGACGGCAGCATCACGCCGCAGACCCGGCTTGCCGAGCTCGGCCTCGATAGTCTCGACCTGATCGAGGCGGGGCTGGAACTGGAGGCGCTGCTCGGCCGCGACCTGCCGGAAGACGCGCTGCGCGACGTCGAGACGGTCGGCGACCTGGCGCAATGGTTCGCCGAGCCGCCCGCCCGGCGCGGGCTGTCGCTGGCGGCCTGAGCGAGCGTTCAGCCGCGCTCGCTGTCCAGGTTGTACACCGTTCGGCCGTTTGCGGGCGAACCGGCACGCCGCCAGCGTGTTCATTCGCCGGACCGTGACGGCGGAGGCCCGGCGATGCTCGGCAGACTGCTCGGGAGCGTGTTCATGGCAGCGATCTGCGGCTTTGCCGCGCTGGTGGTGGGTTCCATGATCGTCACCGGATATATCGGCGGCCCGGCGCGGCCGTTCGCAACCGGCGTCATGCATGCGATGACCAGCGGCCTCGAAGACGTCTTTGGCGGCCAGACCGTCTGGTTGCAGCATCACTTCTGATGTCGGGGGGAAGGCACCGGCATCACGCCACGCCGGCCACCTCCGGCAGCGTCGCCGGACCGGCCGCGGCGACGATTGTGCCGGAGCGGATCAGCGCGGCCGCCGCCGCCAGATCCGGCTGCAGCAGCCGGTCATCCTCCAGCCGCGGCACCGCGCGCCGCACGCAGGCCCGCACCCGTTCCAGCGCCGCGCTCGACGCGAGCGGTGCCAGGAAGTCGCAGCCCTGCGCGGCCGCGAGCAGCTCGATCCCGAGAATCGCCGTGACATTCTCGATCATCGGCAGCAGCCGGCGCGCGCCGTGCGCGGCCATCGAGACGTGATCTTCCTGGTTGGCGCAGGTGGGCACGGAATCGACGCTCGCGGGATGCGCCATCTGCTTGTTCTCCGCGACCAGCGCGGCGGCGGCGATCTGCGGCAGCATGAAGCCGGAGTTCAGGCCCGGCCGCGGCGTCAGGAACGCCGGCAGGCCGGACACGCTGGCATCCGTCAGCAGCGCGATCCGCCGCTCCGCCAGCGCGCCGATTTCGCACGCGGCGAGGGCCAGGATGTCGGCGGCGAAGGCGACCGGCTCGGCGTGGAAATTGCCGCCCGACAGCGCCGTGTCGTCGTCGGGGAAGACCAGCGGATTGTCCGACACGCCGTTCGCCTCCGCGGCCAGCGTCGCCGCCACCTGCCGCAGCAGGTCGAGTGCCGCGCCCATCACCTGCGGCTGGCAGCGCAGGCAGTACGGGTCCTGCACGCGCACGTCGCCGGTCAGGTGCGAGGCGCGGATCGCGCTGCCGGCGATCAGCGCGCGCAGGCTCGCGGCACAGTCGATCTGGCCGCGATGGCCGCGCAGCGAATGGATGCGCGGATCGAACGGCACGTCCGACCCGCGCGCCGCGTCGGTCGAGAGCGCCCCCGTCACCAGCGCCGCGCGCAGCAGCCGTTCCGCCCCGAACAGCGCGGCGAGCGCATAGGCGGTGGAGAACTGCGTGCCGTTGAGCAGCGCCAGTCCCTCCTTCGCCGCGAGCGTCAGCGGCGCGACCCCGGCCGCCGCGAGCGCGTCCGCGGCCGGCATTTCCAGCCCGCGCACCAGCATCGCCCCGATGCCCAGCATCCCCGCCGCGAGATGCGCCAGCGGCGCCAGGTCGCCCGAGGCGCCGACCGACCCCTGCACCGGGATCACCGGCAGCAGGTCGTGCGCCAGCATCGCCTCCAGCATCGCAATCGTCTCCGGCCGCACGCCGGAGGCGCCGTGGCCGAGGCTCGCCAGCTTGAGCGCGATCATCAGGCGCACCAGCGGCGCCGGCATCGCCGCGCCCAGCCCGGCGGCGTGCGACAGCACCAGGTTCCGTTGCAGCCGCGCCAGGTCGTCGGCGGCGATACGCACGCTGGCGAGCTTGCCGAACCCGGTGTTGACGCCGTACACCGGCTCGCCGCGGGCGACGATCCGCGCGACCGACGCGGCGCCGCGCGCCACCGCCGGCGCGGCTGCCGGGTCGAGCCGGACCGGCGCGCCCTCCAGCACCGCCCGCCAGGCGGCGAGCGGGACGGCGCCGGGGCTGAGGACGATCGGCTGCATCTTCGCCTCCTCGAACGGGCGGGCAGGACGGGAGTGTGACATGGCGAGCCTCTATCGCGCAGCCCTCGACGAACTGGCCGCGGTGTTCGAGCGGATCGACGAGGCGGCGGTCGAGCGCGCGCTCGACGCCATCGCCGGGGCGCGGCGGATCGCCCTCTACGGCTGCGGGCGGGAGGGGCTGCAGCTGCGCGGGTTCTGCATGCGGCTGTTCCATATGGGCCTGAACGTCGCGATGGTCGGCGACATGACGACGCCGGCGCTCGGCGCGGGCGACCTGCTGATCGTCTCCGCCGGCCCCGGCGACCTCGCGACCGCGCGGGCGCTGGTGGACGTGGCCAAGGCCGCCGGCGCGCGCGCGATGGTCGTGACCGCGCAGGTTCAGGGTGCCACGGCGCGCCGCGGCGACGTGGTGCTGCCGGTTCCGGCGCAGACCATGGCCGACGACCGCGGCTCGTCGGTCTCGGTGCTGCCGATGGGGTCGCTGTTCGAGGGCGCGCAGTTCCTGCTGTTCGAGGTCATGGTGCTGCGGCTGCGCGACCGGCTCGGCGTGACGCCGGAAACGATGCGGGCCAACCACACGAACATGGAATGATCCGTCGTTGGATCGCGGCATCCACTTCATCTCCGGCCTGCCGCGTTCCGGCTCGACGCTGCTGGCGGCGATCCTGCGGCAGAACCCGCGCCTGCATGCCGGCATGACCAGCCCGGTCGCTTCCCTGTTCGGCGCCCTGCTGCACGAGATGAGCCAGGCCAACGAAGCCGCCGTGTTCATCGACGACGCACAGCGCGAAGCCGTGCTGCGCGCGGTGTTCGACGCCTATTACCACGCCGTCCATCCGCGGCAGGTGGTGTTCGACACCAACCGCGTCTGGTGCGCGCGCCTGCCGGCGCTCGCCGCACTGTTCCCCGCGGCGAAGGTCATCGCCTGCGTGCGCGACGTGCCGTGGATCATGGACAGCATCGAGCGGCTGGTGCGGCGCAACCGCTTCGAGCCGTCCGGCATGTTCAAGTTCGATGCCCAGGGCACCGTCTATTCGCGCGTCGAGGCGCTGGGCGGCGGCATGGGCCTGGTTGGCTTCGCGTGGAACGCGCTGCGCGAGGCGTGCTTCGGCGACCACGCCGACCGGCTGCTGCTGCTGACCTACGAGACGCTCACCGCCGAGCCGTCGCGGGCGCTCGCCGCCGTCTATGACTTCATCGGCGAGGCGCCGTTCACGCACGACTTCGCCCATGTGAGCTACGACGCGGCGCGCGCATTCGATGCGCGGCTCGGCACGCCCGGCCTGCACGACGTGGCGCCGGTGGTGCGCGCAGTGCCGCGGCGCAACGTGCTGCCGCCCGATCTGTTCGCCCGCTTCGAGCCGGACGCGTTCTGGCGCGACACGGCGCGCATCCCCGCCGGGCTGCGCGTGATCTGACCGCAACCGAGGGAACCGCCATGATCCACGTCCTCGCCTACCTCACCGCCAATCCGGGCCAGCGTGACGCGCTGCTCGCCGAGTTCCGCGCCAACATGCCCAACGTGCATGCCGAACAAGGCTGCATCGAATACGGCCCGGCGATCGACGCCGAAGGCATCCTCAAGGCGGCCGCGCCGCTCGGCCCCGACACGTTCGTGGTGGTGGAGAAGTGGGAGAGCGCCGAGGCCCTGCGCGCACACGCGGCGTCGCCGCACATGGCGAACTATGCCGCGCGCACAAAACACCTGATCGCCAGCCGCGTCATCCACGTGCTCGCCGGCGCCTGAGCGCAGCGCCGGGCGCAGGGGCGCGCCAGCGCACCGCGCCCCCGCCGGCGTCCTCCGTCCGCCAGCCCAGCGCCAGCGCCTGCGCGATCAGTCGCGCATAGACGCGGTCACGCAGCGGGCCCGCCGTGACCAGCGGCGCACAGCCGCTCTCGGCCCAGACGCGGCGGGCGAAATCGGGGGCGGCCATGACGACCGTGCCGCCATTGGCGAAGGCCGTGCGGTTGCCGCTGTCGAGATAGCTTTCGACCGGCAATCCCTCGGCCAGCAGCACGCCGTGCCGTTCCAGCTCGACATGCCAGTAGGTGACGGCTTGCGTGCGCTCCTGCACCACCGTCGCGCCGTTGAGCAGGTAGCGGACCGGGATCAGCACGCCATCGACGAAGACCGCATGGTCGGGCGACAGGCGCAGCGTGCGGTGCGGCCGGCCGAGGCCGAAGGCGTGAGCAACGACGCGCACCGGATGCACATCCGCCGGCCGGGGATGGCGGCGGCAATCGACCCGGCGATGACCGAGCCACAGCACCGGCGCCGTGCCGCCCTCGGCCAGTTGCACGGGCTCGCCCGTGCCCAGCCGCTCCACCGCGACCGGGCCGCGCGGCGTCGCGATGCGGGTGCCGGCGCCGAAGCAGGGCACCGTGATCGCGCCGGTGCGCGCGTCGTAGGCGATGGCGGCGGGCGCGGTCGTCGGATCGAAGTTCAGCACGCCGCCGCTGAAGGTCAGATCGTGCAGGGCGGGATCGTAGCTGACGCTCGCCGGCGCGGCGGCAAGCCGGATCTCGTCCCCGGCAGCGAAATCGTAGATCGGGTTGGACGGTGCGGCCGCGGCGATGTCGAGCGTGGCACCGCCGCCGGCGGCCAGGAAGATCGGCCCGCTGCCCACCGCCTGCGGGTTGTCGAGTTGCAGCGTGCCGGCGTTGATCGCGGTGCCGCCGGCGTAGGTGTTGGCGGCGGAGAACACCACCGTCCCCGCGCCGGCGACGGCGATGGTGCCGCTGCCCTGTGCCGCCGCAACGGAACCGGCCTGATCGGCGATCGTACTGCTGATCGTCATGGTCTGGCCGGAGGGCGGCGCCAGGATGAGCACTTCGCTGCCCTGCAGGAACACGGAGCTGCCGAGCCCGAGGCCGGGCTGGGCGCTGCCGCCGCCCGGCCTCCCGCCCATGGCCGCGCCGGCCAGCAGCACGCCGGCGCCCAGCGACAGCACCCCGCCCTGCTGGACGAACACGTTGCCGCCCGCGCCAAGGCCGCCGCCGCCGGGGCCACGGCCGGGCACGCGCGCGTAGTAGCCGCCGTAATAGCCATAGCCGACAGGGCTGGTCTGATAGCCGCCGGCCTGCCCGACGCCGCCGCCGAAGCCCGCCGGCCCGATATCGGCGCCGCCGCTGCCGCCGCCGCCGAAGCCGCCGGCCTTGCCGAAGGCGCCGGCACCGCCGCCGAACCCGCCCGATCCGTACGGCCCGCCGCCACCGCCGAAGCCGCCGGCGCGTCCGCTCGGCGCCACGCCGCCGCCGCTGTTCAGGCCGCCGCCGCCGCCGCCGCTCGCCGAATAGAACCGGCCGCTGGTGGTGGCCGTCGCGCCCGCCACGATGCCCGCGCCGGCGGCCGCGCCCAGGTTGTAGCCGCCGGCCGCGCGGCCGACGCCGCCGCCGCCGCCGCCGGGCGCCGAGCGGTCGCCGTAGAACGAGCCGGCGAGGCCGAACCGCCCGGCCGTCCCGCCGGAGCCGCCCATGCCGCCGCCACCGCCGAGACCGTAGTAGCCGCTGTAGTTGCCGCGCCCGCCATCGCCGCCAACCGCGGCGTTGGCGATGAAATCGACGTTGCTGGTCGCCACCACGGCGCCGGCGCCGACGAACAGCCCGCCGCCCAGGCCGGCACCGCCGCCGCCGCCCTCCCACCCGTTGCCGCCGTTGCCAGCCAGGGCGACGGTGTTGGTGATGGTCAGGTTCGCGATCTCGACCGTGCCCGAATAGACCAGCAGGCCGCGCTCGTTGGCGTCGCCCCGCAGCGTGGCGCCGTTGCCGTTGACCGCGAGCATGTTGCCGGAGGCAAGGTCGATCGCCGGCAGTTCGGCGGTCAGGTCGATCGTCGCGCCCGGCGAAATGTTGATGACGAAGGTGGTGTTCGTCGCCCCCTGCACGTCCGCCGCGGCGAGCGCGTTGGCCAGGCTGGTCTGGCTATTGGCAGTGAGGTCGATGGTACTGGACACGTGGCATCTCCCCGACAACCACGGCTATGTTTAGTAACGATCGGCGCGGTCACAAGTCGCCTGAACAAGGTTTTACCTGGGCGGCAACGGCTGCACAGCGAGGATTATCCGGCGTAGCAGCCGGCCAGCCGCGCCCGTTCGCGCACCAGCGCCAGCACAAGTTCGCAGGTGGGCGCGGCAACGTCGGCAAGCGTGGCGAGTTCCACCACGGCGCCGAGCAGCGCGTCGATCTCCATCGGCCGCCCGCGCTCCAGATCCTGCAGCATCGAGGTCTTGTGAGCGCCGACTTCGGCGGCGCCGGCGATGCGCCTGTCCACGTCGATCGCGAAACGGACGCCGAACGCCTCCGCCACCGCCTGCCCCTCGAGCATCATCGCCCGCGCCACCGCCCGCAGATCGTCCCGGCCGGCCAGCCGATCGAGCGTCGCGCCGGTCAGCGCCGAGAGCGGGTTGAAGGCGAGGTTGCCCCACAGCTTCACCCAGATTTCATCGCGGATGCGCGGGCGGATCGGCGCCTTGAAGCCCGCCGCCTGCAAGGCCGCCGCCAGAAGCTCGATGCGCGCGCTGCGCGTGCCGTCCGGTTCGCCGAGCGTGAAGCGGTCGCCGTAGGTATGGTCGATCACGCCGGGCGCGACCACCTCCGCCGCCGGATAGACGATGCAGCCGATCGCCCGCTCCGGCGGCAGCGTCGCCCACACCACGCCGCCGGGATCGACGCTCGCGACACGCCGGTCGCGATGCCGGCCGTCGAAGCCGAAGAAATACCAGTAGGGCACGCCGTTGATCGCCGTCACCAGCGCCGTTTGCGGCCCCAGCATGCGCGCGATGGCCGGCGCGGCGGCGGGCAGCGCATGCGCCTTCAGCGTGACGATGACGAAATCCTGCTCGCCCGCCTCCGCCGCATCGGCGACGCAGCGCGGATGCGTCACCATCGTCGCGCCGCCGCTGACGAGCCGCAGCCCGTCGCGCTGCATCGCCGCCAGATGCGGGCCGCGCGCCACCACCGTCACCGCGGCGTCGGACTGCGCCAGGCGCGCGGCGAGCAGCCCGCCGATCGCGCCGGCGCCGAAGATGCCGATCCTCATTCGCCCAGGCCCAGCCGCGCGGCGAGGCCGATGCGCTGCAGCTTGCCGGTGGCGCCCTTCGGGATCTCGGCCAGGAACACCACGCGGCGCGGCACCTTGAACGCGGCCAGCCGCTCGCCCGCGAAGCCGCGCAGCGCCGCCTCGTCCGCCTCGGCACCCGGCCGCAGCACGACGGCGGCGGCCACTTCCTCGCCAAGCTTGGCGTGCGGCATCGCGAACGTCACCACCTGCTGCACCGCAGGATGGTCCATCAGCACCGCATCCACTTCCAGCGGGCTGACCTTCTCGCCGCCGCGGATGATGATCTCCTTGAGCCGCCCCGACAGGCGCAGATAGCCGGCCTCGTCCAGCCAGCCTTCGTCGCCGGTGCGGAACCAGCCGTTGGTGAACGCCTTTGCGTTCGCCTCCGGATTCGCCTCGTAGCCGGCGGTGACGTCGCGCCCGCGGATCACCACCTCGCCGCGCGCGCCGACCGGCAGCAACCGGCCGCTGCCATCCATGATCGCGACCTCCGGCCCCGCGGCGACGCCGACCGAGCCCGGGTAGCGCGGCGCCGGGGGAAGCGGATTGCTCGCCATCTGATGCGCCGCCTCGGTCATGCCGTAGCCCTCGATCACCGGCACGTCGAACGCCGCCTCCAGTGCTGCCATGACCTGCGGCGGCATCGAAGCGGAAGACGAGCGCAACAGCCGCAGCCGCCCGCGCGCGATGATGTCGCGGTTGCGCTCGGCATAGGGCAGCAGCGCCTGGTACATGGTCGGCACTGCCGTCACCCAGGTCGGCCGCACCTCGTCGAGCCAGGCGAAGAAGCGGAAGGCGTTGAACCCCGGCGTGCAGCACACCGAGGCGCCGGCGCCGAGCGAGGCGAGGGTTGCGGCCATCAGCCCGTGGATGTGGAACAGCGGCATGATGTTCAGGCAGCAATCGTCGGGCGTGAGTTGCAAGGTGCGGGCGATGTGGAATGCCGAGGCGGTGACGTTGACGTGCCGCAGCGGCACGATTTTCGGCCGCGAGGTGGTGCCCGACGTGTGCAGCACCAGCGCCACGTCGTCGGCCCCGGCGCGGCCGGGGCGCGCCGGCGTGCCGGACAGCGGCGTCGCCGGATGCAGCGTGAACGCGCCGGCGTGCCCGCCCGGCCGCAGTTCGACGACCGGGATGCCGCGCGCGGCGGCGATGGCGCGCGCCGGGCTGTCCATCCCCTCCAGGATCACCAGCGCGCGCGCGCCGAGGTCGCCAAGATAGAAATCGAACTCGTCGGCCTTGTAGCCCGGGTTGAGCGGGGCGGTGGTGGCGCCGGTGGCGATGGCGATGAACGCGGCGGCCATTTCCGGCCCGTTCGGCAGCACGATCGCCACCCGGTCGCCGCGGCCGATGCCCATGCGGTTCAGCGCCGCGACCGTGCCCTCCGCGAGCGCGCCGAGCGCGCCGTGCGTGAGCCACTCCCGCCCCGGCGCGCCGATCGCGCGCGCGTCCCGCGGCGTGCGGGCGAGCAGGGCCGGGATGGTGTCGGCGGGATAGGATTCGCTCACTGCATGGTCCTCCCTAAGCGTGTGCCCGGCATACTCCGCAGCTTGGGGATGGTGAAGGCCGCGGGTCGCGCGCTATGCTCGGGGGCATGAGCGCGACCGCACGCCTGCCCCGCCGCCCGATGACCGTGGACGAGTTCCGCGGCTGGAACCCGGGCGACGGCACGGTCGAACGCTGGATATTGCGCGATGGCGAGCCGGAGATGACGCCGCCGCCGTCGGGCCGGCATGGGGTGATCCAGGGCCGTCTGGCGACGCTGCTGAACAATCATCTCGATGCTCGCGACAGTCCATGCCGGGTGGTCACGAACCCCGGCGTCATCCCGCACCTGCGGTCGGCGCACAACATGCTTTGCCCGGATATCGGCGTAAGCTGCGACCCGGATATCGCGCCGCACGAGTTGTCGAATCCGGTGGTGCTGATCGAAATTCTCTCGCCCTCGAACGAGACCGAGACGCGCGCCAATGTCTGGGCGTTCGCAACCGTCCCTTCGGTCGCCGAGATCGTCATCCTCGACAGCCTGCGCATCGCCGCCGAGGTGATGCGCCGCGCGCCCGACGGCGTCTGGCCCGACGACCCGGAACTGCTCGGAGCGGAGGACATGCTGCGGCTCGACAGCATCGGTTTCGCGGCGCCGCTGCGCGCGGCCTATCGCGGCACCGGCCTCGCCTGACGCGGTCATGCCGCACTTCAAGTTTGAATCGGCGCATGGCGGCAGGGTGGCGGGCGTGGACGAGGCCGGGCGGGGGCCGCTCGCCGGGCCGGTGTTCGCCGCCGCCGTGGTACTCCCCCGGCGGCTGCCGCGCGGGCTGCGGCCGCTGATCGACAACTCGAAGAAGCTCGATGCCGCGGCGCGGCAGGCGGCGTTTGTCGCGCTGCTCGACGCGCAGCGGGCCGGGCTGGCGGAGATCGCGGTCGCCGCCGCGTCGGTCGCCGAAATCGCGCGGCTCAACATCCTGCACGCCGCCCTGCGTGCCATGTGCCGCGCCGTGGCACGCCTGCCCGCGCCGCCCGACCTGGCGCTGATCGACGGCGACCAGCCGCCGCCGCTGGCCTGCGCGATGCGCTGCGTCGTTGACGGCGACGCGCTGTGCCTGTCCATCGCCGCCGCGTCGATCGTGGCGAAAGTGCTGCGCGACCGCGCCATGACGCGGCTGGCCGCGCGCTGGCCGGGTTATGGCTGGGAGAGCAACGCCGGCTACGCCACCCGGGCGCATCGGGAGGCGCTGGCCCGGCTCGGCCCGACCCACCATCACCGCGCCGAGTTCGGCTCGGTTCGCCAACTGCTGCTGTCGCTGGAGGATTGACGCAGGGCGGTGGCGGAAACGGCAATAACGAAACCGGTTTTCGTTATTGCCGCTCACCCGGCGAGCGCGGCGCGGACCGCCGCCAGCGCCGCGTCGGCCGCCGCGCCGTCCGGGCCGCCGGCCTGGGCGAGGTCGGGCCGGCCGCCGCCGCCCTTGCCGCCCACCGCCGCCGCCGCCGCGCGCACCAGGTTGACCGCGTTGAAGCGGTCGGCGAGTTCCGGCGCCACGCCGACGACGATGCTCGCCTTGCCCTCGGCGGTGGAAACCAGCGCCACCACGCCGCCGCCGATCTGCTTGCCGATCGTCTCGGCAAGCCCCTTGAGATCGCGCGGCGGCACCTCGCCGAGATTGCGCGCGGCGAGCCGGACCCCGCCGACTTCCTCCACCAAGCCGCCGGCCTCGCCGGTCGCCAGCTTGCGCTGCAATTCCGAAACCTGCCGCTCCAATTTCCGCCGCTCGTCCAGCAGCGCGGCGATGCGGTCGGGCACCTCGGCGGGTGCGGCCCGCAGCGCGGCGGCGGCCTCGGCCAGACGCCGCGCGGTCTCGGCCACCGCAGCCTCGGCGGCAGCACCCGTGACGGCCTCGATGCGGCGCACGCCGGCGGCGACCGCCGATTCTGCAACGATGTGGAAGAAACCGATGTCGCCGGTGCGGCGTACATGCGTGCCCCCGCACAGCTCGATCGACCAGGCGCCGCGGTTGCCGCCGCCCGCGCCCATCGAGACGACGCGCACCTCGTCGCCGTATTTCTCGCCGAACAGCGCCATCGCCCCCTCGGCGACCGCCGCCTCCGGCGTCATCAGCCGGGTGGTCACTTCGCTGTTCTCGCGGATGCGCGCGTTCACCTCCCGTTCGACCCAGGCGAGATCGTCGCGACCGACGGCACTCGGGTGGCTGATGTCGAAGCGCAGCCGGTCGGGCGCATTCAGGCTGCCCTTCTGCGTCACGTGCTCGCCGAGCCGCCGCCGCAGCGCCTCGTGCAGCAGATGCGTCGCCGAATGGTGCGCGCGGATGGCGCCGCGGCGGGCGTGATCGACCTCGGCCAGCACGGCGCCGCCGACCAGCGCCTCGCCGTCGGTGACCACGCCGAGATGCACGACCACGTCGCCGAGCTTCTTCTGCGTGTCGGTGACGGCGATGCGCAGGCCGGGCGCGGTGATCGTGCCCTGGTCGCCGACCTGCCCGCCGCTCTCGCCGTAGAACGGCGTCTGGTTGAGGATCACGGCAACCTCGGCACCGGCCTCGGCGCGATCGACCGGCACGCCTGCGACCACCAGCGCGGTGATGACCGCCTCCGCGGTTTCCGTGCTGTAGCCGAGGAACTCCGTGCCGCCGAGTTTTTCCCGCAGCTCGAACCACACCCGCTCGGTCGCCGCCTCGCCGGAGCCGGCCCAGGCGGCGCGGGCGCGACGGCGCTGTTCGGCCATTGCGGCCTCGAAGCCGGCGACATCGACGGTGCGGCCCTCCTCGCGCAACGCGTCCTGCGTCAGGTCGAGGGGAAATCCGTAGGTGTCGTAAAGCCGGAACGCGACCTCGCCGGGCAGCGGCGCGGCGTCGGCGAGCTGCCGCGTCCCGTCGGCCAGCAGGTGCAGGCCGCGTTCCAGCATCGCCTTGAAGCGCGTCTCCTCCAGCCGCAGCGTCTCGGCGATCAGCGGCTCGGCGCGTGGCAGTTCGGGATAGGCCGCGCCCATCTGGCGCACCAGCGCCGGCACCAGCCGCCACATCACCGGCTCGCGCGCGCCCATCATGTGGGCGTGGCGCATGGCGCGACGCATGATCCGCCGCAGCACGTAGCCGCGGCCCTCGTTGGACGGCAGCACGCCGTCGGCGATCAGGAAGCTGGTCGAGCGCAGATGGTCGGCGATGACGCGATGGCTGGTCTTGAACGGTCCGTCGGGATCGGTCCCCGTCGCCTCGGCGCTGGCCAGGATCAGCGCGCGCAGCGTGTCGGTGTCGTAGTTGTCGTGCTTGCCCTGCAGGATGGCGGCGAACCGCTCCAGCCCCAGGCCGGTGTCGATCGAGGGCCGCGGCAGCGGCACGCGCACCCCCGGCGGCCCTTCCTCGTACTGCATGAACACGAGGTTCCAGATTTCGATGAAGCGGTCGCCCTCGGCATCGTCGCTGCCGGGCGGGCCGCCGGCGATTTCGGGGCCGTGGTCGTAGAAGATTTCGCTGCACGGGCCGCACGGGCCGGTGTCGCCCATGCGCCAGAAATTGTCGGCCGTCGGGATGCGGATGATGCGCGCCTCCGGCAGTCCCGCGATCCGGTGCCAGAGCGTCGCCGCCTGCTCGTCCTCGGAAAACACCGTGACCAGCAGCCGATCCGCCGGCAGGCCGAAATCGCGGGTGACCAGCCGCCAGGCATGCTCGATGGCAACGTCCTTGAAATAATCGCCGAACGAGAAATTGCCCAGCATCTCGAAGAACGTGTGGTGCCGCGCGGTGTAGCCGACATTGTCCAGGTCGTTGTGCTTGCCGCCCGCCCGCACGCATTTCTGCGCGCTGGCGGCACGGGCATACGGACGCCTCTCCTGGCCGGTGAACACGTTCTTGAACTGCACCATGCCGCTGTTGGTGAACAGCAGCGTCGGATCGTTGCGAGGGACCAACGGGCTGCTCGGCACCACGGTGTGGCCGTGGCGGGCGAAGTAGTCGAGGAACGTGGCGCGGATGTCGTTGCTGCTGGGCATGGCGCGGCGATGGTCCTCAAAGCGCGGGCAATCCGCAGCCATTAGCCCAGCATTGCTTCCCTGTCATCGGGCGCGCGCCCGGGGCGACCACCACGCGGGGCGCGCTGATCACGCTCTTGTAACATCGCATCGGTTTTACCCGCGGCCCCTCATGCAACCTCTACGCTGGCTCAACTCACAGGTATCGGGAGCGAGGGCGCCATGAGCGACAGTTGGCAAGGCGCGGATTCGACCGGAACCGGGAACTGGAGCGTTCCCGGCAATTGGAGCAGCGGCGCGGTTCCGCTCAATACGACCACGGTTTCGATCGGCCCGAGCGTCACCGGGACCGGCCCATGGACGCTCTCCGTCACCGACAGCGAAGCTGCGGCAAGCGTGGATATGGAGCCGACGACGGCTGCCGGCACGCTCTCCATCGCCGGCGGCGGCACGCTCTCGGTCTCCGGCAACCTGAACGTTGACGTGAACGGCGGCTCGGGCGCGGTGCTGGCGGTCGGTCCCGGCGGCTCGCTCGACATCGCCGGTTCCCTGCAAAACTACGCCGCTACGACCTACGAAGTGAACGGCGGCGTCGTGAGCGTCTATGGCGCCGGCAACTGGTTCGACCTCGGCACCGGTGCCGTCGCCAGCGTCCAGGGGGGCGGCGTCCTGAATACGCCCGGTCTCTATATCGGGCTGTTCGGCGCCGCCGACATGACGGTCACCGGCGCCAGCACAGTGTTTGCCGGCACGCTGGACATCAATGAAGGCACGCTCGATGTGGACGGCAACAGCGTGGTTTCCGTCGGCGGCGGCGGGGCCTCGGTCGGGGCCTACACGGAGCTCGCGCTGGGCAGCGCGACGATCGACGGCGCCGTGGTCGATAGCGGGACGATCGCGCTGCCGTCGGGCGGCGACCTCGCGGTGATCGATGGCAACCTGAGCGGCACCGGCGACCTGTCCATCGCTGCCGGCGCCACACTGGCGGTTGATGGCCTCGCGACCGGCCTCACCGGGCCGGTCAGCATGCTTGGCGGCACGCTGGATCTGACGCAGGTGACGTACGGCAGCGGCCCTGTGCTCAACTATTCCACCTCCACCGGCACCCTGACGGTCGGCACGCAGTCGCTGTCGGTCGGCACCGGGCTGAGCCTCAGCGATTTCATTGCTTCTCCCGACAGCGGCACCGGCACGCTGCTGACCGAGGTCTCCTGCTACGCCGCCGGCACCCGCATCGCAACCGAGCACGGCGAGGCGGCAGTGGAAACGCTGCAGGCCGGCGACCGCGTGCGCACGGCGGGGGGGCGGATCGCGCCGGTCTGCTGGGTCGGGCGGGCGACGCTCGATCTGCGCGGCCAGCCGCACGCGGCGCCGGTGCGTATCGCGGCGGGCGCCTTCGCCCCCGGCCTGCCGCGCCGCGACCTGCTGGTCTCCGGCGATCATGCCATCGCGATCGGCCACGCGCTGGTGCCGGCGCGCAAGCTGCTGAACGGCGCCAGCATCCGCCAGGACGACACGCTGCCCGTCGTCACCTATGTGCATGTCGAACTGGACTGCCACGACCTGCTGCTGGCGGAAGGGCTGGCGGCCGAGAGCTTTCTGGACACCGGCAACCGCGACCGCTTCGGCCGTGCCACCGCCGCCTCGCATTTCGATGGCGACCCGGCGGCCGAGGTGCTGCGCATCTTCGCCGAGCAGGGCTGCGCGCCGCTGCACCTCGGCGGTCCGGTGGTGGCGACGGTGCAGGCGCATTTGCGGGCACGGGCGGCGGCGCTCGGCTGGCGGCTGGTGAGCGACCCGGCGTTGCAGCTCGAAGCCGACTGGCCGGGGCTGCAACTCGCTCCCGAGGGGCCGGACGTGCTGCACGTGGTGCTGCCGCCGGGTGCACGCTGGCTGCGCCTGCTCAGCCGCCGCTTCGTGCCATACGAGATCGATCCTGCGATCCCCGACGGGCGGCGGCTGGGCGTGGCGCTGGCGGTCGAAATCGATGGCGCCAGCCTCCCCGAAATGGCGTTCGCCGCCGGCTGGTATGCCCCCGATGCGGGCGCGTCCTGGCGCTGGACCGACGGCGCGGCGACGCTCGCGCTGCCGGCACGGCCGCGCGCCGCGACGCTGACGCTGCGCGTGGTGCCGGCGGGCGCCCGCTACTGGCTCCGCGGCGAGGCGCTGGCTGCGGCGGCGGCATAGCCGTCGGGACACGCTCGCCGCCTCCCGGTTCGCCGCCGCCCCGGTCCGTAGCGACGGATCGGGGCGTCCGGCCGATCCTGTCGCGGCACGGCTGTTGCACGCAACGCCGTGGCTTGCGGCCACGGACATGACAGTCACCGCCGTCTGCCGCTATCGTGAGCAGGTCACGCTCGGGGAGCAGCGACGGACGCCATGAATCTGACACCGCGCGAGAAGGACAAGCTGCTGATCGCGATGGCCGCCTCGGTGGCGCGCCGGCGGCTGGAGCGGGGGGTGAAGCTGAACCACCCGGAGGCGGTGGCGCTGATCACCGATTTCGTGGTCGAGGGCGCGCGCGACGGCCGCTCGGTCGCCGACCTGATGCAGGCGGGCGGACACGTGCTGTCGCGCGAGCAGGTCATGGAGGGTGTCGCGGAGATGATCCCGGACGTGCAGGTGGAAGCGACCTTTCCCGACGGGACCAAGCTCGTCACCGTCCACGAGCCGATCCGATGATCCCCGGCGAGATCGTCACGCTCTCCGGCGACATCGAGCTGAACGCCGGACTGAAGCGCACCACGCTGGTCGTTGCCAACACCGGCGACCGGCCGATCCAGGTCGGCAGCCACTACCATTTCGCCGAGACCAATCCGGCGCTGTCGTTCGACCGCGCCGCCGCGCGCGGATTGCGGCTCGACATCGCCGCCGGCACCGCGGTGCGCTTCGAGCCGGGGCAGACGCGCGAAGTGACGCTGGTGCCGTTCCAGGGCAGGCGCGCCGTTTTCGGGTTCCGGGGCGACGTGATGGGAGACCTCGACTGATGGCGCGCATCCCCCGCCGCGCCTACGCCGACATGTTCGGGCCGACCGTCGGCGATCGCGGTGCGGCTCGCCGACACCGAACTGTGGGTGGAGGTCGAACGCGACTTCACCGTCTACGGCGACGAGGTGAAATTCGGCGGCGGAAAGGTGATCCGCGACGGCATGGGCCAGAGCCAGGCGACCAACGCCGAGGGCGCCGCCGACACCGTCATCACCAACGCGCTGATCATCGACCACTGGGGCATCGTCAAGGCCGATATCGGCATCGCGCAAGGCCGCATCAGCGGAGTTGGCAAAGCCGGCAACCCGGACACGCAGCCGGGCGTCACCATCGTCATCGGCCCCGGCACGGAAGTGATCGCCGGCGAGGGCAAGATCGTGACCGCCGGCGGCATCGACAGCCATATCCACTTCATCTGCCCGCAACTGGTGGACGAGGCGCTCGCCGCCGGCGTCACCACGCTGCTCGGCGGCGGCACCGGCCCCGCCACCGGCACCGCCGCCACCACCTGCACGCCGGGCCCGTTCCATCTCGCGCGGATGCTGCAGGCGGCCGAGGGCCTGCCGGTGAATCTCGGCTTCGCCGGCAAGGGCAACGCCTCGCGCCCGGCGGCGCTGGAGGAGATGGTGCGCGCCGGCGCCTGCGCGCTGAAACTGCACGAGGACTGGGGCACCACGCCGGCGGCGATCGACTGCTGCCTCGCGGTCGCCGACCGCTTCGACGTGCAGGTGATGATCCACACCGACACGCTGAACGAAAGCGGCTTCGTCGAGGACACCATCGCGGCGTTCAAGGGCCGCACCATCCATGCCTTCCACACCGAGGGCGCGGGCGGCGGCCACGCCCCGGACATCATCAAGGTCGCAGGCCTGCCCAACGTGCTGCCGAGTTCGACCAACCCGACGCGCCCCTACACGGCGAACACGCTCGACGAGCATCTCGACATGCTGATGGTCTGCCATCACCTCGACCCGAGCATCGCCGAGGACGTGGCGTTCGCCGAAAGCCGCATCCGCAAGGAGACGATCGCCGCCGAGGACATCCTGCACGATCTCGGTGCGCTGGCGATGATGTCGTCGGACAGCCAGGCGATGGGGCGGATCGGCGAGGTGATCACGCGCACCTGGCAGACCGCGCACAAGATGAAGACGCAGCGCGGGGCTTTTCCCGGCGACGCGCCGCGGCGCGACAACGCGCGGGTGAAACGCTATGTCGCGAAATACACGATCAACCCGGCCATCGCGCACGGCTTCTCGCGCGAGGTCGGCAGCGTCGAGGTCGGCAAGCTTGCCGATCTCGTGCTTTGGTCGCCTGCGTTCTTCGGCGTCAAGCCCGACATGGTCATCAAGTCCGGCACGATCGCGATGGCGATGATGGGCGACCCCAACGCCTCCATCCCGACGCCGCAGCCGGTGCACTGCCGGCCGATGTTCGGCGCGTTCGGACGCGCGATGACGGAAGTCCTGCATCGACTTTCGTCTCTGCGGCGGCGCTGGACGCGGAGCTCGGCACCCGGCTGGGGCTGTCGCGCCGGCTGGTCGCCGTGTCGGACACGCGCGACGGGATCGGCAAGCGCAGCATGATCCACAACGACGCGATGCCGGTGATCGAGGTCGATCCCGAGACCTACGAAGTTCGCGCCGACGGCGTGCTGCTGACCTGCGAGCCGGCCACGGTGCTGCCGATGGCGCAGCGGTATTTCCTGTTCTGATGCGCGCGCGAACGGTGCTGTCGGCGGGCAACTGGGACGCCTCGGAGGCGGTCGATACGGTGCGCCTCGACTGCCATGACCGGCAGCGCCGGCGCCGCGTGATGACGACCGATGGCGGGCGCGACGTGCTGCTCGATCTTCCGCGACCGATGCAGATGCGCGAGGGCGATGGCCTGCTGCTCGACGACGGCGGCGTGGTGCGCATCGTGGCACTGCCGGAAAAACTGTTGGAAATCCATGCTCACGACGACGGCGAACTCGCTCGCATCGCCTGGCATCTCGGCAATCGCCACCTGCCGGTGCAATTCGTCGGCGACCGCCTGCGCATCCGCGACGATCACGTGATCGAGGAAATGGTGGCCAGTTCTCGGCGGCCACGTGGCGCATGTCGAGGCGCCGTTCGATCCCGAGGCGGGCGCCTATGCCGGCGGCCACCCGCATCACGACCATGCGCATGACGACTGACGCGAAGGGCCTGCTCAGCCTCCTGGCGTGGCTGTCGCCAGCCTTCCCGACGGGCGGCTTCGCGTGGTCGCACGGCGTCGAATGGGCGGTGGAAGACGGCGACGTGATGCGATGCGGCGAGCCTGCGCGTCTGGGTGGAAGACGTGCTGGCCCACGGCGCCGGGCGCAGCGACGCCATCCTGCTGCGCCACGCCCATCGTGCCGCGCGGCGACCCGGAGTCGCTCGCCGCGGTCTGCCAACAGGCGCTCGCCGTCCAGCCGACGCGAGAGCGCCGGGCCGAGACGACGGGCCAGGGCAACGCCTTCGCCCTGGCCGCCGCGCCCTGGGGTGCGGCACCGCTGGGCACGCTCGCCGCCCGCATGGGCGACATCCCCTACCCGGTCGCGGTCGGCGCGCTGGCAGGCGCGCACGGCATCGCCGAGGACGACGCCGCGCTCGGCCTGTTGCAGGCCTTCGCCGCCAACCTGATCTCGGCCGCGGTGCGGCTGGTGCCGCTCGGCCAGTCGGCGGGGCTGGCCGTGCTGGCGGCCCTGGCGCCGACGCTGCTCGCCGTCGCGGCCGAGACGCGGGCGGCGCGGCTGGACGATCTGGGCGGCGCCTGCTTCCGCTCCGACCTCGCCGCGATGCGGCACGAAACGCAATACACGAGGCTGTTCCGATCATGAGCGAAAGCGAAGGCAACGGGCCGCTGCGCGTCGGCATCGGCGGGCCGGTCGGCACCGGCAAGACGGCGCTGATGGACGCGCTGTGCCGCGCGCTGGGCCGCCGCTACCAGATCGCCGCCATCACCAACGACATCTATACCAAGGAGGACGCGGAGTTCCTGACGCGCGCCGGCTCGTTGCCGCCGGAGCGCATCCTGGGCATCGAGACCGGCGGCTGCCCGCACACCGCGATCCGCGAGGACGCCAGCATCAACCTCGCCGGCGTCGCCGAGATGCGGCGGCGCTTCCCCGCGCTCGACGTGATCCTGATCGAGAGCGGCGGCGACAACCTCGCCGCGACATTCAGCCCGGAACTGGCCGACCTGACCCTCTACGTCATCGACGTCGCGGCGGGCGACAAGATTCCACGCAAGGGCGGACCCGGAATCACGCGCAGCGACCTGCTGGTGATCAACAAGATCGACCTCGCGCCCTATGTCGGGGCCGATCTCGGCGTCATGGAGCGGGACGCGCGGCGGATGCGCCGCGAGCGGCCGTTCGTATTCGCCAACATTCGCGCTGGCGTCGGCGTCGGCGAGGTGGCCGCGTTCATCGAGGCCAGAGGCGGGCTGAACCGCCCCGCCAGCGCCTAGACGCCGACTGCTACAGCGCCTGTGACGACATCACGAACCGGCGAGCCGGCAGGAACCGTCGGCGCTGGTCCTTGACGCAGCGTTACGCAGCGAAAAAAATGGCGGCGCATGAGGCGCCGCCAAGTTTAGGGAGGAAACGTCCAAGAAGCAGGGCGGGGTCACCGCCGTGCTGCGTTGCACAATAGAAGCGCGCCAACTCTGAATCAAGCGTTATCCGCTGTAACAACCGTGTGTTGCGCGGGAGGGGCTGCGCTGTGTCGTTCTGGCCACGCTCGGTATTTCGGCCCACCGCCACCCGCGTCCGGCGTGGCCGAAGGCGTGGATCGTTGGCGGGCCAGCACGCGGTCGGTTGGTTCGGGGCGAAGCGCCGAGCTAGTGAAGATACCGCAGATGACGCGTGTGACGCCACTGCGCGGCACTGACGAGGCCGACCGAGGCGACCCGCACGGAGTGCAGCCGGCCCTCGATCTCATGCTCCCAGAACGTCAGGAAGCGGCGTAGCACCGGAAATCCCGGAGCGATGTCGAGTTGCTGCCAGATGAAGCTCTGCAGCACCGTCGGGTGATCGGGAAGATGATAGAGGATCTCCGCCGTGGTCAGCCGGTAGCCCTGCAACTGCTGCGTCAGTTCGGTTTCGCTGGTCATCCAGTCCTCCGTCCTTGCCTGCTCCTTCGTCGGCGCCCCACTGGTCCCAAGGCCCGTCCTGCCGCACGGGTTGCATCAGCATGACACGTCTTCCGGTCACGTCCGCAAGCAAAAATTGAGCAATGTCAGCGCATTGTCACTCGTTCTCGGCGAGTGCTGCCGCCGCTTGACACGGCAGCGGCATTTCCCTAGATCGCTGGCACTCCCCGCGTGGGAGTGCTAACAGCATTGCATCATCCAGGAGCGATCCGAATGAAGTTCCGTCCCCTGCACGACCGGGTCGTGGTCCGGCGCATCACCGCCGAGGAGAAGACCTCGGGCGGCATCATCATCCCGGACACGGCGAAGGAGAAGCCGATGGAAGGCGAGGTGATCGCGGCCGGTCCCGGTGCGCGCAACGAACAGGGCCAGCTGGTCGCGCTCGACGTCAAGGCCGGCGACCGCGTCCTGTTCGGCAAGTGGTCGGGCACCGAGGTCAAGCTCGACGGCGAGGAGCTGCTGATCATGAAGGAGTCCGACATCATGGGCATCGTCGAGTCCAGCCACGCGCACAAGAAGGCGGCCTGACCGGCCGGCGGCCCGCGCGACCACGACCGAGACCGAGACCGAGACACAGAGGATACAACGAAAATGGCTGCTAAGGACGTTCGCTTCGGCGGAGACGCGCGCGCGCGCATGTTGCGCGGCGTCGATATTCTGGCCGACGCGGTCAAGGTGACGCTCGGCCCGAAGGGCCGCAACGTCGTGCTCGACAAGAGCTTCGGCGCGCCGCGGATCACCAAGGACGGCGTGACCGTCGCGAAAGAGATCGAGCTGGCCGACAAGTTCGAGAACATGGGCGCGCAGATGGTGCGCGAGGTCGCCAACAAGACCAGCACCGAGGCGGGCGACGGCACCACCACGGCGACGGTGCTGGCGCAGGCGATCGTGCGCGAGGGCGCCAAGGCGGTGGCCGCGGGGATGAACCCGATGGACCTCAAGCGCGGCGTCGACAAGGCGGTGGTGGCGCTGGTCGAGGAGCTGAAGGCGCGTTCGCGCAAGATCACGACACCGGCGGAGACCGCGCAGGTCGGCACGATCTCGGCCAACGGCGATGCCGAGATCGGCGACATGATCGCGCGCGCGATGCAGAAGGTCGGCAACGAGGGCGTGATCACGGTCGAGGAGGCGAAGGGCATCCAGACCGAGCTGGACGTGGTCGAGGGCATGCAGTTCGACCGCGGCTATGTCTCGCCGTATTTCATCACCAACGCCGAGAAGATGACGGCGGAACTCGACCAGCCGTACATCCTGATCCACGAGAAGAAGCTGTCGGGCCTGCAGCCGATCCTGCCGCTGCTGGAGAGCGTGGTGCAGTCCGGCCGGCCGCTGCTGATCGTCGCCGAGGACGTGGAGGGCGAGGCGCTGGCGACCCTGGTGGTGAACAAGCTGCGCGGCGGGCTGAAGGTGGCGGCGGTGAAGGCGCCGGGCTTCGGCGACCGGCGCAAGGCCATGCTGGAGGACATCGCGATCCTGACCAGCGGGCAGGTGATCAGCGAGGATCTCGGCATCAAGCTGGAGAACGTCACGCTGGCGATGCTCGGCAAGGCCAAGAAGGTGCTGATCGAGAAGGAGAACACCACGATCGTCGAGGGTGCCGGCAAGGCCGACGACATCAAGGGCCGGTGCAACCAGATCCGCGCGCAGATCGAGGAGACGACGTCGGACTACGACCGCGAGAAGCTGCAGGAGCGGCTGGCGAAGCTGGCCGGCGGGGTGGCGGTGATCCGCGTCGGCGGCTCGACCGAGGTGGAGGTGAAGGAGCGCAAGGATCGCGTCGACGACGCGACGCACGCGACCCGCGCGGCGGTCGAGGAAGGCATCGTGCCGGGCGGCGGCGTGGCGCTGGCGCGGGCCTCGAAAGTGCTGGCCGGCCTCAAGGCCGACAACGACGACCAGCGCTTCGGCATCGAGATCGTGCGCAAGGCGGTGCTGATGCCGCTGCGCCAGATCGCCGAGAACGCCGGCGAGGACGGCGCAGTGATTTCCGGCAAGGTGATGGACCGCGACGAGTATGCCTGGGGGTTCGACGCGCAGACCGGCACGTTCAAGGACCTGACTGCGGCCGGCATCATCGACCCGACGAAAGTGGTGCGCACGGCGCTGCAGGACGCGGCCTCGGTCGCCGGGTTGCTGGTGACCACCGAGGCGATGGTCGCCGAGCGGCCGGAGAAGAAGGCCCCGCCGATGCCGCCGGGCGGCGGCGGCATGGGCGACATGGATTTCTGATCCGCGCCCGGTCAGCGACGAAACATGGGGCGGGCCGACGGCCCGCCCCGTCCGCGTTCGCGGCGAACATCCGTCGGCACCGCCCCGTCATCGCCGGTCGTTCCGGCGCGATTGACTCGGACGCAACTTTCTGCCCAACTTCGGCTCGCAATCGCCTTTTGGCTTGGCTTGCTGCGCCTCCGTCCTCGGGTGCCTTCAAGACGTCCAAAGCCCGGTTGTCCAACGCGCTTGGCGTTCATGCCACTGGCCCACGACGGAGAGCAATGCGATTATGGCTATCGGAACTGTGAAGTGGTTCAACACCACGAAGGGGTACGGCTTCATCATGCCGCAGGACGGCGGCAAGGACGTGTTCGTCCACATCACCGCGGTCCAGGCCGCCGGCCTGCGCGGCCTCAATGAAGGCCAGAAGGTCAGCTACGACGTGGCCATGGAGCGCGGCAAGGCCGCCGCCACCAACCTGAAGCTCGCCTGACCCCTTTGGCGCGGCGACGTTCGGTCCCCGACGCCCGGCGAGCGAGCGGCGTGCAGCGCACGAACCCCGCGGCGCGGCATTGGCCCGCGTGTGCGGTTGCGGCTGCGCCCGGCGCTTGATGGCGTCCCCTCATCTCCTTTCGTTTGGCAACCCCACGGTGCGGTGCGCCGCACCCTCGTTCGGAGCAACAACGCATGGCTATCGGCACGGTGAAGTGGTTCAACGCCACCAAGGGATACGGCTTCATCATGCCCCAGGACGGCGGCAAGGACGTGTTCGTCCACGTCACCGCGGTCCAGGCGGCGGGCCTCAAGGGCCTGAATGACGGCCAGAAAGTCAGCTACGACGTGGTGACGGAGCGCGGCAAGGCGGCGGCCAGCAACCTCAGGCTGGCCTGAGCCGCCACGCTCAAAAATCAAGTCTAGCCCGTCCAGCGGGCCGAATCGATCGCGGCGGTGGTCCGCGTCACCGCCGCGATCCTCGTTGCGCCGGCCGTCCGCATGACGTCCTCGGCCCGCGTCTGGCGGCCAGGCGAGGTGACGCGCACCGCGAGGACGAGCGTGCCGGCACGCGCCGCCTGATCCCGTGCGTCATGGCTCATCGTCCCGGCGGCGATGCCGGCCGTTTCGGCCAGCGCGCCGGCGACCGCCCCGCCCGCCAAGCCCGCCGCCGCGGCTACGGCCAGCGCTCCGCCGGTCGCGACCGTCAGTCCGGCTGCCGCCGCCATGCCGACCGAACCGGCCATCCCGACGCCCAGCGCGCGGGTCTGGCGCAAATCGGTTTCCGTCATGGTCGCTTCGGCACCCTGCTCCGGCGTTGCCTGGGACGCCGGCGGGCTGGCTTGCGGCAGGCTGAGATCGGCGCGGTCGAACCCCGACCCGGTCAGTGCGGCGATGGCATCCTCGAGCGCGGCGTTGCTGGAGAACAAGCCCTGCACCTCCTCGATCTCGGGTGCGATCGCCGGGCCCGGCTTGGCTTCGGTCGAATCGGACATGGCGTGCTCCTGTCGCGGTTGATCGCCCACAGGGAACGCACCCGACATGGACGCTGTTCCCCGGCCGCTCACGGCGTCGGGGCATCATCCCGCAGCAAGCCGTCGTGTTTCAGGTCGGCCCACAGCGCGGCCGGAATGGCGTGGCGGAACGCGGCGACGTTGCGCTCGACCTGCGCCGGCGCGATGGCGCCCGGGATGACGCTGGCAACCGCCGGATGGCCGAGCGGGAACTGCAGCGCCGCCGCCGGCAGCGGCACGCCGTGGCGCCGGCACACCGCCTCGATCCGCGCCACCTTCGCCAGCGCTTCCGCCGATGCGTCGGCATAGTTGTGCTTGGCTCCGGACACCGCCCCGGTCGCGAGGATGCCGGAGGCGAAAACACCGCCGATGACGATGCCGACCCCCTCCCTGGTGCAGCGCGGGAACTCCGCGTCGAGCACGGTCTGCTCCAGCAGCGTGTAGGGCAGCGCCACCAGGAAGAAATCGAGCTCCATCAGATCGAGCAGGCGCGGGATCATGCCCAGTTCGTTGATGCCCGCGCCGATGCCGCGGATCAGCCCGGCGCGCTTCAATTCCCCGAGCGCCCGCCAGCCGCCGGTGTAGAGTTCGTGCAGCAGCGCCTGCACGCGCTCGGTGCGCACATGGTACTGCAGGTCGAGGTCGTGGATCACCAGCAGGTCGACGCGCGGCAGGCCGAGCCGCTGCAGACTGTCCTCGAAACTGCGCATGATGCCGTCATAGCCGTAGTCGAACCGCACCTCGAACGGCAGGCCGCCGGCCCACATGCCGCGGTCGAACCGCTCGGCGTCGTGGAAGGCGTGCAGCGTGCGGCCCACCTTGGTCGAGACCACGTAGTCGGCGCGGGAATGCGGATACAGCACCCGCCCCAGGCGGTGCTCCGACTGGCCGCGGCCATACCAGGGGGCGGTGTCGAAGTAGCGCACTCCGGCGTTCCAGGCCGCCGCAACGGTGGCCTGCGCGTCCGCCTCGGACAGCACGGAGTAAAGGTCGCCGAGCCCCGCGGTTCCGAAACCGAGCTGGCTGAGCTGCACGTCGGTGCGGCCGAGGGTACGGCGGGCGAGCGGGTCCATTGGATGCTTCCTCACGCAAGTGGCGCCTGGTGGCGCGCCCATTCCACCATGCCGGCGGTCGCTCACGAATAGGCAATTCGTGAGCGGGGCTGATAAACAGGACGCGCGTTGCCGCCCGGAGGCCGCCGATGTCCCGCTTGCAGTCGCTCAGCCCTCGCCCTGGTGGCCGGTCCGGCCGAAAGGACAGGGACGGCGCCGGCCCATCGACACCGGCCGCCACCCTGACGTTCCGCGGCACAACGGCGCTGATCCGGCTGTCGCCGGCGGCGCCGATTGCCGCGGTGCTCTATGACGGCATTGCCCTGCCCGCAGACCGCTGGGAGGTCGCGCCGGACGGAGAATTGCGGATCGACTGCCCGCCGTCCGCGTTCGACACCGGCGCGCATTGCCTGCGGCTCGACTGGGACGCACCCGAGATCGCCTCCCAGGACCTGCCGTTCCGCTCGCACTATCGCGGCGACATCGATTTCGTGGACGACCGGCGCGTTGCCGGCTGGCTGTTCGACGCCCTGCGGCCCGACTCGCCGCTGGCGCTGGATGTCGCCTGCGGCGGGGTCGTGATGCGGGCGTACAACACGGCCGCGCCGCCGGAGGCCCTGGACGCCGAGCCGAGGGTCGCGCGGGGCGGGTTCGACATCGCGCTGCCGCGGCGTCCGGCCGACGCGGTTCCCGATCTGGTCACGATCACGATCGACGGCACCAACCACCAGCCGTTCGGCCCGATCCTGCGCGGAACCACGCTGCCCGCCGTGGTCGCCGGGGCCGCGGCGGCGGCCCGCAAGCTGGGCCGCTCGCCGGCGGCGCGGCTGTTCGGCGCCGTGCTGCTGCCCATGCTCGCTCGATCGTGGAGCGAAGCCGCGTTGCCGTCCGCGATCCGGCTCGCCGGCACGCAAGTCCTGCCGCGCCCGACCGCGCCCGAGATCGACGTCGTGGTGCCGGTGTATCGCGGGCAGACGGAGACGCTGGCATGTCTCGCCAGTGTGCTGGACGGCGGCAGCCGCATCCGCCACCGGATCGTCGTGGTGGACGATTGTTCGCCCGAGCCGGCGCTCAGCGCGGCGCTGGGCGCGCTGGCGGAAGCGGGGCGCATCCAGCTGCTGCGCAATGACTCGAATCTCGGCTTCGCCGCCAGCGCCAATCGCGGCATGACGCTGTCCGGGACGGCGGATGTGCTGCTGCTCAACGCCGACACCATCGCCCCGCCCGGCTTCCTCGACCGGCTCTACCGGGCCGCCTACAGCGACCCGACGATCGCGACGGTGACGCCGCTTTCCAACAACGCGACCGCCTACAGCCTGCCGGCCCCGCCAGGCGACGCGGCCGATCCGTGGGGGCTGCCCTGCGATGCGGTCGATGACCTCTGCCGCACGCTGAACGCCGAAATGGTGCGCGACATCCCGACCGCGCACGGGTTCTGCATGTTCATCAAGCGCGCGGCGCTCGACGATGTCGGGATGTTCGACGCCGCGGCGTTCGGCACCGGCTACGGCGAGGAAAACGACTTCTCGCTGCGGGCGCTGCTGCGCGGCTGGCGCAACGTCTGCGCGGCGAACGTCTATGTGCGGCATGTCGGTGTCGTCTCGTTTGCCGCCTCCGCGACGCGCGACGCGCAGCTGGCGGCCAATTTGCGCACCGTGCAGGCGCGCCACCCGTTCTATGAGGCGCTGGTCGCCGATTTCCTGCGCACCGATCCGCTGCACGACGTGCGCAACACGGTCCAGAAGGCGATCTGGCGCCGCCACGACCGGATCGCGGTTTTTCTCACGCTGGCGCTGGAGGGCGGCGCGGCGCGGCACAGCACGGACATCATGGCGCGGCTGACCGACGAGGGCTGGCTCGTCCTCGCGCTGGTCAACGAGCCGGCGGGCGACGGCGGCGCGCGCCTGTGGCTGCGCCGCTCCGGCAGCGACGAGGCGCTGCGCTACCCGGCGACCGCGCCGGCCGAGACCGCGCTCGCCGATATTCTCGACCTCGCGCCGCGCTTCCTGCACGTGCAGCACATGATCGACCTGCCGGACGGCATCGCCGCATTCGTGCGCGCATGCGGCATTCCGTATGCCGTGACCCTGCACGATTTCTTCTACGCCTGCCCGAGGGTGACGCTGCTGGATGGCGGCTCGCATTACTGCGGCATGCCGCCGGCGGCGAAATGCACGCGCTGCGTTCGCCAGAGCGCGATCCATCCGCAGATTCACCCGAGCCTTGCGAGCGATGCCGAGGACGGCGAGACCTGGCGCGGGAAATGGGACGGCCTGCTGCGAGAGGCCGCGCAGGTGATCGCGCCCTCGCACGACACGGCGGCGCGCTATGCCCACCTGTTTGCGGGTCTTGCCGTCAGTGTCCGTCCGCATTTTGCGCCGCGCGATCTGCACGCCGCCCGACCGGCACCGCCGCGGGCAGGGCGGATGCTGCGGGTCGCGCTGCCGGGGGCGATCGGGCCGCAGAAGGGCGCGCTCGTGCTGACCGAACTTGCCCGCCATTGCAGCCGCTGGGACGACGACATCGAATTCGTCATCGTCGGCTACAGCGACCGCGAGGAAGAACTGAAGCGTTACGGCAACATCAGCATCCGCGGCGGCTACAAGCCGGCGGACGCGGTTGCGGCATTGGCCGAAACCGGCTGCCGCGTGGCGCTGCTGCTCAACGTGTTTCCGGAGACCTTCTCCTACACGCTGTCGGAAAGCCTGCAAGCGGGCCTGACGCCGGTCGCATACGACTTCGGCGCGATCGGCGAGCGGATGCGCGCGATGGGCGTCGGCATCACGGTGCCGGTCGGCGCGCCTGCGGAGCAGTTGGTCGCCGCCATCCGCAAGGCCGCCGGGATGCGCGCGGATGTCCCGGCTGCAACGCTCTATGGCCGGTATGGGGACCTGATGCAGGACTATTACGACGCGTCCCTGGTTGACCTGATGGAGACGGTTTCCGCGCCCGATCAGCCTCGCATCCTGGGCCGGGTAAGCGGCCATCACCGTGACGGGTGGTGCGCCGGGACGGTGGGCTTTCGGCTGTGGAGCGCGCGTCCGCTGCAACGGCTCGCGCTCGACCTGTGGGTGCCGGCCGAGGGACGGTTCCAGACCGTCGAGATCGCCTGCAACGGCACCGCCGTCCTCCGCCGGCCGATCGAGGACGGCGACGTGCAGCGCATCGTCTGCACCCTGCCGCCGAGCGACACGCGGCTGCTGGAGATCACCTGCACGTTCGACTTCCTGTTCCGCCTGCAACCGCCCGACGTGCGGTCCGGCGCGGCCATGCTGTCGGCCGTGCGTGTCAACGACGGCACCGGCTGGCTCGCGGTCGAGTTGCCGGGTGCCGGGCGGCGTGCTCTGCCCGGCCCGGTCGCCGAGGCCGCCTAGGACGCCAGCCCGCCGAACCGGCCTTCGTGGTAGTCGCGGACGGCCTGGGTGATCTCCTCGCGCGTGTTCATCACGAACGGCCCGTGCGACACCACCGGCTCGCCGAGCGGAGCCGCGTGCCCGAACAGGACCACCGCCTCGGTCACCGCGCACAACTCGATCTCGTCGCCGTCGTCGTTCATCTCGACGAGATGGAATGCGGCTGCGGCGGTGCCGCCGACCGTGACATCGCCGCGCACGACATAGAGAAAAATGGTCCGTCCGGGCGCCACCGGAACGTGCAGGCGCGCGCCCGGCGCCAAGCGCAGAATTGCCATCTGCACGTCGGTGAGCGAGGCGATCGGACCGGAATGTCCCCACCAATCGCCGGAGATCGCGGCGACCGTGGCCCGTCCGCCGTCCTCGGCAAGTTCGGGAATCTCGGTCCGCTGCAGCCCGACATAGCGCGGCGCCGTCATCTTCAGCCGCGACGGCAGGTTCACCCAGAGCTGCAGGATCTCCAGCGGTCCGCCGCGCTGCATGAACGCGGCCGGCGACACCTCGGCATGGACGAGGCCGCTGCCGGCCGTCATCCACTGCACGCCCCCCGCCGTGATGATGCTTTCATGGCCGGCCGTGTCGCGATGCGCCAGCGCCCCCTCCAGGATGAACGTCACCGTCTCGAAGCCGCGATGCGGGTGCGGGCCGAACGGCAGGCCGCGGTTGTCGGGCGGGTAGGTCTGCGGGCCGTGGTGATTGAGGAAAAGGAACGGATCGAGCTGATCCACGTCCGGTCCAGGCAGCGGCCGCCGCGTCACGAGGTCGGCGATGTCGTCGCGGAAGGCGGGCAGCAGGCGCCGGACCGTGCGTGTGCTCATGGCGGAAAATCCCCTTCGCCCTTCATCGCGACAGCCGATACGCGCTCCGTTGGCGCGATGGAAGCCGCGCCGCAGCCTTGCCGGTGGGGGCTTTGACGGCCGGCGGTCGTGTCGCACCTTGAAAATCGACGTGCCCCGGCCGGCTTGCCCAGCCCCCGGCGCGGGCCGTGTTAGTATCGCTGTCATGCCGCCCGCCGCGTCCCCCGCCCTGGCCGACCGTTTTGCCCCTCTGGTCGAGGGGCTGCGCCGCGCCCTCGCCGCCCGCGGCGTGGGCCTGGGTCTCGCCGTGCCGCTGATGCTGCTGCTCTGGTCGCGGCTGCGCCGCACCGCGGAGCGGTTCGCCCGCCTCGCGGCAAAAGTCCGTGCCGGCACGCTGCCGCCGCCGCGCCGCCGCCTGCGCTCTCCCCGTCCGGCCCGGCCCCAGCCGCTCCGGCTGCCGCGCGGCGTCGCCTGGCTGCTGCGCCGGCTGCCGCAGGCCGCCTCCGCCGCCTCGCAGTTGCAGCACCTGCTCGCCGATCCGGCGATGGCCGACCTGCTCGCCGCCGCACCCCAGGCCGGGCGGCTGCTCCGCCCGCTCTGCCAGATGCTGGGCGTCCGCCCGCCGCCGGCCCGAGCCTGTCCTCGGGCCGCCGCAGGCCGGTCCCGGGCCTCCGCCGCCGGTCCGGCCGGCGGCCCCGTCCCGCCCCGCCTGCCGTCCCCGGCCGCCGCCGCGCGCGCGGCCCCGCATCCTCTCCCCGCCCGTCCCCGGCATCCCGCCCGTTCCCGCGTGACCGCGCGGCGCCCCCGCACGGCCATAATGTTCCGTCATAGAAACATACCAGCCTGCGAAGGGGGAGCAGGCGTTTTGCGGTCGTCCGAGTTGAAACCGGCGTCACTGCCCGGCCGGCGGTTGCGGTGCCCGCTGTGCCCGCGCATAGTCCCGCGCCGAAATCGGAGCGGAAACCGCCATGAAAGCTGCCGTCTGCCGCGCATTCGGCGAGAAGCTGACGATCGAGGACGTGGATCTCGCGCCGCCGCATGCCGGCGAGGTGCGCGTCAAAGTCGCGGCCTGCGCCATCTGCCACAGCGACATCCTGTTCGCCGACGGTGCCTGGGGCGGCACGCTGCCCGCGGTGTACGGCCACGAGGCGGCCGGCATCGTCGAAGAGGTCGGCGCCGGAGTTGCGCACCTCAAGCCGGGCGATCATGCGGTCGTCACGCTCATCCGCTCCTGCGGTCACTGCCTGTCCTGCTCGCGCGGCGCGCAGGTACGGTGCGAGACCACGTTCCCGCTCGACGAGCACAGCCCGCTGACCGTGCGCGCGACCGGCGAGACGCTGGTGCATGGACTGCGTACCGCCGCCTTTGCCGAGCAGGTCGTGGTCGAGGCGTCGCAGGCGGTCGCGATCCCGAACGAGGTGCCGCTCGACTGCGCCGCGCTGCTCGCCTGCGGCGTCATCACCGGGGCCGGGGCCGTCATCAACACCGCGGGCGTGCGGGCCGGCGACAGCGTGATCGTCATCGGCACCGGCGGCGTCGGACTGAACGCCGTGCAGGGCGCGGCGCTGGCGGGGGCCTCGCCGATCATCGCACTCGACCTCTCGCCCGCCAAACGCGAGGCGGCCCTGCGGTTCGGCGCGAGCCATGCGTTCGACCCAGCCTCGGAGAATCTGTCCGGTCTGATCCGTGCGGTGAACGACGGCCGCAAGGCCGACTGGGCGTTCGTGACCGTCGGCGCCAAGGCGGCGATGGAACAGGCGCCGAAGCTGATCAACCGTGGCGGCGCGGTGGTGATCGTGGGCATGCCGGCGTCGGGCGTCACCGCTGCCTACGACCCGGGCTGGCTCGCCGGCGACGAGCTGCGCATCCTCGGCTCGAAAATGGGCTCGGCGCGGGTGAGCATCGACATCCCGCATCTCGTGGCGGCCTATCAGCAGGGGCGGCTCAAGCTCGACGAGCTGATCACCAACCGCTATCCGCTCGATCAGATCAACGAGGCGATCGACTCGGTGAAGCGCGGCGAGGCGCTGCGCAACGTGATCGTGTTCGACGCATGAAGGTCCGGTCGCTGAAAACCTTCGTGGTCGCCAACCCGCCGCCGCAATGGGGCGGGCGCTATTTCATCTTCCTCAAGCTGGTCACCGACAACGGCATCGAAGGCGCCGGCGAGGTCTATGCCGCGACCTTCGGCCCGCAGGCGATGGTACGCCTGATCGAGGACGTGTTCGCGCACCACGTCGAGGGCAGCGACCCGTTCGGCATCGAGACGCTGTGGCGCAACGTCTATGGCCGCGGCTACTCGCTGCGGCCCGATATCACGCTGATGGGCGTGCTGTCGGGCATCGAGATGGCGCTGTGGGACATCATCGGCAAGGCGCTCGACAAGCCGGTGCATGCGCTGCTCGGCGGGCGCGTGCATGAGCGGCTGCGCAGCTACACCTACCTGTATCCGAACCCGGACGAGGGCGGGGCATACGATCGTGCTGGCGTCTATGACGATCCCGACCTCGCCGCGGAACGCGCGGCCGAATACGTGGCGCAGGGATTCACCGGCATAAAGTTCGATCCGGCCGGCCCCTACTCCACGTTCGACCCGCGCCAGCCGAGCCTCGCGCGCATGGACCTGTCGGAGCGGTTCTGCCGGCGATTGCGCGAGGCGGTGGGAACCAAGGCCGACCTGCTGTTCGGCACGCACGGCCAGTTCACCACCAGCGGCGCGATCCGTCTCGCGCGGCGGCTGGAACCCTACGACCCGCTGTGGTTCGAGGAGCCGGTGCCGCCCGAGAAGCCGGAGGAAATGGCGCTGGTCGCGCGGCAGACCACCATCCCGATCGCAACCGGCGAGCGGCTCACGACGAAATACGAATTCGCGCGCGTGCTGGAGTGCCGCGCCGCCTCGATCCTGCAGATGGCGCTCGGCCGGGTCGGCGGGCTGCTGGAAGCGAAGAAGATCGCCGGCATGGCGGAGGCGTACTACGCGCAGATCGCCCCGCACCTTTATTGCGGCCCGATCGAGGGGGCGGCGAACATCCAGCTCGCCGCCTGCATCCCGAACTTCCTGATCCTGGAGAGCATCGGCACCTGGAGCGGCTTCCACGCCGACATCCTGAAGACGCCGATCCGCTGGGAAGACGGCTACGTGATCGTGCCGGACGCGCCGGGCCTCGGCGTCGAACTGGACGAGGACGTGGCGCGCGCCCATCCCTACACGGGCGACGAACTGCATCTGGTGCCGCATGCCGGCCCGGTCGCGCTGCCGGACTGACGCAGCGCATGCGCTACGCCTTTGTCGGCCTCGGTGAACTCGGCGGCAAACTGGCCGGTTGCCTGTTGCGCGCCGGCTTTCCGCTGGTCGTGCATGACCGCAACGCCGAGGCGGCCGCACGGCTCGCGGCCGATGGCGCGGTCGTTGCGGCCACGCCGCGCGCGGCGGCGGCGCAGGCGGACGCGGTGTTCACCTGCCTGCCGTCCCCGGCCGCGAGCGAGGCGGTGCTGACCGGCGCCGAGGGGATTCTCGCCGGACTTGCCGCGGGCGGCACCTGGATCGAGATCAGCACGCTCGACCGCGAGACCATCCTGCGCCTCGCCGCCCGCGCGGCGGAGCACGGCGTGCAAACGCTGGAATCGCCTGTGACCGGGCGGCGTGCATCTCGCCGCGATCGGCGCCGTCGCGGTGCTGGCCGGCGGTGATGCCGATCTGCTGGCGCAGCATCGCCCGGCGCTGGCGGCGATGGGACGCGAAGTGCTGCACATGGGTCCGCTCGGCAGCGCCGCGGTGATGAAGGTCATCACCAACATGCTGGCCTTCATCCATCTCGTCGCGTGCGGCGAAGCCTTGATGCTGGCCAGGCGCGGCGGCCTCGATCTGGCGCAGGCGTTCCACGCCATCAAGGCCAGTTCCGGCAACAGTTTTGTCCACGAGACCGAAGGCCAGCTGATCCTGAACGGCAGCTACGACATCGGCTTCACCAACGACCTGGCCTGCAAGGACCTCGGCTTCGCGCTGGCCTTCGGGCGCGCGTTCGGCGTGCCGCTCGATCTCGCGGCGCTGACCGAGCAGACCTTCGTGCGTGCCCGCGAGGCGTTCGGCGGCACGGCGCAATCGACAATGGTGGTGAAGCTGCTGGAGGATGCGCTGCGCACCGACCTGCGCGCCCCGGGCTTTCCGGCGCGGCTGCAAGCCTGACTCGGCGCCGCTACGCCCAGCCGCCGTCCACCGTCCAGGTCTGCGCCGTCGCCATGCGGCTGTCATCGGCCGCGAGCCACAGCACCAGCCGCGCCACATCCGGCGGATACAGCCGTTGCTTGAGGCACTGGCCGGCGTGACGCGCGGCTTCGCTGGCCTCGTTCACCCAGAGCGCCAACTGACGCTCGGTCATGATCCAGCCCGGCAGCACGCAGTTGACGCGGATGCCGTGCGCGCCGAGGTCGCGGGCGAAGCTGCGGGTCAGCGCCTCGACACCCGCCTTGCTGGCGGTATAGGCCGGCATGCCCCCCATGCCGAGCCGCCAACTCGTGGAGCCGAAATTGATGATCGAGCCGGCGCCGGCCGCGATCATCGCCGGTGCCGCCGCCTGGATGGCGAAGAAATGGTGGCGCAGATTCACCGCCAGCCGCTGCTCCCAGTAGTCCGGCGTCACATCCTGCCAGCCGTGCCGCTCGTCATGGGCGGCGTTGTTGACCAGCACGTGCAGCGTCCCGACGGCGCGGATCGCGCTTTGGAGCGCCGCGATGTCGGTCACGTCGGCATGGCGATACTGCGGACGGGGCCGTCCCGCCGCCGCAATGCGTGCCACGAGCGCCTCGGCCGCCGCGTCGGCGATATCCAGGAACGTGACCCGCGCCCCCTGCGCGCAGAAATGCTCGACGATCGCGGCACCGATGCCGTTCGCCCCGCCGGTAACGAGTACGGTCCGGTCCCGCAGGCTCGGATAGGTGGCGTCATTGGGCTGCATGCATGCTCCTCCGTCGCCGTGCCTCAGCACGGCGGGTCCGTCCTGTCCAGCGCCGTGCTTGCGGCGGACCTCGGCGCGGCATACTGACGCTCGGCGGGAGGACCGGCGATGAGCTTCATGCGGCAGGAGGCTGAAGAGTTGGCCGAAGCGGTGCGCCGTTGCCTCGCCGACCGGATGGCGTTCGCCTCGGTTGCGGCGCGGCTGCGTGCCCTCGATCCCGCGCTGATGGTGGTCTGCGCCCGCGGCAGTTCCGGCCATGCGGGCACGTTCCTGCGCTACCTGCTCGCGCGCGATCTCGGCCTCGTGGCGGCGGCGGCAATGCCCTCGATCGCGTCGCTCTATCATCGCCGCCAGCGCCTGCGCGGCGCGCTGTTCGTGGCGATCTCGCAATCGGGCTGCAGCCCTGACCTGATCGCCGCCACGGAGGAGGCCACGCGCTGCCGGCGCCCTGACGCTCGCCGTCGTCAACGACCCGGCCTCGCCGCTTGCCGCGGCCTGCGAGTTGGTGCTCGACATCGCAGCGGGACCGGAGCGGAGCGTGGCCGCGACGAAAACGGTGCTGGCGAGCTTGGCCGCCGGGCAGGCCCTGGCGGCGGCCTGGACCGGCAACGTTGCGCTGGAGGCGGCGCTGGCGCGCCTGCCGGACCGGCTGGCGGCGGCGTGCGCGCTCGACTGGTCGCCGCTGACCGCCGAGATCGGTCACGTCCAGCGGATGTTCACCGTGGGCCGCGGCCCGGGCCTGGCGATCGCCAGCGAGGCGGCGCTGAAGCTCGCCGAGACCACGGGCGTTGCCGGGCTTGCCTACAGCTCCGCCGAAATGCCGCACGGGCCGCGCGCCCTGGCCGGACCGGATTTCCCTGTGGTCGGCTTCGTCCAGCAGGATGCCGGCCGGACCGGCACCGTCGCGCTGCTCGCCGATCTGGCGGCGCGCGGCACGCCCGTGCTGGCCGCCGGCGTCGAAGGAGCGGGGATCGTCACGCTCCCCACGCTGCCCGCCGACCACCCGGACACCGACCTGCTGACCCATCTCGTCAGCTTCTACCTCGCTGCGGAGGCGGCGGCGCGGGCGTGCGGGCGCGACCCCGATCACCCTCCGGGGCTGCGCAAGGTGACGCAGACGACGTAGTCAGCGCAGCAGCCCGGACGCCTCCGCCTTCGCCCGCGACGTTGCCATGCTTTCGCTCACCGCCAGCGCGGCGGCCAGCGCCCGTACCCCGGCCGCGGCGTCCACCAGCACCGGCGCGCCGTCGAGGATCGCGGCGGCGAAGGCGGCGTGCTCGGCCGCCAGCGCGTCATGCTCCCGCCAGGTGACCTCCTCGATGCGCCCGCCGCCGGTGCCGGGGATCGGCAGGCCACGCTCGCGCCCGATCATCATCAGCTTGCGCGCCGCGAAATCGACGGACATGTAGCCCTCCTGGCTGAACAGCCGCATCTTGCGCTCGGTCTTGAGCGAGATGCGGCTCGCCGTGATGGTCGCGACGCAGCCGTTGGCGAAGCGCACCCGCGCGTTGGCGATGTCCTCGTGCGCGCTGGCGACCGGCGCCCCCACGGCATCGACACTCTCGATCGGGCTGTCCACCAGCGCGAGCACCAGGTCGAGGTCGTGGATCATCAGGTCCAGGATCACCGACACATCGGTGCCGCGCGGCTTGAACGGCGCGATGCGCACGCAATCGAGGTAGAGCGGCCGGCGCATGCGCGTGCTGATCGCCTGGTGCTCGGCCGAATAGCGCAGCAGGTGCCCGACCTGCAGCACCAGCCCGCCTGACGCCGCGAGCTTGCCGAGTGCCATCGCCTCGTCGAGCGTCGCTGCCATCGGCTTCTCCACCAGCACGTGCCGGCCGGCCTGCAGCGCGGCGCCGGCGAGCGCGAAATGCGCGTCCGCCGGGGTCGCGACCACGATGGCATCGCTCGCCGCCAGCAGCGCATTCCAGTCGAGCGCCGGCGCGCCGGTCTCGCGCGCGACCGCGGCGGCGCGCGCGGGGTCGCGGTCATGCACCCCGGACAGGCGCGCACGCCCGCTCGCCGCCACCTTCAGCGCATGGAACCGGCCAAAATGGCCGGCCCCCGCGATCCCGATCCGCAATTCCGTGGCCGGCATGTGCCCCCCTCGACGATCGGCCAGCTTACGACCATGCGGCGGCGGGAACAGGGGGCCGGGTTGCATCGGCAGGGGCGAGCGGCCATTGTCCGCCGCCTCCCGCAGGGACACGGACCCGCCGCGCTGACATGCTGTATTTCTCCCGCCTGAAGGCCACGCTGATCGTCGGCGCCTGCATCCTCGGTGTGCTGCTCTCCATCCCGAACCTGTTCGCGGAACCGTCCGGCGGGATGCCGTGGCGGACGATGCGGCTCGGCCTCGATCTGCGCGGCGGCAGCTATCTGCTCATGGAAGTGGACATGGGCGCGGTGATCAAGGAGCGGCTGAACGGCCTGGCCGACGGCGCGCGCCGCGCCTTGGAGCGGGCCCACGTCCGCCCGTATTCGCTGGTGATCCAGCCGGCAGAGGACCGGCTGCTGGTGAAACCGGGGAATGCCGACCAGCATGACGATGCGGTCAGGGCGCTGAAACAGCTGCAGACCACCGAGCAGCAGGGCATCGGCGCGCGGCCCGACCTGGAAATCCAGGACTTGCCTGAGGGCATCGCCGTTGCGCTGTCACAGGCCGCGCTGGTCGAGCGGGCCAGTCAGGCGGTGCAGCAGTCGATCGAGATCGTCCGCCGCCGCATCGACGAAACCGGCGTGGTGGACCCGATCATCACGCGGCAAGGCCAGGACCGGATCGTCGTGCAGTTGCCCGGCATCAATGATCCGAACCGGATCAAGCAGCTGCTGGGCAAGACCGCCCACATGACCTTCCGGCTGGTGGACGAGACGGCCAACCCGACCGCCGCCGTGCCGCCGCCGGGGATCGAGTTCCTGCCGCTGACCGACAAGCCAGGCCAGAAGATCGCGGTGCGCAAGCGCGTCGAGGTGGACGGCGCCAATCTGACCGACGCGCGCGCCGGCCAGAACCCGCAGACCGGCGAATGGGTGGTCAACTTCACCTTCGACAGCGTCGGCGCGCGGCGGTTCGCCGACGTGACGCGGGCCAGTGTCGGCCACCCGTTCGCGATCGTGCTCGACAACAAGGTGATCAGCGCGCCGGTGATCCGCGAGCCGATCACCGGCGGACGCGGCCAGATTTCCGGCAGTTTCACGGCGGCAAGTGCCACCGACCTTGCCGTGCTGCTGCGCGCCGGTGCGCTGCCGGCGCCGCTGACGGTGGTCGAGGAACGCAGCGTCGGGCCGGAGCTCGGTGCGGACTCGATCCGCGCCGGCGCGATCTCCCTCGCCGTCGGCTTCGTCTTCGTCATCGTGTTCATGGGGCTTTTCTACGGGCTGTTCGGCTGGATCGCGAACGTCGCGCTGGTGTTCAACCTGTTCCTGATGCTGGCAATCCTGAGCCTGCTGCAAGCAACGCTGACCTTGCCGGGCATGGCGGGGATTCTGCTGACGCTCGGCATGGCGGTTGACGCGAACATCCTGATCAACGAGCGCATCCGCGAGGAAGTCAGGAACGGACGCACACCCCTGAACGCGATGGAGACCGGGTTCCGCCGCGCCTACTCGACAATCATCGACAGCAACATGACCGCGTTTCTCGCGCATGTCATGCTGTTCATCTTCGGCAGCGGTCCCGTGCGCGGCTTCGCGGTCACGATCACGGTCGGCATCGTGACGACGCTGTTCACCGCGACCATGCTGGCGCGGCTGCTGATGGTGCGCTGGTACGCCGTGATGCGGCCGGCGGCGCTGCCGGTCTGAGGAGCGAGCACGATGTTCATGCGCCCGTTGATGCGCTTTGTCCCGGATGGCACCCGCATCCGCTTCATGCGCGGCCGCTTCCTGGGGATCGCCGTGTCCGCGGTGCTGTCCACGACGTCGATCGTGCTGTTCTTCTATCCTGGCCTCAATCTCGGCATCGACTTTGCCGGCGGCATCGTCATGGAGGTTCGCACGCAAGGGCCGGCCGACCTGGCAAAAATCCGCGCCGGCCTGGCGGAGCACGGCCTGGGCGAGGCCGGCGTGCAGCGGTTCGGCGCGCCGGACGACGTGCTGATCCGAACCGAAGCGCAGCCGACGGCAAAGGCAACGCAGAGGGTCGTGGACGAGGTGCGCGCCGGCCTGACACAGGTGCAGCCCGGCAGCCGGGTGCTGCGCACGGACGCGGTCGGGCCATCGGTGTCGGCCGAACTGTACCGCAATGGCCTGCTGGCGCTTGGCATCAGCATTCTGATGATCCTCGTCTATATCTGGTTCCGTTTCGAGTGGCAGTTCGCAGTCGGCGCCGTGGCAACCCTGTTGCTCGACATCACCAAGACGATTGGCTTCCTGGTCGTGACACGGTTCGAGTTCGACCTGGTGATGGTCGCCGCGATCCTGACCGTGCTGGGTTATTCGACCAACGACAAAGTCGTCGTGTACGACCGGGTGCGCGAGAACCTGCGCAAATACAAGACGATGCCGCTGCGCGACCTGATCGACCTGTCGATCAACGAAACCTTGAACCGCACCCTCGGCACGTCAGCGACGGTGTTTCTGGCCAGCCTGCCGCTGGCGCTGTTCGGCGGAGCCACGCTGTCCGGGTTCGCCTGGGTGATGCTGTTCGGGATCGTGATCGGAACGTCGTCATCGATCTTCATAGCCGCCCCGATTCTGCTGTTCCTGGGCGAAAACCGGCTGCGACGAGACACCCAGGCACCCGTCAAGGCTGCCAAGGCGGCACACGGATAAGGGGCGCGTCGCGCGGATAAAATTGCCCATTGATAACGGTTCGGTTTCATGCGACGGTGAGCGGGGTGATTTGGCCGGAGGCCCCCTGCCCGTGATCCGGCGCAACGACTTGGGCGAGCACGGATCGGGCAACATGAGGGTGCCCGGTCCGCGGAGCGACGCGGGCGATTTGCGGGGTCCGGTGCCGTTGCCGGAATTGCGCGAGGCCCTGGCGAGCGCGCGGATCCGCGCGCTCTACCAGCCGATCGTGCGGCTGAGCGATGCCAGCCCGGTCGCGATGGAAGCGCTCGCCCGGCTGTCGCACCCCATTCGCGGCACCGTCGGACCCGACCTCTTCGTCCCCCAGATCGAGGACGCCGGTCTCGCGCTCGCCTTGACCAAGGCGGTCGGGCACGCGGTCTTTGGCGAATGGGGCAACGGGCGGCTCGGCGGGCTGGGGCTGTCGCTGGCCCTGAACTTCCCCCTCGACGTGCTGCTTCTCCCGACGACATTGACCTGGCTCGATCGCGCCCGCGCTGCGGCGGACATCCCGGCCGGGAACGTCATGATCGAACTGACCGAGAGCCGGCCGGTCGGCAGGGTGTCGGAACTCGCCGCTGCCGTGTCACGATTGCGGCGGAAGGGCTATGCGCTCGCGATCGATGACGTCAGCCCGACCCTGCGCGACCACCGCGATCTGCTGGCACTGGAATTCTCGTCGCTGAAATTCGACAAGCGGCTCGTCCGGCGGGCGATGCATGGCGCCAAGGCGGAGGAATTCGTGCAGCGGACGACGCAAGCGGCGCATGCCGCCGGAATGCTCGTGGTCGCCGAGGGTATTGCTTCGCACGAACATTGGCGCGTTATGGCCGGACTGTCGGTCGATCAAGGGCAGGGCTACTTCTTCGCCCGGCCGTTGGTCGCAAGCTCGGTCCCGGCCTGGTGCCGCCGCTGGCTCGCCAGCCGAGCCGTCGCCACCGCGGGCTGATCCGCCAAGCCTCAGACGGTCGGCTGCCAAGGGCCCGTCACCAGGCGCGCCTCGGCATCCCCGGGCCAAGGCGGCATCGTGATCCCGACGACGAGCAAGGCCTCGTCGCTGTCGCAGCGGAACTGGAAATGCGTCTCGGCGGGGATCGTGAGGCTGATACCGGGGCCGACATCGACCGTCTGTTCCTGGCCCTCCTGCCTGCGCCACATCCGGCCGTGGCCGGACACGAAGTACCAGATCTCCTCGACGCTGCGGTGCGCGACGGCGCGGGAAACGCGGCGCGACGGCAGCGTGAACAGCGCCATGCTGCCCCGTGATGCCGCGCAGAGAACGCGCACCTCGGAGCCATCGGGTGCAATCACGTCCGGCGCAGTGGACGCCGATCTGACGGCAAAATTCACGGCCTCACTCCCGGCGAGATGCCCCGGGGCGATCGTCGCACGGCTTCGGTTGCCCATGCCAGGTTTCGCGGCGACCGCCGTGGACGCAGCCGCGATCCATCGGCAATCTGACGTGGCCGGCGAACCGGACGGGAGACGACCGAGTGCGGAACTGGCTGCCGCAGGAAGCCATCCGTCGCAAGCGCGACGGCGCGATCCTGGCCGAGGAGGATATCCGGCGCCTGATCCTCGGTCTTGGCGACGGGTCGCTCAGCGAGGGCCAGGCGGCCGCTTTCGCGATGGCGGTGTTCCTGCGGGGCATGAACGCGCAGGAGACGGTCGCGCTGACGCTGGCGATGCGCGATTCGGGCGCAGTGCTGGACTGGCGCTCCCTCGGCGCCGACGGCAGGGTGATCGACAAGCACTCGACCGGCGGCATCGGCGACAAGGTCAGCCTGATCCTCGCGCCGCTTCTGGCAGCCTGCGGCGCCTATGTGCCGATGATCTCAGGTCGTGGCCTCGGCCATACCGGCGGGACGCTCGACAAGCTGTCCGCGATCCCCGGCTACCGCACCGACGTGGACCTCGCGACCCTCGCCCGCGTGGTGAAGCAGGTCGGGTGCGCGGTGATTGGCCAGACGGCGGAACTGGCGCCGGCCGATCGGCGGCTGTATGCCATCCGCGACGTGACGGCGACCGTCGAGAGCTTGCCGCTGATCACGGCCTCCATCCTGTCCAAGAAGCTCGCCGAAGGTCTGGATGCGCTCGTTCTGGACGTCAAGACGGGCAGCGGGGCGTTCATGGCCGAGATCGATGCCGCCCGCGAACTCGCCCGCATGCTCCTGGCGGTGGCGCAGGGTGCGGGGCTGGCCGCTGCGGCACTCATCACCAACATGGATCAGGCCTTGGGCCGCACCGTGGGCAATGCGCTCGAGGTTGCGGAGGCGATCGACTTTCTGACCAATGCCGCGCGCGAGCCAAGGCTCGCCGAAGTCACCGTCTCACTCGCCGCGGAGGCGCTGCTGCTGGCCGGACTGGCGCCGGACATGCCGAGCGCCCGCGTCGCGGCACAGGCGCGACTGGACGACGGCCGCGCGGCGGAACGCTTCGCGCAGATGGTCGCCGCCCTTGGAGGGCCATCCGACCTGCTGGAACGCCGCTCCCTGCCCCAGGCACCCTGCGTTGTTCCGGTCAGCCCCGACGTTCCCGGCGTCGTTTCCCGGCTGGACGGCCGCGCCGTCGGGCTTGCCGTGATCGAGCTTGGCGGTGGACGGAGCAATGCCGGGCAGCCGATCGACGTGCGGGTCGGGCTGAGCGAGGTCGCCGGCCTCGGCGAGCGCGTGGACAGCCAGCGTCCGATTTGCCTCGTTCACGCGGCCGACCGGGCGGCGGCAGTGCGGGCGGCGGGACGGATCCGGACGGCGGTCATCGTCTCCGATGTCGTCCCGGCAACGGTCCCGCCCGTGCATGAGCGGCTCGTCTGATATCAGAGACGCGCGGGCTCATCGGCGCGGCCCGCTACCGCGCCGATGGATTCGTCGCCGCGTCCGAGTCGCAGGCGGGAGGCCGGGAGTCTAGGACGGCGCCTGATCCGACGACGTGCTGGGCGGCGGCGTCGCTTGATCGTTGGACGGTTGCGATGCCACGGTGTTCGACTGCGTGTCGGTCGAGACGGACTTGTTCCAGTAATCGCAGGCAAAGGCCGGCGCGGTCGTGGCGGCGAGCAACAGGGCGGCAGCCAGCAAACGGGTCATGGTGCATCCTCCTGCGTCGAGAAGGCCGGGTTGCGCATGCGCAAGCGGAACTCGCGTTCTTGCCACACGAAGCATCGCGCATTGCGCCGGCCCGACGCAAGCATCTTCGCCGCGCCGATGCCCGCCCGCCGCGGCGCGAGGGACGAGCGGATCGTGCCGCGCAGCCAATGCCCGGCAATGGTGCCGACAATGGCGAAGCCGCAGCAACGATCCTCGCCGGTGCAGGAATTCGCCATAAGAATGTAGAGACCCGACGCAACGATCAAAAGGGTGCAAGTCCCAAACATCGGCGATCGCACGATTTTTGCCCGAACATCGATCGCGTCGCCGACCGAGTCGCCGCGGGCCGCACGTCGTTCGACGGTCGCGTGGAATTGAAGCCGCTGCATGCCCGCGCACGCCGGATTCGCCGCCGAGTCGGCCTTCGTTTCTTCGCCGCACATCGCCGCCGGAACCACGGTCGGGGCCGGTTGCCGCGGACGGGTGGGAGCAGGGTTGACTTTCGCAAGCAACCACAGGCATCGTGCAGTGTTTGTAGCGACACCGCGAAAGCGCCGGCAGCAACGGCCTGTGCCAGCCCCTTCGCCAGCCCGCGAGAATACTGCCCTGTCCTGGCCGCGCATTGCGGAACTTTCACATTACGTCAGGAACACCGTGACCCGTCATCGTCCGCTCGGTCCCGCGTCGGACCAGCCTGCCGTCTCCGCCGCCGACCCGGCCGGCCCGAACGCCGAGGCGCGCATGCGCCGTGCGCTCGGCCTGGAAGGCGGGTCGGCACCCCCCCGCACCGCTGCCTCGCGCGCGGCGGATGCCAGCACCCAGGGCCGGCACCGGCACCGTTTCGTCAGCGATGGCGAGGTGCCCGTCGTGCTGATGAATCCCCGCCCGGAGCAGCCGGCCGGAACGCGCCCCGACGGCGCCGCCGCGGCGCTGCACGGCGAGAAGGAGGCCCGCGAACGGGTCGAGCGGTCGCTCGCCGCGGCCCAGGCCACCATCCGCGACCTGCAGGCCAAGCTCGCGCATGCGCAGACCACGCTCGCGCATGTCACTCTGGCGCGCGACGAGGCGGCGGCGGCATTGCAGCAGGCGCAGGAGCAGGCCGCCGCTGCGCGCGCGGCGCCGCCGGCCGGGCCGGATGCTGCGCCGCCGGTGGTGCGCCGGCGCGGCCGGCCGCCGAAGATTCGCGCCGAGAAGCCGCCCGCGAAGCCGCGCGCAAAAGCCCAGAAGCCGGTGAAGTGGTGGGTCAAGGGCTGGCGCACCGCGCTGGCCGACTGACCAAGCCGCGTCGCCCCGGCCGTGCCGTGGGCGGATATGGTGCGCCCCGCGACCGCGCCATATGATGCGCGTCGAGCCAGGGATGCACGGCGCCGCCATGAGCGAACACCAGGCCGGCAACGGCAATGCGGTCGAGCATTTCCTCGACCGCCACATCCGCGAGGGACGCGCCGCCGCGCCAGCCTTCACCGATGCCACGCGGCGTCTGACCTACGGCGACCTGCACGCCGCCAGCCATCGCTTCGCCGCCGCCCTGGCCGCCTCCGGCATCGGACGCGAGCGCCGGGTCTGCCTGCTGCTGTTCGACACCGTCGATTTCCCGGTCGCGTTCTGGGGCAGCCTGCGCGCCGGCGTCGTTCCGGTGCCGGTGAACACGCTGCTGCCGCCCGCGACCGTCGCCCACATCCTCGCCGACAGCCGCGCGGAGGCGATCTTCGTCGCCGCTCCGCTGCTCGCCGCGCTGGCGCCGGCCTTCGCCTCCCTGCCCTCGCTGCGCCTCGTCGTCGTGGCCGGCGATGCGCCGGAACTGCCCGCCGGCGCCGTGCGGCTCGACGACTTCCTCGCCCGCGGAACCGGGACGACCGAAACCGTCGCTGCCTCGTCGGACGAAGTCGCGGTGTGGTTCTATTCGTCCGGCTCGACCGGCGCACCGAAGGGCGTGCGCCATGTCCACTCCAGCCTGCGCGCCACCGCCGACACCTACGGCGCGCAGGTGCTCGGCATCCGCGCCGACGACGTCGTGTTCTCGGCGGCAAAAATGTTCTTCTCGTATGGCTTCGGCAACAGCATCACCTTCCCGATGGCGGTCGGCGCCTCCAGCGTGCTGCTCGCCGAGCGGCCGACGCCGGACTCGGTGCTGCACATGCTGCGCACGCATCGCCCGTCGATCTTCTGCGGCGTGCCGACGCTGTATGCGGCGCTGCTGGCGCAACCCTCGCTCGGCGCGGGCGCCGGGTCGGATCGGCTGCGCAGCTGCGTCTCCGCCGGCGAGGCGCTGCCCGAGCATATCGGGCGCAGCTGGCGCGCGCGCGTCGGCGTGGACATCCTCGACGGCATCGGCTCGACCGAGATGCTGCACATTTTCCTCTCCAACCACCCGGACGACATCCGCTACGGCACCACCGGCCGCGCCGTGCCCGGCTACCAGCTGCGCATCGTCGATGCCGACGGACGCGACGTGAAGGACGGCGAGCCGGGCGAGCTGCTGGTGCGCGGAAACAGCGCCGCCGACGGCTACTGGAACCAGCGCGACAAAGGCCGCCGCACATTCCGCGGCGAATGGACCCACACCGGCGACGTCTATGTGCGCGACGCCGATGGCTACTACCGCTACAGCGGCCGCAACGACGACATGCTGAAGGTGAGCGGCATCTGGGTGTCGCCGTTCGAGGTCGAGGAGGCGCTGATCTCGCATCCCGCCGTGCTGGAAGCGGCGGTGGTCGGACGCGCCGATCCCGAGGGGCTGGTGAAGCCGCGCGCCTTCGTGGTGCTGCGCGCGGACGCGGACGCGCCCGACCTCGACCGGCTGCGCGACGAGTTGAAGGCGCACGTGAAGGAAAAGGTCGGACCGTGGAAATACCCCCGCTGGATCGAGATCGCCGACAGCCTGCCGAAGACCGCAACCGGCAAGATCCAGCGCTTCCGGCTGCGCGACCTGGCGTGAACGGGCATTTCGTCCACACGCGGCGCCTGACGTTCGGCGACACCGATGCGGCGCGCATCGTCTATACGCCGCGCGCGGTGCATTTCGCGGTGGAAGCGGTGGAGGCGTGGCTGCTGGAGCGCATCGAACTCTCCTGGCTGCATCTGGTGCGCGATCAGCACATGGGCACGCCCTGCGTGCATGCCGAGGTGGATTTTCTCAGCCCGATGGTGCCGCCGGACCTGCTGCACACCGAGGTCGTGCTGACCCGGGCCGGCCGCTCCTCGCTGCGCTTCCGCCTCGCCGGCCGGATCGAACAGCGGCTGTGCTGGCAAGGCGATTTCGTGTTCGCCTTCATCTCCGAAGCAACCGGGCGCGCCGCGCCGATCCCCGGGCAGTACCGCGCCGCGATCGCGCGCGAACTGGCGATCGGCGCCGCCGCCTGACGCAGCGCGGGAGGAATCACGTGCCCGAAGCCTATATCTGCGATTTCGTCCGCACCCCGATCGGCCGCTACGGCGGCGCGCTGAAGGACCTGCGCACCGACGACCTCGCCGCGCATCCGCTGCGCGTGCTGCAGGCACGGCACGCTTCGCTCGACTGGGCCGCGGTGGACGAGTGTTTTCTGGGCTGCGCCAACCAGGCCGGCGAGGACAACCGCAACGTCGCCCGCATGGCGCTGCTGCTCGCCGGATTGCCGGCGACGATTCCCGCCGTCACCATCAACCGGCTGTGCGGCTCCGGCCTCGATGCCGTCGGCACCGCCGCGCGCGCGATCCGCGCCGGCGAGGCGGAGCTGGCGATCGCCGGCGGCGTGGAGAGCATGACGCGCGCCCCGTTCGTCATGCCCAAGGCGCCCGAAGCGTTCGCGCGCCAGGCCGAGGTCTTCGACACCACGATCGGCTGGCGCTTCGTCAATCCGCTGCTGCGCACGCAGTATGGCATCGACTCGATGCCGGAGACGGCGGAGAACGTGGCGGAAGAGTTCCAGGTTTCGCGCGCCGACCAGGATGCGTTCGCGCTGCGCTCGCAGCAGCGGACGGAGGCGGCGCGCCAAGCCGGCTTTTTTGCGCGCGAGATCGCGCCGGTGGAAATTCCCGGCCGCAACGGCAGCACGACCGTCGCCGAGGACGAGCACCCACGGCCGGACACCACCGCGGCGGGCCTGGCGCGGCTGAAAACACCGTTTCGCCGCGAGGGCGGCACCGTCACCGCCGGCAATGCGTCCGGCGTCAACGACGGCGCCGCCGCGCTGCTGATCGCCTCCGAGGCCGCGGCGCGGCGGCACGGGCTGACGCCGCTTGCGCGCGTGGTGGCGATGGCGACGGCCGGCGTGGCGCCGCGCATCATGGGCATCGGTCCGCTGCCGGCGACGCAGAAACTGCTCGCGCGACTCGGCCTCGGCCTCGCCGACATCGACGTGATCGAGCTGAACGAGGCGTTCGCGGCGCAGGCGCTGGCGGTGACGCGGCAGCTTGGCCTTGCCGACGATGACGTGCGGGTCAATCCGCATGGCGGCGCGATCGCGCTCGGCCATCCGCTCGGCGCGTCGGGCGCCAGGCTGGCGATGACGGCGGTGAACGCGCTGGCAACGCTGAACGTCCGGCGCGCGCTGGTGACCATGTGCATCGGCGTCGGCCAGGGCATCGCGGCGCTGATCGAGCGCGTCTGACGCCGCAGCAACTCGGGAGGAAACCACCATGCGTCGCCGCACCCTGCTGACCGGACTTGCCGCTTCCGCCGCGCTCGCCGGCCGTGCGGCGAACGCCGCCGCGGCGCCGCTGCGCATCGGCGTGCTCAACGACATGTCCGGCGTCTATGCCGATTACCAGGGCATCGGCTCGGTGGTCGCCGCGAAGCTCGCGGTCGCGGATTTCGGCGCGCTGCCGGGCGGACGGAGGATCGAGGTGATCTCCGGCGATCATCAGAACAAGCCCGACCTGGGCGCGGCGATCGCGCGGCGCTGGATCGACACCCAGGGCGTGGACATGATCCTGGACGTGCCGAACTCGGCGGTGGCACTCGCGGTCGCGCAGATCGTGCGCGACAAGAACCGCGTCATGATCGGCTCCGGCGCCGGCACCGCCGACCTGACCGGCAAAGACTGTTCGCCGAACACCGTCCACTGGACCTACGACACCTGGGAAGTCGGGCACGCGCTCGGCCGCGCGGTGGTGATGCAGGGCGGCAAGAAGTGGTTTTTTCTCGTCGCCGACTACGCCTTCGGCTTCGCGCTGGAATCGAGCATGGCCGAGGCGGTGCGCGCCGCCGGCGGCACGGTGGCGGGGTCGGTGCGGCATCCGCTCGGCACCACCGACTTTTCGCAGTACCTGGTGCAGGCGCAGAGCAGCGGCGCGGACGTGCTCGGCTTCGCCGATGCCGGCGGCGACAACACCACGGCGCTGAAGCAGGCGGGCGAGTTCGGACTGACGCGCACGATGCGGATGGCGGGGCCGGTGATCAACATCAACGCGCCGCACGCGCTCGGTCTCGCGGCGATGGGCGGCATCCTGATCGTGACGCCGTTCTACTGGGACCATGACGACGCCTGCCGTGCCTTCGCCAAGCGCTTCGCCGCGGAACACCCGCGCCACAGCATGCCGAACGACATGCAGGCGGGCTGCTATTCCGCGATGCTCGCGTATCTGCACACGGTCGCGGCACTCGGCGGGCAATCCGCCGACGGGCGCGCGGTGGTCGCGCAGATGAAGCGGGCGCCGGCGCACGATCCTCTGTTCGGCACCAGCGACATCCGCGCCGACGGCCGCGTGACCCACCCCGTGTTCCTGATGCAGGCGAAAACCCCTCAGGAGAGCAAGGGAGACTGGGATTACTTCAAGTTGGTTTCGGTCATCCCGCCGGACCAGGCGTATCGGCCGCTGAAGGACGGCGGCTGCAAGCTGGCGGGATGACGGCGCCTACGCCGCCGGCTTCGCCGCGCGAAAATCCTTGATATCGCGGAACGTCAGCGCCGGATGCAAATCCGTCGTGCGCCGCATCATGAACGCCGAGGTGGCGAGAAACACCGGATCGCCATCGACATCCTCGGCGATCGCGCCGCGCTGCTCGGCGACGAATTTTTGCAGCGCCGTGCGCTCGCCCGACACAAAGCGGGCGAGCGCGAACGGCGGCGTCTCGTAGCCGATCGCGACGCCGTATTCCGCCGCCAGCCGCGCCTGCAAGACATCGAGCTGCAGCGTGCCGATCACGCCGACCAGCGGCGGCGACCCGTCCAGCGGGCGGAACAGCTGCACCACGCCCTCTTCCGCCAGTTCCTGCAACGCCTGCCGCAGTTTCTTCGCCTTCATCGCGTCGTCCAGCCGCACGCGGCGCAGGATTTCCGGCGCGAAATACGGCACGCCGATGAAGTTCAAATCCTCCTGCTCGCTCAGCGTGTCGCCGATGCGCAGCGTGCCGTGGTTGGGGATGCCGACCACATCGCCGGCGAACGCCTCCTCGGCGAGCGCGCGGTCGCGGGCGAAGAAGAACTGCGGCGCGTGCAGCGGAATCAGCTTGCCCGTCCGCACCTGCTTGAGCCGCATGCCGCGCGCGAGCCGGCCGGAGCAGACGCGCGCAAATGCGATGCGGTCGCGGTGGTTGGGGTCCATGTTCGCCTGGATCTTGAACACCAGTGCGGTCAGCGCCGGCTCGTCGGCCTGCACCACGCGCGTGTCGGCCGGTTGCGCGCGCGGGCGCGGCCCGAACTCCGCCAGCCCGTCGAGCAGATCGGCAACGCCGATGTCCTTGATGGCGCTGCCGAAGAACACCGGCGTCAGATGCCCGGCCGAAAATTCGGCGACGGAGAATTCCGGCAGCGCCGCGCGCACCAGGTCGATCTCCTCGCCGAGCGCCGCCATGCGCGCATCGGATTGCGGCAGGTCCTCCGTCAGATGATACGCGCGGCGCCGCAGATCATAGGTGCCGCAGAACGTCGCGGCGCGCCCGACCGGCCAGGTCAGCGGCGCCGTGTCGAGCGCCAGCGTCCCCGAAATCTCGTCGAGCAGAGAAAAGGCATCGCGACTCTCGCGGTCCATCTTGTTGATGAAAGTCAGGATCGGGATGTCGCGCAGCCGGCAGATCTCGAACAGTTTGCGCGTGCGGCTCTCGATGCCTTTGGCCGCGTCGATCACCATCACCGCGGCATCCACCGCGGTCAGCGTGCGATACGTGTCCTCGGAAAAATCCTCGTGGCCGGGCGTGTCGAGCAGGTTGAACACGCAGCCGGCGTGCTCGAACGTCATCACCGAGGTGACGACCGAGATGCCGCGTTCGCGCTCGATCGCCATCCAGTCGGAGCGCGTGCGCCGCCGCTCGCCCTTGGCGCGCACGTTGCCGGCAAGCTGGATCGCGCCGCCGGCGCGCAGCAGCCGCTCGGTCAGCGTGGTTTTTCCCGCGTCGGGGTGGGAGATGATCGCGAAGGTGCGGCGGCGGGCGATCTCGGCGGCGGCGTCGGTCATGCAGCGAGCGGACCCGCTTCGCGCACCGTGCCGACCGCGATGCCGTTCCAGTTGCGCAGCTCCGGCCGCAGCAGCAACTCCGGCACCTCTGCGTCGAGCAGGCGGGCCACCAGCGTCGCGCACGCCAGATCGGCCGCGCGCCCGGCGCCGTCGTCGCATTTGATCGCGATGCCGAGGCCAAGCTCCGGCAGTGCGGCGCAATGCACGCCCTCCGCGCCGCCTTTGGCAAACACGCGCGCGCCGAGCGCCGTCATCAGCACCGTGTCGAAGCGGTCGCTGCCGCCGACCATGAACGGGTGCGCCGCGACCGCCGCGCGGATGCGCGCAGCCGCGCCGTCCGCCGTGCCGAAGCGTGCGAACGCCAGCGCCAGCGCGCGCAGCGGGATCGCGAAAGTCGGGATCGAGCAGCCATCGACGCCGCGATTGCGTTCGTCCAGCACCGTGCCGGTCAGCTCCGCCAGCGATGCCGTCACGCGCCGCATCGTCGGATGGTCCGGGCGCACATAGCCGGCAGGATCCTCGCCGCTCGCGCAGGCGAGGCAGATGAAGCCCGCGTGCTTGCCCGAGCAGTTGTTGTGCAGCGCCCCCGGCTCCCCGCCCGACGCCGCCAGCGCCCGCGCCGCGCGCGCGTCATAGGGCCAGTGCGCGCCGCATTCCAGGCACGCCGCGTCCCGCCCCGCCTTCGCCAGCATCGCCCGCGCCGTCGCGACATGCGCCGGCTCGCCGCTGTGCGAGGCGCAGGCGAGCGCGAGCTCGGCGTCGGTGAGGCCCAGAAAATCCGCCGCCCCGCTCGCGACCAGCGGCAGCGCCTGCAACGCCTTCACCGCCGAGCGCGGAAACACGGCGGCGTCGATGTCCCCCGCCTGCCGCACCACGCGCCCGCCCGCGTCCAGCACCGCGAACGCGCCGCGATGCGCGGATTCGACCCGTGAGCCGCGCGTCACCTCGACCAGGACCGGGTTCATCCCGGCGCGCCCCGGCTCAGCGCGAGTAGAACTCGACCACCAGGTTCGGCTCCATCTGCACCGGAAACGGCACGTCGGAGAGTTTTGGCGGGCGCACGAAGCGGCCCTTCATGGCGCGGTGATCGACCTCCAGGTATTCCGGCACGTCGCGCTCGCCGTTCTGCGCCGCGTCCAGCACCATCGCGAGCTGCTTGGACTTTTCGCGCACCTCGATCACGTCGTTGTCGCGCACCTGGTAGCTCGGGATGTTCACGCGCTTGGCGTTCACCAGCACATGGCCGTGGTTGACGAACTGGCGCGAGGCGAACGGCGTGATGGCGAACTTCATGCGGTACACCACTGCATCCAGCCGGCGTTCCAGAAGCTCGATAAGGTTCTCCGAAGTATCGCCCTTGCGGCGCACCGCCTCGAAATAATACTTGTGGAACTGCTTCTCGCCGATGTTGCCGTAATAGCCTTTCAGCTTCTGCTTGGCCATCAGCTGCACGCCGAAATCGGTCGGCTTGCCCTTGCGGCGCTGCCCGTGCTGGCCCGGCCCGTAGTCACGCTTGGCCAGCGGCGATTTCGGCCGCCCCCACAGATTGACGCCGAGACGGCGGTTGATCTTGTACTTGCTCTCGACGCGCTTGGTCATGCGCGTGCCCCTTCTTGTCGCGGCCACCGCTGTGGCGTGTTGCACCGGTAGTCCCGCGCGAACGACGCGCGCAGGCGGGCGCAGGCGCAGGGCACCTGTCCACGTTCCCGGCAATGGGCGGGGCTTGTAGGGGCGGGGCCGCTTCCTGTCAAACCGGCGGACCATTCATTTGCATATTGCGTTACGTTCCGATGATGTGTATATATTGCTATAGCATCCATGCCGGAGTCGCACATGCGGGCCTATCTGCTGATGACGCTGGCGATCGTCGCGATGGGCTTCGTTGCCTCGGCCGGCGTCGCCGTGGCGTACGGGGTGGACCTGACGGAGATGCTCGGCGCGCTGTCGGATCCTTCGGCGCCGCTGGATACCTGGGGCGCGCTGCCCCGGTTCTTCGCCTCGCTGGCGACCGCCCTGCTGCCGATCGGCAGCCGCCTGAGCAGCAACGGCGACTCGGTCCCCTGCCTGCTGGGCACGGCCGATTGCTGGGCGCTGGCCAGTTCCTGGTGGCCGCTGCCGCTGCGCGACCTGATGGCCCCGCTGCTGGAGCCGGGCAGTTTCGCGACCACAATGGGCGCGGTCGGGATCGTGGCGTTCCTGCTCGGCCGCCTCACCGGCCGTTCCCACTGATCGATCGCGCGCCGGCCGCCCGGCAAGCCGCACATCGGGCGGCCGAACCGCAAATGGAACTTTCCGCCGCGGTGCGCCGCTTGTATCCTCGCAGCGGCAACCGTGACAGGCCCTGGCCATCGCGATGCGCATGCCGCGCCGAACCCTGACGACGATCTTCGCGCTCGCTTGCCTTGCCGCCGCCGCCGCAGGCGCGCCGGCGCGGGCGATGCAGTTCGGCCAGGAGGCCGCCGGCGGCGGCGCGCTGTTCCTGACCGCCCGCGGCCAGATCGTGGCAGGCGACTACGCGCGATTCGCCGCCGACATCGCCAGGGTGGCGCCGGGGCAGCGCGTGCTGGCGCTGGCGCTCGACAGCCCGGGCGGCAGCGTGGCCGAGGCGGTGCGGCTGAGCGATCTGATCCGCCACGACCGCCTGGGCGTGTTCATCCCGAGCGATGCGAAATGCGCCTCGGCCTGCTTCCTGCTGCTGGCGGCAGCGCCGCGCCGCTTCGCCGGCAGCGATGCGCTGATCGGCGTGCATAGTGCCAGCGAGGCGGGTGCGGAGACGCAGGAATCGCTCGCGGTGACCACGGAGATGGCGCGTTTCGCGGCGGATTTCGGCATCCCGCCGGTGATCCTGGGAAAAATGGTGGAGACCGGGCCGCAGCGGATGGAGTGGCTGACCCGCGGCGACCTCGCCGCGATGCAGGTCGTCGTGCTGAACGATGCCCAGATCCCGGCGGAGGGCGCGCCGCCGGCGGCCTCCGTGCCTGCGGTGCCCGTGCTCGCCCCGCCGGTGGCTGGGCCGGCGATCGCCGCTTCCGGGGCGGAATTCCGCGGCGCGTTCTTCTGCGGGCCCGGGCCGGCGAACCTGACGCTCAAACTGCTGCGGTCGGCCGACCCGGCGCACAGCCGGGCAGTGTTCAGCTTCGGTCCGACACCGACCAACCGCGCGGTCCCGAGCGGCTCGTTCGTGGTGGAGGGCCGCCTCGACATGGGCGGCGGCACGCTCGACCTGCGGCCGGTGACCTGGCTGTCGCAGCCCGCCGGCTTCGCGATGCTGGGGCTGCTCGGCCGCTCCGACGACGGCGGCAGGACGTTTTCCGGCCATGTCTCGCCCGCCGCCGGATGCACGCTGTTCACTCTCGAGCGGACGCGCTGAAGCGCCGGCATCCCGTCATGGTAGCTGGCGGGGAACGAATTGCTTGCGTTTTGCCTCTCCTGCCGGTTAACCTCCGTCCATGTAGAAAACCATTCCGGGGTGGGCCATGACGTTGCATCGCATTGCTGCGCCGGCCGGCATCGCGTTACTGGCGGGGACGCTGCTTTCGGGATGCGCGCAAACGCCACTCGGCCCGACCGTCAACGTGATGCCCGGCCCCGGCAAGAGTTTTGACATGTTCCAGGGCGACCAGGCGTCGTGCAAGACTTTTGCGGCGAGCCAGGTGCAGGGCCAGGCCGACGCCGCCAACAAGCAGGGCGTCGGCGCCGCGCTGCTGACCACGGCGCTTGGCGCCGGCCTCGGCGCCGCCGCCGGCAGCGTCGGCGGCGTGGCAGGGTCGGGCGCGGCGGTCGGCGCGGCCGCCGGCGTCGGCCTCGGCACCGGCATCGGTGCGCAGAACAGCGCGATGGCTCAGGGCGGCATCCAACAGCAGTACGACAACGCCTTCGCGCAGTGCATGTATGCCAAGGGCGAGCTGGTGCCGGGCTTCGCGCCGGTCGGCGCCGGGCCGGGACCGGCGCCGACCGCCGGCAGCGGCGCCGATCCGCACGTGCTCGCCGTGCAGCAGGAGCTGATCCGCCTGCACTATCTCAACGGCGCCGCCGACGGGATGATGGGGCCGAAGACGCAGGGCGCGATCGCCAGCTACGAACGCGCCAACGGCCTGCCGGTGGACGGCGAGCCGTCGCCGCCGTTGCTGGCCAGGCTGCAGGCCACGCCCACCGCGCAGGCGGCCGGAGCGACCGCCAGCGCGCCGAGCAACTGGGTGGCGCCGGCGGGCGCGGCCGCGCCGGCAGGCGTCATGCCGGCCGCCGCTCCGGCCCCGGCGCCGAACTGGGTGGCGCCGACGAATTCGCAGTAGGCATCACTCCGCAGGGAGTTGGATCATGCGTAGCGGTCGCACGCGCCCGTCTCGCCTTGCCGGCGTGGCCCTGGCGATGGTTGTTGCGGCCGGCACGCTGCTGTTGCCACCAGCCGCGGGGGCGCAGGCAACCAGCGACGGGACCGACCAGGACCCGTTCGCACCCACCGCATCACCCGCCCCCGCCGCCCCGGCAGTGCCGTCACCGCGGCCGGCGGCGGCTGTGCCCGCGCCGGCTGCCGCAGCAGCGGCGATCCCCGGCGCCGCGGGCATCACCGCCGGGCTGCGGCCGGCCTTCGCGCTGCCGGGCGACGCGGCGTCCCCGCCGGCCGACGGCGCCGCGACCGAGCCGGCACCCGACACCCTGAGCCCGCCGGCCGCAGCCACACCGGCGCCGGCGGCCGAGCCTGCTCCGCCTGCGGCCGCAGCGCCGCCGGCTCCCGCGCAGACCGCGCAACCGGCTCCGCCGCCCGCGGAACCGGCCACCACGCTCGCGCAGCCGGCCATCCCGCCGCCCGAGCCGGTGACCGTCGATCACCCGACAGCGGTGGACACCGCAACGCTGGCGGGCAGCGGGCAGACGTTCCGGCTGTTCGGCCTCGTCGGCACCGGCGGCGACGCGGTTGCCGGGCTACAGGGCTACATCACGGCCAACGGCGACAAGGTGACCTGCCAGGCAGAAGCGGGCGGCGGCTTCGTCTGCCTGCTGCCGGACGGCACCGACATCGCGCAGGTCGCGCTGGTGAACGGTGCGGCGCGGGCGCAGCCGGACGCGCCCGAAGCGTATCGCGCGCAGGAAGCGCAGGCGCAGGCGGAGCGGCGAGGCGTCTGGGCTTCGCTGCCGCCGCCGCCGGTGACGCTGCAGCATCCGACGGTGCAGGACACCGGCACGCTGCTCGCCGACGGCAAGACTTTTCTGCTGGACGGGGTCGATGGCGTGGGCGCGCCGTATGCCGGCCAATTGCAGGGCTACATCGCCGCCAACGGCGACGCGCTGCAATGCCAGCCGCAGGGCGCGGCCGAGCATTACGTGTGCCTGCTGCCCAACGGGACCGACATCGCGAAGGTGGTGCTGGTGAACGGCGCCGCGCGGGTGGCGGCCGATGCGCCGGATAGTTATCGGATACAGCAGTCCGAAGGGATCGCGAACCGGCGCGGCATCTGGGTGAGCGCGGCGATCAACGCCTCGGCGCCGCCTCCGCCGCCGCCCGGCCCGGCCGCTGCGGCGATGCCGCCGGCGACCGACGGGGTCAGCTATGTCGGCGGCGCGCCGACAGCAATGATCGACGGTGCCGCGGTGTTCTTCGTCTGGGGCGGCGACGACGGCTGGGGATACTGGGACCACGGGCACCACTGGCACCACGCGCCCGACCGCTATGCGCGGCACCTCGACCGCTACCATCCGGGGGGAGCGGGGCTGCGCCACGGCTATGGCGCCACGCACGAGGCGGCGCTGCATCGCGAGATGCCGGGGCATGCCGGCATGGCGCCGCATCCTGGGGCGGCGCCGCATGCCGGGATGGCAGGGCGGTGCGTTCCACTCGGCCAGCGCCGGCGGGTTCGTGCGGCCGACGGCGATGGGCGGCATGGGCCACGCCGCGCCGGCGGCGCATCCGGCGGCGAAGTGCAAGGGGCCGCATTGCTGACCGGCCCTGCTCCGCTGCACGGACCGACGCAAACGGGTCACCCCAACGCTGCCGCCTCGGCCGGGCGATCGACTGCAACCTGACCATCTCACTGGGCGCGCGGGCGACCGGACCCTCCCGAAAAGCCCGCCCACAGATCTTGCACGGACGTTGTCCGTGCATTACGTTGGCTGGAGCGACGGCTACTCTGCAGTCGTCAGGAGGTACTCATGGCGATCGTTGCGGAAAGGGAAGCCCGGGCCGAGCGCCTGGAAATTCGGCTGACACCGAGCGTCAAGACACTGCTCACGCATGCCGCCAATGTCCGTCACTGCTCGCTGACCGAGTTCTTGCTCTCCAGTGCCGTCAAGGCAGCCGAAGAGACGGTGACATCGCCTCGCGTGTTCTACGCAAGCGAGGACGGATGGGATGAACTGAGCCGCCTGCTCGACACCGGCAACGAATATACGCCCAGCCCGGAGTTGGTCGCACGTCTGCGACGTGTGAGGCCCATGAGTTGAACGATGTCGGAGACTGCATTTCAGCCGCTGCCGATTTCAGCCCTTCAACCGCATCACGACTTCGCCGCGTTCGACTGCGGCGACCCAGCGCGGAACGCTTGGCTGAGTACGCATGCCATGAAGAACGAACGCGAGGGCTTCAGCCGCACCTTCGTTGCCGTGCAGGACGGGCGCATTGCGGCATTCTACGCGCTGTCGGCCGCAAGTGTGCTGCGTCGGGAGCTTCCGGCGGCGCTGCGGCGGAACGCGCCTGACCCGCTGCCGATCTTCCTGCTCGGGCAGCTTGCCGTTGACCGCGCGCATCAAGAACGCGGTCTTGCAACGTCCCTGGTCCTCGATGCGTTCCGACGCACGACGCTGGCCGCCGAGCATATCGGCTGCCGTTTTCTCGGCGTCTCGCCCGCCACGCCCGAACTCGTCGCGTTCTACGGCAAGTTCGATTTCCGGCTGGTCCCCGGCGTGACACCCCCGCTCATGGTCCTGACGGTGCCGATGATCCGGGCTATTCTGGCAGCCGCCTGGGCCGACGTCAGCTGACCCGATCAACCGGCCGCCCCTTCCACCCGCGCCCCCGGATGGAAATGCGCGTACACCAGCCGCGCCATCGCCCGCGAAATCCCCGGTGCCGCCTCCAGATCGGCAAGCCCCGCCGCCTTCACCCCGCGCGCTGACCCAAAATGGTTCAGCAGCGCCCGCTTGCGCGCCGGGCCGATGCCGGGCACCTCGTCCAGTTCGCTGGTCACCAGCGTCTTCGACCGCCCTGCCCGGTGCGTGGTGATGGCGAAGCGGTGCGCCTCGTCGCGCAGCCGCTGCAGGAAATACAGCACCGGATCGCGCGGCGGCAGCTGGAACGGCGGGCGGCCGTCCGTGTGGAACCACTCGCGCCCGGCATCGCGGTCCGGCCCTTTGGCGATCGCCACCAGCTTCACGTCATGCGCGCCGAGATCGGCCAGCACCGACCGCGCCGCGGAAAGCTGCCCCGCCCCGCCGTCGATCAGCACCAGGTCGGGCCAGCCCGGCGGCGGCGCATCCGCGTCCGGATTCTCGCGCAACGCGCGGCCGAACCGGCGCGTCAGCACCTCGCGCATCATGGCGAAATCGTCGCCTGGCGCGACCGGCCCGCGGATCGAGAATTTCCGGTACGCCGACTTCAAAAAACCCTCCGGCCCGGCGACGATCATCACGCCGTACGGGTTGGTGCCCATGATGTGGCTGTTGTCGTAAACCTCGATGCGTTCCGGCGGCGCCGTCAGGCAGAACAGCTCGGCCGTGCCGGCCAGCAGCCTTGCCTGGCCCGCGCTCTCCGCCAGTTTGCGCTCCAGCGCCTCGCGCGCGTTGGTCTCGGCGTGCTGCACGACGGCATGTTTCTCGCCGCGCTTCGGCTGCACCACCTCGACGCGCTTGCCGGCGCCGAAAGTCTGCGCCTTCAGGCTCAGCGCCTCGGCGATCAGGTCCTGCTCGGCCAGCGGGTGGTTCACCAGCACCAGCGGCGGCGGCGGCTTGTCGTCGTAGAACTGCGCGATGAAGGCGGCCAGCACCTCCGGCGCCTCCTCGGCCTTGGTGTGGGTCGGGAAGAACGCACGGTTGCCGTTGTTGCGCCCGCCGCGGATGAAGAACACCTGCACGCAGGTCTGCCCCGCCCCCTGCCACGCCGCGATCACGTCGGCGTCCGCAATGCTCTCCGGGTTCACCACGCCGGTGCCTTGAACATGCGTCAGCCCGCGGATGCGGTCGCGGATCGCGGCCGCGCGCTCGAACTCCAGCGCCTCCGCCGCGCGTTCCATCTCGGCGGCCAGCGCCTGCTGCACCGACGCGCCCTTGCCGGCCATGAACGCCTTCGCCTGCGCCACCAGTTCGCCATAGGCCGCTTCGTCAATGCGGCCGACGCAGGGCGCGGAGCAGCGGCGGATCTGAAACAGCAGGCACGGGCGCGAGCGGTTGGCGAACACCGTGTCGGCGCAGGAGCGCAGCAGGAACACGCGCTGCATGGCCGTCACCGTCTGGTTGACCGCCCAGGCGGAGGCAAACGGGCCGTAGTAGCTGCCGCGACGGGCGCGCGCGCCGCGATGCTTGGCGATCTGCGGGAACGGATGGTCCTCGGTCAGCAGCAGCCACGGATACGATTTGTCGTCCCGCAGCACGATGTTGAAGCGCGGCTTCAGCCGCTTGATGAGGTTGGCCTCCAGCAGCAGCGCCTCGGCCTCGGTGTGGGTGGTGACGATCTCCATCGTCGCCGTCTGCGACACCATGAGCCGCAGCCGCTCCGGCAGCCGGCCGATCTGGGTGTAGGCAGCGACGCGCTTCTTCAGCGCCCGCGCCTTGCCCACGTAGAGCGCATCGCCCTTGGCATCGAGCATGCGATAGACGCCGGGGCTGAGCGGCATGGTCGCCAGCGCCGCCTCGATCGCCGCCACGCCGCTGATGGGGTCGCCTGCCTGCTCCGTCATGGCGCGTGATTAGGCCCGCGCATGCCTGCCGCTCAACCCGGCGCGGCGGTTCAGCACTGCACTCGGACCGACCACGGATATCCCCCATTTCTGTGGACAACTCTGTGGGCAAGGACCGGGGGATGGGGTGCGGCCCCTAGCAACTCCTGCCCTCAATCGGATTGCCCAAAATCACGGCATAGGTATAAGTGGTTGAAATCGTTGGACGCTAATATTTCAGTTCCTTCATAAAGGCGGCATCGGGCGCCATCTGGTTGTAATCAAAGGGTCTTTCTTCGCCAGTGGACAAGTTCCCGTGAGCGGGACCCTATTCGTCGATCGCGGCGCCGCGCGGGGGCGCCCATTGCAGGTGCTGGCCGCCGTCCAGCGCCAGCATCTGCCCGGTCATCGAGCGCAGCCGCAGCAGCGCGATCACCGCCGCGCCGACCTCGGCGGGGCTGGTGCCGTGCCGCAGCGGCACCGACTGCGCCTGCCGGGCGAACTGCGCCTCGGTCTGGCGCGGGCTCGGCACGGCGGGGCCGGGGCCGATCGCATTGACGCGGATTCGCGGCGCGAGCGCAAGCGCCATGCTCTGCGTCAGCGCCCACAATCCGGCTTTCGCGACGGTGTAGGAGACGAAATGCGGCGTCAGCGACCAGACGCGCTGGTCGAGCATGTTGACGATGAGGCCTTGCGAGTCCGCGGGCAGCGCGCGGGCGAAGTGCTGCATCAGCACGAACGGGGCGCGCAGGTTCGACTCGATGTGGCGGTCCCAGGTTGCGCGAGTGGCGTCATGCCATTCGTCGCGCTCGAAGGCGCTGGCGTTGTTGACCAGCACGCCGACCGGCCCGAGCGCCGCCGCCGCCTCCGGCAGCAGTTTTTCCACCTCCGCCTCGTGCCCGAGATCGGCCTGCAACACGGCGGCGCGGACGCCGCGCGCGCGAATGTCGGCCGCGGTCGCTTCGGCTTCGGCGCGGCTGGCGCGGCAATGCACGGCGACGGCGAACCCGGAATCGGCCAGCGCCAGGGCAATCCCCCGGCCGAGCCGTTTTGCACCCCCGGTGACCAGGGCGACGCGCGGGATGGCGGGGGCGATGCCGGACATGCGCATCATGTAATGTCGTGGCTCCAGCCTGTTGAGTTGTGGCCATGCTCGCCGTCCTGATCCGCCATCCCGCCGTGCTGGTCGCGCCCGGCACCTGCTACGGCCGGCTCGACCTCGACCTGCATCCCGATGCGGCGGCGGACATGGCGCGGCTCCGCGCGGTCGTGGACGGGTTCGCCGGCCGCGTCTGGACCAGCCCGACGCGGCGCTGCCGCCGCATCGCCGGCACCGCGGCTACGGTCGACGACCGCCTGCGCGAACTCGATTTCGGCGATTGGGAGGGAATCGCGTGGGACGCGGTGCCGCGCACGCTGCTCGATCTCTGGGCCGCCACGCCGCTCGACTTCGCGCCGCCCGGCGGCGAGAGCGGGGCGGCACTGCTGGCCCGCGTCGCCGCGTTCCACGACGATTTGCGCGCTCGCGGCGAGGATTGCCTGGTGATGTCGCATGGCGGGCCGCTCAAACTGCTGGCGGCAATGCTGCGCGGCGACGTGCCGGACCTGCTGGCGCCGGCGCCGCCGCTCGGCTCGGTTAACCGGATCGTGTGCCGAGCAGGCTGAGTACAAAACACTCGGCGAGCACGCTGGTCGCGCCGAACACGTCGCCTGTGGTGCCACCGAGCAACCGCCGCGCCGCCGCCGCCACGCCCAGCCCCGCCAGCGCGGCGAGCAGGATCGCCCCCACCGCCGCGCGCGGCGCCACGGCGCCGAACGCGATCGCCGCGCCCAGCGCCAGCCCGGCCCAGGCGGTCGGGCGCTGCGCCGGCGCGAGCGAGGCCCCCAGCCCGTCCGCCCGCGCCGGCTCCAGCAACAGCAATGGCACCAGCATCGCCGCCCGGCCGAGCGCGCCGCTCGCGATCAGCGCCCCGGCGGCGGCGGCCGGCGGCAGGGCGGCCACCGCCGCGACCCGCACGGCGGAGGACAGCAGCAGCGCCAGTGCGCCGAAACTGCCGATGCGGCTGTCGCGCATGATGGCGAGCCGCCGCTCCTTCGTCCGCCCGCCGCCGAGCGCGTCGGCCGTGTCGGCCAGCCCGTCCTCGTGCAGTGCCCCGGTCGCGGCCAGCAGCGCTGCCAGCGCCCAGATCGACGCCAGCGGCGCCGCCAGCCCGATGCCGCGCAGCAACGCATACACGCCCGCCCCGACCGCCCCCACCACGGCGCCGACGACCGGATAGGCCCAGACGCCGCGCCCCTGCTCGGCGCCGGCGGCGAACCGCCCGACCGGCAGCCGCGTCAGCAGCGCGCAGGCGGCGGCGAGGTCGCGGATCACGCCCGGTCGGCGACTCCGGCCTCGGCGAACGTCGCCATGCCGGCGTGGCACGCCAGCGCCGCCCGCAGCAGCGGCACCGAAGCCGCGGCCCCCGACGCCTCGCCGAGCCGCATGCCGAGATCGAGCAGCGGCTTGAGGCCAAGCCGCTCCGCCAGCGCCCGATGCCCGGCCTCGGCCGAGACATGCCCCAGCCAGGCATGCGCCAGCGCCCCCGGTCGTGCGACCGCCAGCGGCGCCGCCGCCGCGGTGCTGACAAAGCCGTCGAGCAGCACCGGCACGCCCATCCGCCGCGCCGCCAGCGTGGCGCCGAGGATCGCCGCCAGTTCCCGCCCGCCCAACGCCGCCGCCACCGCCAGCGCATCGCCGAGCAGGCCGGCATGGCGCGCCAGCGCCGCGTCGATCACCGCCTGCTTGCGCGCCAGCCCGGCATCGTCGAGGCCGGTGCCGCGGCCGGCCCAGCGCGCCCCGCCGCCGCCGAACAGCGCCGCCGCCAGCGCCGCCGCAGCCGTGGTGTTGCCGATCCCCATCTCGCCCAGGCACAGCAGGTCGGTTCCGGCCGCGACGGCATCCGCACCGGCCGACACCGCATCCAGGAATTCGCGCGAGGTCATCGCCGGCGCGTCGCAGAAATCGGCGGTCGGCGTGTCCAGGTCGAGCGGGATCACGCGCAGCGACGCGCCGGACGCGCGCGCGATCTGGTTGATCGCCGCCCCGCCGGCGGCGAAATTGGCCACCATCTGCGCCGTCACCGAAGCCGGGTACGGCGACACCCCGCGCGCCACGACGCCGTGGTTGCCGGCGAACACCAGCACCTCCACGCGATCGAGACGCGGCATCGCCCGCCCCTGCCAGCGCGCCAGCCACGCCGCCGCGTCCTCCAGCCGGCCGAGGCTGCCCGGCGGCTTGGTGAGCTGGTCCTGGCGGGCGCGCACCGCAGCCTCGGCCGCGGCATCGCCGTCCGGCAGAGCCTCGATGGCCGCGCGCAGATCGGCGATGCTGGCAAAACCTGTCATGGCATGTCTCCGATGGCGTGGAAGAACGAGCCGGTAACCAGCGCCCGCCGCCCGCCGCCCAGCGGCAGCCGCCGTCCGGTGCCGTCGCTGATCTCGGCGAATCGCGCGTCGCGGCCGGGGTCGGTGACGCTGGCGTAGTGGAACTCGTGCCCGCGCAGCCGCGCCCCTGCGCGGCCGAGCGGCCCGTCGGCCAGCAGCCGCGCCTCGCGATAGCCGAGATGCAGCTGCCGCGCGGCGAAACTGGTGGCGTGGCCGAGCAGCCCGGCCATCGCGTGCCGCACCCCATCGGCATCGATCAACCCGGTGCCGAGCGCCATGTAGCCGCCGCACTCGCCATGCACCGGCCGCGTCGCCGCGAACCGCACCAGCCCGTCGCGGAATTTTTGCGCAGCGGCCAGCGTCGCGCCGTGCAGCTCGGGATAGCCGCCGGGCAGCCAGCAGGAATCGCAATCCTCGGGCGGGGCCTCGTCGGCGAGCGGCGAGAACGGCACGATCTCCGCGCCGGCCCGCTGCCAGCCGGCGAGCAGGTGCGGGTAGGCGAAGCTGAACGCGGCATCCGAGGCGAGCGCGATGCGCTGGCCGGGCGGGCGCAGCGCCACCGCGCGCGCGGCCGGCGTCGGCAGCGCCGCGGCGCAGGCCAGGATGGCGTCGAGATAGAAGTTTCGCTCGGCAAGATCGGCGAGCCGGTCGAGCACTCCCGCCAGTTCCGCCAGTTCCTGCGCCTGCACGAGACCGAGATGGCGTTCCGGCAGCCCGACCTCGGCGCGGCGCGGCAGCGTGCCGAGCACCGGCAGCGCCACCTGCGCCATCGCCTGGCGCACCTGGTCGCGATGGCGGTCGCTGGCGATGCGGTTGAGCACCACGCCGGCGATGCGCACGCCCGGACCATGCCCGGCGAAGCCGCGCGCCACGGCCGCTGCGGACTGCGACTGCCCGGCCACGTCGAGCACCAGCACCACCGGCAGCCCGTAGCGCGCGGCGAGGTCGGAGGCCGCCCCGCGCGCCCCCGGCGGGCCGGCCAGCCCGTCGAACAGGCCCATCGCCGATTCGACCAGCAGCAGCTCCGCGCCGATGCAGGCATCGGCCAGCAGCGTGTCGAGCAGCGCCGGCGACATGGCCCAGGTGTCGAGGTTGAGGCTCGGCGCGCCGGTGGCGGCGGCGAGGAACGCCGGGTCGATGTAGTCGGGCCCGGATTTCGCGGCGCGCACCCGCACGCCGCGCCGCCGCAGCGCCGCGGCCAGCGCCAGCGTCACCGTGGTCTTGCCGCTGCCGGAGCGCGGCGCCGCGATCATCAGCCCGCGTGCCATGCGGCTTCCTCCGGTCGCGCGGCGCCGGTATCAGGTGGGACGTGGATGACGCGCAAAAACTCCGTCGCGGCTGGACCACCGGCGCCTGCGCCACCGCCGCCGCGAAAGCCGCCGCCGCCGCGCTGCTGAGCGGCGCGTTTCCCGACCCGGTGGAGATTGCTTTGCCGGGCGGCAGCCGCGTTGCCTTCGCGCTTGCCGAGACGCGGCTTGGCACCGATGCGGCCACCGCCGGCGTGGTCAAGGACGCCGGCGACGACCCCGACGTGACGCACGGCGCGCTGGTCCGCGCCACCGTGCGGCGCGCGCCGGCGGGCATCGGCGTGCGGTTCCATGCCGGTCCGGGCGTGGGCACCGTCACCCGTCCCGGCCTGCCCGTGCCGCCCGGCGAGCCGGCGATCAACCCGGTGCCGCGCGCCATGATCCGGGCGGCACTGGCGGAGCTCGGGCTGGCGGATGCCGACGTGACCGTGGCGATCGCCGATGGCGAAAAGCTTGCCGAGCGGACGCTGAACGCGCGGCTCGGCATCATCGGCGGGCTGTCGGTGCTCGGCACCACCGGCGTGGTGGTGCCGTATTCCTGCGCCGCCTGGATCGCCGGCATCCATCAGGGCATCGACGTGGCGCGCGCCGCCGGAATCGGGCACGTCGCCGGCGCCACCGGGCGCACCTCGGAAGCGGCGGTGCGCGCGCTGCACGCGCTGCCGGAGCTCGCGCTGATCGACATGGGCGACTTCGTCGGCGGCATGCTGAAGCACCTGCGCACGCATCCCGTCCCGCGCGTCACCGTCGCCGGCGGCATCGCGAAAATGACCAAGCTGGCGCAGGGCTTTCTGGATCTGCACGCCAGGCGCGGCGAGGTTGCTTTTTCTTCGCTTGCCGACTTTGCCAAGGATGCCGGTGCAACCGACGAGGTTGCCGACGCCATCGCGCATGCCAACACCGCCGCCCACGCTTTCGCGCTCGCCGGCAGCGTAAAACTCGGCGACGTGGTGGCTGCGCGCGCGTGGCAGACCGCGGCTTCGGTGCTCGACGACGCGCCGATCGAACTGGAGATCCTGCTGTTCGACCGCGCCGGCGCCCTGGCCGGCCGCGCTGCGTTCGCGCCGGTTCATGCGCGGAACCGCCGTCGGTAATCCGGATCATAGAGCGCGCTGTCGCGGAATTTTTCCGCGTCCAGTGCGGGCCCGACGAGAACCAGCGCCATCCGCTCGACATGCGCCGAGGCGACGATCGCGGTGATGCTGCCGAGCGTGCCGCGCAGCACGCGCTCGTCCGGCCAGCTCGCGCGCACCACCACCGCGACCGGACACTCCGCGCCATAGAGCGGCGCCAGCTCCGTCACGATGCGGTCGAGCGCATGCACCGCGAGATGGATCGCCAGCGTCGCCCGGGTGGCGCCGAACGCCGCCAGCGTCTCGCCCGCCGGCATCGCCGAGGCGCGGCCGGAGATGCGCGTCAGCACCACGCTCTGCGCCACTTCGGGGATCGTCAGCTCGCGCCCGAGCGTCGCCGCAGCGGCGGCGAAGGCCGGCACGCCGGGCGTCAGCGTGTACGGAATGGCGCGGCGATCAAGCCGGCGCATCTGCTCGGCCACCGCGCTGAACACCGCGAGGTCGCCGGAATGCAGCCGCGCCACGTCGTGCCCGGCGTCGTGTGCCGCGACGTATTCCGCCTCGATCCGGTCGAGGTCCAGCGGCGCGGTATCGACGATGCGCGCGCCCGGCGGGCAATGCGCCAGCAACTCGGGCGCCACCACCGAGCCGGCGTAGAGACAGACCGGACATTTGGCCAGCAGGTCGCGCCCGCGCAGCGTGATGAGGTCGGCGGCACCGGGGCCGGCGCCGATGAAGTGGACGGTCATGCGCGCGCCAATGCGCATGTCGCCCGCGCCGAGGCAATGCGCGCCAGCACCAGTTCCGCCCTCTCCCCCGCCGCCGCCAACGCGCAACCTTCCGCGACCGAGGCGACGCCGAGCGTGCGTTCGGCACAGGCCGATCGCGTCACGCAGCGCGCCTGGGCGTCGGCGAGCGCTGCGTGCTCGACCAGCAGCAGCGCGACGCCGAGCAGCGCCGCCGCTTCGTGCAAGCCAGCCTCGCCGGCCTTGGCAACCGGGGCCGCCAGGGCCGTCACGTAGGCGCCGCTCGCCGCCTCCGCCTGGCGCACCAGCGCGACGATGTCCTCGGCGGGACAGTCGCGCCGGCAACCGATGCCGGCGATCATCGCGTTCCCGCCGCCCATTGCGTCACCGTCAGCGCCGGCGCGCTGACGCGGCTCGATCGCGTTCATGCCGCCCGGCGCGGCGTGTAGAGCCACGGCGCGCCGTCCGGCCGCGCCACCAGCCGCGTCTCCGCCGAGCCGACCAGGACCAGCGTGCGCATGTCGGCGCGCGCCGCATCCGCGCTGCCGAGCGTCACGATGTCGATGCGTTCCTCCGGCCGCGTCACCGCGGTCGCGAACACCACCGGCGTCGCGTCCGGCAGCCGCGCGCGCAGCAGTTCGAGCGCCGCGCCGAGCTGCCACGGCCGCGCCCGCGAGGCCGGGTTGTAGAGCGCGATCACGAACCCCGCCTCCGCCGCCGCGGCCAGCCGCCGCGTCACCACCGCCCAGGACTTCAGGTTGTCGGAGAGCGACAGCGCGCAGAAATCATGCCCGAGCGGCGCGCCGACCCGCGCCGCCACCGCGAGCATCGCCGAGACGCCGGGGATCACCTCGACCGCGAGGCCGCGCCACGCCGGTTCGCCGTGCTCGATCGCCTCGAACACCGCGGCCGCCATGCCGAACACGCCGGCATCGCCGGCCGAGACGATGGCGACGTGCGCGCCCGCCTCCGCCAGCGCCAGCGCCGCGCGGGCGCGCAGAAATTCCTCGCGGTTGTCGCTGCCGTGGCGGCGCTGGCCCTGGCGCAACGGCACACGCGCGAGATACGGGCCGTAGCCGAACACGTCGCCCGCCCGCGCCAGCGCCGCCGCCGCCTGCGGCGTCAGCAGCGCAGCGTCGCCAGGGCCGAGGCCGATGACGGCGAGATGCCCGCTCATCGCGCGCGCTGCCTTCCGGGGATCAGCACCATCGAGAAATACGGCGCCGCCTCGACAACCTCCGCGAGCGGCAGCACGCGCTCGCCCGGCATGGCGCCGCGCTCGACATAGACCGCGCGGGCGAGCAGCCCGGCGCGTGCCACCGCCGCGCGGATTTTCTCCAGGTTGCGCCCGACCTTCATCACCACCGCGGCGTCGCAGGCGCCGAGGCGTTCGACGAGTGCGCCTTCATCCAGCGTGCCGGGAATCACCGAAAACACGTCGTCGCCGTGCGCGATCGGGCACGCTGCCTGCGTCCAGCACGCGCTCATGCCGGTGACGCCGGGGACGACGATGGTGGCGTGGTGCGGCGCGAGCCGGTCGAACACGTACATCGCCGAGCCGTAGAAGAACGGATCGCCCTCGCACAGCAGCGCCACGTCGCGGCCTTCGCCGAGCCGCGCGCCGATCGCCTCGGCCGCCGCGTCGTAGCAGGCGGCGAGTTCGACCGCATAGTGCGGATGATCGACGGCGCGTTCGGTCGTGGTGGGATACTCGAACCGCAGTTCCTCGGCATCCGCGCGCAGGCGGCTGGTGGCGATGCGGCGGGCGTGGCCGGGCTGGCCGCGCTTGGCGAAGAACGCCACCACGCGGGCCTCGCCGAGCAGCCGCGCCGCCTTCAGCGTCATCAGCTCGGGATCGCCCGGCCCCATGCCGAGAATCGCCAGACGCCCGCTCATATCTCCTCCTCGCGGGCGAGCGCGTTGACTGCGGCGGCGGCCATCGCGCTGCCGCCCTGGCGGCCGGCGATGACCAGGTGCGGCAGCGTGCCGCGCTCGAATGTTGCAAGTGCCTGCTTCGATTCCGCCGCGCCGACGAAGCCCACCGGCATGCCGATCACCGCCGCCGGGCGCGGCGCGCCGGAGTCCAGCAGTTCCAGCAGCCGGAACAGCGCCGTCGGCGCGTTGCCGATCGCGACCAGCGCGCCGCGCAAACGCTCGCCCCACAAATCGAGCGCCGCCGCCGAGCGCGTGGTGCCGAGGTTTTTGGCCAGCGCCGGCACGTCGGGGTGGTCCAGCGTGCAGACCACGTCGTTGCCGGCGGGCAGGCGTGCGCGGGTGATGCCGTGCGCGACCATTCTTGCGTCGCAGAAGATCGGCCGCCCGTCCAGCAGCGCCGCGCGCGCGACGGCGGCGAAACCCGCGCTGAAATGCAGGTCGCGCGCGGCCTCGACCCGGCCGCAGGCATGGATGACGCGCACGGCGATGCGCGCCTCGTCGGGCGCGAAGCGCGACAGATCGGCCTCGGCGCGGATGGTGGCGAACGAGCGCGCGTAGATCGCCGCGCCGTCGCGGAGATAGTCGTAGCTCATGGCGCGATCATGGCAGCAGCCGCCGCCACCGTCAGCCCGCCGCGCAGCGGCGTGTCGGCGGCGCTGCCGTCGCGCACCAGCGCGTAGCCGTCGGCGCCGGCGACCAGCGTGACCGCCGCCGGTGCAAGGTGCGCGCAGCCTTTCGCACAACCGGAGACGTGCAGCGCAAGGCCGGGGAACAGGCGCGCCAGAAATGCGGCGTCTTCACGTACGTCGGCATGCGCCGAAGCGCAGGCCGGACGGCCGGGACAGGCAGCGACGACGAGGCGCGGATCGGCCGGATCGACGATCAGGCCGAGCGCGACGGCGACATTGCGAACCGCCGCCCACCCCCCGTCGGGCGCCACAACCACCGCCCGCCACGGCGTCACCCACAGCGTCCCCGCCTCGGCCAATGCCGCCAACGCCCTGGCATCGGTCGCCCCGAACGGCAGCCCGACGCCGAACCCGCCGTCCAAAGGCCCGATCACGCACGGCGCCACAGCCTCCGGCAGCGCCGCAAAGGGCCGCAAACCAGCCGCCGCAAACACCGCGTCCGCCGCCACGTCCCGCATCCGCCGAGCCGCCGGCGCCACCGCGAGGAACGCGCGCGCCAGCCGCAACGCATCCTCCGCCGGATCATCGCTCGCCACTGCGACAGTCGCGCCATCCGGCCACACCAGCCAGGCGCCGTCGACGCGATGCAGCCGGACATCGGCGCTCATCTCCGGCGCCACAACGGCAAACCCGAATTTGCCCGGCAGCGCCGCCAGCGCGCCGTCCGCGAGCAGCCGCACCTCCAGCTCCGCCGCAATCCGCCGCGTCTCCGCATCCGCCAGCGGCGCCACGGCAACATTGCGTCGCCGCTCCGCGTCGATGTCGGAAACCGCCAGCCCCGCAGCGACCATCGCCTGCGCGAAGCGCGGCGCGCTTGCTGCCGACAATCCGCGCACCTGCAAGTTGCCGCGGGCCGTCAGCTCGATCGCGCCGTTGCCGTCCCGCACCGCCGCCGCCGCCAGTGCGCGCGCCTGCGCCGGCACCAGCCGCCCGCCCGGCGGCTTGACGCGCACCAGCAACCCGTCGCCGGACGGCATCGGCGCAAACACCGTCGGACACCAGCCGCGCCGCATCATGCCAGCGCCTCCGCCACGTCGTTGCGGTGCGTCCGCCACAGGCCGCGCGCCCGCGCCTCGGCAAACCGCGCGCGCATCGCCTCGCGCGCCGCCGGGTTGGCGTCGCGCAGGAAGCGATCGACCGCCGCATCGCCCAGCGTCGCCGCGAACAGCAGGTCGAAGCTGGCGTCCAGCCGCTCCGGCAGCGTCGCCGCGAAGCCGAACAGCGCATCCGCCGTGCGCGCGATCTCGGCCGCGCCGCGATAGCCGTGCGGCCGCATGCTGGCGATCCAGCGCGGATTGGCGGCGCGCCCGCGCACCACGCGCACCACTTCCTGCGCCACCGTGCGCAACGTCGGCGCATCGGGGCGCGAGGTGTCGGCGTGATACAGCGCCGGCGACGCACCCAGGCGCGCGGCGGCGGCGGCGAACCCGCCCTCATGCGCGGCGAAGTCGGCGCCGTCGAGCAGGTCGGTCTCGCGATGGTCCTGCGTGTGCAGGAACGCATCGGCGGCGGCGACGCGTGCCGCGAACCCCGCCGCATCCGCCTCGCCCTCCCGCGCGCGGCCGTAGGCGAAGGACGATGCGGCGAGATACGCGGCGCCCAGCTCCGCGCGCTCGCGCCACGCGCCGCGATCGAGCACGGCGGCGACGCCGGCGCCGTAATCGCCCGGCGCGGCGCCATAGATGCGCACCGGACCCCCCTCGCCCGCGAGCGGGTTCATGTCGGCGGCCTCGTCGCGCGCGGCGACCGCGCGCACCGCGGCGTCGAACAGCGCGATCTGCGCCGGGAACGCGTCGCGGAACAGGCCGGAGATGCGCAGCGTGACATCGACGCGCGGCCGGTCGAGCACGGCGAGCGGCACTACCTCGATGCCCGACACGCGCGCCGATGCTTCGTCCCACACCGGACGCACGCCCAGCAGCAGCAGGGCGAGCGCAAAATCCTCGCCGCCGGTGCGCATGGTCGCACTGCCCCACAGGTCGAGCACCAGCGTGCGCGGCCACTCGCCGTGGTCCTGCACATGCCGGCGCAGCAATTCGGCGCAGGCGCGTTCGGCGAGCACGACGGCCGAGCGGGTCGGCACCGCGCGCGGGTCGATCGCGAACAGGTTGCGCCCGGTCGGCAGCACGTCCGCTCGCCCGCGGCTCGGCGCGCCGGCCGGTCCCGGTGGCACGAAGCGCCCGTCGAGCGCCGCCAGCAGCGCAGCACGCTCCGACGCGGCGCAGGCGTCGAGACGCGCCGCGTCGATCGCCGGACACGCCGCCAGCATCTGCGCGCGCCGCTCGGCTGAGGGTTTCTCGCCGAACACATGCAGCCCGTAGCGGAGCTGCAGATCCTTCACATCGCAAAGATATGCGTCCAGCCGTGCCAGCGCCGCATCCTCGGCCAGATCGGCGGCACCGCTCTCGGCCAGCAGCCCGGTTGCGGCGGCGCGGTCGAGGATGTCGCGGCGCAGCAGCGCGGTGCGGCGGCGGTCAAGCCCATCGGCGGCGGCGTATTCGTCGATCAGCCGCTCCAGCTGCGCGGCCTCGCCGGACAGGCCGGCGGCGGCGAGCGGCGGCGTAAGATGGCCGATGATGACGGCGCCGAGCCGCCGTTTCGCGGCGGCGGCTTCGCCGGGATTGTTGACGATGAACGGATAGACCACCGGCAGCCCGCGTAACAGCGCCGCCGGCGCGCAGGACTCCGACGGCGCCACCGCCTTGCCCGGCAGCCATTCCAGCGTGCCGTGGGTGCCGAGATGCACCAGCGCGTGGATGTCCACGACACGGCGCAGCCAGAGATGGAAGGCGACATAGGCATGGCGCGGCGGCGTGTCCGGGTCGTGGTAGCCGGCGCGCCGGTCGAGCCGGCTGCCGCGGTCGGGCTGGACGGCGGCGATGATGCCGCCGACGCGCAGGAACCGCTGCGCGAACGCGCCGTCGCGCACCGCCGGATCATCCTCGGCTTCGCCCCAGGCCGCAACGACCCGCTCGCGGAACGCCGCCGGCAATTCTGCAACCAGGTTTCGGTATTGCGCGACGGCCAGGAACGGCGTTGGCGCCGCCTGGGCGAGTGACGTCAGATCGGCCGGCTCGGTCGCATAGCCGGCCTCGTGCAGCAGGCGCAGGATGGCGGCGAGGCTCGCGAACGTATCCAGCCCGACCGCGTGCGCCACCTGCCCGCCGCCGGCGCCGGGATAGTCGGACACCACGATCGCGACCCGCCGCTCCGCACGCGGCGTCGCGGCCAGCCGCGCCCAGCCGGCGGCGCGGTCGGCGGCGAGCGCGATGCCGGCCGCGTCGGGCACCAGCATCGTGCGGGCGAAATCAAGGCCGGGGAGCGGCGCCTGCTCCGCCTTGAACCCGATCGCGGCGGTGGCGAGCCGTCCGTCCAGTTCCGGCAGCACCACCTGCATCGCCAGGTCGGCCGGGCCGAGGCCGCGGGTTGACGCCTGCCAGGCCGCGCGCGCGCTGCCCGCCAGCACCAGTTGCAGCACCGGCACGCCGGCTTCGTCCAGCGGCGATCCCGCGTCATCATCGCGGCGCGCGGAAAATCCCGTGGCGTTCAGCACCACCGACGGACGCCACGCGCGCAGCCGGCCGGCCACGAAGGCCGCGGTGGCAGCGTCTTTCAGGCTGCCGACGAACAGCGCGCGCACGCCGAGGCCGCGCGCGTTCAGCGCCTCCGCCAGCGCGGCGAGCGGGGCGAGGTCGCCGGCCAGCAGGTGCGAGCGGTAGAACACCAGCGCCGCCACCCCGAGCGGACCCGCCGACGACGCGGCGAATTCGTGTTCTCCGAAGGCGGGGACAGCGACTGCCGGGAGACCGGGATCGTCCGCCAGCCCGCCGAGATGTGCGGCGAAGCGGAGTGCGCGGAGCAAATTCTCCGGCCCGCCTTCGCGCAGATACGCATCCATGCGCGCAAGCGCACCGCCCGCCACGGTGGAGAGCGACGCCAGCCGCGCATCCGCGTGCGCATCGCCGGGCAGCAGCGCGAGCGGAATTTTTTTCTCGCGGCAGAGGGCAAAAAATTCGTCGCAGCCGTAACGCCAGTAGTCGAGGCCGCCGAGCAGCCGCACGATCACGCAGCGCGACTGCGCGATCACCTGCTCGGCGTAGCGATCGACCGACATCGGATGGCGCAGAAGCGCGAGGCTGGCCAGCCGCAGCGTCGGCCGCGGCGCCGCCATCGCCTGCCACGCCGAAGCGGCGGCGGCGAGATCGCTGTCGGAGAACGAGAGAAAAGCAATGTCCGCCGGCGCATGGCCGAGATCGACGGCGGCCGCTTCGTCGTCCAGCGTGCGGGTTTCGCGGACCAGCAGGTGCATCGGATCAGCCGCGGATCGCGGCAGCGATGCCGTCGCGGTCCAGCCCGCTCCGGCCGATCACCACGACATGCCCCGCGCGCGCCACCCCCGCCTGCCACGCGCGGTCGTAGTGCTGGCGAAACCGCGTGCCGACGCCCTGGATCGCCAGCCGCATCGGCTTGCCGCGCACCGCGGCGAAGCCTTTGACGCGCAACACGCCGGCAAACTCCGCGGCACGTTGCAGGCGCGCCAGCAGCGGCGCCGGATCGTCGATCTCCGCAAGCGGGATCACGAAACTCTCGAAATCGTCATGCTCGTGCGCGCCGTCGAGCGCGTCGTGGTGCGAGGGGCGCGAAGCCAGATCGTCCTCGGCCGCCGCCGCCAGGCCGAGCAGCACGGCGGGATCGAGTCTTCCTTCGCGCGCCGGCACCACCTTCACCGCCCGCGGCAGACGCCGCGCGATCGCTTCGCCGAGGGCCGCGCCTTCATCGTCGAGCAGGTCGGTCTTGTTCAGCACCACCAGGTCGGCGGCGAAAATCTGATCCTCGTACACCTCGGCCAGCGGGTTGTCGTGATCGACCGAAGCATCCGCCGCGCGCTGCGCCGCCACCGCAGCCGGATCGTCGGCAAACTTTCCCGCGGCGACCGCCGGGCCATCGACCACCGCGATCACGCCATCGACCGTCACGCGCGAACGGATCGCCGGCCACGCGAACGCTTTCAGCAGCGGTTTCGGCAGCGCGAGCCCGGAGGTCTCGATCAGGATGTGCTCGGGCGGCGCCGCGCGGTCGAGCAGCGCCTGCATCGCCGGGACGAATTCGTCGGCGACGGTGCAGCACAGGCAGCCATTCGCCAGCTCGATGATGTTTTCGTCGTCGCAGCCGGGAATGCCGCAGGCGCGCAGCACCTCGCCGTCGATGCCGAGCGCGCCGAACTCGTTGACGATGACGGCGATGCGCCGCCCGCCCGCATGCTCCAGCACGTGGCGCACCAGCGTGGTCTTTCCGGCGCCGAGGAAGCCGGTGATGACGGTCGCGGGGATCTTTTCGTGGGTCATGCGAGCAGCTCCGGCGCGGGGATGCGGGCGATCACCGCCGCGCGCAGCGAGGCCGGGCGGCGCGAGGGCATCACGGTGCCGCTCGTCGAGGCGGCGTAGGTTTTCGCATAGGCCAGCAGGTCGGCGGCATGGTCCGGGTCGAGGCCGCCGAGCAGATAGGTCCATTTGCCCGCGGCACTGATCGCCGCCGAGCAGCCGCGCTCGCAATTGGCCAGGCAGACGACCGCGGCGAGCCGCACGGTCTCGGCGGCACCGCGCCGCTCTGCGATCGCCGCGTGCAGGCGCGCGCCCGGCGGCGCTTCGCCGGTCACGAGCGTCCGCCCGGCGCGGCAGGTGATGCAGACATGCAGGCGCGGCAAGGCGGCTGGTTCGGTCACGGCACCCCCGACGGAGCAGGTCCAACCGGGTGCGATCCGCCCGCTGCGTGGTTGCGCGGGGCCGATGCCGGAGGCATCGCCGCCGCCGAGGCACCCCGCCCGGCGACGCAGTCAGTCTTTTTCCGCTGGCAGGTCTCCTGGCTCGCGGATCCGGCGCTTCCCGTCGGCCTTCCCGGGCGAGCGGTGCCCAGTGGCCGTGCGACGGAAAGCTCTCCGCTTACAGTTGCGGGGGCAGCCGCGGCGTTGGGGCAGCTTGCCCCGCACCGCGTTCCCTTTTCACCCTCCGGCGCTGGAGGGACCATCGGAAGGCGACTATTAGGCCGCCATCGCCCGCCGCGTCAAAAGGAGATGCGTCCCTGCATTGGCCCCTGGACCAGGAACAACCCGTGCATTCGGCACGGGCGCGCCTGATGCGCCCGTGCGCTAGGCCGGCGCACGCGCGCGGCAGAGTTTCACCAGGTTGGCGACCGCCGCACTGCGCGGCCGGCCGGCGACCATCGCCAGCAGGATGGTGCGGTCGAGCGGCGGTTCCACCAGCTTGCGGCCCACCAGGCCGCCGCCGAGCGCCAGCCCCTCCGGCAGCAACGCGAGGCCCAGGCCGACGCGCACCAGATCCAGCATCTGCACCCACGATCCGCCGCACGGACGCTCGGCGAAGCGCCCCTCGCAGCCGGCGCGCAGACGGTGCGCGAAGCCGCCGCAACGCTCGCCGAACAGCAGGGTCTCGCCGGCCAGATCGTCGGCCGTGAGCTCGCCCCGTCCGGCCAGCGCGTGGTCAGCCGGCAGCACCACCATGCAGCCCTCCTCGGCCACCTTCCAGCGGTTCAGCCGTTCCGGCAGCGCCGGACCGTCCGGCAGCAGCGCGCAATCCAGCGCGTCGGACAGCATCGCCTCGGCCAGCGCCGCCGTCCCCGCTTCCTCGAAATGCACAGCGATCTCGGGATAGAGCCGCACCAGCGCGCGCACCGCCGGCGCCACATGCGCCGCCGCGATCGCCGGGCCGAGGCCGATGCGGATCGAGACCGCCTCCATCCCGGCACGCGCCCGCGCCGCCTGCCGCGCCGCGTCCGCCGCCTCCAGCATCGCCTCCAGATGCGGGCGCATGGCGCGGCCGAGCTCAGTGAGCTGCGTCAGGTTGCGCTCGCGATAGAGCAGGGGGCCGCCGAGTTCGTCCTCCAGCCGCTGGATCGCGCGCGTCAGCGCCGGCTGGGTGACGTTGCATGCCTCCGCCGCGCGGGTAAAATTCAACGCCCGGCACAGTGCGATGAAATAGCGGACCTGGTTCAGTTCCATCGCATCCTGCCCTTCAGCCGGCGGCGAGGGCACGCAGGGCCGCAAGGATATCGGCGGGTTCGGCGCGTCGGGTGTAGTCCACTTCCGCGAAGCGCCAGCGCACGATGCCGTCGCGGTCGAGCACGAAGGTCGCCGGCACCGGCAGGAACCAGGCATCGTTGCCATGCCGGGCGGCGAGGTCGTCGCCGTAGCTCAGCAGCATGTCGCGATAGACGGCGGGCGCCTGGAACACCACGCCGCAATCGAGGCCCAGCCCGCAATCCACGTCCGACAGCACGTCGTAGCGGTCGCCGTGGCGATGCTTGGCGGCGAGTGCCCGGCCGCCGGTCTCCGGCGTCACGGCGACGAGGCTGGCGCCGAGCGCCTCGATCTCGGGCAGCGCCTGCTCCAGGGCCGCCAGCATCAGCCGGCAATACGGGCACCATTCGCCGCGGAAGAAAGTCACCACCAGCGGACCGCGCCGCCACCAGTCGGCGAGCCGGGCAAGGTCGCCCTCGGCGGTGGGCAGCGCGATGTCGGGGAATGGCGCACCGACCGGCAGCACGTGCTCGATGAAGCCGCTGCGCGCCAGTTCCGCGACCATCGCCTCGTACGCCGCCTGCACCTTCGCGGTCTGGCCGAGGCGATTGCGGTCAAGCTGCTCTTTCAGGCTCGGCATCGGTCCCTGGTCTCCACCGGCGGCAGAGTGACGGCAGACGGCGGCGGAAAGCAACGCCCGCGCCCGCCGCGCGGGCGGGCGCGCGGCGGCCGGACTGCTAATCCGTCTTGGTGGTGTCGTGGCCCATCGTGTCGTGCGACATGCTGTCGTGGCCCATCGTGCCGTGGCCCATCGTGTCGTGGTGCATGGCGTCGGCCTTGCAGGCGTGGCCCATCGCGTCCTGGCCGTTGGTGCAGGCGTGGCCCATCGCGTCCTCGGCGAACGCCGCCGGCGCGAGCGCCAGCGCGGCGATGGCAGCGGCGAACAGGATTGTCTTCATGGCGAGGCTCCTTCGATGCCGTCGCGGCTCGCGGCGGCGTGATTGAATGGCGCTGCCGGGGGGCAGCACCGCGGAGCTTCGCCGCCGGGCGCCGCGCAAGCCAATGCCGAGAGGGCATGGATTCGATGCCTCGACGCGGCGCAGGCCCCGGCGCGATCCATGTCCCGCACCTGCGGAGGAGCCTCGTGTCATGTCCCGAGCCCGACCCATCCATCCCTGGCCGCTGCGGCTGATGCACTGGCTGAACGCCGTCGCCATCGTCACGATGGTGGGCAGCGGCTGGCAGATCTACAACGCGGCCCCACTGTTCCCGCTCACCTTCCCGGCGCGCTTCACCATCGGCGAGTGGCTCGGCGCCGCGATCGCCTGGCACCTCGCGGCGATGTGGCTGCTGGTGCTCAACGGCCTCTGCTACCTCGCCTGGGGCGTGTTGAGCGGGCATTTCCGCCGCCGCTTCCTGCCGCTCTCGCCGCGCGCCGTCATCGCCGACATCGTGCTGGCCCTGCGGCTGCGCCTGCCGCACCGCAGCGGCAGCTACAACGCCGTGCAGCGCCTGCTGTATGTCGGCGTGCTGGCGCTCGGCGTGCTGATCGTTGCCTCGGGGCTGGCGATCTGGAAGCCGGTGCAACTCGCGTGGCTGACCGGCCTGTTCGGCGGCTTCGCCACGGCGCGCTATGTGCATTTCCTGGCGATGAGCGGCATCGTGCTGTTCGTGGTCGTGCATCTCGCGCTGGTCGCGCTGGTGCCAAGAGTGCTGTGGCCGATGATCGCCGGCGGTCGGGTCGAGGAGGCGGGACAATGAGCACGCCCCTCGGCCGCCGCTCGATGCTCGGGCGCGCGCTCGCCTTCGGCTCGACGTCGCTGCTGACCGCTTGCAACTTCGACGATTTGCAGCATCCCGACCTGGCCGACCGTTTCCTGCGGACCATGTCGCGCTGGAACGACCGCGTGCAGGCGGCGCTGTTCGACCCGACGCGGCTGGCGCCGACCTATCCGGCCGGCGCGATCACACGGCCGCCGCGCTTCAACGCCTTTTACGACATCGACCAGGTGCGGACGGTGGACGGCGCGACGTGGCGGCTCGAACTGTTCGGCGCCATTGCCGAAAAGCGCAACTGGCGGCTGGAGGAACTGCGCGCGCTGCCGCAGGAGAGCCAGATCACGCGGCTGATCTGCGTCGAAGGCTGGCGCGTCGTGGGCCAGTGGCGCGGCGTGCCGCTCGGAACCTTCCTGCGCCGCGTCGGCGCCGACACGCGCGCCCGCTACGTCGCGTTCCGTTGCGCCGACGGCTACCACTCCAGCATCGACATGGCCTCGGCACTGCATCCGCAGACGATCCTGGCGCTCGATTTCCTCGACGCGCCGTTGACGCCGGCGTTCGGGTTTCCGCTGCGGCTGCGCATCCCGACCAAGCTCGGCTTCAAGAATCCGAAATCGCTGACGGCACTCGGCGTCACCAACACCTATCCCGGCGGCTACTGGGAGGATCAGGGCTACAACTGGTTCAGCGGATCGTGAGGCGCTCGTCATGGCAGGCGGCTCACGCGCTCGGTCAGCAGCGCGTAGTAGCCGTCGGCATCGCAGTCGCGGACGTAGTGCGCATTGGCGGGCCGGTCGGTCACGCGCCACCAGTCCACGACCGACATGCCCATCGTCAGCCCGCTGCCGGTCTCGATCGCGACATGCACATCCCGGCCCTGAAAGAGCTCCGGGCGGAGCATGAAGGCCGGCACGCAGGGACCGTGCAGCGGCGCACCGTCCCAGCCATATTTCTTCAGATCGAAATCTTCCGAGAAGCGCAGCATCGCGCGGCGGGGATGACGACGAACGCGGGCGCGCCGTTCAGCCACTCGACCGCGAAGGCGGCACCGATCGCGCCGAGATAGAACTGGCCCTGCGCGCCGACATTGAAGTAGCCGCACCGGAAGGACACGACGACGCCGGCGGCGGTGACGAACAGCGGCAGCGCCCAGCCGAGGCTGTTCAGCAGCGCCTCCGGCGTGGTGAACGCTGCCCCCGGCGATGCTCTGGAACATCAGCAGGCTGGAATAGCCGGCGGCCTCGAAGATGGCGCCGCACAGCACGAGTGCCAGCAGCACGAAGGCGAGCGCGCGCACCACCGCGAACAGTCGCGACGTCATCGCGCCACCCCGGTCATGGCGCGGCCGATCGCATCGAGGCTGTAGGGCGGCGCGAACTCGCCCGCGACGTGGCCGGCCGCTCCTGATCTGCCCGGGACTTGAGCGTTGACGCCGGCCGATTGATATGATGATCTGCGTCAATGATCGGATGAAGCGCGTCCGCAACGGCGCGCCGGCGGGAGGAACGGACGGGGTGAAGATCACCGGCCTGCGCACGCTTGTCGTCAATGCCGCGATGCGGAACTGGGTGTTCGTGCGCGTGGACACCGACCAGCCGGGCCTGTTCGGCTGGGGCGAGGCGACGCTGGAGTGGAAGACGCGCGCCGTGGTCGGCGCGGTGCAGGACCTGGAACCGCTGGTGGTCGGGCACGACCCGCGCGACATCGAGCAGCTGGTGCGACGGATGAACAAGCACGGGTTCTGGCGCATCGGCGTGATCGGCAAAACCGCGATCAGCGGCATCGAAGTCGCGCTCTGGGACATTTTCGGGCGCAGCGTCGGCCTGCCGGTGTGGCGGCTGCTCGGCGGGCGCACGCGCGAGCGCATCCGCGTCTATACGCATCTCGGCATGGGCGAGATGAACGCGGTGTATGATTCGCTCGATGCGTCGGCACTCGTCGAGCGCGGGCTGGCGGTGGTGGCGCGCGGCTATCGCGCGGTCAAAATCGTCAACATCCCTTACACGCACTACACCGCTTCGCCGGCGCAGATCGACGGCGTGGCACGCTCGATCGCGGCGCTGCGCGATGCGGTCGGCGACGGTGTGGAGATCATGGTGGACTTCCACGGCCGCCCGGCCTCGGTCAGCGCCGCGCTGCAATACATCGCGGCGCTGGCGCCCGCGCGCCCGCTGTTCGTCGAGGAGCCGGTGCAGCCCGGCGACGCGGCGGCGATGAAGGAGGTGGCGGCGCGCGCGCCCTGCCCGATCGCGGCGGGCGAACGGCTGGTCGATCGCACAGAGTTCGACGATTTGTTCCGCCTGCGCGCGCTGGCGATCGCGCAGCCCGACATCTGCCATGTCGGCGGGCTGGCCGAGGCACGCAAGATCGCGGCGATGGCGGAGACCGCCGGCGCCGGCGTCGCCCCGCACAACCCGCTCGGCCCGCTGGCGACCGCGGCGGCGTGGCATTTCGACGTGGCGACGCCGAATTTCGTGATCCAGGAGGAGATGTCGGGCGCGGTGCCGTGGTTCGCCGAGGTGGTGCGCGGCTTGCCTGAACTCGAAGACGGGCACTGGGGAATTCCGCAGGGGCCGGGGCTGGGCGTGGAAATCGACGAAGCGGTGGCGGCGCGCCATCCGTACCGGCCGGAACCGCAGCAGGCGACGGCGGCCGTGCTGCCCGACGGCACCGTGGTGGACTGGTAGCGCCATGCCCGGACGGCTGCACGCAAAAACCGCGATCGTCACCGGCGCCGGCCAGGGCATCGGCGCCGCCATCGCGCGCTGCTTCGCCGCCGAGGGCGCGCGCGTCATCGTCGCCGAGCGCAACCCGCGCACCGGCGCCGCGGTGGCAGCGGAATTGCGCGGCGCCCGCTTCATCGCAACCGATGTCACCGATGCGGCGAGCGTCGGCGCGATGGCGGCGCAGGTCGAGCACCAACACGGGCCCGCGGACATCCTGGTCAACAACGCCGGCATCAACGTGTTCCACGACCCGCTGGCGACCACGGAGGCGGAATGGCGGCGCTGCCTGTCGGTCGATCTCGACGGGGTGTGGCGGTGCTGCCGCGCGGTGTTGCCGGGGATGCTGGCGGCGGGACGCGGCGCCATCGTCAACATCGCCTCGGCGCATTCGTTCAAGATCATTCCCGGCTGCTTCCCCTATCCGGTCGCCAAGCACGCCGTGGTCGGGCTGACCCGCGCGCTCGCCATCGAATACGCCGCGCGCGGCATCCGCGTGAACGCGATCGCGCCCGGCTACATCGACACGCCGATCGCGCAGGAGTACTGGGCGACCTTCGGCGATCCCGCCGCCGAACGCCGACGCGCGGAAGACCTGCATCCGCCGCGCCGCATCGGCCGGCCGGAGGAAGTCGCCATGACGGCGGTGTTCCTCGCCTCCGACGAGGCGCCGTTCATCAACGCCGAGACGATCGTGATCGATGGCGGCCGGTCCGTGCTCTATCACGAATGAGAAACCACCAAGGGAGGACAGCCATGCAGAAAATCCGCCTTCTCGCCGCCGCCGCGTGCGGCGTCGTGGCACTCGGCGTCGGCGCCCGCGCCGACGACATCAAGCTCGGCTACATCAACAAGATGGGCGAGCACCCCTGGTTCGTCGCCGAGGTTGCCGGCGCCAAGCAGGAGGCGCACAAGCTCGGCGTCGCGCTCTCGACGCAGGACGTGCAGTTCAACGCCGACCTGACGCTGACCACGTTCGACACGATGGTCGGCGACGGCGTGAAGGGCATCGCGATCGTGGTGCCCGACCGTGCGCTCGGCCCGGTGGTCGCCGAGAAGGCGGCGAAGGCCGGCATAAAGCTGATCGCGGTGGATGACGACATCTACACGCAGGACAAGAAGATGGTGCCGTATGTCGGCATGAACGCCGGCAACATCGGCCGCCAGGTCGGCACCGAGGACGCACGGCTCTACAAGGAGCTCGGCTGGGACAAGCTGAAGGACGTGCGGCTCGCCAGCATCGAGGACCGCAAAGCGGATACCTGCATGCAGCGCAACCGCGGCGCCGAGGCCGCCTTCCTCGCCGCCGTGCCTGACTTCGACAAGGCCAATATCATCCGCATCCCCTACGACAACACGATGAGCAGCAGCATCGACGCGGTGACCACCACGCTGACCGCGCATCCCGAAGCCGGACACTGGATCTTTTACAGCTGCAACGACGACGGCGTGCTCGGTGCGGTGCGCGCGACCGAGAATTCCAGCATGAAGCCGGACCAGGTGATCGGCATCGGCATCGACGGCAGCCGCGCCTGCGACGCGTTCGGCAGCGGCAAGCCCACCGGCTTCCGCGGCACCGAATGGATCGAACTCGGGCAAGGAGGGCGCCACCGCCATCTCGCTGCTGGTCGCCTCGATCAAGGACAACACGCCGCTGCCGCAGAAAACCTACGTCACCACGGACCTCATCACTGCCGCCAATTTCCCGCAGTTCAAGGACCGGATCTGCCACAAGTGAACCACGCCGGCACCACGCCGCCGCTGCTCGCCGTGCACGGCGTGTCGCGCCGGTTCGGCGTGGTGCAGGCGCTCGTCGAGGTGTCGCTCGACATCAGGGCCGGCGAAGTGCTGGCCCTGGTGGGCGAGAACGGCGCCGGCAAATCGACGCTGATGCGGCTGATCGAGGGCGTGTACCGCCCCGATGCCGGCAGCATCGCGATCGACGGCAAGGCGGTCGCGTTCCGCTCGCCGTCGGATGCGCACGCCTGCGGCATCCGCATCATCCACCAGGAACCCGACATTTTTCCCGACCTGTCGATCGCCGAGAACGTGTTCGTCGGCGAACTCTCGCACGTCGGCGGCATTTTTCTCGACCGCTCCCGCCTCACGCAACGCACGCGGGCGATGCTGGAAGAATTCGGGCTGGAGCGCGTGCTGTCGCCGTGGACGCGCGCCGGCGATCTCGGCGCCGCGCACCGGCAGCTTTTGGAGATCATGCGCGCGCTGCGCGCCGGCGTGCGCCTGCTGGCACTGGACGAGCCGACCTCATCGCTCACCGAGGAGGAGGCGCGGCGCCTGTTCGGCGTCGTCCGCCGGCTGCGCGGCGACGGCGTCGCGGTGATCTACATTTCGCATCGCATGCACGAAGTTCGGGCGCTCGCCGACCGCATCGCCGTGCTGCGCGACGGCCGGCTGATGGCGGTGCGCCCGGCCGCGGAACTGGACGAGGCGGAGATCGTGCGGCTGATGATCGGCCGGCCGATCGCCGATCTGTTCGAGCGCGGCGCGAAGCCGCTCGGCCCGGTGGTGCTGTCGGTCGAAGGGCTGACCACGCGCAAGCTGCACGATGTGAGCCTGACCGTGCGCGCCGGCGAAGTCGTCGGGCTGGGCGGGCTGGTCGGCGCGGGACGGTCGGAACTCGCGCAGGCGATTTTCGGCGCCGACCGCCTGCTCGCCGGCAGCGTCGCCGTCGGCGGCACGACGCTGCGGCTGCGCAGCCCGGCGGATGCGATCGCCGCCGGCATCGGCTTCGCGCCGGAGGAACGCAAGTCGCAGGCGCTGCTGCTGCTGCGCAATGTCACGGACAACATCACGCTCTGCGTGCCCGACCTGGTCAGCCGCTTCGGCGTGTTCAGCCGCCTGCGCGCGCGCCGGGTCGCGGGCGAACAGGTGGCGCGGCTGCGCGTGAAAACGCCGAGCCTCGACCAGCCGGTGGCAAAACTGTCCGGCGGCAACCAGCAGAAAGTGGTGCTGGGGCGCTGGCTGGCGCGCCGCCCGCGCCTGCTCATCCTCGACGAGCCGACGCGCGGCATCGACGTGGGCGCGAAGGCGGAGATCTATCGCCTGATCGCCGAACTCGCCGCAGTCCGGCATGGCGCTGCTGGTGATTTCCTCGGAGATGCCGGAGCTGCTCGGGCTGGCCGACCGCGTGCTGGTGATGGCCGGCGGTCGCATCGTCGCCGACCTCGACCGCAGTGACGCCAGCGAGGCGCGCATCCTCGACTTTGCACTTGCCGACAATCTGTCGCGCGACGCCGCGCCAAGGACTGCCGCATGACCGCGGAGTCCGAGCTTACTTCGGCTGATCCCGTCGCCCTGCGCGCCGCCGGCGGATCCGTGGGGCGGGCGATCCGCGTGGTGGGGACGCACAATTTCAGCCTGCTGATCGCGCTCGCGGTGCTGGTGGCGATCTTCGGCAGCCTGCGGCCGGATATCTTTTTCCTTACGCGCAACATCGAAAACATCGGCCAGGGCATCGCCATCCTCGGCGTGCTGGCGACCGCGCAGACTATCGTGATCGTCTCCGGCGGGCTGGACATCTCGGTGGGCGCGGTGGTCGGACTGTCCACCGTCAGCATCGCGCTCGCCGTCGAGTGGTCCGGCTCGCCCGCGCTCGCCATCCTGTTCGGCATGGCGGTCGGCGGCGTCGCCGGGCTGGTGAACGGCCTCATCATCACGATCGGCGCGGTCAACGCGGTGATCGCGACGCTGGGCACGATGGCGGCGTTCCGCGGCGTCGCCTTCATCATCTCAAACGGCCAGTCGATCAGCATTTTCACCCCGGTGTTCCGCTTCATCGGCTCCGGCAAGCTGCTCGGCCTGCAGGTGACGATCGAGGTGCTGATCGTGGTGGTGGCGCTGTTCTTCGCGCTGATGCGCTTCACCGTGGTCGGGCGCAACATCTACGCGATCGGCGGCAACCCGGTGGTGGCGCGGCTCGCCGGCCTGAATGTCCGCGCCTATCAGATCGGCGTCTATATCCTCAGCGGCGTCGCCGGCGGGCTGGCGGGGATGCTGCTGGCGGCGCGCACCGGATCGGGCCAGCCGATCTCCGGCTCCGACGGGCTGGAGTTGCAGGCGATCACGGCGGCGGTGCTCGGCGGCTGCGCGCTGACCGGCGGGCGCGGCACCATCATCGGCGGCCTGCTCGGCGTGCTGATCCTCGGCGTGCTCAACAACGGCATGATCCTGACCAGCGTGCCGACCTTCTATCAGATGGTGGCGCGCGGCGTGCTGCTGATCGCCGCGGTGGTGATCGCCGAGCAGCAGGCGCGGCGCTACGCATGAACGGCGACGCGCCGGCGCCGCCGCGCACCGGCCTGGCCAAGCCGCGCGTGCATGGCGGCGTGGTGCGTGAGATCGCGCTGCGCATCCTCGGCGGCGCCGTCCGCCCCGGCCAGACGCTGCCGACCGAGCCGGAGCTGCAAGCGGCGTTCGCGATCAGCCGCAGCGCGCTGCGCGAGGCGATGCGCGTGCTGTCGGCGAAAGGGCTGGTCGATGTGCGCCCGCGCACCGGCACCGTGGTGCGCGAGCCGGAGACCTGGAACCGCCTCGACCCCGACGTGCTGGAATGGTCGCTCGCCATCGCGCCCGACCTGCAATTCGTCCGCTCGCTGCTGGAGGCGCGCCGCGTGTTCGAGCCGGCGGCGGCGGAGTTCGCGGCGCAGCGTGCCTCGGCGCAGGATGTCGGGCGCATCGAGGCCGCCTATCTCGGCATGCAATCCTCGCTGCCGCACGATGTCGAGGCGTGCTGCGAGGCCGACCTGGCGTTCCACGCCGCGATCCTGCGCGCCAGCGGCAACGTCGTGTTGCAGCAGTTGGTCGGCGCGATGGGGGCGGCGCTGGGCAACGTGTTCCGGCTCTCCACCCAGCTCGCGGCCTCGCACGAGCGGGCGCTGTCGGCGCATGCGGTGGTGCTCGACTGCATCCGCCTGCGCGACGCGGCCGGCGCGAAGGCGGCGATGCTGGGGCTGCTGCAGGTCGCGTCGGACGATCTGGCGCCGCTGCTGGCGCCGCGCGCATAAAAGCGCCGCTATGGCGCGAGCAGCCGGCGCAGCACCGGCTCGATCGCCGCAGCCATGCGCGCCTGCGCCGCCGGCGTCGGGTGCAGCGGCGGCTCGGGCGGAGTGAGTTTTGGGTCGAGGAAGTCCGCCGGATCGGCCGCGCCGTCCTTCAGGAAGATCGGCGAGACATCGACATAGGTGACACCCGGCACTTTCCCTTCGCCGTAGCGCGCCGCCAGCGCCGCGTCGATCTCGGCCGTCGTCGCCGTCACCCAGGCGTTGCGCCGGCTCGGCAGCACGGGCAGCAGCACGATCCCCGTCCGCGGCAGTTTCCGCCGCACCTCCGCCACCACCGCCGCGATGCCCTGCACGGTGTCGGCGGCCGACCAGTGCAGGCGGCCGAGATTGTTGGCGCCGATCAGGATCACCACCGCGCGCGGCGCGATGCCGTCGAGCTCGCCGTGCTCGATCCGCCACAGCAGATGCGAGGTCGCGTCGCCCTTGAAGCCGAGATTGACCGCGTGCCGCGCGCCATAGAAACGCTGCCAGACCGGCCGGAAATCCTGCCACGGCGGCGGGCCGGAATGTTCCCAGTCCTCGGTGATCGAGTCGCCAAGGAATAGAAGATCGACGCGCCCGCGGTGGATTTCCGCCAGTTTTTCCTCGTGCCGCGCCCGCCACCAGCCGAGGTTCATGCGCGAGATCGGCCGCGCCGCCGGCGGCAGCGACGCGGCAGCGGCGAGCAGCAGGGCGGCAAACGCGAGCGCGGCGCGCCTCATAGCACCAGCAGCCACGCCGCCGCGCCGAGGCCCGCGGCGATGCAGTAATAGGCGAACGGATCGAGCGCCCAGTCGTCGTGCCGGCGGAAATAGCGCATGAGAAAAACGGTGCTGAGGAACGCCGTCACCCCCGCCACCACCGCCGCCAGCGCGGCGACCGGGAGCACGCCCGGCGCCATCCCCGCCTTCATCAGTTTCGGCACCTCCAGCGCGGTCGCGCCCAGGATGATCGGGGTCGCGATCAGGAACGAGAAATGCGCCGAACCCTCGTGGTCGATGCCGCGCAGCAGCCCGCCGACGATGGTGGCACCGGAGCGCGAAATGCCGGGGATCAGCGCGGCACACTGCCAGAACCCGATCAACAGGGCGTCCTTGGCCGTCAGGCTGGCGAGTTTCCGGTGGCCGTGCGCGCGGATGCGCTCGCCGAACAGCAGCAGCAGGCCGTTGAGCGCCAGGAACACCGCCGCCACCACCGGGCTGCCGAACAGCCTGCGGAAAAAGCCTTCCAGCGCGAAGCCGATCACCACCGCGGGGATGGTGGCGACCACGATCAGCCCGAACACGCGGCGGCTCTCGCCCACCTGATGGGTCGAGCCGAGGCCCAGCACGCCGAGCAGCAGCGAAAGCCAGTCGCGCCAGAAATACGCCAGCAGCGCGACCGCGGTGCCAAGATGCAGCATCACCAGGAACGGCAGGAACGAGGGGGCGCGCTGGTCGAGCGACCAGTGCAGCAGCGACGGCACGATCACCGCATGTCCCAGGCTGGAGACCGGGAACAGTTCGGTCGCACCTTGCAGCACGGCGGTCAGCAGAGCGTCGGTCGTGTTCATGCGCCTCTTGTCCGGCAACGGCGCAGGCTTCGTGGCGGAAACCGCCGGGAGTCGCAATGCCGATGATGCCGGGCGGCGGCGGGCGCGCCGTCACGGTTCCGGTTCGCTTTGCCTCCCCGGCGTCTCGGCGGCTAGACTGGCCGCCCGACACGGAGACGCCCCGCCCGCCATGCCCTCGTCCCGCACGACCGCCGCGTCGCTGACGCGGATCGACCGCTACATCCTGCGCCAGTTGCTGCTCGCCCTGTTCGCCGTCAGCTTCGGGCTGGTGGCGCTGATCTGGCTGACGCAGTCGTTGCGCTTCGTCGAGCTGGTGGTCAACCGCGGCCTGTCGTTCCGGGTGTTCTTCCAGCTCACCAGCCTGCTGATCCCCAATTTCGTCGCCGTCATCCTGCCGATCACCACCTTCGTGGTGGTGCAGTTCGTCTATCAGCGCCTGGCCTCCGACCGGGAACTGACGGTCATGCGCTCGGCCGGGCTGTCGCAGGGCACCCTGGCCCGCCCGGCGCTGCTGCTCGCCGCCTTCTCGGTGGCTCTGTGCTTCCTGCTCAACATCTGGGTCGTGCCGGCGGCGTTCACCGAGTTCCGGCAGTTCCAGTTCGAGATCCGCAACCGCCTCGCCGCCTTCCTGCTGCAGGAGGGGGTGTTCACCCCGGTCTCCGACAACCTGACCGTCTATGTGCGCGGCCGCGACCGCGACGGCACGCTGCGCGGCATCATGGTCGATGACGCCCGGCAGAAGAACAGCCATGCCACGATCTTCGCCGTGCGCGGCCGGCTGATCGCCAATGACGGCCCGCCGCGCGTGCTGCTGTTCGACGGTTCGCGCCAGGAGGTCGATTCGCAGACCGGCCGGCTCAACGTGCTCACCTTTGCGGAAAATTCCCTCGACCTGACCGACACCGGCAAGGGCGAGGCCACGCGGCTGCGCGATCCGACGGAAATGTCGATCGAGGAGCTGCGCCACCCCGCCCCCGGCGTGGTCGCCGACCGCGACCTGCCGAAGCTGCTGGTCGAGGCGCACCGGCGGCTGGCGACCCCGTTCACCGCGCTCAGCTTCACCCTGGTCGCCCTGGTCACCTCGCTGACCGGCTCGTTCCGCCGCTATGGCGGCCTGTTCCGGCCGCTGACCGGGATCCTGGTGGTGGTGGCGCTGCTGGCGGGCGGGCTGGCGGTCACCAGCCTGGCCAGCCGCGACACCGCGCTGATCCCGCTGATCTGGGTGCAGGCGCTGCTGCCGGGCGCGGTCTGCGTGTGGCTGCTGCTCGGGCCGCAGGTCCGGCTGCTGCCGCACGGCCTGCTGGTCCGCCTGGGCAGGGCCTGATCGCGCATGCCGCTGGCCGCGACCCTGTCGCTCTATATCGCGCGCGTGTTCATGTCCGCCGTGCTGTCCATGCTGGTGGCGCTGACCGGGCTGGTGGCCCTGTTCGACTTCATCGAACTGCTGCGCCGCTCGGTCACCCGGCCGGAGGCGACGTTCGGCGTGGTCGCGGAAATCGCCGCGCTGCGCCTGCCCTGGGTCGGCATGGAGATCCTGCCCTTCGCCGTGCTGCTCGGCGCGCATCATCGCGTTCTGGCGGCTCACCCGCTCCTCCGAACTCGTCGTCGCGCGCGCGGCCGGGGTGTCGGTCTGGCAGTTCCTGGCGGTGCCCACGCTCGGCGCGATCCTGCTCGGGATCATCGCAACCGCCGCGGTCACCCCGGTCTCGGCGGTGATGCTGGGCCGCGCCGAGGCGCTGGAGGACAACTACCTCAAGAGCGGCGGCGGGCCGCTGGCGCTCAACGGCGGCCAGCTCTGGCTGCGCCAGTCCGACCGCGGACTCGACCCGCAGGGCGTCGCCATCCTGCACGCGCTGTCGGTGGCGGCCAAGGGCCGCGAGCTGGACGCCAGGGACGTGAGCATTTTCCGGCTCAACGCCGCCGACCGGCCGATCCAGCGGATCGACGCGCAGGACGCGCGGCTGGTCGCCGGCGCCTGGGTGCTCGAGGATGCGCGCACGCTCACCGCCGGCCACCTGCCGGACGCGCCGCGCACGCTCAGGCTGCCGACCGACCTGACCGTGAGCCGGGTGCAGGAGAGCTTCGCCGCACCCGACACGTTCTCGGTCTGGACGCTGCCCGGCTTCATCCGGCTGCTCGACCACTCCGGCTTCTCGTCGATCCGCCACCGGCTGCATTTCCAGAGCCTGCTGGCGCTGCCGCTGCTGTGCGGCACCATGTCGCTGCTCGGCGCGGCCTTCTCGATGCGGCCGCAGCGGCGCGGCGGGGTGGCGCGGATGATCGGCAGCGGCGTTGCCGCCGGCTTCGCCCTGTTCGTGGTCTCCAAGCTCGCCGAGGAGTTCGGCATGTCGGGTGCCCTGCCGCCGATGCTCGCCGCCTGGGCGCCGGCCGCCTCGGGGCTGATGCTGTCGGTCGCCCTGCTGCTGCACCTGGAAGACGGTTAGGATGCAAGGGCGATCCACGGCCATACGGGCGGTGGGGCTCGCGGCACTGTTCGGCGGCGTGCTGGCGTCGGCGGCGCCGGCGCAGAATTTCAGCCGCCCCCCCTCCGGCACGCTCCACCTCCCGGCCGAGCCGCCGGTGAGCCGTACCGAGCCGGTGTTCTACCAGGCCGACAGCGCCACCTACGACCGCGACACCGGCTTCGTGACGCTGGCCGGCCATGTCGAGATCTGGCAGGGCAGCCGCGTGCTGCGCGCCGACAAGGTGACCTACGACCGCAACACCGGCGTTGCCGCCGCCAGCGGCCACGTCGTGCTGCTCGATCCGACCGGGCAGGTGATGTTCGCCGACTATGCCGAGCTGTCGCAGGGCATGAAGGACGGCGTGCTGTCCAACGTCCGCGCGCAGCTGGCCGAGAACGGCCGGCTCGCGGCCAACGGCGCGCGCCGCACCGACGCCCGCATCAACGATTTCAGCCGCGTCATCTACTCCACCTGCAACGCCTGCAAGAGCAACCCGCTGGCGCCGCTGGAATGGGATATCCGCGCCCGCTCGGCGGTGCAGGACCTCGACGACAAGCGCATCGAATACAGCGATGCCGTGATCGACATGTACGGCGTGCCGGTGATGTACTTCCCCTATTTCACCACGCCCGACCCCTCGGCGAAGCGCGCCAGCGGCATCCTGGTGCCCTCGCTCGGCTACACGAAGTTTCTCGGCCCGTTCGTGCAGGTGCCGTATTACTGGGTGATCGACAAGAGCACCGACGCCACCTTCGCGCCGCTGCTCGCCGACAAGGATGGCAACGGCCCCGGGCTGGACGCGCAGCTGCGCCACGCCTTCAACGACGGCAGCGTCACCGTCAACACCTCGGTCGCCTACAGCCAGAACTCGCTGCAGGGCGACGTGTTCGCGACCGGCGCGTTCGCGCTCAGCGACGAGTGGCGCTGGGGCTTCAACCTGCAGCGCGCCACGTCCGAGCAATACATGCTCGACTACCACCTGCCCGGGCAGAGCGACGTGCTGACCAGCACGGTCTATCTCGAGGGGTTCGGCCAGGGCTCGTATTCGCGGCTCGATGCGTTCGCCTATCAGGGGCTGGTCACCAGCATCGTCGATGCCGAGCTGCCGTTCGTGCTGCCGCGCTACACCTACAGTTTCGTGGGCGAGCCGGACGCGCTGGGCGGGCGCACCTCGGTCGAGGCCGGCGCCTTCAACGTGCTGCGCCAAGTCGGCACCGACACGCGGCGCGCCAATCTCAGCCTGGACTGGGAGCGGCCGGCGACCGGCGCGTTCGGCGATCTGTGGAAGCTGGTGCTGCACATGGACAGCGCCGCCTACGACGCCAACAAGCTCAACGAACAGCCGAGCTGGGGCGCCGGACCGTCCGCGGCGAGCGCGCAGGCGATGCCGACGCTGGCGCTGGAGGGCCGCTGGCCGCTGATGCGCACCGGCGGCGGCACGCAGGTGATCGAGCCGATCGTGCAGCTGATCGCCGCCCCGCAGGGCAGCAGCTACGGCATCGTCCGCGGCGCCAATGGCACGCCGCTCTATGTCAACACGCTGATCCCCAACGAGGACAGCCTGGACTTCGAGTTCACCGACGCCAACCTGTTCGCGCTGAACCGCTTTCCCGGCGTCGATCGGCTGGAAGGCGGGCCGCGCGCCAATGTCGCCCTGCACGGCACCTGGTATTTCGGCACCGGCCAGAGCGTCGATGGGCTGATCGGCCAGGGCTACCGCGCCAGCCCCGAGCCGGCCTTTCCCACCTTCTCCGGCCTGGAGGGAACGGTGACCGACGTGGTCAGCCACCTCTCCTACACGCCGAACCAGTATCTCGACTTCACCACGCGCCAGCGTTTCGACCATCGCGACCTGGCGCTCAACTTCTTCGACGGCCTGGCCACCGCCGGGCCGTCCTGGCTCAAGTTCAACGCCGGCTACATCTACGAGAAATACAACCCCTACACGTATTACGACACCGTTCCCAGCGGCGTGCTGACCGGCTACGGCGCCACGCCGGGCAATACGCTGATCACCACGCCGATCAACGAGGTGACGCTCGGCGTCAACGCCAAGTATGGCCATTGGAAGGTCGGCCTGGTGGCGCGCCGCGACGTGCAGACCAACCAGATGGTCGAGGCCGGCGCCAACGTCGCCTACGAGGACGAGTGCGTGATCGTCAGCGCCAATTATTTTCGGCTTTACACCTCGATCGACGGGATCGCCGGCGATACCATCCTGCTGTTCCAGATCACCTTGAAGACCATCGGCACGTTCGGCTTCAATGGAATGTAACCGCAATCCGCGCCCAGGGAGCGCTGACCCGTCATGAACCTGCGTGTCCTGCTTTCGCTGCTCGCGCTGTGCGGCACGCTGGCGCTGGCGCGCCCGGCGCCGGCGGCGGAGCCGCCGTCCGGCGGCGACGCGGCGCGCATCGTCGCCATCGTCAACGGCGACGTGATCAGCGGCGGGGACGTGCAGAACCGCCGCCGCCTGTTCGCGCTTTCGAGCGGCCTGCCGATGTCGCCGGAGGTGCTGGACCGGCTGACGCCGCAGATCACCCGCCAGCTGATCGACGAGCGGCTGCGCCTGCAGGAAATCCAGCGCCGGCGCATCCTGGTCGCCGACGCCGAGATCGCCAAGGCGATCGGCGAGGTGGAACGGCGCAACGCCATGCCGCCCGGCACGCTGCGCAAGCGCCTGGCGGCCGACGGCGTCGCCTACCGAACGCTGGTCGATCAGATCCGCGTGCAGATCGGCTGGACGCGCGTGCTGCGCCAGCAGCTCGGCGCGCAGGCGCAGATCACCGACGCCGACGTGGCCGAACAGGAGCGGGTGCTGAAGCAGGAGATCGGGCAGCCCGAATTCCATGTCGCCGAAATCTTCATCCCCGTCGAGGAGCCGAGCCAGGCCGAGGAGGCGCAGCGCTTCGCCGACACCGTGATCCAGCAGCTGCGCGCCGGCGCGCCGTTCCAGGTGGTGGCGGCCGAGTTCAGCCAGAGCCAGACCGCGCTGGTCGGCGGCGACCTCGGCTGGGTGCAGCCGGCGCAGCTCGACCCGGAGGTGCTGCACGTGCTCAGCGAGATGCCGCCGGGCGCGATCAGCAACCCGATCCGCGTGCCCGGCGGCTACGATGTCGTGACGCTGTACGGCAAGCGCGAGATCGGCAACGACATCGAGACCGTGCTCGACGTGCGGCAGGCGTTCCTGCCGTTCACCGTCAACCTCGACCCGCAGCACCCGACCGACCAGCAGAAGCAGGTGCTGGCCAAGGCACAGCAGCTTTCGTCCACGGCACAGAGCTGCGACGCGGTCGAGGCGGCGGGCAAGGCGGCAGGCAGCGTTCGCCCGCCCCATCCCGGCGAGATCCGGCTCAGCGGCGTGCCGCCGACGATGCGCGCGGTGCTGGAGAAGCTGCCGGACAACAAGCCCAGCGGCCCGCTGGTATCCGAGGACGGCATCCTCATCATCATGGTCTGCAAGCGCGAGCAGAAGAACCTCGGCATCCCGACCCGCAGCGAAATCGAGGACCGGGTGCTGAACGAGCGGGTCGAGCTGGTGTCGCGCCAGCTGATGCGCGACCTGCGGCGCCGGGCCGCGATCGACCAGCGTTCCTCCTGAGCGGGCCGGCGCAAGCGGCGCTGCCGCCGCTGCGCGAGGTGATCGCGCGGCACCGGCTGGCGGCGCGGCGCGCGCTCGGGCAGCATTTCCTGCTCGACGGCAATCTCGCCGCCCGCATCGTGCGCCAGGCCGGCGACCTGGCCGGGCGGCACGTGGTCGAGGTCGGGCCCGGGCCGGGCGGGCTGACGCGCGCGTTGCTGGCGAGCGACGCCGCCGGCGTCACCGCGGTCGAGCTCGATCCGCGCGCCGTCGCGGCGATCGAGGAACTGGCGGCAGCGGCGCCGCGGCTGCGCGTGGTGGCGGGCGATGCGCTGGCGCTCGACCTCGCTTCGCTGGTGCCGCCGCCGCGGCAGATCGTCGCCAACCTGCCCTACAACGTCGCCTCGCCGCTGCTGGTCGGCTGGCTGCGGCAGGCGGACCGGTGGGAACGGCTGACGCTGATGTTCCAGCTCGAAGTCGCCGAGCGCATCTGTGCGGCGCCGGGCAGCGGCGCCTACGGCCGGCTGGCGGTGCTCGCGCAATGGCTGGCGACGGCCGAGCTGCGCCTGCGCCTGCCGCCGGCGGCCTTCGTGCCGCCGCCGAGCGTGTGGTCCGCGGTCGTGGTGCTGACGCCGCTTCCCGGGCAGCCGGACGCGCGCCTGTTCGCGGCGATGGAACGCCTGACCGCCGCCGCATTCGGGCAGCGGCGCAAAATGCTGCGCGGGGCGCTGCGCGCGCTGGGCGGCGCGGCGCTGCCGCAAGCGGCCGGCATCGACCCGTCGCGCCGTGCCGAGACGCTGAGCGTCGCCGAGTTCGACCGCCTCGCCCGCCTGCTCGCCGCTGCGCCCGCGTCGTGACGGAACGGCGCTGCCGCCGGCGGTGGCGCTATTTCTGCCCCTCCAGCAGCAGCAGCGCCCGCCGCAGCCGCCACAGCCCACCGCGGATCAGGCCGGTGTCGCACATGTGCCGGCCCTCCGCCGCCAGATCCTGCACCTCCGGCGTCGCGGACGGGTGGTCGCGCTGCTTGGCGGCGATGCGGCCGGCGAGGTCGTCGCAGTATTCCGGCGTGTCGGAGGTCACCCGCAGCGGCGCCGACGGCGCGCTCGGCGGGGATTGCGACAGCGCCGCCGAGGAGCCGAGCGCGAGCGGCAGCGTCAGCACGAGGACGGTCCGACAGGCCCACATGACGGCACTATGCCGCAGCCGCTTCGGTCTGGCGCTGGTCCGCGGATGAAGTTGCGTTCACCCGTGCCGCCGGGCGCGTGTTCAGCGTCAGCGTGGCGCGCAGGCCGGGTCCGTTGTCCTCCAGCAGCAACGCCCCGCCGTGCAGCGTCGCCACCGCCTGCACCAGTGCCAGGCCAAGTCCGCTGCCCGGCGTGCTGCGCGCGCTCTCGCCGCGGAAGAAGCGCTGCGTCGCCCGCTCGCGATCCGCCTCCGGGATGCCCGCCCCCTGGTCGGCGACCGTGATGCGGACGCCCTGGCCCGGATCGGCGGTCGCCGCGATGCCGATCACGCCGCCCGCCGGCGAGAATTTCAGCGCGTTGTCCAGCAGGTTCGCGACCGCCTGCTGGATCATGTCGCGATCGCCATAGGCGTGCAGGCTGGCCGGGATCGCCGGCTCCAGGTGCTGCCCGCGCTCCTCCGCCACCGCCCCGTACAGGTCGGCCAGATCGAGCAGCAGCGGCGCCAGGTCCAGATCGGCGAACGCCGAGCGGCGCGCCCCCGCCTCGATCTCGGCGATGCGCAGCAGCGCCTGAAAGATCGCGCTCACGCCGTCCAGGTCGGCCTCCGCCCGCTCGATCGCGGCGCGCAGGTCGGCCTCGCCGCTGGCGTGCGCGCGCGCGTCCTCCAGCCGGGCGCGCGCGCGCGCGATCGGCGTGCGCAGATCGTGCGCGATCGCGTTGGAGACCTGCCGCACCCCGTCCATCAGCCGTGCGATGCGGTCCAGCATGTCGTTGATGGTCTCGGCCAGCCGGTCGAACTCGTCGCCGCGGCCGCTGACGCGCACGCGGCGCGTGAAATCCCCCGCACTGGTCGCCGCGGCCGTCGCCGAGACATCGGCCAGCGTCATGCGGAACAGGCTGCGCACCGCCAGCGCGCCGACGGTGCCGAGCAGCAGCGCGATCCCGGCCGCCCACAGCAGCGCATCGGTCAGCAGCCGCGCCATCTGCGCGTGGACTTCCACGTCGCGTCCGACCAGCAGGTGGAACGCGCCCGGCAGGTCATAGCGGTGCAGCCGCGCCATGCCGCGCCGCCCGGCACGCTCGATCTGCACGTCGTGCCACATCGCGGCCTGGCGGAAGCTGGCGGGCCAGCCCGAGAGGTTGCCGACGATGCGGTGGTACATCGGATCGACCAGCAGGTAGATCGCGTCGTCATCGACATTGCCGGCCAGCCGCTGCTCGATCGTGTCCACCAGCGCGCCCAGCCCGCCTTCCTGGTAGCGTTCCGACAGGCCCTGCGTGTCGGCGTTGATCGCCGTGTCGGTCTGCCGGTCGAGCAGCCCGGCGGTGGACCACCACAGGAACATCGCCAGCGCGAGCGTCGCCAGCGCGAACACCACGGCATAGATCATGCCGAAGCGCACGCCCGCCGAGCGGAACAGCGGACGGCGCAATCGCAGCCTGCCGCGGCGCGCGGCACGATCGGGCACAGACGGCACGCCGCTCCTCCGCCTTCGTCAGAAGCCGCCGCGTATCACGGCTGCTCCGGCCGCAGCATGTAGCCGGCGTTACGCACGGTGTGGATCATCGGGGTCGGGAAGGGCTTGTCAACTTTCTGGCGCAGCCGCGAGACGTGGACGTCGATCACGTTGGTCTGCGGGTCGAAATGGTAGTCCCACACGCCCTCCAGCAGCATCGTGCGGGTCACCACCTGGCCGGCGTGGCGCATCAGGAATTCCAGCAGGCGGAACTCGCGCGGCTGCAGGTCGATGCGCTGGCCGGCGCGCTTCACGCCGCGCGACAGCAGGTCCATCTCCAGGTCGCCGGTGATGAGTTTCGTGGTCGGGCCTTCGCCCTTGCCGCGCCGCGCCAGCGCCTCGACGCGCGCCAGCAGCTCGGCGAAGGCGAACGGCTTGGTCAGGTAGTCGTCGCCGCCCGCCTTCAGCCCGCGCACCCGGTCATCGACCTGCGCCATGGCCGAGAGGAACAGCACCGGCGTGTTGTTGCTCTGTGTGCGCAGCGTCTCCAGCAGCCGCAGCCCGTCGATGCCGCCGGGCAGCATGCGGTCGAGCACGATCGCGTCGAAGTTCTCGCTCGCCGCCATGAACAGCCCGTCGCGGCCGTTGTCGGCGTGTTCCACCACGTGCCCGGCTTCGCGCAGGCCTTTGATGACGAAGCCGGCCACGTCCTTGTCGTCTTCCACCACGAGGATACGCATTTCTGCCGCCTCACCCTTGTCCCGTCAGCCCTGGCCGCTCGGCCGGTGCCCGACCGTGATGCCCACTTCGATCTGCCGCCTGCCGCGGCGCAGCGTCAGCCGCACCTGCGTCCCCGGCGGCGCCTGCGCGATCTGGCGGATCAGGCCGCGCGCGTCGTCCACCGCCCGGCCGTTCACCGCCGTCACCACGTCGCCGGCATGCACGCCCGCGTGCAACGCCGGCCCGTCGCGGTCAACCGAGGCGATCAGCGCCCCCAGCTGCCCGCGGTGCGCGTCGTCGTCCGGCGTGTCCTCGACCGAGACGCCGAGCCAGCCGCGCGCGACGCGGCCGTGCGCGCGCAGCTCGGCGACGATGCCGCGCGCGATGTCGGAGGGAATGGCGAAGCCGATGCCGACCGAGGCGCCGGTCGGCGAGGCGATGGCGGTATCGACGCCGATCACCTCGCCCTGCTCGTTGAACACCGGGCCGCCGGAATTGCCGGGATTGATCGGCGCGTCGAGCTGGATGAAGTCGTCGAACGGACCCTCGCCGATGTCGCGCCCGCGCGCCGAGACGATGCCCGCCGAGACCGAGCCGCCGAGCCCGAACGGATTGCCCGCCGCGATCACCCAGTCGCCGATTTCGACGCGGTCGCTGTCGCCCCACGGCACGGCGGTCAGCGTCGCGTTCGCCTGCACGCGGATCAGTGCGATGTCGGTCAGCTCGTCGGTGCCGACCACGCGCGCCGGCAGCTCGGTGCCGTTCGCCAGACCGACGGTGATCTGGTCGGCGTTGCCGACCACGTGATAGTTGGTGACGATGTAGCCCGCCGGATCGATGATGAAGCCCGACCCGGCTCCCTGCATCTTCTCCTTCGGCGCGTGGAGGCGGTCACGGAACTGCCGGCGCAGTTCCGGCGGCAGGAACGCGAGCGGGTCCTCCTGCGGAGCCATGTTCTCGGTGATGCGGATGTTCACCACCGCTGGCAGCACCCGCCGGATCATCGGCGCGAAACTGTCGGGACCGGCGGCGGCGGCGGGGCCGGCGGCGGCCAAAAGCGCCGCCAGCAGGACCGCTTGGGCCACGTGGCGTCGATCGGGCGGCATGTCGGGGCTCCTCGTCTCGCTCATCCATTGTAGAAATGGCGGCAGCGGAAGCGCGGAACAAGATTGCGTCAAGCTCCGCGCGCCCCGGCAAGCGGCTGTTGCGTGCGCGCCGGGTCGTCCGGCCAGTGATGCTTGGGATAGCGGCCCCGCATGTCCTTCCGCGCCTCGGCCCAGGCGCCGCGCCAGAACGCGCCGAGGTCGCCGGTGATGGCGATCGGCCGCCCGGAAGGCGACAGCAGCGCGAGCCGCAACGGCACCAGCCCGCCGGCGAGAAGCGGCGTTTCGTCCAGCCCGTAATAATGCTGTGCGCGCGCCGCGGCCAGCGGCACCGGCTGCGTGTAGTCCACCGCGGCGCGCCCGCCCGGCAGCTCGAGCTGCATCGGCAGCAGGCTGTCCAGCCGCCGGGCCTGCGCGGGATCGAGCAAGCCGCGCAGCACGGCGGACAAATCGAGCCGCGCCAGCTCGGCCAGCCGCGTCATGCCGGCGAGGTGCGGGACCAGCCAGTCGCGCTCGGCCGTGAGTGCGGCATCGGACAGGTCGGGCCAGCCGGCCTCCGGCTCCAGCCCGCGCATCAGCGCCACCCGCGCCTGCAACTGCCGCGCCGCCTCGCTCCACGGCAGCGTCGCCGCCGCGGCGAGGCGGCAGGCGGTCTCGGCCGGATCGGCCGGCACGGTGCGGTCGGCCAGCACCAGCGCGCCGAGCCGCCGCCGCCGCCGCGCCAGCACCGCGCCGGAGACGGGATCGAGCGTCGTCTCCACGCTCTCGGTCACCCGCGCCGCCACCGCCTCCGGCAGCGCGTCGGGGTCGAGCGGGGCGGCCAGCCGGATGCGCCCGCTGCCGTCGAGGCTGGCGATCGCCAGCAGGCCGGCGCGCGCGAGCGGGTCCGACACCGGCAGCTTGGCGCCGCCGCCGCCGGCGAGACGAAAACTGCCCGGCTCGCCGCGGCGCTGGGCGATGCGGTCGGGGAAGCCCGCGGCGATCAGTTTTCCTGCGTCGCCCGCCGGCGCGGCGGCGACGCGCAGGCGCCGGCGATACTGCGCCGCGGCCCGCCGCAGCGCCGGCGCGTCGAGCCGCAGCGTGATGTCCGCGGGCGCAAGCGGGCCGGGCAGCGGATCGCGCTCCTCCAGGATTGCGGCCAGCTCCGCGGCGAGCGCCGCTTCGCTCTCGCTCGCCGCCGCCAGCATCATCGCCGCCAGCCGCGGATGCGCGCCGAGCTGCGCCATGCGCCGACCGCGCACGCTGATCCGCCCGGCGTCGTCCAGCGCGCCAAGCTCGGCCAGCAGCGCCGCCGCGGCGGCGAGCGCGCCCGGCGGCGGCGGGTCGGGGAACGGCAAGTCGGCCGGCGCCGCGCCCCAGGCGGCGCAGTCGAGCAGCAGGCCGGACAGTTCGGCCTCGAAAATTTCCGGCCGGTCGAATTCCGGCAGGCCGCGGTGCAGGGCCGCGGTCCAGAGCCGGATCGCCACCCCCGGCCCCTCGCGCCCTGCCCGTCCGGCGCGCTGCTCGGCGGCGGCGCGGCTGATGCGCAGCGTCGCCAGCCGCGTCAGCCCGCTCGCCGGATCGAGCCGCGGCGCCCGCCGCCAGCCGCCATCGACCACGATGCGCACGCCCGGCACGGTCAGCGAGGTTTCCGCAATGCTGGTCGCCAGCACCACCCGCCGCGTCTCGGCCGGACGCAGCGCGCGGTCCTGCTCGGCCTGCGGCAGGTCGCCGTGCAGCTTCAGCACCAGCGCGCCGCATCCCGCAAGCGAAGCAGCGGCGCGGCGGATTTCCGCCATGCCGGGCAGGAAGGCGAGCACGTCGCCTTCATGCGCGGCCAGCGCCGCCCGCACCGCGCGCGCCACCGCCTCCGCCAGCTCGCGCGGCGCGGCGAGGTCGCGTTTCGCGTGCTCGATCGCCACCGGATGGGCGCGGCCGGGGCTGTCGATCACCGCGGCGTCCAGCAGGTCCGCCAGCCGCGCCGCATCGGCGGTCGCCGACATCGCCAGCAGCCGCAGCTCCGGCCGCAGCCCGCGCTGCAAATCGCGGCAGAGCGCCAGTGCCAGGTCGGCGTCCAGGCCGCGCTCATGCACTTCGTCGAGGATCACCGCGGCGACGCCGTCGAGGCCGGGGTCGGATTGCAGGCGGCGCACCAGCAGCCCCTCGGTCACCACCTCGATGCGCGTGGCGGCAGAGACCGCGGCGTCGAGGCGCGTGCGATAGCCCACGGTCGCGCCGACCGCCTCGCCGCGCAGCGCCGCCATGCGCGAGGCCGCCGCGCGGGCGGCGAGGCGGCGCGGCTCCAGCATCACGATCCGCGCGTCGCCGCGCCACGCCGCCGCCAGCAGCGCGAGCGGCACCAGCGTCGTCTTGCCGGCACCCGGCGGGGCGATCAGCACCGCGCTCGGGCGCGCCGCGAGGCTTTTCAGCAGCGCCGGCAGCGCGGCGGTCACGGGCAGGTCCGTTGGCATGGCGGCGGCGTATCCCCTATGTTGCGCGTCATGGCAAAGTCGCTGCGGCTGCTGCTGATCGCGCTCGGGTTCCTGGCCGGGGGCGCCGCGCCCGGCCTGGCGGCGGAGAGCACCGCGGTCCACAGCACGCGCGCCACCGCCTCGATGGTCACCGACACCGACACGGTGGCACCCGGCAAGCCGATCCGGGTTGCGCTGCGGTTGCACCTCGAACCCGGCTGGCACACCTACTGGCGCAACCCGGGCGATGCCGGGGTTGCACCCGATCTGTCCTTCACCCTGCCGCCCGGCGTCACCGCCGGCCCGGTGCAGTGGCCGGTGCCGCACCTGGAGACCGAGGGGCCGCTCGCCACCTACGCCTATACCGGCGACGTGCTGCTGCCGGTGACGCTGCGCGGCATGCACGGCGCGACGGAAATCCAGCTCACCGCCGAGTGGCTGGTCTGCGCCAATATCTGCGTCCCGGAATCCGGCGTTTTCGATCTCATGCTGCCGGCCGGCGACGGCGCGCCGTCGGCGCAGGAAAAACTGTTCGCCGCGGCGGATGCGCGCATCCCCCGCCCCTCGCCCTGGCCGGCGCGGATCGGCCCGGACGGGACGCTGGAAGTGCTGGGGCTGACCGGCGTGCGCTCGGCATGGTTCGCCGCCGCGCAGCCGGGCGAGATCATGGCCGGCGCACCGCAGACGCTCATCCAGTCCCCGCTCGGGCTGTTCCTGCGGCTGCGGCGCGAGCGCGACTTCCAGCCCACGGTGCCGCTCCCCGGCGTGCTGGTGGCGGCCGATCCGGACGGCACCAAGAGCTACCTGGAACTCACCGCGGCACCCGGCCCGGTCACGCTGCCGGCCGGCCGCGCGGCGGCGCCGCCGGTGCTGCACGCCGGCATCCTGCGGCTGCTGGGGATCGCCTTGCTCGGCGGGCTGGTGCTGAACCTGATGCCGTGCGTGTTCCCGGTGCTCGCGTTGAAGACCGTCGGGCTGGCCGGACTGGCCGGCGCGCGGCGGCGGCACGCGGCGGGGCATGCGGCGAGCTACGCCGCCGGCGTGCTGTGCGCGTTCGCCGCCCTCGGCGGCGCGCTGCTGCTGGCGCGGGCGGCCGGGGCGGCGGCGGGCTGGGGGTTCCAGTTCCAGCGTCCCGGCTTCGTCGCCGCCATCGCCTGGGTGCTGTTCGCGGTCGGCCTCAACCTCTCCGGCGTGTTTTCGTTGGGCGGCCGTTTCGCCGGTGCCGGGCAGTCGCTGGCTTCGCGCGAGGGGCACGGCGGCAGTTTCGCCACCGGGCTGCTCGCCGTGGTGGTGGCCACGCCCTGCACCGCGCCGTTCATGGGTGTCGCCATCGCCGGCGCGCTGGCCGAACCGCCGCTGGGCGCACTTGCCGTGTTCCTGGCGATGGGGTTCGGGCTGGCCGCACCGTACGTGATCCTCGCGCTGATCCCCGGCGTCGCACGCGCGCTGCCGCGGCCGGGGGCGTGGATGGCGGTGCTGCGGCAGGCGCTCGCCTTCCCGATGTATGCTGCCGCCGCCTGGCTGGTCTGGGTGATGAGCCAGGAGGCCGGGCCGCAGGGCGTGCTGGCCACGCTCGCCGGCGCGGTGCTGATCGGCCTCGGTGCCTGGGCGCTCGGGCTGGCCGAGCGGACCGAAGGGCGCGGCCGGCGGCTGGCCCGCGCGGTCGCCGGGGCGGCGGTGCTGGCGGCCCTTGCCGTGCTGCCGGGGATCGGCCTGGCGCCGGCGCCGCAGGCCCAGGCCGTGGTCGAGGGCGGCGAGGCGTTCTCCCCGGCGCGGCTCGCCTCGCTCGTGGATGCGGGGCGGCCGGTGTTCGTCGATGCCACGGCGGCGTGGTGCATCACCTGCAAGGTGAACGAGCGGCTGGCGCTGACGCCGCGGGTGCGCGCCGCCTTCGCCGCCGACGGCATCACCATGCTGGTCGCGGACTGGACGCGCCAGGACCCGGCGATTTCCGCTTTCCTTCGCGCGCGCGGGCACGCGGGGGTGCCGCTCTACGTGTTCTATCCGGGGCACGGCGGCGCGCCGGTGGTGCTGCCGCAGTTGCTGACCGAGGCGACGGTGCTGGAGGCGATCGGCGCGCCCGCCAGTTGAGCCGCTTCGCGCGCGGTCGGTGATCGACAAGCGCGACCGCCATCCGCTAGCCTTGGCGCGGAACGACACTCGCCTCCCGGACAGGAAACGACGATGAGCCAGGCCCGCGTCCCCTCCACGGTTGCCAGCGCCGGCGCGGTCGCGCGCATCGCCCTGCCGGCGCAGGACGAGGACATCGCCACGCTGCGCCGCGCCGTCGTCGCCAAACTCACCTACGCGGTCGGCAAGGACCCGATCGTCGCCAGCGATCGCGACTGGTTCGTCGCCGTCGCGCTGACCGTGCGCGACCGCATCGTCGAACGCTGGTTCCCCTCGACGCGCGCGATCTACGCGCAGGGCCGCAAGCGCGTCTATTACCTGTCGCTCGAATTCCTGATCGGCCGGCTGCTGCTGGACAGCCTGAACAATCTCGGGCTGACCGACCCGATGCGCGCGGCGCTGGCCGAACTCGGCGTCGATCTCGACCGGCTGCGGCAGATCGAGCCGGACGCCGCACTGGGCAACGGCGGCCTCGGCCGGCTGGCGGCCTGCTTCATGGAGAGCATGGCGACGCTGTCGATCGCCGCCTACGGCTACGGCATCCGCTACAACCACGGCCTGTTCCGCCAGGTCATCAAGGACGGCTGGCAGCACGAGTTCCCGGAAAACTGGCTCAGCTTCGGCAACCCGTGGGAGTTCGAGCGCCCGGAGGTGAGCTACGCGATCGGCTTCGGCGGCACCGTCGAGGCGATCACCGGCGCCGACGGCTCGACGCGGCATGTCTGGCACCCCGCCGAGACGGTCGATGCGCTGGCCTACGACACCGCCGATCGTCGGCTGGCGCGGCCGGCACGTCAACACGCTGCGCCTGTGGTCGGCGCGCGCGCCCGACCCGCTGAAGCTGGATGCGTTCAACCGCGGCGACCATGTCGGCGCGCTGGCGTCGCGCGCGCGCGCCAACGCGATCTCGCAGGTCCTCTATCCGAGCGACGAGACCGCCGGCGGGGCAGGAGCTGCGGCTGCGGCAGGAGTATTTCTTCTCCTCCGCCTCGCTGCAGGACCTGCTGCGCCGCCACATGCGCCAGCACAAGGACGTCCGCACGCTGCCCGACAAGGCGGCGATCCAGCTCAACGACACGCATCCCTCGATCGCGGTCCCCGAGCTGATGCGGCTGCTGGTGGACGTCCACGACCTGCCCTGGGACGAGGCCTGGCGCATCACCGTCGCCACCTTCTCCTACACCAACCACACGCTGCTGCCGGAGGCGCTGGAGAGCTGGCCGGTGCCGCTGCTGGAGCGGCTGCTGCCGCGGCACATGCAGATCATCTACCTGATCAACTGGCTGCACCTCGACGAGCCTGCGCGCCGCCGGGCATGCCGACGACGGCGCTGCTCGTCGTCGGTCTCGCTGATCGACGAGCAGCGCGGGCGGCGGGTGCGCATGGGCGCGCTGGCGTTCCTCGGCTCGCACAAGGTCAACGGCGTCTCGGCGCTGCACACCGAGCTGATGCGCGCAGACCGTGTTCCGCGACCTGCAACACGATCTGTATCCCGGACCGCATCGTCAACAAGACCAACGGCATCACCTTCCGCCGCTGGCTGTTCGAGGCCAATCCCGGGCTGACCGCGGTGCTGCGTCGAGGTGGTCGGACCGGCAGGTGCTGGACGACGCCCGCGGCGCTGGAGCAGCTTCGCGGCGCACGCCGACGACGCGGCGCTGCACGACCGGCTGGTCGCGGTCCGGCGCGCCAACAAGGCGGCGCTCGCCAACCGTGATCGCCGAGCGCGCTGCAGATCCAGGTCGATCCCGACGCGATGTTCGACGTGCAGATCAAGCGGATCCACGAATACAAGCGCCAGCTGCTGAACATCCTGGAGACCGTGGCGCTGTACAACGCCATGCGCGCGCAGCCGACGCGCGACTGGGTGCCGCGGGTGAAGATCTTCGCCGGCAAGGCGGCGGCGAGCTACCACCGCGCCAAGCTGATCATCAAGCTGATCAACGACGTCGGCCGCGTGATCAACAACGACCCGACGCTGCGCGGCCAGCTGAAGGTGGTGTTCCTGCCCAACTACAACGTCAGCCTCGCCGAGGCGATCATCCCGGCCGCCGACCTGTCGGAGCAGATCTCGACCGCGGGCATGGAGGCGTCCGGCACCGGCAACATGAAGCTGGCGCTGAACGGCGCGCTGACCATCGGCACGCTGGACGGCGCCAATGTCGAGATCCGCGAGCGGGTCGGCGCCGACAACATCTTCATCTTCGGCATGACCGCGGAGGAGGTCGCGGCGCGGCGCCGCGCCAACGGCCTCGGCGCGCGCCGACGCCATCGCCGCGGCTGCCGATGCTGCGCGAGGTGCTGGACGAGATCGGCTCCGGCGTGTTCTCGCCCGACGAGCCGGACCGCTACCGCGAGCTGGTCGATGTGCTGACGCACCACGATCATTTCATGGTGGCGGCGGATTTCGACGCCTATGCCGCGCACGCAGCTGCAGGTCGCGGCGCGCTGGCGCGACCGCGCCGCGTGGTGGCGGGCGAGCGTGCTGAACACGGCGCATGTCGGCTGGTTCTCGTCGGATCGCGCCATCCGCGAATACGCCGGCGAGATCTGGGGCGTTCCGGTGGCGTCGGAGACATGAGCGCGCGCCGGACCGGTTACCCTCCGCGCGGACGGGCCGCGGAAAGCCTCGCGACAACCTGAGAGGTCGCCATGAACACGTCCCCGTGGCAGTTGAGCGACGAGGACGTGGCGCTGATCGCCGATGCGCGGCATCCCGATCCGTTCGGTGTGCTCGGCCTGCACCGTGCGCCGCCGGGCATGGCGCCGGGGATGGTGCTGCGCGCCTTCGTCCCCGGTGCGGAGACCGTCAGCGCCATCGACGACGCCGGCGCGCCGATCGCGCGGCTGGAACGGCACGGCACGACGCACGTGTTCGAGGCGTTTTTGCCCAAGCGCACCGCGCGCTTCTCCTATCGCCTGCACGCCACGCGCGCGGTCGGCCCGCTGGACCTTCCGCGACCCCTATGCGTTCGGCCCGGTGCTGGGGCCGCTCGACGAACACCTGCTGGTCGAGGGCACGCACAAGCGGCTCTATGAACGGCTCGGCGCGCACCCGATGACGCACGAGGGCGTTCGAGGGCGTGCATTTCGCCGTGTGGGCGCCGCACGCGCGGCGCGTCTCGGTCGTCGGCGACTTCAACGCCTGGGACGGGCGGCGCCACGTCATGCGCAAGCGCATCGACAGCGGCTTGTGGGAAATTTTCGTCCCCGACATCGCTGAAGGTGCCGTCTACAAGTTCGAGATCATCGGCGCGCACGGCGAGCTGCTGCCGCTGAAGGCCGATCCGTTCGGCATCGCCGCCGAGCTGCGGCCCTCCACCGCCTCGGTCGTCGCGCGCACCGACAATTTCCACTGGACCGATGCGCGCTGGCTTGCCGCGCGCGCGCGACGCGAGGCGCGGAGCGCGCCGATGTCGATCTACGAGGTGCATCTCGGCTCCTGGCGCCGTCACCCCGACGGCACCTTCCTGAACTAGGACGAGCTCGGCGCGCGGCTGATTCCGTACGCGGTCGAGCTCGGCTTCACGCATCATGCAATTCATGCCGGTCACCGAGCATCCGCTCGACGCCTCCTGGGGCTATCAGCCGATCGGGCTGTTCGCGCCGACGCGGCGCTTCGGCGACCCGGCCGGCTTCGCGCGCCTGGTCGATCGCGCGCACGACGCCGGGCTCGGCGTCATCATCGACTGGGTGCCGGCGCATTTCCCGACCGACGTGCATGGCCTCGCGCATTTCGACGGCGAGGCGCTGTACGAGCATCCCGACCCGCGGCGCGGCTTCCATCCCGACTGGAACACCGCGATCTACGACTACGGGCGGCGGGAAGTGGCGAACGTGCTGGCGGCGAGCGCGCTCTACTGGCTCGACCGCTTCCACATCGACGGGCTGCGCGTCGATGCGGTCGCCTCGATGCTGTATCTCGACTATTCGCGCAAGCCCGGCGAGTGGCTGCCCAATGCCGAGGGCGGCAACGAGAACCGCGACGCGGTCGGCTTCATGCAGCGCACCAACACGCTCGCCTACGCGGCACATCCCGGCATCGTCATGGTGGCCGAGGAATCGACCGCCTGGCCCGGCGTGTCGCATCCCGCCGATGCCGGCGGGCTGGGCTTCGGGTTCAAGTGGAACATGGGCTGGATGCACGACACGCTCGACTATATTTCGCGCGATCCGGCGCATCGGCGCTGGCACCACAGCGGTCTGACCTTCGGCCTGCTCTATGCGTTCACCGAGAATTTCGTCCTGCCGCTGACCCACGATGAAGTCGTGCATGGCAAAGGCTCGATCCTCGCGCGCATGCCGGGCGACGAGTGGCAGCGGTTCGCCAACCTGCGCGCCTATTACGGCTTCATGTGGGGCTATCCGGGCAAGAAGCTGCTGTTCATGGGCCAGGAGTTCGGCCAGGGACGGGAATGGAACGCGGACGGCGAACTGGAATGGTACCTGCTGGACTATCCGCTGCACCGCGGCGTGCGCGACTGCGTGCGCGACCTCAACCGCGTCTATCGGGCGGAGCCGGCGCTGCACGCGCGCGATTGCGAGGGCGAAGGCTTCCGCTGGATCGTGGTCGATGACGCCGACCAGTCGGTGTTCGCCTGGCTGCGCCTCGGGGCCGACGGCGCGGCGCCGGTGGCGGTGGTGTGCAACCTCACGCCGGTGCCGCGGCACCATTATCGCATCGGCCTGCCGCTTGCGGGCGTCTGGACCGAGCTGCTCAACACCGATGCCGCCGAGTACGGCGGTTCCGGGATGGGGAACCTTGGCCGCGTGACGGCGTCGGACACGCCGTCGCACGGTTTTTCCGCATCGGCCGAGCTGCTGCTGCCGCCGCTCGCGACGATCTACCTGCGGGCGGGGGAATGAGGCGCCGGCGACGGGGGGAACGAATCAGGGAGGATGCACCATGATGAACGCCTACATCGCCCCCGGCGGGCCGCTGGCGCGTCACGCGATGGCGTATGTGCTGGCGGGCGGGCGCGGCAGCCGGCTGCTGGAACTCACCGACGCGCGCGCCAAGCCGGCGGTGTATTTCGGCGGCAAGACACGCATCATCGACTTCACGCTGTCCAACGCGATGAACTCCGGCATCCGCCGCATCGCGGTGGCGACGCAGTACAAGGCGCACAGCCTGATCCGCCACCTGCAGCGCGGCTGGAATTTCTTCCGCCCCGAGCGCAACGAGAGTTTCGACATTCTGCCGGCCAGCCAGCGGGTGTCCGAGACCATGTGGTACATGGGCACCGCGGACGCGGTGTTCCAGAACATCGACATCATCGAGAGCTACGCGCCGCGCTTCCTGGTCGTGCTGGCCGGCGACCATGTCTACAAGCAGGACTACGAGCCGATGCTGCAGCAGCACGTCGAGGCGAACGCCGACGTGACCGTCGGCTGCCTGGAGGTGCCGCGCATGGAAGCCACCGGCTTCGGCGTCATGCACGTCGACGACAAGGACCGCATCCTCTCGTTCCTGGAAAAGCCGAAGGACCCGCCTGCGATGCCGGGCAAGCCCGAGTCGGCGCTCGCCAGCATGGGCATCTACGTGTTCGAGACCAATTTCCTGTTCGACGTGCTGCGCGAGGATGCCGCCGACCCGCACAGCAGCCACGATTTCGGCAAGGACATCATCCCCAAGCTGGTCAAGGGCGGCAAGGCGCTGGCGCACCAGTTCGCCCGCTCCTGCGTGCGCTCGACCGCCGAGTCGGCGCCGTACTGGCGCGACGTGGGCACGGTCGATGCGTACTACCAGGCCAATATCGACCTCACCGACATCGTGCCGGACCTCGATCTGTACGACCGCGACTGGCCGATCTGGACCTATGCGGAGATGACGGCGCCGGCGAAGTTCGTCCACGACCAGGACGGGCGGCGCGGCATGGCGGTGTCCTCGCTGGTGTCCGGCGGCTGCATCGTCTCGGGTGCCGGCCTGCAGCGTTCGCTGCTGTTCACCGGCGTGCATGTGCATTCCTATGCGCAGATCGACCATGCGGTGATCCTGCCGAATGTCGATATCGGCCGCGACGCGCGGCTGTCGAAGGTGATCGTCGATCGCGGCGTGCAGATCCCGCCGGGCCTCGTGGTCGGCGAGGACGCGAAGCTGGACGCACAACGCTTCCGCCGTACCGACGCGGGCGTCTGCCTGATCACGAAAACCATGATGGACCGGCTGGAGGATGAGGGCGTGATCACGCACGGCATGACCGGCGCCCCGGACGATCGCTAGCGCATGGACGTGCTTTCGGTCGCCTCCGAGGCGTATCCGCTGGTCAAAACGGGCGGGCTGGCGGACGTCGCGGGGGCGCTGCCGGCGGCGCTGCGCGGCGAGGGCGTGCGGATGCGCACGCTGCTGCCCGGCTACCTCGCCGTCACCGAGGCGCTGGACGCGGCGGAAACCCTGTTCCGCTGGGACGATTTGTTCGGCGGTGCCGCGCATCTGCTGGCAGCGACGTCGCGCGGGCTCGACCTGTTCGTGCTCGACGCGCCGCACCTGTTCGCGCGCCCCGGCAATCCGTATCTCGGCCCGGACGGGCGCGACTGGCCGGACAATGCGCTGCGCTTCGCCGCCCTCGCCCGTGTCGGCGCGTGGCTGGCGCGCGGGTTGCTGCCGTCGTGGCGTCCGGCCTGCGTGCATGCGCATGACTGGCAGGCGGCGCTGCTGGCGGCCTATCTGCACTACGACGGCGGCGCGCATCCCGGCAGCGTGCTGACCGTCCACAACCTCGCCTTCCAGGGCGTCTTCCCGCCGTCGCTGCTGCCCGCGCTCGGCCTGCCGCCGGAGTCCTTCGCCCTGGTCGGCGTGGAGTATTTCGGGTCGATCGGCTTCCTCAAGGCGGGGCTGCTGTTCGCCGACCGGATCACCACCGTCTCGCCGACCTATGCCGCGGAAATCCGCACGCCGGCGGACGGCATGGCGCTCGATGGGCTGCTGCGCGGGCGCGGTGCGGCGGTCAGCGGCATCCTCAACGGCATCGACACCGAGGTGTGGAACCCGGCGACCGACCGGCTGCTGCCGGCGCAATACGACGCGGCGCGACTGGCGGCGCGGGCGCGCAACCGGAGCGAACTGCAGTTCCGCTTCTCGCTGGCCGAGGATGCGTCGGCGCCGCTGTTCGGTGTGGTCAGCCGGCTGACCGGCCAGAAAGGCATGGACCTGCTGCTCGCGGCGCTGCCGGTGCTGCTGGCCGAGGGCGGGCAGCTCGCCGTGCTCGGCGCCGGCGATGCGGCGATCGAGCGCGGCTTTCGCGACGCCGCCGCCGCGCATCCGGGGCGCGTCGGCTGCGTCGTCGGCTATGACGAAGCGCTGGCGCATCTGGTGCAGGGCGGCGCCGATGCGCTGCTGGTGCCCTCGCGCTTCGAGCCGTGCGGGCTGACGCAGCTCTGCGCGTTGCGCTACGGCGCGATCCCCGTGGTGGCGCGCGTCGGCGGCCTGGCCGACACGGTGATCGACGCCTCGCCGATGGCGCTGGCGGCCGGTGTGGCCACCGGCGTGCAGTTCGCGCCGGTCACGGTGGAAATGCTGGAGGCGGCGATCTGCCGCGCCGCCGCGTTGCATCGCGCACCGCCGGACGTGGCAGCGCATGCAGCAGAACGGCATGGCAGCCGACGTGTCGTGGCGCGACCCGGCACGGCGCTATGCGGCGTTGTATCGCGAACTGGCGGGTTGAACGACATGCAGGTGACCGAAGGTGCGGCGGAACCGCTCGGCGCGACGCCGGATGCGGCGGGCACGAATTTCGCCGTGATGTCGGCCCATGCAACCGCGATCGAGGTCTGCCTGTTCGACGCAGCGGGCGAGCGCGAGACCGCGCGCGTGGCGCTGGCCGGGCGCAGCGGCGATGTCTGGCACGGCCACATCGCAGGCGTTGCGGAAGGCGCGCGCTACGGCCTGCGCGCGCACGGGCCGTACGCACCGCAGGACGGGCATCGCTTCAACCCGCACAAACTGCTGCTCGACCCGTATGCAACTTCGATCGACCGCAAGCTGCGGCTTGATCCGACGATGTTCGCCGACAACCGCGAAACCGACAGCGCGGCGCCGATGGCCAAGGCGATCGTCGGCGCGTCCGATGCCGCGCTGCGCGCCGCCACGCCGCTGGTGCCGTGGGAGCGGACGGTGCTCTACGAACTGCAGGTGCGCGGCTTCTCCATGCGCCATCCCGAAATTCCCGAGGCGCTGCGCGGCACGTTTGCGGCGCTGGCGCACCCGGCGGCGATCGCGCACCTGACCGGACTCGGCATCACCAGCGTCGAACTGATGCCGAGTGCGGCGTGGATCGAGGAGCGGCATCTGGCAACGCTCGGCCTGCGCAACGCCTGGGGCTACAATCCGGTCGGCTTCCTCGCGCCCGATCCGCTGCTGGCGCCGGGCGGCTGGGCGGAGGTGCGGGCGGCGGTGGCGGCGCTCGCCGCCGCCGGGATCGAGACCATCCTCGACGTGGTGCTGAACCACAGCGGCGAGGGCGACGAGCTGGGCCCGACGCTGTCGCTGCGCGGGCTGGACAACGCCACCTATTACCGGCTGCGCGACGACCGGCGGCTCTATGTCGATGACACCGGCTGCGGCAACACGCTGGCGCTGGACCGGCCGGCGGTGCTGCGGCTGGCGATGGACGCGCTGCGCGGCTGGGCGCGGCGCGCCGGCGTGCATGGCTTCCGCTTCGACCTCGCGACCACGCTTGGCCGGCGCGACGGCGGGTTCGACGCGGCGGCGCCGCTGCTCGCCGCGATCGCGCAGGACCCCGAGCTGCGCGCGCTGAAACTGATCGCCGAGCCGTGGGACCCCGGCGCGGACGGCTATCAGGTGGGAAAATTCCCGGCCGCCTGGGGCGAGTGGAACGACCATTTCCGCGACGGCGTGCGGCGGTTCTGGCGCGGCGATGCCCGCCTCGCCGGCGAGCTGGCAACGCGGCTCGCCGGCTCGGCCGACCTGTTCGCGGCCAAGCGGCGCCCGTCGCGCAGCGTCAATTTCGTGGTCGCGCATGACGGGTTCACGCTCGCCGACCTGGTCAGCTACGCGGCAAAGCACAACGACGCCAACGGCGAGGGCAACCACGACGGCAGCGATCAGAATTTTTCCTGGAACCACGGCGTCGAGGGGCCGAGCGATGCTGCCGCGGTGCTGGCGGCGCGGCTGGCCGACCAGCGGGCGCTGCTCGCCACGCTGCTGCTGGCGCGCGGCACGCCGATGCTGGCGATGGGGTCGGAACTCGGCCGCTCGCAGGGCGGCAACAACAACGCCTATGCGCAGGACAACGCCACGAGCTGGCTCGACTGGGCGGCGGCGGAGAAGGGACTGGCGGCGTTCGTCGCACGGCTGACCGCGCTGCGGCGCGATCATCCGGCGCTGCGCCGCGACCGCTTCCTGTCGGGCACGGTCGCCGACGAGACGCTGCTGCCCGACGTGGCCTGGCTGGCGACGGACGGGGCGGCGATGCGGGACTGGGACGGCGCCGCGACGCTGGTGGTGGTGTTTTCCGTCGCTTCCGACCGGGTGGCGCTGGTGTGCCATCGCGGTGCCGTGCCGGTGCCGGTGACGCTGCCCGCGCCGCGCGACGGTTATGCCTGGGAGATCGCGATCGACAGCAGCACCGACACGCCGCCGAGGCGGCTGGACGGCGCGGCGCTGACCTGCCCGGCGCGCGCGCTGCTCGCGGTCGTCGAGGCGACGGTGCCGCAGTGGCGGCGCAGCGCGGTGGACGCCTCCGTGCTCGACCGGCTGGCGTCGGCGGCGGGCATCGCACCGGACTGGTGGGATATCGACGGCACCCGCCACCGTGTCAGCCCGGACACGCAGCGCGCGCTGCTCGCCGCCATGCAATTGCCCGCCGGCAGCACGGCGGAGGCGCGCGACTCGCTGCACCGTTTCGCCGAGGCACAGCAGCGCCGCGCCCTGCCGCACGCGCTGGTGGTGCGCGAGGGCACGGCGCCGGTGCTGACGCTGGCGGCCGAGCCGGGCCGGCATGTGGTGCTGGAGGGCGAGGACGGTGCGCAGGAAAGCGTCGCGCTCGCCGCCGAGGCGGCGGGCGAGGTTTCTTGCGTCGATGGCCGCTCCGCGCCGACATGGCGGGCGACGCTGCCCGTTCTGCCGGTCGGGCGCTGGCGGGTCTGGCGGGACGGCGCGCCGGAGATGTCTTGCGCGCTGACCGTCGCCCCCGCCGCCTGCTATCTGCCGCCGCCGCTGCGCGACGGCGGACGGCGGTTCGGACTGGCGGCGCACCTCTATTCGGTGCGGCGCGCCGGGGATCAGGGCATCGGCGATTTTACCAGCCTCGCGCTGCTCGCCGGCGCGGCGGCGCGGGCCGGGGCGGCGGTGGTCGGGCTCAACCCGCTGCACGCGCTGTTCCCCGACCGGCGCGACCGCGCCAGCCCCTACCACCCGTCCGACCGGCGCTTCCTCGACCCGATCTACATCGACGTGACCGGCGAGGAAGCCGGCCTCGACGCCCCGGCGGCGCGCGCCGCCGTCGCGCATCATGCCGCCGCCTTCGCCGACCTGGCGGCGGCGAAGCTGGTCGATTACCCGGCGGTCTGGGCGGCCAAGCGCACGGTGCTGGAGGCCGCCTTCGCCGCCTTCGACCGCGACCAGGAGATGGCCGAATTCCGCGCCTATGGCGGCGCGGCGCTGCAGCGCTTCGCCACCTTCCAGGCGATCGCCGAGCAGCGCGCCGGTGAGGACTGGCGGCGCTGGCCGGAGGCGCTGCGCGACCCCGAGCGCGCCACCGCCGATCCGGCGCGCGTGCGTTTTCACACCTGGCTGCAATACCTCGCCGACCGTCAGCTTGGCGCGGCGGCGGCCGGATCGGGGCTGGCGATCGGACTCTATCGCGACCTCGCCGTCGGCACCGCGCCGGACGGCGCCGAGGCTTGGGCGGGGGCGCGGCAGCTCGCCGCCGGGCGTCTCGGTCGGCGCGCCGCCCGACCCGTTCTCGACCGCCGGGCAGATCTGGCACCTGCCGCCGTTCGACCCGTGGCGCCTGCGCGCCGAGGGCTATCGCAGCCTCGCCGGCGTGCTCGGCGCCAACATGCGCCACGCCGGCGCGCTGCGCATCGACCACGCGATGGGGCTGGCGCGGCTGTTCTGGGTGCCCGACGGCGCCAGCGGGGCCGACGGCGCCTATGTCGCCTATCCGCGCGACGACCTGCTCGGCGAGCTGGCGCTGGAGAGCCAGCGGGCGCGCTGCCTGATCATCGGCGAGGACCTGGGCACCGTGCCCGAAGGGTTTCGCCCGGCGCTGGCGGCGGCCGGGGTGCTGAGCTACCGCGTGCTGTGGTTCGAGCGCGCCGGCGGCCGCTTCCTGCCGCCCGCCAGCTACCCGGCGCAGGCGGTCGCCTGCGTTTCCACCCACGACCTGCCGACGCTCGCCGGCTGGCGCGAGGGCGCCGACATCGCCGAACGCGCGGCCCTCGGCCAGATCGACGCGAAGGCTGCGCGGACGGAGCGGCAGGCCGAGATCGCGGCGCTGACGCAGGCCATCGGCGCGCCGCCCGACGCGCCCGCGGTCCATGGCTTCCTCGCCGCCTCGCCGTGCGCGCTGGTGCTGGCGCAGCTCGACGACCTCAGCGGCGAGCGCGAGGCGCTCAACCTGCCCGGCACCGACCGGGAGCGGCCGAACTGGCGGCGCAAGCTGGCGCTGCCCGTGCCCGACCTGCTGGAACGGCCGCCGGCCCGCGCCATCCTGGACCGGCTGCGGACGGGGCGCGCCGGGTAGCCGCGGCTGTTGCAATTTGCGATGATTGTTGAGCACATCGCGGCATCACGCTTTGCGCGCGTGGTGCCGTCCGCCTGGGCGATCGTGGTAACGACCACGATGACAGCCAGAGGACCCGCCACATGATGCGCGCCCTGATCGCCGGTCTGCTGCTCGCCGGGTTTACCACCGCCGCGCTCGCCGCCGATCCGGCGGCGGGACAAAGTATCTTCAAGTCGCAATGCGGCATCTGCCACTCCGCCGCGCCGGGCAAGAACGGCCTCGGCCCGACCCTGTTCGGCGTGGTCGGCCGGCAGGCCGGCACCGTTCCGGGGTTTCACTTCACAGCCGCCCACAAGAAGCTCGGCATCACCTGGGACGCCGCCTCGCTCGACAAATACCTGACCAACCCCCGCGCAATGGTGCACGACACCACGATGACCTATGCCGGCCTGAAGGATCCCGCCAAGCGCGCCGACGTGATCGCCTATCTCGCGACGCTGCACTGAGCAGCGCCGGAATGGCGGCAATTTGATCCCGATCAAGGCCGCCGGCCCCGTTCCGACCTCTGCTTTCGCGACGAACCGCACGAAAGGGACCGGACCATGCGGAATGTTCGAGGGCGCGTCCTGTGGGCGCTCGGGGCGGCAGCGGCGCTGCTGCTGTCGGCATTGCAGCCGGCGCGTGCCGTCCCGAGCTTCGCCTCGCAGACCGGGCAGCCGTGCACCGCCTGTCATATCGGCGCGTTCGGCCCGCAACTGACGCCGTTCGGCCGCGCCTTCAAGATCAGCGGCTACACGCTGAACGGCGGGCAGGGTGCAGCCGCACACATCCCGCTGTCGGCGATGCTCTACGGCTCCTTCACCAACACGACGCAGGGCCAGCCGACCCCGCCCGCCGCGCATTTCGCCGACAACAGCAACCCGGCGCTTGACCAGATCAGCCTGTTCGTGGCCGGCCGCTTCAACGACTATGCCGGCGCGATGATCCAGGGGACCTATTCCGGCGTGGAAGACTCGTTCCACTGGGATAACACGGACATCCGCGTCACGGTGCCCGTGAACCTGCCCAACGATGCCAATCTTCAACTCGGGCTGTCACTGAACAACGGTCCGACCGTTCAGGACCCGTACAACACCACGTTCGCCTGGGGCTATCCGTTCGTGGCCTCGGCCCTCGCACCCGTGCCGGGCGCCAATCCGATCATCGCCAGCCTGATCGGCAACACGCTCGGCGCCACGCTGACCGGCTGGTACGACAACTCCCTCTACATCGATGTGGGCCTGTACGGCACGATGAGCACGGCACTGGCCAAAATGCTCGGCGACTTCACGTATCCCGGCACGTCATCCGCGCCGATGCCGTACGCCCGCGTCGCCTATGAATGGGACTGGTCGGGGCAGGCGGCGGAGATCGGCGCGCTGCTGTTCCACGCCGACCTCGAACCCGGCGGCGTGCCGGGGTTCGGCACCGATACCTACACCGACATCGCCGTTGACGGCACCTATCAGCTGATCGGCGACGGCACCAACATCGTCGCGGTCAACGGCATCTTCACGCACGAGATCCAGCACCTCGGCGCGTCCGTCGCGCAGGGGCTGGCGGCCAGCGCCAACGGCCATCTCGACCAGCTGCGCGCCAACGTCACCTACTATTATCAGAACACCTACGGCGTCACCTTCGGCGTCCAGAAGACCACCGGCACGGCCGATTCCGTGATCTATGCGCCGGCGCCGGTCTCCGGCAGCAACGACGGCAAGCCGAACAGCCTCGGCTTCATCACCGAGGTCGACTGGGTGCCGTTCGGCAAGAACAACTCCTGGGCGCAGCCGTTCGTCAACCTCAAGCTCGGCGTGCAGTACACCGCCTATCCGCAGTTCAACGGCTCCGGCAGCAACTATGACGGGTTCGGACGCTCGGCGGGAGCCAACAACACGCTCTATGCCTTCGCCTGGGTCGCCTTCTGACCATCGCGCAAAGGGAGACCGACATGACACGGACGCGGCGGACACTGGTGGCGGCAATCCTGGTCGGACTGGTCTTGCCGGCCGGCGCGCGGGCGGAGGGATCGGGAGAGGCGACGAAGGCGCGCGCGATGCTCGACCGCGCGATCGCCGCGGTGAAGCGCGACGAGCAGGCGGCGCTGGAGGCGTTCACCAAGGGCGAGCACGGATTCGCCGAGGGCGACCTCTATCCGTTCTGCGCCCGCGCCCGCAGCGGCTGGGTGGTCGCGCATCCGCAGCGGCTCGGCGACAACCTGGCGATGGTGTCCGACGTGAACGGAAAACTGTTCGGCAGGGAGATCCTCGACACCGCCGTCGAAAACACGGTCAAGGAAATCCACTACATGTGGCCCAGGCCGGGCGAAAAGACGCCGGTGCGGAAGGACACCTACTACACCAAGATCGACGACCTGGTCTGCGGCGTCGGCTACTACCCGTAGCGGCGCCGGCCTACGACTTCTCCGGCGCGCCGAGGTCCTGCTGCTCCACCGGCGGCGGCGGCGGCGCCGTCGGCGAGGTGGCCTGCAGCCAGTCGCCGAGCGAATGCCGGATCTGGAACTCGAACTCGACATTCATGTCGGCCATCGCCGCCTTCACCAGCTGGTACAGCGCCTCCCGGATCGCGTCCGGCGCGTAGGCGCTGATCGTGCGGGTGCGCGCGACCCGCGCCTCGGCGTAGCCGGACCGCGTGCCGTCGCCGTTGTGGATGTCCATGTGGACGGCGAAGTTCGCTTCGAACCGATCGCCCACGCGCGTCAGCGACGCGTCGTCGATGGCCACCGTGGCCTTCCCGTCGGTGCCGCCGGGAATCAGCCGGTCCTGCACCATGCGCCGCAGCGCATCGACCGGCTGCACCGGCGACTGGATCTCGACGTGCTCGCCGTTCGGCACCGGCTGCGGCTGCCAGGCCACGTCCACCTCGATATTGGCGATATCGAGCTTGAGCTTGGTCAGGTAGCCGAAGGTCAGCGGCGGGAAAAGCTGGGGCGGCGGCGCCTGCACCACGCAGCCGGCCAGCAGCGCCGGCAGGGCGGCAAGCGACAGCGCGAGCGCCGCGCGGCGGGGCAGGACGGAGGGGGCGGTCATGGGCGGCTCCGGCTCCTTCGGCATCGGTCTCGGATGTGCAACCTGCGCAACGCGCGCCGCGCGGTCAATGTTCCCCGCACCGCATTATCCTACTCCTGGCCCTCGGCGCTGCCACGTGCCTGGCCGCGCACGTCCGCGCGCGGGAAGCGGAAATCGAGGTTGCAGAACTCGCAAGTCATGGTGATGTCGCCGTCCACGTCCATGTGGTCGAGGTCGTCGGTGCCGAACCCCTCCAGGATGGCGGCCAGCCGCTGGCGCGAGCAGCGGCAGCCATAGGCGAGCGCGCGCGGCCGGTCGGCGGCGATGCCGACGCCGTGGAACAGCCGGTACAGCAGCCGCTCCGGCGGCAGCGCGTCGTCGAGCAGTTCGGCGTCGCTGACGGTCGCGGCCAGCATGCCGGCGGTGCGCCAGCTTTCCTCCTGCGCCGCCGCGTCCAGGGCGGGGTCGATGCCGCCGGCGCCGGCGACGCGCTCCAGGATCAGCGCGCTCGCCCGCCAGCCCTCGGCGGTCGGCGCGGCGGCGAGGTGGAACTGGCAGCGCAGCTGTTCGCTGGTCGCGAAATAGTGCAGCGCCATCGCCGCCAGCGTGCTCCCTTCGATGCTGACGATGCCCTGGTAGCGTTCGCCCTCCGGCCCCTGGTCGGCGGTGAGCGCCAGGTAACCCTCGCCGAGCAGCTCCGCGGCCGAGGGTTCCGGCGTCGCGGCGAGCAGGGCGGCGAGTTTCTCCGGCTCGGCGCGGGCGTAGCCGCGCAGCGCGCCGGTATCGGTGCAGTCGGCGAGCAGCATGGTGACCGGCCCGCTGCCCTTGAGCTGCAGCGAGAACGAGCCGCGGAATTTCAACGCCGCGGCCAGCCCGGCAACCAGCGCCAGCGCCTCGCCGGCCAGCCGGGTGACGGCCGGGTGGTTGCGATGGCGGGTGAGCAGCGCGTCGGCGAGCGGGCCGAGCCGCACCAGCCGCCCGCGCACCGGCTGGCCGGGCAGGTGGAAGGGCGTGGTGCCGCGCGGCACCACGATGTCGGGCACGTCGGGACGCCCGGCGTCGAGGAAGGCTGGGGTCTGGGACATGGGGCGGTAGATAAGGAGCGGGCCGTCCCGTGACTACGGCGAGGTCCGGTTCCGTCGGGAATATCCGGTCGAGGACCAGCCCCGGCGGGTCGAGTCGCACCGGGCCGTCGCGCAGGATGCGTAGGGCGCATAAGCGCAGCGCCATGCGCCAGCGCAAGCCGGCGGTACGGCGCTAGCCGGCCGACCTCGGCGCAAGAGTTGCAATTCAAGTGGGCCGGCCTCGACTTCCGCCGCCATTTTTCGCGTCGCACGCTGCGTTGGCGCATGGCGCTTCGCTTATGCGCCCTACGCGGACTACGCGGGCTACGCTTGCTGACTTATGTCGATCGAGGATAAGCCCCAGTGGGAGATGCTTCATGGTCGCTGTCCACGATATTCCGCTCGATCAGTGCGACGGCGGTTCGGTTAGCGGAGCCGTAGCGCTTTCCTTATCCGCGCAATCTGAGCGAGACCGGGTGCATCGCTTTCAGGCGGAAGGCTGGGAGGTAGAGCTGCGGCGCGGGCGGGATCACGTCGTTGCCAGAACGAGCCAACCGCTCGCAGGCAACGCGCTCATCGACGCGGCGATCGATCACGCCCACCGCGCCCTCGATCTCACGTCTGTTGAAGACGGCGATCACCTCGTTACGAGGGCGCCTGCCGACGACTACATTGTCTTCGAGCTCGTAAACGGACGTCGCATCGTTCAATTCCAGAGCGTCTGCGACCTTCCGATCCGCATGGACATGACGATTACGGCAACCCGAACTGACGGCACGGTCGTGCCGCAGCCAGTTCGCCCCCTGCTGGCCTGGGCGCCGGCGTTTCGCTTTCACCGGCTATCGCAGGGCAGTCGCGACCTGTTCGACGCCTACCGCAACATGTTCTTGGAACTCGAGGCGCTGCTGGATCAACTCTTTCCCAAGACCCGGAAGGAAGGAGAAAGGACTTGGCTGCTGCGATCGGTCGCCTCCGCTGGGGCAAGAGTTGATTTAGCGCGGCTGGCTACACCGGGGGCTACCGACCCAGCGCGTGATCTGGTTGATCGCATCTACGGGGTCCGAGTGCATCTGTTCCACGCCAAAACAGGTCGGTCGCTGATACCGGACGAGCGGGTAAGCTACATCGCAGTCGCTGAATCCTATCCCGTCTTACTGGCGCTTTGGACGGAGATCGTTCGTGGATGGCTATCGCTGAAGCGTGGTGGTGGCATCGTCACCTATCAGGGTTTTCGGATGATGATCGAAAACGCCTACCCTTCGGCAAGGATCGGAGTAACCGCCGACGACACGCCTCCAGACAAGACGGAGACTACGCCGAGCCCGCGTGGCTCGCCGATGTGGGTGTTCGCCGAGCCTGCGGGGATCGTTGAAATTCGGCCCGGTCGTATGGGCCTGCATGGCCGCACCGAGGTGTCGGCGCTGCCCGCGGGTCAAGTCCTTGGGCGCGTGCTCGCCCTCAACGCCGACGGCGCCCCGTTGATCATCAGCTCGATCAACGGCGGTCTGACGCTGGACGGGGCGGACGTGTTCGAGACGATTAAGGTCTTGCGCCTCATCAACCGAGGGCAACCTCGAACCGAGTTTTCCTGAAGAGATCGGCAAGGAAAAGCATTCTCCTGCTGCATCGCGGTTTCTTGCAAGAGGTGGGCTCGTTACTCACAGCACGCGGGCGCATAAGCGCAGCGCCATGCGCCAACGCAGGCCACCGCGCGAACGGGCCGTCAGCGTCGCTCCCCCCGATCCGCCTGCTCCAAATCGCGGACGCTCCAATCGGCGGGATACAGCCCCGCCGCGACGCAGCGATGGAACGAGGAATACGGCCAGTCCGCCGCACGAGCGACAAGTCCGTGCTTGACCGGGTTGAAGTGGACGTAGTCCATGTGGCTGGCATAGTCCCGCTCGTCGCGGATCGTATGTTCCCAGAAGCGCCGCTGCCAGATGCCGCGCTCGCCGCGCCGGCGCCTGACCGGCGAGCGGTGTTCGGCGGGCGGCAGCGCCTTGGTGAATGACTTCTTCAGCTCCCGCCAGCGGCCGGAAAAATCGCTGTCGTCCGGCGGCAGCGTCCAGATGCAATGCATATGATCGGGCAGCACCACCCAGGCATCGATATGGAATGGCGCGCGCCCACGAACATCCCGCACCGCGTCGCGCAGCAGGTTGACGTGCGTGACCAGCTTCCGGCTGTTGCGGTCGAGCAGGTTGGCCGTGAAGAAGTACGTTCCGCCGGGCACACGGTTGCGGCGATAGTCGGGCATGCGGGCAGTTTGCCGTGTCCCGTGGGCCACCGTAAGCGGTCGTCGTGGCATGCGTCGGCGCATGGCGCTTCGCTTATGCGCCCTACCGGCTACGGGCTACGGGCTTTGCGGCAATCACCAGCTCCGGACGCGCCCCCTCCCGACCCCCCTTGCCCAGCCCGCCGCCGGCGTGTTAGTATCCCTGTCGTGCAGCCCGCCCCACCCCCCGCCCTGTCCGACCGCTTCGCCTGTGTGATAGACGGCCTGTGCCGCGCCCTCGCCGCGCGCGGCGCCGGCCTGTGGGCCGCCGTGCCGCTGATGCTGCTGCTCTGGTCGCGGCTGCGCCGCACCGCGGCGCGCTTTGCCCGCCTCGCGGAAAAAGTCCGCGCCGGCACGCTGCCGCCGCCGCGCCACCGCCTCCGATCCCCCCGCCCGGCCCAGCCTCCGCCGCCCCGGCTGCCGCGCGGCTACGCCTGGCTGGTGCGCCGGCTGCCGCAGGCCGCGGCCGCCGCCTCGCAGTTGCAGCACCTGCTCGCCGATCCGGCAATGGCGGACCTGCTCGCCGCCGCGCCGCAGGCCGGGCGGCTGCTCCGCCCGCTCTGCCAAATGCTGGGCGTCCGCCCGCCGCCCGCGCCTGTCGCCGCTCCGCCGCCGGTCCGGCCGGCGGCGCCGTCGCGCCCCTCTGTCCGTCCCCGGCCGCCGCCGGCAGCACAGCCCCGCGCCGTCACGCCGCCGCCCGTCCCTCGCCTCCCGCCCGTTCCGGCGTGACCGCGCGGTGCCCAGGCACGCCCTGAATGTTCCACGATAAAAACGTTTCCGGCTGGCGGCGTCGTGCCGCTGTCGCTACGCCCCTTGCATCGCCGCCATGAACCGCTCGGTGAACCGCGCCGCGTCCACCGCCATGCACACCTGCCGCGTTCGGCCGCGTCGTGCCGGTGGCGCGGCGGTCGGCCACCATCTGCCCGCGCGTCAGTTCGCCGGCCAGTTCCACATCCACCTGCATCGCCTCGGTGCGTCACCAGCGACGCATCCTCGGCCACCGCCACCGCCAGCGGATCGTGCAGCCCGCAGCCGGCGATCCCCGGATACTGCCGGCGATACGCGTCCACGTAGAAGCGCGCGATCCGCATCATCGTCGCCGCCGCGCCGCCGGACGCGGCGATCGTGTCGGTCATCGCCGGCGTCAGCAGCGTCTGCATGGTCACGTCCATGCCGACCAGCGTGATCCGCGCGCCGGAGCGCAGCACGATCCGCGCCGCCTCCGGATCGTTCCAGAAATTCGCATCCGCCATCGGGCTCGGGATGCCGGGCACGCCGGGATGGAACAGCGTGCCGCCCATGACGACGATTTCGCGCAGCATCCCCGCGATCTCCGGCGCGCGCGCCAGCGCCAGCGCGATGTTGGTCAGCGGCCCGACCGGGCAGAGCGTGAGCGCGCCCGGATGCGCGCGCGCCATGCGGATGATGAGGTCCGATGCATGGTCTTCGAGCGGGCGCGCCGACGGCTCCGGCAACACCACGTCGCCGACGCCGTTCGCGCCGTGGATATGCACCGCGCCGCGCACGAACGGCCGCGTCAGCGCGCGCGCCGCGCCGGACGCGACGGGGATGTCGCCGCGCCCGGCCAGTTCCAGGATTTGCAGCGTGTTGCGCGTGGCGCTGGCGACGTCGATGTTGCCGAACGTCGTGGTCACCGCCTCCAGCACGATGTTTTTCCGGTGCAGCGCGAAGAAGATCGCCATCGCATCGTCGATGCCGGTATCCACGTCGAGAATCATGCGGCACGGTGCAGTCATGCTTTCCTCCGTCGATGGCTCAGAACCAGCGCCGCCAGCGTCACCACATAGGGCGCGATGTCGGTGAGCTGGTTCGGCAATCCCTCGCCCTGCAAACGCAATCCGAACGCATCCGCGAAGCCGAACAGCACGCACGCCGCCGCCGCGCCCAGCGGATTGTTCCGCCCCAGCATCACCGCCACCACCGCGATCCAGCCGCGCCCGGCGCTCATGTCCTCGGAAAACACGCTGACCGCGCCGAGCGAAAGCTGCACCCCGGCCAGTCCGGCCAGCACGCCGCCCGCCAGCACCGCGGCGACGCGCCAGGCGCGCACATCGACGCCCAGCGTCGCCGCCGCGTCCGGCTGCTCGCCGACGCCGCGCAGCCGCAAGCCGAACGGCGTGCGGAACAAGCCGACCGCGATCAGAACCACCAGCGCCCAGGCGAGCCAGGTCAGCACCGTCTGCCGCGACAGCGCCGCCGCCAGCACATCTCGCGCCGCCCAGCCCGCCGAGCGCGATCGGCGTCAGGCCCGACGATCGCCGGGCTGTCGAACGTGCCGCTGACGCCGAACAACTGGCGCAGCAGATACGCGGTCAGCCCGGAGGCCAGCAGGTTCATGCCGATGCCGATGACGATGGCATCACCGCGCAGCACCGTGCTGCCATAGGCGAGGATCAGTGCGAACGCCGCCCCCGACGCGGCCCCCGCCAGCACGCCCACCGCCGCGCTGCCGGCGTAGAAACTGCCGGCCACGCCTGCGAAGGCGCCGACCAGCATCTCGCCTTCCAGCGCGATGTTGAACACGCCCGCCTGTCCGCACAGCACGCCGGCCAGCGCCGCGAGCAGGATCGGCGTGATCGCCTGCACCGCCGAATGCACCAGGAAAAGCGAGATCACGACCGTTTCAACCCGTGCCGCGCGGCGAGGAACAGGATCACGAACGCCTGCAGCACCATGCTCAGCACGCGCGGCACCGCGGTCTCGCGCTCCATCGCGAAGCCGCCGGTCTGCAACGCGGCGAAGAACAGCGCGCCGGCAATGGTGCCGACCGGCTCGCCGCCCGCGAGCAATGCCGCCATCAGCCCCGACCAGGTGTAGTTCGGCGAAACCAGCGCGCCGTCGGTGAAACGGAACTGCGCGCCGAGCACGATGACGGCGCCGGTCAGCCCGGCGATGCCGCCGCTCGCGAACATCGTCCCGACGGCCTGACGCCCGAGCGCGACGCCGCCATAGCGCGCAAACCGTGCGTTCATCCCGCGCAGCCGCAGTTCGTAGCCGGCGACGCTGCGCCGGTCGAACACGACGGCCGCGATGGCAACGGCGAGAATCGCGAACGCGCCGACGCTCAGCACGTCGCCGAGCGGCGGCAGGCGCGCGGCTGGCGGGATCATCGGCGTCTCCGGCAGCCCGCTCGATCGGTCGCGCAGCGGGAAGCCGACCAGATAGGACGCCAGCCCGACCGCCGGATAGCTGAGCAGAAGAGAGGAAATCAGCATCGGCACGCCGTGCCGCACCTCGCCCCAGGCGGCGAGCGCGGCGTAGAGTCCGGCGGCCAGCATCGCCAGCGCGATGGCGAAAACCCCAGGCAGGAAGCCGGGCAACGCCAAATGGAGCGGCACCAGCGCCGCCACCAGCCCGCCGACCACGAGCTGCCCGTCGCCGCCGAGATTGACCATGCCGCCGCGCAGCGGGATCGACGCCGCCAGCGCCATGCCGACCAGCGGCACCGCCCAGCCCAGCGTGTTCGGCAAATTCTCCGGCGCCAGTGCGCCGATCGCGATCTGCCGATAGGCGGCGACCGGGTCGCCGCCGGTCGCCGCCACCAGTGCGGCCCCCGCGATCACCGCGAACCCGACCGCCAGAATCACTGACCGCACGCGCACGGGAAAAATCATCAAACCGCGGAAAGCCTTCCCGCCATCAGCAGCCCGATCCGCTCCTCGTCCGCCTCCGCGCCCGGCAGATCGGCGACGATGCGGCCTTCGTACATCACCAGCACGCGGTCGCTCAGCGCCATGATCTCCGACAGCTCCGCCGAAACCAGCAGCACCGCGCCGCCGCGCGCGCGTTCGGCGAGCAGTTCGCCGTGAACGAACCCGGTGGCGCCGACATCCAGCCCGCGCGTCGGCTGCTCGGCGATCAGCACCGGCGCGGCGTGGCTCAGTTCGCGCGCCAGCACGATCTTCTGCATGTTGCCGCCGGAGAGCGTGCCGACCGCGGTGCGCTCGCTCGCGATGCGGATGTCGAAGCGCGCGATCAGCGTGCGCGCCCATGCCCGCACCGCGGCGGCATCGAGCCGCCAGCCGCGGCGCAGCGGCGGGCGCCGATGAAACCCCATCGCCAGATTGTCGGCCGCACTCGCCGCCGCCGCGGTGCCGACCGCTTCGCGGTCCTCCGGGATGTAGGCAAGGCCGGCCTCGCGCCGCGCGGCGACATCGGCGCCGGTCACGTCGCGCCCGCCGACGCGCACACGTCCGGAGGCGACGCCGCGCAATCCGACCAGCGCCTCCACCAGCTCGGTCTGGCCGTTGCCGGCGACCCCGGCGATGCCGACGATTTCTCCGGCATGCACGCTGCAGCTTGCGCCCGCCACCAGCGGCTTGCCGTCGCCGCGCACGGTGATCGCCTCCGCTTGCAGACGCACCTCGCCCGGCGGCATTCCCGCACGCTCCGGCCGCGCCGCCAGCACGCTGCCGGTCATGGCGCGGACGATCTCGCGCGCGGAGGTTTCGCGCGTCGCCAGCCGCGCCGCCACTTTTCCCGCGCGCAGCACGGTGACGCGGTCGCTGATCGCCAGCACTTCTTCGAGCTTGTGGGTGACGAAGATCACGCTGCGCCCGTCGGCGACCAGCTTGCGCAGCACGCCGAACAGCGCGTCGCGTTCCGGCGGCGTCAGCACCGCGGTCGGCTCGTCGAGGATCAGGATGCGCGCCTCGCGGTACAGCGCCTTCAGAATTTCCACGCGCTGCCGCACGCCGACCGAAAGCCGCGCCACCGTCGCGGCCGGATCGACCGCAAGCCCGTAGCGATCCGCCAGCGCCGCCACCGCGCGCCGCGCCGCCGCGCGGTCGGTGAAGACAAAGCGCCGAGGCTCGCTGCCATAGACGATGTTTTCCCAGACGGTGAGCGAAGCAAACAGCTTGAACGCCTGATGCACCATGCCCATGCCGTGCGCGATCGCCTCCGCCGGCGAGCGGAACCGCGCAGGCAGGCCGTCGAGCAGGATCGCGCCCGCGTCCGGCAACTGCATGCCGTAGAGGACGCTCATCAGCGTCGATTTGCCGGCGCCGTTCTCGCCCATCACCGCATGCACCTCGCCGTGCGCCACCGCGAGGTCGATGCCGTCATTGGCGCGCAAGGCGCCGTAGCGTTTGACGATGCCGCGTGCCTCCAGCGCCGGCACCATGCCGCGCGTTTACTTCGCCATCATCGGGTCGGCGAGCTTGATCGCGCCGCTCTCGATCTGCCCGCGCAGCGCCTTGACCTTCGCGATCACGTCGGGATGTTTCACGATCAGGCACTGCGACTGCGCAGCGTCGGGCTCGAGCCCGGTCAGCGTCAACCCGCCCTCCTTCAGCCCGAACGAGGCGAAGTGCGGCTGGCTGCCGTGGAAAATGCCGGCGACCGAGTCCTCGATCGCCTTGTCGGTGCGCTTTTCCACGTTGTCGAGCACGAGGCCCGGCGCCTGCGGGCACTGGTTGACATCGACGCCGAACGCGAGCGCGCCGGGCGAATCCTTCATCGCCTTGAAAATGCCGCCGTTGCTGCCGGCGCCGGCGGCGAACACGCGGTCCGCCCCGTCGGCCAGCATCGCTGCCGCGCGCTGCTCGCCGCGCGCCGGGTCGGAGAACGGGTTGCTGCCGCCCACCCACAGCGTCGGCGAGATGGCAATGCCCGGCTTGACGTATTTCGCGCCCTCCGCGAAGCCGTCGGTGAAGCGGTGCAGGAACGGGATGTCGAGCGCGCTGACCGAACCGACTTTTCCGGTCTTGCTGGTCAGTGCCGCCTCCGCGCCGGCCAGGAAGCTCGGCTCGTATTCACGGAACGCGGCGCAATAGATGTTGGGCGCCGGCTTCGGCACGCAGGTGTCGATCATCAGGAAGTTCACCGCCGGATAGCGCGCCGCGATGTCGGGCACCAGATCGTTGAACTCGAAGCCGACCGAGACCACCACTTTCGCCCCGTCCCGCGCCGCCGCGTCGAGGTTCTGGCGCCGCGTGGTCGGATCGGTGCTCTCGAACGTCTTCGCCGCCGCGCCGAGCGATTTCGCCACCGCCTCGGTGCCGGCACGGCCGAGCTTGAGGAAATCGTTCACGCCCACCGGGTTGGGCGAGACATAGACGATCAGCGGCTTGGTCTGCGCCGCCGCCGCGGCCGTGAGCGCCAGCAGCACGGCGGCCGCGCCGCCCAGCATCTTGCAGAACGCCATCTCCCCGCTCCCCGCGCCCTCGTTGCAGCCATGCTCGGCGAGGCGGGCGGGCGAGTCAACGGGACGGGGCAATAATGCAAGTTTCTTGCATAAATGGGCGCCGCTGCGAGCCGGTGGTCTGGAACGAATTGCCGCCGTCGGTGTAGCCTCGCCGCCCCTGTCTTCCACCCCTCAGGCCTCCCGGAGCAGAGCGATGCGTTTCCTGGCAGCCGCAATCGTGGCCTTGGCGACCTTGGCCGGCGGCCAGCCCGCCCGCGCGGCGCCGGACGACGCCAGCGTCACCACCTATCACGCCGATCCGGCCCGCAGCGGGCACTCCGTCGTCCCCGGCCTGACCTGGGCGCGGGCCGCCGGCGCGCATCGCGACCCGGCGTTCGACGGCCGGGTCGCGGGCGCCAGCTACGCGCAGCCGCTCTACTGGCATCCGCCGGGCGCCGCGCATGGGCTGGTGATCGTGGCGACCGAGGACAACACCGTGTACGCGCTGGACGCCGCCACCGGCCGCGCGGTGTGGCGGCGCACCGTCGGGCCGGCGACCGCCTCGTCGGTGCTGCCGTGCGGCGACATCGCGCCGCTCGGCATCACCGGCACGCCGGTGATCGACGCACGGACGGGCGCGCTGTTCCTCGATGCGATGGTCGATCGCGGCGGCGGGCCGGAGCATCTGGTGTTCGGCCTGTCGCTGCGCGACGGGTCGGTGCTGCAAGGCTGGCCGGTCGATGTCGCCGCCGGGCTGCGCGGCGCGTCAATGCGCTTCCAGCCGCGGCTGCAGAACCAGCGCGGCGCGCTGACGCTGGCGGGCGGGCGGCTCTATGTGCCGTATGGCGGCCACTGGGGCGATTGCGGCGACTACCACGGCTGGGTGGTCGGGCTGAACCTCGCAGCGGCCCGCCGTGTTCGGCGCCTGGAAGACCTGGGCCAGCAAGGGCGGCATCTGGGCGATCGGCGGCATCGCCTTCGACGGGCGCAACCTGTTCGCCGCCACCGGCAACACCGACGCCGCGCAGCAATGGAGCGGCGGCGAGGCGATCATCCGGCTTCCCCCGGACCTGCGCTGGCGGCCCGACCCGGAGAATTTCTTCACGCCCGCCGACTGGCGGCACCTGGACGCCGACGACGCGGACCTCGGCGGCAGCAACCCGCTGCCGATCGATCTTCCGGCCGGTCAGGACCACGCCGCGCTGCTGCTGGCACTCGGCAAGGACGGAAAAGCCTATCTGCTCGACCGCGCCGATCTCGGCGGCGTCGGCCACCCGCTCGCCGTGGCGACGGTGGCCGATGGCCCGATCATCACCGCGCCCGCCGCCTATCCGGACGGCAGCGACGTGCTGGTGGCGCTGCAGGCGCGGGCTGCGTCCTGCCCCGGCGGGGCGCACGGCGCCGGGCTGCTGGCGCTGCGCATCTCCGGCGGCGCGCATGCCGCGATGCGTACGGCGTGGTGCGCCGGGCTCGACGGCCGCGGGGCGGCGATGGTGACCACGTCCGACCGCGCCGCCGACCCGATCGTCTGGATCGTCGGCGCCGAGGGCGACGAGCGGCTGCACGGATTTCGCGGCGATACCGGCCAGGTGGTGTTCGGCGGCGGCGGCGTGGCCGACCGGATGACCGGGCTGCGGCACTTCGCCACCGTCCTCGCCGCCGAGGGCCGGCTCTATGTCGCCGGCGACGGGCGGGTCTATGCGTTCAGCTTCGACCGCTGAGGCGGGCGCGGCGCGCCGGCAGATGCGGCCAGTCCGCCGGGTCGCCCTGCGGCTGTTCCAGCCAGCGGTAGAACGCCGGATGGGCGTAGAACTGGGTCCAGCAATTATGCGGACCCGCCGGGTCGGCCAGTTCGCTGCGGTGGACGATGCGCAACCGCGAAGTGGCGCTGCCGATGCGGCGGTGCAGTGCGGCGCTGCCCGCGAAGGGCACCACCTCGTCCTCCGGGCAGTGGAACAGATGGATCGGCACCTGGCGCAGCAGCGCGACATCGTCCTGGGCATACGCCTCCGCCCCGCCTGCCGGGCAGAACGCGGCGACGGCGCTCACCGGCCGGCCGGCACGCAGACGATGGATCGCCAGCCGCAGCACGCCCCGGCCGCCGCGGCTGATGCCGGTGAGGCAAATCCCTTCCCGGTCGATCTGCGGGTGCGCGGCGAGATAGCAAAGCAGTTCGGCGTCCAGCGCCGCGCCGTCCCAGTCGCCGGCCGCGAGGTGGTAGCCGAGGACGTGAAATCGGCGGATCGCCGCCCGCGTGGCGGCGTCGTAGGCGCCGGCCGGGTCGTGCAGCACGTCGGCCCAGGGGCCGCTCTTGCGCAACTGCCGCTCGGGATCGCCGCCGACCTCGCCGGCGCCGTGCAGATACACCAGCAAATTCCGACCGGCCCGGCCGGCCGGGCGGCTGAGATGGAAGAGGGTCATGGCGGCGTCGCTCCGGGAACCAACAACCGACCATCAAATCGAGCAGCTTCACGCACCCTCGCCGGCCTGCAGCGCCAGCGCCGACTCCTCCCAGGCGCCGCGGACGAAGGCGACGACGCTGACTGTGCCGTCGTCCGCCCACAGCACGCTCAGCACCTTTGCCCCGTCATGCCACACATCCAGGCCATACGGCAGGTCCGGCCGGGCGCGCTGACGCTCAAGTGCGTGGCGGTAGGACGGGGATGCCGCCTCGGTCGGCGCCAGCGCGTTGAACGGCGTCCAGTGCGTGAACCGCCACGGCGCGCGCGCCAGCACGGTCAGCCGCAGCGTGCCGTCCTTGGCGTCGAGGTCCTCCAGCAGACCGTGCGCATGCACCAGCGGCAGGATGCGGTCACGGATCGCCAGCGCGCGCGCTTCGACCGAGGCGGCAAGCTCCAGGCTCATCGTCCCTCCTTGGGCCGCCAGCCATACCACATGGCAGCGGTGAGCACCGAACGCCGTCTTGCCCGCGCGGCGCGGAGCGGCTCACCCTGGATAGCCAAGCCGGAACAGAACTTAATGAGTTGCCAGGCTCGGGACCGTTCGCCGCGACACGGATTGCAACCCTGATCGCCGAGCGGAGCGCGAAGGCACCTGACGGGAATGGACAGGATGCGCGGTGTGAGGGAGCGACACTATCCGGGCCTGTGCCGCATCCCGCCATTGCGCGGCGGGCGCTGATGCCATCCGCGGGGGCGCCGCACAACGGCGCCAAAACCGTGCGCGTCTGGGACCTGCCGACGCGGCTGTTCCACTGGCTCACGGTCGCACTGGTGCTGTCGGCCTATGTCACGTGGCGCCTCGACTGGATGACCTGGCACGCCCGCGCGGGCACGGCACTGCTGGCCCTGCTGCTGTTCCGCGTGGCCTGGGGCGTGGTGGGCAGCGAGACCGCGCGCTTCGCCCGGTTCGTGGCTTCCCCGCAGGCCGCCGCGCGGCATCTCGCACGCCTCTTTCGCCGCGAGCCGGACGAGCAGGTCGGCCACAACCCGGCCGGCGGCTGGATGGTGCTGCTGCTGCTCGTGCTGCTGCTCGGCGAGACGCTGACCGGCATCGTGGTCAACAACGACGTCGCCGACGAGGGACCGCTGACCGGGATGATGCCGGCGAAGCTCGCGGACCTGGTCACGGATCTGCACGCCCTGCTGTGGGATGCGCTGCTCGCCGCCATCGCGCTGCATGTGGTGGCGATCGCCTGTTACGCCGTGCTGAAGGGGCATCACCTGCTGCGGCCGATGCTGACCGGCCGCAAAGGACTCCGCACGCCGGCAACGCCACCCCGCTTCGCCTCGCCGGCGCGCGCCGTTCTCGTGCTCGGCGGCAGCGCCGTGGCGGCGGCGCTGCTCGCTAGCTTCCTCTGACCGGGGCTATCCGCTTCGGGGGCATCACTTGGCCGCGGATCTCGCCCCCCGGGTGGTTCTTGGTGTGCACGTTGACATACCACTGGCCGGCCGCGAACTGCGCGGCCTGCGCCGCCGTCAGGGTGGCTTGGCCGGTGATCGGGCTGGACGCCGACCCGCCCCGCTTGCTGATCCAGATCACCACGGGACCGTTCTTGCCCGCGGCCGCCGGGCCGTGGAAATGGGCCATTGTGACGGCGCTGGAAAGCCCGCTGTAGCTGACCGACCAGGTCACCTGGCGCGTGCTCGGATCGTAGGTGAGCGTCGCCATGCCACTCCCTGAGGTCTGCACCGGCGGCACTTGCTGCGCGCCGGTCAGCGCAACCGTAAACGAGGCTGGTGCGGCCAGCGCGACCGTCGCCGATCCCGCCCAGGCAAGTGACGCAAAAACCAGAACTGCCCGCCGAGAGAACGTTGCGTCCATCCGCTTATCCCTCCTCCCTGAGAGACCGCGACAATAGCGACCGGCGCATTGGGCGCAACCCAATCCAGGCGGCGGGTATCACGATGATCCCGCCATCGCGAGGCGTTGAACGTCCGCGGCCAGCCGTCCGGCCGGCGAGGCGTTCACCGGAACGACTGCCGCCGCCGCCAGAGCAGGGCCAGCACAAACAGACCCAGGAACAGCGTCGCCATCCCCGACGGCTCCGGCACGTTCACAGGGAGCGCCGGATCAACCGGCACGGACGCAATCGACACATCCCACGAAGGCGGCGGGTCTTGCCAGGCCGACACGGTGGAACCGGGGCCGGACGTGCCCAGAAGGCCGGCGCCGCCGCCCATCAGCCCGCCGACCGCCGCAACCGCTCCGCCGAGGCCCAGCACGCCGAGGCCGAGGCCGACCCCGAAGGCGGCAGCGCCACCTTGCCCGAGGACCACACCGGTGGCGGCTGCGCCCGCCGCGGCGGCCGACGCAACGTGCGATGCCGGCAAGGCGGCGAGTGCCGCTTTCGCCGCCGGGGACAAGACGCACCCCGCGCCTTTCGCCTGCGACAGCGGCCTGGTGGACGGGGACGTGACCGCTACCGCTGTGAGGGATGCGGCCGACCGCTTTGCCGGCGTGGTGCCAATGGCGATGCAGCCCGTGGGCGCGCTGGGCAGCGATGGCGACCGGGTGGCAAGTGGGGTTGATCAAAGCTGCTACCGTTTTAGAGTGATATCAAGATCGATTAGATAATGTGTCTAATACCGATCCGGCCCCGCCCATTCGGAGTGGCTGCACTGCGGTTTGCGGAGGCAGCGAAGCCTGCCGTGCCCGACCGCACCCTGGCAGGACCGGCGCTGGCATCGCGCCTTGCATTCGCTATCAAGACCGCCTGGCGCAGGTGAGGATCACGGTGGTGGTGAGCGAATTGTTCGATCTGACGGCCGGGTGGCGGTGGTGACCGGCGGCAACGGCGGAATTGGGCTGGGAATGGCGGAGGGGCTGGCCGCCGCCGGCGCGACCATCCTCGTCGTCGGGCGCAATGCCGCGAAGAACGAAGCCGCGCTGGCGCGGCTGCGCGCGAACGGCGCGGATGCGGCGAGCCTCGTCGCCGATGTGTCGGACCCGGCCGAGTGCCGCGGCTTCGTCGCCGCCGCGGAGGAACGGTTCGGTCGGCTGGACATCCTGGTCGCCAATGCCGGGATCAATGTCCGCAAGCCGCCGGAAGCGTTTACGCCCGAGGAATGGAACGCGGTGCTGACGACCAACCTGTCATCCGCCTTCTACAGCGCGCAGGCAGCCCATCCGGCGTTCCTGCGCCAGCAGGGCGGGAAGGTCATCGTCATCGGCTCGATGACCTCGATCTTCGGCGCCTCGTTCGCCGCGCCCTATTCGGCGAGCAAGGGCGGCATCGTGCAGCTGGCCCGATCCCTCGCCTCGGCCTGGGCCGCGAGCAACATCCAGGTGAACGCGGTCCTGCCGGGCTGGATCGAGACCGATCTTACCCGACAGGCACGCAAGGATGTCGCCGGTCTGCACGAACGGGTGCTGGCCCGCACCCCGGCCGGGCGCTGGGGCGTGCCCGCGGACCTGGCGGGCATCGCCGTCTTCCTCGCCAGCCGTGCCTCGGACTTCGTGACCGGCACCGCGATCCCGGTGGACGGCGGATACGCCGTGCATACCTGAGGTGGTCGCCGCACAGCCGCGCGCCGGGCGGCGCGGCGCTATGCGGCCTGGGGCACGACCGACAGCGCGCGCGCCACGGCCGCCTCGGCATGAATGGCGGTGGTGTCGAACAGCGGAACCGCGCTGTCCTCCGGCTTCACCAGCAGCATGATCTCCGTGCATCCCAGGATCACCGCTTCGGCGCCACGTTCGACCAGGCGGGCGATCACCGCCCGGTAGGCGTCGCGCGACGCCGGCTCCGCCCGCCCTTGCACCAGCTCCTGGTAGATCACCCGATGCACGACGGCGCGGTCGTCCGCCTCGGGCACCAGCACATCGAGGCCGAAGCGGTGCTGGAGCCGTCCCTTGTAGAAATCCTGCTCCATGGTGAACGCCGTGCCGAGCAGGCCAACCCGCCTGATCCCCTGCGCCTTGATGCGCTCGGCCGTGGCATCGGCGATGTGCAGCAACGGGATCGCGACGGCGGCCTGCACCTGCTCGGCCATGCGGTGCATGGTGTTGGTGCAGATCAGGAAAAAGTCGGCACCCCCGCATTCCAGGCGCCGTGCGGCGTCGATCATCAGCGCCGCTGCATCGTCCCACCGCCCGGCGTGCTGCAACGCCTCGATCTCGCCGAAGTCGAACGACCACATCAGGCAGCGCGCGGAGCACAAGCCGCCCAGCCGGTCGCGAACGGCCTGGTTGATGATCCGGTAGTACTCGGCCGAGCTTTCCCAGCTCATGCCGCCGATCAGCCCGATGACACCCTGCTGCGGCACGATGCATACATCCTTCTCGATCGGAATGGCGTCGCGCAACCGAGCCTAGCCAGGCACGATCACGGTCGGCTGCGCGATGGCGGTCCGGACATAGTATTCCGCGTCCCCCCAGCGCCCCATCTGCACCGACTGGCGGGCGCGGCCCATGTCGCGCAACGCCTCCGGATCGAAACCGAACGGGGCGGAAGACGGCCTGTTCCCGTTCAGCCACAGCGACTCTGCCTGGTTGAGCGCCGCCAGCGCCGCCGGAGCGTCATGCGCCCGCACGGCTTGCCGGGCCTGCAGCAGATAGGTCCGCGGCAAACGGTCCGGGTTCAGGACGCATGCCGACACGCCGAGACCGGCGCACAACAGCATCGCCGCGGATGATCGATGCACGCTCAAATTCCCACGGAAGGACACCTGCCACGTCGGGCTGCCGCCGCCTTGGGTCAAGCCCGCAAGGGCCGTGGTCGCCGCGGCGTGAGCGCGCACCGATTGCCGCGGTCCCCCGCCCGCAAACCTTGACCGCGCCGCGCCCTTGATGTCCCGAACATCCCTTCGCCGCGAGGATGCCGATATGAGCCACCCGACCCCGCACGTGACGCACGTCCTGGAAACCTCGCTCTATGTCGCCGACCTCGACCGCGCGCAGGCGTTCTACGAGCGCCTGTTCGGCTTTCCGCCGTTCATCCGCGACGCGCGCATGTGTGCGCTCGGCGTGCCGGGGGCGCAGGTGCTGCTGCTGTTCCGCGCCGGCGGGTCGGTCAACCCCAGCCCCACGCCGGGCGGCACCATCCCGCCGCATGACGGCCACGGCAGCCTGCATCTCTGCTTCGCCATCCCCGAGGACACGCTCGCCGGCTGGCAGCAGCGCCTGGCCGATCACGGCGTCGCGGTGGAGAGCCGCGTGGCGTGGCCGAGCGGCAGCGTCAGCCTGTATTTCCGCGATCCCGACGGCCATTCGCTGGAGCTGGCGACGCCGCGCCTGTGGCCGAACTACGGCCGCGACCGCGGCGCCTGACGCCTCAGTGCGTCTGCACCAGCTCGATCTTGTAGCCGTCCGGGTCCTCGACGAAGGCGATCACCGTGGTGCCGAACTTCACCGGCCCCGGCTCGCGCGTGATCTTCGTCCCCGCCGCACGCATCTTCTCGCAGGCGGCCGACACGTCCGGCACGCCGATGGCGAGATGGCCGAATGCACTGCCGATCTCGTAGCGATCGACACCGTAGTTGTAGGTCAGTTCCAGCACGGTATGGCTGGCCTCCGGGCCGTAGCCCATGAAGGCCAGCGTGTATTTGCCGTCCGGCACGTCGCGGCGGCGCAGTTCCTTCATGCCGAACATGTCGCGGTAGAACGCGACGCTGCGCTCCAGGTCGCCGACGCGCAGCATGGTGTGCAGGTAGCGATAGGCGTCGCTCATGGCTTGTCCTCCGGTTGCAAGAACTCCGCCGGGTCGATCCCGAGCAGGAACAGGCCCGCCGCATCCGCCGCCGCGATCAGGGCGGCACGATCCGTCAGCAACGTGCCGCCGGCCTCGACGGCCATCCCGCGCAGCCCGGCGGCGGCGGCCGCGCGCACCGTCGCGGGGCCGATCGTCGGCAGGTCGGCCCGCCGTTCCTGCCCCGGCTTGACCAGCTTGACCAGCACCCCGCCCGGCCCCGGCCGCTTGAGTGCCGCGGCGCGCGCCAGCATGGCGTCGGTGCCCTCGATCGCCTCGACCGCGAGCGCGATGCCCTGCTGCACCACGCAGCCCTGCCCGACATCGACCGCGCCGAGCGCGCGCGCCACCGTCACCCCGCGCCGCACATCGGCCAGCGCCTGTGCGTCCGGCACGACCCGGCCGAGCGTGCCGCGCGGGGCCACCGCCTCGGTCAGCACCTCGTGCGCGCCGAGCACGCGAAACCCCTCGTCGGCCAGCACGCGCACGATCGCCGCCAGAAACCCGTCATCGCCGCCGAACGCGGCGCGGCCGATGCGCGCCAGCAGCCGCGCCCCCTCCGCATCCGGCCGCAGATCGAGCAGCGAGGGCCGCCGCACCGGCCCCACCAGCACCAGGTCGCGGCAGCCCTGCGCGCGCAGCAGCGCGAGGCTGCGCCCCGCCGCCCCCAGCCGCGCCCAGCCATGCGGGAACGGCGCCAGCACCGAAGGCTCGGCGTAGCCCTCCAGCCCGACCAGGAACACCGCCCGCCCCGCCGCCTGCGCCGCCGCCGCCACGCGGCCGGGCAACGGCCCGCCGCCGGCCAGGATGCCGAGCGCCGGGCGCGGCTCAGCTTCGTCTGACATCGCAACGACACGGCGATTCCTGTTGCCGTCGCCCTTGCCGTTGCGGCATAGACATGGCTCGGATCATCACACTCTTGTGACCCGGCCTGCCTGCAACCCGCGCGATGGAAGAACGACCCGCGATGAACAACCTGCCGGCAAGCCCGCCCGACGCGGCCGACCGCGACCAGCCGAGCGCCGATGGCATCCTGCAATGCCTGCGCATGCTGGCCGACGAGGCCGCCAGCCTGCAGCTCTGCGCCACGCTCGACGCGCTGCGCACCGCGATGGCGGTCTGCGCTGCCGAGAGCGATCCGCTCACCGCCGACATGGGTGCGCCGCAGGGCGCCTTGCTGCACTAGCCGGCATCGTCCTCGCCCGCATCGGCATCGGCGGCGACCCGGATCAGGCCGCGGCGGCTCGGTGCCTCGACGAAGTCCAGCATCTCGGCGACCAGCGCATCGTCGCCGAATTCCGCGCGCACCGCGGCGACGCGCGCGGCGAACACGCCCTCGCCCTTGAACAGCATGCGGAACGCGGCGCGCAGCCGGTGGATCTGCGCCCGCTGCATGCCCAGCCGCTTCAGCCGCACCAGGTTCAGCCCCGCCAGTCGCGCGCGGTTGCCGATGACGCTGCCGAACGGGATCACGTCGGCCTCGACGCCGGACACGCCGCCGATCATCGCGCCGCGGCCGATGCGCACGAACTGGTGCAGCGCCGCCGCGCCGCCGATCACCGCGCCGTCGTCGATGCTGACATGGCCGCCCATGACGACATTGTTGGCGATGATCACGCCGTCGCCGATCGCGCAGTCGTGCGCCACGTGGACCACCGCCATCAGCAGGCAGTCGGCGCCCACGCGCGTCACGCCGCTGCCGGTGACGGTGCCGCGATGGATGGTGACGTGCTCGCGCACCTGCGTGCGCGCGCCGATCTCGCAGAGCGTGTCCTCGCCGCGGTATTTCAGGTCCTGCGGCGCCAGCCCGACGGTGCAGAACGGATAGAGCCGGGCCGCGGCGCCGATGCGCGTGCGGCCGTCGACGACCACGTGGCTGACCAGTTCGGCGCCGTCCTCGATGGTGACGTTCGCGCCGATGCTGCACCACGGGCCGATGCGCACCCCGGCGCCGATCGTCGCCCCCGGCGCCACGACCGCACTCGGATGAATTCCGCTCACGCCCTACCGCTCGGCCACCCGGTCCATGATCATGGCGGCGTAGGTGGCCTCGGCCACCGCCACGCCATCGACCCGCGCCACCGCGCTGAACTTCCAGACATTGCCGCGATGCCGGTCCTTGACGACGTGGATGCGCAGCTGGTCGCCCGGAACCACCGGGCGGCGGAACTTCGCGTGCTCGACGGACATGAAATACACGACTTTTCCGGCCGCCTCCGGGCCCAGCGTCTCCACCACCAGCACGGCCGCGGTCTGCGCCATGCTCTCGATGATCAGCACGCCCGGCATCACCGGATGGCCGGGGAAATGGCCCTGGAAGAAACTCTCGTTGACCGAGACGTTCTTGATCCCGATCGCCGAGCGGCCGCGCACCAGATCGACCACGCGGTCGATCATCAGGAACGGGTAGCGGTGCGGGATCGCGTGCATGATGCGCGCGATGTCCGCCGTCACGCCGGGTCCGCCCGTCTGCTGCTGGTCCGTCGCGGTGCTGTCCATCGCGGCTTCAGTCCGACCTCTTCGCTTTCGCCCCGCCCGCCAGCCGGCGCAGCGTCGCCACCTGGCGAAAGAACTCGCGCACCGGCATGGCCGGGCTGCCGACCACCTCCGCCCCGGCCGGCACATCCGCCATGACGCCCGCCTGGGCGCCGATCCGCGCTCCGCGGCCGATGCGCAGATGGCCCGTCAAGCCCGCCTGGCCGCCGACCAGCACGAAATCCTCCAGCACCGTGGAGCCGGAAATGCCGGCCTGCGCGACGATGACGCAGCAGCGCCCGAGGCGGACGTTGTGCCCGATCTGCACCAGGTTGTCGAGGCGCGAGCCGGCGCCGATCACGGTGTCCTGGGCCGAGCCGCGGTCGATCGTGGTGTTGGCGCCGATCTCCACGTCGTCCTCGAGGATCACCCGGCCGAGTTGCGGCACGGTGACGAACCCCGCGGGCGTGGTGGCAAAGCCGAACCCCTCCTGGCCGATGCGGGCGCCCGGATAGATATAGACGCGCGCCCCGAGCAGCGCGTGGCTGAGGCTGGCATGCGCGCCGATGCGGCAGTCCGCGCCGAGCACCACGCCCTCGCCGATCACCGCGCCGGGGCCGATGCGGCAGCGCGGCCCGATCTCCGCCCCCGCCGCCATCACGGCGAGCGGCCCGATCTCGGCCGCGGCATCGACGCGCGCCGCCGCATCGACCACGGCGGTCGGATGCGCGCCCGCCTGCGCCGGCGGCTCGGGGTGGAACAGCGCCGCGACGCGCGCCCAGCCGAGATAGGGCTCGGCGGTGACCAGGGCGACGCTGCCGGCGGGCACGCGCGCGGCCAACTCCGGGCGCACGATCACCGCCCCGGCGCGGGTCGCGGCCAGCGCCGGCAGGTAGCGGCGGTTGTCGAGGAAGCTCACGTCGTCCGGCCCGGCCGTCTGCAGCGGCGCCACGCCCGCGATCAGCCGCGCCCCGCCTGCCGGCGCCGGCGCGCCGCAGGCCGCCGCCAGCGCCGCCAGATCGTGCGGGCCGGTGCGGCGGAAGAACCGCGCGTCGCCGGCCGCCATCGGCGCCCTACTGCGCCGGCGCGGCCGCCGGCTTGGCCGGCTGGCGGCGCCGGCGCCGGCGCCGGCTGCTTCGCCTGCTCTTCGGCAGCGCCGCCATCTCCGCCGGCGACACGCCTTCCGGCGGAGATCACCGCCGGCAGCACCTTGTTGAGCTGCTCGGTCACCTGCTCGGTGATGTCGAACTCGTTGACGTTCAGCGCCACCTGCGGGCGGTGCAGCACCAGGTTCATGCCGCGGCTTCGGCCACCTGCGCGGATCACCGCGACCAGCGTGCGCTCGATCTGCGCCAGCCCGTACTGCGCCGCCTGCTGGATGACCCGGTTGCGCTCGCGGAAGTTGCGCTGGGCGTTGGTGATGCGCTCCTGCAGCTCGCGCTCGCGGGCGCGGATCTGCTCGGGCGAGAGCTTGGCGCGGTCGTTGGCGAGCGCCTGCTGCATGTCGCGCCAGGCTGCTGCTCCTTCTGCGCGTCCTCGTTCAGCTTGCTGCGCCGCTCGCCGATGGCCTTCTCGACCTGCTGGGCGGCGGTGGAGGCGCGCATGACCTCGGGCACGCCGATCACGCCGATCACGGCGGCCGGCGGCGATTCGCCCTCGGCAGCGGCGGCAGCGCCGGCGGCGGCGGCAGCTCGGACTCCGGGGGCATCGGCGGCGGCGCCTCCGGCGTGGCCGGCGCCATCGCGGCGCCTCCGGCCGCGGGGCCATGGGCGGCGGATGCGGCGCCGCCGGCTTCGGCTGGCCGGGGATGAAAAAGTCCTGATTCTGCGCCGCCGCCGGCGACGGCAGGGCATCAGGAACGCCGCGGCCAGCGCCGCGGCAGCCAGGGACGGATTATGCGCACTAGAACCTCGTGCCGAAGCCAAAGCGGAAGATTCAGCTGATCGTATTTGTATCTGATGACCGGGACGCCGAGATCGATGTTGATCAGTCCGAACGGCGTTTTCCAGGAAACCCCGACGCCGGCCGAGATCGCGGGCCGGCATGTCCACCAAAGGCGCCTGCGCGCCGTCGACATACACCTTCGGCACGCCGGTCAGCGCGCCGACATCGACGAAGGTCGCGCCCGGACAGGCCGAGGTCGGGCGAGACCGGCAGCGGAAAGCGCAGCTCGGTCGACTGCGTCCAGATGAACCGCCCGCCCAGGCTGTCGGCAGTAGCTGGCGCCGATCGCGGCACGGCGTGCGGGCCGGCGCCGCCGTCGTGGAAGCCGCGCAGGTTGTCGCCGCCGAGGAAGAAGCGGTCGATGATGCTGCTCCGCCCGCCGAGGGTGAACAGGTAGCCGGTGCCCGCCGAGATCGCGATGTCCCAGTCGTTGCCGGTGAGCCGGTCCAGCGGGATGTAGTAGGCGCCGTCGACCTTGGTGCGGACGTAGTGGGCGTCGCCGCCGAGCCCGGCGAAATCGGTGCCGAGCCGCGCCACCCAGCCGGACCGCGGGTCGACCGGCTGTCGCGGTAATCGAGCGTGATGGTCTGGCCGATCTGCGAGAGCAGCGTCGTGCCCGCCACGTCGGCACGTAGAGGCTGGCGGTTGGCTGCACGTCGTAGACCCGGCGGCTGACCAGCGAGTAGGTCCAGGACTGCCGCAGGTGGTCGCTGAAGTCGTAGCCGGCGCTCAGCGTGAAGCCGAAGCGCCCTTCGTCGTACTCGGACGTATTCCTGGTTGTTGTTGATCCGGAACACGTCGCCGCCGGCGACGATGTTGCGGTCGAGGAAGTAGGGGTCGGTGACCGACAGATCGATCTGGCTTTCCTTCTGCGCCAGGATCGCGTTGATCCCGGCGTCGATGCCGGTGCCGACCAGGTTGCGTCTCGTAGGCCGGCATTGACCAGCGCGCCGACATCGGTGGAATAGCCGCCGCCGATGGTCAGCTCGCCGGTCGCCTTCTCCTCCACCGTGGTGTTCAGCACGCGTCCGGTCGGGCGCCGAGCCGGGCGTGTGGTGATGTTGACGCTGTTGAAGTAGTCGAGGTCCTGCAGCCGCTGGCGGGAGCGGCGCAACAGGGCGGCGTTGTACGCGTCGCCCTCGGCCAGGCGGAACTCGCGGCGGATCACCTTGTCCTCGGTGCGCGTGTTGCCGGTGATGTCGATGCGCTCGACATAGACCCGCGGCGCCTCGATGACGTCGAACACCAGGTCGATGGTGTGCTTCTTGGCGTCGCGCTGATGCGCGGCTTGACATCGACGAACGGCTGGCCGCGGTTCTGCACGGCGTCGGTCAGCGCCTGCACGGTGCGCTCCACCGCGTCGCCGTCGTACCAGTCGCCGGCCGACATTCGACAGTCACGGCTGCAGCGACGCGCTGGCGAATGGCGCAGCGTGGAATTCACGCGAGACCTTGCTGACCCGGTAGCGCTCGCCCTCGTGCAGCGTGTAGGTCAGGAAGAAGGCCGACCGGTCCGGCGCCAGCTCGGCGGTCGCGCCGGTGACCGCGAAGTCGGCATAGCCGTTCTCAGGTAGAACCGGCGCAGCAGTTCCTTGTCATAGGCGACGCGATCGGGGTCGTAGATGTCGCAGCTGGACAGGAAGCGCCACCAGGCCGTCTCGCGGCTGGCGACGACCTCGCGCAGCCGGCCCTCGCTGAACGCATGGTTGCCGACGAAGATGATGCGGCTGATCAGCGTGTGGGGCCGTCGTTGATCTCGAACACCACGTTGACGCGGTTCTGCGGCAGCTCGATGATTTTCGGCTCGACCCGGGCGGCGAAGCGGCCTTGCGCGGCATAGAGGTCGAGAATGCGCTGCCGGTCGGCCTCGGCCATCGCCGGCGTGAACACGGCGCGCGGCCGCAGCTGCATTGCGGCGCGCAGGGTGTCGTCGTTGAGCTTGTGGTTGCCCTCGAAGGCGATGCGGTTGACGATCGGGTTCTCCTTGACGTTGACCACCAGCGCCGAGCCGACGCGGTCGATCGGTACGTCGTTGAACAGCCCGGTCGCGTACAGCGTCTTCAGGCTGCGGTCGACCCGGTCGGGATTGTAGGGGTCGCCGGGCGCACCAGCATGTAGGAGCGGATGGTGCCCGCCTCGATGCGCAGATTGCCCTCGACGCGGACGTCGGCGATCGTGGCGCCGGCCGGGCGGCGAGGCGGCCGGCACCGCGGGGCGCAATTGCGCCACGGCCAGGGAGGCAAGCGGCCCGACGAGGACAACGGACATGCCGAACAGCGACGCGAGCGCGACAACGCGAATGCGAACCAAGAGCCAAAACCCCCTGCGGCGGCGCCGCCCACCACAAGACGGCATCCTGGTCGAGTCGCGCGAGGGCCGCACGACCGGGCGGACAATAGCCGTGCTGCGAGGGTTCCGCTACCCGTCAGCGGATCGCGCTTGCCGTTTCACGGGTATCGCATCCATGGCGATCCGTTCTGGCGCGCGGCCCGGCCTTTCCGTCCTGGCCGGCTGGTGGGGGCGGCTGAACCGATCAGATGCGCGACCCAGCACCGTCGGCCCCAGATGCGACAGGTCGTTCCAGGTGGCGAACACGAA